>CAWDOI010000014.1:0-63946 GCA_963803835.1 uncultured Acidobacteriota bacterium | reverse complement strand
CAAAATCTCTACCGGGAAAATCCGCGAGGCCGCGCGCGCAGGCACGAGTGTGGCGAGGCTGCAAATCGCGAGCGAAGCCGCAGCAATCCAAATGGCATCAAACGCGCTCGAACGGAACGGCACGTACGGAATCGCGTACACTTCCGGATTCAATGGAATGAGCCGCCACGCGTTTGCAATCCAACTGAGGCCGTAGCCGCCTATTAGGCCGCACAGAGTTCCGATCGCGCCAACGACAAATCCCTGAATAACGAAGATGCGTCGAATTTGCGCGCGGCGCGCTCCCATCGCAACGAGCACCGCGATGTCGCGGGCTTTGTCGGCAACGGTCATTGTAAGCACGACAAGAATATTCAGCCCGGCCACGAATGTAATTAATCCGATGAACAGCGCGGTGACCAGCTTCTCGAGACTCAACGCGCGAAAAAGCGCGCGATTCTCGTCGATCCACGTGGTAGTCGTAAATCCCGGGCCGGCTTCTCTAACCAGCTCGTCCGCGATCTTCGCGGCATCATCCAGGCGCGTCACGCGAACTTCAAGGAGACTCACGACGTCGCCGATGTCGGCCAGGCCTTGCGCGGACGACAACGTAACGAATCCCCAATTCGCATCGTAATCGTAAAAGCCCGAATCGAAAATTCCTGAGATGCGGAATCGCCTCGACTTCGGAATCAGTCCGAACGGCGTCAGCGATCCTTGCGGGCTGGTCAGTGTGACGTAATCACCCACGCCAACTTTCAATTCGTCAGCAAGGATCTTCCCGACGAGAAGCGCCTGAATTCGTTCGGCGTCCGGCGCAAAATTCGCTGATCCAGAAACGAGTTTGCGGAGCGCGTCATCGGATCGGCTTTCCAACTCCGGATCAATTCCCTTCAGGACGATTCCTCGCGCGCTTCCGCCGGAAGAAAGCAAGACGGTGTTGTAAATGGCCGGAGCGATTGAACGGACACCAGGAACTTTCTCGAGACGGGCAATGAGGCCAGCGTAGTCGCGGATGCCGTCCGTGCTGATCGGCTTCAGATTGACGTGCGCGGTCACACCCAGAAGCCTATCGCGTAGCGCCTGGCGGAATCCCGTGTTCATCGCGAGAGCGATCACAAGGGTCGCCACTCCCGCTCCCACGCCAACCATCGAGAGAAGCGTAACCAGCCGGAGCACGGCGGGGCGATGGGGCGAGCGGAGATACCGCAGCGCCACCATCCATTCGAAGCTCATTTGGTCTCGCCGGCGGCTTCGGCGCGCGCGGTGCCAAGCGGCCGCAAGAGCGGGAAGAGCACCACATCGCGGATGGAATGCGAATTTGTCAAAAGCATGACGAGGCGGTCGATTCCAATTCCCTCGCCTGCCGTCGGCGGCATGCCCTGCGCCAGAGCGCGGATGTAATCTTCATCGAGTTGTTTGGGAGCTTCGTCGCCGCCGCGCTCGATTTGCGCGCGAAAGCGTTTTTCCTGTTCTTCAGGATCGTTGAGCTCGGAAAAGCCGTTTGCGATTTCGGTGCCGCCGATGAAAAGTTCGAAGCGCTCGGCGACTGAAGGATCGTCCGGGCGGCTCTTCGAGAGCGGCGATATCGCCGTCGGATGGTCGAAAATAAACGTCGGCTGGATCAGACGATCCTGAGCAATTTCGTCGAAGAGAAGTCCGATCAATTCCCCATCGGAGGCTTGGGCGTCAAACGCGATAGGTTCGGCGCTGCCGCGGCGAGCCCACTCATTGTAAGCCGCCACGAATCGCCGCGGCCCGCCCGCCTCGGCCAATTGTGCTGCGATTGGCGCAGCCCCTGCGCCGTTCGGCCAGTGCCGGCAAATTGCCTCGCGCATCGAGAGGCGCTCGAACCTTGAGAAGTCGAGTTCGGTCTCGCCGTATTTAACTTTCTTACTGCCGCAAATCATCTCGGCGAGCCCAGATAATAGCTCTTCGGTGAGATCCATCAACTCGCGATAATCCGCGTACGCCTGATAAAACTCGAGCATAGTGAATTCCGGATTGTGAAGCGCGTCGATACCTTCGTTCCGGAAATTCCGGTTGATTTCATACACACGATCGAGACCGCCTACGATGAGCCGCTTCAAGTACAGTTCCGGCGCAATCCGCAAATACAAGTTGATGTCGAACGTGTTGTGATGAGTCACGAAAGGGCGCGCTGTGGCGCCACCGGCGATAGGATGCATCATCGGCGTCTCGACTTCGATGAAACTGCGACCGTCGAAATAGCGGCGCATTTCCGCGATGATCCTGGCGCGCTTGATGAATATCTCGCGCACGCCCTCGTTCGCGATCAGATCGAGATACCTTTGCCGGTAGCGGAGATCCACGTCCGCGAGCCCGTGCCACTTTTCGGGAAGCGGCAAGAGAGCTTTCGTCAGTAATTCGATTCCTTCGACCCACACGGTGAGTTCATTCGTCTTCGTTCGAAAGAGATGGCCGGACACGCCGATGATATCCCCCAGATCGAGCGAGCGAAAAAGTTCGAACACTTCCGGGCCGACCACGTCCAGCTTGACGTAGAGCTGCAGCCGTTTGCCCTGGCCGAGAATATGGGCAAACCCGGCCTTTCCGTGAGGCCTAAGCGCGACAACCCTGCCGGCGACGCGAACCTTTACCTCGCCGGACTGCAATTCCTCCGCCGTCCGCGATTCATATCTTTGCGAAATCTCAGCCGCGGTGATCGTCGCGTCGTATTTGTGGGGATATGGGTTGCGTCCCTGCGCGGATATTTCCGAGAGTTTTTTCTTGCGCTGTAGAAACTGATCGAGAGGCTCGAATTCCAATCAGAAGTCCTTTCACTTGGGTCGTGCGGCAGTATAGCGGCGCGGTTCCAATAGCGTCAAGGAACGCCGCCTAAGTTCTGGTATACTTCGGCAAACGCGGAGGCATCCTAGGTGCTATCCCGGTTCCGGGCGTATCTTTTTCCTCATCGAAGCGTGTTGCAGGATTGGATCGGCGCCCTTCCGCCGCGCCAAATGCAAACATTCAGAACTCTCAGGCAACAGTGGGATTCTGCCTATGCTATGGGTAGCGTGGCACTGGAAGGCGCGTTCGAGTTGCGCGACAACGGAAACGACCGGTGTGCGGCGGAACAAGCCAAAATCGCCGGCGAGCTGCTCGCGCGTCTTGCTGACGACCTGATTTCAGCATGTAAGATCATGGAAGATGAAGCGCGGCATTTCGCGGATATTCCGACGGTTGAGCCGCTTGACCCTTCGAATTATCGAACCCAGTCGATCCTGTGGCCGATTTCGGTGAGCCGGATTCTTCATCAGGTGGCTTTTGGCGCGCGGAACCGGTTCTTTCACAAAGTGCGGACGCTCGAGCGAACGGTCGAAGCACTTGCCGATGAGTTCACGCACGCTCTTGAACTGGTTGTTGAGAGAGAGACATCTTCTACCGATGAACTTTGGGACGCGCTCGAACGCCTTCATGACGACCTGAACACCTGCCTGCGTGAATCTGAAGTCGTCCTGAAATCGTTTCTTCGGGCATTGTCTCCTGAAGTTGCCCTCCCAGTGTTGGCGCGGCTAGAGGCCCCGGCAGACCGCCGAGCCCGCACCGTAGCGCGACGCAGCATCGCGGTTTCGGCCTAGACGCGCGGCACAATTCCGACGACAATTGACTGTCCGACGTACCGGGGCGTCCGCAGAAGACATTGCGGACCGCGCCCCGCGGAAGTGTTTACCTGAAGAATCCAGGTAGTGCTTCCCAGGCACCTGCAAGTACAACTTCTGAGGCGACCGACGCATCGCAGGTAGTTATGGATGCGTCCCGACGGGATTTGTGACCCGAACGAGACGAATCGAGACGACTGAGATGCCGGAGGCGGAGGCCATCCGGCGTGCCCAACAGGGCGACGCTGCCGCGTTCGAGCGCATCTATCAGTTGCACAGCCGGAGGGTCTACTCCCTTTGCTTGCGTATGGTCAGCAACACGGCCGAAGCAGAGGACCTGACCCAGGAAGCGTTTCTTCAACTATTCCGGAAGATCAGCTCTTTCCGCGGAGAGTCGGCATTCTCGACTTGGCTCCATCGCTTGTCGGTGAACGTGGTGCTGATGAAGCTCCGCAAGAAGCGGATGCCGGAAACGTCGCTTGAGGAAACAACCGACCCTGACGAAGAAACCGGCGGGCCGCGGCGCGACTTCGGCATTGCGGATTTGCAGCTAACCGGGTCGGTGGATCGGGTGAATTTGCAGCGAGCTGTAGAGCAGCTGCCTCCGGGTTACCGGGCAATTTTCGTGCTGCATGATGTGCAGGGCTACGAGCACAACGAGATTGCCGAAATCATGGGCTGCTCGATCGGAAATTCGAAGTCGCAGTTGCACAAGGCACGGATGCGGCTCCGGGAATTGCTTCACGAGACTTTGCGGGATCAGGCGCGTGAGCAACGGCAGGCGGTGAAAAGTGAAGCCGCCGGCGAGGGCTAAGAAAATGCCAGGCATGCAGTGCAGTGACTTTCAGGATCTTCTTGGGCCGCGGATGGATGGCGATCGCGCTCCGGAGGCCGAAGCGCATCTCCGCACGTGCGTAGCTTGCCGCGAATTGCTGGCGGACCTAGAAGAGATTCGCGTTACCGGCCAATCGATGGAGGAGGTTGATCCTCCACCGCACCTCTGGACGGCCATTCGCGCGAAGCTCGAGGAAGAGAATTTGGTTGGGGCTCGTGGATGGCGGAGTTGGCTGCCGTCATTCGGCGCGGCTTGGTGGCCGCGTCCAGCGGTGGCGGGTGCGACACTCGCCGTCCTGATAGCCGGCGCATTCCTCCTCGGTATTGAAGCGCGGAATTACAATAATGCACAGCGATGGACGCAAGGCATGGAAGCAGCGACTCGGCCCATTCAAACCAATCTAGGAGACTTCGAATTGCACGAAGTTTCGGCCCTCCACGGCCCGAATCAAGCAGTGAATGCGTCGTTCCGCAAGAACCTCCAGATCGTTGACAAGTATATTGCGACGTGTGAAAAAAGTGTTCGCGAGGAACCCGAAAACGAGCTCGCGCGCGATTACCTCTACGGGGCGTACCAGCAGAAGGCAGACTTGCTCGCTGAGATGAGTGAGCGCGGGGAGAATCCGCAATGAATTTGTTCCAACCAGTCCTGGGTTACCGGATCGTGAAAACAAGTACCGTGCTCGGCACGATTCTGCTTTGTGCGGGAAACTCCGTCGCCGCGCCTCGCCACATCGAGCAGCGATTCAAAGTTGACGCGCACCCCATCGTCACGATTCACAACCCCAACGGCGTGCTGACGATCAAGGCGTGGTCGAGGCCGGAGGTCAAGCTTGTCGCAGATATTCAGAGCGACAAAGTTGATTTCGACGCCGAACAGTCTGGCAATCGCGTTGAGGTCAATGCTCGCGCCGTGTCGTCGTCCATCAGCCCGGAAGAACTGCGGGCCGATTTGCAGATCTTTGTGCCTGAAGATGCCGAGCTTCAGATTCACGACGACTCCGGCTCCGTTGATGTTGCAGACGTAATGGGTGATATGGCCGTGGATACCATCGCGGCGGGCGTTGCTCTCGAAGATGCAGCTGGATATCTAACCATCAAGACGGTGGGAGGATCCATTCAATGCGTGCGCTGCGCCGGCAAGCTTGAAATCACGTCGGTGAGCGGCAATATAAAGCTGCTCGAAATGCGCAGCTACAACGTCCGCGCCCAAACTTGGGCTGGCGACATGTTCTTCGACGGCGAATTTCTTCCCAACGGAACGTATCGACTCAAGAATTACAGCGGATTGATCGAAGTGCGTTTTTCCCCTGCCGATTCATTTGACCTGAGCGCGACATCGGTTCGCGGCAAAGTGGATAGTCAGGCCAACCTCGCGCCGCCGCCGCACAGTCGCGGCTATGAATCGAAGTTTAGCCACAGCTTGTTTGGCGTGTTGAATCAGGGGAAGGCGAAGGTCGAGCTGGTTTCATTCGATGGTACAATCAACATCCACAAGCGCGATTAGCGCTACGCTTCCCTGACCGCCAGACACGACAACACGCCGCCTTCGGGCGATCACCGATCGAGAAAGCTGCTCTGTTTGACGGGCTTTATGGGCAGTGGCAAGTCGACCGTCGCTCGCCTCCTCGCCCGCCAGATCGGCTGGGTCCACGTGGATCTCGACCGCCGCATCACCGACGCCACCGGATTTTCGATTCCTGATATTTTTGTCCAGCAGGGCGAACCCGCTTTTCGCCAAATCGAATACGAACAATTGGAGAAATCGCTCGGCGAAGCGACGTCGCTGGGCCGTTCCACCGTAATATCGCTCGGTGGCGGCACAACGGCACAACCGGCCAACCTCGCCCTCCTCGAGAGGTACACGGTGACTTTGATCTGGCTCGATTGCCCGATCGAAGAGCTTCTTCGCCGCTGCGCTCACATCACGAACCGGCCGCTGTTTAAGGACGAGGCGAGCTTCCGGGAACTTTACCGCCAACGATTGCCGTTCTATGAACTCGCTCATTTTCGCATCGAAGGAATGACGGAACCGTTGCGCGTCGTCGAGAAAATTCTTTCGCTTGGAATTCTGGATAAGGTGCCCGCATGAATTCTGTTCTGAATCAATCATCGCATCGCAGCTGGAGCCTACTGCTTGCCGCTGGAGCCGTGGTTCTCGCTCTAACTGCAGTCGCAGGCGTGAAAGCGCGGCCGGCCTCGTCCACTCCCACTCGAATTGATCCCGTCCTGATTCCGGACAAAGGGAAATTCAAAATCTCCGTCAACGGCGCTGCACTCGGAACCGAGGAATTTGAGATTCACCCGAGCGGCGATCACTGGATCGCGCAAGGCAGCTCCGACGTTCAACCGCCGGGCGGCCAACCATCGAAGGTCAGCGCTCATTTGACGCTTCTGCCCAACGGCACGCCCGTGAGCTACGACTGGAGCACGCAAGGAGCGAAAAAAGCATCGGCGGAAATCCAGTTTCAGAACAGCATCGCGACCATCATTCTTCGTCTCGAGAACGCGAAACCGTTCACGCAGCAATTCACCTTTACGTCGCCGCTCGTCGCGATCCTAGACAACAATCTTTATCATCAATACGCAATCCTCGCGCGGCTTTACGATCGCGAGAAGAAAGGCAGCCAGACGTTTCCGGTGCTGGTGCCGCAGGAAATGACTCCAGGCAGCGTGACGGTCGAGTCAATCACTCCTCCTAGTGGGAGCAATGTCGCGGAAATGTTGCGCGTTCAAACGACCGATCTCGAAGTGGATCTTTCGCTAGACGCCAAAGGCCGGCTGATCAGGCTCGTCGCTCCCGCATCAAACGCCGAGGTCGTTCGCCAGTAAGAAATACGCCTTCAATTCGGCCCGATTACTTTTCGCGATCCGCAATGCTCACAAAATAAAAAAGGCCCGGACGGATGTCCGGGCCCGTCGTTCATGACTCTTTGTCGCTGACTACAGTTGAGCGCGATTGATGATTTGCGGCGGATCGATGGGGCGAGGCTTTTCGATTTCGATCTGCAAGTTCATCGCCGAGCCCTTCCGCAGGACGCTGAGGCTTACAGTCTTCTGATCTCCCTTCCCGCGCAACTCAGTCCGCAGATCGCGCAAGGACTTAACCGGCTTGTCGCCGATCTTCGTGATGACGTCTCCGGCCTTGAGGCCCGCCTTCTCTGCTGGAGTTCCACTCCTAACCTCGCGAACCAAAATGCCCTCGCCGTTGGGCGCGCCAAAATAAGCGCCGAGTTGCCCGTTCAAATCTTCCGCGCTGATTCCGAGCAACGGCGTGTGCATGTCCCACATTTCGGGTGCCGCAAACTGCAAATCGAAATCCGGCATAACGAAAGCTGACGGCATCGACGGAAGGTGATCGAGTTGCCGAAAGGCTCGGACCTTTCTATCGGCTTGTTCGCTGCGATCTCCGATCACTACATTAAGAGATTGCACGTTCCCGTCCCGCGAAATTCCAAGGCTGGCCGTTCGCCCCGGCGGTGTCTCTCGAACCAGCCGGCGAAATTGCGCTCTGCCTTCGACCGTCTCGCCATCATATGTGGTAATCACGTCGTGCTCTTTCAATCCGGCCTTTGCGGCCGGACCATCCTGCTCGACGTTCACCACTTCAACCCCTCGGACGGCCGCGAGCTTCAATTCCTTGGCGTGGTCCGCTGAGATCTCCGCGATCTCGATGCCGAGCCAGCCGCTTTCGTCTCCGTCGGCCTGTGCCATGTATTCGTCAGGATTGAGTTCGATCACTTTCTTCTCGAGTTGACTCAGATTTGGTTCCTCGGCTTCGAGATTAGCGCTGAGATTCGCAAGCTTGGCCGATATTTCGTCGAGATGCCTCGCTTGGTTCTCCATATTAGCCTCCGACTCTTCGACGTCGGCTTCCGGCGCCTGTGGGGCAGTTGGAGGTGCCGGACGTGCCGCTGGGGCCGGAGCCTGCGGCGGTGCCGGCGGCGCTGTCTGCCCCGGCGTCCCCATCGCAAACACGGCCAGAAAAATTGCCATAACGCCCGCCCCTGCGAGCGCTACATAGCGTTTGTTACGCATTTGTCGTCCTCCTTGTTCCATGAGAAGTAGTACGCCCCGTTAAAACACTTGGTCAGACACTTGGTCGTTCGAGAAGAATTCGAATGCCGCCGTTGACCGTCCGCAGCGTGATCGCTCCGCCGCCTGAACCTAGCGTTCCGTGAAATCCGCGTCCTTCGTACGAGCCGCGCACGATTCTTGGCAGGTCGGAATTCAATTCACCGTTCATGCTGCGGGCGCGAATGTCACCGTGCGCGTTGGGCGGGAGCCCGAGCAGAACTGATCCGTTGATCGTTTCAAGCACCATCGGCGCTCCGTCCGAAAGTCGTGAGAGTTCAAGGTGAACGTTTCCGTTTGTCGTGTGCGCGCTGAATCGGCCCTCGCTATCCGTGACCTCGACGTTTCCGTTCACGGAATGGATGTCTCCGGTGCCTTGTACGCCTCGGACCGATACGCTGCCATTGACGGTGGCGATATCGCTGAGCAGAACGCGATATGGAACGCGAATCACGTAATCGACGAATACGGGCACGCCTTCGCCCTGCGGGTAGCGGGTGTGAACGGCCACGCCGTCTCGTGCCGACTCAACTTCAATACGCACGCTGCTCAAATCTCCGTCGTCGCCTTCCGCGGTTTTCACGGCCCGGACGTCGACCTCGTCGCGCTCCCAACCCTCCACTTGCACGGAGCCATTCACGTTAACGAGCACGAACCGCCCGCCCGACGGCAGCGGGTAACTTTGCTGAAAGACCTGCGTGAACGCGAATCCTGATGACGAGAGGCACAACAGAAACGCGGCAACGACAACGACACGAATGGCGGCTCGTAGAGCACTTCGGGACTTCGCCTGCAAGATTCTTGCATCCACGGTGCACCCCCGCCCCGAGAATCGCATTTGGCCCGAAAACAATGTATTTCCAGAGACAACGATCCGTTAAGGTCTAGTTGCTGTCTTTGGAATCGTCGTTCGATGTCTGTTCCTGAAATTCCTTTTGAATCTCCACAAGCCTCTTTTGAAGTTGATCCATCTGCAGCTTATAGACCTGAAGCTGGCGATTGGCGTCGCTCATCACGATCCGGATGTTTCCCGCGACGGTGCGCAAGCGCAAGACTTCTCCGCCGCCATTCAGGGTGCCCGCGGCGCGCACGACACGAGAGCCGTTCGAAACCTCTCCGTAACTCACCTTGAGCGGAAACGCCGGGTCTACAACGAGCCGGTGGTCGTCCCCGAGCTGAATTGCCGCGTCGATCGTGAGCTGCAGCTGCTTCGGAATGTAGACCACGATATCTCCGTCGGCCGAATGCAGGTCGCATCCGCCGGGAAGCTTGCCATCGGGTCCCAGCCACGCTGTGATCCCGCCGGCATTCGTCGATGCGCGCACGGCGCTGTTCACTTGCGTCAGATAAATGCTGCCGCGGACCGATTCGAGGTTCGTCGGCCCGGACGAGCGTACTACTCGAATTCCGCCGCCGCCCGTGCGCGCGCGAACCTGGCCGCCTGCCTCGCCGACTTCAATCTGTCCGCCGCGCGTGTCGGCTGTCAGGCCACCGCCCGATTTCTCGACTGAGATATTTCCACCCTCGCCCGTATCAATTTTCGAGATTCCCGCAATGGATACGACGCGAATATGCCCGCCGCCGGTGTGGAGCGTGGCGTTACCCGTAATCGCGCCCGCGGTGATGTGTCCGCCGCCGGTGCTCGCAAACAGATCGCCGGTCACATCTTTAACCGTGATGTGTCCGCCGCCAGTCTCCAAGTGAGCGAGTCCATTTACCGAACCGGCCGAGATGTTTCCACCCGAGGTCGTGAGCAGCGCGCGCCCGTCTACATCTTCAGTCTCGATATTTCCGCCGTGGCTGGTCACATCGAGGCTGTAGGAATGCGGAACGCTGACATCAAAAGTTACCCAGAGATGCCCGGTGCAGCCGTCTCCGGAAATCTCTCCGCGCAACGAAACTCCGTCGGGCGTTGGATGCGCGGCCAAATCAAAATCCTTTAGCAACTTTTGCGAGTCGGGATCGCTTGCGTCGGTTCCGAGGGTGATGCGGTACTCAACTTTGCCGGAACTTCCTGTGTGGATGCGGACATTGCCAAGTTCCGTGACGAGGTGCAGCCGCTGTCCATCACGAGTCGGCAGGCTGCCTTTGATTTCGCGAGTTAGTTTCGGGCCCGGATCGGTTGACGATGTGACCGCGCGGGACTTTGCGGCAAGAGGCAGAGCGATTAAAACTGGAAGAATTGCGGCGAGAATTACCGGCGCAGCGATTCGTCGTTTGTGATTTGTGGGGGGCATCCGCTGGATCATTGAATCATTCGCTCTCAGTTCGTGAATTTCACGCGCCCCGTTGCAACTAGAACTTCTCGGCCGGATTTAGAGCTTGAATCGTCGCCGCGCTCTGCAAACGAATATAGGTGCTCGAGTCTTTCTGCGCGCGCTCGCGCAGCACGGCGAGCAAATGGGCATCCGCCGGCACTTGACCCTTGTCCGCCAGTTCCCGCAACGAATTAATTGCCTCGATGCGGACGCCGGGATTCGCGTCATTCACAAGCGCGTCCATCATCGCGTTTCGCACTGTCTCCTGCGAAGCCTCGGCGCTGAGCGCCTCGAGCGCCTTCAGACGCACCGCTGGATTTTTGTCCGTGTGAACCAACTGGCAAAGCGCCTGGCACACGTCGGCGTCATGTGTGCGTGGCTTGAGCAAATCCACGGACTCGATTCGCACGTCGGGATCAAACCGCTGATTGTTACGGACGACATACAGCAACAGTTGCTTTACACGATCGTCGGAAACGCTGCCGTGCACCAGCATTGGGCGCTGGGCATTCAATTGAACTTCGATTTGCGGCGGGGCATCGCCTGTATCCGATACAAGATTGATGCCGGTGACATCCGCGGTGCGAAGATCCTGATCGCTGAACGGAATAATCGATGCCTCGGTGGCAGCCCGCGGCGCGGTGTCCGCGCTTCCAGTGGCTCCGGGGCTGGCGGGAGCCAACTTCTGGGCAAACCATCGCGGCGAATAAGTTCCCGCCGAGAAACCGATCAGCAACAGCAGTACGGCAGCGGCCGCCGGATGCATCGTCAGCCACCGCGCCGGCATAATCGCGTCGAGCCACTGCCCGAATATTCCGCGGCGACTCGCGGCGTCCGCGTCGTCGAGCGAATCGGTGAGATTCGCACGGCACTCGGCCAGCAGATTCGAGTCGGGCTCAAGCCGTGGAACGGATTCGAACAAGGCCTTCATTTTTTCAACGTCGGACAAATACGCGGCGCAGCGCGCGCACACTTTCGAGTGCGCTTTCATTGCGATTTCGTCCTCGCGCTCCAGTTCCTCCGCCCCGAACAAGTACATCCGCTCGGCGTATTCTGTGCAGGGTTCAGAGGCGGCCCGCGCAGGCGCGCCGTTGTTCTTATCCGTATCCATATCCCCTAGCCTTCGTTCAACTTTTGTTACCGCATTTCGTCCAGGCTCGCGCGAAGTTTTCGCGTCGCCCGAAACAACGAATTCTTTACCGTTTCTTCCGACGTGCCGAGCATCTCTCCGATCACGCGGAGCTTGAGTCCTTGATAGTGCTTCAGCTCGAACACGATTCGCTCTCTCGGCGATAGGCGGTCAATCGCTTCTTGAATCCGCTGTCCCAGCTCTTGCCCGAGAACCACTCGCTCTGGATTCGACGCCGCCCGAATTTCCGGCTGGCGATCGAAGAAGTCGCGCGTTGTCCCCTCGCGTTCTTCGTTGCCGACAGGCGCCTGATCTTCCCGCCTGCTGGATCGCCGGCGCAAATGATCGAGCGCGACGTTGGTGACGATCCGGTAGAGCCAGGTGTAAAAACTGCATTCGAACCGGAAGCGATGGAGATTCCGGTAAACCCGCAAGAAACTTTCTTGATAGATGTCTCTCGCATCTTCGCTGCGATGCACCAGGTTCAGGGCGAGGCGCAGTACTTCTCGGTCATAGCGCCGGACGAGCTCCTCGAACGCCAGACGGTCTCCCGCCTGCGCATCCCGAACGAGCGCATGATCGTCCGAAATCTTCACCGCTGCGTGGCGCGCATCTCGCTCGAGTGCGACGCTCATCCCCATGTTGAATCCCACCGGTTGCGCCTGGCCGAAAATTACGGCCCTTAGAGCCTACTCCGAAGTGCAACTGCCCCGGTATCTTGCCTTTCTCCCTGCTCCCACAAACTTAGACGCACTTGCCCTCGCGGCGTAAGCATTCGTTTTGACCGAACTCGCACAGTAGTCCCGAAAGTGGGACGCTGCGACAAATTGGCCCGTTTCATAGGCTCTTTCCCAAACGGATTAGCCCGTAAACCCCTGCGCACACTAGGAAATCCAGAAACAGGCCCAGATCGGCGTTGAACAGCCTGTGTCTCAGCAAATCCGGAAGGTGTGGTTGCAACGAGAGATAATAAATCGCATTCCCCAGCAATATCGCCACCAAATATTCCACCCACGTTTTCGCCGTCACCCCAAGATATTTCTGTGGCATAGAATGGTTCGCACGTGAAGCGCACGAAAAAGAGGCGCTCGACAACACGCCTTTTGCTCCACTTCGGCCAATATAGGGTGTTTCTGGAATCGAAGCAAACGCGATCCTCCGAGCTTCGGCGCGGGTGGGCGCGAAACCCGCCGCGATGATATAAGAAATAGTGCAGTAATTACGTAGCGCTGGATGACCAACATAAATCTCAACACGCCGATACTTGAATTGCGCGGCATCGGCCCGCAGCGAGCCTCTCAACTCGCCGAACGCGGATTTCATCGCGTCGCGGATTTGCTTCAGTACCTTCCCTTCCGTTACGAAGACCGCATCCGGTTCACCCCCATCGCCGAAATCGTGCCCGGCCAGGTACATACCGTTCAGGGCGAGGTGACTTCGGGAAGCACGGTGCGTTTTGCGCGGGATCGGAACGCGATGTTTCTAATGAAGGTGCGCGACGCGAGTGGAATTCTGAGCGTTCGCTTTTTTCACGGCGCGTATCTGGAAGGGCGCCTCAAGCCTGGCACGTCTCTCGTCCTGCACGGCAAAGTTGATATGGATCCGTATCGCACTTCGCGGCGAGAGATGATCAATCCACAGATCGAAGTACTCACCGCTACGCCGGAAGAAACACCAGCGGATTCCACGGAGGTTGGCCGGATCGTTCCCATTTACGAATCCATTGCTGGCATCAGCTCGCGGATTCTTCGGCGCCTGATCTATGGCGTGCTTCAAAATCTTGGCGGTGAAATTCCTGAGACGCTTCCGCCGGAATTGCTCAAGCGGTTCGGGCTGCCAGGGCGCCGCGAAGCCTTGATGTACGTTCACTTCCCGCCGGCAAATGAAGATCTCGAGATGCTCAATAGTTTCCGCAGCCCCGCACACGCGCGGTTGATTTTCGAAGAATTCTTTTTCTTTCAGCTCGGCATCGCGGCGCGCCGCAAACAGGAGCGCGAACAAACGGGAATTCCGCTCCAGGTTCGCGACGATCGCATCCGCGCGGCACTGAAACGAATCCTGCCGTTCAAGCCAACAGCCGCGCAGAAAAAAGTCCTCGCTGAAATCGCCGCCGATCTGGAGCAAACGAAACCGATGAGCCGCCTGCTCGAGGGCGATGTCGGCAGCGGTAAAACGATCGTCGCTCTCGAAGCGGCTGTGATCGCGATGGAAAATGGATGCCAGGTCGCGCTCATGGCTCCGACCGAAATTCTTGCCGTGCAGCACTATCTATCCGCGGGCAAAATCTTCAAGGCTGCAGGCTATCGCGTCGAACTTCTTGTGAGCGGAATGAAACGAAGCGAAAAAACGGCTGCGCTCGAGCGCATCCGCAGCGGAGAGGCGCAATTCATCACCGGCACGCACGCGCTGATCGAAGACCCAGTCGGATTCTCGCGGCTGGGCCTGGTGATTGTGGACGAGCAGCACAGGTTCGGCGTCTTGCAGCGCAAACGCCTGATGGATAAGGGGGCATCTCCGCACGTCCTGGTGATGACCGCGACTCCGATCCCCCGCACGCTGGCGCTCACCGTCTATGGCGATCTCGATCTTTCGGTGATTGACGAAATGCCGCCCGGCCGCACGCCAGTCGAGACACGTTGGAACGCCGAGGAGCAGCTTCCGGGCGTCTGGGAATTTCTGCGGCGCGAGATAGGACGCGGGCGCCAGGCCTACATCATTTACCCAGTGATCGAAGAATCGAAGCAGGAATTGAAAGCTGCAACAGCGGAATACGAGCGGCTATCGAGGGACGTGTTCCCCAATTTGCGCATCGGGCTTCTGCATGGACGCCTTCCCAGCGAAGAAAAAGAAGACGTGATGGAGCGGTTCCGCCGCCGCGACTTCCAGATGCTCGTCGCTACCACCGTGATCGAAGTCGGCGTGGACGTTCCGAACGCGACCGTGATGGTGGTCGAACACGCGGACCGGTTTGGTTTGGCGCAACTGCATCAACTTCGCGGCCGGATCGGGCGCGGCACGGAGAAATCTTCGTGTATTCTCGTCGCGCCAAAAAACATCACCGGAGACGCGCGCGAGCGCATCGAAACGATGGTGGCGACGACAAATGGATTTGAAATTGCCGAGCGCGATTTGAAACAGCGCGGGCCCGGCGAATTTTTCGGCACGCGCCAACACGGCGACCTTGCATTTCATGTGGCGCACCCGTTGCGCGACCACAAGCTCCTCGAACTTGCGAGGACCGAAGCCTTCGCGCTCTCCGAAAATCCCGCTCGAGCCGAGGAATTGCAAAAAATAACGGCGCAGCTTGGCGCGGAATGGTTCAAACGATATAGACTCGCGGCGGTTGGTTAGGACGGAACGCACACATGCGCGTGATCGCGGGCAAATATCGAAGCCGTACGCTTCGATCGCTCAAAGGGATGGAGCTTCGACCAACGACTGATCGTCTCCGCGAGACACTCTTCAACGTGCTGGGCCCGCTCGTTCAAGATTCATTTTTCGTCGATTGTTTCGCCGGAACCGGCGCGGTTGGAATTGAAGCGCTAAGTCGCGGAGCTCGCGAAGTGATCTTCATCGAAAAGCACCGGCCCGCTGTGGTCAACATTCGCAAAAATCTTGATTCGCTCGGCGTGCGCGCGGGCGTTGATTTGCGCTTTGGGGAAGTGCTCGGTGAACTGGGAAAGCTATCGAAGCGAAAGCTTTTGCCGGACTTCATTTATCTCGATCCGCCATACAA
Organism: uncultured Acidobacteriota bacterium; assembly: GCA_963803835.1. Lineage (GTDB taxonomy): Bacteria > Acidobacteriota > Terriglobia > Acidiferrales > UBA7541 > Palsa-147. The sequence goes on along the minus strand of CAWDOI010000014.1, from coordinate 48,313 downwards.
GCTCGCGGAGGAGTACGAGGATATTTTGGAATACCTGGACACCGCGCAGTTGCTTGCTCCGGAGGGCCGGGTGATCGCCGAGCATACCCGCCGGCTGGAATTGCCATCCTTCTTGACGCGGCTTGAGCGCTCGCGGATGATTGTACAGGGCGATTCCGTCTTGAGCTTCTATCGCCTCGTTCGTGCCGCATGATTTCGCCGTTCTCGCTCCCGCCCCGGCGCATCTAAACGCAAGGTATAATATCGGCCTTTATGCTTGAACTGGAAAATTCGCTACAAGACTCTGCCCAGGCGTTGAATTTCGGCGTGAATTGGGAGCGGCCCGGCAGCGCTTTTCGCAGCAGCCTGAAAGCTGTGTTCACAGGGCCGAAGCCGCCTGGCTGGTCGGAAGTTGGCGAGCCAGATTCGCCGATGCGGGTAACTTGGATTCGCGGGCCTCTGCCCGGACGCGCGATCACTGCGTCGTCGTTCTCGCATGTCGCTCTCGTATTCGTGCTGTTGCTTCCGATTTGGAAGATGTTGCGTTGGGAACGGCCCGCTGTGATTGCGCCTGATATCCACCTGACGTGGGATGTTTCCGTGCCTGACTTACCGCCAATTTCACCGACCGTAAAGTTGGACCCGATCAGCCCGCCGGATAAAAGTTCCGCACCGGCTGGCGCGGACGAATATCATCCGCGGCAGACAATCTTGTCCGAGCCAAACCAAATCACTCATCCTCGCCAAACTTTGATTCAGCCGGATGCGCCGCCGGATCCGCCAAAAGTCGTGCAGCAACTGCCCAACATCGTTCAGTGGGGCTCGGATGTGCCCGCTCCTCCAAAGTTGCAGATCGCGCCCTCCGATCTAAAACCGATTCTCCGCAACGTGCGCAAAGAGACCGAAGATGCTCCACAAATTCAGAGTGCGACGGCACACCCGGATTCGCTCGAACTCGCAAAGCCAGCCGCCCCGGACGTGAAAATGCCCGTTAATCCGACGAGCGCACCCACGATGCGTGCCCGCCGTGCGGAAGAAGCGGCAGTGCCCGAAATTGAAAATCACGCGCCGGATTCCGCCGCGCTGAATATTGCGCCATCGGCGCTCGACGTGCCGAGGCCCAAGCTGCAGGTTACGGCCAGCTCTGCTCGGTTCGCGCCGACAAACAATTCACATGCGGAAGTTGCCGCCGCGCCAGACATTTCGAATGCCACGGGGCGCGGTAGCGGCTCCCCATCCGGAGGCGAGGCGTCGGGCGGCGACTCCAATCTGCGACGGCTCGTCGCTCTCTCCGCAACGCCAGCGCCACCGAGCGCAGCCGTCCAGATTCCGAATGGAAATTTGGCGGCACGGATATCGATCTCGCCCGAAGGGCCGCGGCCCGGCGGCGCCGGCGGATCGAAGACCGCGGCTGACGGGAACGGAACGCCGAGCGGCAAATCCGCGACCGGTCCGCCTGGAGTTTACGTTTCTTCCACGCAGCCAGGCGCGAGCTCACCAGTCGCGGGAAATAGCGGCGCGACTACTGGCGGCCTCAAGCCTGCAAATCCACGCCTCGCGATTTCGCGATCCACAAAGCTCGCGTTGCCGGACGCGACTTCCGCGACCGTCACCGATCACGAGCCGCGTGATCTCTCCGGCCTCGATGGAGAGGTAAACCCCGAAAAAATTCTGAGCGGCAAACGCATTTACACCACGAATATCAATCTGCCAAATCTGACGAGTGCTAAGGGAAGCTGGATTTTGAATTTCGCGGAATTGGAACCGAGCGGCTCTCCGACTCACGTTCACACGGATCTAGCCGCGCCCGTCGTCCTGCGCACGGTTGACCCGAAGTATCCGACGTCGCTGATCAAAGAGCACGTCGAAGGCGACGTCATTCTTTATGCGATTATTCGCGGGAACGGTTCTGTGGATAGCATCCAAATCGTGAAGCGCCTCGATCCGCAGCTCGATCGCAACGCCATCGAAGCCGTTTCTGGCTGGAAATTTTCTCCTGCATCACGAAATGGCGAGCCTGTCGCCGTCGAAGCCGTGATTCATATTCCGTTCAACGCGCCGTCGCATAACTAACCGCAATACCAGCGCAGTTCATTCGACGCATCGCGACATTAAGCTGACATCGCAGCGATCAGACGAAGCACATCGTGCTCCGTGTTGTAGATGTGCGGAGAGACGCGCAAAACGCCTTCGCGCAAACAGACAATAATTTTTTCCTGCCGCAGTTTCGCATGGAGTTCCACCGTTTTCTCGGGCGTGCGCGCGGCGACGCACACGAATTGTCCTCGTCGTTCGGCATCGCTTGGTGACGCGAGAACGCATCGATCCATTGGAAGGCGTTCGGCGAGCAGCCGGCTAAGGCTTGCCGCATGCTCGAATATCCGATCCACGCCGGCGCTCGTGACGAGTTTGAGAGAGGCATCAAACGCGGCGAGATTCGTGAAGCTCGCTGTCTCGGGCGAATCCCAGCGGCGCGCCCCCGCGCGCACGCTCAAACCATCGAGTGGCAAGCCGTGAAAATTATCAGCGCCCTTAAGCGATTGCCAGTAAACCGGTCCGCTCGGGAGGAGGTCACTCCACTCGCGCCGCGTCCAAAAAAATCCGGTGCCGTACGGACCGAGCAGCCATTTGTATCCCGACGACACGAGAAAATCGGCGCCCGTCGCGCCAACGTCTATCGGAAGCGCGCCTGCACATTGGCTCGCGTCGAGCAGAAACAACGCGCCCACAGCATGGCATGCATCCGCCACGCGCTTAGCATCCAGCCGCGCGCCATTATCAAATCGAACGAGACTCGCTGAAACGAGCCGCGTTCGCGCGTTGATTGCGGACACGTAATCATCGGCGGTGATGAAGCGCTCTGCCGGCGTGATTACCTTAACCGTCAGCTTGCCGGCCTTCTCATACGGCAACCACGTCGCAAAATGTGCCGGAAACTCGCCGCGCGCAACGATCACTTCGTCGCCTTTCTTCCAATCAACTCCCGTAGCCGCCGCCGTGAACCCCGCGCTAGCGCCCGCAGTCAGCGCGATGTCGTCCGGCTCGGCGTGAATGATCTTCGCGATCGAGGCGCGGACCCGATCTGGCAAATCGAAATATGTGCCGCTCGGTATGCGAAAGGGCAGCTTCTTCCATTCGAGAGCTTCCTTGGCGGCCTGCGCCGATGCGAGCGGCAAAGGTCCTTGCGTCGCCGCATCGAGATACGCTACGTCGTCAAATTCCGCGAATTCTTTGCGATGGTCCATTCCCGATGGCTCCAGTGAAATCCTTAATGCGTTCAGTCGTTCTCAGAAGAAAGTTACGATTTGCTGCGAGCATCAAAAATGAGAGCGCAGGTCGCGGAAGCTCGAAAGAATGATGAGCTTCCCCGAACCACTCTCGAGCCCGCATTTTTCGAGTTCCCACGTGGCTACGTGCGGAATAAAAACGGCATTCAAGCCCGCGCGCAGCGCCGGATTTATATCGCTGCGCGGACTATTGCCCACCATCCATGCATTCGACTTCACAACCTTGAATTGGTGAACGATTCGCTCGTAAGTGGTGTGCTCTTTCTCCGCGACGATTTCGATGGCTTCAAAATGCGTTTGAAGTCCGGAGCGCTCCACTTTGGCCGCCTGCTCCGCCGCTTCGCCCTTCGTCAGCAAAATCAGCCGATGATGTCCCGCAAGATACGCCAAGGTTTCGGGCACGCCGTCCATGATGTGCGGCGGCGTATTCTCAAGCTCCGAGACCGTCTGCTCGATCCACTGAATCATTTCGCGCTTTGCCGCATTTCCCGCCAGTTTCATATACGTATCTTCGAGCGAGCGGCGAAAACTGCGCACGCCGTATCCGTGCTGGCGGATGTTGCGCTTCTCCGTCTCATTCAGGATGTGCCGCGAATATTCTCGCGTGTAGCCGAGCGGCTCGAGCCGCGAAACGAATTCGTCGATCGACTGCTCGAAGAAAATATTGTTTTCCCAGAGCGTGTCGTCGGCGTCGATGAGAAGTGTTTGCCTCGCCATTTCGGGCTGCCCTTTCAGTTGGACTGCGAAGCTACGGCACGTTCCGGCGACTTGGCCATGCGAACACACGATTCGGCGATAACAATTGCGGCGCGCGGCCTGCCTAGATTGATGTATGCATCGTCGTAAATCTTCTGGAAGGATTTGCTTGTGTAATCAAGCGCGTCGATGTGTTCAACCAGGCAGTCATCGCGCGCGCCGAATGCTTTTGCGAGCGCCTTCCCCGCCCGGACATGTCCTTCGCCCGACGAAGCCGACAAAATCAAAGCGCCCGGTCTGCCATCGGGACTCGCCGGACGCCTTCCGATAGCACGGGGTCGCATCCGGCTTCAAGAAGCCTTTCGGACGCCCGCCGATAGTCGTTCGAGAATGCCGCGTGCAATCTGCTGCGCCTCGCCGAATCGCGTGAGATAGTCCTGAAATTCCCGGTTCAAATCGAGCGCATTCGTCGGATCGAGCTTCGTGCGCAGAATCATGTCGCGAAGATGAACTGGATGCGGCAGCGTCGAGTCGTCACGGAGTTCGTCGAGAGCCGTCAACGGATCGTAGTGATACATAAAATCGCCCTCCATTTGGGAAGCTGGCGTGCATTTTACTCCGAATGCGGAAAATCTTCAGGCGGGGGTTGGTAGGAACTCGTACCGCTCGATGCGGGCTGCAATTCCGCGGCGCTCTCCGGTGGACTCGACACGCAGCACGCGCGCGTAACATCGAATGTGAACATCGCCGGCAAGGGTAATCTGCTGAGGCAATGTAAGGATGAACTCGATCGAAGCGCCCTTCTCGATCATGGCGCTAATCATGAAGTACAAGCCGCGAAAACTGATATCGCGAGTTTCGCCTGATTCCTCTACGGCACCATTGTCCGACACGAACCGGACTTTCATTGGCAAGGACATCTCGAAGCGGCGAGCCGCGCGACGTTCTACTTCTCCGCCCATAATCCTCCCAAGAGATACTGCGTTGGCCAGAAGCTAACATCACAGAACTCAATTCGCAATCGAAATTGCCCTCCACTGCTTTAGATGCGCGGGAGCTGGCAGTTGGACACCCCTGGCAGGCTTGGTGGTCCTGGTCCTCAGTACGTCAAAGACCATGACTTCCTGGATAATGCTGATATCAAAGCGGATGTTTCATCAAACACTTCGGTAGTATTGGCGCGAAAATACATCTCGCAGGATTCATGATTTGAGTACAAATTCCACAGGGCTGCAGCTGTCTTTTGCGAACCGCGGCTCCTTTCGATAAACTGCTTTTCTCTTTCGCCATGGCTGACGTTCTTCACCGCAGCGTGTTTATCCACGGCCCTGCCGGGCGGCTCGAAGCTCTACTCTGGACAGTCGCAGGTGAAAATCCACATCGCGTCGCGCTGGTTTGCCATCCGCATCCGCTCTTCGGCGGCACGCTTCACAACAAAGTTGTCTTTCGGGTCGCCAAGACGCTTCACGCGCAGGGATATCTCGTGCTTCGATTCAATTTCCGCGGCGCAGGGTCGAGCGAGGGCGTTCACGACAATGGCCGCGGAGAAAAGGGCGATGTTGCAGCCGCACTGGATTACTTGGCGAAAGAATTCCAAGACCGGCCAATATTGCTCTCGGGATTCAGCTTCGGCGCGTGGGTGGGATTGCAGGTTGGATGTGCAGATCCACGTGTGACCGCGCTCATCGGGCTCGGATTGCCCGTCAATAATTCCGACTTAAGCTACTTGCGTTCATGCGGCAAGCCCAAGCTGATCGTTCAGGGATCCGACGATCAATACGGTTCGCGCGAAAAACTTCAGGCGCTATTCGACACAATGCCGGAACCGAAGAAGCTAGCCTTCGTAGATGGCGCGGATCATTTCTTCACGGGCAAACTCGATCGAGTGACCGGAGCAATCGACTCTTGGCTGGAACACGATTAAGCGAAGTTGGCTATTCGGTGAGTTAAGCGCCGCGTTCGAATACCTTCAGATACTGCTCCCGCGCGGCAGGTTCCACGCCGATGATTTCGAGGTTCTGTTGAACATGCTGAGGACGGCTCGATCCCACGAGCGCGGTGGTGATCCCAGGCGTCGAACGCGCAAATTGCAGCGCTCGCTGAAGATCACTTTTCAATCCAAGAGCCGCCGATACAAACGGCGGAAGGCTGCTGATGAGCTGCCCTTGCAGTAACGCGGCGCTGGAAATGACCGTGATACCGAGCATGCGCGCGGCTTGCAGCGTCGAGCCCTGGCGTCCTTCCATCGTTTGATTCACAAGAGTAAGCGCTTCCGACATGGCAAGATTGAATGGCAGCTGCAAAAATCGAAAGTGATGCCCGTCGCCGCCGACCGTACGCGCGACGCCGAGCAATTCTTCGAGCGAAAGATAATCTCGCGCTCGACGCTCCTGCCGGAATCCATTCCATGTCGCCAGCCCATACGCGCCGATCTTGCCGTCGCGGACGGCGCCCTCGAGAAATTCAAACGCGGCGCGAATCCTGCGCAAAAATTCCTCGCGCGAGACATCGCCGAGCTGCGTTTCCGGATTGTGGAGGTAAAAGACGTCGATCGAATCCACGCCCAGATTCCGCAAGCTCCGTTCCAATTGATTCGCGAGATACGAGGGCGCCATGCAGTGGCAGTCCGCAGCAATATCCTCAGGACGAAAAATTCCGGGCTTGAGATATTCACGAATGAAATATTCGTTGGCGTCGGCAGGCATTTCACCGTCAGGAGTTAAAAATCCGGCCTTCGTGCACAGGATCAGTTCCTCGCGCGCGAAGCCTTTAGTGGCAAGAGCCCGAATCGCGGCGCCGATGGATCTTTCGCTGCGCTGAAGTCGATAGTTGATCGCGGTATCCAGGACGTTGATGCCACCTTCGACCGCGGTGATCACCGCAGCGGTATACCCGGCATCCGTCGCAGCATCCGGTTCACCGAGATACGTCCCGAGGCCAATCGAAGACAGACGCAGCTTTGTCGAGGCCTGCTCTCGGAAATGTCCTTGAGCGGCGCGGTCAGCAAATCGCGCGGCGTAGCGGTTTGTTCCTTCCGGGGTCGCGAGCGTTGGCAATTGATCTCTCAAAAGATCGAATATTCAGAGGAGACGCGGGAGTATATCAGAACCGCACATCCGCAGGCGCCCGTGCGATTAGCCTACGGCGAAGGCCGTGCCGGAATGCTCTCGGGCGGCTGGCCTGCGGCCATTCCCGACGCGACGAGCAATTCTCTCGCTTCCACGCGAAACTGCGGTAAAACCCGCGTAAAAAATATCGCGCCCACAATCGCACCGATTCCGCCGAGGCACACCGTGGTTGGCGCGCCGATATGTTTCGCCACCGCGCCAGCGAGCAACGCACCGATCGGCGCCATGCCCATGAACATCATCGAATACACGGCGAGGACTCGCCCTCGGAGCCTGTCGGGCGACATCGCTTGCAGCAGCGTGTTCGACGCGGAAGTCTGCAACATCACGGAATAGCCCACGGGCACGAGAAGAATCGCGGATAGCCAGAACGACCGGGACAACGAAAAGGCGATCAGCGCCGTGCCGAAGGCAGCGCACGAAGTCGCGATCCAGCGTCCAAGCCCGCGCATGCCGGTCCGCATCGCCAGCGTGAGCGCGCCACCCAGAGCGCCAAGCCCTGCGGATCCCATGAGAATTCCGAAGCCCCGCGCCCCCCCATGCAGAATTCGATCCGCAAAAATCGGCATCAACACGGAATACGGCAATGCGAAAAGACTGATGCAGCCAAGAAGTAGGAGAAGCGCGCGAATCGGCTTCGTGCTCTGGACAAAGCGGAATCCCTCTGCGATATGTTCGAACGGCGAAGCCGTCACTTTCTCTCGCTTTGGATGGGAGAGCTTCATCAACAACAAGCCGACGATGACGGCGATATAGCTGATCGCGTTCGCGAAAAAGCACCAGCCCTCTCCTATCCACGCAACCAAAATTCCCGCGACGGCGGGGCCAACAACGCGCGCGCCATTGAACATGGAAGAATTCAGCGCGATGGCATTCATCAAGTCCTCGCGGCCGACCATATCCATCAGGAATGCCTGTCGAGCAGGAATATCGAAAGCGTTCACGGCACCGAGCAATATGGCGAGCACCATGATTTCCCACACGGTGATCACGCTTCTCAGCGTCAATCCCGCCAGAGCCAAGGCCAGCAGCATCGAAATCGTTTGCGTCAAGATCACCACGCGTTGCCGGTTCCATCGATCCGCGACCATTCCTCCAAGGGGCGCCAGCACGAATACGGGAATTTGGCCCGCAAATCCGACCGTCCCGAGGAGGAGCGCCGATCCGGTCATGCGGTAGACGAGCCACGACTGTGCAACGTTCTGCATCCACGTTCCGATGAGAGATATCAACTGTCCGCTGAAGAAAAGTTGGAAGTTGCGATGCCGCAACGCCCGAAACATCGCGGACGTCTGGATGACCGAACGATTTTTGTCGTTCCTCGAATCTGGGCGATTCGATTTTTCTTTCGCGACCGCTCGCGATTCGCTCACGGAAACATTGTACGACGCTTCGAGCTGCGACGCCGTCTTGAGTTCCGGCAAACACACGACGGGACGACTCAAAGCGGCAGGCCGAATCGATCCCCGCGAACCGTTCAGCTCGAAGAGGGTGCTGCGGGCGGCGCCAGAATCCGCGCACACGCTCGCAGCAAGCGCCGATACGGCCACGTTTTCTCGCGAAAGAAGATCTCGCCTTCGCGCGGCTTGGCATAGAACCAGCGCGCGAGCAGTGAGAGATGTTCCGGCAACTCATCAGAAACCGAACGAATGCCAAATTGGACTTTCAGATCCGCGACAGTTGCCATCGGCCTTGATGCAGTTTGGGAATCGCTCGTCTCACTCGAAGCGGCCGATTTCTCAGCTGCCACGCTTGCCGCCTGCGAATCAGTCTCGAGATGCGCGCGAATTATCGCTTCCACAGAGCGCGGCTGGCTCGACAACTCGTCAAATCGCACGAAAAACGGATCGGCGATAATTCCGCGATGGACTGCGAAAAAGGCGACGGTCTTATCTTCCGCAGTGCGCTGCAAAATGACGGCATCGAGTTCGTCCACGCGGCGCGCGAGTTCCGGAAAGCTCCGCATCACGTCCGTGACTTTGTCGAGTTTCTTATGGAGTGCCGCGGCGCGCTCGAAATCGAGCGAATCGCTGGCCGCTTCGCGTTCCTGCTGAAGCGAGGTTTCGAGCGATGCTCCCAAACTCGCCAGCGCTTCGGTGGAGCGAGCGACTTCCGCTGCGTACTCCGCGTCCGTGCAACCGGCGAAGCACGGCGCGAGGCACATCTTCATTTCGGAATAAATGCAGCCCGGAAAAGCTGGATCGCGCCGGATTTTGATTTGGCACCGGCGCACTTTGAAGAGATCTCGAAATCCATCGGCAAAAAATTCCGCCGCGCGGCGCGAGGCAAACGGCCCAACGTACAATCCTTCATCCGGCGAAATGCGGCGCGTCACGTAGCAGCGCGGATAAGCATTCCTTAAATTGACCTTAACGACGGCGGGCGGGCGAAGACGCAGGAAGTCGCGATAGCGCTTCGGAAAATGATTTCGCGCTTGATGGTACAGCGCGAGCGACTGTTCGAATCTCGAGCCGGTCAGACGATAACGAATCCTTGCAGCGACATCGCGCAAGTTCAAACGCTTCGAGAGCGCTTCGGGCTTATGCAGCAGGCGCTCGGCGGCCCGCCGCAGATCTGCAGTACGAGAGAGATACGGCTGTGCGCCGGGCACATGCATCTCGATGAGATAGACGGCCGGGCGCGAGGGCAGTGCCGCGAAGAAGTCTTCATCGCGAGCAGGGTCGAACTCTAGTCCGCAATCGAGATCCAGCACAGCGTAAGAATACCTTGAACGAGTCGAAACGGCGCAGTCGCCCGCGACCTGCCGAGCCGCTGCAAACTACTTCCGGACCGCGCTTTCGATTTGTGTCAGTACGACTTGAGGACCCACGCGGCGATGACAATGCGCTGAATTTCGCTCGTCCCCTCGTAGATCTCCGTGATGCGCGCGTCGCGATACATTCGTTCGACCGGATATTCGCGGCTGTATCCGTAGCCGCCGTGAACCTGAATCGCTTTGTGCGTCACGCGCGTGGACATTTCGCTCGCAAAAAGTTTTGCGATGGCAGCTTCCATCGAAAAGCGGCCGCCGGAATCCTGCTTCCACGCCGCCTTGCGAACGAGGAGCCTCGCGGCATCTATTTCAGTCGACATATCAGCCAACATGAATTGGATGGCCTGAAATTCCGCGATGGGATGCCCGAAAGCCTGGCGTTGCTTCGCATAAGTGAGTGAAGCCTCGAACGCGCCCTGCGCGATTCCGGTGGCTTGCGCGCCGATGCCGATTCGCCCTCCATCCAAAGTGGAGAGCGCGATCTTATAGCCGTCGCCTTCGTTGCCAAGCCGATTCGCTACGGGCACTTCGCAATCGGAAAACGCTAGCTCGGTGCACGCCGTCGCGTGGATGCCCAGCTTTTTCTCTTCCTTGCCGATGGAGAAACCCGGCGTTCCCTTCTCGATGAGAAGCGCCGTAATTCCCTTCTCGCCTTTTTCCGGGCGCGTATTCACGTAGACGATCGCAGCATCGGCCACGCCGCCATTCGTGATCCACGCCTTCGTGCCATTCACAACGTAGCGATCGCCTTTGAGAATCGCTTTCGTCGCGAGCGCGGCGGCGTTTGAGCCGGCCTGCGGCTCGGTGAGACCATAGCAGCCAATTTTTTCGCCACGGGCGTACGGAAGAAGAAATTTCTTCTTCTGCTCATCGGTGCCAAAGCGATGAATCGGGTCGCAATAGAGCGAATTCTGCACAGAAAGCACAACACTTGTTGAAGCGCAGACGCGAGCGAGCTCTTCAATCGTTATCGCATAACAGATGTGATCCATCCCCGCGCCGCCATCAGCTTCGGGAATCGCAACGCCGGTGAGGCCCAGCTCTGCAGCTTTGCGAAACGTCTCGCGTGGAAAGTGGCCCGTTTCATCGAGTTCCTTCGCCAGCGGCTTCACTTCCGCTTCGGCGAATTCGCGGACCGTGCGCTGCAGCAGCTTTTGCTCTTCAGTCAACTCAAGATTCAAAGATCAACTCCCGGACCGGGATCGAGCCATTGAGCGGTAAGCGCGATTGTACAGTATTGGAGAGCCCGTCATGTGGCCGGACAAACAGTTCGATCAAGGATTGAGCGCGTGGCGGAGTTTTTCGTAGGTGGTCTCAAGGTCTTCCGGCTCGATTCGAGTTTCAGCGATCGTGGTCATGAAATTCGCATCGCCGGACCATCGCGGTAACACGTGCAGATGCAGATGCCCTGTCACACCCGCGCCGGCCGCACGTCCCAGATTCATTCCGAGATTGTAGCCTTGCGGATGGTAGAGTCCCTCGAGAGCCGTTTGAACTTTTTGAGCCAGCCGCATCATCTCCCCAAGCGCCTCGGGATCGGACGCCGCCAAATCCGCGACGTGAACGTAGGGAACTATCATGACGTGGCCGGAGGTATACGGATAGCGGTTTAGAATGACGAAATTCTTTTCACCGCGAAAAACGATGTGAGTGCGAGCGTCATCGGTGGACGCGGCGGCATCGCAGAAAATGCAGCCGTCGTCTTTCGCCGAGGCGATGTAGCGGTAGCGCCACGGTGTCCACAGATAATCCATCCAGTAGGTCTCAGCCGTGCGCGGAGGGTTCTGCCGGGGCGGCAGCGTGCTTCGAAGTATTTACGAAATCCTTCAATTCTTTGCTGGGCTTGAAAAACGGAATCTTCTTCGGCGGGACCTCGACTTTGGCGCCAGTCTTCGGATTCCGGCCAATGCGGCCGCGGCGCTGGCGCGTGCGAAAACTTCCGAACCCACGAATCTCAATCTTGTCGCTCTTCTGAAGCGCCTCGATGATGCTGTCGAAAATCGTTTCGACCACCACCTCGGATTCCTTGCGGGGCAGCTCGGTCACGCGCGTGACCTCTTCGATCAAGTCTGCTTTCGTCATCGTTCGTTCTTTGTTGTGGTGCTCTGCGGCAGTGTTCGCCATGGCGTGGCAGGCCTCCTTTCTAGGTTCCCCAACGAGATTGTGTCTCCCCCTTTAGATGCCCTTGCCTGGATTCCGGGGTCGCAAACTTGCAGTGCATGTTCCGATTTCCATTCGTGCAGGCAGTTCCGCCCTAGCTTTGGCCGCCGCGAGACTCCGAGGGCCTTTGCATATCACCAATCAACCGCAAGGTAAACGGTTTTTCCTGCGGGGAGGGCGTCCGCAGAGATCCTGAGCCGGCAACCACGACCGGGCGCTGCTCAGGAACTTTGGCGCTTGGCCAGGATCGCGTCACCGATCGTCGCGGTGGGCGAAGATTTCGAAGACCGGAAGGTCTCCATTTCCTGGCGCTCGGCTTGCTTCTGCGCAGCGCGATAGCTCAACCCGATCTTGCGCTGCTCTTGTTCCATTCGAATAATCTTGAACTCATACTCATGGCCGACAGTTAGCAGCGATGCGGCACGATCTTTTCTCGCTGGCTTTTCGCGCTCGCCCTTGGGACGGCGTTCTTCAATTTCAGAAATGTGGCAGAGAGCTTCGATACCCTCCGCCAATTCGACAAACGCGCCGAAATCGGTCGTGCGGACAACTTTGCCTTTCACCACGTCATTGACATGGTGCGCGCTGAACCAATTCGCCCAAATATCGTTCACCTGCTTGATGCCGAGCGAAAGGCGCCGATTTTCTCCATCAACCTTCAGGACTTTCGCCTCCACCGCGTCGCCCTTCTTGAACTTCTCGCTCGGATGTTTCACGCGTTCGGTCCAACTCATGTCGCTGATGTGAATCAGGCCTTCGAGGCCGTCATCAATCTCGACGAACGCTCCAAAATCAGTGAGGCTGCGCACGCGTCCGGTGATAATGCTTCCCACCGGGAATCGTTCGGATGCCGCTTGCCAGGGATCCGGCAGCGTCTGCTTTAGGCCGAGCGAAATCCTTTGCGCATCGGATTTCACTTCCAGGACAACCACATCCACTTCGTCGCCCACTTTCACAATCTTCGACGGATGCTTCACGCGCCGCGACCAGCTCATTTCGCTGACGTGAACCAATCCTTCGACTCCCGGTTCGATCTGCACAAACGCGCCGTAATCCGTCACGCCGACGACTGTTGCGTGAATGCGCGTGCCCGTCGGAAAGCGTTCAGGAACGGTCGCCCACGGATCGGGCAAAAGCTGCTTGCGTCCAAGCGAAATCCGGGACTTTGCCTGATCGAACTTGAGTATCTTGACTTCGATTTCATCGCCCGTCTTCACGATTTCAGATGGATGCTTCACACGACCCCACGCTAGATCGGTGATATGCAACAATCCATCTACACCACCGAGGTCAACGAAAACGCCGTAGTCGGTTACGTTTTTGACTTTGCCTGTGACAACCGCGCCTTCGGAGAGCGACGCGACCAATGCATCGCGCTGAGTTTTCGCGGCTTGTTCGAGCAGAATCCGGCGGCTGACGACGACGTTGCCGCGCTTGCGATTCAGCTTCAAGACTCGCAATTCGATTTCGCGGTCTTTCCACGCTTCGAGATCGTGCACGGGTCGAAGCTCGATCTGCGACGCGGGCAGAAATGCTCTCACGCCAACATCCACGACGAGCCCACCCTTGATTCTCTCGAGCACCTTCCCTGTAATCGTTCGTTCTTCGCGATACGACTTTTCGACGTTTTCCCAGACGCGCCGGCGATGAGCGCGGATGTGCGACAGCAGTACGTAGCCATCTTTGTGCTCGTGCAGTCGCTCGACTTCGATCGTCTGCCCCGGGCCGAACGTAATCGCGCCGCCCGCATCAAGGAATTCCTGCGCGGGAACCAGCCCTTCAAATTTTCCGCCGACATCCACGACCACGCCGGCATCGTTTACAGCAATCACGCGGCCATCGAAGATTTCGCCCTCGGCAGGAGTCGCCGGCGCGGTCGCATACTGCTCGATGAGTTGCTCCATGCCCTCGGTAGTTTCGACTTCCCCGGCTGCCGGGTGCTCGGCTAATTGTGCTTCAGTCTGTGCGGCGGGAGGTGCTGACGATACCGGATCGGCTTCCGGAGCCACTGAGATGTTTTCCTGTTCAACCAGCGGTGGCGCCGCCGGCGGAGCTTCCGCCGCTACAGCTGTTGCCGTTTGGACGCCGGACGAGCTGGAAGTTGATTGTTGATCAGGCGCTGCGGCTGGAGCCGCCATCGCGGCAGCTTCCGCCGGCGACGCCTGAAACGTGGGGTCGTGTTGATCGCGTGACATGGAAGCGGCCTCCGTACGAACCTCCGTCTTGCTTGCCGAGAGATACCCCTGGATGGAGTCTCCATCCGACTGGGGATCGAGCAAAGAAGGGGGGATAGAGCGCCCGCGCTCGACGCCGTATCGCAGAGAATGATACGCGTCCGTTCTAAGTGATGTCAACAGAACGAGTCACGCGAATACGGGCCTTAGCGATCCCAAGCATCCTTAGGTCCGCTCAGGCACGGAAACGATGCGCCTGGCGAATTTCCTTGCGATAGTCGGGTGCGGCAAGCTCGATGGTCCGGCACATCTCGTAGAGGCGCGAGCGGATCCGCGTGCCGATACGCTCGGAAAGGGTGTCTTCAATCGCGGAGGGGCGTGGCGCGGTCGAGCGCTGTGAAGGGCGCACGGTGGCGTCGCCATCGAGAAAATTGGTGGTCGCTAGCGTAATTCGCCTGTCGTTGTAGCGGGCGTTCAGGATGTGACCGAGAGTCTCGAGAGCCCAAAGGGAGGGTTTGCTTGCTCCGAGATCGTCGAGCAGCAGCACTTCGGCCTTCAAAACCGGCTCGAGGACTCCCATTTCAGTGGCTTCATTATCCGGATTGTAGCTGTTCTGAATTTCCTTGAGCAACTCGCGATAATCGTAGAAGAGGCAAGTGTGGCCGCGACGCACGATTTCCTGAAGCGCCGCGACGGCCAGATGTGTCTTGCCAACCCCGCAGGACCCCATGAGAAGAAGGCCGTGTTCCGTCCCCGCCGGAAAATCGCGGGCAAAGCCTTGCACGACTACGCGCGCTTGCTCCAAGCTGCGATTCCAAGCCGCGACCTCTGATGGCGAAGCGTGATCGTATTGCAGGTCCGTGTCGTAGTTCTCGAAATCACAATGCCGGTAGCGCTCGGGGATTCGCGAACGAGCGAAAACACTCGAAGCACGGTCCTCGAAGGTGCATTCGCAGGGCACGCCCCAGACAAGTTTCGGCTCGCCAGCGCCGGCTCCGGGTTTCGCGTCGGGTGACGCGAACGGCTTCGCGCCGGACTCCTGGTTCGGCCGCTCGACAATTTTCCATCCGGTACCGCTGCACTGGGGACAATCAGGCCGCGCCATGAAGCAAGGATAAACGTGGAAGCGATTGCACGCAAGACGACGCAGCCTGTGCAAACTGACGCGAGGTGTGGAAAAACTGGAAAAGAGTTATTTCACGATGCGAACAACTTTGGGTGGCGCGGCGCGCACGATCGCGGTGCGCGTGCGTCGCTCGTTTGTTGCATTGAATCCGCGGGCGAGTTCGCCGCGCACGAATGAGGTAAACGATTCCATTTGCTCCTGCATGTCCGCCATCTTATCCCGCATGTTGAGGATGACTTCGATGCCGGCGAGATTCACGCCAAGTTCGCGCGTGAGCGTGAGGATGACTTCGAGCCGCTCGAGATCCTGATTGGTATAAAGCCGCGTGTTTCCCTGCGAGCGCGAGGGCTTCAGCAGTCCGACTCTTTCGTAAAGTCGCAGCGTTTGTGGATGCAATTTGTAAAGCTCCGCAACTGCGCTAATCATGTATCCGGCTTTTGCTTTCTTCCTCGGACGTGCTGCCATCTTGTTTCTCCGCTTATCCCTGTACCGCCCCGCGCGCGAAAATTTCGCGGCGGGGATCTTCGGGCGCAGCCTTTCCCAATTCGCGCAGAAGCTCTTTAACTTTTTCGTCCTCGGGGCGCGGCACTACCACCTGCACCTCGACGATCTGGTCGCCGCGTTGGCCGGGATGCCCCGCTGAAGGCGCGCCCTTCTCGCGCAGGCGCAACTTCTTGCCGCTGTCGGTTCCGGGCGGGATGCGCACTTGCGAGCGGCCGTCAATCGTCGGAACTTCAATCTTCGCGCCGAGCGCCGCTTCGGTAATCGTGATGGGAACAACCGTGTAGAGATCGTCGCCGCGCCGTTCGAAGAATGGGTGCGGTTCAACACTCGTGATGAAATAGAGATCGCCCGGAGGGCCGCCGTTCGCGCCTGCATTGCCGCGGCCGGCAACGCGAACGCGAGAGCCGGTCCGCGCGCCCGGCGGAATCCGCACTTCGAGTGTCTCGGCGCGGCGCACGCGGCCTTCGCCGCTACAGGTGCGGCAAATTGTCTGGACCTTGCCCGTTCCGCCGCAGCGCGGGCACGTGATTTCAAAGCGCATCTTGCCGCTCACTTCAGTGACGTGGCCGCTTCCCTTGCACTCGGGGCATGTCTGCGACGTCCCGACGGTGCCCTTTCCCCCGCAAGTGGGGCACGTGTCGAGACGCGTGATTGTTACTTTCTTTGTCGCGCCGCGCATTGCTTCGGCAAATGTGATCTCGATCTGATATTCGAGATCTGAACCCGGTTCCGCCTCGTTGCGCGATTGCGCGGCATTCGCGCCGCGAAAGAATTGGCTGAAGAGATCCCGGAAGCTGGTGCCTCCGCCGCTGCCGCCGTAATCGAAGCCGTCAAAATCGAAATGCACATTGTCGGGTGACACGTTGTACTGCCCCGCGCCCGGCGGCGGCGCGCCAGGACCCGGCGCATTGAATCCGAATTGGTCGTACACCTGCCGCTTCTTCGTGTCGGAGAGGACTTCGTAGGCTTCTTGGATCTGCTTGAATTTTTCTTCGGAGGATTTGTCGCCTGGATTCAAGTCCGGGTGATACTTGCGAGCCAGCTTGCGATACGCCTGACGAATCTCTTTTAGCGGCGCCTTGCGAGGGACCCCGAGGAGTTCGTAATAATCTTGTTTGGATGTTGTCGCCATTCGATTGCCTTACCCATGGAAGTCGCTCACGCCGCGCGGCGATCGTTCAGAGCTTCGCCCAGCGTGCGTTCCAGCTCACCATCTCCTGCGCCTCGCGCGCCAATTCCTCGCGATGCCGCCGCTGCTCTTCCGTACGCGTGCCCATCGACGCATCCTTTTGATTCGCGCGCTCGAGCCAACGGTCAATGCGCACGATCTTTTCTTCGACGCTCTCGGGACTAGATCGAAAGCGCAGCAAGGTGCCCGAAATTTCCACAGACCGCGTCGGAAAATCGGGCGGGACATCCTGCTGAACTTCGTAGAACAGGCGTCGCCAATCTGCGCTGGGCGTTTCCGAAATCGAAACTTGAATTAGGTAAAAGTTATCTCGGACCTTCTGAACCGCCTGGGGCGGGCTTGAGCGCTTGATACCGATCGTCAAATATTTCTCCGGAAATCTTGCGCGGGATGAATTCAAGCCGGACGGATTTATTTGTCCACCCGGCCTGATTTCTAACTCGCTTAGTTCGGCTTCTTCGAGTCGTCCACGTCCACGAACTCGGCGTCAACAACGTCTCCCTGCCCCGTACCGCCGCTGGCACCATTCGCCGGACCTGGCTGCGCTGCGCCTGGACCACCCGCTGGGCCTGCCGCGCCGCCGCCTGCAGCATTCTGCGTCTTGTACAAAGCCTCCGCGACGCGATGCGATGCCTTTGTCAATTCTTCCACCGTGGCGTTGATGCGCTCGACGTTGCCGTCGGCAATTGCCCTGCGGCACTCTTCGATCGCAGTTTCGACCGCCTTGGCGTCAGCTTCCGGCAACTTCTCGCGATTTTCCTTTACCAATTTCTCTGTCTGATAGATCAAGTTGTCAGCCCGGTTGCGCGCTTCGGCCTCCGTCACACGCTTCTTGTCTTCGTCCGAATGCGACTCGGCTTCCTTGCGCATCCGATCCGCCTCGTCCTTGCTCAAACCAGTCGAAGCTGTGATCGTGATTTTCTGCTCCTTGTTTGTCGCCTTGTCCTTCGCAGACACGTTCAGGATGCCGTTCGCGTCAATGTCGAACGTCACCTCGACTTGCGGCAATCCACGCGGCGCGGGCGGAATTCCAACGAGTTGGAAATTGCCGAGACTGCGGTTTCCGCTCGCCACTGGGCGCTCACCCTGAAGTATGTGTATGTCCACCGAAGTCTGATTGTCCGACGCCGTTGAGAATGTCTCCGACTTGCGCGTCGGAATCGTCGTGTTGCGCGGGATAAGAACGGTCATCACGCCGCCGAGCGTTTCGACGCCCAAAGAAAGCGGCGTCACGTCGAGCAGCAGAATGTCCTTTACTTCGCCGCCAAGCACCCCGCCTTGAATCGCGGCGCCTACGGCAACGACTTCATCCGGGTTCACGCCCTTGTGCGGTTCCTTGCCGTTGAAAAGACCCTTCACGATTTCAACAACACGCGGGATGCGCGTCGAGCCGCCAACCAGAACGACTTCATCAATTTTGTCTGGGCTGATGCCGGCATCCGTGATCGCTTGCTTCACCGGCCCAACGGTCCGCTGGAGCAAATCTTCCATGAGCTGTTCGAGTTTCGCGCGGGTCAGCTTCTTGACAAGGTGAACCGGGCCTGACGGAGACGCGCTGATGAACGGCAAGTTGATTTCGGTCTCGGTCAACTGAGACAGTTCAATCTTCGCCTTTTCAGCGGCATCCTTCAGGCGCTGCAACGCCATCTTGTCTTTGCTGAGCAGGTCGCTTCCAAATTCTTTTTTCGCTTCCTCGATCAGCCATTGCACGACTTTTTCGTCAATGTCGTCGCCGCCGAGGTGCGTATCGCCCGCCGTCGACTTCACTTCGACAACGCCTTCTCCAACTTCGAGAATGGAAATATCGAACGTGCCTCCACCGAGGTCGTAAACAGCAATTGTTTCGTCTTTCTTTTTGTCGAGGCCGTACGCGAGCGCCGCTGCTGTTGGCTCATTGATGATTCGCAATACTTCCATGCCTGCAATTTCGCCGGCTTGCTTGGTCGCCTGGCGCTGGCCGTCGTTGAAGTACGCGGGAACGGTGATCACGGCTTTCGTCACCTTCTCGCCGAGAAAATCTTCCGCGGCGTTCTTCAATTTCTGGAGAATCATGGCCGAAATTTCGGGGGGACTGTAAACCTTCCCGGAAATTTCCACGCGGGCGTCGTCGCTCGATCCCTTGACGACTTTGTAGGGAACGCGCCTGGTTTCTTCGGTGACTTCGTCAAAGCGGCGGCCCATAAATCTCTTGATCGAATACACCGTGTTCTCAGGGTTCGTAATGGCTTGCCGCTTGGCCACCTGACCTACGAGACGCTCGCCGGTCTTCGTGATTGCCACCACGGACGGTGTAGTGCGTCCGCCTTCCTGGTTGGGGATCACGACGGGCTCGCCACCTTGCATGACGGCGACGACCGAATTCGTTGTCCCGAGGTCAATTCCGATAATCTTGCTCATCGAGAAAGCTCCTTACGAGGGCTTATTTAGATCATGGCTCGTCTATTCGTATAGACTGGCGCAGTATACATGTTGAGTGCCTCATTGTCAAGTTTCAATCCGTGACCTAAGGTTAATTATATCAGTGGCTTATGGAAAATGGCATCGTGCCATCAGTTTCTGAAGTTCTTCCAGCCTAACCCGCCCGAACGACAGGTAATCGTAGCGCGCGTCGTTGGACGCGCCGCTTTTTTGTCGACGCAGCTACAATCGAACTAAAATCAGTCGGGCCGTCGGCCTGCCCTACGGTTACTAATGTCGTCAAATCTCAGACTGGCCACTCAGCTTACTCGAATGGACATATCCGCATCCTAGCTTCGGCAGAAATAACTCGATATTTACCGCGGCAAATCAACACCTCGCCGCAGCGTCAATTGAGGTTAAAATAGATTTCGCGCTGAAGCTCGAACTGAGACAGGGAGCGTTCATGAAGGCTGGCAGAATGGTGGACCGATGGCGAGCAGCTGGAGTAATGGCGGTTGCGGCGATTGTTTTGGCCGTGCCGGCTCTGGCAACGAAACAGACTGCCAAACACACGCCGCCCGCGACGAAGACCTCCGCGGTTTCATCTGAGTACATCGTCAAGGCGATCGGATCGAAGACGGCGCCGGTCACCATGGAAGTATTCAGCGATTATCAATGCCCTTCCTGCGGCTCGCTCTACGAGCAAACATTGAAGCCGCTGATCAGCGAATACGTTGCTTCCGGAAAGGTCTATCTCGTACATCACGATTTTCCGCTGCCAATGCACAAATATGGGTATGAGGCCGCGCGATGGGTGAATGCGGCAGCCCTCATTGGCAAGTACCCGGAGACAGAGGCGGCGCTCTACGACAATCAAGCGGCTTGGTCTCTAGACGGAAATATTAAGAAATATGTTGCGGCGGCGATGTCGCCTGCGGATTTCAACCGTGTCGCGAAGATGATGGAAGCCTGTCCGCCGGAGACTGCCGGTGTTACACCGGCGAGCTACTCGCAGGCCGGCAAAGCCTCGCATGGCTGCCCCTTCGATGCCTCGATCGAAAAAGATAAGGCGCTAGGAAACACCATTCCCGTGAGCGCGACACCGACTTTCCGCTTCAGTTACAAGGGGAAGACGTACGGGCCGATGTCGGGTGTCGTATCCTGGCCGATCATGAAGCAATTCTTGGATCAGGTGATGAGCCAATAGAATGGCTGAAACTCCGCGATTGAGGACCGGCCGCATTCTGCTTTTAATCGGCAGGATCGGGCTCGCGTCGATTTTCCTGGTCGCGGCATACGCCAAGTTAAAGCCGCAGACGCCCGGCCCTTGGTCGGTAGGGTCCGTAAAGACTTCGCTTTCGATGTTTGCGATGCAGGTGGATTCCTTCCAGCTACTTTCTTCTTCTTCGGCTGATTTTGTCGCGCATACGTTGCCCTTCTTCGAATTGTTTCTGGGATTGTGGATCGTGACCGGAATCGCTCTGCGACTTTCGTCACTCGTTTCAACGCTTCTGCTCAGCGGATTTTTCGCCACGTTGATCCGGACATACCTAATGGGGCTTGAAATCAATTGCGGGTGCTTTGGCCCGGGAGAGCGGCTCGGCCCAAAGAGGCTCGCTCTTGAAAGCCTCATGGTCGTTCTGTCACTGGCAGTTACGATCGGCGCGTTCATCCTGGCGCGCAGGAAGTCGGGCGCGCGCGATTCGGCAACCTCTCCAGTCGGCCTCGAACAGGCCCGCTAACGATTCGCGAACATCTCCGTCCTTAATAAAATTAAAATCTTTGGTCGCGTTGCCGATAGCTTCCTTTAGCGGCCCGAGCTAAAATATCGAACTTTGTCGAGGAGACCTCGAGCATGCATGCGTCCATAGTTCGCAATTGCGCTCTCACGCTATTGCTCACCGCTGCGTCCATCTCTGCCGCGAAGCCCGCGAGAGCGCAAGCCGCGAAAGTTCCGGGGAAGACGCTCACGGTTGAGCGGCTCTATAGCGCGCCGAATTTGAGTGGGTCGATCGAGCGCGGCATCGCGTGGAGTCCCGACGGCAAGCGGTTCGCATATTTTCATCAATCAGGCACAGGCAAAGACGCGGCCACGGAACTTTGGACGATGGACGCCGCGACCGGAAAATCGACCGTGCTTGTTGACGCGAAGATGCTCGCGTCCCTTCTTGAACCTCCGAAGGAACGCGCGACGCAGGCTACGGGCCTCGGCCGCGCAGTTCCGCAGGATTACCAGTGGGCGCCCGACGGGAATGGATTGCTTTTCATCAGCGACACGCAGTTGGTGTGGCTCGATCTGAAATCGAAATCCTCGACACGATTGGTGGGCGGCGACGCCTCGATTGAGGATGCGAAGATTTCGCCCGATGCGAAGTGGGTGAGCTACATTCAGGATTTCAATCTCTGGGTCGTAAGCACAGCGTCGAAGAAAAAGAAACAACTCACCACGGGCGGTTCCGAAGAACTCCTCAAGGGCAAGCTGGACTGGCTCTACCCGGAAGAGCTTTCGTGCCGGACGGCTTACTGGTGGGCGCCGGATTCCTCGCACCTCGCCTACTACGAAATGAATGAACGTCCGGTGACGAAATATCCCATCTACGACATGAGCACCGATATCGGCGCTATCGAGAACATGCGCTTTCCGCAGGCCGGCGAGGCCAATCCCATCGTGCGCGTCGGAATCGTTCCCGTAACGGGCGGAGAAACGCGATGGCTCAATACGGGCTCCGACACAAACGTCTACGTCGCTCGTGTCAATTGGACCCCCGACAGCCAACACATCGCGATCCAGCGGCTCAATCGCGGGCAGACGCGGCTCGACCTCATGCTATTCGACTCCGCGAGTGGCGCGTCCAATACGATTCTCACCGACACCGACAAATATTGGATCAATCTGAGCGACGATCTCTATTTCTTTGCCGACGGCCAGCGATTCCTTTGGACCAGCGAGCGATCGGGCTACCGCCATATCTATCTCTACGATATCAGCGGAAAACTGTTGAAGCAGCTAACCAGCGGGGATTGGGCCGTGACCGGCGTCGAAGGATTCGGGCCGCAGAGCGCGAATGGATTGGTTGTCGATGAGCGGCACGGCTACGTCTATTTCCTCTCGAACAAAAACAATGCCGTTGAGACGCATCTCTTCCGCGTTTCTGTCAACGATGGGACGCTCTTGCAAGTGACGCGTGTCCACGGCGTGCATTCCCCGGAAATCGCACCCGACGAATCCGCGTTTCTCGACACATACTCGAACGCAAACGTGCCGCCAAAGCAGGAACTCGATCGAATGGATGGAACGAAAATCGCGGTGCTCGCAGAGAACAATGTCCCGGAACTCGCGGAGTATCACCTCCCGCCCGTCGAGTTCACAACGGTCACCGCCGATGACGGAACAATCCTTCACGCCAGCATGATCAAGCCGCCGGATTTCGATCCCGCAAGAAAGTATCCTGTGTTGATCGAAGTCTATGGCGGACCCGAAGCTCAAATTGTCCGCGACCAATGGAGTGGAGGTCTTTGGTCGGACATCATGGCGCAAAAGGGATACATCATCTGGAGCCTCGACAATCGCGGTTCCACGGGCCGAGGCCATGCATTCGAAACGCCGCTCTACCATCAATTCGGCAAGATCGAGCTGGCGGATCAACTCGCCGGCGTGAAATATCTGAAATCGCTGGGGTACGTGGATGGCACGCGCATTGGAATCTGGGGTTGGAGCTACGGCGGATATATGACGCTCACGGCTCTCTTTCACGCGCCCGAGGTCTTCAAGGCCGGAGTGGCCGTCGCTCCGGTGACGGATTGGCGCTTGTATGACACTGCCTACACCGAGCGTTACATGGGAACGCCGCAACAAAACGAGGCCGGCTACCGGGAATCTTCGCCGGCATATTTTCCGCAGAATCTAAAAGGCAAATTGATGGTGGCGCACGGCACCGGAGACGACAACGTCCACTTCGCGAATACGGCGCTGCTCTTAAACCACTTTATCGAGACGGGAAAATATCCGGAGCTATTAATCTTTCCGGGACGCGGCCATCCGATGAGCGATCGCCCTGCACAACTTTTGCTGTTCAATCGCATCATGCAGTTCTTTCTCGACAATTTGTGACTCGCATTTTGCAGAAATTAGACCATCTTGCGCCGGGAAGCCAGCATCCCAAAGGTGAAGCTCGCTAAATCGATGAAAGCGCGCATTTTCAATCGATGCACGGTCGTTGCAATCATCGCGGTGGCCGCGGGCGTGGCTCTCGCCGCGTCTCCATTGCCGCAGGCCGCGTCGGAAGGCATTCAAGCGGCCGCGCCCTCTTCCGATCAAAATCAAAATCAGGGCCCTGTCCTGCTCGCAGGACCGTCGCTCGATAACGCGTTCGACGATATGTACCGTTTGAAATTCGATGAGGCCCGCTCGGTCATCGGCGCCTACGAGCGATTGCACCCAAA
This sequence comes from uncultured Acidobacteriota bacterium, assembly GCA_963803835.1. Lineage (GTDB taxonomy): Bacteria > Acidobacteriota > Terriglobia > Acidiferrales > UBA7541 > Palsa-147. The sequence continues at coordinate 24,454 of CAWDOI010000014.1, read as the reverse complement.
TGACGCTCTCGGGATCGTAGCCGAAGCAGCAAGCTATCTTTTCGAGGAATTTCAGCGGAAGGGCGTTTTTTCTTCCGCGTTTTTTCTGGATGACAAGAAACTGCTCGTTGGCGTGGACGGCACCGTCGCGGAAAATCGCAACACAAAATTTCTCGATGCCAATGGCCGCGCCCGCACGCTGGCCAACGCACGCCTTCACACGGATTCCCGGGATGCCGAAGCTCTACTCGTTCTCACGCTCGCCGACGGAATGGAATCCGACTACGACGCCTTAATCGAGAAGAAGCAGATTGCCAGCCTGGAGTTGATGAAACAGGCGGACGCCGAAGCGTCCCGAGTGCTGGCACTTGATCCGAACTTGCAGGATGCGTACGTGTCGCTCGGCGTGGCGAGCTACATCATCGGTTGCTTGCCGAGTTACAAGCGCGCCGTGCTATGGTTCGGCGGAATCCACGGAGACCGCGAGCGCGGGATGACGCTGATGCAAAACGCCGTCGTTCACGGACACTATCTGCAACCGTTCGCGAAGATCATGCTGGCGCTCGCCGATGAACGTGAGCACCGCTACGATCTGGCCCAAGCGCTGCTCGCCGGCCTGGCGCGGCAATTTCCCGAAAATCCTCACTTCGCGCAAGAGCTCGATATCGCGCAAAAAGCCGGACGCGGCCACTGATGATGTTGGCGCACCGGCTGGCGTGACGCTGTCTTCGCGCCGCGCCAGCATCGAGCGTTTGAACCTCGAGTAAATTCCGCGCTCACCATTTTACCCGCACGCGATAATCGAGCGTTGAAGTTCCATTCTTCGCGACCGGAATCTGAAAGCCAAGCGTCGTCGAGTCGAGCTTGTCTGCTTTGTAGTTGGATTTCTCGATTTCCCAATCACCGCCAATCGGTTCGCGAACCTCCACGGTCACATCCGATTCCTTGTGATTACGCAGCGTGATCTCGTATTCAAATTCGTACACATTGTTCGAAATCTTCTTGAAATCGGTCTCCTTGCGCTCGCACACGATATCAAAGGCATCGCCGACGTGAATCGTCACCGATTCATCTTTCGGCGTGTGGTTGATGTTGTCTTCTCCCACGAGTTGAATGCCGCCGTGCGAATCGGCCTGATACACTCGGACGGTGCCGGCGGGCAACGGCATCCCGAGCCCCGATTTGTCTTCGTTCTTGAATCGATAATTCACCTGCACGGCCTGCGAAATCGGGTTTCCGATCGTCTGCGGGTTCCTGTAGTAGTACGACTGCCCGGTGACGAGCAGTAGCTTTTCGACAGCAACGCCGCTCGCATTCAGCAAACTGATTTGCTTGGTTTCTTTGTCCTCGATCGAAGTGCGCCGCGCCAGCGAATAGAGGTGGTACTCCGAAAAATTCTCCTGTTCAAATTGCGGCGCGGGCGCAGCCGCTCCAGCAATGGCTCCAAACGACTCTGCTTTCATCCGGACTTGCGCGGCACGATGAACTTCCCCCGCCACGAGCTGGAGCTTCGCGTTCTTGTACGCCGCTCCGCTATTGTTGGCAAGCGTCACCCAGCCATCGAGATCGGCGGATTTATCATCGCGCGCGACTGTGAGGACGTAGTCCGCATTCCAATTCATGTTGTTGGTCAAATAAGAAGCCTCAACTCGCTGCGACTTTGCCCCGCCGTTCTCGAGCATCCACACGAGCGTCGGTTTGCTGTAGAGATTTTCGGGAAGGTCGGGGAACCGGTAATTGTCGGTGGGCATCCCCGTAACGATTTCGTCGCCGATTTTCCAGACGGGGCCGTTATTGTCGGAAAGAAGCAGCGCTTTTGTCTCGATCCACTTCGTCGAATTGTTCTCTTCTTCGCCGCGCACGAGTGTCACTTCGCGGCCAACATATTTCTGAAGAAGCTTCGCCGGATCGAGCAGATCGTATTCGTAATTCTGCTCGACAACGGAGAGCTTCGTGGGCTCCGAGAGCGAACGGAAATGGACGGTCTGCGGGGTGATCGATGCCGCGACATCTTCGAATTTCAAGGAGAAGCTCCCGGTCGGGAGCGAGAGTTGCCGCACATCCCGCACGAGCGCGACATTCGAGTTGTAAACCGTGACCGCGAGATCGACCTGATCCTTCTGAGTCGTGCTCGGCGTCGCACTCTGCGCCGCGCTGCCATCCGGCCGCGGCGACGCCTGCACGCCGCGCGATCTGAATGCAGCAGAGCCAATCACGCTCAGTGCAACGATGAGACCCGCTGCCAGGTATTGCCGCTTATCAATCAATCGGAACATTTCGTCCTCCCGTGAAATCTTGAATCAAACATCCGTCCACACTTAGAACGCACCCCGCACAATTTCTTGCAGTCGCATTCCAAAAAATTTAGGGATTGTTCTGTTTCGTCCAGGACTTCCCGCCATCCTTCGTCACGTAGGAACTTCCGTCCGCAGCCGTAACCTGCGCGCGTTTCGCGCTCCACACAGTCACGTGAGTAAGCTCTAGCGTCGTGGGCGCAGCGACCTGTTTCCAGTCGGTGCCGTTCACCGTCCGGAGGACGGCGCCCGCGCGGCCCACGATCCAGCAAATTTTTGAAGAAAGAGCGAAGCCCGATGTCATCGCTCCGGCAATTCCAGGTCTCTGCATCTGCCACGTCACGCCGGAATCGTTGGAGACTTCGATTGCGCCAGAAACGGCAATTCGCCAGGACTTCGTCGGGTCCGGACTCGCAATCACGATGGGGTGCGCGGACACTTCGCGCACTGCCAACTGATCCGCAGCGGCGGATTTGGCCTTTGCAGGCGCGGCGCCCGCAGGCCTCTTGGTGCTCAAAGAAAATTGGCGCGGCGCCAGTGCAGCTCCTGAGCTTGACGCTCGAGGTTTCGCAATGTTCGTGACGATCTCGTTTTCGGCGCTCAGGCCGTCGGCTGGTGCCGATTGCACAAGTGCCGGGACCGCGGTGCTATCTTCTTTCGAAGTCGGGGCCGGTGCCGTCACGACTCCGCCGACGACTCCCGCGGAGCCTCCGGCAGACGATTCGCCGGCGCTCTCGCGCGCCGAGCTTGGCGGTTCGCCAGGCTTCGCAGTCCCCGCGGCTGCTGTCGGTGCTTGGCCACGTTCCTTTGCCAAACCTTGAAGCGATGGTCCCGAAAACTTCTTCTCAAGATTCGGGGTTGCGGCGGGTTTGGATAGTGCGCCGCCAGTCACGCTTCTAGCTGGCGCCTCCCGTTGTGCCACGGGAGGCGATGGCACAACAGTCTCTTGCGGGCGTGTCGTCTCCGTCATCGCGACTTCGGTCGGCTCGCTCGTTGCCTTGTTGTGCTCGCGAACTCCGGCCCAGATCACGATGATTGCGATTGCAGCAACGGCCGGCGCGAGCCAACGCCAATTCCACAGCCATGATGCGGGAACATCCGGTTGTTTCTGGTCGGGCTTTTCCGAGCGCACGAGCGCGGCGATTTGCGCGCGGCAACGCTCGCACGTCGCGAGGTGCGCGTCGAATCGCTCAACTTCGACTGGCGCAAGCGAGCGTTCGTAGTACGCAGCCAGTAAATCAGGCTCGGGGCAGGCTTGCGCGGCCCGCGGGGAATCGCTCGAAAGTCCGCGGCGCAGCATGCTGTCGAATCCCGCCTTGTGATCGCCCTGCGTCATTCGCCGATCCCTAACTTAGAACGATACTCCCTCAAGAACTTGCATGGAAACGCCATGCGCAGTCACTCCTTCGTCGACAGCACGCGAGTGAGATCAAACGGCCATTCCTGCTGCGCATACTCATAGCATAGCTGCACCTGCGCCTCGCTCAGGCGCTTCTTGTTTCGCAATTCCCCATCGACATTCTTGCGCAGTTCGCGGCGAACTCGCTCGAGCTTGCGCGACACGGTGGCCTCGTGTTCGCCGAGAAGCCGCCCGATCTGCGCGAGCGTGAGATCGTCGACGTAGTAATACGCAAGCCGCAACCGGTCCCGTGGCGCAAGCCCCGCTAGCGCGGCGGTTAGCACTGTTTGCAGCAGCACAAGATAGCGCGAGCGCTCAGGGTCAGTGCCATCACTCGCTACTGGCTGCGCTTGGGGCGGATCGGAGGCGTCGCTCTCGGGATCGTCAAGCGATTCCATTCGCCGGGTGCGGCGAAATTCATCCACGTGGCGCTGCGCCAGGATTGCACGCAGCCACGTGCCCAGTTTGCTTCGACCGTGAAAATAATCGAATAGAGAGCGGCGGCGCCCCTCGCGGCTTTCGAGCCCATATAGCTCAGCGTAGAGCGAGTCAGCCAGATCTCGTCCCGCGGAATCTCCGGCAATGGCGCGAGCCGCGCGATAAAGTTCGGGCCGGAACTTCGCGACGAAGTGGTCCCACGCGCCCGAGTTGCCAGCTGCGCAGGAGTACGACAACGCCAGATCCTGAAAATGAAGTGTATCTAGATATGCGGAGATTTCTCGCGGAGACGCCTGTGAATCGCGAAATCGTACGCCCACACTGCGATCCACAGCGCAGACAAAATCATCGAGACTGCAGCCCCAGCCTTCGGGTATTTCCGCGCGGCGGAAAAGTTCTTCGAGCCTCGGCTTGAGTTCGGGCGCTAGGCGAAGCGATGTGGGCAAGAGTGGCGCTCCGTAACCCGCTCCAGTTTCTGGAGATTAATGATACACGCACCATGCCGGAAGTTGCCCCGCCAGAAAGCGAGGCCCATAGCCAGACAGCCGGCGGAATCATCTAGGTTTCGCGCAAAGCCGTCGTTGACATCTTCTCCGCCTGTTCCTACGATTCAAAATGAATGTACGTCTGCCGCGATTGCGAACAGCCCCTTAATCAAGCAACCGAAGTTTGCCCGTACTGCGGCACCGACCTGACAGGGCAGCCGCTCGAAGAGCTAGCTGCGCCGAAGAAAAAGCGCAGCATCGCAAGGATCGTGGTCATCTGGGGCGTGCTGATCGCGTGCCTGTGGGCCATCGTCTGGTTTGTTCTCCCGCCAAGGCCCGGCACATCAAAGCCAGAGGCCGAAAAGAGCGCGCTCGCCGCACTCAGTGACTTGCGTGCATCACTAGCGTCTTACGAAGCCGCCACCGGGAGCTATCCATCTTCACTCGAAATGCTCGGTCCGGCCGCGCGCGCTGCGGCGCAATCGGCGAAGAACGCAGGCTACGAAATTAAATACACGCCATCGCCATCCGCGGACAATGGAAGCATCAAAAATTTTGCGCTCCTTGCGCGGCCTGGAAATTACGGCTACAGAAACTTCTACCTCGACGAATCTGGCGCAATTCGTTCAACGCGAGAGAATCGCGCCGCTACCGCGCAGGATCCGGAATTGCGTTGAGGAGAAATCTTTGCGAAGCGTTAGCAGACTGTTTCGATTTGCAGTTATTTCAGCGACCCTCGTTGGCGCAAGCACCGCGTCGGCGATCGAAAAAAGCGGAAGCGCTCCGCTAGAGTGCTTTCAATCATGCTGCCGGACGCGGCACGACATGAATTCCCAAACCGGGCACGCCGCGATGCCGGACGGAATGATGTCCCACGAGCACGCTTCCACGCTCCTCGACGCAATTGAAATGCACGCGGCATCGGGAACGGACGTCGAGCCTATCTCAACTCCGCATTCAATGTGGATGGCAGATCGCTCAGGCTGGAAGTTAAAGTTTCACGGCAATTTCTTCGTCAACGAGCTACAGCAGACCGGCCCGCGCGGCGGCGACAAATTTTTCTCCACCAACTGGTTGATGCCCATGGCCCAACATGACCTTGGGCCGGGAAAATTTACTGCGCGCGTAATGTTCAGCCTCGAGCCCGCAACCATCACCGGACGCCGCTATCCCGAGCTATTCCAAATCGGCGAGACGGCTTTCGGCCTGCCCATTGTGGATGGCCAGCATCCGCACAATTTATTCATGTAGATCGGCGCTTTCTACGATTGGAAGCCCAACGAAAATAATTTGCTGACTTTCTATGCCGCGCCCATCGGCGATCCTGCGCTCGGCCCCGTCGCGTATCCGCATCGCACTTCGGCAAGCGAAGATCCGATTGCCGCCCTTGGACATCACATGCAGGACTCGACGCACATCGCGGACGAAGTTGTAACAGTCGGCTACACCTACCGCATCGTTCGAATCGAGGCCTCCGGATTTCACGGCCGCGAACCAAATGAAAATCGCTGGAACATCCAGGCGGGTGCGATTGATTCGTGGTCGTCCCGCCTCACCCTGAGTCCCACTCGAAATTGGACCGGCCAATTTTCGATCGGAACCCTGCACAGTCCGGAAGCTCTCGATCCAACCGATGACCAGCGCCGCATGACCGCTTCGATCAGCTACGGCCGGCGTTTCGAGCGCGGCAGTTGGGCGTCGTCGCTCATATGGGGACGCACGCGCTCGCTCAGCAATGGCGGGGTGCTGAATAGCTACCTGCTCGAATCGACGGTCCACATTCTTTCGAAGAACGCCGTATGGGGGCGCATCGAGAATGTCGATCGCACGAACTTGCTTCTGATCGGAGAAAATCCGCTGCCCGCCGGATTTGACGAAGCGTTCCTCGCGCGCGTTCAGGCATACACGGCCGGGTACGACCGCGAAATTCACGTCCTGCCCCATTTCTCAACGGCGATCGGAGGCCAAGCGACATTCTACGGAAAGCCCGCATTCCTCGATCCGATCTACGGCCAGCACCCGATGGGTTACCTAGTGTTTGTGCGCTTTCGCCCCGAAGGCTCGATGCACTGAGTTCTCGCGCTCCGCGGGCCTACAGGGTGGGCCGGGACTCGATGTGCTCGGGCCTTTAGCCTCGCAACGTGATTCAGCACTGTGACTGCAGCGCGCGTGGGGTGGGTGTGGAGGTGAGGGTGGGGGCCTCCTGCTTCAGCAGGGGGAGCTGGACTTCAGTCCAGCGAAAGAAAACTTCGCCCTCAACGGGCTTTAGCCCCGGGACGAATTCCTGTTAAACATCACTGACCGCGTAGGCCGCAAATCGCGTTAAGTGTTCTTGCCCACTCCCGTAATCCTCGTGCCATTGAATCTCGTGAACGAAAATCCTTCAAACGTCTCACTCCAGCAGTGGCCCATGTCCTGAAGCATCGCAATAGCGACGGCTTCGCCAAGCGGCAACGAATCCGTGTAATCGTAGCGCCAATGCACGCCCGCGTGAACGCGTCCCATCCCGATATTCGCAGCCAGCTTGTTCATTTCGCCGCCGATGGTCACTTCGCCTGCGTCCGCCCCGGTATACGGCACCAATGACGATCCATCTTCGCTCGATTGCCACACTTCGACACCGGGAATGGAGACGAGTGGCGCGAGGTCGTTGAACCACGCCTTAACGACTGTGGCGCAAGCCCCCGCGACGGTCGCGTGCCCCTGACCATATGACGGGTGCTGCGGACAACCCTCCGGAAACGCGTGCGGCAAAAAGTAAGTTCCGTGCTCGCTGAACACTTTTGCCAAGGCCTTTGAATTCAATACGTCGGCGTGTAATGGATAATTTGCCTGGCCAGTCTTGGTCATGTGGATAAGTCCACCGTATTCCTCCGGGCGAAGATGCCTGTGCACGAACCACTTCGCGTACCACACCGCCTTTAGCGCCCGTTGCGCCACTTCTGCCACGATCGTTTTGAGATGTGGCGTTCCAAACGTCCCGAATCCGCTCTGCGTCTTCGAGCCCACGTACGGATTGTTCGGATCGAGCGGCGCGCCCAGGTCAATCAGAGCGATGCAGGCGTTGAAGTAGGCTTCAAACAGTATGTCAACGTGCACATATGCTGAGAGTCCTCGGCCGTTCCGCATGTGCTGAAACTCAGGATCAGCTTGATCCGAGCCGAAGGGACCCTGCCCGTTTTGTACGGCCAGCCATGACGGTTGATCCGTCATGTAGTCAACGCCCGGAACATTCGTAGTGAAGAGCTGCGTTACAGGTATTGCGCCGTAGCTGAAAGGTATCAAGAGGAATTGCGAAACATACGGACCCAGCGAATCGCCGGGCGTGAAGCCTCGAAATAAATTCTGCGGTGTGATCGGTGACGGACCGCGAAATGCCGAAAGCGAATTCAATTCCGCGATGGCCGCGCTCGTGAGCGGCTCGTTTCCATATTGCGTGCAATTCACATCGCGGCACAGCGCCATCCAATAGCTTTCTATGGCGGCGTCGGCGATGGCCTGGCTCGCCACCGACGGCGGAGTACCTATCGCAAATTTGTGCGAGTCCGTTCCCTCCAAGTCGAATGCGAGACCGGATTGTGGATCAACCAGTAGCGCGGTGCCACCGAGTTGAATCTGCTCGAATTGCTGAGGATTTCCCGTTTGGATAGCCTTCAGCAGGCTGGCATAGGATGCGCTTTCGACCTCGCCGATGGAGTTGTGCGCGAGGCCCTTCGAATAGTTGCCTATAAGATTCGGGTAACGCGTTTCGTCGCCGTTTGTAATTTCAACGGGAGTCGCAACCTGGAATTCCGTTTGCGCAGCAGACACGCGATTGTTGAACGATGTGAGCGCCCGCCCAACCGTGCTCGCGCTAACCTGCGCTCGCGGGGATTGCTGCGGTACGCCCGCGGCTGATGCCGATAGTGGAGCCGAAGCAGCCGCCGCAGCAGCGACGGTTACCGCCGCCGCGCTAGTTATCTGGCCCAGGAATGCGCGGCGCGTTGTGCTTTTTCGCTCAGTCGCTTCGGAAATATTCTGCGAGAGTTGAGCCTTCGATTTCGATTTCTTGGATTGGGACATTCGGGCCTCCGGTGACCCTCGCGCGAAGCTGGTGCAGCATCGAAATATTTGGAATTGACGAACAGACAGTCGAGCGTCTCAAAAGATTTGGACCGCCCCGCGTTTTGCGCCTGGATCTAGGACTTAGTCGGAACATTAAGCCACTTCGAAATGCCGCGGGATACTGTACCGAAGGGCAGATTTAGTGCTACGTAGTACTGGCAAATGCTCTTTCGCGGACTCTAAATCTTGGGGGCGGGAGAGAAAGGATTGCTGAGAAGCCGGAATCAGTTCCCGAGCACGTCCTTACGTGGCGCGTCGTTACGTGAGAATGACAAACCGCGTCCGTGATATCCTAGCAGCGCGTTGGATCACAGAAAATAAGCCAACGCCCGCTTGTCTTTTTCAACAGCGAACGCAAGCGGCGGACAATCAAGGTAGCAGCCTACGGAGAGGTGCTGGAGTGGCCGAACAGGGCTGCCTGCTAAGCAGTTACACCCCAAAAGGGTGTCGGGGGTTCGAATCCCCCCCTCTCCGCCATATCTTCAAAAAATCGGTACTTCCGTACTCTCGCCCCGGTCGCCTCAACTTGCTATTTATCTAATCGATCGAACGACTGTGCCTCTGTTGAGGGCGATGCCGTGAAAATTCTTGGTTTTGCAGTTGTGGTTCTGTTTTTCGCGCTTCCGGCGCACGCGCAGTCGAGCTGCCCGCATGGTTCCGATGCCGTTGTGTCTTCGCACGGATCGGAGAACTTTGTGGAGTCCACATTCGCGCCCTACAACTCCGCGCTCGCCACAGGCCAGGCTGAAATCGACAACCAGCACAAGAGCCTCGGCGAACTTGCGCGCGAGCTTCGCGCTCAGAAAGTTGCCAAGGTCGACAATAGCGTCAACGCCGCAGCACTGCCCCCAAAGAAAACTCACCCGCGCCTCTACGCGAATTAGGCATCGCCGAATGATGAGCTCGAAACAGACTCAGAATAGTCGCCCACGGGCTTCGAGATCTCGATGCAATTCTATGTGTAGTTCCTCAACCGCTAGCGCCCTGCGGCTTCCAAAGCCTTAGTTGCCTCATTAATCAGCGTCGTCTCATTGCCGAGTACCGCCGACACTCTTCCAATCTCCGAATTCGCTTCATTCCAATGCTTCAGCTCAATGCCTTCGCGCACTCCGGGAATTGTCTTCGCGCCGTATCCCGAATAGACGCCGGGCGCGTAGATCATGTGTTTGTACCAGCCGCGGTGCGGAAGTCCCTCTTGCGTCGTGAGGCGGCGCTCACTTTCTATCAGCTTGTGATTCAAATCATCAAGAGTCGCCGCGGGGATGCCGCCGGCAGTCCAAGCCTTGCGGAGTGCGTCGTGATACTGCTGCGCGGCCGTCGTGAGTGCATCAGCGGCATTTTCGAGCGGCGCGAAATTGAGGTGCGGAGGCACGTCCTCGCGCGGCGGCGCAACCGTCGGACGCCGTGGATCGCTGGTTGCGCTGAACAAGCCTTCATCGAGCTCTTTATCGCGCTCGATCGCCTTCTCTCTCTCTTCATCCGCCAGTTTCTTGAGCTCCTTCAGATACAAATGAATCGTATCGGCGAAATCGATGAATTCGAATGGCAGCAAATCAGCATCCGCGAGGCGCATCACCGCCGTGCCCGTAGTCTGCGAGAGAGCCCGGCCGTAGACAAAATCAGAATCGGAAAAATGTGTAAACCAATAAAAATCATCGTAAGCCGAGTGATAGATGCCTCCGCGATCTTCACCGCCATAGGCCAGGTTGATGGAGGCGATGCCGAGATGGTCCACGAAAGCGGTGTAATCGCTGCCCGAACCAATCGCACCCATGCGAACGTCCGCGCGGTCGCGAATCTCCTTGCGATCTTCGCCAGCGTGGTCGCTATGGACGCTGGAAATGTCGTGCAAGTACAACCGCTCGCGCACCGAAATATTCTTTTCCGGATCGACAATGTCGCGCGCAACGCCATTCATGAAATGCTCGAGAGTGTGCGAGCCCTCCGCGGATAGATAGCCGCGGCCGTTGCCGTCGGTGTTCAGGTACGCCACCGCGTGCTGCTTCAGCTCCGCGTCATGAGCTTCGGCCCACTCGGTCGAACCGAGCAGCCCGGGCTCTTCTCCGTCCCACGCGCAATAAATGATGGTGCGCTTCGGCTTCCAACCCTGCTTCAGCAATTCGCCGAATGCGCGGCCTTCTTCCATTTCCGCCACTTGGCCCGATAGCGGATCTTCGGCGCCGTTGACCCACGCATCATGATGATTGCCTCGAATCACCCACTCGTCGGGTTGCTCGGAGCCAGGAATCTTCGCGATGACGTCGTAAAGCGTCTTCGTGTCCCAATAAAACGCGACCTTGAGATGCACTCTCGCCGCTCCCGGGCCCACGTGATAGGAAATCGGAAGCGAGCCGCGCCATTCCGCCGGAGCCATCGGGCCATCGAGAGCCGCGAGCAATGGTTGCGCGTCGCCATAGGAAATCGGAAGCGTCGGAATCTTCGTGAGCGCGGGATTGTCCTTGATGGGAATGCGCTTTGCTTCCGGAGTTGCGCCGACTCCCGGAGTCAGCGGATCGCCCGGCTGCGCCGATGGAAAATCCATCACGCTGCCGCGCTGCACGCCGTCGGGCGGACGCATCGGGCCTTTCGGAAACACATTGTCCACGAAATAGCCGTCATCATGAGGGTCGGAGTAGATGAGACATCCAATTGCACCATGCTCGGCCGCAACCTTTGGCTTAATGCCTCGCCACGATCCGCCATAGCGCGCGACGACGATGGAGCCCTTCACGGAAATACCGAGCCGATCGAGTTCGTCGTAATCGGCTGGCACGCCATAATTCACGTAGACGAGCGGAGCCGTGACATCACCATCGACTGAGTATGCGTTGTAGGAAGGCAATTGCTCGCTCTGCTGGCTCGACGTCGGATCTCCCGCAACCGGAGGCTCCTGCAATTTAGCGGCGAACTTCGTGGGCGCCACCATTTCGAGCACGCGCTCCTTCGGCGTCGGGTAAAGCACGTCAAACGTTTCGATGTGCGCATCCCAACCCCACTGCTTATATCGCGCAAGTATCCATTCGGCATTTTCTTTGTCGTAAGCGGTGCCAACGTTGTGCGGGCGCGCTGACAACCGCTGCATGTAATCGCGCTGATTCTGCGGACTCGGAATGGCACGGAATTTCACCTCCCACTGGCGCTCGACGGCCGAATTATCGCGCGTGAAACCCTGGAGCGGCTCTTCATCGGCAGCCGCAGGAATCAACAGGCAGCAAACGCCCAAGACGGTAAGAATGGCAAGTCGTCGCATAAAGACTCCCTAGTCATCGCGGTCGAATACAAGCTTTCTGAATTCAATCGTCGCGGCGGCAGGAAGGTTATCGCAGTGAGGTCGTGAAACCAAGCGCCCGAATTGAATCAGACGAATAATTTCAACCGTCCAAATATTCGGCTACAGACGTGGCATTTGTACGGGGCACCGCGTTCCGGAAATTGCATCTAAATAGAATGAGCGGTCGTATGCCCTGTACACCAGTCAGCGTCTGCGGCCAGGCCGAATCGAATGCTAGGATTAAGCTCGGAAGGTAGTCGGAGCCGGCTACCGTGAGAGGGTAAGTTGATTGGCGACGATAATCCGGAACCCAATAACAGTACGCCAAAGATCTGGCGCTACGGCTCGATCGTGCTCCTGATCGCCGCGCTCATTTCCGGCTGGGTACTGTGGTCGCGCTGGCAAGAAAATCGCGACCTTGAATACAAAGCAGCGCAGGAAAAGGCCGCAAAGGATCGCGACGCAGCTCAAAAAACCGTTGATACCCTCGGCGGCGACCGCTTCGACATCCTCAGCTTCTACGCCTCGCCCGGGATAATTCATCGCGGAGAATCCGCGCAACTCTGTTACGGCGTCTCGAACGCCAAAAACGTTCGCCTCGACCCGCCCGTAGATTCGGTGTGGCCCTCTTACAATCGCTGCTTCGATATTTCGCCGACGAAAGACACCACCTACACTCTCACCGCCGATGACGGCAACGGCAATTCCAAGTCGGCATCCTTCACGCTGAAAGTTCAATAGCCAACGACCAAAGCGCGGTCACGAACATTCGCATAAATCACGGAATTCTATGTCGAGATCACTCGCGTCCGTGCAATGGCGCCAAGACCGTCGCGCGAAAACACACGTCTCCCGTTGAAGGGAGACATGAGTTTAATTAAATCGGAAAGGCCTTACTGCGGAGTCGGCTTGGATGGGCTCTCGGTCAACTCGTCATAAACTGCCCAAGAGATGAAGCCCGCAGCGACTACGGCCGCTGAGATAAGCACGATCATCAGAATTTTCTTCCGGCTCCGTACAGCCTCGGTGCCGTTGCCCTGCTCGCTCGGCTTATCGGAGTCCGCGAGCGTTAAGCGATAGGACGAGCCGTCTGCAATCGCGTGCGTTTCGCCATCGTAGTCTGCCTCGAATGGACCGCGGAAACTTGTGACGACCACTTGATTTGCGCCCACGATCGAAACTCGGCCATGCGCCGGCTGGCCATCCAGCGAGCGGATTACAATTCCCAACGCATTGAATTCAACGATATCGGAGGGACCAGAGGAGAAGCCGGCCGTACCCTTCAACAATGACGCGCGGATACCCTTACCGGCGTCTTCCAAGCGCGCTTCGCTCGAAGACATCATATAGAGCTGGGCCAAGCCGGCTCTCATACGTATCGAGCCATTGTCATCGGTCTTAAGCGTGTCGCCGGGATATACCGTCGTACCAACTGCCGCGGCGGAGCGGTCAATCCAGGTAGCCTGAGCTTGAGTAATTGTCCCGAGAGGCTTGCTCGAAGACGCCTGCACTGGCGCACTTATCAGGGTACCAATCAGAGCTGCTATCAAACAGGCCCGAATCACTGCTCCCACAATACACCTCCGGCAGGGCTCCATTACTGTAAGGCGCTCGATACATGAAGTCAATGCGCTTTTGTCGATATGGTTAACCAATTTTGTGAATTAAGTTGAGGTGCATGCCGTTCGCGCCCACTCCGACAGTTTATGGCACTCAATATCGACTGTTTGCGGAAGTTTCGCGAATTGCTCTGCTCTCCGAATTCGGTTGCCTTTCGAAGATTCTTAATGCATTGGCCATGCTATCGCCAAGCAAACGAACCTGTTGGCTATTCTGCGCCACTTCGCTGATGTTTCAAACTCGTTAACGACTTCGCTTGATTTGTAACACATGTGGGTCCTGCAGTAACTCCGGGCCGCCATGCCCCGTCACGCATACTGGGGGTTGTAATCAATTCCCGAATTGGGATTGAACGCTGGCACCCACACTTTGGCGGGGCCGATACCGTACGAGTTCCTTCTCCAGCTCGGGTTCCGAGCCTCTCGCAGTTTCCGGAGATGCAGCTTTATTTCGCAGGACGGCTCCCGAAAATGCGATTTTGACCCAGAAACCGAATACCCCTCCTTCCATTTGCAAAATCCTTTGCCAGAATTCAAAATGATAGGGTGTTCGTCCCCGGACAGTCCGTTCGTGTGAATCTCGCAGGTCTGCAAGTGAAAGACGTGCTCTTTCACGCCGCCGTCACGGCCGCGGTCGGAACAATCGTGAAGCAAACCAGTGAGGACCCCCCGAAGTATCTCGTAAGGCTGCTCTTCAGTTTCCGCGGCATCAGTGAAGTTGAAGTTCCGGCCGATCGCGTTAGCCCGAATTGAATCGCCTTGCGGCAACTGCAGGCCCGAAACTGCGCTAGAATTATTGAAGCGCGCCCGGGAGAGCCGATGATCCATCGCCACGTCTTTCACAACGACCGTCTGCTGCCGGTGGAGGACGTACGCCTCTCGCCAGGCCAAAGCGGGCTCTTGAGCGGATGGGGCCTCTTCACCACTCTTCGTGTAGCCGATGGCGTCCCCTTTGCATTTGAACGTCATTGGAAAAGGCTGGCTAAAGACGCGGCGAAAACGCGCTGCCCCTTCCCTTTCGACGAAAACAAAGTTCGCGCTCATCTCGGCGAGGTCTTGCTCGCGAATCACGTAAAGGACGGAACAGCGCGCATTTACGTAATCCACAATCAGCGAAATTTTTGGGCCAGCGAAGAAGCTTTCCCTGAGGCGGATCTGCTCATTTATTCCGCCGGCCTGCCGGTCTACCGCGAATCGGCGCGCCTGAGCATTCGCGAACAAGGACGCCACGCGGCATCGCCTCTCGCGGGCGTGAAGGTCACTTCTTGGCTCCTCAATGTATGGAATCTTTACGAAGCGCAGTTGGGTGGCTACGACGAAGTTCTCCTGCTCAACGAGCGCGGCGAAGCTGCGGAATGTACGGCGGCAAACATCTTTTGCGTGCGCAACGGTCGCGTGCTGACTCCGCCGCTCAACTCGGGATGTCTCGAAGGAATCACTCGCTCCGTGCTTCTGGAAATCGGCGCGGCAGCGGACGTGCCCGTTGACGAATCCATGCTGCGGCCGGAAGATTTGTACTCGGCGGACGAGCTATTCATCTCATCCACGAATCGCAGCCTGCTCGGCGTGGGCGAACTGGCAGGCCACACGTTTTCCGCGCCCGGCCCGATCACCCGCAAGCTCGAGCAGGTGTTCGGCGCCTACATCGCGGCGTACGTCGCAGCGCATTCGACAACCGCGGCAAAATAATCATCCCGGCTAATGAATCAGGAACGCGGCCACCGCAACCACGACGCCCGCTAAGCCCAATACTACTCCGGCACCCCAGAACAGCCGGTTACGTGTCAGCAGCGTGATCGAGCAGATCACCAAAGCGGCTTCGAGCAATACCTCGCCTAAATCGAACCGGTCCGCCCGATGTTGCAAGACGGCAACTTCCGCCTCGGTCTTCTTCGCTTCCGCCTCAGCGTCTTTTTGCTGATCGCGATAACGGTCGATTTCCTTCTGGTATTTTTCCTTCATTGCATCTACCTGCTGCGTGGTCTGCAACGCGAAGACGCTCAACTCGTCAACAAACAATTCGTACGTATGCCGCCGAATGTCCTTCGCCTGGTAGTAGGCCCATTGGTCGGTGGCCCTGGTCTGTGACAGCAACTCCTCCGTGTGAGTGCGATGTCCCATCAGCGAAGACGCCGCCACAAACACGGCAAGAATGGCCATCGTGATTGTGACCGGCGCCATGCTCGAGTCGTGTGCGCCGTGCTCCGCGCGTTCGGCTAGCTCTTGTGGTTCTTCTGCCATTTGCCTTGACCTCGCTTGATTTACGTTCGTTCGGTTCGGCTTGCGTGGCGGCAGGATAGCAAAAATTCTGCTATTCGCGAACTGTAAGCCGCAAATGACATATGAGGTCGGAAATTGCGCTAAGATCGATCCGATTGATGAAGGAGACACGAAAAATGTCTGATCTTGCCAGCAAAACCTGCGTTCCATGCAAAGGCGGAGTGCCGCCCCTCGCCGGCGAAGAGCTCGCCCGGCTCGCGCGCGAAGTCCCGCAATGGAAAGTCGTCGATGGGCACCACATCGTGCGCACGTTCACGTTTCCAGATTTTCGCCAGGCGCTCGCGTTCGTCAATAAAGTCGGCGGCGTCGCGGAAGAGCAAGGCCATCATCCGGATATTCTTCTCGGCTGGGGCAAAGCAGAAATCACCACGTGGACGCACAAGATCAACGGCCTCACCGAGAGCGACTTTATCCTCGCTGCAAAAATCGACCGGCTCTGATCCCGCGTGTTCGCGCAGTGCCTATCGAAGAATGGAACGGGCTGGCCGGTATGCCCGTTGAAGTCGCCGCGACGCAACAAGTGAATTGATCTTACGTCGAAGAAAGCGAATTCAGCAGCTTTGCGCCGTCAGGAGAGCCGAGGCCAGTGCAAGGATCCCACCCCGCGCCTGCTGAATAACCATCGTTGTTGCCGCTGGTGATATCGTGAAACGTGGCTTCGACGGTCGTCCCATACAACAGCGGATTCAAGTAGCCCACGGATTTTCCGAGCTTTTGATTCATGAGCACGATCAAGCCCGCCCACAGCGGCGCGACGGCGCTCGTTCCTCCGACCACCTCTTGCTGGCCGTCAACCACGATTTCATAGCCCGAATCAGGATCGGCGTCTCCTGCCACATCTGGCACGCCGCGTCCTGCGAATCCATTCGGCGCCGCTGGCACTTTTGCGCCAATCTTCTGCCACGTAGGCAGCGCGAAGAATTGGCTTACGCCGCCTCCCGTCGCTCCGCCGCCGGATGACGCATCGTTCCAAACCTCTTCTTCGGTGATTTTATTTCCGCTCGCCTCGAGAAGCGTTCCGCCGCAGCCGAGAACTGAAGGACTCGAAGCCGGAAAATCTACGTGATCTTTTCCGTCCGAGACGCCGTCAGTCGCGCCGTTGTCTCCCGATGCGACGCAAATGCTCACTCCGAGCATCGCCGCGTCCTGGCATGCAGAATCCATCGCGGTCATCGCCTGGCTGGTCCAACTGCTTTCCGGCCCGCCCCAGCTTATTGAGATGACGGAAGGCTTGTTCGTCGTATCGTGAATTGCTGTTGTGAGGGCATCCAGGAATCCCTGGTCCGTGTTCGGCGCGAAATAGACGGCGATCTTTGCGCCTTGAGCGATCGCGCCAGTCACTTCGATATCGAGCGCCACTTCCGCATCCGCGCTGTTTGGGTCGCCCACAGGCGTATTCGCTCCCCCGTCGACAGACACCGCGACGACGCTCGGCGTCGCCAATCCCAATCCTCCGAAAAACGATGTGAGATCGCTCACGTTGTATCCTCCGCCGAGTTCGAGAATCCCGATGCATTCTCCGCTGCCGTTCACGCCGGACGGAAAATCGTAAAGGCTCGCCACCTGAAGGGGCGTGAACGCAGCAGCCGCGGCTTCAGTCGCCGCGGCCTTCGATCCCGCGCCCCGAATTCGAAAATGCGTCAAAGCCTGCGGACGATTGTCGAGCCCGAAGACACCTTCGACGATGTTCGCGAGTTCCGCGGGAATTTGCAGCTCGCCCGTTCGTCCTCGAAATTCTCCACTCGGACAATCGTAGCGGTCGAGATCAACCTCAAACGCCTTCGCGAACGCCGACGCAGTCCCCGTCAGTACAACCGACCGGCGTCCTGCGTTTGCGCTTTTCACGCGAAGGCCACTCTCCTCCGCGAATTCGCCAATCCGCGCAAGATCGTCGGCTGCAGCTCCGTGCATCGCCGCAAACTCCTCCCGCGTGAGATAGCGGCGCTGGGCAATCGGCGTGCGTCCGAGATCGTCGATATTTGGAAATAGCCTCATCGCCTTGGATCGCCGCGCCACATACACAGTGACGTCAATGATCTCGCTCGGATCGGCCGGCCCGATGCGACGCGAACCCGGATACGGATCGCGATGGCTGTTCGGCAATTTCACTTTTTTGGTTTGACTCATAGTAGCCTCCGTCGTGATAGCCGGACCGGGTCTGCGCGGCAGCACAATCGAGTTCAGTGTAATCCAAGCCCGCTCATCGGAGTCGCGCGAAACGATAGCAATTTGCCCGCGCGATCACGCCGCATCGCGGAAACTGCAGCAGGCCGCCATGTTACGATGCGTGACACAGATCGTGTTCGATGCTGGTTTTAGTAGGGCTGGCCGGCAAGTCGGCCGGTTTTTCATGATCGCGCAATTTTGCCGTTTCCGGAGTCGAAGTGAAGTTCCTGCGAAATGAATTGTCGCCGATGCTGCGTCTGGCCGCTCCCATTGCGGCCGCCGAACTCGGCTGGATGGGCATGTCCATCGTGGACACGATGATGGTCGGCCGGCTGCCTTATAGCGCCGACGCGATCGGCGCCGTCAGTCTCGGCAGCATTGTGTTCCTCACGATGGGCATGTTCGGAACGGGCTTGATGCTCGGCCTCGACACGTTGGTATCGCAAGCCTACGGCGCGGGAAACGTCGCCGATTGCCATCACTCGCTCGTGAACGGCTTCTACGTGAGTCTCGTCGCAACTCCTATTCTGCAAGGCATGGTGTGGTTGATTGGAAATTCACTCTGGAGATTCGGCATTCAGCCTGAAGTCTTGGCGTACACAATTCCCTACTTGCACGCGCTCGATTGGGCGATGTTCCCCTTGCTGCTCTACTTCGTTCTTCGCCGCTATCTACAGAGCATGAACCGAGTGACTCCGGTCATGCTCGCGCTCATTTCCGCCAATTTCATCAATCTGTTCGGCAACTGGATTTTCATCTATGGCCACTTCGGCGTTCGCGCGATGGGGCCCGTCGGCTCTGGCTGGGCGACCTGTATTTCACGCGCGTACCTCGCTGCTGTTCTCCTCGCCTACATCGTCTATTTCGAACATCGCCACAAGACCGGCCTGCGCGCGGTGGAGGCGCGGCCAGACTTGGCTCGAATCCGGAAAATTGTGCGATTGGGATTGCCGGCCGCGTCTCAGTTTACAGTCGAAGTCGGCGTCTTCGCCGTCGTCACTTCGCTCATGGGCCGCCTCGGCGCAGTTCCTCTGGCGAGCCACCAGATCGCCTTGAACACCGTCAGCGTCACGTACATGGTGCCGCTCGGAATCGGCTCCGCAGCCGCCGTAAGGGTCGGCCATGCGCTAGGCCGCAAGGATGTCGAAGGCGCGAGCCACGCGGGATGGACCGCGATGGCTCTCGGCGCAGGATTCATGGCTTGCATGGCGGTTGTGCTCTGGACCATTCCCGAAGAGATCGTCCGGATTTACACGCCGGACAGGAACGTGATCGACGCTGCGAGCAAATTATTGTTCGTCGCCGCCTTCTTCCAACTGTTCGACGGAGTACAAGCCGTAACCACCGGCGCGCTGCGCGGCACGGGAGATACTCGCACGCCGTTCATCTGCCACTTAATCGCCTATTGGCTCATCGGCCTGCCATTGGGCTACTACCTGTGCTTTTACCGCGGCTGGGGCGCGCCCGGTCTGTGGACTGGCTTGTGCGTCGCGCTCATCCTGATCGGAACAGCCCTGCTCATATTTTGGCAGCGGACAGTCCACAGATTTGCGCTCCTCGTGTAGCGCCGCACCGATTTTCGTGCGGCACTTCAATGGAGAACCGAAACCGCAGTCTTTAGCGCGCCGAACACGAACCACGCTGCAACTCTCACTGGCTAGGATACAATTTCCTCACGGCCTTGATTCCGCGCAGTCAGGCGGCATTTCTGGAGGCGAGTTCCCGTGAGTGACGACGTTCACAAGCGATGCATGACTCGCGCGATCGAGCTCTCGCTTGAGAATGTGCGCTCGGGTCGCGGCGGCCCTTTCGCAGCCGTCGTGGCGAAGGATGGAAAAATCATCGCCGAGGGCGCCAATTGCGTTACGTTGACGAACGATCCGACGGCCCATGCCGAAATCGTGGCGATCCGCGCCGCAAGCCAAGCTCTCCAAAATTTTGAATTGGCGGGTTGCGATATCTATACGACTTGCGAGCCGTGTCCGATGTGTCTCGGCGCAATTTACTGGGCGCGTCCCGCACGCGTGTTTTACGCGAATCGCGCCTCCGACGCCGCCGCAATTGGATTCGATGACGCTGATATCTACTCCGAGTTCAAGCTCCCGAATTCCGAGCGCCGAATTCCGATGATTCCTCTCCTGCGCGAAGATGCCCTCCGAGCCTTCCGCGCCTGGCAGGAAAAAACGGACAAGAAGCCCTATTGAGTCAGCCGCGATGAGACATCCCATCATCGGCGAATCTGTTCCCCGCAAGGAAGGCCGCGAAAAAGTCACCGGCAAGGCGCTCTACGCGAACGACGTCACCTTTCCCAATTCACTCTACGGCGCGACCGTTCGCAGCCCCATCGCTCGCGGAAAAATTCGCGCCATCCATTTCGATCCGGCAATCCCGTGGAATGAATTCGTCGTCGTAACCGCAAAAGACATCCCCGGCAAAAATTGCATCACGCTGCTCGAGGACGATCAGCCGTGCCTCGCCGCCGATCTCGTCAACCATCCCGAAGAGCCCGTCGTCTTACTCGCTCACAAAGACAAATATCTCGTCGAAGAAGCGCGCCGCTCCGTCCGCATCGAGATCGATCCGCTTCCCGCAATATTCGCCATGGAAGATTCTCTGGCATGCAAAGAAGTGATCTGGCGCACGAACAACATTTTCAAATCACTCAGCGTGGACAAAGGCGACATCGACGCCGCATGGGCGTCAGCCGACAAAATCATCGAAGGCGAATACGAAACCGGCGCGCAAGAGCAGCTCTACATCGAACCGCAGGGAATGATCGCGACGGCAAATCCAAACGACGGCGTCACCGTTTGGGGCTCCTTGCAGTGCCCCTACTACATTCACAAAGCGCTTTCGGCTCTCTTCGGTTTGCCCGCGGACAAAATTCGCGTCGTTCAGCTCGAAACGGGCGGCGGATTTGGCGGCAAGGAAGAATATCCCTCGATGATTGCGGCCCACGCCGCGCTCCTCGCGTGGAAATCAGGAAAGCCGGTAAAAATCGTATACGACCGCGCGGAGGATATGGCCGCAACCACAAAACGCCACCCTTCCCGCACGCGGCATCGCACGGGCGTAACGCGCGATGGAAAGCTCGTCGCGATGGACATCGATTTCACTCTCGACGGCGGCGCATACCTCACGCTCTCTCCCGTCGTCCTCTCTCGCGGCACAATTCACGCCGCCGGTCCTTACAATTGCCCGAATGTCCGCATTCGCAGCCGCGCCGTTGCCACCAATGCTCCTCCGCACGGCGCGTTTCGCGGTTTTGGCGCGCCGCAAAGCGTTTTCGCGCTCGAGCGCCATCTCGATCAAGTTGCGGAGGCAGTCGGCCTCGCGCCGGATGAATTTCGTCGCCGCAATTTCATTTGCAAAGGCGAAACGCTCGCCGTGGGCCAGGTCCTGCACGAAGAAATCGACATGTCCAAACTTCTCGATCGCGCACTAAATTTGAGCGGCTACGCGGCGAAACGCAAGCGCTTCGCGCGCGAGAATCCGAGCCGCAGCATAAAGCGCGGAATCGGCTTCGCATCTTTTCTCCACGGCGCCGGATTCACGGGATCAGGAGAGGAGTATCTCGCGTCGGTGGCGGACGTCGAAGCCACGCCCGAAGGTCGCGTGCGTGTTTACGCGGCGAGTACCGAAATGGGCCAAGGCACGAACACAATCTTCTCGCAAATTGCCGCCGACGCCCTCGGGCTAGACTATGCAGACGTCGAAGTCATGCAGCCCGATACCGCGCAGGTTCCCAACAGCGGCCCCACCGTGGCCTCGCGCACCTGCATGATTGTCGGAAAACTCGTCGAGACAGCGGCGATCGGCATCAAGCAATCTTTGCAGCAGCACGGCTTCCTCGACGAGCGCTACGAGCGCTACGAGCGCCCGGCATTCGTCTCCGCCTGCCGCCGATATCGTGATGAAGTCGGCCCGCTCCGCACGTCGAGCCGCTATTCCCCGCCGCCAAATATTCACTGGGACGATCACCTCTATCGCGGCGACGCTTACGGCGCCTACGGCTGGGCCGTTTACGTTGCCGAAGTTTCCATCGATACCGCAACGTGCGAAACGCGCGTCGAAGATTTCGTCGCCGTTCAGGAAGTCGGCCGCGTAATAAATCCCGTCCTCGCCGCCGGACAAGTCGAGGGCGGCGTGGCGCAAGGCATCGGCTTCGCTCTCTACGAAAAAGTCGTCTGGCAAGAAGGCCGCATGATCAACAACCAGATGACGAATTACATCATGCCCACCTCGATGGATCTGCCGCCGATTCATGTCTACTTCGAAGAATTGCCTTACTCGCGCGGTCCCGCGGGCGCCAAAGGCGTCGGCGAACTTCCTCTCGACGGCACCGCTCCCGCCATCATCAATGCAGTGGAAAACGCCACCGGCATTTGCGTCCGGCGCGTCCCCATGACGCCCGAAGATTTGATGGCAGCGCTCGAAGCGGCGCGGGAGAAAGCGATTGTCTGACGCGCCGGGCACAATCGCCGTTCGCTGCCGCGTGAATGGCCGTGAAGAAACGCTGCGCGATTATCCGCTCGCGCGCCTCCTCGACACTTTGCGCGAGGATTTGCACCTCACCGGAATTAAAGAAGGCTGCGGTGAGGGCGAATGCGGCGCATGCAGCGTCGAAATTGACGGACGGTTGGTGAATAGTTGCCTCGTCCCTCTCGCGCAAGTCGAAGGCGCTGAGATCCGGACGATCGAGGGCGTCGCCACGGGCGATCAGTTGCATGCCATCCAGCAAGCGTTCATCTCCTACGGCGGCTCTCAATGCGGAATTTGCACGCCAGGAATGGTTCTCGCCGCTGTGAATCTTCTCGAACAAAATAGCCAGCCCACAGAACCAGAAATTCGCGCCGCCCTCGCCGGCAATCTTTGCAGGTGCACGGGCTACATGAAAATCTTTGAGGCCATCTTGCGTGCCTGCGACGGTGCGGAAGTGCAACCGTGAGATCGTTCACCCCGAATTACGAAATGCAATCGCCACGAAGCCTCGGCGCCGCGCTTGACGCATTGGCGCGCGAGCCGGGCGTTTGGCGTCCATTCGCAGGCGGAACGGACTTGATGGTATTGCTCGAAGCGGGAAAACTTCCGCATTGCCGTTATATCAACATCTGGAAATTCGCCGAATTGCGCGGAATTGACGCGACGCCATCGCACGTCAGTCTCGGCGCCTTGACCACTTACACTGATGTACGCCGCAACGAATTACTTCAGCGCGAATTTCCATCGCTCTGCCGCGCCGCGGCGGAAACAGGCGGCGTCGCCACTCAAAATCGCGGGACCCTGGGCGGCAACATTGCTAACGCATCGCCTGCCGCTGACACACCGCCCGCGCTGCTGATCTACGACGCGGAATTGGAATTGCTCTCCTCGCGCGGCTCACGGCGAATTCCGTATCATGGTTTTCACAGCGGCTACAAAAAAATGGATGTGCGGCCGGACGAACTGATCAGCCGAATCTTTCTGCCGCGCGAGCGCGCAGACTGGAAATCGTATTACCGCAAAGTCGGCACGCGAAGAGCGCAAGCGATTTCAAAAGTCTGCTTCGCGGGAGGCGTCCGCTTCGACGGCAAACTCGTCGCTGACATTCGCATCGCGATCGGCAGCGTCGCGCCAACCGTCGTGCGCGCCGTGCAAACTGAAGCATTCCTGCGCGGCAGGCCTCTTGATTCACCGACGGTCGCGGCGGCGCGCAAAATTCTCGCCAACGAAATCGCGCCAATCGACGACATTCGCTCAACCGCTCACTATCGCAACGTTGTCGCGCTAAATCTCCTCGAAGAATTCCTGGCGGCGGCCGTCGCACAATGAGCGCTCCCGACCTCATCGTTCGCGGCAACCGCGTCGTCACCGGCGACGCCAACCGTGAACCCGCGCCCGCTGCAATTCACATTCATCACGGAGTCATCTCCGCCGTCACAAAGTTCAACGAAGTTCCGGCCGATTCCCCAATCCACGAAGCAGGTGATCTGATCGTCATGCCCGGCATCGTCGACACCCACGTCCACATCAACGAGCCAGGCCGCACCGAATGGGAAGGTTTCACCACGGCCACGCGCGCCGCTGCTGCCGGCGGCGTGACCACCCTCATCGAAATGCCGCTCAACAGCATCCCGGCCACCACAACCGCCTCCGCCTTCCGCGAAAAACTCGCATCAGCCGCCGGAAAACTTTGGGTCGACACTGGATTCTGGGGCGGCGTCATCCCTGGAAACGCAGAGGAGTTGCGCGCGCTCTGGAATGACGGTGTCTTTGGCTTCAAATGCTTCTTGGTCCCAAGCGGCGTTGACGAATTTCCGCAAGCGCGCGAGGCGGACCTTCGCGCGGCGTTGCCAATTCTCGCCGAAATAGGCGCACCGCTCCTGGTTCACGCCGAACTCCCCGGCCCAATCGACGTGGCGGCGAAAAGCCTCACCAAA
>CAWDOI010000013.1:0-323524 GCA_963803835.1 uncultured Acidobacteriota bacterium | reverse complement strand
CTCATAACCCGGAGGTCGTTGGTTCAAATCCAACCCCCGCAACCACTTTTGTTCTTTCGATTTCCTGCCGTATCCCTGACGTCGAAATCCGGGCTGAACTTTGTTCGTATAACGGAGTAGTTCTGGGCAGGGGGCCAGGTGCATTGGCAGCCCTTTTCGGTTCTGCAGTCACGATATTAATTTAGCGTCCAACCGCGACAAAAATCTTTTAACACCAGAGATCCGAACGCGATTTTCGGAGTTCCGAAAAGGTAAACTTGTTGTTTGCGATCGATCGCGTCACTCTAATTTAGCGCCGCCATCCTTGATTCACGCACTGGTGGCATCATTTAGTCTCCGGGGGCGAATCTCGTGAAAGCGTTTATCCACATCATTGCAAGGGCTCTATTTCGAGCGGGCGGACTGGGATTGCTGACGCTCGGCATATTCGATTCGTCGCCCCTTGTGATACCGCTTGGCAACGACTTGCTTCTGCTGGCACTGAGCGCACGCTTCCACGAGCGCATGCCCTATTACGCAACGATGGCGACGGCGGGATCGCTCATCGGGTGCCTTTTTACGGACTGGATCAGCCGAAAAAGCGAGGGCGGGCTGAAGAAGTTTGCGTCGGGCAGGCAACTTGATCGGATTCGAAAGCTGGTGAAAAAGCGGGCAGGTACTACGCTTCTAGTGGCGTCGATTTTGCCGCCGCCATTTCCGTTCACGCCGTTCGTGGCTGCTGCTGCAGCATTCCGGTACCCACGAGGTAAGCTACTGGGTTTTGTCGGAGCGGGGCGATTCACGCGCTTCGCGCTCGAAGGGGCGCTCGCGATTTACTACGGACGATGGATTATCCGGCAAGCCAAGTCGCCGTGGCTCGAGCACGTGATGATCGCACTCATCGTGACTTCGACAGTAGGAAGCGCGTTTTCCATTTACCGGTGGAACAAAACAGAAAACGGAGCGAGGGTCAAGGCGCGGCGCAAATGATTTTGCTGCGAACTTACAGATTCGCATCGAGGATATCGATCGGAAATTATTTGGAAGTCCACGGTCCGCCCCAACCCATCAATCTTGTTCTCAGACTAATCGGCCGCAGTTATCGTGGTTGATCCAGGAACGAAGGAAGTCGCCACCGGCTGAGGAGGATTTTGCTTTGCGGCGTGATACGCATTCGCGCGCCTGCGTCGAATTGCTCCGATCGCTATGCGGCTCGCATCATACGCGCCGTACACGACGTTCTCGCGCCACAGATCACGCGCCGATAGCACTTCTGTTCTCAAATAACGCGCGAGTTTTGTCGGAGGCCGGGTAGCAATGTCGGAGGCATCGGATTCATTGTCGAAAATCGGATTCTCGCAATTTTTGAGTTTCACGACCGCGATCGCAGCATCTGTGGACAGCTCGTCACCGGTTGCATTTTCCACGGAATGCTGCATACCGGGGCGCGGCGCGATGTGCACCGCATCAACGCATCCGGCGAGGGTCAGATCACGGACGACCATCGCTCGTTCACTATCGATATCAGGATCCACGTGATGAATAAATTGCCTTTGCCGGAGCGACATGCTGGCTCCGATTTCCCGCGTTGCCGCGCTCAGCCAAAGCGACTGCCCCTCGACCGCGTCTGTCGTGCTCCAGATCCGCAAATGATGGCGTTTCGCAAGGCTATCGAGGCCCTTCTCCCAGGTCGAGTCGGCGACCTTCCCGTTCAACAACTGCTTCGACATCGGACCATGCGGATAGTTATCCACCATGAGGAAGGCGTGAATTTCGTGCATGGCCGTTCGCCTGCACATCGCGTCGCCAGTCTTCCACCCGGCTGCTTCGAACGCGTCGTTGATTTGATCCCGAGATCCGACGAACGCCAGATTCACAATGTCAGCGTTCCGCCCTTTGGGCGTTACAGTCCGATGGGGAACCGAGACGATCATCTCATCCAAGGAATCTGAGTCCGAGAGGTCGAATTCATCATTCGATGGTGCGGCCACGTATCCGTTTGTCGCTGCAAAAGGAGTCGTGAGTTCCACGAGCAAGTCGGTTCCACGCGGAAAATAGATTTCCGGCTCCGGAAAATTTGGGAATATAACTCTATACGCTGAGAACATCCACAGCGAGTGTTCGGGATACTTCATCACAAGGTACTCGAGCCGGCTGCTCAGGCGATCCTCGGGCGAGTTCGTCCCGCGGATGCCGTGGATTACCCCGTCCTTCACTTTCTCTCGTGCGTTTTCAACCTCCAGCACTCGAGAGTTCATCTCAATCGGATCTGAATTCTCCGGCAGAATCCGGTCGAACTCAATCTGCAGAGAGGCCGTCTCGTGGCGGAATCCCATCCCCACTTTGTGTACGGCCTTGATTTTCCCCTCGACCACCGTTCCCTCGGCAAACAAGCGATCGCCGTCGCACTCCGGCGACTCGATGAGCATTCCCCTGACTGCATCACCCGGTTTTGAGCTGAAGGATGAAAGTGGTTGCAAGAGGCGGATTCGGAACGTCGTGCCGGCTGACACTTGACCGCATGTAGCCCCAACTGTGGGACAAATTGCCGAGACCGCTGCGGCAAGCAACGGGATGCTGGAGAGGCCAAGCCCCCTCCACAGGAATCGCAGGCTGTTCGTCAAGCCGGTGTCCTCTAGTGTTTATTAAATCCGAACAACTGACCTGGCCGGATTTCCCAACTTCTACCAACGTATGGTGCATCCTAACGTTTCCTGCGCGCTGTACACAATGGGACTGTCGGGTAAAAGTCATGGGATGTGTCAATCGTGGTCTTTATGGACTCGGTCGATGGAATTGTGTGCGCGATTCCTGGTTCCGCCATTCCCGTCCGATGCAACAACCGTGGAGTACCGGTCAAGCATTTCTATCAATTCCTCGGGTCGAATCGGTTTAGTAATGTAATTGTCCATTCCGGCCTCGATACACCGTTCTTTGTCTCCCGCCATCGCGTGTGCCGTCATAGCAATAATGGGCACGTGATTGCCAGATCCTTTCTCGATTCGCCGTATGGCAGCTGTAGCCTCGAAGCCATCCATCTCAGGCATTTGAACATCCATAAAAACCAAGTCGAACGATTGCTTTTCGAGTGTGGCCAGTGCTTCTTTTCCGTTCCGCGCCAGTGTCACCTCGTGCCCGCGCTTTTCGAGAAGCCGATCCGCGAGCAATTGGTTTACAGCATTATCCTCGACGAGCAGGATGCGAAGGTGATGCCTGTTCTCGCGGAGCGAATGGCGAGTAACCAGAGCAATTGATGGATTGCTTACGACAGTAGTGTTCAGCGCCGTCAACACCGCGTCTAATAATTCCGCCTGTTGAACCGGTTTGGTGAGATAGGCAGCGATGCCAAGTTCCCGGCAGCGCTTAGCGTCTCCGCGCTGGCCGGATGAACTTAGCATCATGATAGTGGCTGCGCCCCACTCTGGATTTCGCTTTATCGTTTCGGCAACTACGAAGCCGTCCATTTCTGGCATTTGAGCGTCGAGCAGAATGAGGGGGAAATTTCTCCCGAGACGTTGCCGCTCTCTCAAGACGGTCAGGGCCTTCGCGCCGCACTCGACGGCGATTGGTTTTGTTTGCCAACGCGAAAGCATTTCGAGCAAGATCTGCCTGTTCGTCTCGTTGTCATCGACGATCAGCACGCGCATGTCGCGCAATATCGCCGGATCTTTTGGGGCGACTGCGCTGGCGGGCACTTTCTGCAATCCAAAGTGTGCAGTGAAATGGAATCGGCTGCCTTTTTTGACCTCACTTTCCACCCAGATTCGTCCATGCATCAATCCGACAAGCCTCGACGAAATGGTGAGCCCGAGTCCCGTACCGCCGTAGGTGCGGCTCATGGATCCGTCAGCCTGTGTGAAGGCTTCGAAAATTGCGGCCTGCTTCCCGGCGGGAATCCCAATGCCTGTATCTGAAACTGTGAAATGCAGCTGGATGTCTTTGCTGGTTTTCCACTCCGTCAGCACACGAAGGATCACTTCGCCCGACTGGGTGAACTTGATTGCATTGCCAACCAAATTTACGATCACTTGTCTCAACCGTCCCGGATCACCCAGGAGTGCATTCGGAATATCGGATTGGACGTCGTAAGCGAGTTCGAGTCCTTTCTGATGCGCGCGGAAGCTCAGCGTCTTCATCGTTTCACCGATCGTATCTCCGAGATCGAAGTCAATTGCATCGATCTCGAGCTTGCCGGCTTCGATCTTTGAATAATCTAAAATGTCATTGATCAGGGAAAGTAAGGATTCGGCGGAGGATTTCGCCATGTTCAAGTACTCGCGTTGTTCGGCGTCCAAATTCGTATCGAGTACAAGTTCCGTCATCCCCATGATCCCATTCATCGGGGTGCGAATTTCATGACTCATATTCGCGAGGAATTCACTCTTGGCTCTACTCGAAGCTTCCGCTGCTTCCTTCGCATGCTGCATAGCCTCTTCGCCGCGCTTACGGGCGGAAATGTCCTGGTAAATGATGAGCGAGCCCGCCACGTCGCCGCTTACGACTAAATCCACGACGTGAAGCTCCACATCGACGAAACTCCCGTCTTTCCGGCGGCGGCGCGTAATCAAATTAACCGGTTTATCGCTGCGGGCCTGAAGTAGGCTTGCGCGTCCCTCCCATAACAGATCTCCATCCGGAAGCAGGGCGTCCAATGTTTCTCCGATCATTTGCTCGCGGGTATAATAAAAGAGATGCTCGAATGCGGGATTGCATAATCGAATTCTTTGCTTGGAATCCAAGACTATTATGGCGAGCGGGCTGTTTTCTATGAGCGCGTTGAGAAACGCCGTTCGCTCTTCGACTCTTTTCTCGAGCCCATCGTGCGCGGCTTGTATGGCGACATCCCGCTGTTGAATGCGGTCGAGCATGCTGTTGAACTGGTCAAATAAAACGCCGATTTCATCTTCACTTCTTTTTACCGCGCGAATAGAATAGTTTTCATGCGCGGAGACTGCCGATGCTGTCTCCGCCAATTCACTGATCGGGCCGGATATCACTCTTTGCAACCGGTACGCCAAAATGAAAGCCACTGCCAACGAACCGAGCAACACGACGAAATCGATTTCCAGGAATCGAAGCAGCCGGCTGTTCACATCTGCCAAGTCCGCCTCGATGTAAATCATGCCGATGAGTTCGCCGCTCAGTGCTATTTTCTGAGACAAGATCATGTGCCGTGAGCGAACCGCGCTACCTTCAGGTAGGACGGGGAAAGGGCAAGGACGGTGTTCGCCGGTTTCGCGGCTGTACTTCGCGAATACGTTTCCATCCGAATCGTAGATGCACGCGTCCATTACATGCGGATTGGCCTGCAGGGCGCTCAGTATCTCGCGTGCTGATCCCGCGTCGTGAAAGGTAAGCGCGGCGGTGCTGTTCGACCCGATCATTTTCGCGGATGCAATCAAGTCCTCTGTCTTCGAATGAAGAAAAGTAGTCCGATCGTAATATGTGAACGCCACGGACGCCAAGACTAAAGCCACTCCGCACGAGGCCATAACGATGCTTTGCAGCTTTTGACGGATCGTAAGTTTCCGGTATAAATGCATCTCAGTTTCCCTTCGTAGGGTCTTGGTCGTGGACGATTCGAGCGAGTGCCAGAAGTTTGGAACTCACATTCACGCGCTCCCTCTTAACCGCATCCACGTTTACGGCAAAGCGCAACCTGTTATCGTCCAAGAAGAATTGGATCGAGCCGCCGCGTTCCGCGAAACTCTCGGTCTCGCCGACCACGAGCGCGCTCGTCCCTTTCAGACTGTCCAATATCTCGGGTAATCGCTTGTCGTCCGAGACGCCGACGAAGACAATCTGGCATGATTTCAAGTCGGGAACTTCCTTCATCCTCCGGGCCAGCACTTCGCGATTGTCGACCGTCTTTTCCCGCAAGGTATTGTCGAGCGCGCTGCCAAAGGGATCGTGTCCGAATACGCAGAGGGTGATTGGAGCCTTGTCACCTTGAAAAGCGTCGGTAGGCCATTCGATAAACTTTACGAAGTTCAGAAGGAACGCCGCTTTCACTTGGTACTCGACAGACGTAGCTACTTGCGCCGACCCTGGAGTTGCGATAGCTGGATACAGCATTATCGCGAGAGCCAAAGCGCAGGCCTGCACGCGGCAGCGGGCTTGCTGCGGGGTTCGTGCGTTCGATTTTCTTTCGTTCAAAATGATTCGCAATCGCTCTGTTTCGTCCGCAGGCATCTGCGCCTAGCTCAGAATTGCCAGGTGAACTTTGCATACGCACTCCGCCTGATGAAAGTGGAGAGGGCGCTTTGAGTCGTATCTATAAATTCCAGGTGCTCGTTTTTGACGAGATTTTGTCCGACTAAACTCACAGAAAACGCTTTGGTGAATTGCCAGGAAAGCCCTGTGTCGATTCGCGTGTAGGACGGAATATCAAAAACACTAAGGCGATTCACGAAATAGGCGGACGTATCCAACGCCAAACCACGTGGTAAATCGAGGCGTGATCGGAGTTGGGCCTGCTGATGCGGTGCGCCTCCTTGCGTGTCGGCAACGGTTTGCGTGTCCTGGCTCAAAGGACTTAGGTGCATGTGAATTTCCTCGAAACCGTATCCGGGACTCAGCGTCCAATGGCCCGTGATTTTCCAGTTCGCTGTAATTTCAGCTCCATGAGTCTCGCCGTGCATCAGGTTTTGGTATGTGACCGGCAAGAAGAGATGGGGCGGCGGTGGCGTATTTTCAAAGACGGGCGCTGCCGGCTCAATCGTTTGCTCTTTGTCGTAGTCGTCGTAGTAGGCGGTGAAGTCAATCGTGACTCGTTGAAGCAGAGTCGTTCTGTAGCCCGTTTCATACGCGACAAGCCCTTCGCTCTTGTAATGAGGATTTCCTTTGAGGCCCACGAGGACATGAGTGCCGTCCGGCTCAGTGAAACCCGCAAAGTTCAGCCGGAGCGCTGTGTCGATCGACGTCGGTGTTCGTCCCGCTTCGGAGACGGCCGCCCACAACATATGGTGCTCGCTCAAGTTCCATTCAGCTCGCGCGCTCGGCCACAACCCGAATCCTGTGTAATAGTCGTGCTCGAGCTTTGCACCGAGGGTCACGTAGAAGCGGTCCGGGACCAGCGCCAGTTCATCCTGGACAAATGAGCTGAATACTTGCGTATTTAAGTCAGCAGGATTCAAAGAAACCGAAAGATTGCCATCGGTATGAGAGGACGAGAAGCGATAACCTAGTCCCCACACGATATCTTGCCGCTCGCCCAAAGCAAAGTGGTGATGGAAGTCTGCACTGAAAGTGTTTCTCACTTCCCGGAGCACATCATCGCGGTCATATGCGTCAAAAGAAACCACGAAAGTCGAATCAGAACGGTTGGAATACACATGATTCCAGATAGTCTGCAGGTAACCGGCGGCCAGATCTTGTTGCACGAAGATATCTAGAACTCCTGGCGAAGTAACGGAGGGAAGGTAGGTGGTGGGGTCTCCCTCGCGGCCTGTGTAGACGTCTCCTTGGACCGTCAGGGCATCACTCGGCGAAAGAGTGCCGTCCGCTCGAAACCCGCCTCGGAGAACATGCCATCCGTCTCCACCGTCCTGTCCAGTGAGGCCATCGAAGTGATTCTGATTGAAATATTTCGCGAAAACTCGGTAGTCGAAATGTTTTCCCACGCTTGCGCCGTATTGAGTGGTTCCAAATTCCTGATCGATATTTCCCCCTCCAGCGACAATCAAGGCTCCTTTAGTCTCGGAAGCCTTTTTCTGGATGATGTTGATCACGCCATTCACTGCGTTGGCTCCCCAAACGGAACCCCCCGGCCCGCGGATCACTTCAATTCTTTCGATATCTTCGAGAGGGAAATCCAAAACATCCCAAAAGACTCCGCCGAAGGTCGGCGTGTAAACGTTTCGGCCGTCAACTAACACCAGCAGTTGACCGCTGAAGCGCCCATTAAATCCACGCGCACTGATCGCCCATGTGTTCGCATTGATCTGCGCCACATTCAACCCCGGCACCATTCGCAGGAGATCGGGAATGTCTGTGGCGTTCGAGCGGCGGATATCCTCGGCGGTAATTACGAAGATCGCCGACGCCGTGCGAGATAGTTTCTGCTCTTTTTTCGAGACCGATGTCACCTCGATGTTCATCAAGTCTTCGAGGCTTTTGTTGCTAAGATCTTGAGGTATCTCCTGCGGCCACGCCGGAACCGCCATCAACGCAACAACCGCTAAACAAAGCAGGCCGAGACTCAGCACGTTAGAAATTCCGGACTTTGGCGAATTGGACGCGGTACGGCGTGGGTCGCGGACCAAACTCGATCGAACTCTCATACTTTTCTCCGTCAACCTTTCAATTGATTGTTGTTTTCGTCAAATCGGGACACAAAAAACACAAATGTCCGAGCCATTGCGCGTAAAGCCGCATTAGCGCACTCGACTAAACTTTCGTCGGAAGGGGACTGCTTTGAGATGACCACAGCGACAGCGCTAAAGCACCCAAGGCTGTGATTCGAGAGGGGAACTGCCGTTACGTCGGCAAAAGTGCCAATTTGAATTCTGCTGCATCCCGCGAGCGGCGAACCTGGGAAAACTCGCTGGATGCCCTAACAGTTACAGAGGGAAAGGCCTTCGATCTAAACGGCCCAAGGCGGCAGCAAATCGCATGGCCACAAGCTTCTATCTGAGACGCTCGATGAATCTGGCGAGTGTTTGTAGCGCCGGACTGGGGTCCGTCCGGCACGCGGAGTGCCGCACGCGGGGAAAGCGTAGCCGCGGCAACGGTCTTCTTGACAGTCGATCAGAGGATTGTTATCTTCTCTCTCCTAGACGAGCAAGGAGAGCGAGTGACGAAACAGATTGATCTGCTGCAAGACTCGCTGGATATGCTGATACTCAAGGCCGTTTCTCTCGCCGTTGCATGGCTACGGCATTCTTCTCCGTATTCACCAGATATCAAATAATCGTCTGGAAATTCAACAAGGCTCGCTTTACCCATCGCTGTACCGCTTGGAACATCAGGGCTGGATCACGAGCGAATGGGGAGAGTCCGAGAACAAACGAAAGGCCAAGTATTACCGTCTCACGGCTGCTGGCAAGCGCAGGTTTCAAGCCGAGACTGAAAAGTGGAATCGGATGACTGACGTCATCGCAGGAATCTTGGGCGCCAAGCCTGAAGAAGTATGAATCTCCGGAGCTGGTTGCCGGCCGGTAGAGTGCCACGATTCGTTCCGCTCGCCAACGATCACAGAGAGGTTCCTTTCTTGAAGCATGATAACGACGCCGGAAATCCAGCAAGGACGAGATTCGACTCGCCAGCATAATCCAGAGTCCGCTAAGACATCCTCGCGTGACAGATTTATTCGTGAATTGCGTTTGGCTTATTTTGAGCTGCAGCGTAATTTAGATCTCCAATGAGATTTGGATACGCGTCCGGTGGAAGTTGGATCTTATTGTTTCTCGGGCTTTCCATTTTCCAGCTCTGTTCCGGCTCCGCGCTTAAGGCGCAGGGCGGTCCGCCATATTACACGAACGATCCAGGAACGCCGGGCAATCGGAATTGGGAAATCAATCTGGGATACATGCCGTTTTTGTACAACGGACAGTCAATCACTCATGTTCCGGACGTCGACATTAACTATGGCGTGGGTGATCGAATTCAGCTGACTTTTGAAAATGCCTGGCTGCGAGTGAGGGGCGACGCGGACGCCGCGAAGTACGGCCTCGGCCAAGATCAACTCGGCGTGAAATGGCGTTTCTACGACAGCGACCAGAAGGGCCTCGGAATTTCTGTCTTTCCGCAGTTATCAATCAACAATCCGAATCATTCGATCCAACGAGGCATCACGCCGCCCGGCGCCAGCCTCATCATTCCCGTTGAGTTCACAAAGAAATTAGGGCCGATCGATATTAATTGGGAAGTTGGCTACGATGCGGTTCATCGGGGGCCAGACGGCTGGATTGCTGGTTTTGTCGTCGGTCACGATGTGACGAAGAAGTTGGAGTTCGACGCCGAGTTCTACGGCCTTGGAACATTCAACAATTCAAATAACCAGCAAACGCTGGGCGCGGGAGCCCGCTATAAATTGCACCCGCCGTTCATTCTCTTGCTGATGGCTGGTCGCAGCGTGGCGGCCGCTCGCAACGGCCAACCCTACTTCGTCGGTTATTTCGGCATGCAGTTCTTGCTACCACCGAAGCCGTTCGAATAGCCGCGAGGACCTAGAGAGACTCGCAGAACCGGCGAGCGCCACGCCTCACGACTTCCGTCGCGATTACCGAAAGTCACCACCGATCACCACGAGCTATAAGGAGTGTTTTCAAACGGGGAAACTGCGCCCGAGCGGGAGTGAACGTCGCAGATGCCGCCTCCAGCAAGCTGCTCGGGAGTGAGAATCGTGTCACAAGTGTCCGTCGACCAATCCTTCTCGTGGGTTATCGGGTCGTACGGTACCTCTCGCAGGTAACCCGAGCCGGAGCCGCCAGTGCCTTGCGTTAAATCATCGAGGCCCTGAGGAGGCTGCTTCTTGTCGAGCGTGTACTGATCGATCGCCTGTCGCATGACAAATAGGTCTTGATGCAGCGCCGTTTCCTTCGCGCGAATCACCGACTGCGTGTACCGTCCCGCGGCGATCGTCATGAGGATCATAATGATCGTGATGACGATCATCAGCTCGATGATCGTAAATCCGCGTTCTGCTCGATCGAAACGTCTCGCTGCGTTAGTTTGGCGATGCATGATCATTTCTCCGGCTACCAGTCGGAATACTTCGTCCCGTCGAGCGCCGTGCCGGTGGATTGCGTGAAGACATCAAACACGTCCTGGCCTCCCCAGCTATTGGAATCCGCGTCGTCCTGAACGGAACGCATTCCCCAGTCTGTTTTGCCCGTCATCGGATCGACCGGGATTCTGCGCAAAAATCGAACGTGCCGGTCGGGCGCGCCAGCGAGCTGAACGCCTTTGACGAGCGTGTCGAGATCCGGCGGGTAGCCTTCAGTTCCGATCTTAATTTGAATCTGATTTTTGTCGGCAAGGTCCTTGTATCGATCAATTGCGTCGCGCATTTCCCGTAGGTCGTAGCGAAGCTCAGCTTCCTGCTTGCGAACCATAACGAACCGAGTGACCGGCAGCGCGGCGGTAGAAAGCACAATTAGGATCGCGCACGTGATGACGAGTTCAATGAGCGTCATGCCCGTGGCGGAGTCACGGCGCGGCTTGGCCGTTGTAGGAAGTCGAAGCTGACGTAAATCGCTTGATTCGGAGTACACAGTTACTGCACCTGAATGACAGCTTGCGTGGAAACGGTGGCTAAGACGCGTTGTTGCGAATCTTTCGCGTTTACCTGCACGATTTGCAGAGGCGAAGTACCGGGTCCGACGGCCTTCACGACAAAGCCAAGCAATGTTCCGTTTCCGTTCACCCCCGGCGTATTCGGCTGGCGCGTAGCGGAAACGATTGCCTGTCCGTGTTCTTGATCGATTCGCTGCACGATCGCTACGCCTTGTGCGCCTGGGGCCGTTTGCGTACCGCCCGAGAGGAACCCGCCGTCGCGGACCTCTTCGATTGAAACAACTGCGGGGTTGTACTGAACCATCAGCGGGATCGAGAATAGATCCTGAGAGCCGCTGATTGTCAGGCCGACCGTCGTTGTATCGCCTGATTTCAGCGATACGGTGGATGGTTCGAATTTGAGTTGAGCGGTGGCCGCTTGCGCCGCTGGCTGACCAGGTGCTGCGCCGGGCGCCGGAGCCGGGCCAGGCCCGCCCGGCGCATTAAATGATTTAGGATCCGGAGAAACCGATTCGAGCGCTCTGCGCGAGACGTGAACGTTCGTGTCCGTGCCCGCCGCGATGCTCTTCAAATCTTCCGGATTGATCGATGGCATCCGGATGATATGCGGCGTAATCAAAATCATTACGTCGTCGGTCGTTACTTCGTTGTGATTGTCTGCAAAGAAGTATTTCAGGAACGGAATCTTCGCGAGGCCGGGCCAGCCGTTCAACTCCTTCGTTTCATTTCGCTGGATCAAGCCGCCGAGGACATTCACTTCGCCGTCCTTCAGACGGACTTCGTGCTCGATTTTTCGTTGGCCGATGACCGGCTGCTGAATTCCGCCGATGTTCTCTTCGCCGATGACGTTGGAAACGTCCACGCTCAATTTCAGGCTGACTTCGCCATCGGGATGGACGCGAGGCGTTACGTCGATATTTACGCCGACATCGAGGTAAGTGAATTGAGTGTTGACCAGCGGATTGATAATTCCGGTCGAAGCTGTGGCGCCAACACCTACCCCCGCCTGGAAGCTGCCGGTTGCGATCGGCACGCGCTCGCCGATGCGTAGCTTGGCCTGCTCACCATCAGTGATGCGCACCTCGGGGTTCTGAATCGTACGCGTCGCGGTGTCTGTCAAGATCATATTGGCCTGAGCGCCCGGTAGCGTAATGCTGAAGTCCGCGAACCCGAGGTGCTTCAGCGCGTTCAGTGTCGCCGCGGTCCCGCTAGTCGGAGTCGAGGTCGTCGTAGTCGTTGTACTCGACGAGCCGGTCGAAGTGGAAGTCGAGCTGGGTTGGAATTGGGTCCTCGGCGAGAACTGCACGACGGCGCTCTGCCCTGGCAGTATGCCGAGATCGCGCAGGCGATCGAGTTGTGCCTCGACGACCTGCACTTGAAGCAGTACCTCGGGCTTAGCCTTATCAATATTGTGGATGATTTTGCTTGCCAGCATGATCTTATCCGGAGTGTCGCGTATCACGATGGCATTTTGCGCGTTGATTTGCTGCACGCGCTGCATCTGAAGCAATTGGCGAAGCCCAGTGACAATTTCCGTGATGTCTTGCGGCGTCAGCGTATTCTTCAAATAAAATGTCTTCACAACTTCGTCTTCTACGTCCTTGCGCTTTTGCGGCTGGTCGGGCGCGACGAAGATGATGTTGCTCGTCACCGGCTTCCAGAACGATTTGCTCTCGAGCGCAGTTGCATCAAGGGCTTCTTCGAGAGTCACATTCGGCAAGTCCGCGGAGATCCGGCGCGAAGAGAAGTCTGGGTCAAAAATGACAGAAAGTCCCGCGAGTTTTCCAATCGTCTCGTACACCATTTTTGCGTCCGTGTTCGACATCTTGATATTGATCGGATCGCGAGAGAGCGGCTTCAGCGCGGGCGGCCCGCTCAGAACTTCGGCTTCCTCGGGAGGAGCCGGTGTCTTCGGAGATTCTGCCGCGTTGTTTGCCGCAAGCAAAGCCATCGTCTTCTCGGTCTCTTGCTCGGCGGTGGCGTTCGAAGGGTCGATCGTCCTCGCCTTCTGGAATTCCGCAAGGGCCGCGTTCAGATCGCCTTTGGCGAGAGCCTTCTGGCCCTGCTCGACGTGGAATTGGCCATCAATGAACTTCACGTGGACAAGATTCACTTTATATTCGATATTTTCGGGGTCGGCACGAAGTGCGCGCTCGTAATGAACGAACGCCGAATCGTAGTCCTGAACGGCTTCAGCTTGTTTCCCGGCGTGGAAGTCAGAATTGCTGGCACCCTTGGGACACCCTGAGAAAAGCACTGAGACGCATCCCAGTGCGGA
This sequence comes from uncultured Acidobacteriota bacterium, assembly GCA_963803835.1. Taxonomy (GTDB): domain Bacteria; phylum Acidobacteriota; class Terriglobia; order Acidiferrales; family UBA7541; genus Palsa-147. The sequence goes on along the minus strand of CAWDOI010000013.1, from coordinate 310,029 downwards.
CACGTAGAGGATACGTCGCAACGAGAACCTCCGCGGGCGCATTGTCAGCAAGGCGACTCCGAGTCTAGCATTCACTCTATGATGCAGCAAGAATGCATACTGTTGCCGGTGTGCGCGAATTGTAACCAACGAATTAACCTCTGAAGGCGGGTGGCTTTCGAGGTCAGACAGGCAAAAAACGGCACCCAAGTCGCGTCTTTTCGTTATTCGCCACGGCCGTTTCGGAAACCCCGCGGCCTACTCCGGCTTGCCCGACCTCGCCTGCGGCAGCTATGATGAACGCTTGTGAAAACAGCAGGCAAGAAAGACGCCGACGGCGTAAAGATCGTCGCGCAAAACCGAGCCGCCTCATACAATTACATCCTCCTCGACAAGGTTGAGGCAGGAATCGTCCTGGTCGGTACCGAAGTTAAAACGCTGCGGGAGGGGAAGGCAAGCTTGCGCGAGGCGTATGCAGAAGTCCGCAAGGGCGAGCTGTGGCTGGTCAACTGCCACATTCCAGAATACCGCCCCGGCGGACCGTGGAATCACGATCCCATGCGGGCTCGCAAGCTGCTCCTTCACCGCCGCGAGATGGAAAAGCTGGCAGGAAGGGTTCAGCAGAAAGGCCTTACCCTGGTGCCGCTAAAAATATATTTCCGCGGCAGCCGGGCCAAATGCGAATTGTCTTTGGCGCAAGGCAAGAAGTTTCACGACCGCCGTCAGGCGGAGCGAGATCAGGAAGCCAAAAGAGAAGCCCGCGATGCGATTGCTCGCTATCGCCGGCGCTGAAAGGGAGCCATGCAGATTCAAATCGAGTCACAGCCGTTCGCGGCCATTTCCACCGAAGCGCTCGTCACCTACGTTTTCGACAAGGATGAGCGAATAGAAGGAACGGTCGCGCTTCTTGACCAGGCCACGCAATCAAAGTTGGCACCGCTGGCGAAGTCCGGCGAGCTGACCGGCAAGCCATTCGAGATGGTGTTGCTTCACTATCCGCAAGGTCTCGCGGCGCAAAGGTTGTTGCTTGTCGGAGCGGGGAAGCCGGACAAGTTCTCTCCCGCCGACCTTCGCCGGCTCGCAGGCGCCGCTTTGCGTTATCTGAAAGCGCGTGGAGTGAAGAATTTCACCATTCTCGCTCGTGAAGGCAATGGCGGCGCGCCGGCGCTTCAAACTGTCGTCGAGGGCCTGATCATCGCGGATTTCGAATCGGACACCTACCGAAGCAAGAAGGACAACGGCAAGGTCATCGAATCTGTGAGGCTAGCGGGTTTCGAGGGATCCGCGAGTGATCTCTCTAGCGCATTGGAGCGCGGCAAACTTCTTGGCGAATCTCAGAATTTTGCGCGCTCGCTAATCAACGAGCCGTCCAACAAACTCACTCCGCGCATCCTCGCCGATCGCGCGGCCGCGATGGCCAAAGAGTCCGGACTTGCCGTCGAAATTCTCGATGAGGACAGGATCGCCGAGCTGAAGATGGGCGCGCTGATCGGCGTCGCTCAGGGAAGCGTAGAGCCGCCGCGCATAATCGTCGTCATATACACGCCTGCAAACCTGCGCGCTGATGCTCCTGTGCTCGGTCTTGTCGGCAAAGCAGTGACGTTCGATACCGGCGGCATCTCCATCAAGCCCGCGGACGGCATGGAGAAAATGAAGTACGACATGGGCGGCGGCGCCACAATGCTCGGCGTGATGCGTGCCCTCGCGCAATTGAAGCCATCCGTCAAAGTCATTTGTGTGGTTCCCGCCACCGAGAACATGCCGGGCGGGCGCGCGCAAAAGCCCGGAGACGTTCAGGTCGCCATGTCGGGCAAAACGATCGAAATCATCAATACCGACGCGGAAGGCCGGCTAATTTTGGCGGACGGAATCGCATACGCAAAAAAGCTCGGCGTCACGCATCTGATTGATGCCGCGACTCTCACCGGCGCAATCGTCGTCGCCCTCGCTGGCGTTCACGTCGGCGCGTTCGGCACGCCGCGCGAGTATCTCGATCGCTTCTTGAAGAGCACCGAGGCAGCGGGCGAAAAAATGTGGCCGATGCCGATCGATGACGATTACCAGGAAATGATCAAGAGTTCGATCGCCGACATTCGCAACACCGGAAGCGGAAAAGGCGGCGGCGCGATCACGGCGGCCTGGTTCATCAAGGAATTTGCTGAGGACACGCCGTGGATTCATCTCGACATCGCGGGAACAGCGTGGCTCGATGAAAACAAGCCGTGGTCCGCAAAGGGCCCGACCGGTATCGCGGTGCGCTCAATCATCGATTTCGCGATGAAAATGTCCTAAGCGTGCACGCGATGCAAGTTCACATAGTGGATGGGGCAAAAGCCGCGGCGTTACATCTCGTCGGGCGCTTCGATTCCGAGCAATCGTAGTCCCGCGACGAGCTGTTTTTCGACGAGCCGCGTGACGAGCAGCAGGAATGCCTTCTTCTGCGGGTCTTCTTCCGTCAGGATACGGTGCTTGTGGTAGAAGACGTTGAACGATTGCGCCAATTGAAACGCCCACTTTGCGAGGAACGCTGGTTCCTCAGTGTTGATAACCGTCTCGATCGCCGCGCTGAGCGAGCCAGCGCGCAGCACAACATCCCAAATGTCTGTCTCGGCAAGAAACCGCAGGGGATCGCCGGCTTCTTCCGCGAGGCGCATCGTATCGGGGTCCGCGCCGCCGCCGTCCGCTAAAGATTCAGCTTCCTTTTTCCAGATGCTACGCGCGCGGACGATTGAGTAGAGGCAATAAGGTCCGGTCTCGCCTTCAAAACTGAGCGCGTCCTGAAAATCGAACGCGATGATCGTCGTGCGCGTGTACTTGAGCAGAAAATAACGCAGCGCGCCCACTGCAATTTTCCGGGCGTTTGACTCGCGCTCGGCTTCCGGCGTCTCGGAATGGCGCTCGTCGACTTCGGCGCGCGTCGCGGCAATCAGCTTATCGAGCAGATCGTCTGCCTTGACGCCTTGACCTTTCCGTCCGCTGATATCGACGTACGGCCGCTTGGCGTCTTCCGGCGCGATTTCATATCCAAGTTCGGTCGCGCAGCGGGGTGTCAGGGCCACAACGTCGTACGCGAGGTGCGCGAGATGCTCGGCTTGTTCCTCATAGCCCGCGGCGCGAAGGCCCTGAACCACAACACGCTGCGGATACGCCTGGCGCGAATCAATCACGTTATAAACCGCCGACGCATGGCCGAAGTGCGGGGCGTTCGCTCCGTCCGCGCTGGCCGTGATCCACGCTTCGTGGCCGTCGGGATGGCGATAGAAGGGGCGGTAGTGAAAATCGCGGCCGAGCAGGCCAAATTTCCAAAGGTGATACGCAATATCTTTGCCGACGTACGTTACCGTCCCATTCGAGCGAACGATCACTTTGGCTTCATCGTCCGGATCGGCGGCCACGGCGTCGTCGTCGCCCGCTTTGATCTTGGCGTCCGCTGAATTTTCGCTTTCGATCGTTCGCATCACCCAGCATCCGGCGTTTTTGCCGCTGTTCACCAAATGGATTGCGCCGCGTTCCTTCAGCATCGCGAATGCGGCATCCCAGAATTTCAGGTGAAGGATTTCACTTTCTCGCGGCAGGACGTCGTAATCGATTCCGAGCCGGTCCATCGTTTCGAGATGCCGGCGTACGATTGCCGTCGAGATGAGCTCGCCCATTTCGGCTTCGAGGCTATTGCCTTCCTCGATTTTCTTCAGCGTGTCCGCGCGCAGCTTCAGGCGTTCTTTATCTTCTTCTAAAAATACGGTCACGCGCGCGTATAAGTCCCAGCAGTAGTAATCGAATTTCGGAGCCGTCGCAACTTTGCGCACATCGTCTAGCGATTTCTTTTCAAGCTGTAAAAAGCCGAGAACAACGTCGGCAACTTGCACGCCTGTGTTGTCGATGTAGTTCTGGACTTCTACGCGCCGGCCCGCGTGCCGCAGGATTCGCGAAAATGTGTCGCCGAGCACTGCGTTGCGAAGGTGCCCGATGTGCGCTGCCTTGTTCGGATTTATGGCGGTGTGCTCGACAACCGTCTTCGGAGCGTCGCTCGCACAAACTCGCGCTTCCTCGCCGGCGCTCTTGTTCAACTCAGCGAGATACGCCGCTCGGTCGAGATACGCGTTGAGATACCCGCCGCCGGCAACTTCTAGGCGCGCGACGCCCTCAATCGGCCCAATACTGACGGCGATCTCCTGAGCCAACATGCGCGGTGCCTTCTTGAGCGTCTTGGCGAGCTCAAAGCAAACTGGCGATGCGACCTCGCCCATATCAAGCCGAGGCGGCTGCTCAGTCAGCACCGAGACTTCAGTCTTGTATCTCTTCAGAATGGTCGCGCGCAGGGCTTTGCGAATGCGCTTTACGATCAGCTGGTACACGAGTCTCCGTGAGTCAATGGAATCAAGCGATTATAGGGAATCGCTTAACACGCGTCAAAGTAGCTTTCCTACCGCGTTTGACACTCTACTTCGCGCAGACTAGTATCGTTTTTTCAGAAAATTGCGCCGTTTTCCATGCGCGGCTTCTAATCGATGAAAATCGCTTATTTCGACTGTTTCTCGGGGATTAGCGGCGACATGACGCTCGGCGCTTTAATAGATGCCGGAGTCGAGCTGCCTGCACTCGACGCTAAGCTGCGTCGCCTTCAGTTACCCGATTGGAAGATATCGGCTGAAAAGGTGAAACGGGGCGCAATCTTCGCCACGAAGGTCAATGTCGAGACATCAGAGCATCATCACCACCGTGGTCTGACCGAGATCCTCCGGTTAATCGAAAAGGCGAACCTAACTCCGCGCATCACCGAACGAGCGACGCGAATTTTTCGTCGTCTCGGCGAGGCTGAAGCGAAGGTCCATCGCATTGACGTCGAAAAGGTGCACTTCCACGAGGTCGGCGCCGTGGACGCCATCATAGACATTGTGGGCGCAGCGGTCGGTTTCGAACTTCTCGGCATCGACGAATTCGCATGCTCGTCGCTCGATGTTGGCGCAGGCAGCGTGAGGACAGCCCACGGGATTTTGCCCGTACCCGCGCCCGCAACCGCCGAATTGCTACGAGGCGCGCCCACCTATTCCAGCGGCGTCGCGAAAGAGCTTGTGACGCCCACGGGCGCTGCCATTGCGACGACACTGGCCAATCGCTTCGGGGAAATGCCCGCGATCAACCTGCAATCAATCGGCTACGGCGCAGGGTCGGCGGACCTCGCGGAACGACCGAATGTGCTGCGACTCCTCGTCGGAGACGCCGTCGGCATAGAGAAGGGCGAGCGTTGGGACGCTCCGGTAAGCGTGATCGAAGCGAATCTGGACGACATGAACCCCCAGCTCTACGGCTATTTCGTCGAGCAAGCTCTCTCAGCCGGTGCGCTCGATGTTTTTTCGACTTCCGTGCAGATGAAAAAGAATCGTCCGGGCATTCTCGTGACTCTAATGTGCGAATCCGCATCCGTAAACAAGCTGATTGATCTCATTTTTCGCGAGACAACGACGATCGGCGTGCGCACTCACGAAGTCCGTCGCCGCACTCTCGAGAGGGAATTCGTGCCCGTCCAAACTCCGTTCGGCGAAGTGCGTATGAAAGTTTCGCGCATGAATGGCACAATGCTGAACGCCGCTCCGGAATATGAAGATTGCCGGCGCATCGCGGCGCAAAAGGGAATTCCCTTGAAACAGGTGATCGCGCTTGCCAATTTTCACTATCAGACTCTGCGTGAGGCCCGGAAATAGTTCATGGACAAGCCGAAATTCTACCTGACCACTCCGATTTATTACGTCAACGCGCGCCCGCACCTCGGCCACACGTACACTACAATCGTTGCGGACACGATTGCGCGCTACAAGCGCATGCGCGGCTTCGATGTCGTCCTGCTTACCGGCACGGATGAACACGGGCAGAAAATCGAGCGCGCCGCGAAGGCTGCTGGCTTAAAAGAGCAGGAATTCGTCGATCGCATTGCCGAAGAGTATCGCCAACTCTGGAAGGAGCTCGACCTCAGCATTGACCGGTTCGTCCGCACCACCGAGCCGCGGCAAGAGCGCGCCGTACATCGGCTGCTGCTTCAGGCCAAAGACAAGGGCTATATCTACAAGGGCTTCTACGAAGGGCAGTACTGCGTCTTCGATGAGATGTACGTGGACGAGCCGCTTCCTGGCGGGCTTTGTCCCGAGTGCAAGCGCCCAACGGAACGCATTCGCGAAGAGAACTATTATTTCAAGCTGTCCGAATTTCAGGACCGCCTGCTGCAAATCTACGAATCGCAGCCGGATTTCATCCAACCGGAGACGCGCCGCAATGAAGTGATGGCGTTCGTCCGCGGGGGCCTGCGAGATCTTTCCGTCAGCCGGACTTCGATCAAGTGGGGCATTCCGTGGCCGGGCGATGAAAAGCACGTCATCTACGTGTGGTATGACGCGCTGACCACCTACATGACAGGCGTCGGCTACGGCGATGACGAACTCCAATGGGAGAAATACTGGCCGGCGGATCTTCATTTGATCGGCAAGGAAATCCTCCGGTTTCATGCGGTTTATTGGCCCGCTTTTCTGATGGCGGCGGAGGAGCCGTTGCCGAAGCGAATTTACGCGCACGGCTGGTGGCTTTTTGCTGACGAGAAAATGTCGAAGTCGCGCGGGAACATGCAGTATCCGCAGCCTATTGCTCGAACTCTAGGAATAGATGCGCTGCGATATTTTGTCCTTCGAGAAATGGTGTTCGGCCAGGATGGAAATTTCAGCCGCGATTCGCTGCTCACTCGTTACAACGCGGACCTTGCAAACGGCCTTGGCAATCTCGCGAGCCGCATTCTCGCGATGATTCACCAATACTTTGCAGGGCTGGTGCCACCATCTCTTGCCAATAAACCACGCTCGCCGCGCTCAGTCGCGTTGGCGAATAAGTCCGCCGCAGTCCAAAGGGAAGCCATTGCGCACTACGAGGCTCTCCAGTTCTCGCTGGCGCTCGAAAGCATTTGGGGTCTCGTTGCGGCTACCGACCAGTTTCTTACGGAATCGCGGCCGTGGGTTTTGGCGAAGGATGAATCCAGGATAGAAGAGTTGAGCGACATCCTCAACGCTGCGGCGCAGACTCTTCGACATATTGCCGCGCTCGCATTTCCCGTCATGCCCCACGCGTGTGAAAAAATCTGGGCCGCGCTCGGCCACATATCGAGGCTCGAAGCCGTTCGGATCGACGAACTGGAGTGGGGCACGCTGCCTTCCGGTTCGCGAATCGGCGAGCCGGAAGCAATTTTCCCGCGGGTAGACAAAAAAGAAATGTCTGAGAGGATCGAAGCCATGGAAGAAGAAATTCGTAAACCAGGAAGTGCCGCACCAGCTCCGTCAGCACCAGCGCCCGTCGCCGCGCCCGCCCCAGCGGCCGCAGCTGCCGCGCCCGCCGCAGACGTCAAGATCGCCATCGAGGATTTTGCCAAAGTTCAAATGCGCGTCGGCGTTGTGAAAACTGCCGAGCGAATTCAAGGCGCAGACAAGATTCTGAAACTCACGGTCGACATCGGCGATGAAATTCGCCAGATCGTCGCCGGCCTCGCTGTTTCCTATCAACCGGAAGAGCTCGTCGGCAAGAAAGTCGTAGTCGTCGTAAATCTCGCTCCGCGCAAGCTTCGTGGCGTGGAATCGAACGGCATGATTGTCGCGGCCTCGGTCGGACCTGAAGGCAAGCCGGTGCTCTGCACATTTGCGGAGGACGTTCCCGCAGGCGCCAAACTGAAATAGACGGCCGTATGTCGTCTGAAACGTCCGTCGACCGCGGAAATTCCAGGGACATTGCTTGGAAATAATTGACTCGCACGCCCATCTTGAATCCGAGCAATTCAACAACGACCGCGACGCGGTCCTGCAGCGCGCGCGCGAAGCAGGAGTGAAAACGATTTTGGCTATCGGTGGCGCAGATGGCCCCGACCATTTAGCTTCCGCGATTCCTTTCGCCGAATCTCACGCTTGGATTTACGCGACTGCCGGAATTCATCCTCACGAAGCCAAGCTCGCGAACGACTCCCATTTTCATCAACTCGAAGATCTATTGCCGCACCCGCGCGTGATCGCATGCGGCGAAATCGGCCTCGACTATTTTTACGATCATTCTCCGCGCGATGTTCAGAAAAACGTCTTTCGCCGTCAATTGGCAATCGCCATCGCCGCAAACCTTCCAATCGTGATTCACTGCCGCGATGCGTGGCCCGACTGCCTCGATATTCTCGAATTGGGCTGGCGCGCGAGCGGTCTCGGCGGAATTTTGCATTGCTTTACGGGAAGTTTGGCCGACGCGCGGCGGGGAATCGAAATGGGCTTCCTCGTCTCGTTCGCCGCCAATATCACGTACCCGAAAATGCAGCCGCTGCGCGACGTCGCTCGTGAATTGCCTCTAGAGCGCATTCTGACCGAAACCGATTCGCCGTTTCTGCCGCCGCAGCCACTGCGCGGAAAGCGCAACGAGCCCGCGAATGTCGTCGAAGTGGCACGAACGCTCGCGACTGTGAGAAACTTGCATCCAGAAGAAGTGGCAGCTGCAACGGCACGGAATTTTCGGCGCTTTTTTCGCTTGGGAGAAAATTGATGTCGGCCGCACAGCCGTGGAGGACACCCATCTCGGCGCGAATCACGCGAGAGATTTTCGATCTCGTTGGCGACGATTTGGCCGCAGTGGAGCGCGAAATCGCGGCGCAAAGCAGTTCATCGATACAACCCGTCGCCGAAATCTCAAGTTATCTCCGCGAAGGCGGCGGCAAACGCCTTCGTCCCGCACTGTTGCTTCTCGCGGCGGGCGCGGCAGGCTATCGCGGCCCGGGCGCGGTGCGTCTTGGCGCTATCGTCGAATTAATTCACAGCGCCACGCTAATCCACGATGATGTGATCGACGGAGCGAACACGCGCCGCGGCCGTCCGAGCGCGAACGCGCGCTGGGGCAATCACATGAGCGTCCTCGCCGGCGATTGGCTCTACATGCAATCGTTTGAAATGGCTCTTGCCGAGCGCAGCTTCGAAATTCTCGACGTCCTGATTGATCTCACGCAGAACATGGTCGAGGGCGAATTGCTCCAACTTTCTCACCTCGGCCGAATCGATGTAACGGAAGCTGAAGCGGCGGATCTTGCCTATCGGAAGACGGCGTGCCTATTTAGCGGCTGTTCGCGGCTCGGCGCGGTCCTTGGCCGTCTCGACAAATCGGCGGAAGAATCGCTCGCTGACTATGGCCGGTATGCCGGCCTGGCATTTCAGCTCGTGGACGATCTCCTGGATTTCACAGCTTCATCGGAGCAACTGGGCAAGCCGGTTCTCAGCGATCTGAAGGAAGGCAAAGTCACGCTACCACTCATTTATGCAATGCAGAGCGGCGCCGGAGGCGGTTCGGTGGATGGTCACGCCGCGGCATATCGGATGGTCGCGACCGTGCTCGAAGAGAAGGGATTCCGCAGCGTGCGGCCTGACGACATCACGAAGTTGGTGCACGAGTCGGGCGCCATCGCTCGCGCCCGCGAACTCGCACGCGATTATGTTCGCCGTGCGAAGGCGAGCCTCGATGGCTGGCCGGATTCTCAATATCGGCGCGCGCTGCTCGCCGTACCCGATTTTATCCTCGAACGAGAGAGCTAAGTAAGTAGGCCAGAGATACCTAGTTTGGCCCTCTGGAGGCCTGTCCCACCACTTTGACATGCTCGATGTAACTTCCGTCTGGGCCCACGATCAAGTCCGCGGTGATCTTGTCCTTCGGCTTCAGCTTGGCGAGCGCCCCTGCGTCGCGGATCTCGTAATCCATTGTCATCGGCATCATGAAGCCCGGAATTTCTTCCGCATCAATGCTTGCTGATTTGGCTTGCGCATTCACCGAGACGATCGTGCCGTTGAGCGTATACTTCTTCACGTTTGAGTTTTGCTCTTCAGCACGCTTGCATCCCGCAAACGCAAAAATCGCAATCGTCCCGAGAATGCAAAATGCTGAAAGACGCCATGATCGCGAACTGCCTATTCTGATAATCACCATTCCTCCCATTGCATTTCGCGTTTGCACGCTTATTCTGCCACGGCTCAATAGTGAAATCTGTAGCGAAGTTGTACATAAATCTCCCGCGGATTATTCCAGTGAAATCCGCCAAAAGTAAGGCTGTTGTCGAGCTCGACGCGACGATTTGAAACGTTGAGCGCGTTTACGGACGCCGAAAATCGCTCGCCAAAGTCCTTGCCGAGCGAGAGATCGAAAGTGGTGTGCGACGGTAAGTAATCGCCAGGATACGGTTGGCCGGGAAGACCGTTGGAGAAGCCAGATCCGTAGTAGACATTGGTCGAGGCGTAGCTGCGCCATGGGAGAGTGAAGTCGCCGCCGATGTTCAGCGTATTTCTTTGATCGTGGTCGAGAGCGGAAAGTTGCGGAAACGAGCCGAAATCCGTTAGGCCGCCGGTAATTGTGCCAGCGCCCTCGGCGATTTGATTTGAGTAGGCCAAGTGAAGCTGGCCGCGATGGGCGAAACGCGGAGAACGCAGCGTCAATTCCCAGCCGCGAATCACAGCTCGCGAGACGGTGATCGGGAAAAAGATGCTTGAGTCCCCGATGTTGTTGTGGTCGAGGAAGTTCGTCACGTTGGTCCTGAAGTTGTCTGCATCGAGCACCCATCCGCGGTAGGGGATCGTCACGCCGAACTGATGTTCTTCGTCGAATTCGCCGTGCAACGGAACGAACCCAAGCTGTTGGCCTTGAGCAAAGTCGAGCAAGGCCGGCCCGGAGACCGTCTCGAGCGGCGGCGCCTGATAGAAGTGGCCGTAGAACGCGCGAAACGTCCAATGGAGGCGCGGAACGGTGAAGGTTGCTCCGAATCGCGGGCTGACGGCGCTTTCGGTGAAACCGTCAGTGTAGTTGCCGGAAAAGCGGGTCGGCCGCATGCCAGCGGATAAAGTCATCCACTGAAACGGCTGGAACTTGTCGTCGATGAAGAACGCTTCGAGATTCGCACTCGGGTGCTCCGTATCACTTAAGGGAGTATTGCCGCTTCCGTCGTTAAAGATTGCGCCAAAAAATTGATTGTCGGCCTGATAAAAACTGAAGAAACCAGTCTGCAAATTGTTCCTGGCGAAGTTTGCAGTGACGCTGGCCTGCCCGCCGGCATAGGTGGAACTACGATTCTCCGTGGTTGCCACCGGGACATCTGAAGTGAGGCTATTATAGTCGCCACTATTGAAATGGTAGAAGGGCGATACCGTCATCAAAAGTTTCGGACTAAACGTGTGGACCCACGAGAAGACGACGCCCGCATCAGCCTCGCGTTGGCTGTCTCTAAGGCCATAGCTTGGCCACTGAGTTTGTTCGAGATCGTTTGGATTTGGATCGTAAGGAATCTGAAAGTAGTCCTTTCGAAGAGTCGTTACGAGGCGCAGTTGATTCGACGGATCTGCGTTAAATATAAACGAGCCGAATCCGCCGATGCCGTTGTCCGCATCGTGCGTCACTTGCGGGACTGGAGTCTGGAGGCCGAGATCGCTGCGATTGCCGTTGATACTCGCAAAATAGGCGAAGCGTGCGGTGTGGCTGCCGAAGCTCAGGTAATCGTCGGTCTGGTAGAAGCTTCCGGCGGTTACGACGAGTTCGCCTTCGTTATTTCGCTCGAAACCCGTGCGGGGGACAACGTTAAAGACTCCATATGTACGGTCCCCATACTCAGCGCCGTAACTACCGCGGCTGACCTCGAGATAGTCGATATCCTTGGGGTCGAACTGCGGGCCCACGTTGACGGCAATAGCCGTGTTGATCACAGGAACTCCGTCCAGAAGCCAGAGCGTTTGATGGCCTCCGCGGATATGAAGCATGTCGTGAGTGAAATATGAGCCCGGCACAAAATCTGTGATCATGGCGAGGCTATTTGTGCGCTCCGCACCCGGCGTGCGCTCGATGTCTTGTCGGCTGATAAGCGTTGTTGGAGTTGCCGTATCGGTTGGCGCAACTTCCGGGGTTCCGGTCACCGTGACTGTTTGCTTTTCTGTCGCAATCTGCAATTGAACGTGGGTAACGGACACCGAATCTGAGATTACCGTGACGTCCTGGAGAGCCTCTGAAAATCCCTTAGACGAAATCGTGACCGAGTAATCGCCCAGCGGCACGGCATTGAATAGAAACTCGCCGTTTGCATCTGTCGTCGCGGTCTTTTTCCAATCAGACGACTTCGCTTTGAGCGCGACCGTTGCGCCCCGGATAGGCCGGTGCTGCGGATCGTGAACGACTCCGCGGACAGTGCCAAAAACCGTGGCGTACGCCACAGACGCGGACAGCAGGACGAATACAGAGATTACCGAAAGCCATGTCCTTCGCATAAAGTCTCCTCCGAGAATGGGATTGGGACCGCGCGGATGTTGCGGTCTAACTTCTCGGCGGTTCGAAGGGAGGCGGGATGCTATTCGAGAATTCCAGGGGAATCTCGAAAGCGATTGAGCGACGCAAGAACTGAGGGGCTTCGATGCTACTCGTAATTGTGAGCACCGTTTGCGGCAGCGGAGTAGCGAAACCGTAATCGAGCACATGGTTCGACGCCGGCGCTGAACAGCACTTCTCGGAGCCGCTGGAATTCCGCTGATGGCACTTCATATTGGCAGCGGAAGCCGCGCGCGCATGCTGCGACGAAATTGGGCAGCAATACTTGGCGCATGAATCGGCGCAAGCCTCGCCGCGCGCAATCAACGCGAGAGGCGTTGCGAGGATCGCGAGTAGCGCCACGACGGCTTGTATCCGCTGCATCACCCGCAGAGACTAGCACACCGCAAAACAAACCCGTTAGCGCGATTTGCGTCGAGGCTATAAATCACGGTACGCTGCGATTTCGATGCTGCCCTTCAAGCTTGTCTACCACGACCGGTACGATTTGAATCTCGGCGCACACGTCTTTCCTTCGCAGAAATACCGCCTCGTCCATGATGCGCTTCTCGCCGAGGGTATTGCGGATCCTTCCGATTTTCTCGCGCCCGATCCGGCGACTGACGAGGACGTACTGCTGGTACATTCGCAGGAATACGTCCGCAAACTGAAAACGGGAATGCTGACTTACACAGAGAAATTGCGGATGGAGATTCCATACTCGCCCGAGCTGATCGAAGCATGTTGGCTCGCGGCTGGCGGCTCGATTCTGGCGGGGCGTTGCGCGCTCAGCGACGGCTGGGCGGCCAACATCGGTGGCGGCTTTCACCACGCTTACCCGGATCACGGCGAGGGCTTTTGCGTCCTGCACGATGTCGCCATCGCGATCCGCCGGTTGCAGTTTGACCGCGCGATTGAAACGGCAATGGTCATAGACACCGACGTCCATCACGGAAACGGAACGGCTGCCATCTTCGGCGGAGACTCAACCGTGTTCACCATATCGATTCACCAGGAGAACAACTACCCGTATCCGAAACCGCCTTCGAACGTGGATATCAATCTCGAGGACGGCGTGGGAGACGACGACTACGTCGCGATTCTGGAGAAGAATCTCCTTCAGGCGTTCGAACAATTTCAGCCCGGCCTGATTTTTTACATCGGCGGCGCGGACCCGTACCGCGAAGATCAACTCGGCGGCTTGACTCTAAGTTTCGAAGGGCTTAAACGCCGCGACGCGCTGGTGTTTGATTATGCTCGACGTCTGAAGATTCCGCTCGCGATCACTCTGGCGGGCGGTTACGCGCGCCGCGTGGCCGATACGGTTCGGATTCACGTGGGGACAATTCTCGCCGCGCGGGATGCTGTGCTCCTGAAGGCCGCCAAGGCATAAATCGCGGCGCGCTGATAGACTCGCCGTTATCGCGTGGCGAGTGGGACTAACTAGTGAGGGTGATGGAGCGTATTTTCGACCGCGGTCGTGAGGCGCTCTTCAAATTCTTCCGATTGGTAGCCGTTTGCGCGGTAGGCAATCTTTCCTCCGCGGTCGAGGACAATGACCGTTGGCAGCGCTGTCACCCTCAATAAGTCATCCAAGCCATCCGCGAAAAATTCCGGCATTGTCCATTTCTGCGCATCTACGAAAGGCTTAACGAGCGTTTCATCTTCATCCACGTTAACCGCGAAGAAAGCGACGTCCGTTCGATCCGCATACGCTCCGGCAACTCGCGAGAACAATGGCTCCAGTTCACGGCATGGACCGCACCATGTAGCCCAAAAGCTGAGGACGACAACCTTTCCTCGAAGCGATCCCAATGGAGCGGATGTACCGTCGATCTCCCGCACCGTAAATGCGAATGGATCCTTGATGTCTTTGTTCTTATCCTTCGGGCGCGGCGCTTGCGGAGCGGCCTGCACGCGATCGAATGCAATGAGTATGGCTTCTCCAAGGCCGGCGTCGGTGCCTCGAATCTCCCGCCAAACATTACTCAGGTTTTGCCGAATAATTTTGCGATCCACGGCGCCGCCAGGCCCGTTTTCCGGCAGAACGAACGCAGTGAGATAGTGATCGGCGGCGGCCCGGAGATTGTCTTGTAGTTCGGCAATCGCTCCCAGGTGCTGCTCCGCAACTGCGTTTGGACGGATGCGATCGCTCGATTCGAAGTCCTTGATCGCCAGGTCATAGTTCTTCTGCTTCTCGTCGATTTTGCCGCGAAGATCGTAGAGCGAGACGCGAAGTTCATCCTGCTGCGCGCGCCAGTCGCCTTGCGACATCCGTGCAGATTTCGCATCCGGCCGAGTTTTCTCGACGCGGTCGAGGACTCGGCTCAGATATCCCGAAGCGCGAGTCAGGCTGTGATCGTCGCCCTGCCGTTCGAGGAGATTCACCGCGACCAGCATCATGTCCGAATCGTCGGGATGCAACGCAACCAGGTGCTCCGCATTGTCCAGGGCGCACGCGTTGTCGTTCAACTGTTCGCAGCTCTCCACCAGAGCGCGATACACGGCGGCGTTACGCGGTCCATCCGGAAACCTGACAAGATAAGCCTCGAGATTGTGAACCAATGCGGCGCGGTCGTTCTGTGCCTCTGCGACGGCGCGCTTCAGAGCCAAATCGGGATCGTCGTTTTTCCGGGCAGGGGTCGGTGAATCCGGAATGTTGGTTTGGGATTGGCGAGTCGAGGAACTCGACGCCGGAGCGGGCCGGTCCTGGGCGCTACAGGTGAATGCGAGAAACAGGCAAGAGGCGATCGCTAGACGCGATGGCCGCATGCTAACTCGCGATTTTGGCTGACTTCGTGGAAAGAGCCTCATTTAGCGACCCTTGCCTATATCCCGCTGGGTCAATTTCGACGTGTTCGAAACCAGCGCACGTCACTCCGTCCGTGATGCTCCGGGCGACCTGCGCATCCAGCGCGCGCGGGAGCTCCGCTCGATCGATCTCGATTCGCGCCAAATTTCCGTGGGCGCGCACTCGGAACTGCCGGAATCCGAGGTCCCGGAGTGCTTGTTCGCCACGCTCGATTCGACGCAGTAATTCGGGCGTCACCGGTGTGCCATAGGGAACTCTCGAAGAAAGGCAGGCCGATGCCGGTCGGTCCCATGTTTCGAGTCCGGCTGCCTCCGAGAGATGGCGAATCTCCGCTTTTGTAAGTCCGGCGTCCAACAGCGGAGCGAGGATCTTGTGATCGCGTGCCGCGCGATGCCCTGGGCGAAAGTCGCGCGTGTCGTCCGCATTGACGCCATACGCGATCGCCGCGAATCCGTTGCGCATGGCCAATTCTTCCATGCGCGCGAAGAGTTCATCCTTGCAGTGATAGCAGCGATCGGCGTTGTTCGCGATGTAGAGCGGATTATCAGCCTCGTACGTCGCGAGCCATTCATGGCGGATTCCGTGATTGCGCACAAACGATTCCGCGACATTTCGATCGTGCTGCGAGTAGCTTGGCGAGAGCGCCGTGACTGCCAGCGATTGATTTCCCAAAATTCGCGCGCCCGCCCACGCCAGATAAGCTGAATCCGCGCCGCCGGAAAAAGCGATGAGAAGGGAAGGGACGCTTCCGAGCCCTTCGAACACTCGCTGCTCTTTCAGCGAGGTGCGTGCCGGATCGAGCGCGCCGGACAGAGTTTTGAACGCGATTTCATTCATCTTTGGCAAATCCGATACCAAGTTAAAGGCTGGGCGACAAAACCAAGCCCAGTATAACTCTCTCTTGTTCCCGCTACTCAAAGTCCATCAGGACATCAACTTTTCCCGTCTTAGGGTCCTTCTGCAAAAAGTGGCCGATTTTCGCATATGTGAACGGAAGCGTGCCGAAAGCCGCGCGCGCGCCACTATTGATAAAATCGTCGAGAAATTTTTGATCGAACACCGAGCCGGGCGCAATTGTCCATGCGGCGCGGATTCGGCGTTCGCCATCCAACGACAGACCTGAGAGCACCAGCTCCCCCATATGATATTGCGGACCTTCGACAATTGATACTTTGCAACTGGCGTGCGAATTTGCGGCGTCGAATTCCAACGTCGGCCGAACCTCCGCATCAAGATATCCGCGGTGCCCATATTCGTCCGATATGCGAACCCACGCCGCCTCAAGCTTGATTCCGTCCGCGGGTTCGCCGTCCTTGAATCCAATCAGTGCATTCAGTTCCGCAGTGGGAATGGCCGTGTTGCCGCCCCACGTGACGCCCGCCCATTTGTAAACGGGCCCCGGCTCAACGGGCACGATCACTGTGACGCTTTTTCGCAGTGGCTGGTTTGGATCTCCGGTAAATCGCGCCGCGGGCTCGCCGATTTTTACACGAAGGTGCGCGCTCGATTCATAAAGTGGACGCACTTGCTCGAAGTCAAAGGTGTCGATCAGATAGCGCGAAAAGGGATGCCCGACGAGCTGGCTCAAGCTTTGGTGAACAGCGCGGTCTTCATCCGCGAGCGGATCCGTGAAGAACACAGCTTCAACCGGGAGTTCGGAGCCGTCCAACTGAAATTCCTGCACCAAGCCATCTCCATCGGGCGCTCGAAGGACGCGGTGAGCGACGGAGCCGGCAATGTGTTGCGACTGAAGCATTTTGCCGAGAGCTTCGCCGACGTCATCAACGGCCGTGCCATTCGCGGGCACGCGGCCATCGTACAGCGGAGCGGCTTGACGGAGCGCTTGCGAAATCTCTTCGTCGGTGAACCATGGAAAGTTGTCGAAGTACGCGGGAATCACGGTGCCATCGGCGACGGCGAACTCCACGGTGACGCCATCCCGGTCAGTTTCATAGCGATATTTCACATCCGCAAATTCGCCAGATTGAATCAGGCGATCGGCAGCGGTCTGGAGATCATCTCGATGGACAATCTGACCCTTGTGAAGTCCGGTGGCGGCAATGATTAGATCCGGTTTAAATCTTTCCGAACCCGTCACCGTTACATTTGCGAGGGGCCCAGAAATTTCAGTTCCTGGGATTTCCTGTGAGTGGAGAATCGACGACGTCGCGAACGTTGCGAGGATGCTGGAGAGGGCCGCCAATGCCGGAAAAAGGCGCACATCCACATTCTAGGCGAAAAGAAGCGATAACGAAAATAGCGGCGGCATCGAAACAAGGAACTCGGACGAGAAGCGCTACTCGACTGTGACGGACTTTGCCAGATTGCGTGGCTGGTCGACGTCGCATCCGCGCCGGACTGCGATATGGTACGCGAGCAGTTGCAGCGGCACGATCTCGAGTATCGGTGAAAATATTTCTGGCGCCGTGCCGATTTCTATGACGTGCTGTGAAGACTCGCGGGCGACTCGATCCCCTTCGGTCACTATCGAAATGACGATTCCATCCCTCGCTCGAACTTCCTGGAGATTCGACACAGTTTTCTCGTAGCGCTGCACCGAAGAGGGATCTGAATCATCGCGCGTGGCGATAACGACGACAGGCAAATTCTCATCGATCAGCGCGTTTGGCCCGTGCTTCATCTCTCCGGCGGGGTATCCTTCCGCGTGAATGTACGAGATCTCCTTAAGCTTCAGGGCGCCTTCGAGGGCAATCGGATAGTGAATGCCGCGGCCGAGGTAGAGGAAATCGGTCGTGCGGAAGAACTGATGCGCGAGCTGTTTGCATTGCGAGTCGCGCCGCAGGATGGCTTCCATCTTCTGGGGAATGTTCGTGAGTTCCTGCATCAGCCTGCGCGCTTCGTCTGTTTGCAGCTTGCCGCGCACTTGTCCGAGATAGATGGCGAGAACGGCGAGGGCGGTGAGCTGGGCCGTGAAGGCCTTTGTGGATGCGACCCCGATTTCGGGGCCAGCATGTGTGTATATCGTGCCATTCGCTTCGCGGGTAAGCATCGAGCCAACGACATTGCAAATGCCAAGCGATTTCGCACCGTCGGACTTCGCTTCGCGCTGCGCAGCAAGCGTATCCGCCGTCTCGCCGGACTGGCTGATCGCGACAACTAGCGTGCGGGCGTCAACGATCGGATCGCGATACCTGAATTCGCTGCCGTAATCTACCTCGACTGGAATTCGCGCCAGCTTTTCGATCATGAACTTGCCCGCGAGCCCGGCATGCCAGCTTGTTCCGCACGCGACGATCTTGATGTTCGTAAACTCGCGGAATTCATTTTCCGAAATATCGATGGAGTCGAGGAAGGCTTTGCCGGTGTCGAGCGAAATGCGTCCAATGAAAGTGTCGCGGACAGCGCGGGGCTGCTCGAAAATTTCCTTCTGCATGAAATGTTTGAAGCCGCCCTTTTCCGCGAGAATCGGATCCCACGAAATGTGCTGCGGCGGGCGCTCGGCAATTTTGCCGTCCATGTCCATCACGCGTACACCGGAAGGCGTGATCACGGCGATGTCGCCATCCGCCAGGAAGAAAATCTCGCGAGTGTGATGGAGCAGCGCGGGAATGTCGCTCGCGATGAAGTATTCGTTGTCGCCGAGGCCAACAACAGACGGCGGGCCAAGCCTTGCGGCAACAATCTTGTTCAGGTCGCGCGTCGAAATCACTGACAGCGCGTATACTCCCGTCAGCCGCTTAATTGTGTGCCGGACAGCTTCTTCGAGCGGCTTGTCCTTGGAATATTTCTCGACAAGATGAGCGATGACTTCGGTGTCCGTCTCGGTGACGAACTTGTGGCCTTCGCCGACCAATTCGCTCTTCAGTTCGAGGTAGTTCTCGATGATGCCGTTGTGCACAACCACGATTTCGCCGGTGCAATCGCGATGCGGGTGGGCATTTTCTTCTGTGGGGCGGCCGTGCGTTGCCCAGCGGGTGTGGCCGATGCCGTATATGCCTTCGATCGGAGACTCACGGAGAACTTCTTCCAGATTGTTCAGCTTCCCCGACGCGCGACGAATTTCGAGCTTCCCGTTCTTGGTGACGACCGCGATTCCCGCGGAATCGTAGCCGCGGTATTCAAGGCGATGGAGTCCGTCGAGGATTAAAGGGACAACTTTTTTTGGGCCGATATAGCCGACGATTCCACACACAGCGCGCAACTCCCCATTGAATTCTCTCGGTTTTTCGCTCCGAGCGTTCAGTCAATTCAGACTAACATACTTTTTGCGGCGTTAAATTCGCGGCACAACTGCGGATTCCAAGCAAACACCGAAACGGGTGCGGTCATTCGAGGATTTCAAATCGGAATTCTTCGATCACCGGATTCGTGAGGACCTCGCGCGAAATTCTCTCAACCTGCTGTTGGGCTTCGTCCTTCGTGATCCCGTCAAGCTGAAGAACGAAGAATTTGCCCTGTCGTACGTCTCGAACCTTCGCGAATCCAAGCGACTGTAGCGCGTGCTGGATCGTCTGGCCCTGCGGGTCGAACACCGTCTGCTTCAGCATCACCCAAACGTGTGCTTTCATCAGCCCCTCACAGTAGATCCAGTTTTCTCGCGCCAGCGCGGAATTGCTCGAGCAACGGCCGTTTCTCTTCGGGCGGCAAGAAGGAGCTCGAAAAACTTGCCTCGACGAGCCGCACGATTTGCGACTGCGAAAGCCCGAGCGATGCGGCGTGCGAATATTCGGTCGCCAAATCCGTCCCGAACATCGCGGGATCGTCCGTCGAGAGCACCACGATATTGCCTCTCTCCACAAAATCCCGCAGCGGATGATCGGGCAACACCGCTTGTGGTTTGCCGATCTGCTTGGCGAGGGCGCCCGTGCGCAAATTGCTTGTCAGGCAGATTTCCAGTGGAATTCGGAGCGTTGCTAGCCGCTCCGCTAGCGCGGGATCGCGCATGGCCGCGATACCGTGCCCGATGCGCTCGACCCCGAGTAGGTCCACGGATTCGCGCACGATCTCGGGACCGCCGATTTCGCCCGCATGAATCAGCAAATGCAGACCCTGGCTCCGCGCAAATTCGTATACGGCTCGGAAATTTGCAGTGGGAACAGAAAGCTCATCACCGCCGATTCCGAATGCCAAGACGCCGCGCTTCTGAAGCTTCGCGGCCAACACGGCAACTTTCATCGCCGCATCCGCGCCGAATTGCCTCGTGGCGTCGAAGACCCACATCATGCGCAGACCATTCTCGCGATAGCGGTCGGCGACTTCGGCGAGTGCGGTGAAGTTAGCCTCGACATTCTGGCCGTATCGCAGCATCACGCCGATAGACAATGTGACTTCGGCATAGATTACGTTTTGCCGAACGAGTACATCCGCGAGCCGGTGAGCGATCAGCGAGTAGTCTTCGGGGGTTTTCAGGTAGCCGGTGGCCCATTTGAAAGCGTCAAGAAAGCCGGCAAAATCGGAGAATTCGTAGCGCGCTGCCGCACTCTCCCGTGAAATCGCCACGCCGCGCCGCTCGCCGAGCAGGCTCACCGTTTCAGGGCTGATCGAGCCCTCGAGATGCAGGTGAAGCTCCGCCTTTGGCAATTGTGAGATTTTCGCTGCCAGGTCTTGCACGTCTGCCATTCCTCGTTCAGCGTGAGGGAAGCTGGGGTTTCCCTGCGTTAACCCAAGCCGTCAACCAGTAAGATGCGACATCTGTCGAGGCATCTGAAATTTGCCTCACGAGTACGGCGCCGGCCTGGCTATAGAATCGGTCGTAATACTCGTCCGTATAGTCTGATAAATGAGCGCGGGATCTCTGGTCAGAGAGAAGCACGTTCTCCAGCCAGGAATGGGCGCTCAGGCACATCTCGAAGGCGTGGTCAGTCGGATCCTGCACGTAGGCGGGCTGGTTTGGATGTATGTAAAAGAATTGTGAGTACCGATCGATAAGGCTCGATCCAAAGCGCGCCTCCACGCCCGTCTGACCCGAAAGGTGCCCGTCAAAGTTCGTCGTTGTCGCGAAGGGGTCGTGAGCTTCCGCGACGTAGAACGCAAGCTGCGCGGCGGCCGCGCGCGCATCTTCCCAATTGCGCGCCCGGAACGCGTCCGTGAGTTTCTGGCTATATAGCCCGACGCTCCAGGGAAGCAGCCCATTCGTATCGAGAGTTCGCTTGCTGTACTTATAGGCCGCGACGCGGTAATCCCGAGGCAAATCCGAGTACGGAAAAGTGCCGTACTTTTCGAAGTGAATGAAACGATTGTGCGCCAGCGCCGGATTTTTCTGCGCCGCGTCAATTGGATCGAGGACGTGCTGAATCAGAAATTGACGATTGCCTTCGAAGTAGTAGCGGACTTCATCCGGAAGTATGTCCACCGCTTTCGTCACGATGAGGCGCTCTGCGTTTCCAGCCCAGCTGAATGCCGCCGGCGGGATACACAGAATACTCACAAGCGCCGTGATTACGGCAGCGCGAAAAACAAACTTCATCTCTTCGGCTCCTGCGGCGGCCCCGGCGTCGGAGCGAACTCGCTGTGATACCGGCTGTAACTAAAATAGATTACCAGACCAATGGCCAGCCAGACGAAGAAGCGGATCCAAGTTTCAATCTCCAATCCCATCATGAGCAAGAAGCAAAACGCAATGCTCAGAATCGGCACGACGGGGCCGCCCGGCGCCCGGAAGCTGCGACGACGATCGGGATCGCGATAGCGAAGTATAAGAACGCCCGCGGACACAAGTACAAACGCAAATAGCGTGCCGATGTTCGAAAGGTTTGCGAGAGTGCCAATGTCAAATAGACCCGCCGGAATGCCGACCGCAAATCCTGCAATCCACGTCGCGATATCCGGCGTCCGAAACCGTGGGTGCACGTGCCCGAAGATTTTCGGCAGCAGGCCGTCCCGCGACATCGCGAACCAGACTCGCGCCTGTCCGAGTTGGAAGACAAGAAGTGAAGAGATCATTCCCAGCATCGCGCCGAATAGGACTGCGAGCCGCGTCCAATGCAGTCCGACCGAGCCCGTTTGATCGCCAACTCTCTTGAGCGCATTCACCACCGGCGCCGCATCGTCGAGCACGGATCGCCACGGCACCAGTCCCGTCAAGACCACGGCGACGGAAATATAGAGCACCGTGCAGATAAATAGCGTCAGCAGAATTCCAATCGGCAGGTCGCGCTGCGGATTTTTTGCTTCCTCCGCTGCCGTCGAGACCGAGTCGAATCCGATGTAAGTGAAGAAAATGATCGACCCGCCAGTGAGAATGCCCGGCCAGCCATTGGGAACGAATGGGTGGTAATTCGATGGGTGAATGAATTCGGCGCCCGCGACGATAAACGCGATGATTGCCGCGATCTTCAGCAGCACCATGATGTTATTCGCTTCGGCGGACTCGCGAATCCCGCGCACAAGTACGACCGTCAACAGCATTACGACCAAAAACGCAGGGAAGTCGAATCCGAAATGCCAGCCCGGCAGGTAGAGATCTTTTCCCGCAAAATCCTGAAGCCCGGCTGGCAGGTACGCTGGTGAAATCCATCGTAATGGCGGATGCCAACCGAACCAGTCGAGCAAATTCACCATGTGCTGCGCGAATCCGACGCTCACCGCCATGTTGCTCACGGCGTACTCGAGAATTAAATCCCAGCCGATGATCCACGCGATCAGCTCACCCATCGTCGCGTACGTATAGGTGTACGCACTTCCAGCGATGGGAATCATGGAGGCGAGTTCGGCATAGCACAGCGCCGTAAAGCCGCAGACAATCGCGACCAAAACGAGCGAGAGCGCGAGCGCCGGCCCGGCGCCAGGTCGCCCGGTGGTTGCGGTGTGATGAATCAGGAAATCAAGCAGCGGCGCATTCAGAATCGAACTCGTATCGAACTTCTGGCCAGCGATGGCAGTCCCAATGACGGTAAAAATCCCCGAACCGATCACCGCTCCGACTCCAAGAGCGGTCAAGCTCAACCAGCCGAGGGTCTTTTTGAGCTGTCGATCGGGAAGTTCGGAATCGGAGATGAGCCGGTCAATGCTCTTTTTTTGAAAGAGCTGCTGATTCACTCGCCACCTTCCCTCGTTTCCGGGGATGAAAGACCAGAAAATGTAACCTGATAGGGCCGTCTTCGCAATGGAATTGGTGGCGGGGAAACGATGCGCTTACGCGAGTCGAAGATTCGCGTAACGCTCTTTCAATTTCTTTGTGCCGTGATCCATAAAACTCACGGTTAACATCCGGTCGTCGTCTTCTTCTTCGACTGAGATGATAGTTCCCATGCCGAAGACCGAATGCTTTACGCGTGTCCCGATAAGCGGGTGCGATTTCGACCGCCCTGATCCTGCGGCACGACCTCCGATGGAGCGTCCGCGATATGCGGTCTTGGGCCGTGACCGGTAGTACTCGGGATCGGGCTCGTACCGGCGCGTTTCGCCAGCTTCGGCGAGCGAACCAGCGACCGTCTCGATCAGCTCGCCCGGAATCTCGCGCAAGAACCGCGACGGCGCGGACGAGCGCAGCCGCTCTTCTCCATAGTTGCGGCGATAGAGCGCGCGTGAGAGCGTCAGCGACTTTTTCGCGCGCGTCATCCCGACGTAACAGAGCCGCCGCTCTTCTTCGACATCATCGTTGCTGCCAATCGAACGGCTATGTGGCAGCAAGCCTTCCTCGAGCCCAGCGAGGTAAACGGTATCGAATTCCAGGCCCTTGGCGCTGTGCAGCGTCATCAGCGTGACGTTCACATCTTCCTCGTAATCATCCGCAGCGCTCACGAGCGCCGCCTGGTCGAGAACGTCTTGCAACGTCTGTCCGGCTTCCGTTGCCTCCGCCATCGCGTTGACAAGTTCGGTGAGATTTTCGATTCGCGACGTGTGCTCGAGCTTGTCCTGCTGCTCGACCCACTCGAGATAGCCCGTGCGCTCAAGCACCTGCCTCAGCATTTCGGCGGGCTCGCTATCGCGGATCTCGGTCTGCATCGTCTCAATCAAGTAACGAAAGCCTCGCAGCGCTGCACCGCTTCGCGTGACTCCAGGTTGCGCGACCGTTTGAATCGCGTCCCAGATGCTCGCGCCTTGCGTTTTCGACGCGTTCTGAAGCGTCTCAACTGTTGTCTTTCCGATTCCGCGCGGCGGCGTGTTCAGCACGCGGAGCAGCGCGACGTCGTCCTCAGGGTGAAAAAGCAGCCGCACGTACGCCAGCGCGTCTCGCACTTCCGCGCGTTCGTAAAAGCTGAATCCACCAACTACGCGATAGCGGGTTCCAACGCGGCGCAACGACTCTTCGAGTGCGCGTGATTGAGCCGTCGTGCGATAGAGAACCGCGACATGCGCATCGGGCTCATTCCGCACGAACGATGAGATTTCTCCCGTGATGAATTCCGCCTCGGCCGAAGCGTCTTGCGCTTCGAAAAAGCGCACATTCTGCCCGCCGCTCTGCACTGCCTCGAGTGTCTTTCCAAGTCGCGAAGCGTTGTGCGAGACAACGCCCGCGGCAGCATCAAGAATCGTTTGCGTCGAACGATAGTTCTTTTCGAGGCGAATGACTTGCGTTCCGGGAAAATCTTCGATGAACCGCTTCATATTTCCGGCACGCGCTCCGCGCCAGCCATAGATCGATTGGTCTTCGTCTCCGACAACGCAGATGTTTTTATCCGTGCCTGCGAGCAGCCGCACCAGCTCTTCCTGAGCCGCGTTTGTATCCTGAAATTCATCCACCTGAATGTAGCGGAGCCGCTGGTTCCACTCAGCGCGCGCCTCCGGATGTTCCCGAAGCACGCGCGTCGCGAAAAGTAGCAAATCGTCGAAGTCAACGGCGCCGGCGCGGCGCAGGAGCCGCTCATACGTCTCAAATACTGACGCGGCAGCGCGCGAAGCGGCGTCGTAAGCCTCTCCGGCCATTTGCCCCGGAGTGATGCCGTGATTTTTCGCGTGGCTGATGCGTTCCCGAAAGCTTCGGGGAGTGTATTCGCCGTCGTCCAATTGCAGTTCCGCCAGCGCGAGCTTGACGGCTCGAATCTGAGCGTCATCGTCGTAAATTGTGTAATCGCGGGGAAGCCCGATTCGTGCGGCTTCGCGCCTCAAGAGCCGCGCTGAGAACGAATGAAACGTCGATATCCAAATTTCCGATGCGTCGAGTCCGCGCGCGCGAAGCAGATCGGTAATTCGCTGCTTCATCTGCTCGGCGGCCTTATTCGTGAATGTGACGCAGAGAATCGAACGCGGGTTGACACCCATCTTAACGAGATGCGCGGCGCGGTACGTGATCACGCGTGTCTTGCCGGTCCCCGCGCCGGCGAGCACCAGCACCGGTCCTTCGGTCGCTAAGACCGCGGCGCGCTGCTTCTCATTCAATTGTTCTAGTTCGGGCATGTATCGCTTTGGATTTCTGTGAGACGGAATCTGATTGTGACCGAATGATTCTAGCGGAGCGAGGCGACTTCGGCAAATTACGGAAAATTCCCGAGCAATAATGCAGATGCGAAATCGGCTTAGTGCTGAATCGTCGAAGCCAGCGAAATCTCAAAAAACATCAAAGGTTTGTTGCCCTCGATGATTTTCACGTCGGGAATGTACAGGATCGCATCCGGTACGAGCGCAAAATCGTGGTCGACGTCAAAGAAGAGATACCCGTGAATCGTAGCCAGAGGTGGAATCACGTCCGCATCGAACGCAAACGGGCGCAGTTCGTCCGTAAGTTTATCCACTTTCTTGTCATGGGTGGGTGTGTTTACCGTTGGCAGTCGGCGTTTCGTTGTGACGTCCGGCGACCCCGCCGGATAAATAATCAAACGCGCTACTTGTCTCGGACTGAGTGACTCGACTTTGTCGTGCGCTTCTCCCGTTCCGCCAATCTCAAGCCGGATCGAATTCATCGTGAGGCGCATCGCCTGTGGCGTTTCGTTGTGGAACGACACATCAAGAGCGAGAATCCCGCCCTTGTATGGATTCTGCTTGCCGAAGATTTGCTCGGCTTTGGCCGCGTCAATGCATGGCTCGGCCGTAACCGTCAGCCCTTCGTGATGATCGTGTGCGGGAACTGTGGCAGTCGATGGCGGCGGCGCCGGGGTAGCCTGCCTCTGCTGTGTTGATTGCGCGCGGCTACCCGACGCCAGAATGAGCAGTCCGAGAATCAGGCTCGCCTGTCGCATTGGTCGGACCTTATGATGCACTGTAGCCGGAGCAAGTTGTGAGGTACACCTGCGACTCCGCAGCTATAATACCGGCTTTGTTCTGTGCGTGATGAACGTGTTGTTCATCAGCGTGTTTATCAGCTTATCTGGCGGCGCCGACTGTGTACTTTCTCTATAGCGTATTGACGGCCACGGGGATGCTTCTCTTGTCGCCGTACTTTGCTGTGAAAGGCCTTCGCACCGCGAAGTACTGGCACAATCTGCGCGAGCGCTTCGGCAATTTGCCTGCGGATGTCGTCGCGCGGGCGTCGCACGCGAAGGGTTCCATTTGGATCCACGCTGTTTCTGTGGGAGAAGTCCTCGCTGCGATTCCATTCGGGCGCGAGCTAAAGCGCCGGTACCCGGAGCGAAATATCTTCGTTTCGACAACCACGGACACGGGGCAGCGCCTTGCGCGAGAACGGTTCGATTTCGCGGATGGCGTTTTCTATTTTCCTCTCGATTTTCGTGGAGCCGTTCGACGAGCATTCCGTGCGATTCATCCCGCGCTTGTCGTGATCGTCGAAACGGAGATTTGGCCGAATTTTCTTCGCGAAGCACGCGACCGCAATGTCCCGGTGGTCTTCATTAACGCGCGGATTTCGGAACGCTCGTTTCGGCGTTCTAAGGTATGGCGCCACGTTGGCGGGGGCTTCTTTGAAGAGGTGCTCGGCGACGCGACGCTATTCCTTGCGCAGAGCGAGGCTGACGCCAATCGCCTCGACGAAATGGGCGCGCCGCCGGATCGCGTCATGGTTGCTGGCAACCTGAAATACGATGGTGATCCTCCGGCGGTCAGCCCGTTCGTTACGTGGCTAGCTGCGCAAACGCAAGCGCAGGAACGCTGGCCCGTGGTCGTCGCGGGCAGCGTCGTCGCGGACGAGGAAGACGCGGTCCTTGCTGCCTACGATATCGTCCAGCGCCAATGGCGCCGCGCGCTGCTGGTGATCGCGCCGCGAAAGCCGGACCGCTTCGACATTGCCGCGAAAATTGTCTCCGACCGCGGCTGGAAAGCGGTGCGGCGCAGCGCGCTCGATCTCACTCGCCCGCTGGATGAAAATGCAGACGTGCTGATTCTCGATTCCATCGGTGAATTGGGAGGGATGTATTCCATCGCCGATGCTGTTTTTGTGGGCGGCTCGCTGGTTCATGCTGGTGGCCACAATATTCTCGAGCCTGCCTGGTTTGAGCGACCTCCGATCTTCGGGCCTTCGATGGAAAATTTCCGCGATATGGCCCAACTTTTCTTCAGCGAAGGAGCGGGAGTTCAAGTTCGCAGCGGCGAACAACTTGGTAGGACGTGGCTCCAACTCATACGCGACACTTCTGTGCGCGACCGCATGGGGAAAAAAGCAAAAGAACTCGCCGAGCAGAACCGTGGCGCCACCGCGCGCTCGCTCGAACATGTCGCGGCAATTCTTCAGCCGGATCGAGGGCCGACGTGACGTCATACCGCACGCTTTTGCGGCCACTCACCTTGCCGTACGAAGTGTTCGCGCGCATTCGCGCCTGGAGCTATCGCAAGGGAATCTCGCGCACCCGGCGCCTACCCGGCGTCGTCATCAGCGTCGGCAACCTGACCGTCGGCGGCACGGGCAAAACGCCATTCGTCATCTGGCTGGCCAACGGACTTCTGGACCGGGGAAAGCGCGTTGCGGTTCTCACTCGGGGCTATCGTGGGAAATTTCACGGAATTCTGCGTGGTGATTTGGTGACGCAACTCAACGCGTCACCAGGACTCTGGTCCCGTCTGAGTGACGAAACGCGCATTTTGGAAGGCGAGCTCTGCAAGCGGGCGGACGCGGCTATTGGCGTAGGTCCTAGCCGCTTCGCAACAGGTTCCGAATTGGCGAGTGCCGGGTTCAACTGGTTCGTGCTTGACGACGGCTTCCAGCATCTCCAACTCGCGCGCGATCTCGATATTCTCTTAATTGACGCCACGAATCCGTTCGGCGGTGGCCATCTTCTCCCTTCGGGCGGCTTGCGCGAGCCGCGCGCCGCCCTACGGCGTGCCGATATCATCGTGATTACGCGAAGCATACATTCGCCGGCGGTAGAAGCAATTGTGAGGCGCCATTCTTCCGCCCCGATTTACTACGCCACTCTGAAAGGTCGAGAAGTTACCGCGCTCGAAGGATCGAATCACGGCGTCGCGACATTAGAGCCGCCGCGAAACAATCTCTTTGCGTTTAGCGCCATCGGCAACCCCGCTGCTTTCTTCGACAATCTGCACGAATGGGGCCTCCAAATCGTCGGCCATGCCTCGTTTCCCGATCATCATAAGTATTCGCGAGCTGATGTTGATCGATTGGAAGCTCGAGGGCGTGCGGCTGGCGCGGATGCTCTGATATGCACGAGGAAGGACGAGATGAATCTCCACGGCGTCGCGTTTCGCACGCTGCCGGTGTGGGTTTGCAGCGCATCGCTTGAGGTCCACGACGCCGATGGATTCTGGGTCACTGCGTCTGAGATTCTAAGCCGCAAGCGCCCGGAGTTCGCGCTTTGAAAATTCTCGTTCGCGCGACGAATTGGGTGGGCGATGCGATTATGGCCATCCCCGCGCTGCAGGCAATCCGCACGCACGAACCGAATGCCGAAATTACGATTCTCGCGCGTCGCTGGGTCTCCGCTCTCTATGAACGCCAGGGTCTCGCGGACCAGTTGCTTGTATTGGAAGATCTCGCGGATGCTTCCGCGAAGCTTCGAGCGGGGCACTACGATGCCTCCATTCTCATGCCAAACGCGTTTCACGCCGCGTGGCTGGCGTGGCGTGCCGGCATTCCAGAACGCATTGGCTACGCCCGGGATGGGCGCAGCGCGCTCCTTACCCGCGCGATTCCAGTGCCAGCGGCCGGAGAAATTCCAGCCCACGAAACTTATTACTATCTCGAATTGTTGCGCCGGAGCGGTTGGCTGAACCAGTTGCCGGAGGTTGGTGAGATTCGCCTTACGATTTCACCTGAGAGCCGCGCACGCGCGGAGAAGCACAAAATTGCCGCAGGTGCTCGGCCTGCTTCCCGGCGCATCGCGGTCGCGCCCGGCGCGGCCTACGGATCGGCGAAATGCTGGCCTCCCGAGCGATTCGCCGAGCTTGCCGACCGCTTGATTGCTCGCTTTGACGCGGATGTGATACTTTTCGGCGCGCCATCCGAGCGCGATATCGCCGCGAGAATCGCATCGGGCATGCGGCATCGCTCCGTGAACCTTACAGGCGAAACACCGATTGAAGATTTGCCGGCGCATTTTTCGGCCTGCGACGTTTTCGTGGGCAACGATTCGGGTGCGATGCACGTGGCCGCGGCTGCGGGAGTACCAGTTGTCGCGATCTTCGGTTCGACCGATCCCGACGGCACAGCGCCGGTAACATCGCGGCGAACTTTGGTGCGCGTGGCGCCGTCATGCAGCCCGTGTTTTTTGCGCCAGTGCCCGGTAGACCATCGCTGCATGACCCGCATCGAAGTAGGCTTGGTCGAAGAGGCAGCCCGGAGATGGCTCGAGCAGCGAGGCGGGACATAGAAGCGTGAGCGGCTCGAAATCCATCCTTCAACCGAAGCGCCGAGCAGTCTTTCTCGATCGCGACGGCACAATCGCGGAGGAAGTCGGCTACGCGAATCACATAAGCCGCTTCGTGGTATATCCGTTTGCGGCGCTAGCAGTTCGACGGTTGAACGAAGCTGATCTGCCGGTGATTGTCGTCACGAACCAGTCGGGAGTCGCGCGCGGATTTTTCCCGGAATCATTGATTGGGAAGATGCACGAAAAAATGGTCGAAGAACTTGCGGTAGGCGGCGCGCGGGTGGACGGAATGTACTACTGCCCGCACATTCGCGATGACGGATGTTCGTGCCGCAAGCCGCTTCCCGGTATGCTGGAGCAGGCCGCGCGCGAGCACAATCTCGAAATACGCGGCTCGGTGCTAGTGAGCGATCGTTACAACGATATTCAAATGGGAAATGAAAATGGCTGTCGGACGATCCTCGTGTTGACTGGCTACGGCCGCGGCGATTACGAATGGAATCACGCGAAGTGGCCGCGGCAACCGGATCACGTGGTCGAAAATCTCGCGGACGCCGTTGAGATTATTTTGAAGGAAATGCGTTGACCGCCGCGCGAAGAAAGCGGAAGGAGCCGGCTTCAAGCGCTGGATCGAGCGCGGATTTGACTCGCTTGCTCGACCTGATCGCCGCATTCCCCAAGCAGACGATCGCGCTTGTCGGCGATCTCGTCCTCGATCAATTCGTCTCCGGCGAAATCTCCCGCGTGTCACGCGAAGCTCCGGTTCTGATTTTGCGTCACCGTCGCACCCGCGCGCTCCCGGGTGGCGGCGCAAACGCGCTCAATAATCTCGCAGACCTTGGCGCCCGCGTTCTGCCGGTCGGCGCAGTTGGCGACGACAGATCAGGTCTCGCGCTTCTCGATTACTTTCGCCGAAAAAAAGTCGACGTTTCCGGAATCGAGAAAGTGCGCGGATGGACCACGCCAACCAAGACTCGTTTTCTCGCCGGTTGGACGCACACCACCGAACAGCAGGTTCTCCGTGTGGATGACGAGCCGCCGGAATCAATTCCTGTGAAGGTGCAGAAGAAAATTGCAAAGAAGGTGCGCGAACGCTCCCGTCACGCGCGCGCAGTTTTGGCGTCCGATTATGGTTTCGGATCCGCGACGCCGGCAATCGTCGATAATATCCGCGATGGCAGGCCGACAACTCTGGACTCGCGCCACTCGCTACTTGCCTTCAGCCAAACCGGCGTCACGGCTGCTACGCCGAACGAGTCCGAGCTCGAAGCGCTCTACCAGCGGCCCATCGGAAACGACTCCTCCGTACTCGAAGAGCTTGGCCGCCGCGCTCTCGGTGAACTGCGATTGCAGGCGCTGCTCGTCACGCGCGGAAAAGACGGCATGGCGCTCTTCGAGCAGGGCCAACCGACGCGATTGATTTCAATTTTTGGTTCTGAAGAGGCTGCGGATGTCACAGGCGCCGGCGACACCGTCATCGCCGTTTTCACATTGGCCCTCGCCGCCGGTGCGACGTTTCTCGAGGCGTCGCACCTAGCGAACTACGCCGGAGGAATCGTCGTGATGAAGCGTGATACGGCGACGGTAACGTGCACTGAGCTCGAAAACGCCGTGCGTTCCTCCGCGATCTCAACACGCTGAAAGTCGATCCAATGGACACATCAAAGAAAATCCTCGGCCGCGACGGACTCAAGCGCGCGCTGGAGCCGCATCGCAAGGCTGGCGAGAACATCGTGCTCGCAAATGGCTGTTTCGATCTGTTGCACGCCGGACATATCCGCTACCTAAAAGGCGCTCGAGCCGAAGGTGATGTTCTCGTCGTAGCCATAAATTCCGATTCGAGCACGCAACTGTTAAAGGGTCCTGGGCGCCCGGTTCTGGCGGAGCGGGGACGAGCCGCTCTTGTTGCCGCGCTCGCTTGCGTGGATTTCGTCGTCATATTCGCTGAACCGAATGTTGAATCGCTCCTGAACGAACTTCGTCCTAACGTTCACGCCAAAGGAACCGATTACACGCCCGAAACGGTTCCAGAGCGCGATATGTCGTCTCGGCTCGGAATCCGCGTTGCCATCGTTGGTGATGCAAAGAAGCACTCGACCCGCGATCTCCTCGTGAGTATCCGCAAGCGCGCCGATGGTTGAGTCGCCGCGATTCCTTATCGTGCGCCTCGGCTCGCTCGGCGACATCGTTCACACACTCCCGGCCTCAGCGGCTCTGCGTGATTCATTCCCGTATGCGCACCTCGATTGGGTCGTCGAATGCCGCTGGACGCCAATTCTGAACGGCAATCCCGACCTGAATAAAGTGATACCTCTCGATCGCTCAAGCACCGCGGGTGTGCTGAACTCGGTGGAACGGCTTCGCAATGAGCACTACACTTGCGCCCTCGATTTTCAATCGCTCTATAAGTCCGCGCTTCTCGCCCGCTCTGCCGGTCCCAAAGAGGTTGTCGGCTTCGACTGGAATTACGCGCGGGAAAGCCCGGCTTCGCTTTTGTATTCGCGGCGCATTCATCCTTCAGGTGCGCACAAAGTCGATCACAATCTCTCGCTCGCACAAGCCGCTGGCGCAAAAGTCGCCGCGCCGCGATTTAATTTGCCGAATTCTGATGAAGCGGACGAATGGATCAGCGAGCAGCTTGGGCAGCACGGCTTGAAGGATTTCTACGTCATCAGCCCCGGCGGCGGCTGGCGATCGAAATGCTGGCCTGCCGAAAGATTTGGCCAGCTTCACCGGGAATTGGCGAAGCGTTATGGGTGGCGCGGCATTGTCAGCTTCGGTCCGGGCGAGGATGACGTTGCAAAAGAAGTGATCGAAGCCGCCGGCGATCCTGCGCCAATCTCGTTCGCGATGGACCTTTCGCAATTAATAGCGCTGCTTCGCCGCGCGAAATTCGTCGTCGCGGCAGACACAGGCACGCTTCATCTAGCAGCCGCGCTCGGCACACCTGTCGTTGGCCTTTATGGTCCAACCGATCCCGCGCGCAACGGTCCATACGGCACTCGGAATGTTGTGGTCCGCAAAGCGCTGCCCGAGGAGACAACTTACAAGCGTGGCGCATCACATTCTCCCGCCATTCTACGCATTGAAGTCGCGGATGTCGTGACCGCCGTTGGCCAGCTCGTGGAGAATTCTTGATGCCTGGGCCTTGGGTCACCCGTTGGCGCGTTCGTGCTGGGTATCCGCTCTCGATTCTGTATATCGCGCTGGCGGCGCCAACGCCCGTTTACATTGCAATCGGCGCCGCGATGGCCGCCGTTGGGCTCTTCGTTCGCGCCGCCGCCGCCGGACATTTGCGCAAGCTTGAAACGCTCACGACTTCCGGCCCATATGCCTGGACGCGGAATCCTCTCTATCTCGGAAGTGCGTTGATGGCTGCGGGATTCGCCATCGCTGGCGGATCGCCATGGAGCGCCTTGGTGATCGTCGCGTATTTCCTCACTTTTTATCCCGCCGTCATGAAAAAAGAGGAAGGCGAACTTCACACGCGCTATGGCTATGCATTTGACGAATACGCCGCCCGCGTGCCCCTGTTTTGGCCGCGCCCGCCCGTGCGTTCCGGCTCCAATGCGGCCCGAAACAATGACTCCGGCTTTTCGTGGGATCAATACCGGCGGAACCGCGAGTATCAAGCGGCGATTGGAGTGCTCGGCGGGCTTGTCCTCGTGTGGCTGAGAATGCTCGTGCGCCAGCGCACGGGATGGTAGGGATTAAACGATCTGTCGAAATTTGCGGGACTACTGTAAGCGATAGATTTCGTGCATCACGCGCTGAAACTTCGGCCGGTAGAGTAGATCGAACGCGCGCTCTTTGCCGGGAAACATGTCGAGCGCGAGTTTTCGGGTCGCGGCCGCCATTTGTGAAGCTTCTTCGGGCGACAGGCTGCCGGAAGCAATCGTATCGAGAGCCAAATAAACCAGAATTCGCAGACGGCGCATCCGCCTGCTTTCGTCGTCAATTTCTTCTTGGGTTGGTTTTTGCGTTTGGGTCGATTCCATCGTTGGCCTGAGACCGGATCGAAATTATTATGAACTGTTGAATTCGGGGCGACAATAGTACGGAGGGTCAGGTTTCCATAATGCAATCAGGCAGAAATGAACGCAGCGTCGTGATTCACACGGCTGGAACGATGGCAGAAGCACTGGTGATTCGCTCACTTCTCGAAAGCGCGGGCATTCGTTCTCCCGGCTCCGTCTCTACCGATCCATTTCCGCTTCGAGAATCGCCGGAAGGCACGCACGGCGAAGAAATTGTTGTCTTGGAGTCCGAGGCCGAGACAGCAAAGGAAGTCATCGCAACTTACCTTCGCGCCGGATCGAGTGATTCCGCATCTGAGGACACGACGAAGTAATCGTTCCAAGTTATCGGGCCGATCAGGCCACAGCGCAGCGCGGCGGCCACGAATTTTGCCTCTATTATTCTGCTGGATGCGCATCGCGGTAGGTGGTGAGGAGCAGTGTCTTCGCATTCGATATCGTCGTTACGGCGCCGTCGCGGTCCGTTCTTAGCACTCTTACTCCGTCCTTCTGATAGCGTTCGAGAACCGCCGGGTGCGGCTGTCCGAATGTATTACCCTCGCCGACGGAGATCACCGCGATTCGCGGCGCCACCGCGGCCAGAAATGCATCCGTTGACGACGTCTTGCTCCCGTGATGTGGCACCTTGAGAATGTCCGCGGTGAGAGAATCACCATCCGCGAGAATTTCTTTTTCCGCTTTCTGTTCGATATCGCCCGCAAGCAAGAACCGCGATGCGCCGGCTTCGACGCGCAGCACCAGCGAATTATTATTCGGATTTGATGCCAGCTCACTCGTCTCACTCGGCCAAATCACCTCTCCATGCGCGGAACCAAAATCGAAAGCGTTGCCGCGATGCTCGTGAACCACGGGTACTCCCGCGGCTCGGGCTTGGGCGAGGAGTTCGCGGTAGGCGCGTGTGTCAACGTCCGATCCGACCCAGAGTTGGCCCACGTGAAAATCGTTCAGAACCGCCCGAAGGCCGTCGAGATGATCGTGATGCGCGTGCGTCAGCGCTACGACGTCGATTCGTTTCAGTCCGCGCGACCAAAGATACGGCGCAACCACTTCCTCTCCGATATCGATGGCGGCGCGATATTGTCCGGAGAACTCGCTGCCGGTTTCGCCTCCGCCGTCGATCAGCATCGTGCGTCCGTCGGGAAACGCCGCGAAGATCGAATCGCCCTGGCCGACGTCGAGGACAGTCACTTCCATCGTGCCCGTCGCAACTTGAGGACTAAATGGATGCGTCGCCGCCGCGAGCGTAATCGCCGCGAACACGAGCGCAACGGCCAACTCGCCGACATGCACAATGCGCGAGCGCTTCAGTGGTGTCGCCGCCATGCTCCGCCTCGAGCGCGAACGTCCGGGCTTGCTCGTGCGCACTAGCGCGCACAACGCCACCAAAGTTGCCAGCCACGCAATCATCAGCCATTCCGGCGGCGCGGGTACTCGATATGACGCGCGCGGCAGCGCCGCGAACCAGTGCACCGATGCAAGGAGCAATTTGCAAAGAACCATGAGCGCGATCGCCAGCGCATACGCGAGTCGCTTCCATACGAAGCTCGCGCCGAGCATCAGATATCCGAGCGGCACGATCAGACCAGTCAGAAAGACGGCCGGCACGTTGCTCAGCGGTCCTACCAGCGTGACGCGATGAAAATCGAGCGCGAGCATCGCCATCATACCGGCTTGCAACGCGAACGAAAGAAGAACGAGCTCCCAGATTCGCAATCCCGCGCGAATCGGAGCGGCAAGCAAATCGTTCGAGCGTCGCGCGAGCAAAGCAGGCAGGCGCTGCTCAAGCCAATGGGAAGCCGCGCGCAATTCCAGACGGAACTGCGCAATCTTTGGCGCATGCGATGCGTCGCGCGTGACATCGCCTAAATGTGCAAGCCCCGCGAGGTAAGGCTCTCCTGTCCGCTCGATCCACGGAAGCGCGAGTCCTGCGATCACTCCCGCCGCAAGAAACGACAGTTGAAAACTTGAGTCGACCAATTCCGACGGCTGCCAGAGGAGCAGCAGGAGAGCGACCAGCGCGACTGTATTCAACAACTCCACGCGGCGGAAAAAAGGCCGCGCGGCCAAATAAAAAGCGGCCATTAGCGCGGCGCGCAGTATCGGCGGCCGGTCTTGCACGATTCCAACGTACGCACCGAGCGCGACTAACGTCACGAGCGCTGTAAGCCACCCAGGTGACCGCAATTTCCGCCCGAGCCAAAGCAAAAATACGCACAATGCCCCAACGTGCAATCCGGCGACCACAAGAACGTGATACGCGCCCGTTTTCTGAAACTCCGTCGATACTTCGGACGTGACGAACATCCTGTCGCCCAAAAGCATCGCCCGCAGCACGGCTGCTTGTTCGGGCGCGGACGCGAACACGGCGTCCAGGCGCGCGAGCAACTCGCCACGCGCGCGTGCGAGCCGATAGGGAATCCCTTTCCGGGGCGTGGCTAGTTTCTGCAGCAACTCTGTGCTGCGAAGCGTGCCGGTCAGGTCAATTCCTTCGCGCGCGAGTTGACCTCGGATATCAACGGCGCCCGGATCCATGAAATTTCGAGGAGCATGCGCATGGACGAGCGCCTCCACTCGATCTCCCGCGCGAACATCCGGCAGAGTCTCGTCGTGCCGCGGATTGAAATAGTAGTTGGCACGCAATCCGCCCGATACCGCAAGTGCGCGCCCCGCCGCGTCCACGCTTTCGAGATCCATTTCATAACGCACGCCCCATGGCAGTCGAAGCGGATCCTCGCGCAAGCGGCCTCGCCAGCGAAGCGGCTCGCTCATGTCAAGGCGGTTTTCCGCGACCACTCGCGCGACTCGATTTGCAGGCACGATCAATCGCTCAAGTGAGGATGCAGCTCCGCCCAAAGCTAACCACGCGATAAGCGCTGCGATAAATGCGGGCCATATTGCCTTCGAAAAACGCAGAAGCAGAACGGCGAGAATTATCAGAAGAGCAGCGGAAACGAGCCAGAACGTCGGCGCGAGCGGCCGCGCGAGGCGAAGCAGAATGCCGCCAGCGAACGCCGCGACAATCCACACCGCCGGAACTCTCATTATTTTTTCACTAGCTTCACCATGCTTTCAATATGGAATGTCTGTGGAAATAGATCGAAGACGTGAACTACGGAGACCGCATACCCCTGCGAGACGAGAACCTCCAAGTCCCGCGCCAGCGTTGACGGCTCGCACGAAACGTAAACGATCGTCGCAGGTCCGAGTTTGCGCATCGCCGCTGTCCCCTCGGGACCAAGGCCGGCACGCGGAGGATCGAGCACGACGCAGTTCGGCTTTTGCCTCACGCCGCGCAGAAAATCGGCGGAGTCAGTTTCGCGAATCTCCAGCTTGCCTGTCGCGCGATTTGCGGGCGCGCCGGCGTTCGCTTTGAAATCGTGCGCCGCCACAGGATTTGATTCTGCCCCGATGACTCGCCGAAATTGCCGCGAAAGCGGAAGAGAGAAAAGCCCCACGCCCGCGAAAATATCGTATGCCAACTCACCGGTCCCGGCCGCTTCAGCCACCGCCTGCGCCATCTCGCCCACAAGAAACCGATTGACCTGGAAGAACGATAGGTGACTGACGCGGTATTGAAACTCGCCGACGGAATAACTAAGAGAGCCCGGCCCTTTCAGATCCATGCGTTGTTGGCTGACGTCCTGGAAGAGAACGCTCGCGAGCGTGGGAATTTTCTCACGCAAAAGTTGCTGAGTTTCAGCCGGCGCTTTCGGGAACTTTCCGTACGAGAGCGTGAGAATGACCGAATCGTCTCGCTCGTCAGCAAACGCCTCGACTTCTCGCAGGGATGCAGGGAGGCCCCCTGAAGCCAGCAACTCTCGCACAGCTTCGAATGTTGCCAAGACCCGAGGCGATAGAATTGGGCAAGTCTCGACGGGGACAATCGCCGTAGAGTTAGCCTGAAAATATCCGATTTGCGGAGCGTCATCGATGCCCGTCTCCCGGACTTTCCATTGCGCCCGGTTCCGGTATCCCCAAGGCGGCGACGCGTGAGCCACGATCGGCCCGGTCCAATCGATTTTCCCGATCCGTCGCAGCGTTTCTCTGAAGATTTGCTCCTTAAAGCGGATTTGGGCTTCGTACGGAATGTGCTGGTAGTGGCAGCCGCCGCAAGTAATAAAGTGCGGGCAGTCCGCAACGATTCTTTCCGGTGAAGGCGTGAGCACGCTTTGCAGACGCCCGCGAACGAACTTCTTCTTTTTCTCGGTTGGAACGACGGCGACGGTTTCATCCGGAAGGACGAACGGCACGAAAACCGTCGCGCCCTCGTGGTGCGCGAGACCGTCTCCCCCGTAAATCAGTTTTTCGATTTTTACATCCATGGTTGTCCGATGTGGATTAGGTCAGATAAAAAAGACTCAGCCGCGGCGCGCCGAAACTTTCAAACAGGCGTTTCTGCGTGTACTGCCGTTCAAGTTGCGCAAGCTGTTCCGCTGACATCTTTCGACGATAGGGCGCGAGTTGGCGGTCCATTTCACGCCGGATGTTCAGCAGCACTTCTTCGCTCGCACCGGACTGCAGGGCAGGTAAAAGCCTTTCCTCCAGCACAGTCAATCGCCGCTCAAAATCTTCGAGGTCGAGTGCAGCGGGCGAATCGAGCTCTCGAGCGATTTCGTCGAGGCGCGTAGCTGTCTCGTCCAGTTTCGCAGACAGTGCAGTGTGGGCGCCGTGCGCAGTTCGCGCGGCTCGAACTTTCTCGGCGTTTCGTTTGAGGTAGCCGCGAAGCTCGTCGCGAGAGAACGGTTCAGCCGTCTGCCGCGTGGCTCTAGACGGTGTCTGCGACGGTCCAGCGCCCGCCGCCGCTTCCTGCGCTTCCGTGGCCGCATCGAGAACCGCATCCACGCAATACGCGAGGCTTTTCAGCGAGCGTCCGCCCGCAGCGCGCCGCGATTTGCCATAGCTCTCAAACGCGCGGTCGATCCCTTTCAATACGGCCGAAAGCGGAATGCCGGACTTCTGCCACGTCTCGACGATGGCCCAGTCGAGCGGCGAAACGAGAATGTGAGCGCCGCGCTTCCGCCAGAAATATTCCTCAATTTCAGTGAAATAATTGAAGTAGTTGAAAGATTCCATTCGCGATGGCTGGCCGCTGCGGTTCAGCGCTCTGACTTTGGCGGCGCTACCGCGGCGTGAGGCGCAGCCTGGCGTTCTTTGCCGCTTCGAGCGCTCGCACCGGAATTGCGCTCCCAAATGATGCGCAAGCCGTCGAGCGTCAGAAATTCATCAATCGTTTCGATATGTCGCGAGCCTTTGCCGATCAGCGTTGCTTGCCCGCCGGTTGCGACCACTCTAGTTTTTTCGCCGAGCACCTTCTTCATCCGTTCCAGAATTCCGTCCACCATGTCCACGTAGCCGTAGTACAAGCCCGATTGCATCGATGCGACGGTATTCGTTCCGATGATCTTTCCGGGATCTTTGATCTCGACGCGAAAGAGCCGCGCCGCGCGCGCGAAAAGCGCATCCGCCGAAATTCCGATTCCGGGAGCAAGCACGCCGCCGAGATACTCACCGCGCTCGGAAACGGCGTCGAAATTGAGCGCCGTGCCAAAATCCACCGAGATGCACGGGCCGCCATATTTTTCATAAGCGGCCACGGCGTTCACGATTCGATCTGCCCCGACTTCGAGCGGATTATCGTAATGAATCGGCATTCCAGTCTTCACGCCCGGCTCGACAAAAAGCGCCTTCAGATGAAAATACCGCTCGGACATCCCGGCGAGCGTCGAATTAAGGGGAGGAACGACCGAACTGATGATGACGCCGTCAATCTCCTTCGGATCGAGCGACGCAAGCGTAAAAAGATCGCGCGCTAAAATTCCGTACTCATCAATCGTCTGTTCGCGCGACGTCGTAAGACGCCAATTCGCCACCAGTTCGCTACCGCGATACACGCCGAGGACAGTGTTCGTGTTACCGACGTCCATCGTCAGCAGCATTACGCCTCCGTCACATCGCCGGAAATCACCGGCACGATCCGGCCGTCGTCGCGCGCCACGCGAAGAATTCCGCTCGGTTCGAGGCCCTTCGTCGTGCCCACAAACGAGTCAGTCGCCGTCGTGATCCGCACGCGCTTGCCCTGATAGTAGCTCGATACTTCCGAGAAGCGCCGGATGATCGGCGCAGGACCGTCAGACAATAGAAGATTGTAGTAGCGGTCGAGGTTGCGCAGCAACCGGACCAGAATGTCTAGGCGGGAATGAACGCGGCCGCTTTCGATGCGCAACGATGTCGCGACCGACGCTATGTCAACAGGCATCCGAGTTTGATTCACGTTGATGCCGATGCCGATCACCGCGTAATGAACGCGATCCGGTTCAGCCTGCATCTCGGTCAAAATACCGCAGAATTTCCGGCCTCCCAGAAGAAGATCGTTCGGCCAGCGAACGTCGGGAGTTGCATCGAGCTCTTCCGATGCCGCGTCGCGAGCGGCGAGGCCGGCGACAAGCGTAAGAAGCGAAGTTTGCCCTGGCGATATCGCGGGACGCAGCAAGACCGAGCAATAAATTCCAGCGGATTTTTCAGAAGACCAGGAACGCCCCGCTCGTCCGCGTCCCGCGGTTTGTTCTTCCGCGATGACCACGGCGCCGTGAGGCTCGCCCGCGTCACCGAGTTTCATGGCGATGTCGTTCGTCGATTCCACTTTGAAGAAATGGTAGTTGTGCTTCCAGAACGGCGTGTTCAGCAATTGCCGGCTAATCAGTTTCGGCGCAAGTATGTCCGGAATACGATTGATGTGATATCCCGTCCGAGGGTGCCCGCTCACATCAACGCCCAGCGCGCGCAACTTTTGCACCCAGCGCCAGACGGTACCGCGCGAAACTCCGATCTCGCTCGCAATCTTCGCGCCGCTAATGACAATCGTGGTGTTCTCGGAGAGGAGAGTCAGCAGCGCGTCGATGCGGCGGTCGGTTAGGCCGCGAATCACTTTGAGGCGTTTGGGTTCCATGCGAGCGTGCAAGGTTACTTGAGCCGCGCTCCCGCAGCAAGCATGAGAGGAGGCGCAACCCGCCACTCGGCAGTTGTAGCGCCGGGCTTCAACCCGGCACGGCCGCTCAGGCGCGATTGTAATTCTGGAGCTTGCCCGCTATTGGAGTTGCGTGAGCCGTTCGCCGACCTTTTTTTGCTCGGCCTCGCGCTCGGCCAGAGTGTTCTCGAGATTGCGGATGATTTCCGCCGGCGCTTTGCTGCGGAAACTGTCGTCGGCGAGACGCGCGCGCTTCGAATCAATGTCTTTAGCCAGGCGATCGGCATCCTTCTTGAGCTTGTTGATCTCCGTCTGTTTGTCGACGCCTTCTCCGTAAGCGATTCGAAGATCGAATTGCGCAGTCGAACGCATCACTCCGCCCTTCGAATCAAGCCGCACTGACGAAAGGTTCAACGCCGAGAGGCTCGCAAGCCGCAGAATCGGATCGAGATTTTGCCGAACGAGCTCAATGAATGCGCTATCGGCGCTCGACAAATCCGCCGCAATCTTCTTCTTCGGGTCGATCTTCAACTCCGCGCGGACGTTCCGTGCAGCAGTAATGATTTCCTGCAGTTCCGCCATTTGCCGGTCCGCGCTATCGTTGAGCCACGTACGCTTCGCCCTAGGAAACACCTGCAACGAAATCGAGCGCTCGCCCTTAGCCTGCGGCAGCCGGTGCCAAAGATCTTCCGTGATAAACGGCATAATCGGGTGCAGCAGTCGCAGCGCGGCATCGAGCACAGCGAAGAGATTCTTCCACGCAGCGATTGCCGCCCCACGATCTCCAGTCAGCAGTTGGGGTTTAATCCACTCGATGTACCAATCGCAAAAATCGCCCCAGAAAAAGTGATAGGCCGTCTGCGCGGCTTCGTGAAATCGAAACTCGCCGAGCGCTGAGTTCATCAGTCCGGCAACGCTTGCGAGGCGCGAAAAAATCCACCGATCCACAAGCGCACAAGAGGCGCCCACCGTTGGAGCGTATGGTGCCTTCTCTCGAATTTCAGGCGTCGCTAGCTCTTCTATCGTCACTCCCGTCGCTTCGAATTTCTCGAGATTGACGAAAAGAAATCGCGCGGCGTTCCATATCTTGTTGGCAAAAGCCCGCGCCGCCAGGATGCGGTCCTCGCTCATAATGATGTCGGTTCCGGGCGCGGCCATGCTCGAAAGCATGTAGCGCATCGCGTCGGTCCCGTACTGCTTCGTCATTTCTAGCGGATCGACGCCCGTGCCCTTGGTTTTCGACATCTTCTCGCCGCCCGAGAGCCGCACGAGCGAGTGCAGATACAGCCGCCGGAAGGGAATTCGCTCCTCGATGCTCGCGCCGCCTGTCAGATGCAGTCCCATCATGATCATCCGCGCATCCCAAAAAAACAGGATGTCGTAGCCGCTGATCAGCACGCTTGTTGGATAATACGTTCGAAGATCATCAGTATCGTCGGGCCAGCCAAGCGTCGAGAATGGCCACAGCGCGGAACTGAACCACGTATCGAGAACGTCCGCATCCTGCGAAAGCTTCGATCCGCCGCACTTCGGGCATTTCGTCGGGACACTCGCAGCGCGAGCGTGGCCCTCGACGATCTCCACTTGCGAATCGCGCGCCGGAACCATTTCTTTGCAATCCGCGCAGTGCCAAATAGGAATCCGATGCCCCCACCAGAGCTGCCGCGAAATGCACCAATCTCGAATGTTATCGAGCCAATTCAAAAGAATCGTCCGCTGGTTATCGGGAAGCACTTCAATCGTCGCGTCGCGGACCACTTTCTCCGCATCCGCCGCGAGCGGCTTCATCTTGCAGAACCATTGCGTCGAAATCCGCGGCTCAACAATCGCCTTGCAGCGATCGCACGTGCCGATAGCGTGCGTGTGCTCGGTGATCCGCTCGATTAGCGAGAGCTTTTCGAGATCCTCAAGAACGCGTGCACGCGCCGCAAATCGTTCGAGCCCAGCAAATTTTCCGCCGGCCTCGTTGATGTGCGCGTCGTTCGTCAGGATGTCGATCTCGGGCAGGTTGTGCCGCTTGCCGATTTCGAAGTCGTTCGGATCGTGCGCGGGCGTAATCTTCACCACGCCAGTGCCGAATTCGCGGTCGACGTAAGAATCCGCGATGATCGGAATCTCGCGATTCATCAGCGGCAGCAGCACTTTCTTACCGATGAATCGCTGATACCGTTCATCGTCCGGATGCACCGCCACGGCCGTATCGCCAAGCATCGTCTCCGGCCGCGTGGTAGCGACCACAAGAAACTCGCTCGATCCAACAATCGGATATCGAATCGACCAAATCTGTCCGACGCGCTCGTTGTGCACCACTTCGAGATCGCTGATCGCCGTCTGGCACCGCGGGCACCAATTCACCATGTATCGCCCGCGATAAATGAGGCCTTCGTTGTAGAGGCGCAGGAATGCTTCAAGCACCGCGCGGTACAGCGCCGGCTCAAGCGTGAATCGCTCGCGCGTCCAATCGCATGACGCGCCCAGGCGAATCATCTGCTGCCTGATGACGCCGCCGCTCTCCGCCTTCCATTTCCACACGCGCCGTTCGAACTCCTCGCGGCCCAGGTCCTGCCGCTTGATGCCTTCTTTCGCGAGCATCCGCTCGACAACGAACTGCGTCGCGATCCCGGCGTGATCCATCCCAGGCAGCCAAAGCGTGCGATCGCCGAGCATACGCCGCCAGCGCACCACAATATCAATCTGCGTATGCTCGAGCATGTGCCCGATGTGAATGGAGCCGGTGACGTTGGGAGGAGGTAGAACGATCGAAAATGTCGGGCCGTTGTGAGAGTTTTCTGCGCGGTAAAGATTCTCGTCGATCCAGGCTTTGGCCCAGCGCTCTTCGATTTCCTGCGGCTCGTAAGCCTTTGGTATTTCTCGCGTCATCTCGTCTGACGGCCTTTCACCTTGAAATTTTCTGATGTTTTGGGTGACACCGGAGTTAAAACCCGCGCACCGACGCGCCGGAATCGTGCGAGTAAGGAATCACTATAAGCGGGAGGGCATCAACTCGTCAAATCGGAGCGCAAATGGTCCCGCAAGATTTCTCTTGACACATATAGATAGTATAGGATATATATATCGACATGAGCGACGCTAACCTTCAACGGTTTCTGCCACTTAAGACTCAGTGGTTTCACATCATGGTGTCGCTCGCCGCCGGGGAGCAGCACGGTTACGGCATCATGCAGGACGTCCT
Source organism: uncultured Acidobacteriota bacterium (assembly GCA_963803835.1). Lineage (GTDB taxonomy): Bacteria > Acidobacteriota > Terriglobia > Acidiferrales > UBA7541 > Palsa-147. The sequence goes on along the minus strand of CAWDOI010000013.1, from coordinate 266,105 downwards.
GGCTCGCACTGCCGGAAAGGTTCGGTTGTGGCCGGCGACGCTCTATGGATCGATCAAGCGGCTGATCGAAGCTGATTTGATCGAAGAATCCGACGAACGTCCCGCGCCGGAATTGGATGATGCCCGTCGCCGCTATTACCGGCTGACGGCGCTCGGCAGGCGCGTTCTCGACGCAGAAGCCGAGCGCCTGCAGGAATTAGTCCGCGCAATCCAAATGCAGCAACCCTCGACGAAGCAAGACCGGCTGAAGCAAGACGATATGGTGACGGAATGAACATCGCATGGCGCATCTACCAGCGGTTGGCGGACGCGTTTCCGCACGAATTCAAATTGGCTTATGGCACCGAGGTGACGCAACTCGGGCAGGACGTCGTGGAAGACATTGCCAAGAGGCACGGCGTCACAGGCTTGATTCGGCTAATCGCGGACATTGCGATTCGCGTGCCGATCGAATATCTGGGCGAGATGCGCGGAGATATGCGCTACGCATCGCGTGCGCTGATCAAGTCGCCCGGCTTTGCGCTCGTCGCGATTATTTCAATGGGACTCGGAATCGGACTGACGACGAACGTGTACAGCTCGAAGTGGGCGATCCTAAATCGCAATCTGCCGGCTGCCGCGAATGCCCCAAATTTGGTAATGCCTGATAAGCCGGTTTCGTATTACTACGTCGAGCAGTTTCGCGAGCAAAAGAGCCTGTTCGCCGGAGTCGCTGCATTTCAGAGCGGCATCCCATTCAATGTCACTTTCCAAGGCGGCATCAATTCGAAGCCTGAGCGCGTGTATGGGCAGCTCGTCTCACCGGACTATTTTTCCGTGCTCGGTGTGCAACCGCAACGCGGACGAGTCCTAAGCGCCGCGCTTGACCGCGCCGGTGATGCGCCTGCGGTAGTGATCACCGATCGTTTCTGGCGCACTCGCCTCAATTCTTCCCCTGACGCCGTCGGTCAAATTCTCCGCTTGAACGGGCAAATCGCGACCATCGTGGGAATCACCCCAAAGGACTTCAATGGCGCGCTGGCAGTTTTTGCATCTGAGTTGTTCGTCCCGATCACGGCGTCGGCCGCTCTAGCTCCGGAACTCGCGAACGATGTATTGCATCAACGCAACGCGAGAGAGTTCATGGCGATGATGTGCCTGGCGCCGGGCGTCACGATTGACTCCGCGGAAGCGGCTCTCGACACAATCACACGCAATCTCGACGAGCAGGATTCTTCGTCTCCAGCGCGGAACGACAAAGGCAGACGCGTAACTCTACTTCCGGCCGGCACCAGAGCGCCCATCCCCCGGCAATTGCGGCCCGTCTTGTTCGGATTCTTCTTCGCGCTGATGGCGCTGGTGATGACCCTTGCGTGCACCAATCTTGCAAACATGCTGATTGCGCGCGGCGCAAATCGCCGAAAGGAGTTGGCAATTCGCCTGGCGGTCGGTGCCAGCCGATTTCGATTAATGCGGCAGATGATGGCCGAAGGCGTTTTGCTCTCAATGCTTGGCGGTGTGGCAGGATTTGCGCTCACGTATGGCCTGTCGATATTGAATTCCCGTGTCGTTCCGCCCACTGGGGTTCCGCTCGAAAATGATTTCAGTCTGGATTGGCGCGCCGCCGTCTTCGCGTTCGGCCTCGCGTTCATTTGCGGCATTGGATTCAGCTTGGCGCCCGCGATGCAAGCGACGAAAACCGATGTGACTCCGGCACTCAAAGAGGGCTCGACTCTGCAGTTGCCGGGATACCGGCGCTTTGGCTTGCGCAACTTGCTGATGGTTTCTCAAGTAGCGGGATCGCTCATGCTTCTGCTGATGACGGGATTTCTAGTCATAGGAATCAGCAAGCTAAGCAGCGTCGAAACCAAATTTGATCCAAACACCATGTGTCTTCTGTCGATCGATCCGGTGCGCGATGGTTACTCGCCGGAAAGAGCTCGAGCATTTTTCGAGAAACTACCCGATCGGCTCAAGACTGGCGGAGCGGTTCGCAGCATCGCTCTAGCGGCTCAAGCTCCCTTCGAACTCAAAGACGAAGATGACGCCGTCCAGTTGACCGTCGATGATTCGGCCGCAACTTCGCGAGTGCAGCAGCCCGTAATCGAGGAAACCGTCGGCTCGGGCTACTTTGCCACTCTCAGCGAACCGATGTTGGCTGGCAGGGAATTCGAGGAACGTGACCAGCGCATCCCGACCACGAGCCAGGTCGATACATCGAAGAATGCTTCTTTGCCTACTTTGGCGCCCGCCATCACACCCGCTGTCCTGCCTGCCGTAATGAACGAAACCGCAGCGCGGAAGCTTTTCGGAATCGAGAATGCGGTCGGGAAGCACGTTCGAGACAACAACCAGTCTTATGAAGTGATCGGCGTGGTTCGCGATTTGAAGACGGGATTCGGGACAATGCAATCCGTAATGTATCTGCCGCTGACTTCGCGCGATTTTGCGCGGCCGCCAGCCGGCGGTATAACCATTGTAATGCGGTCCGATGCCGGAAGCGATGCGCTGAGCGCCGTTCGAAACGAGATCGCATCGATCGATCCCAATCTGACCATCTTCAATGTGCGAACGTTCAGCGAATACTTCGATAGCAGCCGGTCCGCCATTCGGCTCGCCGCCCAGACATACGGCGGAATTGGTGTGTTCGGCCTGGTCTTGGCCGCAGTGGGACTCGCAGGCGTCACGGCATACGCGGTTGCTCAAAGGCGCAAGGAGATTGCCATCCGCACGGCTCTCGGCGCAACTAGGGCTCAGGTCCTGCGCCTTGTACTGCGTGAAGGTGGGGCGCTGGTAGGTGTCGGAACTGTCCTGGGATTTTTGGGCGCGATGGCACTGGCAAAAATACTTTCAGCACTGACCAATATTTTCGTGCAGGCGCTCAGCGTCGGCACAAACAACGCACGCTTGCTAATCGGCGCTCCGTTGCTGCTAGCGGCAGTAGCAATGCTAGCCTGTTATATCCCAGCCCGCCGCTCGGCTCAGATCGATCCGCTACAAGCTCTCCGCGAAGAATAGCCCCTCGTACCGTCGGCCTGCTCTGACACTCGAAGGGCGTCCCGCCGGTTCTTCACCTTAAATTCAGGCCCGACTCGCAGGGCGCGCTAAACTCTGTGTTTTTCGAGACTGCGGTTTTATTTTTTATCGGCGTCAGGTTTGTGCAGCAGATCTTCTACCATCGGGCGAACTAAATTCTTCGACAGAAGTTCTTGCAATTGCGGACCCAGCTTTTCCAGAACTCTCGCAACAAGTTCGTCCACGCTTGGCGACGCGGACGCAGGCGCGACCGCAGCGACGTTTTCGACAGGGGCCGCACTGGAGGCCGCAGGCTCGGGAACGGCCTCGACAGGCAGCATCTGGGATTCGGGCTGGGCGGAAACTAACGAGAACTCAAGCGAACCAGCGTGCTCGGTAATTGGCTCGGCAGGCGATGGCGCAACCACGACATGAGGTGCGGCTGCAACTGGCGTCGGCTCCGTTGGCGCCGCTGCAGCCTCGACAGCGGGCGCGTCAATTGAAGCTACGCCAGACGCGGCGGCGGGAGCGCTGACGAGTGGGACGCTCCCAATCTCGCGAGCAGCAATTTCGCTGGACTCCAAAATCGCGACCGGCGGCGCGAGTGGCTCTGGCTCTTCCGTTTCCTCGACGCGAGCGACTGATTCAAATTCAGCAGCCGACGTCGCGGACGTTTCGATCGACGGCGACGCTTCAACCCTCGAGGCCCCAAAAGCCGACGGCTCGACCGGAGCAGCCTCGCTCACTTGCGACGGAGTTTCTACGGCGACACTCTCGGGCGGAAACTGAATCGCTTCGAGCGTTGACTGCGCCGCGGATTCGGCTGCAGCCGGCGCAAACGCGAAAGATTCCGGTTCAGGAACCTCGATGGCCGGAATCGGCGGCACACCCTCTCGCCAGGAAATTTCGGGCGCAGCACTAAAAGCTACAGGCTCGACCACCGGCGCAGAATGAACGTCCGCCTGCGCATTCTCTTCAGCAGCGGGCTGCGCTGTTTCCACCCTTCCCAATTCCACCGGCGCCAGTTCGGCGCGCTCGCTCAATTTCCAATCGCGCGGATTTGCAAACGCCGGCTCGATTAGGTCTGTAAATCCCTTGGTCGATTGGAATGATTCTTCAAGCGGCTTTTGCCACGCCGGTTGCGGGGCAGCTTGCTCAGCTTGCTGAACTTGGCTGTGATCGGCTTCAACCTGCGCAACCGAGGCTTGCTCATCTTGGGTCTGATCGACTTCGGCTTGCGCCGGTTCGGCGAACGCACCTTCAAATGCACGCATGAACGATGCAGACGAAGGCGGTTCGGGACTAGGCTCTTCCGTCAACACCGGGCTATCTGGCGCATTGCCGGCGGCGAGCGACTCCGTTTCACCAATGCTCTCTGACGCATTCTGTGCAGCCGGTTCGTCAAAGAGAGCCGCTGAAAAGCTCGGAACCTCGGCCGAATTCACTTGATCGCGGCGGCGCCAATCAACGCTCGTTTCCGAGAAACCAGCGTCCTCCTCTGCCGCAGATTCGATAGTTCCCGTGGAAGCCGCGGCCGCAGGGGTGACCGCGAATTGCGCCAAGTGCCCGGAGCTCGCGGGAGCGTCATCATCATCGAGCGAGCGGCGCCCCGTGCCGAATGCGTACGCTTCTTCTTCCGGCGTTGGCTCGAGAAATGGCGAAACCATGGGCGGCGGAGGAGGGGGAGGCGGCTTCGGAATTTCAAGCGCGCGAGCTTCCGCCTTAGGCTCAGGCTTTGGCGCCTTCGCCATCACCGACGTCACCATCGCGATCAACGGATCCGGCGGTACGAACGGCTTTTTGAGAATTCCGTCAGCGCCGACGCGGCGCGCTTCCGCTTCATCCAGCGGATCGAATGCCCCGACTAAAAGAATCACGGGCACTTTCGCGAAGCGAGGATCCTTCTTGACGAACTCGCAAACTTCATAGCCGTTGCGCACCGGCATGAATACGTCGGCGAGGACGACGTCTGGATTGATGTCAGGAATCCGACGGACAGCGGCTTCGCCATTGCCGACAGCTATTACTTCGATTCCGTGATCCTGAAACGCCAACGCAACCATCTTCTGGATGTTGCTGTTGTCGTCAGCGACGAGAATTCGGGGCACCGAGACTCCGCTCTTTGATGTGTCGAACTGCGACACACCTACGCCGTTCAGTAAGCCCCATTCGTAACATTCCACACGAAGGGAGTCAACGAAGATGGATGGTGCGGGTGCTGCACCAATCAGTAGTACGTCGAGCGCGCTACCAGGGGATGATTTTCTTAAGGCCCTTTTTCTTCTTTTTGCTGCTGGATTCAGTGCTGGGATCCGCGTTGGCGGCGCTTCCCGCGGTTGGCTCCGCAGTCGTTCCGGTGCTCGTGCTTTCGCTGCTCGTTGCCGCTGGTTTAGCCGCGGGTGATGTGCTCTCCGTGGCAGTCGCGGCAGGAGCTGCAGCCGGCGGGGTAGCCTCTGGGTTCGCCGTCGCGGGAGCCGGTTCACCCGCCGGAGCCGGAGTGGTGTCCGAATTCATTGGCGCGGGCAGCGCCGAGCCCTCAGGCGCAGGCGCGACAGTATCCGCCGGAGGCGCATCGGTTGAAGTGCCCGAACTCGCCGGAACCGACGTATCCGATCCCGCGGGCACGGTCTCGACCGCGACGGAATTCCCCGAAGCGCCGCCACCGCCGCCGGATGCAATGACTCCCGGAGCGGCTGACCCTGGCTTCAAGATATCAACGGCCGACGTCGCCTCGGCAGGCGGTTGCAAATTCGGCTGACCGCTGTGTGCGGCCATGGAGACATCCGGGCCGGAGTGAATCACTTCCATAGTTCGGTGAATCATTCCTGGGCGCTGCGCGGTGTATTTGCGCTCTTCGACAGCTCGCGCCAGCGCGGCAGGATCTGCCTGAGGCACAGGCACTCCCGCCGAAGTCAGTTTGCCTTTTGCATCACCCACGAGTTTCGAACTCGGATACTCACGAACGATGCGTGCGTAGAGCTTGTCGGCGACTTCGCGGCGCTCAGCTTTGTCGTAAATATTCCCCGCCATCCAGAGCGCCTTGTCACTCTGCGTGTACAGCGGGTAGCGATCGATGATTTCGTTCAGGCGCGCCAGCGCGGCGCGATACGAGCGAGGTCCCTTGACGTAATAAAATTGCGCCACTCGAAAATCGCCGTCGGCGAGAACTTCCTGCACTTCCCGCAAGTGCTGCTCGGCTTTAGGAACGAGCGGGCTGTTCGGATATTTCAGAAGAAACGTCTGAAACTCATCTTCGGCGTATTGCGCCTGTGAATTATCGCGATCCGCCTTTTCCATCATGCGAAAGTGCGCCATGCCGACTTGCATCTGGGCATACGCGGACTCGTCAAGAAACGGAAAAAATGTGATGAAATCTTTGTACGTCTCGATCGATTGCGTCAGGTTCGACGTGCCGCCTTCTTTGTAGAAGGAATCGCCGATGGCAAGCTTCGCTTTGGCGAGGTATTCGCTGTCAGGATACGTGTTGATCAGCGTCTGCAGACTCAAGCGCGCTTCGGTATATTTTCCGCGCTTGAAGTCCGCCATCGACCGGTCGTACAGAATCCTGTCCGGTTCCGCCGCGCCTTCGGTCTGAGCGGCAGCTGCGGGCTTCTTTTTCTTTTTCGCGTCTTTGGTATTGTCAGCGGAGAAAGCGGCGCCGGCGAGCAGAACGAAGCCAAGTGCGCCGGCGATTGAAAAACGAAGTTTCTTGATGATCGTTTCCATCACACCTTCTGTGTCAAGGCATCGTGTGCCAGATTGCGCATCTGTAGAAAGCTCGCAGACGGGTCAGGCGTATGAAAAATTGACGTTCCCGCGACGAGCGTTTCCGCCCCCGCCCGCACCAACTCGGCGACATTCTCGAGCCCTACGCCACCATCCACTTCAATACGAAACGCGTAATTGTAACGCGAGCGCAGTTCCTTAAGCTCGCGAATCTTCCCGAACGCGCCGGGGATGAAGGATTGGCCCCCAAAGCCAGGATTCACGGACATCACCAAAACACTATCGACTCGATCGAGGACTTCACTGAGCGTCGCCACCGGCGTGGCTGGATTAATTACAACGCCTGCTTCAACGTTTAGATCGCGAATCTGGGCCAGGACGCGATCGAGGTGCACCGTCGCTTCCTGATGAATCAAAATGCGATCCGCACCCGCCTTCGCGAAAGCCTCGACGTACTCCCCCGGTCGTTCGATCATGAGATGCACGTCCAGGGGCACGGAGGTTGCCTTGCGAAGTGAGGCCAGGACGGGAACTCCCATCGAGATGTTCGGGACGAAGTGACCGTCCATTACGTCAAAGTGCAGAACCGGCGCGCCCGCCTGCTCTACCTTTCGCACCTCAGAGGCGAGGTTCGCCAAGTCCGCCGCAAGGAGAGAGGGCGCGATCTCGATAGGAAGTCTCTGCATAACCGCAGCAAATTTTAGCACAGCGATGTGCGAGGCTGGTGTGTTTTGAATTTGCCGCTCGGCGGCCGCCGGGGGAATTAGGATTGCCAGCGGGCCCTGCCACCTATTCGGAAACTTGGAGCTCGATTTGTGCGCCGGCTTCCACTCGCGATCCGGATATTGGCGCCTGCACAGCGATAACGCCCGGCGCGACGTTCGTAAATGGCGCAACGTCCAGCTTCCCGAGCTTGAGACCGGACGTTGCTATCCGCGCCTCAGCTTCGCCAAGCGGCAGTCCTTGAAGATCCGGCATCACGTATGCCGCCGGCCGCGCCCCGAGTGACACAAGCAAATCCACGTGCGAGCTTCGTGCGTTTTTCGAACCTGCGGGCGGTTCCTGCATGAGAGCCGTATCCGGCGGTGCGTCGCCGAAATAGCCGTTAGACACTTCGCCCAACTGCAATCCGCTCCGAAGCAATTCGATGCGGCCCGCCCGGATACTCTTCATCACCAGATTGGGGATCGTAGCCTCCTGCGGCCCCAGGCTAAGCACCACGTGTGCCCACTGACCGACCTTCACGCGCATTCCCGCCGGCGGACTCTGCCGCACGACGGCGTCGACGGGCTGTGGATTGTAAATCCGGTCTTCGACCTTCATCCCGAGTCCCCGCGCCTGCAGCGCAACCTGCGCGTCGCCGATTTTCTTGCCCGCGACATCGGGCATGACGACTTCGCGGCCCTGTACCGCGAGCCGCATGGCCGTAATCGCGCTCAGAAACGCCGCCGACGCCAGCACAAACAGCATCAACGCCAGCCGCCCGATCCACTGAATTCGCTCCGCTACGCTCATCGAGAATCTTATTGTGTGCGTGTCCGGGGGGAGGGGCAAGCACTAGCTCACCTTCTAACGCGTCGCAGGCACCTTACTCATGCGAGTCGAAAAACACCACACGCACCGGAAACGATCTGTCAGTCACCGTTCCTTCGAATCAACAGAGAGTCGCGTCAGCGAATATTCAAAATTCCACGCCACGATCGTCCGTCCAGCACCTGTAGGGCCCGTCGGCAGACGGACCGGCCTCTCACGATTTTGCCTTACGTTACGTCATTCGCCCCAAACCCGATCGGCCCGCCGGCCAGCCCTAGGAAAACGAAAGCGGAATCGCCTCGCTCGCTTATGGGCGCTTCTCGATGGCCACGGCGAAAAATCCATCTGTGTGCTGTTCGGGAGGAAAGGTGCGAAACACACCCGTCGCGTCAACCAGAGAAGATGCGCTCGCGCCCGCGACGAGATGCGGCGCGACGGCTGCTTCCATTTCTGCACGCGCGACTCTCCGAAATCCGTTCACCTTGCCAAGCGCCAATTGAATCACGCGCTCGTTCTCCTCAAATTCGAGCGAGCAAGTCGAGTAAACAAGCCGTCCGCGATCTTCCAGTTGCGCGAGCGCCGATCCGAGCATCGCGACTTGGCGCTTTTGAAATTCCGCGAGATCCCCTGGCGCCAATCGCCACCGGATCTCAGGATTCCGCGCAAGCGTGCCGGTTCCCGAACACGGCGCGTCCACCAGGATGCGCTTGAACTTTTTCAGGAATGGAAGAGGCAATGTGGCATCAACTCCTGCGACGTGGATAGCCTTCAACTTCAAGCGTTCGAATTGCGCGCGCATGGCGCGAAGCCGGTGCGAATAAACATCTGTAGCAACCACGAATGAACAGGGCCCCGCCGCACGCGACAGCGTCATGGTCTTTCCGCCGGGCGCCGCGCAAAGATCAAGCACCGAATCGCCCGCCTCAACATTCAGCAATCGCGGAATGATCTGTGACGCCTCGTCCTGCACGGAGATGCGGCCCTTGCGAAAAAGGCCCGAACCCGGAATATTGCCGCCGGAAGCGCGGAACGCGTCGCGAAGCCAATGGCCATTCGAAATTCGAATGCCCTCGCTCTCAAGCGTCTTCGTTTCCGCTTCGCGCTCCTCGGGGAAGAGAAAAGCACCCGTTGTTTCGGGCGCGCGGTTATTCTCTTCCAGCAATGCGATCGTCCGCCATTCGCCGAATTCTTTAAGCCAGCGTTCGATGAGCCATTCCGGATGCGAGTAGAGAATCTCCAGATGTTCGGCTTGCGGTAGATGGCCGGGGATTAACGTCGCCACCGAAATCTGCGAATTTTCGGCTGCTCGCCGCAAAATCGCGTTGACGAACGTCGTCGCAGAACGCTTCCGCGCGCGTTTCACGAGTTCGACCGATTCGTTCACCGCCGCGCGAGCGGGAATCCGATTGAGGAAGCGGAGCTGAAAAATGCCCATACGAAGCGCAATCGCGACTTCGACGTCGAGCGCGCCGCCGCGTTTCCGGCTATACGTCGTGATCAGAAAATCCAGAAGCCGCTTCTGGCGCAGCACGCCCATCGTGAGTACGGTCGCAAGCGCTGCGTCTTCGGATTTAATCTTTCCGGCAAGTTCCGCGTGAAGCAGGTCGCTAGCGTACGAGTCTTGAGATTCCACCCTGGAGAGAATGTCGAACGCGATTTGGCGGGCTTTACTGACGGGCATAATTTAGTTTTCGTTGCGCTCCAGACGCGGCTTGAAATCTGGCCCGATCGCTTAATCTAATTGCCAAATTTCTCGTCGGGTTTGAGACGTGCGCCGTTTACAAAATCGCGCGCAGGAATCCGCTTCCGGCCTTCGAGCTGTACAGCCTCGAGACGCAAGAAAGTCCCGTTGCCGCATTCGACGAGCGCGTCAGTTCCTGAAGATAAGATTGTGCCAGGGGCGTGCGGGGTTTGCTGGCGTTCGGCTGGACGTCCCCAAAGTTGGCAGAGTTGTCCGCGGAAGTTCGTAAAAGCGCCGGGCCACGGCTCGAGTCCGCGAATTCGATTGTAGATTGCCTGCGCGCTCATATTCCAATCAACGCGTCCGTCTTCCTTCTTCAGCGGTCGCGCATGCGTCGCAAGCGCCTCGTCCTGAGGACGCGGCTGAATCTCGCCGCGTTCGAGTTTTCGCAGGGTGCTCACGATCAAACCGCCGCCCGCTTCGGCGAGCCGCTTCGAAAGCTCCGGCGCCGTCTCGTCGGCCCCGATATCAATCTCCGTTCTTTCGAGCGTCGGCCCCGTATCGAGGCCTGGGTCGATACGCATTGTCGTCACGCCCGTTCGCGTCTCTCCGTTTACGATCGCCCACTGTATCGGCGCCGCTCCGCGATAACGGGGAAGCAACGAAGCGTGAACGTTAATCCAGCCGAGGCGCGGAATATCGAGCAGCAAAGCAGGAATGATCTGGCCGTACGCGATGATGACAATCGCGTCCGGCGCGACGTTAGTAATGAAATCTCTCGCTGAGACCGACCGAATCTTTTCCGGCTGAAACACGTGAAGGCCCACGCCAATCGCCACATCCTTTACCGGAGGCGCTGCCATCTCCTGGCCGCGGCCTCGCGGACGATCTGGCTGCGTGATGACGGCTTCAATAGAAATGTCTGGCGCGGCGATGAGCGAGTCGAGAGACGGCAACGCAAATTCCGGCGTGCCGCAAAAAAGAATGCGGAGCGCCACGGGCGCCTTACCAATCCCCGGCTTTTTTCAGTTTCCGGATTTTCCGCTTGATGAGGTCGCGCTTCAGCATGCTGACGTGCTGGATAAAAAGTGTCCCGCCGAGGTGGTCGATTTCGTGGCAGAACGCGCGGGCCAAGAGCCCTTCGCTGCGCATTTCGAATTCCTTGCCGGTCGCATCCTGCGCCTTCACCGTCACGTACAGCGGCCGCACCACGTACGCACGGAATCCGGGCAGCGAGAGGCATCCTTCCTCTTCGCGCTGCTCGCCTTCCACGTAAATAATTGTCGGGTTCGCGCAGACGATCTTCGCCTCAGGATTCTTTCCGTTTGAGACGTCGATCACGGAAAGCCGCAGGCTGACGCCAATCTGCGGCGCGGCTAGTCCAACGCCGTTCGCCGCGTACATCGACTCGAACATGTCCGCGATGAGAGTTTGAAGTTTCTCGTCGAAGTTTTCCACGGGCTTGGCAGGAGTCTCGAGCACCGGGTTACCGTACTTCACAATCGGATGAATCATCTTTTGAGTTTCCGTTGAACTGAGAATTGTGTATTCCGTTAGAACTCGTCCAATTGCTTTTGGTACCCGGCGTAATTCCGGCGCGTCTCTTCGAGTGAATCGCCGCCAAACTTTTCGAGAAATGCTCCTGCAAGCACGGCCGCCACCATGGCCTCGCCCGCCACTCCGCCTGCAGGTACCACGCAAATATCCGAGCGCTCGTACGCGGCCTTCAGCGGCTCCTTGGTGACCAGATCGGCGCTCATGAGCGGCCGCCGCAACGTCGATATCGGCTTCAGATATCCGCGCACTACCACGTCTTCGCCGTTTGTGATTCCGCCTTCCAGTCCACCCGCGCGATTGGCGCTGCGATGAAATCGCTTGCGCGCACTATCGTACCCAATTTCGTCCTGCACTTCGGAACCAGGGCTCCCGGCCGCCGCCACGCCCGCGCCGATCTCGACAGCTTTGACGGCTTGAATCGCCATCACCGCCTGCGCCAGCCGCCCATCGAGCTTCTCATCCCATTGCGCATGCGAGCCGAGACCCGGCGGCACACCGTGCGCCACCACTTCGAACACGCCGCCGACGGAGTCTCCCGCGCGCAGTGCATGATCGACTTCGGCTTTCATTTTGTCCTCAGTCGCCGCATCAACGCACCGCAGCGGCGATTCAAGATTCGCGCACACCGCCGCAATCTCCTGCCACGAAGCGGCGCGTTCCAAGCGAACCCGTCCTGCGGCAATTGTATGGCTCAGAATCTCAATACCGAATTCGCGCAAAAGCAGCTTCGCAAAAGCGCCAGCCGCCACACGCGCAGCCGTCTCGCGCGCCGACGCCCGCTCCAAAATATATCGCGCATCATGAAAATTGAATTTGAGCGCGCCGGCCAAGTCCGCATGTCCTGGCCTCGGTGACGTCAGCGCCTTCTTGCTATCGTCCGCTCCCTCGGAGTCTTCGACCGGGAGCGCCTTCTCCCAATTCGGCCAGTCGCGATTCTCAATCCGCACGGCGATCGGCGCGCCAATCGTCTTCCCGTGCCGCACGCCCGCAAGAATATCCGCGTGGTCCTTCTCTATGCGCTGTCTGCCCCCGCGCCCAAATCCGAGTTGCCTCCGGTGCAACTCGCGATCAATAAACTCTATAACCACGGGCACACCCGCTGGCAGCCCTGAAATCCAGGCGATCAGCGCCTGGCCGTGCGATTCTCCTGCTGTAAAGAATCGGAGCATTGTCTGTGAGCGCCCGCGCACCGGCGCGAACGTTGCATTCTACCGGACGCATACCTCCCGGTAAAGCCACGCCGCGCAAGGGGTGTGGGTCGGTCGCCGTTAATCCGACTGATCTTCCGCCGGGTGGGCTAAAGATGGTCTAACATACATTTCATGAGTAGCTCAGGGAGCCATCTCGACCCGGAACTCTTGCAGGCCCGATGGGTTCTCGGCGGCATTGACGGGGAACAATTTGTGGATCTAGCAGTTTCGGCTCTTGAGCACGGATACGACGGAACTGCGCTGCGCCAGATTGCTGGGCTGTCGCGGCCGAGTACGGCCGACTTAGGCAATCTGCCTGCCAGGTTTTTCGCTGAAATGGGCCTGAAGCCCATCGGCCCGGACGACGCTGTGGCGCGCCTGCTCGCTCGCGGAGAACCATCCACGAGCAATGTCATTTCGATACTTCGAGAAGCCTTTCCGGATTTCTCCAACCGCTGGAAGATGCACGTCACACGTTGGCGTGGAAATTCCGCCGGTTCCTACAACGATATGTCTGAATTTCCGTTTTTCGTCGTCGAAGACCTATACGAAAAAGGGAATCTTGATGAGACGCGCCGCGTCTTCGCGCTTCTAGAGAAGCTTCTCGTAGAAGCGGACCAAGACGCTAGAGATCTCATCGGACTTGGCTTCTTTGAAAACTTACAGAATTTCGCGTCGAGGCGACCTAACGGCAACAAAGTGTATGAACAATTTTTCGGGCCAATGTCCAATCAGGTCTGGAGTGAGCTTCAAAGAATGTGGGCGGGCAAGTCCAGTCTTATGGATGTCGTTCGTGCAGAAAAAAAACAAAGCAACCGCGCTAAGTCCTGACTAACGTATTAATCGAAGTTCGAACCACCAGCCGCACCCGATCACTACTCGATGACGCATTTTTCAATTCACAACGCGCAACCCAGCGCGCGCCCAATCGCCTCAAATCGAATCCTCGCGTAAGCCGCTCCAGCGAGACAGCTTGACGCCCCGCGCCGCGAACGCTACGCTCTTTCCGGCCGCCACTACGCACTGTGACCAATGACGCTTGACGCGAGCGAAACTCAGGGCTTTTTCGGCGTTGTGTCGGATTCCCTCAAACGCCAAGTCCTCGCATTCCAGGACTACACGCTTCTTGTCGTCCGCGCGATTGCCAATATTTTCACGCCTCCGTGGTATTGGACCGACACGATGAGCCAGATGGACGCAATCGGCGTCGGCTCTCTGCCTATAGTCGTCACCGCGGGTTTCTTCATCGGCGTCGTCCTCCTGTTACAGACCGCCGCGCAATTCCAGCGCTTCGGCGAAACCGCGCTCACAGGCGACATCGTGTCGCTCGCCCTGGTTCGCGAACTCGGCCCGACAATCACCGCGCTTCTCGTCGCCGGCCGCAACGCGTCGGGAATCGCATCCGAGCTAGGCTCGATGGTCGTCACCGAGCAAGTGGACGCCATGCGCGCGCTCGGCACTGATCCTTCCCGCAAGCTGGTCACCCCCCGCGTCGTTGCGACCATTCTCATGCTGCCCCTGCTCACGGCCATCGCCGATCTAGTCGGTCTCATCGGAGGCTTCCTCGTCTCGGCCTTGCAACTTCGACTCGCGCCCGCCGAGTTCTGGCATCGCGCCATTAACGTCCTCGCATTCGGCGATCTGATGCAAGGCGGCATGAAGCCGCTTATCTTCGGCTTGATTATCTCAAGTGTCGGCTGTTACTTCGGCTTGGCGGTCCGCGGCGGCACTCAAGGCGTCGGCCGCGCAACGACCACCGCGGTCGTGGTCTCGTCAGTTGCCATCATCGTCGCCGACTCGTTTCTCTCCAAAATCTTCCTGTACATGTTCTGATTCTGGCCTCGACGACCCCGCAGCCATTCCGTCCAACCCGTTTTGCACCTTTCCGACTTATAATTCACCGCATGGGCGGACGCCGTTCGTCGACCTTACTGAGCCAGCTGCCGCTTTATTGTTCGATGCGTCCGGAGCGGGCATGAGTAATGCGCCTGCCACGGAGCCTCTCGTTGCTTTCCGCGACGTCCACCTCGGCTTCGACGAGGGCGAAGTTCTCCGCGGAATCTCCTTCGAGATCGCGGCCGGCGAGACAAAGGTCCTGCTCGGCGAGAGCGGTTCCGGGAAGACGCTCATCCTCAAGCTCGCTGCCGGCCTCGTCCGCGCCGATTCCGGCGAAATCGTGGTTATGGGACAGAATATCGAAGCAATGACCGAGACCCAGCTTCTCGAATTCCGGCGCCAGATTGGCTTCGTATTTCAGGAAGGCGCGCTTTTCGATTCGCTCAGTGTCGCGGACAATGTGGCATTCCGGCTCCGCGAAGAGAATGTGAACGAGACCGAAATTGAGGAGCGAGTCCGCGAGGCTCTGCGATTCGTCGAAATGGAGCAAGCCATCGACAAGTTTCCCGACGAGCTCTCAGGCGGAATGCGCCGCCGCGTCTCGATCGCACGCGCGCTCGTAAATAAACCGTCCATCGTTTTTTACGATTCGCCAACCGCTGGCCTCGATCCCGTCACGTCGCAAACGATCATCACTCTCATCATGCGTCTGCGCGACACACTCGGCGTAACCTCAACCGTCGCCACGCATCGCATCCAGGACGCGTTCGGCCTCGCGAACTTTCGCTTCGACGCGAAATCAGACGAAGTCGTCCCGCTCTCGAAAAATGGCAGCGGCAACGCACATCCGACGAACGTCCTAGTTCTGCGCAACGGCAAAATCTATTTCCAGGATGCGGCCGACGCGTTATTGAAATCGAAGGATGAATTCTTAAAGCAATTTCTCGCATCAGCAGAATGAACTGGCAGAAAAAGCTTCGGAACTCAGGAGGATTACGATGGCGCAACGCAAGCAGCTAACGTGGACGGAGTTGCGGGTAGGTGTGTTCGTTCTCGTCGGACTGTTCATCATGGCCGCCGCAATTTTCTACGTCACCGGCGGCGGCACGTTCGGGCCGAAATACCGCCTGACTGCCTATCTGCCAGAAGTGGAGGGCTTAAAGGTCGGCGCGCCCGTCGCGTTGAGCGGCTTCGAGATCGGAACCGTCGAGACTATACGCCTGAATCCCAAGCCTGTCGACCCTCGACATAACATCGAGGTCGTAATGCGGATCGACAAGCGCTACCAAGACAGCATCCGCTCCGATTCCGTCGCGAGCCTCGTCACGCAGGGTCTTCTTGGGGATCGCTACGTCAACGTCACGCGCGGAATCACTGGGCAGCCCCTGGCGTCCGGCGCAGTTGTGCAGACCTCCGAAGAAAAAGCCATGCAGCAGATTGTCGAGCGCGGCGTCGAGCTAGAAGAAAATCTCGGCACGCTCACCGATCAAATCAACTCGATCGTCGTGAACTTGAAGCAAGGGCACGGCACGCTCGGCAAGCTTCTCAACGACCCCGAGCTTTACAATCATGTAAATGCGACGGTCGGCAGAGCGGACGCCATGATCGCAAACGTCCAAGCGGGACAGGGAACCCTCGGAAAACTCGTCGCTTCAGATGAGTTATACACTAAGGTAAATACTACGATGGGCCACGCCCAGGATATTCTCGGCGCCGTCCGCGAGCAAAAAGGCACGCTCGGGAAATTTGTTTACGATCCGGAGGTCTATCAAAGCGCCAAAGATTTTCTGTCGAACGGGAACTCCGTGATTGCCAACGTCCAAGCCGGGAAGGGAACGCTCGGAAAACTGGCTACCGACGATACGCTCTTCGCGAATCTCCGTGATGCGTCCGCGAATGTTCGCGACGCGACGGCTAAACTGAATTCCACTCAAGGCACGGCCGGGAAACTGTTCACCGATCCAAAGCTCTACGACAATTTGACCGGTGTGACCGGTGACATGCGCGATCTAATCTCGGATTTCCGGCAGAATCCGAAGAAGTTCCTGCACGTTAAGATTTCGATCTTTTAACTAAAACTTCGGGATCCGCGATTCGGCAACGTGGCCGCCAAAGAATCTCTCGTGGCCAGCAAACATCTTTCGAATTTGGCGCATCTGTGCACAATACTTGAGGCGGCACTATGCCTCCGGACGAGTCTGGGGAGATACGGGAAATGACGATGGGGAACACGCGCGCGAGCGACCGCGTCGCAAGGTTAGTTGTTGTTGGGGCGCTCTTCGCGGCGTCGGTGGCCGGAATTCTCGCGCGGCCTATGAAGGGCACGCCGTCGCCGCTTTCCGGAGTTGTGATCGCGCATCCCGCCGGGAATGCTGCCGTGGCTCGTACGCAGACCGCAGGCCTCGCAAAAATGTACGGCGATTTGCCCCTTCGATTCGAGGCCAATCTCGGTCAGACCGATTCCCGCGTCAAATTTGTTTCTCGCGGCGCTGATTCCGCTCTGTTCTTGACGGCAACGGACGCAGTCCTGACGCTTGATGAACCCTCCGGGCACAACGATCTCGTTCGGAAACTAACTTCTCCAAGTTCTCTTAACACGACACAGCCGGTAAATCGAAAACGCACTGCGTTGCGCATGTCCCTCGCAGGCGCGAACACTTCTGCTGGAGTGCGCGGCTTCGACCCGCTCCCCGGGAAGAGCAACTATTTCGTCGGCAACGACCCGCGGAACTGGCGCACTGATGTGCCCGCCTATTCGAAAGTGAAATATCGCCGAGTTTATCCTGGCGTGGATCTCGTTTATTACGGAAGTAATCGCGCCCTCGAATACGATTTCATCGTCGCGCCTGGCGCGGATCCCGCTCACATTCGCCTGAAAATCGACGGTTCGGATCGCACTTCGATCGCGACCAATGGCGATCTCGTGATGAATACTCCGGCCGGAGAAGTGCGCTTGGCTCGCCCTGGAGTTTTCCAGCGAGATGGCCACTCGCAGACGCCGGTAGACGGCGGATATTTCCTCGCAAGTGCCGGCGAAGTTGGCCTTCGCCTCGGCGCCTACGATCGGAATCGCGAACTCATCATTGATCCCGTCCTTCAATATTCAACGTTTCTCGGAGGCACCACATCCGACGCCGCTTTCGCAATCGCTGTGGATCCAAGCGGCAACGCGTACATCACGGGCGAAACCAGCTCCGCAGACTTTCCGACGTCAACCGGCGCGCTTCAAACATCTCTTCACGGGCAAATGAACGTCTTCATTACAAAGTTGAACGCTTCCGGCTCGGCCGTCGTCTATTCCACGTATCTCGGGGGCTCAACCGGGCTTGGTGATCGCGGCCTCGGCATCGCGTTTGATTCGAGCGGCAACGCGTTTGTCACCGGACAAACGCAAGATTCGGATTTTCCAACCGTGAACGCAGTGCAAGCGACGCTGAAGAGCCCGGCCGGAAACGCGTTTGTCTCCGAGGTGAATTCCTCGGGTTCGGCGCTCATGTTTTCGACCTACCTCGGCGGCAGCGGGTCCGGCGGCGACTTCGGCAAAGGCATCGCGGTGGATGCCACGGACTCGGTGGTTGTATCCGGTCAGACTTCTTCGAGCGATTTCCCAGTGATGAATCCGCTTCAAGCAACGATGAAGAATTCCACGTTCACTGGTTTCGTAACAAAGTTTACTTCCGGTGGCACGCCGCTCGTTTATTCAACGTATCTTGGCGGGTCTGGTGCGGGAGATTCCGCCCAAGCCATCACACTCGATACTTCAGGAAACGCTTACGTCGGCGGTGAAACTTCTTCGGCCGATTTTCCCACGACGACGGGCGCCTATCAGACCGCGCTGAAAGGCACCGGCTTCAACGCATTTTTTACCGAGATCAATCCCGCCGGTACGGCTTTCGTTTATTCGACGTTTCTCGGCGGCTCGACGGCGAATGGCGGCGATGCATTAGGCATCGCGATTGATACGAGCAACAACGTTTATTTGACGGGAATAACGACAGCGCATGATTTCCCCATCACGCCCGGAGCCGCGCAGAGCGCCATAACGGGCACGGGAGGTCACGCGTTTATTTCGAAAATCAACCCGGCGGGCCACGGCACAGCCGATCTCACTTACTCCACCTACCTCGGCGGCAGCAATAATGCCGTCATCGCCGATCGCGGGGCCTCGATTGCCGTGGACGCGACCGGGAATGCGAATGTTACTGGGCTCACCCTCTCCACCGATTTTCCCGTCACGCCCGGCGCGTTTCAGTCCACGCTGAAAAGCGCGGGCGGAAACGCATTTGTCACGCGACTAAACTCTTCCGGCACGATTTTTCTATATTCGACTTATCTCGGTGGCAGCAATGCTCTGGGCGATGTCGGCAACGGCATCTCCCTTGATTCTGCTGGCGCCGCGTACGTCGTGGGGCAAACCTTCTCTTCGGATTTTCCGACGACGCCGGGCGTCCTCCGTCCGAATTTCACCGCCGCGACCGGCCTCAGCAATGGATTCGTTTCCAAGCTCGGCGCGAATGCCGTCGTATCCGTCGTGCCTAGTTCGATCGATTTCAGCAATGTATTGCTGAACAAGTCCGGCCCAGCGCAGATCGTAACTTTCACGAATAATTCCTCCGCTCCTTTGACGCTCTCACCGGCTCCGGCACTTACCGGCGCCAACGCGTCCGAATTCCAAATCTCTTCAGCGTGCGGAACAGCGGCCGCAACGATCACGTTGCAGCCGAACTCGGATTGCACCGTCACCGTGAATTTCACTCCCGTGACGCTCGGCGCCGCAGTCGCCACGCTCACATTCTTCGACAACGATCCCAGCAGCCCGCAAGTCCTCCCGTTGACCGGCAACGGATATCTCGATTTCACCATTTCCGCCACTTCTCCTCCGGCGCTCAGTGACGGCAATTCGAGCACGTTCACCGTCACCGTCACGCCCATTGATAACTCGACGCAGACTGTCGGGATTTCCTGCCTCGGAGCGCCTGCTGGCACGACGTGCGTGCTCGCGCCGAACTCGCTCACTCTTGACGGCACCGACGCCGCGTCTTCCATCGGAACCGTAACCGTCGCATCTTCCATTAAGAGCGGAGACGTACATGGTCGTCCATCGGGGAAATTCGGCGGGAAGGGAACGCTGATCCTGCTGGGCTTCGCGACGATCACAGGTCTCGCGATGACGCAGCGCCGCTCGTTGCGCCTCGGCTTCGGCGCCGCCGCTCTCGCGTGTCTCTTGTTGGCCGGCTGCAGCGGGCCTCCGGGAACTCCCTCCGGCACATACAACTTGCAAATCACGGGCACAGCCACTCCCGGTGGTCAAACGCACTTCGTCGTCATCGTCCTAACCGTCGATTAGTCCACAACTTTTAAAGAGTGAAGCGTCGTCATTCCGAGGAAGAATCGACAAGGGTCCGACTAGGAATCTCTCTTGGTTCTCGTAGAGCGTTCGCCACGGGTGGCGCCGCTCTCATTGCTCTTCAGGGGGTCAGAGTTCCAGCTCCGACATAAACGATCCCCGAACCTCGCGGCTTCAGCCGCTGAAGACACTCCTCAAATTCCCTCAGGCTAACTCGACCATCCTATTCGCTTCCCGAAAACTCAATCGCAAGTTCCCGCAGCCGACGCAAATCCAGCTTCCCCGTACCCAAATGTGGCAACTCCACCACATGAAAAAATTGATTCGGCCTCGGCATCCACAGATTCGGCAAATCCGCCTGCGGAAGTTTCTCAAGCACCGCTTTCAAATCACCGTCACCAAGCGTGTGCAGCACCACCAGCCGCTCGCCCTTCTTCCCATCCGGCACGCCCGTCACCACAAACGACATTTCCGTCATTCCAGCAATATCGTGCAGTTTCTCCTCCACCTTAATATGCGGCACCATCTCGCCGCCAATCTTGCTGAACCGGCTCAATCGATCCGTAATCGTCAAAAATCCATCTTCATCGAGCGTCGCAATGTCACCGGTCGTGTACCATCCGTCGCGCAGCACTTCAGCCGTCTTCTCCGGCTTGCCAAGATATCCCTTCATCACATTCGGCCCGCGCACGAGCAGGAGCCCCGCCGTATTGAGCGGAAGCTGCGCGCGTGTCTCTGGGTCAACTATCCGCACGGTAATTCCCGGCAACGGATGCCCAATCCGCCCGCGCTTCGCGCCCACTTGCCGAAATCCCGGCGCACGGTAATCCTTCGTATTCACCGCCACCACCGGCGAGCACTCCGTGCAGCCGTAACCTTCGAGCGGCCTCACGCCGAATCGGTCTTCGAACGCCAGCGATACGCGCTCGGGCAATTTCTCCGCGCCGACGAGCACGAATTGCAAGCTCCCGAAATCCTCCGGCGCAATCTTGCGTAAATAGTGCTGCAAGAATGTCGGCGTCGACACGAGAAACGTCACGCGATACTCGCGCACCAGCGTGCCCACCGGGCCGATGTCAATCGGACTCGGGTGATACGCCACGCCCACGCCCAGCACCGCCGGCAGCCAGATCGTCACCGTGAACCCAAACGAATGAAAAAACGGCAGCACGCCGAGCAGCGTGTCGTGGCGATTCAGCATGAACGTCTGATCCATCTGCGCGATGTTCGACGCGATATTGAAATGCGTCAGCATCACTCCCTTCGGATCGCCCGTGCTTCCGCTCGAAAAAATAATCGTCGCGAGATCGTCGAGCTGCGCCGGCCGCTTGCCGCTCAGAATTCGCTCGAGCAAGAATGGCGGCATCGCCCATAAAAGAAGCGCCGCCAGCCGCTCACCCAGGCCAGGTTTCGCCGCCGCATCTTCGATCAGAATCGTCCGCCCCGGCGTCTTCACGGGCAAACGATCGAGCAGCAACTGCGTCGTAACCACCGTCTCGAGCTTGCATTGCTCGGCGCACGAAGCCAGCGTCTCGTTCGATGCCGTGTAATTCAAATTCACGGGAATCTTGCCGCAAAGCACCGCTGCGAAATTCACGTACGCGCCCGGTACCGACGGCGGCAACAAAATCCCCACCATTTCCTGCCCCGCCCATAATTTCTTCAATCGCCGTGCCAAAAATATCGAGCTCAGCAGAACGGCGCCCCATTTCACGCGCGGACGTCGCATATCCGCCATCGCGAATCGCAGCGGATGCCGGTGCGCCGTGCGGATAAGCGATTTCGCGAGCGGCCGCAGCCAGCGCCTCCGATACTGAAACGCGTCGCTCTGCAAATCCTGCACCGCCTGCCGCACCTCAAACGCCGTCGCCGTCGACGCGAGCGGCTTCCCGAAGCTCACCGATACCGGATACGGAAATCGCCGCGGCAATTTCCAAAGGAATCGCCCTTTCTCGAAACTAAAAATGCTGCCCCAGACTCCGTCGAGGCATACCGGCACGATCGGCGCCTCCACGCCTTTCATCACGCGCTCGAATCCGCGCCGGAACGGCAGCAAATTCCCGATCCGCGTAATTTGCCCCTCGGCAAAAATGCACACAATTTCGCCGGCGCGTATCGCCTCGCTCGCCTGATGCAGCGCGGCCACCAATTCCCGCGGCCTTTGCTGCGACGACACCGGAATCGCGTGCATCAATTTCGCGAACGGCTTGATCACCGGATGATTGTAAATATCCTCGAAAATCAAAAATCGAATCGCGCGATCGGTCGAAGCGATCAGCAGCAGCGCATCCACCAGCGAAATGTGATTCGCTACAAAGAGCGCACCGCCCCGCGCCGGGACATTCTCCCTCCCCGTAACGCGAATCCGGTAAATCGTGTGCGTTGCCATCCACAGCACCAGCCGCAGCAGCGAATCCGGCAGCATCCAGATCGCCCAAATCGTCGCCAGGAATGTCAGGACTGCCCCATCGAGAAAGATCCCCGGAGCCGTCTGCCGGAACACACTCGAAAAAAGCAAATAGCAAAACGCCGCCAGAAAGATCCCCACGAACGAAAACAGGTTCGCCGCCGCGATCACTCCGCCCTTATGCTCCGGCGCGGGCCGGTGTTGAATCAACGCGCCCATCGGCACGATAAAAAATCCGCCGAAGAAGCCCAGCAGCGAAAGGTGCACCGCCGTACTGATCATCGTCTGCCCGGGATGATAGAGAAACGCTGCGAACACCGTCATGCCAACGGCTCCGAGAGGAATCAGCCCGTACTCGATTTTCCCGCCAGAAAGATATCCCGCCGCGAGGCTGCCGACGCCGATGCCCAGCGCCACCGCCGCCTGCAAGTAAGCAATGTGTTCGTCGTTCACCCGGAGCACATCGTGCCCAAAAATGATGATCGTGAATTGCAGCAGCGCCGCAAGAAAAAAAGATACGAATTGCCGAGGACGGCCCACGTCAGCACGCGATCCGCGCCAATAATCTTGCACTGGCTCCAAAGATCGCCGAACGGATTTACACGGAATTTTCTTGCAGGGTCCGCAGCCGGCACGCGCGATATTCCGAAGCTCGCCGCCAGCCCCGCAAAAGTCGCAGCCAGCAAAATCAATCCCGCGGCGTATTCCCGCCCGTGATAGCGCATCGCCAGAAATCCGCTAACCATCGTCCCCGCGATGGAAGCCAAAAAAGTCCCAAGCTCGATGATCCCGTTTCCCCACGATAGCCGCTTGTCGGGCAGCAGCTCCGGCAGCAGTCCATATTTCGACGGCCCGAAAAGGGCCGCCTCCGTGCTGATGAGGAAAACGCTCGCGCATTCGAGCGGCAAGCTATGAATCAGCAGCGCGAAAATCGCAAATAGCATCACCCCGATCTCGAGATATTTCGTCCAGATCGTCACGCTGCGCTTGCTGTACTTGTCGGCAAAATAGCCGCCCGCCAGCGAAAAGAAAATGAAGGGAAGCGCGAAGAGTCCGCCGACGAGGGAAATCAATCCTTCGCGCTGCATTCGCGTCATATGAATCGCAACGACGATGTAGATAACAAGAAATTTCAGCGCGTTATCGTTAAACGCCGTCTGAAACTGCGTGACGATGAGCGACCAAAATCCGACGCTCGAATATTGCCGCGAAGGGGAAGTTCTAGCTGATTTTTCGGAAGGTTCGTCTGCAGGCGCGTCAGGCGCTTTTGAGTTATGCGATAACTCGAAGGGTCGAGGCGGCAAGGGGTGCCCTCGATTCGGTAATCACAGCAGCAGGATCTCGCTTCGAATATTTTGTCGCCACGTAATCGTCCACCAGCTTTTGAAACGCCGCCGAAAGCTGATCGTAGTTGCCTTTCAGCGTCACAAATTTCTGCCCATCAATATAAACCGGGCAGCTCGGCTCTTCGCCCGTGCCCGGCAGGCTGATCCCGATATTCGCGGCCTTGGATTCGCCGGGGCCATTCACGATGCAGCCCATCACCGCCAGCTTCAGCTCCTCGACGCCCGTATAATCCTTCTTCCACTCCGGCATTTTCTCGCGGATGTAACTCTGTATGCTCTCGGCCAATTCCTGAAATGTCGAACTCGTCGTCCGCCCGCATCCAGGACACGCCGTCACGCTCGGCGCAAACGATCGCAGCCCCAGCGCCTGCAGCAATTCGCACGCGGCATAAACTTCATCGCGGCGATCCCCATTCGGCTTCGGCGTCAGCGAAATTCGAATCGTATCGCCGATTCCTTCGCTCAGCAGCACTCCCATCGAAGCCGACGACCACACCAAGCCCTTCGCGCCCATCCCCGCTTCCGTCAATCCCAGATGCAGCGGCTGATCGGTCCGCGCCGCGAGATCGCGATAAATCGCGATCAAATCGTTCGGCCGCGAAACCTTGCACGAAATAATAATCTGATCTTTCCGCAATCCATTTTCGAGCGCGAGCTCCGTCGATTGCAGCGCGGAGAGCACCATGCACTCGTTGATAATTTCTTCCGACGTGCGCCCGAGGTCCTTGTCGGTATTCTCCTGCATCTTTTCCATCACCAGTTCTTGATTGAGCGAGCCGCCATTCACGCCGATGCGCACGGGCTTCCCATAATCCCGCGCCACTTTGCAAATCGTAGAAAATTGCTCGTCCCGCCGCTGCCCGTGCCCCACGTTCCCGGGATTGATCCGGTACTTGTCGAGCGCTTCAGCGCACTTGGGGTACTTGGTTAGCAGCACATGCCCGTTGTAATGGAAGTCTCCGATAATCGGCGCGTCGCAACCGGCATCCAGCAATTGCCGCTTGATCTCCGGCACCGCCGCCGCAGCCTCCGGAATATTCACGGTAATCCGCACCAGTTCCGATCCCGCCTGCGCCAATTCCAGGCACTGCCGCACCGTCGACGCCACATCCACCGTATCGGTGTTCGTCATCGACTGCACAACAATAGGCGCACCCCCGCCCACCATAATCTTGCCCACCCTAACGCCAACAGTCTTGTGCGTCCGCAAAGCCAATTCCGTCACCTCTGCCACTAATTCATTCTATACGAATAGATTGGATGCTCGCCACCAGTCGACGTTGCGGATGTGATGATGTTCTGCTCCCGTAGGGGCGCTGCTCGCTGCGCCCGCCTTTGCTTTGACGGGGTTGGTTTTGAGGGTGCCGCACCCTTTGATTCGCAAGGGTGCGGTTCTTCGGGTGTACAACATGCGGTATTCTGAGATTTCATAATTCTCACTTCGCCCGCACAAGATCAATATGCGCATGATCCGCCTTATTCTCCGGCGACATATACGTCCAATCCTCGGTGTGATGATCGGCGTCAATGATAGTGAACACCGCACGGTGCATATGCCCGAACTTCGTCCCGCCCGAGACGTCGAGAAAATCGAATTCCACGGTTTTGCCGTCCGCCGACAACATGCCCGCCATCCGAGGCCGGTTCTTCCCGCTGTCGCAATAATGCGTTAGCATCAGCCGATCGCCGTCGATGTACATCATCGTGAGCGGATCGTCCTCACCATTGCTCGGGTCAGCCGTTCTTCCTTCCGGCACCATCTCGTGCATCAGCGCGTCGCCTCCGGAAGTGACGCGCATCGACACGCGCACCGGCGCCGTCATCGCTCCGGGCCCCGCCCCCATCGCCGCCGTGCCTTTCCAATTTCCTGCAAGAGTCTTCATTCGCGCAAACGCCACCTGAGCAGACGTCTGCTGCGCGCCAGCCTTCTGACCATCCGCCTTCCTCATCTCCGATTGCGGCAAAGCAACGGTCGCAACGCATAGCATCACGGCACACAATACAAATGAAATAGCCTTCATACGCCCTCCCAAAGCCAACCTCTTCGCCCCGGCCGACGCCATTCTATACGAGCGAATCGGATGCATACCATCCGCCTGAGTCGCGCACATGCCAGATGGGTTCGTTCGTAGGGGCGCTGCTCGCTGCGCCCGCCTTTGCCTCGACGGGGTCGGTTTTGGTGTGGGTGCCGCACCCTTTGATTCACAAGGGTGCGGTTCTTCGGGCATGCAACGTGCGAAACAAGGCCAACACTCCATAGATTTCAGTTCAACCCGCTCGGCACGTTCGGATTTCTTCGCCGGAAACACAGGCGTGATGTCAAATGCAGCCAGAAGGTTAGTCGACTATCCAAAATGAAACGTCGGGCTGCTCGGCGGACCGGCCGCTTTCCCCACGCGCGGCTATTCCAATCTGACTCCGTGATATTATCCGCGACGCCGTCATCGAACTCGAGGCCTCGCATGAAAAAGCCGTGGCTCGCATTCCTTTGCAATTTCCTCCTAGCCGGCGCTGGATTCGTCTACCTCGGCAAGTGGACCTGGGCCGCAGCGGATTTTCTCATCACCATTACCATCGGCGTCGTGCTGTACCGCCTGTTCCCCGATCAGGCCGTGTGGCTCACCGCCGCCATTCCAGCGAGCAACGGCCTACTCGCCATGAATATGACCAAGCTCTGGAACTCGCGCCTGCCAAAAATGCAGCCAACCGTCTGACTTCACGGCAATGGAGATCACCCGATGAAATCGACTATTGCAATCTTCGCTCTGATCGCCATCGCAGCATTCTCGACGCCAGCGCAACAAACACCACGCCAAGATCCGTTACTCGACCACATGACGGGCAATTGGATTCTTCAAGGTACGATTGCCGGGCACGAGACGACGCACGATATCGAGGCCGAATGGGTGCTGAATCATGAATACGTGCGAATCCACGAAACGTCCCGCGAGAAGAATGCCCAAGGACGGCCCGCATACGAAGCGATCGTCTTTATCGGCTGGGACACCGCTTCGAGCCAATACACCTGCCTCTGGCTCGACACTACTGGCGGCAACGGCCTGTCAGGCGATGCCATCGGCCATGGAAAACGCAGCGGCGATGAAATCGCTTTCTTTTTTGCGAGCAAAGACGGCAACTTTCACACAACCTTCGTGTACAGCAAGAGCTCCGACACTTGGCAATGGATTATGGACAATGAGATTGGCGGCAAGCTCTCGCCCTTTGCCCGTCTGAAACTCACCCGGAAATAGGAGTCAAATCTTTTCAGCCCGCCCGAAGTTCAGCCTCCAGCCTGAAAGTGTGTTAAATACAGAATCGGAGGTTTCTCAATGAAATCAACTCTTGCAATCCTTGCTTTGATCGCCATCGCTGCCCTCTCGACGCCAGCGCAACAAATGCCACGCCAAGATCCGTTACTCGACCACATAACCGGCAATTGGATTCTCCAGGGGATGATAAACGGACGAGCGGCCACCCACGATGTCCAGGGCTCTTGGGTGCTGGGCCACCAGTATGTGATTCTCCACGAGATCTCTCGCGACAAGGATGCGCAAGGCCAGCCCGCCTATGAAGCGTTCATCCTGATCGGCTGGGACTACCTGTCGAGCGAGTACACATGTATGTTGCTCGACTCAGGCAGCAGCGACGGCTTGGCCGCTAAGTCCATCGCTCATGCAAAACCCAACGGCGATGTAATCCCGTTCATCTTCGCAGGCGCCGGCAACTTCCACTCAACTCTCGCGTACGACAAGAGCGCCGATAGTTGGCAATGGAATTTGGACAGTGAAAGTGGCGGCAAACTTTCGCCCTTTGCGCGTCTGAAACTCACCAGAAAATAGGACTCAAATTTCTTCAACGAAATTGTTGAAACAAGATCCTTACGACGCGGGTCATTTGATTTGGCGTCTCCCGTCTGCTACGTTGGATAGTGAGCTATGAAGAATGAATTTAGTCGCGAACCACGAGGTTACCGAGCCGGCGGAGGATGCCTGACATCGGGGCAGGATTGTCGCCCGTCAGCCGATTACAACGAGGCGCCGCACCCGGATCAGCCAGCGCGAGAGCGCATTTCTAACCGGGACACCAAAACAATTAGAAATCGGCGTAACTTCAACAAAACAAACAACCGAGGCGGTTTCTGACCGGGACACAAATAGGGGGTCTTTCGAACGCGGTTTGAGTCGCGAAACCGAGCAAAACTGACAATGCCAAAAATGAAGGCAGCCCAAATTTCCAAAGCTGGCGGCGATTTCGAGCTCGTCGAGCGCGAAATCCCCCAACCCGGCCCAGGCCAAGTGCGCATTCGCGTCCAGGCCTGCGGCGTCTGTCACAGCGATGTGCTCGTCAAAGAAGGCGGATGGCCAGGACTCACTTATCCGCGAATTCCAGGACATGAAGTTGCCGGCGTGATTGACGAAATCGGCGCTGGCGTCACGGACTGGAAAAAAGGCCAACGCGTCGGCGTGGGCTGGTTCGGCGGACAGGACGGCACCTGCCAGCCGTGCCGCCGCGGCGATTTCGGAAATTGCACCAGCCTGAAGGTCTGCGGCATCAGCTACGACGGCGGGTATCAGGAATTCATGGTCACGCCGGCCACCGCCGTGGCGGCGATGCCAGAATCGCTCGATGCCGCGGAAGCCGCGCCGCTTTTGTGCGCGGGCATCACCACGTTCAACGCTCTCCGCCATAGCGGCGCGCTGCCGAGCGATCTCATAGCGGTGCAGGGAATCGGCGGCCTCGGCCATCTGGGAATTCAGTTCGCAAACAAATTTGGCTACCGCGTCGCGGCAATCGGACGCGGCTCGGAGAACGCGGGACTCGCGAAAAAACTTGGCGCGCACGTCTACATCGACAGCGTCGCGACAAACGCAGCGGCCGAATTGCAAAAGCTTGGCGGTGCGCGCGTGATTCTCGCCACCGCACCCAGCGGAAAATCAATGTCTTCGCTGGTTGACGGTCTCGGGCCCAATGGCTCGCTTTTGGTGGTCGGAGCCTCGATGGACCCGATCGAGGTGACGCCTCTTCAGTTGATCGTCGGCAGCCGGAGGGTGCAGGGCTGGGCATCGGGAATCCCCACTGACTCCGAGGACACGCTGCGCTTCGCGGAAATCTCCGGCGTGCGCCCGATGATCGAAAAATTCCCGCTCGCAAAAGCTGCCGATGCCTTCAATCGAATGATGAGCGGCAAAGCCGAATTCCGCGTAGTCCTGACAATGTAATTCCGAATGGATGCGGCATATTGCGGACCGAATGTAGCTCACCTCTTCAGAGGTGAGGATTTTGGGGGGCCTTTGTGATGCTTTTCGGCCATCGTTTCCGAACACAAATAAATTTCACAATCCTCGGGTCTAAAGACCCGAGCTACATTGAAGGCAAATCGGAATTCGAGATGTCGAACAAGACTTTCCATGCGCCGTCGGCTTGTCTCTTCCACACGATGAGATATTTCCCTTTTTCAGCGACAGGGACCCCTGCGGCATTCTTGAAACTCATTTTGTAAGAGCCGCTCGTATATCCAAGTTCGCCAGAACTGGCAACGTCCGCCTTGTTCGGATGCCAAGAAACCTTTGGCGACTGAGGTGCGAGATGGACGGCAAGCAATTTTCGAATCGCGGGCTTGCCCGTCACCATCGGAGCATTGGGCATCAGCATCGAGCAGCGTTCGTCGCAGAACGCGAGCGCTCGTTCGACATTCTTCGAGATGTAAGCCTGGAGCCAAGCCGCATCAGCCGCGCGAATCGCATCCACATTCTTGCTGCCTTTTCGCTGCCGAAGCTTCACGTTGATTCCTCCGTGCTCGTCGGTTTTTTCCGCGCCAGCGACGAAGTCTACCATTCCCGCCAGTTTCGGGGCTTGCGGGGGCAAAGAACTTCGAAATTAGTAGCGTTGGCCGCTACATCGACAAAAAGAAAACGGCCGGCAGAGGATCCTGCCGGCCGTTCGATTTGCACTTCTATTTTATGAACTTACCTGTGTCCGCCGCCGCCATGGAACCCGCCACCGCCTCGGACTGCTCCACCGCGAACCGCGCCGCCATGAAATGCGCCGCTAGAGAGTCCGCGTCCAACTGGCACGCGTGGAGCGGGCCCGCCGTGGAATCCGCCGCCAACCACCGCACGTCCACCGAAGCCCGGCCGTCCGACAAACCCGCCGTGTCCGTAAAAGCCAGGGCGCCCATAGAAGCCGCGACCGTAGCCGTGGAACCACGGGCCTGCACCGATGAATATGCCGCCGGAGAACCACTCAGGGCCGTAGTAGCCGTAAGGCGCGCACGCGTATGGGTAATACGAATAGTAGCCATAGGCGCATGCGGGAGCCGCTCCGAGGTAAGCCGGGCCAACCCCGACTGCAACCGGGCCAACTCCTACGCCAATTGCTACTCTCTGCGCACTGGCAGTCGGTACAAGCGCCAGGGACAACCCCGCTAGAGCAAGAATTCCAAAGGTTTTCATTATAGTTTTCATATGGACCCCTTTCTGAGATCCGAACCGCTTGTCTCGAACAACCGCTATGGCATAAGGCAAGAGGCGTGCCAAACGGCATCGGGCCTCCGATAATCGCGGAAGAAGCTTATTCTCAGCGTCTTGCGAGGGGATGCGATCGGCGATGACGATTGCCGAGCGCAGCGCGGAACGGTGTTATTCAAGCGGCGCTGGTGGTTTTCAACCACTCCCCAGCGCGATCTGATTCCATCGATTGCGGTTGGTCCCGGAGGCAGGGGCCTGCGGGCTCTGAAGTAAATCGGGCGCGAGCGGTCGTGTGAAATTTATTTGGTGGCGCGTTAGCTTCTGGCGGGAGCGGCGGCCATTCGGGCCTGCATTTCGCGAGTCAGATGCGGGACGATCCCGAGCATTCGTTCGATCAGCATGAGCTGGCCGCGATGATGCATTTCATGTTCTTTCACAGAGAGAATCATTTCGAACCGGCTCTTGTCCGGCGGGGTCATGCCCGCGCGCATGTGCACGCGCTCGGCAAGGAAATCTTCGGTGAGCCCATCGAGAAAGCCGGCCCATTTTTCGCCTGCAGTGGTTAGCATCGCGATTGTTTCATCCTTGCTTCGACGCGCCTTTTCTTCTGCGATAACACGCTGCATTAGAGCTGGGAAATCGAAACCCTCGAGGGTGGTGCGGCGTTCTTGTGCTTGAATTTGGTATTGAAAACCGGAGCCTAGCGCAATGTGAGTGAGCAACTCGCCAACGCTGCGTGTGTCTGCCGCTGGGCGAAACGAGTATTTGTCCTCGGGGATTTCCTGCGCGATCGTAATTGTGTTCTTGCGGACGGTGCGAAAACTCGCAGCCATATCCTTGGCGCCGTAATAAGTCACAAGAATTCTCCTTTGAGCAGATGGGCAGCCGTCAACGAGTGGCGGGACCGAGCAAAGTCTAACACGCTTCAGCGCTCGCTGGGACGTGTGTCGCGTGCTGAGTGACAAACGCCGATCGCTACACCGCGATTGAAAAACTGACGCCAAGTCCATATCATCGGGAGAACGCCGGAGTGGCGGAACTGGCAGACGCGCCGGACTCAAAATCCGGTGGCCGCAAGGCCGTGTGGGTTCGACCCCCTCCTCCGGCACCAATAAATCGTTCGGAGTAAATTTCACGTACCGCGAATCAGGGCTCGTAGCAAAGTCTTAACAATTGAACGGACCGGAAATGACGCCTGAGTCTCAGGAAGCCATCAAGATTTTTGAGTTCAAGTTGGGTGAGCTATTGGCGCTCAGCCTCAGCGGAGTGTCGGATGAGGCTTTCGATCGCTGGCAAGAAACTACGACTGAAGTGTTCAATCGATTTCTTCCTGGGACCCATTATAGCTTGCGATTTTTAGACATTAACTTCAAAGAATCCGGTTACTTGGATAAGCGCCGCGACCCGTTTGTTGTAGGTTGCGAAAAGGCGCAAGCGTGCCTTGAAGGCGCGATTGAACACATCGAACGATTCGGATTGAAATCGCAAAAACAAAAGTCGAAGTAAGGTGCACCAAGTTTTGCTCGCTCGTGAAAACGCGACGCGAGGATTCGCGTGCCGATTTGAAGGCGGCCCGCCTGCCGGCGAGCCCTACTGGTGCCGTGATTTCGATTTCGGCGTACGAGGCGGCGGGGAGGCGGCGCGAACGAGGGTGAAATTGTTGCGCGATGCGCCGAGCTAGGGCTTGGCGGCGGGGAGCGGATGGGCTTGGAAGAATTGCCAGATTGCTTCGTTCGCGTCTAGGTCGCGGCTCGTCTTGCCAATTATGAATTGCGGCAAATATTGCTTGCCGCCGGGCCAAGTATGGCCGCCGCCGACAACGCTGTAGAGAGCGACAGCTGAATTTTGTTGGCAGCCGGAATAGATTTCGCGGCTCGTGGCAAGTCCTTCAGACGATTTGGCTGGAAGAGTGTCCTGCGCCGGACTCGCGGAGCAGCCATCGAGTTTTGCCCAGGCTTTGGCGCTGTCTGTTGCGGAGAGAATCATACCGCCCCTAGTTCGCTCTAATTCACCTCCCCCGTATGGAACGATTGGATCGTCGGTTCCGACAATATCGAGAACAGAAATCGGGCGGGCGGGATGGCAATGCTGCGAAACCGGCACGGCGAAAGTAGCGCCGACGGGAGCGACGGCTGCGATCCGAGTCGCGAAATTGCAGGCGAGGTCGTAGGACATGAATCCGCCATTCGAAAGTCCTGTGGCGTAAACACGCGACGCATCGA
Organism: uncultured Acidobacteriota bacterium; assembly: GCA_963803835.1. Classification (GTDB taxonomy): domain Bacteria; phylum Acidobacteriota; class Terriglobia; order Acidiferrales; family UBA7541; genus Palsa-147. Next base: position 233,799 of record CAWDOI010000013.1, on the reverse strand, counting down.
CTGAATAGCTGGCTTCGAGTTTGTCGAGCAGAGCGGAGAAGAACGCGATGTCGTCGACGCCAGCGCGCTCGGCGGGAGAAGTACCGCGGCCATCGGCCCAACTGTGGTCGATTCCGTCGGGATAGACAGCGATGATTCCGTTGCTATCGGCGAACGCGTCGAAACGTGCGATGCGCGCCATGCCTGGGCCCGTGCCCAAGCGGCCATGGATTACAAAGACGAGAGGCCAGCGCGACGCAGAATTGTAATTCGTTGGAGCGTGCACGTAATAGGCTCGCGTGCGCCCGCCGGACTCGACCGTGAAACGCGGATTTGGCGAAGTTCCGCATGCGATAGTTGGCAGCACCATCAGAGCGAGAAGAGAAATAGCAAGCGAGCGCATGTCAACTCCTCGAGGAAAATCGCGCGAACAAACCGCCAAGCGATTTGGCTTCCGGAAGATTTAGCAGCATCGTCCCGCCAATATAAATAATGCCATAAGGAAGAAGAACGGCACCTGCCATAAGAATTGGCTTATGCGGACCGATTGCCCAGCGAATCGCCCAGCCTGCGCCCGCAGCGGCAATCGCGAGCGACCATATCGTTCCTGCAAAGCTGACGGAAAGACCTGTGCGGCCGATGCGTTTGTTGAGGTAGTGCCGCAGTAAAAGAAATTCGACCCAACCGGAAATTCCAGCGGAAATCGTGAGGCCCGCGACGCCCCAGCGCGATGCGATGCCGAGAAGCGGCGGAAGCGGAACCGCGCTGAGATAGCCGAGGATCGTGGTGAGCGCAATGCGAATGATCGAAAATTTCAGCGGAGTGCGCGTGTCGCGGAGAGCGTAGTACGTGGCCGAATAGAGCCGGCCGAGTGTGGATGCGAGTAGGCCGACGGTCGAACCCGCGAGAATTCCCCAAACATAAATTACGTCGGCGTGCACGAAGCGGCCGGACTGATAGATTGCGCCGACGACGACATCGCCGAGCGCGAGAAACGCGACGACAGATGGCACGACGAAGTACGCGATTTGGCGAAGACCGGCGTCGAGGCGTTCACGCAAAGCGCGCGCGACTTCTTCCTCGCCGCCGAGTTGGCCGGACATCGCGGGAAGCTCAGCCGCCGATACGGCCATGCCGAATAAACTGACCGGAAGAGTGTAAAGAGTTTGCGCGTAAGAGAACGCAGCCACGGCGCCCGTGGGCAAAAGGCTGGCGATTAGCGAATCGACGTACGCGCTGATCTGAACAACGCCGCGGCTGATGAAAACGGGGAAGAAGTTGCGGACGACGATGCGAACATTTTCGCGCTCGTAGCTAAGAGCGAGGCGCAAGTGCCCGAGCAAATGCATCACGACGGGCCATTGCACGCAAACCTGCAACGCGCTGCCAACCACGGCGGCCCAAGCGAGCGCAACGGCAAGAGGGAACTGCGTCATGCGGCTGCCGAATCCGATCAAAGCCGCGATCATCGCGACATTCCAAATTACCGGCGCGGTATACGAGAGAAAAAATTTGCGATGGCTATTGAGGATGCCGAGGCACCACGCCGAAAGCACAAGCAGACCTGCACCGGGGAAAAGAATGCGAACGAGGCGAATCGTCAGCTGGCGCTTTTCGCCGGAAAAGCCAGGAGCGATCAGTTCAATGAGCCACGGAGTGGCGAGTACGCCGATCAGAACGAGTCCGGAAGCCGTAAGCGCGAGAAGCGAGAAGACGGCGCCCGCGGTCTTCTCGGCCTCTTCCTTATCTTTTCGTGCCAGGAGCGCGGCGTAGACGGGAATGAACGAAGCCGAGAGAACACCTTCGCCGAAAAGATTCTGCAGAAAATTCGGGATGCGGATGGCGGCCTTGAACGCGTCGGCGGCGTCGGAATTTCCGAAGTAGTGAGCGAAGAAGCGGTCGCGGATCAGGCCGGAAATGCGGCTCAGGAAAATTCCAGAGGCGACGAGAGAAGCGGAGCGTGCCGTGCCGAAGCGCCGGGCGGGGATTTTGCCGGGCGCGGCGTTGGTCGCTACTGTGTTGGGATCCGGAATACTCAGCGGCATGTCCTGCGCTCAGCGTTGACGAACAGCGCGGCGCGATAAAATTCCAATTTTACTCGGCGCCGCATATCGCGAAAAACCGGCCGGCCTACCGGCCAACCCTACGACTGCCGCGATTGAATGATCGGCAAGCAAGTTCCTTCGCGAGCAGATAAACACTGCGCAAGCGAATTCCGGCGCCTTAATTTCGCTCGACCTAAACGAGGCAACACGAGCGCGTTACGGAAATCATTAGACTGGCTCCTCAGAGCCAAGTCAATTACGAATGAGTGAAGTGGTTCTCAATTGCGAGGCCGACGGAAATGTACGTCGGGCCAGTTGCTACTTTGGCACAGATGGGCGCTATCAACTGGTTGTATGCCAATGACTACGGTATCAGTAGAGATGTACCTCTCAGAGGCCTTATGGCGCAACCCATGACTTCCGTGCTCACGTCGGCTCAGCCGAACGTGACCGCAGCGAAAATCTCGGCCGATCTTCGCCAGTTGGACCGGCGGCAATGGTGGCTCTGGTCGGCGGCATGCACGATCATGCTGCTGCTGACGATCGGCGTGGCGTCGTTTGTTTTCCCGGCGCTATTGCGCGGAGATGTGTCGGGATCGTCGTTCGGGCTGGGGCAGGCCGTGCGCGGTTTGGTGGGGATGGTCCTGCTGTTCAATTGCTACACCGTTTACCAACAAGTGGTGCTCACGCGTTTACGGCAGCAGATGTCGCAGCAGATTCAATCGCTCGCGAATGTGGAAAGCCTCGCGACGGAAGTGTACAAGCTGGCGGCGCTCGATCAGTTGACGGGTCTCTATAACCGGCGGTCGGCAGAGAAGCGGCTGGAAGAAGAGATTTCGCGCGCGATCCGACATGCGCGGCCGCTGAATCTTCTGTTGATGGACCTGGATAATCTGAAGGAAATCAACGATGCGCACGGCCACTCGGCCGGCGACGTGGTGTTGATGGCGTTTGGCGAGCGATTGCGCCGAGCGATTCGCGGGTCCGATCAAGGATCGCGAATTGGCGGCGATGAATTCATGGTTGTGCTGCCCGAATGCCCGAGCGGACAAGTGCAGCACGTGATCACGCGGCTACAGAACATCACCGTGGAATATGAGGGCGCCAAGATTGATGTGAAATTTTCCGCCGGATGGAAGGATTATCAGCCTGGCGAGACGGCGCTCGAGTTTATGAGGCGCGTAGACGAGGCGCTGTTCGCCGACAAGCGCGGCAAGTGCGAAGATCTCGATCTTCAGACGGTGGATAAAGCGGCGCGGCGCGAGCGAGCGTAATTTTCAACCGCCGAGTTGGCTGCTACGATTGTCCCGAGGGCCTGATCCACCGCAGCGAGTTGATTTCCCGGCACGGCTACGTATAAATCGTCTTCCTCAATTCCCGTATACACGCGATTTCCGATACAGCCGAGGCTTGCCGTGGTTCCCATGGACATCGCCGCGGGAATTGCCATGCACGTGGGCCTGCCCAGAATCGGGAGCGGGGAAGCGGCGTTTGCGCGACCGGCGGCTTCCTGCAACAGCATCGCGGCGCGAGGGCGGCATGCAAACAGAACGACGGAAGGGTCGATCGGCGAATCGCCGAGAGGCGCGTAGACGACGGCGGTCGGAGTCTTAGTTAGCTGCGGGACTTTCGCGACGTCCTCGGGCTTCAAATATTCGACGCTGAACATCAGGCCGAGCGTGTCGTCGAGTTCCTTTTTGCGTTGCTCGGGCAAATCGATTTTGTGCGTGTAGCTTCCCACCGGGCAATTGAAATGGTCGGATGGAACCGTGTAGAAACTCTTGCCGTCGGCGGCGAGGCGCCAGAAGCTGCATCCCGATGGTTCAGTGCCGACGAACTTCGAGATGGCAGTAGGCTCGCTATCGAGGATTGTCACAGAAACTGGCCGGCGTTTCAGTCCGAGCCGCTCGGTGAATCGCTGTTCGAGTTCTTTCCACTGTGCCATTTCGTCCCCCGTGAAATAAATTCGTTCGTTGTCGAGGTCGCGAGCTTATCACATCGCGGTTTTGGGCGCGTTGAGGCGGATTCGTACGGCGCACATTTAACGGTGCGACTGCGGAGCGCGCTCAGGATTTATTTTGCGGCACGAGGTCGTAGACGTAGCGGATGAAGACGGCCGATTGTTGGCGGTTATTTTCGATGCGAACCGTTTCGACGAGCTTTTTTCCGCCGGGCTGGGGCTCGAACGTGCGGGTGATCTTGTTGCCGCGCGAATCTTTTTCGTCGGAGACGAGCCGGATGTCTTCCCAGTGGGCGGAAATTTCCTGATAGGTGAGATCCTTGGATTTTTTCAGCTTGCGGCCGTCGGTAAAGAAGGCGCGCTTGTTGTCGGAGTCGTCGGCGAGATCGAATTCGTTATCTTTCTGCGCGACAACAATCCTGACCGGCGGGTCGATGAGTTCCTGCATGTGCTCGCGGTCTTCGTTGCTTTCCGTATTGCTCCCCGAGCCGCCATGTCTCCCGTAGACGCCACCCCCGCCTCCGCCACCGGGGAAACCGATGCCGCCTCCGGGAAAGCCGACTCCTCCGCCGCTTCGGCCGCCGCCACCGCCATTTCCGCCGCCATTTCCATTGTTTCGCGAACTCTTGGCCTGCTGCATTTTCTGGCGGCCGTCGTCGCTTTCATCGGAGTTCAATTTCCATGAACCATTTAAATTTGCGCGGGTGGCTGGAGTCTGAGGCTGCTGTGGCTGGGGTTTTGACTGCTCTGTAGGCTGCGAATCGTCAGTGGACGGAGCGGGCGTGATTGGGCCTGGGGCGGCCTGGGCGCGAACGGGATTGGGGAGTGCGATTGCTGCGAGGGCGAGGAGTCCTGAGAGGATTAGATATTTTGGCGCGCTTGCGTTCATTTTCGATTTCCTCGCTGCGATTGGGCTCGGGGCGCTCGATTCGATGTAGGGATGCGACGGATTTCGAAAAGGATGTCAGATGCTCGTCCGCGTGGCGAATGACGGGAATTATGAATGGGCTGTTGCATTTGCGCCGCGCGGCTCGAGTTCGCTTTGCGGGGCCTGGATTAACATGTTGAGAACACAAGGAACACATCGCCGAAAAAATCCTTGCGCGTGGACATAACGGGTGCTTAAGATGGCGCTTCGCTTCGAGGGGAACAATTTAGTGCCAAAAGAAAAACCAAAGGTCAACATCGGAGAAGTTATCCGGTCTTATCGAAGCGATCGCGGCCTTTCGCAAGGCGACATCGAGCGGCGGACCGGCCTGCTGCGCTGCTACCTTTCGCGCGTCGAGAACGGGCACACGGTGCCTTCGCTTGAGACACTGGCGAAAATAGCCGAGGCGATGGAAATCAATCTCGCCGACTTTTTCCCCGGCAGCGATACCGCGCAGGATCGCGAAACCCGAAAGATGCTCGGAGAACTCTCGGAAGAAGAAATTCGATTTCTTGCGGAAATCAAGAAATACAGCACGACGCTATCCGACGACGACAAGAAGCTTGTTCTCGCGATGATTCGCAAGATGGCGACGATCACGCCGCCGCCGACGCGCAAAGCAGTTGCCCGCAGACCCGAATACTAATTCTCAATTTTCCAGTTGGAAGTTTTCTTGGCGCGTATACCCTTATTTCTGTTCCCTCTGAGATAGCTGCGCATATCGTTCCCGGGTTAACTCGTAGCGAACCGTCTTCATCCCATCTTCAATGGGCCCGTCGCCAATAAATTCCAGGCCGCATTTCTCCATCACGCGGATCGACGGAAGCAATTCACGCAACGTGAGAGCCGTCAGTATTTTTACTCGCGGAGATTTGAACGCCCAGTCGATAAGAGCGCGGGCGGCTTCGGTGCAGTAGCCTTTTCGATGATGTGCGTCGAGCAAGCTGTAGCCGATCTCCACGACGTCATCCACGGGAACACCCTTAAATCCGACGTTTCCGAGCAAGACACGCGGCTCGCGGAGAATGCAGAACCACAAATTCCAACCGGCGTCGTTCGGCGTTGCTTTCTCCATCGAAGCGAGGAAGTGTCGCTGGGAGTTTTCGTCGTTGAGTGGAGGAGGCCAGATTTCGGGAACCGGAACGCCGAGCTGCAGGGCGAATGCGGGAAAATCGTTCATCTCCGCGCGCGCAATTTCGATTGTGGCGGCAACGAGCTCGAGGCGCGGCGTGAATAATCGCAGGCTGGGCATGTGGTTGGGCGCGGCCATACTAAACGAAAATTCAGGCTAAGACGACGAGCGCGCGGAGGCGTTGGCGCCGAAGGATTTCGGTTCGACGATGGCGCGGAAGAGGCGGCCACGGCCGATGATGATTCCGCCGGTGCCGGCTTCGACGTCGAAGATCAGGAGCCGGCCATCCTGTGAGACGAGACGGGCGGTCGCGTAGACGAGCGCGCCCACGGGGGCGGCCTTCAAGTGATCCACTTCAATTCGAGTTCCGACGGTGATCATTTCGGCGGGCAGGTGCGGCTGCACGGCTTTTGCCGCAGCGACTTCCATCATTCCAATCATCGCGGGCGTTGAGAATACGGGCGGAAGGCGCGGATCGTAAGCGGAGATTGTCCACTCGGGTGGGACTATTTTTTCAATTCTGGATTCTGTGCCGATGGCAATCTTCGGGTATTCCCGGCGATTTCTGGAACTCAACTGGCGGGCTCCCGTCCATCGAGAGCGCGCGAAGCGTCTTTGCAAGAGCGAGGATCAACGAAACTTCTCGTAAGCTCGGCCACGGTAATTCCGAACTGCGCCCACATGCGGCGCTTGAGGCTGCGATAATCCTGCGCGCCGCTGAACACATCGCGGATTAAATCGCGGAAGGTCGCGCTGTGATTCAGCAATTGGACCATGCGCGTGGTGACGGCGCCGCCGAGGAATCGGCCGCAGAAAACTTTGCGGGCGATGCGCGCGGCAAATTCGAGATCGGCCGAGAGCTCCGAACGAAGCCGCGCGGGATATGCGTCGGGCTGGCCCTCGATTAAAGCTTGCGCGAGCAAATCGCCGGAGCGCAGCGCGTAGAAAAGGCCTTCGCCGGTGATCGGGTCAACACAGGCGGCGGCATCTCCGGCCATCGCCCAGTTGCGGCCAACAATCCGGCGGCGGCGCAGAGTGTGCGCTTGCGGCGACGGAAGAACATGGCTATAGAAGCGCGCGCCATCCAGCGAAACTTTTTCGTCTTTGAGAAATTGATCGAGGTGCGCGCGAAGCGTCTGGCTCGAATGCTTCGACATTTTCCCGCAGATGCCGATGGAGACGTGATCGGCGCGCGGGAACGACCAGATGTAGCCTTCAAATTCCTTGAGAAATTTTACTTTGATGAGATCGTCTTCCGCGGGGACGAAGTAGCCGAGAGTCATCTCGAGGTCGGCGGCTTTTAAGGCCGTCGTCTCGGGAAGAAGTTGATTGCGCGCTCCGCCCGCAAGCACGACAAAGTCCGCGGACTTCTGTTCGCCACCCGCGACAAGATTCACGCGGCCATTGTTTGTGTCCACGTGAGTGACGCGCGAACGAATCGTCGCGCAACCGGCTGCGGTGGCGCGATCGAGAAGCAGACCATTCAGAACGGCGCGGGAATAAATGACGATCGGACGATTCATGTGGAATCGGGCGCGGAGACCGCCGCTTGAAATCAGCTCAGCGGTACGAACGACTTTCTTGGGCTGCGGGCCGTCGAGCAGAAAGGGATAAAGGCTGATGGCTTTGTGAGTAAGGCCGCCTCCGCAGGGCTTTTCCCACGCGAGGTGCTCGTCATAGAGCGTGACATTGAACCCGGCCGTGGCCAACTGCTCGCCACACATGGCCCCAGCGGGGCCTCCGCCAACGATCGCGATATCTTTCATCAAATCTCTCGTCCCCGAAGGGGAAACGGGGAGCAGCACGCAGAGCCGGAGTATAGCATCAAAATTCCAAGGCAAGGGGCGGAGCGAAAAAGGCAGTTGTCGAATGAATTGCGGGGGTGAGTGGGAGGAGTCTTAAGTGCGCGTGGTACAATTTTGATCCGGCAGAAACCAAGTCTCGAAGGGCGGACATCTTGGGAGTGGTGAGTAATCCGAGTGAACTGCGGCTCGATGCACAGGACCTGAAGCGCGCGGGGAAGAAGATCGTCTTTACGAACGGGTGCTTTGATCTTCTGCATCCGGGGCATATACGGCTGTTGGAGCAAGCGAAGTCACTTGGGGATAAGCTGATTGTCGGGATCAATAGCGATGCAAGCGTGCGCAAGAACAAGGGCGCAAACCGGCCGGTGATTTCCGAAGACGAGCGCGCCGAGATTCTCGCCGCGCTGGAGGCGGTTGATTACGTGGTGATATTCAACGAGCCTACTCCGCGAGAATTGATTACGGCAATTATGCCGGACATTTTGGTGAAGGGAAGCGACTGGGGAGCGGACGAGATCGTCGGCCGTGACGAGGTGGTACGCGCAGGCGGCCGAGTGGTTTCGATAGCTGTCGAGCCCGGTCATTCGACGACGAGTCTGATTTTGCGGGTACAACGTCTGCGCGCATGATACTGCCCTTGGTGGCTGAGCTGTTGGGCCGGGTCGGCCGCCGACCCGCGGTGGAAGTGTGTCTCGACGCGCTGCGCAGCGGGCCGGGCGAAGTGCGGTTGGCAGGGCTGACGGACCCGGCAAAGACGATTGTCGCGGCATTTACCGCGGCTTCGTTAGTGCGGCCCGTCATTCTGCTGGTGGAATCGAACCGCCGCGCTGAGGAACTGCTCGAGCCCATCCGGTATTTCTTCCAGGCATTCGCAAGAAAACCCGCAAGCCGCGTCGCATTCCTTCCATCACAAGAGGTGTCGCCGTGGGAAGGCCGCTCGCCCCACGCTGAAATTTCGGAGGCGCGCGCGTCTGCGTTGTGGCGGATCGCGTTGGGCGAGGCGGACATCGTGGTGGCGCCCGTAGACGCTGCGATCATGCGATTGCGCGATCGGAGCGATTACGAAGGGCTCGCTTCGCAGCTTGAGCGCGAGCAAGAAATTCCACAGAACGAATTCCTCGAACACCTTACGAGCGTGGGCTACGAGCGGCACGAGACGGTCGAGTCTCCGGGACAGTTCGCGGTCCGGGGCGGGATCGTGGATGTGTTTTCGCCGGAGTCGAACGCACCCGTGCGGCTCGAGTTTTTTGGAGACACGCTCGAGTCTCTGCGCGAATTCGATCCGAACAGTCAGCGCTCGATGCGTCCGCTTGAGCGGGCGACTCTGCTGCCGCTGACGGATTATCCGCGCCGAAATGAATTGCTCGAACGACTCCGCGAACGGGCGGTGACAGGCCGCGAAGATGAAGGTATGCCGGCGGCGTTTTATCCGGGGTGGGAATTTCATCCCGCGCTTCTTGAGGAAACTAAATCCAACCTGCTCGATCTCGCGCCCGATGCAATCATTCTTGAAGATGAGCCGGAGACTTTGCGCGCCGCGCTTGATCTGAAGCGAGAAAGCTGGGCTGCCGAATTTGAAGAGGCCGTGGGTCCCGCAGCCACGGCCGAGGCGGACCGATACTTTTTGACGGCGGAAGAATGGAAGAGCGCGCTTTCCGGGCGGCCGCGACTTCTGCTGGAGCACCTAGCGCTCGAAGGCGAGTCTGAAAGGAAGGTCCTCACTCTGCAAACGCAGCCAACGTCTCGCTACCACGGCAACGTTCCAATGTTTATGTCGGAGGTCAGGAACCACATCGAGAGCGGGCAACAAGTGATGGTGTCGGTGGCAAGCACGGGAGAAGCCGAGCGACTGGCCGACATCTGCCACGAAAACGAGCTGCCGTTTCGATTGGGAGATGTGGACGAGAGCGCAACGACTTCGCGACTCGCGCAGGATAGCAGCGGCGGAACTGTTACCGCGCTCGTGCTTTTGAAAGCGCCGCTCGCCGAGGGCGTGGTATTTCCCGAGGCCAAGCTCGTTCTCTACGGCAATGCGGATTTATTCGATTCGATTCCGGCGCCGGCGCGTTCGCGTGCGAGGCCGCAGAGCGCCGTATTTTCGAGCGATTTCTCCGATCTCAAGCCCGGAGATTACGTGGTGCACGTGGACCACGGCATCGGTCAATTTGAGGGACTGCGCCAGCTTGCCGTGGACAGCGCGAACGGTGAATTCATGCTGCTCCGCTACGCGGAGGATGCGCGGCTTTATGTGCCGCTCGCGCGCGTGGATCTCATCCAAAAATATCAATCGCTTGGCGGCGCGGTGCCGGCTCTCGACCGGCTCGGCACCACGGTATGGGAGACGCGAAAATCCCGCGTCAAGAAATCTGTGGGCGAAATGGCGGAAAAGCTTCTGGCGCTTTACGCCGAGCGCAAGGCCGCGCCGGGCCACGCGTATCCCGTGGATACGCAGTGGCAGAAGGCGTTCGAGGACGCGTTCGAATTCCAGGAGACGCCGGACCAGGCGAAGGCGATTGAAGACGTGAAGCGCGATCTCGAGTCGGGCGAGCCGATGGAAAGGCTACTCTGCGGGGACGTGGGATACGGCAAGACGGAAGTCGCAATGCGCGCGGCGTTCAAAGTTGTGTCGGACTCGCGGCAAGTTGCCGTGCTTGCGCCGACGACGGTTCTGGCGTTCCAGCACTACGATACGTTTCGGCGGCGATTCGCGGCGTTTCCGATTCGAATCGAAATGCTGAGCCGCTTTCGCACGGCGGTGCAGCAGAAAAAGACGTTGCAGGAGTTGGAAGCGGCAAGAGTGGACATCGTCATTGGAACGCACCGGCTGCTATCGCGCGACGTGAAGTTCCAGGATCTGGGATTGCTCGTTGTCGACGAAGAGCAGCGATTCGGCGTGGCGCACAAAGAGCGCATAAAGGAAATGCGCAAGAACGTCGACGTGCTGGCGATGTCCGCGACGCCGATTCCACGCACGCTGCACATGTCGCTGATCGGATTGCGAGATATGTCTGTGATCGAGACGCCACCGAGAGACCGGCTGGCGATTCAGACCGTGGTCGCGCCATTTTCCGAATCGATCGTGAAGCGCGCCATCGAGCACGAGTTGGACCGCGGAGGGCAGGTTTTCTTCGTTCACAATCGCGTCGAATCGATCGCTTCGGTCGCCTCGCTCGTGAAGCGACTTGTGCCGAAGGCGCGCGTCATCGTCGGTCACGGGCAAATGAATGAGGCGGCGCTTGAAAAAGTGATGCTTCAATTTGTTCGCGGCGACGCGGACGTGCTCGTATCCACGACGATCATCGAGAACGGGCTGGACATTCCGCGCGCCAATACGATCGTAATCAATCGCGCCGACCGGCTGGGGCTCTCGGAGCTTTATCAACTTCGCGGACGCGTGGGCCGCTCGAACCAGCACGCTTATGCTTACCTTCTCGTTCCGCCGGAAGGTTCGCTTTCGTCTCTCGCGAGGCAGCGGCTGGCCGCACTCAAGGAATTCAGCGATCTTGGCGCAGGATTTCGCATCGCGGCGCTCGATCTGGAGCTGCGCGGCGCGGGTAATTTGCTCGGGCGCGAGCAGCACGGACAGATCGTGTCCGTCGGATTCGACCTATATTGCAGGCTTCTCGAGCGCGCAGTGGCGGAACGCAAGGGCGAGGCCGTTATGCCAGATCGCCGGGCGACGCTGAACCTCGGCCAAGACATCCGAATTCCCGTCGAATACATAGAAAGCGAAAACCTGCGTCTGCGCATCTATAAGCGTATAGCTGGCGTTTCGAACGATAAGGAACGCGACGAGGTGCGCCGCGAGTTAGCCGACCGATTCGGCTTGCTGCCGCCAGCGGTCGAAAACCTACTTGATTATGCGGTGCTGAAGGCGCTGGCCGAGTCTCTCACAGTGGCGTCGATCGAACGGCGCGGCGACCTGGTGGCCATGAAGTTTTACGAAGATACGCCGGTGAAGCCGGAAAAATTGGTGCGAGTGATTCGGGGAAAGCGCGGGCTGCGGCTCGATCCGACGGGCGTTTTGTGGTTCGAGTGGAAGAGAGAGGGAGAAGGGGTCGCGGTAGCGGCACGAAACATATTGCTGCAACTACAATCGTAGCGGTAAACTTTCACCTTGGGAAAAAACTGAATGAAACTGAATAGAACTGCAATCGTGTTTTTGGCGGCGGCGAGCATGGCGCTCAGTGCGCCGGGCGTTCGCGCGCAGGTGGCGCCGACAGCGACGAAAGACGCCAAGGATGTGGACATGAAGGGCTCGGGCAACGGAAGAGTGGTGGAAGAGATTGTCGCCCGAGTGAACAACGAGATCATTTCGTACTCGGAATACCAAAAATCCGAGGCGGAGTTGCACGACGAGGTGAAGCAGGATTGCCAGGGTTGCACGCAGGACCGACTGAACGCGATGTACGAGGACCGGCAGAAAAATCTACTGCGCGACCAAATCGATCAGTCTCTTCTGGAGCAGCGCGCGAAGGACCTCGGCATCAGCGTTGAGAACGACGTGATCAAGAGGCTCGATCAGGTGCGCCAGCAAAATAATTTCCCCTCGATGGAGGCCCTGCAGGCCGCGGTTGAGGGCCAGGGAATGTCGTGGGAAGACTACAAGGCGAATTTCCGCAACCAACTGCTGACGCAGGAAGTGATTCGGCGGGAAGTGGGCTCGCGGGTGGATATCGGCCGCGACGACGTTAAAAAATATTACGAGGATCACAAGCAAGAATTCGTGAGGCCCGAGCAGGTGGTTCTTGCCGATATTTTCCTAAGCACCGAAGGCAAGACGCCGGAGCAGGTGGCCGTGATACAGAAGAAAGCGAACGATCTTCTGGCACGGCTGAAGAAGGGCGACGATTTTTCGGAACTGGCGAAGCGTAACTCCGAAGGCCCGACGGCGAAGGATGGCGGCGAGCTTGGCGCGTTCGAGCGCGGGCAGCTTTCGAAGCAGCTCGAGGACACAGTGTTCGCGCTGAATAAAAACCAGCTGACGGACGTTATCCAAACGAAGACGGGCTTTGAGATATTGAAGGTGATCGAGCACTTCGAGGCCGGGCTTCAGCCTGTCGAAAAGGTCGAGCCTGAAATCGAAAACAGAATCTACGCGCAGCGGATGCAGCCGATTTTGCGGAATTATCTGGGCGAGTTGCGCGAGGAGAGCTACGTTGTCGTAAAGCCAGGCTACGTGGACACGGCTGCGGTTTCGACGAATGTCGGAATTAAGGAAGTCGCTCCCACACCGGACGCCGCGGAGAAGAAGTTGAGCCGCAAGGCGAAGAAAGCCGCCGCCAGTCAATGAAGCTACTTTTCATCGCGGATTTGAAGGACGGCCAGACCGTCTCGTCGTTTTTTCTCGTTTCCTCGAAAGAAATCCGGACATCGGCGAAGACGGGGCGATCCTGGCTGCAACTAGAGCTATCGGATCGCACGGGACGAATCGACGGCAAGATGTGGGACAAGTTCGAAGACGCGAGCACGAGATTCGTCTGCCAGGACATCGTGAAGGTGCAGGGCCGCGCGAAGATGTACAACGATCAAATCGAGCTGACCGTCGATCAGGTTCTCCCGGCGCAAGAGGCTGATTACGATTTGGCGGACTTTCTGCCGCATACGAAAGAGGATGTCGAGAAGCTTTACTCGCGGCTGCGCGATTTTGTCGGGAAGGCGGAGAATCCGTGGATCAGGCGGCTCTTGTCGAGCGTCGTCGAAGATCCTGCGGTCGCGCCGAAACTGAAGCGCGCGCCGGCAGCGATGACGATGCACCATGCATTCATCGGCGGGCTGCTCGAGCACACCGTCAGCGTGATTGGATTGATGCAAGGCGTGGCGGATCATTATCCGGAGCTCGATCGCGATTTGCTGCTCGCGGGAATCGTTCTGCACGATATCGGGAAGATCGAGGAATTGAGCTACGCGCGGGGATTTGGATACACGACCGAAGGACAGTTGATCGGACATATTGCGCTTGGGCTGGGGCTCGTGCGCCGAAAGATCGAAGCGATCCCGGATTTTCCGCGGCCGCTGGCGATGTTGATCGAGCATTTGATTTTGAGCCATCATGGCTCGCGCGAATTTGGCTCGCCGCAATTGCCGCAGTTTCGCGAAGCAGTTGCGCTGCATTATTTGGACGATTTGGATTCGAAGATGGCGGCAATGCGGGCGACGCTCGAGAGCCCGGGCGGCGAGGGCGTATGGACGGACCGGAATCCCTCGTTGCGGAGAACGCTGCTTCGCAAGGATGAGTTTCTTTCGGGCGATGCCGGGAAGAAAACGGCGGCGAGATCTACGGCGAAGCCGGCTGCTGCTTCGGGTTCGGCGGCGGTTCAGAGAAACTTTGGGTTGAAGAAATAAATGGCCGACGCGGGAAAAATTGTGCAGCACGGTGGTTCGCCGGTGGTGGCGAGCACGTCGCCGCGGCGTTCGCTGCTTGATTTGGCTCCGCTTGAACTCGATTGCATGAACACGCTGTGGCCTATCGGCGAGGGAACGGTGCGGGAAATCCGGGATCGCCTCGCGCCGAGGAGGCCGCGAGCGTACACGACCATTATGACGATCATGGACCGGCTGGCGCGAAAGGGAGTGGTCGAACGCCGAAAATCAGGACGTGCGTATGTTTACCGGCCGAATTTGAGCGCGGATGATGCGCGGCGGCAAGCACTTGGGCAGGTGGTCGAAAACTTTTTTGGCGGGTCGAGCGAAGAAGCGGTTACATTTCTTCGGAGGAAGGATCGCGAGACCGTTACAGCAGCGCCATCGGCGGTGGGGCTGGGTGCGGCACCGCTGGGGAGCATTGAGACACCGTCACCGGCACTTGCGCTCGCGGCGGCCGCGGGGGCTTCTGCTGCGGCCGCGCCAGTCAAGCATCCTGCACAACAGACGATTTCGGAACGCGCCCGAGCTGGTCGCGAAGAGTCACGCGATGAAGAGCCCGTAACGATGGACGAGACACTTCTTTGATTACTCCTACGTTTCCACCCGTGCTGAGAATCCGCGATATTGCCATCCTCCCTGCGACGATACTCGCGCCGATGGCCGGCGTTACTGACACCGTGTTCCGGCGCGTGATTCGCGAACTTGGCGGCTGCGGGCTGATCATGACGGAATTTACGAGCTCCGAAGCGATTACGCGAAGCGCTGAGCGGACGATGAGGTATTTGTTTTTCGAAGAAGATGAACATCCGATCGCGGCGCAATTGTTCGGCGCCGATCCCGCGGTGATGGCCGCGGCAGCGTCACTGACACAAGATCTCGGCTTCGATCAGGTGGATATCAATCTCGGGTGCCCCGCGAAGAAAGTGGTGAAGTGCGGCGGGTCGGGCTTGCTGCGAGATTTGAATCTTCTCGAAGAGATCTTGCGCAGCGTGCGCGCGGCCGTGCGGATTCCACTGACGATCAAGCTGCGGTCGGGATGGGACGAGAACAACATTGTGGCGGTGCAGGTGGCGCGCCTCGCAGAGGAATGTGGAATTGAAGCGGTGGCGGTTCACCCGCGGACGCGCGCGCAGGGATACAGCGGCGCGGCGGACTGGCGAGTGACTCGCGATGTGAAGCAGGCGGTGAAAATTCCCGTGATTGGCAACGGCGACATCCGGGCGCCGGAAGATGCATTGCGCATGGTGGAAGAAACTGGATGCGATGCCGTGATGATCGGCCGCGCCGCAACGAACAATCCGTGGATTTTCCGGCAGATCGAGCAGTACATCGCTGGGGGAAGATACGACGAGCCAAGCGAAGCGGATCGTTATCAGCTCATCGCGGATTATTATCGAAGGCTGGTGCGGTCGGAGATGCCGGATGCGATCGGCAAGATGAAACAATTCGCGTCCTATTTTACGCATGGCGTTCGCAACGGCGGAGTGCTGCGGCGTGAGGTGCATACGGCGCGAACTACCGGGGAAGTGCTGGATCGAGTGGATGCGTTTTTTGAGCCGGTTCTCCGCGCGACATCACTAGTGACTGCGCCTCCGGCTAACTAACCGCAGTTGTTGCTCATTCGTTACTCCTTTCGATACTCCAACTAACTGCTCTGCCATGCGGCTTCGAAATGCCAAGAGCCGGCGAGATGCCGGCGGTCCAAGAGCGTGCTCGCCACTCGCAACACAATTGTTTCAGTGATTGTTTCGGTCGGCGAGGAGGCGCTTATAGGCTTCGCGCTTGGTGAGGCCGCGTTCGCGCGCGGCGATTTTCAGAGCAGCTTTGCGGTCGATATTTTGCGCGTTCATGAGCTCTTCGACGCGGCGAGGCAACGAAAGCGCGGAATCGAAAACGGCGCCCGAAGATGGAGCTGCCGATTTCTCGTCGGCGCGCGCGAATATCACGGTGATTTCTCCGCGCGGCGGCGTCTCGCGGAAACTGTCGAGCAATTCGCTGATCCGGCCGCGGCGAAATTCCTCGTGCATCTTGGTGACTTCACGCGCTACCACGCCGTGGCGATCGCCCAGGACCGCAAGAGCGTCCTCCAGCATGCCGAAGAGGCGATGCGGCGCCTCGTAGAAAACCAAAGTGCGCGGCTCGCGGGCCAGCGGATCGAGGGCGGCGTGGCGTTCGCCTGTCCGCGGCGGAAGAAATCCGACGAAAACAAACTCGTCCGTGTCGATTCCTGAGGCCGCAAGAGCCGAAACAAGCGCGGATGCGCCCGGAATAGGCACGACTTGGATTCCGTGGCGGAGACAAAGCGCGACGAGGCGATGACCAGGATCGGAAATCGCCGGGGTTCCCGCATCGGTGACGAGCGCAATCTGCGCCGCCTGTTCCAGCTCGATGACGAGCTCGGGGGCACGTGTCATTTCGTTATGCTCGTGGTAACTTTCGAGGCGCGTGTGAATATCGTAGTGAGTGAGCAGCTTGCGCGTCTGGCGCGTGTCCTCGCAAGCAATCAAATCGACTTCCTTCAGAATGCGGAGGGCGCGGAAGCTGATGTCTTCGAGATTGCCGATGGGCGTGGCGACAAGATAGAGGCAGCCTTTCCCGGTAGCGGGAGTGCCGCTGGAGCGAGGTTCGCCCTGCTGCCGTTGCGGATTCAGATTGCTTCGAGGTGGGGCCTGACGGGGCATTCGTAGCGTTCCGCGCTCGCTCGTCGAATGCAGCGTGTGAGTCGAGCGCAGTGAAAGTCTAGCACAGCACGAAGCACGCACGCGCGACGGTTGGCATCGTTGCGTTGGGTATCGCCGCACGCCGCGGCAAACGTGATAAGATTTTCCTTTGCGCAAGAGGCAGGAAGGAGTCCTGGTTTGCCTCTCTACGAATACAAGTGTGAAAAGTGCGGTAAGAAGTTCGAGAGGATCGAGCGTGTGACGGCGCCGGAAACAAGAAAGTGCCCGACGTGCAAGGGCAAAGCGGTTCGGCTTCCTTCTTCGCCGGCAATTCAGTTCAAGGGTTCGGGATGGTACGTGACTGATTACGCTGGTAAGAGCTCGTCTTCGAGTTCGAGCGAGAAATCATCGAGTGAGAGCGGCGAGAGCAGATCTTCGTCGTCCAGCGACAGTGGTTCCGCGAAGAAAGACACCTCAACAAAGGAATCCTCTGGGAAGTCGAAGGGCAAGAAAGAATAATCGATTCTGGTTGTCGTGGTGTCTGTCCGAGCCCGGCAGAATTACAGCGTCAGCGTTTTCAGATACTCCCGGAAAGACGGCCCGAGTTCAGGATTTTTGAGCGCCATTTCGACGGTCGCACGCAAGAAGCCGAGTTTGTCTCCCGCGTCGTAGGTGCTGCCATCGTAGTTGTATGCCCAAAGGCTGTGTTCCTTGGCGAGCATGCGCAAGGCGTCGGTGAGTTGGATTTCGCCGTTGCGTCCGGGCTTGGTGTTCTCGATGTATTCGAAAACTTCGGGCGGAAGAATATAGCGGCCCGTCACGGCGAAGTTCGATGGCGCGTGCTCGCGCGATGGCTTTTCGATGACGTCGCGCACGCGGAAGAGCCTGTCGCCGAAGCCGAAATCCGGTTCGGGGACGGCGTCCACAATGCCGTAGAGATGAACGCGTTCGGGCGGTACTTCCTCGACGGTGATCGCGCCGTGGCCCGTCTTCTGATGTACATCGACTAAGGCTTTGGTGGCTGGCACGCGGCCGTCGTGAATGACGTCGCCTAACAGAACGGCAAAAGGCTCGTCGCCGACGAGCTCCCGAGCGAGAAGAACGGCGTGGCCGAGTCCGAGAGCTTCGCTCTGGCGCGTGTAACTGAAATGGATTCCGCCGCTAATTTTTCGAATTTGCTCGGCCATGAGCGGACGACCGTGTTCTTCGAGATATCGCTCAAGTTCTGGCGCCGAGTCGAAATGGTCTTCAATGGCGTTTTTTCGCCGGCCAGTGATGATGATAATGTGGTCGATGCCGGATGCGACGCACTCCTCGACGGAATACTGAATGAGCGGCTTATCGACCACGGGCAGCATTTCTTTCGGCTGCGCTTTTGTGGCGGGTAGAAAGCGTGTCCCGAGCCCCGCGGCTGGCAGAACGGCCTTTCTGACTTTCTTAATCGGCTGACTCATGCTTCTCCTGTCGCTAGATGCGAATCTCGCACGATACGGTTCGGATGCCGCTCGTGTCAATCGCGTTGAAAGGGCATGTGTGGGAGTCGCGGGAACGTTGCGGCGACGCGTGTTAACATGGAAATCTTTGCTGGATGAACATTCATGAATTCTGACGATACATTGGCGCGCGAGGCGGCCTTGCCGAAGCCCGCTGAATTCGCGGCGCATTCGACGGAAGCGCGAATCCTCGGGATCGAATCGTCGTGCGACGAGACGGCGGCGGCGATTGTCGCCAACGGGAATACGATTTTGTCGAGTGTCGTGGCGTCGCAGGTGGACATCCACCGCAAATATGGCGGGGTCGTGCCGGAATTGGCGTCGCGGGAACATTTGCGCCAGATTGTGCCTGTCGTGCGAGAGGCGCTAG
This sequence comes from uncultured Acidobacteriota bacterium, assembly GCA_963803835.1. Lineage (GTDB taxonomy): Bacteria > Acidobacteriota > Terriglobia > Acidiferrales > UBA7541 > Palsa-147. Next base: position 215,061 of record CAWDOI010000013.1, on the reverse strand, counting down.
CGCAAGCGGGATTGAGCCTTTCGGATGTTTCGGCGATCGCCGTGACGCGCGGGCCGGGGCTCGTCGGTTCGCTGCTTGTCGGGTTGACGTACGGCAAGGTGCTGGCGATGGCGCTTGGCAAGCCACTCGTTGGCATCAATCACCTGGAAGGCCACGTTCACGCGGTATTTCTCGAGGCGCATATCGCAGGAAGAACGCCAGAGCTGCCATCTGTTTGCCTGATCGTATCGGGCGGGCACACGATTCTATATCGAGTGATGGGTGAGCCGGGTGTGGGCGGCGCGGCCGTTCATGGCAATGGACATGCCGCACCGCACTCGTTCCGATACGCGCGCATCGGCGGAACGCGGGACGATGCTGCCGGTGAGGCCTACGACAAGGTCGCGAGGATGCTCGCGCTCGGCTATCCCGGCGGGCCGATCATCGACCAACTCGCTCCCGTCGGCGATCCGGCGGGAATTCGATTTGCCGAGACGAAAATGCGCGGGAATGCGTACGACTTCAGCTTCAGCGGCGTCAAGACCGCCGTCTTTTATCACCTTCGGAAACATCCCGAGCTTCATGCGGAAATCGGGGCGCGTAACGCGGCGCTCGCACGGGGAGAACGAAAGGCGGATGCGCTGAAGCCCTTGTGCTCGCAAGCGGCGCTCGATTTGATTGCGAGTTTTCAAAAGGCAGTCGTCGGAGATTTGGTGAGGCGTACGATCGCGGCGGCATTGGAATATAAATCGAAATCAATTCTCGTCTCGGGCGGAGTGGCGGCGAATCGCGATTTGCGAACCGAGTTCGAGAAGAGCGGCAAGCGCGAGGGGATCGACGTTTATTTTCCGAGCCGCGCCCTATCGACTGACAACGCAGCCATGATCGCGGCGGCCGCGTATCCGAGGTATCTTGCCGGGGAAAGCGCGGACGCCATGCTCAATGCAGAACCGAATTTGCCGCTCGCGTAATAAGCGGCGATTAAATCCAGCCTGCATCAGAATCCAGCAGAACTGAGCGTTCGCTCGAACACGTAGGCGAGGCCGTCGTGCGTTACGGCGTAAACCTGTTGCGTGTCGTAGCTCCAGCAGATGTCTACCACCCCTTCGGCAGAATATTCATCGATGATGCGGCCCTCGCGGAGGTCGGCGATAAAAAGCCGCCCCTTCGACGCACTCTTGAGCCATGAGGAATAGCATGCGCAGAGTGGCCGCGTGGGATGGCATCGCGCTAGCTCCGCGGTGAAGGGAAGCGGACACGATTCGAGAGAACCTTCCGGAACTGCGAACGCGCGGCCTCCGGCGCAATAAACGAGAGTGCCGCCGTCGGCGGACCAACTCAGCGCGGTGATACTGCCGTGGACCGGCAGAAATAAATCGCGGCGCATGCCAGGAGCGGCAGTAACGAGGAGAAAATCGTCGGCCCACTCGCCAACACATTTTAGCGCCAGCGCGACTTGCGTTCCGTTGGGATTGAAAGCCATCGGGCCGAAGCCGGCGAATACAATCTCGTCGTCGGCGGAATCACCGACAGCGACGGCTGCGAGCGATGGAGTGACATCGAGCGAGCCGATGGGCGTAGCCGCGAGCGATGGGATCTCGCTGTCGCAATTCCAGACGCGCAGCGTTCGGTCGGCGGCGAACGCCGCGCCAAACGTGTTTCCATCGAGCGACCAGGCAAACGCCGCATTCGGAAGATCGGGCACGTGGAAAGTGTCGAGGTGTTTGCTGTTAAGCGCGTCGAAAATCTGCACTTGGTTCGCTGACATGTTTGATGCGGCGAGCAGTATGCGTCCCGTCGGCGACCATGCGAGAGAAGACACGGGATCGTGTGCGCGGCCGAGTTGGGTTTCGGGAGCCGGAAGAGAATCGGGCGGGACTTGAGAATCGAGATCGAAAATCGCGAGGCGAAGTGCACTGCCGCTACGCGTGCCAAGGAAAACAGAAACTTTTCCGGAAGGCGAGACAGCGGCGCAGGCGCGGCGGCCGGAGAAGACGCGTTTCTCGAACCAATTGGATTCGCGGCCAATATCGCGAATGCCGCGACGCACCAGAGCGGCGGTGCGCACGGCCAAAGCCTGCGGGCGGCGCGAGACGAGGGCGGTGCTGGGAACCGTATCGGAAGCCGCGGGGGCAGCCTCTCGCTTTTCGCCCGTGTTGTCGATTAAATCTGCGCGCATTGGAGTTGATCGCTGAGATTCGTTCGAGCGGCCGCGATTTCCGCATCGATGCGATTCGCCAAATCTGAAAAAAGATCGCGGCCGGCTTGTGCGGCTTCCTCAAATTGGGTTTGCAGGCGTTTCGCGTCGGAAGCGATTAGTGCCTTCATCTCCGCGTCGATTTCTTCGAGGCGCGCTTTTGCCTGGCTGATTCGCCGAATCGTGCGAACGAGATCGGCCCCAGCGCCATCACCGTGAACGCTCTCCGGCGAGCATTCGTAAGCTTCGAAGACTCTCGCCAGTGCCGCTTGATCGCCCACCATGTAGGCTTGGTTGGCTTTGGCCATCAAATCCTGGCGCTTGGCGCGATCGGCGTCATCGGTGGTGAGATCGGGATGGACGCGCCGCGCCACTTCACGATAGAGCCGCTTGATTTCTGGAGTGGGCGTGTAAGCCTTTTGGGAATGTGCCCGTCCAGGACCAGCCGTGGATCGCGTTGCCTTCGCGCGAGCACGAGCTCTGCGTGCCGCTTCCTGCAGACGAGTGTCGTTGGGATGTTCGAACGCGGCTTTTTCCGCGAGTTGCGCTCTTAGCTCGTCGAGTTCGGCGTACCGCAGGCCGACTTCGGCGAGATACTTGCGCTCGAACGAGGCAAGTTCCGCACGCAGGCTGGCAAGCTCGACTTCACGCTCGGCCAGAGTGGTTTCAAGGGCGGCGAGATCGCCGCGCTTGGACTCAAGCTCCCGTTCTTCCGGGCGAGTGATCTGGAGTTCAGAATTCTGAAGCATAAGGTCACGTAATTCGGTCTGTAGTTCGTTCCAAGGAACGCGCAAATAGTTTAAGGGGAGAGAAGCAGTCGTGGAGGTGCCGGAGAGCATCGTGTTTCCAAAATCGGCAGCTAGCGGCGGCGAGGGGTACCTGTTCGTTCGTACAGGTCGAACTCGGTGGTGTAGTTGGGAGTGACCAGAATTTGACGCGCCAATTTGTCGCCTTTGCGTGCTCTCGAATTCAGAGGCCTAGGTTTCAGGCCCGTACGCGTTTTGGTTAGAATCTCAACGGGACAAACCAAGATGCCGGGCCGCGACATTTGTCCGGATAGGAGCCACACGCGATGAACGAAACAATTGAGCAGTACAAGAAGAGAATCGAGGGTTATGCCGCCGGAAAAGAACCGCTGAAGGTGCAGGCGAAAACCGCTGAGAAAATCGAGAAGCTGATCAAACGCATTCCAAACGCCAAGCTGCGCAAACGGCCTGCGCCGGACAAATGGTCCGTTACAGAAATCATCGCGCATCTCGAGGATGCCGAAATTGTGACGAGCTATCGAATACGGAGAATTCTCGGCGCGCCGGGCACAGCAATTGAGGCATACGATCAGGAAAAGTGGGCCGAGGCGGAGAACAACGCCAAGCGTGATCCACACGCGGCCCTCGGTGTGTTTAAGGCGCTGCGGGCGGCTAATCTCGCGCTATTGAAATCGCTGAAGCCGGAGCAGTGGAAGCACTTTGGGATGCATTCGGAGCGTGGGGAAGAAAGCATCGAGCGTATCTCGCAGATGATCGCAGGACACGATATCAACCACCTGATCCAAATTGGGGCGATTCTGAGCGGTCCGCGCAAGTAGGCCGAGGTAGTCCGAGCGCAGCAGGAAATGCTCGGGACACACCTCGACCATCGCGCATTCCAATTCGGGATTGCAGAGTGCGTTTAATCCGGAAGCTTCGCGGCTTCCGGCATCTGGAGATGCGCCTTGGCCAGCGCGCGGACCAGGCTGGTTTCGACCAATTGCTCGGTCGTGTTCCGCACCGTGGCCAGTTCGCTCACCAAAAGATACTTCGCTCTCTCAAGCATTTTCTTCTCGCGGAAGGAGAGCGGCTTTGTCCGGCTGAGGGAGACAAGCCCCTTCAGTACGGCTGCCACTTCCATCAGCGAACCAGTGCGCATCCGCTCGGAATTTTCCTTGAAGCGGTGCTTCCAGTCGTGATGACTGGCTGACCGGCCCTTCTCGAGATAGGTGATGACGTCGCCGGCCTGATTGGTGCGGATGACCGGGCGCAAACCGACGTTATCCACGTTGGCCTGCGGGACCATCACTTTCAAGCCGCTGGAAACGATCTTGAGCATGTAGAATCGCTCGGATTTGCCGTTGAGGTAACCAAAACTGATTTGCTCTATGACACCCACGCCATGGTTCGGATAGACAACCTTCTCACCTAGCTTGAATTCCATAGGACGGAAGTCCCTCCCCAAACTGCTATTAAGATATTAGGCACACGAGGGCGGGAGAGTCAAGGTATTCCCATGAAATATCGCAAGATACGAGATTTTTGGACTTGCAAATTTTGGGTAAATTGGCACGAGAATTGCCCTATAATCGGGCACAAATGTTGACCTTTTCCGTCGACACGTCCAGTCGCGTGGGCAGCTTGGCCGTGCTGATTGACCAATCAATTCTAGGCGTCGTATCCACTTCGAGCGACGAGGCTTATTCAGCCCGTATGTTTCGCCAGCTCGAGTTCATGCTCGCGGAGCTTGGGATTGGATTGCCGGCTATCGACCTCTACGCCGTGATAGCTGGCCCCGGTTCGTTTACCGGACTTAGAGTTGGATTGACGGCGGTAAAGGGGTGGGCCGAGGTATACGGGCGGCCTGTTGCTCCGGTGAGTGGATTAGAGGCTGTTGCATCGGAGGCGCCGATGCAGCGGGGACTGATAGCATCAGTTCTTGACGCGCGGCGCGGACAGATTTACGGTGCGCTTTATTACAAAGAAGCAGGACGATTGGAGACTCGGATTACCGATCTCGTTTGTGCGCCGGGAGAGTTTTTGACGGCGCTTCGCGAAACGGCTTCGCCTGCGGAAATCGCGTTCGCCTCGCCCGTGCCGGAAGTCCTGCGAGAGGCGCTTGCCGGATCAGATTTCGCGCAATGCGCGGTGATGAGAGTATCTCCGGTACTTGCCCCTGCTGCTGGGTTATTGGGAATCGAGCGAGCGGCCCGCGGAGACGTCGTGACGGCACTTGAACTTGACGCCAATTACGTTCGGCGCACGGATGCCGAAATGCATTTGAAGGGGAGTTGATGGTTCGCGCGCTTGAGTTCCGCGATGTGGACGTCGTTCTTTCGATACAACAGGCGTCGCCGGAACTGCCGCGATGGACGCGACGCGATTACGAGCGGGTAGCGAAGGGCGAAATGGAGGGATGGGTGGCTGAAGACGGCGACGCGGTGATGGGATTTGTTGTTGCGCGCAAACTCGCGGACGAGATGGAAATCCTCAATCTGGCGGTTGCGCCGCAGGCGCGGCGGCGTCAACTCGGACGTGCGCTGTTGGCCGCGGCTTTCGCATGGGGCCGGACGACTGCGATACGGAAGGCGTTTCTCGAAGTTCGGGCGTCGAATTTTGCTGCGATCGCGTTTTACGAACACCACAAATTTAGGAGCGTAGGACGGAGGCAAAAGTATTACGTCGCGCCTGTCGAGGACGCGATTATTCTAGCGGCTGATTTGGGGTGACGCGCGGGAAGAAGGCTCCCTGGCGCTGATGAAACCCTCGAGAGGGTAAGCGCTCGCCCCAAACGTGAAGCCGGGAGGCGGGGGCCTCGCGGCTCTGAAGTGAGAGGGCTCTCCTGGCAGATTCACGTGGTCGAATTCCTATTGGAAGAAAAATCGTGTTGTGCTAAGTTCACGGTCATGTAGCGATGTCGCTCAAGTCTGGAGGGAACGGATGGCAACGACCTCTCGGGATATTCGGGAAACACTGTTGTCGAGCGATGCGGAATTCCGGCGGCTGGCGGCCGAGCATTCAAAGTACGAAGCGCAACTCGAACAGATTCGAAAGCAGACCTACCTGAACGCAGAAGACCTTTGCCAAGAAGTCGAACTCAAGAAAATGAAGCTAAGAGTCAAAGATTTGATGGAGCAACTGGTCATTCGCTACATGTCCGAGCCGACCTACCACTAGCGGCGCGCGGCTGGGCAGTGTTAGACCTAAGATGGTAGTGTATCCGCACAGGAGCCGCTCTTTTCCCGATGGTCAAAGAAGGCTTTAAGTTTGCTGCGCCCCCGCTCATAACTGGGATATTGCTCATCGTTTTCGCGGAAGTGCTTGATCACAGAACTGGACTCGCGATCGCTGGCGGCGTTTTTGTTTTGCTGGGACTTTTCGTTCTCTATTTCTTTCGCGATCCGGAACGCCAGATTCCGACTGAACCCGGTGCAGTAGTATCACCTGCCGATGGGCACGTACTCGAGATCGTAGATGAAGCATGGAGCGGGCCAGCGGGGAAGCGAATCACGATCTTTTTGTCGGTATTCGATGTTCACGTGAATCGCGTTCCGGTGGCTGGAGAAATCAGCCAAGTGCAATACCGGCCGGGACGATTCTTTGCGGCGATGCGCAAGCGCGCATCGAAAGAGAACGAGCAGAACGTGATCACCATTACGACGCCCGGCGGGGATATCGTTTTCAAACAGATTGCAGGAGCGATTGCCCGTCGCGTGATATGCTGGAAGAACGTCGGGGACCGAGTGGCATTGGGAGAGCGTGTAGGGATGATCCGGTTCGGCTCCCGCGTGGATGTCTGGCTCCCCGATGACTCAGAAATCGTAGTCCGCCTCGGGCAGCGCGTATACGGCGGAGCGAGCATCCTGGCGAAATGGAAACCAACGGCATAGATAGTTACGCGCGAGACGTCGAGCACGTGAAGCAGCGTCCTGCGCGCCGCGGTGCGTACCTCCTTCCCGGCGTTTTTACCGTCGCAAACCTGCTTTGTGGGTACTACGCGATCCTCGCGACGCTCGAGGGGAGCGTCGCCGACATGGACAATGCGGCCAAGGCGATCGGGTTTGCGATCCTATTCGATACAGTGGATGGCCGGATCGCGCGGCTTCTCGGCGCAAACAGCGATTTTGGCCGCGAGTTTGATTCTCTCGCGGATGTGGTGAGTTTCGGCATCGCACCGGCATTCCTTGCGTACGCGTGGGGCGTGCGCAGCTTGCCGATCAGTGAGGCCGGCCAGGCGGTGCATATCTACCAGCTCGGTTGGCTCGTCAGCTTCTTTTTTGTGGTTTGCTGCGCGTGGCGGCTGGCGCGCTTTAACGTTCAAGGCATGGCGCCGGGAGGGTCGGGGTATTTCGTTGGCATGCCGACGCCGGCGGCCGCGGGAATGATCGCGGCGGCGGTCCATGCGATTGGGTTGCCGATTGTGACCGTCAGGTCTTCGTTACTTTGGCTTCTACTGATGGTCGGACTGGGCGTTTTGATGTCGAGCACGGTGCGGCACTTCGCGTTCAAGAACATTCGATGGAACCGGCGGCAATCGTCGCGCGCCTTCGTTCTCATCGCGCTGCTGATTGGTTCCATTGTGTTCTATTCCCATCTCGCGCTCTTGTTGATTGCGTCCGCGTATTGCGTTCATGGCATTGTGATCGAACTTGTGCGGCTAGTTCGTCACCGCCTCACTTCACGGCTCGCCTAGAACATGTCCCCACGGCTCGCTCGCTCTCAAGGCGTGGCCATCGCCGGAGCCTCCACGCTCCTCGGCAAAGAACTCAAGCAGGTTCTCGAAGACCGAAATTTTCCAGCGACTGAAATCAGTTTGCTTGATGAGAACATTGCTGCGGGGACGTTGACCGAAGCGGGCGGCGAGCCAACGTTTATTCAGGAAGTGGCCGAAGATAGTTTTGAGAAAGCGCGATTCGTATTCTTTACGGGCACCGAAAAATTCACCGCAGCGCACTACAGCAAAGCGCTGAAATCCGCTGCGACCGTGATTGATTTATCGGGCGGGCTGCCGGCAGAGGCGCGATCGTTTGCCTGGATACCATCTCTTGATCGCGTGCTTCCGCCGCCCGCGCTAACGCCCAACGCGCCAGGAAAGAAGGCGGTGTATAGCTCGCCTGGCTCCGGCGTAATCATCGGCGCGACTGTTGCCACGGCGCTTAAGAGTTTTGAGCCGTCGCGGATTGCGATTCTTTTTTTCCCGCCCGTATCCGAGGCCGGACAGGCCGGGGTGGACGAACTCGTTGGCCAGACGACAAACCTTCTATCGTTTCGCGCAATCGACCGCGGCGTGTCTGACTCCCAGGTGGCATTCAATCTACTGCCGGAATTTGGCGAAGAACGGACGCCGACGATGCGCACGATTCGCGAGCAAATCGCGGATGGCATCGCTCGTTATCTGGCGGAACGCACGATCGCTCCCGCGGTCCAGTTGATTCAGGCGCCGGTGTTTTACGGATATTCGTTTGCTGTGTACGTAGATTTTGAGACTGCTCCCAATTACGGCAGTGTGGAGGCTGCGTTTCGGACGCTCGAAGTTCACATTGCTGAAAAGGATGAAGCAGCGCCAGATATCGTAAGCGCGGCTGGCCAGGACACGATTCAACTGGCTCGGATCGAGGGCGATTCGAAAGTGAAATCGGGTGTGTGGATTTGGGGAGTTGCGGATAATCTTCGACTGGGCGCGACGAACGCGGTGCGGATCGCGGAGGAACTCCTTGTTGTTCCGGCGTGAAGGTGGGTGGAGCGTGGCTGGCGGCTCGACTGGCACGGTGAGAGCAATTGCCGCGGTTATATCTGCGTTGGCAATTGCTTTCGTGCTGGGAATCGCGGGCTGCGGATATCACGTGGCCGGCCGGACTTCGACGCTCCCGTCTGAATGGAAAACGATTGCAGTGCCCGCGTTCGTGAATCGCACGAACCGGTATCGCATCGAGCAGCATTTTACTTCGGCGGTCATTCGCGAATTTCTGGCGCGCACGAAGTATCGAATCGTGCCAAATGAAAATTTGGCCGACGCGGTGCTGCACGGAGAAGTGCTGGCGGTCGAGACGAGCCCGATTCTTTTCGACGCGACGACAGGGCAAGTGACGACAATGCTCGTGACGGTGCACGCGAAAGTGAGCCTCGTTGGCCGGGCGGATCAAAAAGTGGTCTACGAAAATAAAGACATGGTCTTTCGCGACGAGTATCAGATCTCGAGCGACGTGAAGAGCTTTTTCGAAGAGCAAAATCCGGCTCTCGAAAGAATGTCGCGGGATTTTGCGTCGCAGGTTGTTGCCGATGTCGTGGAGGGCTTCTGATGCCTGACATGAAGCTCGATACGCTCCTTGGCAAACTCGCTAGCGGCAAGCCGGTGCCCGCGATTCTGCTTTATGGCGACGATGTATACCTGCGCAAGCTGTGCCGCGACAAGTTGATTGAGACGTACGTTCCCGAAGGTGCGCGGGATTGGGCGCTGGGGCGATTTTCGGCGGCCGATGGCGAGTGGGATGAAGCGTTCGGGCGAGCCGTAACGGTTCCGATGCTCGCGCCGCACCAGGTGGTGATTGTCGAGAGCGTGGAGGCGATTGACGATCTCGGCGAGAATGCCCGCGAAGCGGCGATCGAGACGCTGAAGAATTATCTCTCCGACCCGGCTCCGTTCACGGTTCTCGTGCTGGAAGCCTCGTCGCTCGATGGACGCAAAGGGCTCGCGAGACTTCTGGGCGAGAAAGCGGTCAAGGTCACGCTGGCCATGGATAGCGAGCAGGCGGCCGCGTTGGCCGTTTCGTCAGCGAAGGAATTTGGCGTTGAGCTCGAGCCTCGCGCGGCGAGCATTCTAGTGGAAGCAGTGAACGCTGAACCGGCGCGGATTCGTGTGGAGATCGAAAAGCTGTCGCTCTACGCGCAGGCGAAAGGGAAAATCTCCGCGAGCGACGTCGAGGAACTCGTTGTCTCGGCGCGGAAATTCACGGTGTGGGAAATGGGAGACCTGCTGGTGGAATCGCGGCGCGACGCGGCGCTTGTGTTCCTGGACGGCCTCCTACGCGATGGCGAGCAGCCGCCGATGATTGTCGGAGCGCTTGCATGGATGTATCGAAAACTGATTGAAGCGCGCGATATTCCGCCGCGGATGAATAAGTTTCAAGCCGCGCGGCAATTGCAGATGAATCCGGATTCGGCCGAGCGCGCGATGAGCCAGTCACGCCAATTCTCAATCGTTCAACTGACCAACGGGTTAGCGGCGCTGGCGGACGCCGACAGCTTACTGAAGTCCGGCGTAGCAAATCCCCGGGCCGCGATGGAATTCCTCGTTACGCGACTAGCCGCGCCCGCGGCAAACGCGAATTCGTCGGCGGCGTAAACGCAAGCAACGCGCGCGCCCGAGCGGCTCCCCGGGGAAACGAAATTTGCACTTCTGCCCTGCATTACGACTTCTTTTGCGCGCGGAGTGCGTTGAGGGCGATCGTCAGGCGGGACTTGTAGCGGTTACCCGTATTTTCAGACAGAACGTGCTTGCGGATCCCGCGATCCACCTCGGAAAAGGTGGGGCCCACGAGCTTCGCTGCGGCTGCGGCATCTCCCGCGGTCAACGCGGTGCGAATCCGGCGAATCGCATTGCGGACGCGCGTGCGATTGATGCGGTTCGATATCGCGCGGTGCTCAGACTGCCGAATATTCTTCAGGATCGATTTGGTCTTCTTCTTATGCTTTACGGGCGTGCCTTGCGGCATTCAGTGCTCCTTCGTCGTTTAATCGCTTGAGTTTACAAAGTTAACCGAGGCCGCGCGCTTTGTCAATTTAGCCGTCTACGAAAGAGAATCGCTGACGAGTACGCGCGGGCCGCCTTGACCCTGCCGGAGGCGTGCGCTAGGCTATTTGAAGTGGCTTACCGACTAGCAGGCCAACCAGCACCCAGCCGCCAAAATAGATGAAACAGACCGTTCGACTGCTTGGAGATGTGTCGGAATTCTGCGGGACACTCGATGAGAACCTGAAGCTTTTCGAATCGACTCTGCAAGTCACCGCTAATCTCAGGGATAGCGAGATCGAGATCGAAGGCGATCCGGCGCACGTGCAAGAGGCTGCCCGGGTCGTGGGCCAGTACAACGAACTCGTCGAGGACGGGCACGCCCTTGGGAGCAGCGTAGTAAAGTCTCTATTTCGGATGGCAGCGCAGGAGCCGGAGACCGCGCTGCGGGGCGCGTTCTCGCCGACGCGTGGGCCACGTGCCTTCGGCAAAAAGGGCATTGCGCCCAGAAGCCCGAATCAGCGGCGATACATCGAAGCGCTCGAATCTTTCGATATGGTTTTTGCGATTGGTCCGGGCGGCACAGGAAAAACTTATCTCGCCGTTGCGATGGCGGTATCTGCGCTGATCTCGAAACAGGTCAATCGAATTATTCTCGCGCGACCGGCCGTCGAAGCGGGTGAGCGCCTCGGGTTTCTGCCCGGAACGCTGCAGGAGAAGGTCGATCCGTATATGCGGCCGCTGTATGACGCGCTCCACGATTTGCTCGAAGCCGATAAGCTCGAGCGGTTCCTCGAGAAGGGAATTATCGAGGTCGCGCCGCTCGCATTCATGCGCGGGCGGACGCTGAACGATTCGTTCGTGATTCTCGATGAAGCGCAGAACACGACGAGCGAGCAGATGAAAATGTTCCTCACACGGCTTGGATACAATTCCAAAGCGGTGATCACAGGCGACGTCACGCAAATTGATTTGCCGATCGATCGCCGTTCCGGCCTCGTCGAGGCGATCGACATCGTCGGCAAGATCGAAGGCATTGCGTTCGTTTATTTCGATGAGCGCGACGTGGTCCGCCACACCCTCGTGCAGCGAATCATCAAGGCATATGACGAGCGGGGTTCTCAGTCGAAGTCCTCGGGCCGGAAAGCCGGGAATGGCGCTCCGCGAGAGACCACCCCGCGCGCTCCGCAACAGTAGGCGCCTGCTGGATGATCACGAATCGTCCATGATCACGAATCATCAAGGGCGCGTTCGCGTCGTCCTAGCACCGCTCGAGCGGTACTTTGCCCGCGTGCTGGGAGTGCTGGGACTTTCGAATGAGGCAGCGTCGGTTCGATTCGTGAACGATTCACAAATGGCGCGCTGGAATCAAATGTATCGCGGCAAGCGCGGCTCGACGGACGTGCTCTCGTTTCCAGCGGCTGAACGGGAGAACCAGCCAGAACGCACGCGGCGCGGCCGAACTCGGCGCAAAACGCGTCCGGTTCGGCGAAACGAATATCTCGGAGACATCGCGATATCGCCTAGCGTCGCAAAGCGGAACGCACGGCGCTTTGGCCGAACGCTTGCGCAGGAGTTGCAAATTCTCATCCTGCACGGAGTGCTTCACCTCGTGGGCTACGATCACGAAACGGACCATGGCGAAATGGAACACTTCGAAAGCCAACTTCGCGTGCGACTCGGATTGACTTAATCGATGCCTCTATTCCTCCACACGCTCGGAGTGCTTGGCCTGACGTTGGGCCTCGTTCTCTTTTCGTACATCGACCGCGTTTACCGTGAGATGGGGCGCGTAACGACGAGGCGGATTCACGAGCACATTGACACGTTCGAGGCCGACATTGAGCCGCGGCTTCATCTGGAACGGCCGCGCGCCACTCTTGCGTTTAGCTTGATCACGCGGTTCTGGCTGGTCTTCGTGGCGGTGGAAACGGCTCGCGGCATCGTCCTCTTCGTTCCTGGAAAGTGGGAGGCGGTCGTTGAGATGGTGTTCTTCCTCACGGGCGAAGTTGTGGTAGCGATGCATCTCTTGCCGTCGGTTCTGATCTCTCGAGCGTCGGGCCGATGGACGGCGCCGCTGATTCCGGTCATTCGCTTCTTCGTTTTTCTGACGTGGCCGATTCAGGCAGTAATGGTTCTGATGGTTTCGTTTCTGAGAATCACCGAGGAATCGGATGAGAACGAGCCGCAGCCGGAACAGCAGCAGGCGATCGAAGCGCTGATGGAAGCCGCGACGGAAGAAGGAATACTCGAGCACGACGAGGCGCGATTGATCGAGCAGGTTGTGGAATTTAGCGACAAACGCGTGCGGGAAGTGATGACGCCGCGGCCGGACGTCGTCGCGATTCCGGCCTCGGCTACGCTCGAAGAATTGCGGCGGCTGGTGGTCGAGCGGAAATTCTCGCGAATTCCGGTGCATGAGAAGAGTCTGGATGACATCGTGGGAATCGTGGTGTCGCGGGATATCTTGAAGGTCCCTGACACCGAGGCGGGGCATCGCACGGTCCGTGAAATCATGAGGCCGGCGCTGTTTGTGCCCGAGACGAAGTTTGGTTCCGAGCTTCTGAAGGAAATGCAACGCAAGAGCCAGCAAATGGCGATCGTCATTGATGAGTATGGGCTCGTCGCTGGAATTGTGACGGTGGAAGACCTTGTCGAAGAGATCGTCGGCGAGATCGGCGAGGAAGATCGCGTGCCCGCTCCGGATGTGGTTCGCGAGCCGTCTGGGAGTCTTGTGCTGCGAGGCAGCGTGGGGATCGAAAAGGTGAAGGAGATGTTCGGCGTGGATGTGACTGCTGGGCCGGAGCATGAAGGCGCCGCGACTCTTGCGGGGTTCCTGAACAGTGTGGCTGGGCACGTCCCCGCGATTGGCGAGACGATCCTGTACGATGGCCTTCAGTTTGAAATATTGGAGGCCAATCAGCGCAAGGTCCTGCGATTGAGGGCTCGGCGCGTGAATAGCCCGGCGGAATCGAGAACGCAGTAACTGTTACATCGTTTCTGCATGCCGAACGTACGTTCGCAAGATTGAAGGCACATCCGAATGAGTTTCAAATCAGGATTCGTTGCTGTAATCGGACGGCCGAACGCCGGTAAGTCCACGCTCGTCAACGCGCTTGTTGGAAAGAAAGTGGCGATCGTATCGTCGAGGCCGCAGACGACTCGAAATCGCGTTCAGGGAATCGTGAATCGCGACGATGCGCAGATCGTCCTAATCGATACGCCGGGGCTTCATCGGGCGGAAAATGTGTTGAGCCGGCAGATGATGAACGAAGTGGAACAGGCCGTGGAAGGAATCGACATTCTGTCGCTGATCGTGGATTCTACTGCCGCGTTTGGCGCGGGAGATCGTCAGGCGCTCGAGTGGATTCGGCGATTTCACGGGACCAAGTTCCTGCTCCTGAATAAAGTGGATCGAGTGATGAAACAGAATGTGTTGCCCTTGATCGAGCGCTATAGCCGCGAAGCCGAATTCAACGAAATCTTTCCTATCTCCGCGCTCAAAGATGACGGTCTCGCCCAACTGACGGCGAGTTGGATCTCCTACCTGCCCGAGAATCCGCCGTATTTTCCGGCCGATCAGTTCACCGATCAACCCGAGCGATTCCTGGCAGCGGAATTCATTCGGGAAAAGGCGATCATCGCGACTCGCGAGGAAGTGCCGCATTCCGTCGCGGTGCTGATCGATAGCTTCGATGACTCCCGAAAGCTTTTGCGCATTCGCGCGACGATCTACGTGGAAAAAGAAGGACAGAAGGGCATCTTGATCGGCAAGGGCGGCTCAACGCTGAAGAAAATTGGAACAGATGCGCGGTTGGAACTCGAAGGGTTGTTCGGGAATAGGATTTTTCTTGAATTGTTCGTCAAGGTGTTGCCGAACTGGCGGCAGAGACCGGCTCTGGTGCGGCAGATTGATTGGCGGCGGCAGCTCGAGGAACTTGGCGAACGGCAGGAACAGGACCGAGAACAAGAGCAAGGGCAAGAACAAGAGCAGAAAGACGAAGCGTAGGTGCAGCGCGGATTAATTTGAGCGTGCGGCCCGCTCGGGTTGAACTCCGGTAATCCCCAGCGATTTCATCTTGCGGTAAAGGTGGCTGCGCTCGAGGCCAAGAGCGGCGGCCGCGCGCGTCATATTCCAGCGATTCTCCTCCAGTTTGCGCAAGACAAACTCCCTTTCGTAAGCTGAGCGAGCTTCGTGGAGGCTGCCGTAGGGTTTCTGTGGGCTGCTCGGGACGCCGCGGAAGACTTCGGGCGGTAAGTGGTGGGGCTCAATCCGCGTCGCCGGGCTCATGATCACAAGGCGTTCGATCAAATTTTTCAATTCACGGACGTTGCCGGGCCAGGGATACTGCAGCAAAACTTCCATCGCGGCAGTTGAAAGCTCTTTGGGCTTCTTCCCGTACGAGCGGCAAAATTCATTCAGGAAATGCGCGGCGAGAATCGGGATGTCTTCTGTACGCTCGCGCAAGGCCGGAACAGTGAACGGAATGACGTTCAACCGGTAAAACAGATCCTCACGGAAAGCGTTTCGGGCGATCTCTTCGTCGAGCTTCTTATTCGTCGCGGCAATTACGCGGACATCCACGCGAACAGTTTGATTCGATCCAAGAGGCTCGACACGCTGCTCTTCGAGGGCGCGCAATACTTTCGATTGGGTCTTCAGGCTCATATCGCCGACTTCATCGAGAAATAGCGTGCCGCTATCGGCCTTTTGAAATTTTCCGAGCTTGTCTTCACTCGCTCCAGTGAAACTGCCTTTGCGATGGCCGAACAGTTCGGACTCGATGAGTTCCTCGGGAATCGCGGCGCAGTTCACTTCGACAAATGGCTGTGACGCGCGGGGGCTTTGTGCGTGGAGTGCGCGAGCGACGAGTTCTTTGCCGGTTCCGCTTTCGCCATAGATCAGCACGCGTCCATTCGTTGGAGCTGTCAGCGCAATCTGCTGGCGCAGCGCTTTCATCGGAACGCTGTTGCCGAGAATCTGGAAGCGCTGCTCGAGTTCGGCGCGCAGCCGCCGATTTTCTGATTCGAGGCGAAGATAATCGAGCGCGTTCTTGACGGCCAGGATGGTCTTATCGAGCGAAAGCGGCTTCTCAAGAAAATCGAAGGCGCCAAGCTTGGTCGCGCGAACAGCCGTTTCAATGTTGGCGTGACCAGACACCATGACAACCATCGGCGGAGCGTCAAGCGCACTGATTTTTTCAAGTGTCTCCAGACCATCGATTTTCGGCAGCCAGACATCCAGAAGGACAAGATCGAACGATCGATCGGAAAGAATCTTGAGGCATTCCTCGCCCGAGGCTAACGTCTCGACCGAATAACCTTCCTCGCGTAGCAACGCCCCAAGGGATTCGCGAATCCCGCGTTCGTCGTCCACGATAAGGATGGAAGCAGGCACGATTAGTCGTCCGCACCGTCGGTGGGGAATCCTGTAGCGGATTCGAAATCGGTGCCGGAGGGTTCGGAAAACGAGTCGGCGGGGGTCGTAATGGGGGCGGAAGACTCGGCGGCGGGGAAGCGAATCAGGAACCTCGCGCCGATCGGATTGTTATCTTCCACTCGAAGCGTCCCGTTGTGTTCGGCGACGATGCGGCTGGCGATGGCGAGTCCGAGACCCGTGCCCCGCTCTTTCGTGGAGAAATGCGGAAGGAACAGGCGATCCTTGTCGGCCGGTGAGATACCGTGGCCCGTGTCGGAAACTTCAATTTCAACGCCGTCACCGTCGCTGCTCGCGCGCGTAGCTACGCGTAATTGACGAAGCGTCGATCCCTCCATTGCTTCAGCGGCATTGTCGATTAAATTGACGAGAACGCGCCGCAATAATTCCGGGTCCGATCTCACGATCGCCAGATTCGGCGCGAGTTCTGTTTGGAGCGTAGTGCCTTCGAGGCGTCCCTGAAACAGGGCGAGCGCGCTCGACACGATTGCGTTCAGGTCTGAAGGCACAAGGCGCGCGGCGGGGAAGCGGGCGAACTGAGAAAATTCGTCAACCAAAGATTCGAGCGTGTGAACTTCGCGCTCGATGAGGCCGGCGCACTCGGCAACAAGCGATTCCAATTCCATTCGCGCGGGCGGGCCGCTCGAGCGCCCGAAGCGGTCGAGGTAGCGCTTCAGACGCTGCGCGGACAGAACAATTGGCGTGAGCGGATTTTTAATTTCGTGGGCGATGCGCTGTGCGACTTCCTGCCACGCAGCTGCCTTCTGAGCGCGCAGCAACTCAGTGAGATCATCGATCACGACAACAAAACCGGAATTCGAACGCCGCGGGCCAAGCGAACTCACGGTAACGGCGGTGCGCACTAACCGGCCGGAGACAGCGATCTCGATTTCGCGCGAGGCAACGCCCATTCGCAGTGCGCGCCGCATTAACGCGAGGACGGCGCGCGCCGCCTCTTCACCGAACAAATCCGCAAGCGTGTGCGCTTGGTTGCCCGTCTCGCCGAAGATCGTGGCGACGGCCGAATTGACGCGCGAAATCTTTCCCTCGGCATCGAGCGACAGAACTCCGGTCGGAATATTTTCGAGAATCACTTCCATCAACTTGCGGCGGCGTTCTCGTTCTTCGAAGGCTTGCTGGAGATTGTGCGTGAATTCGTTGATTTGGCGGCGCCCTTCGCCAAGCTGAGCCGTCATGTCGTTAAACGACGATACAAGCGTTCCCAGTTCGTCTTGAGCCTGCACCGTCACGCGGTGATCGAAATTTCCGTGCGCGATTTCCTGCGTCGCTTCGGCCAAGGCTTGAATCGGCACGGTCACTTGCTTCGAAAGAAACAGCGCAACCCATGTGGTCGAAAAAAGCAGCAAGACCGTGATGAGAAGAAGAGCCAGTAGGATCTGGTTCTTGTAGAGGCGGATATGCGTGCGTTGCTGCTGGTAGTTATCAGTCTCGCTTTCAATCGTATTGAAGCCGACAAGAAAATCCGGACGAAGTTTTCTCCCGACGTAGAGCCGCCCGCCGTCGAACGGAGCGGAGCCGGTGATGTAAGTGTCGCCATCGGTTTGCCAGACTTCGGCGCCTGAAGGCAGTAACCGTGCTTTATGCAGATGGTCGGGGCGCAAGCTCGCCGGCGCGGCGTCCATCAATTGGCCATTCGGATCAAGCGCCCAGACGGCACTTGGCGGTGCGGTGGGGCCGATCGAGTCGTCCATAATGCCGCTCGCGCCGGCGGAGAGATATTTTGGAATCGCACGCGCGGCACGATCGTTCAAGCGGTCGTGAACTTCACGCCCCAGCTCGTCAAGGAGCTTCTGGCTTTCCGCATTGGCAATTTCGAGCGGTTTTGGGAACCAAAGATTGAGCGTGCGATTGACGAGCGAATAACTGAACAAAAAAAGGAAAACCAGAGGAAGTAACGCAATTCCCATCGCGCCGAAAACCATCTTGGTTTTGAACCGAGATCCCAGCTGACCCGCTTTGCGGTCGGCCCAAAGCCGCAGAAGATTCCTGAGGAGAACGAGTCCGAATACCAGGAACGCCAGGATGATGAACGTCGAGAGGGCAAAGAGGATGACCAGGGCATCGCTGCGTTCCGGGTGAACCGGAGCGTTGAGCGACCCAAGTGTAAAAATAGCCGCGGCAAGCAGGACGAGCGAAATTCCCCCGACTGCGAGCCAGAGCTTTTGCGTCCAGGGGCGCTGAGAACGCGGGGTCAACGGAGTTCCTTCATTGGTCGATCCGAAGTCTGCGTTTTGCCGCGCGAATCAGGCGACCGGCACGAATTGTTTGAAGATTGCAAAACCTCGGTAGCGCGCGGGCGCAGAAATCTAAGTCGCGATTTTTCTCATGTTGCGACACGCGTCGGCAGCGGGCCGCAATATCAATTTGCGAAATTACGCAGCAGACATTCTGCGTCATAGGGAGCGCAGCAGTGAGCATCTTGTTTCGAAGATAACGACGCCCTGCAGGCAAGTCAAGCCGCGTCTGTGGCTTGCCAGTCACACCTGTCCTTTCGTACAGGGAGTACCTGTTTCAGAACGATGGACTCATGCGACGCCGGACGCAAGCGAGCGTGCGTGCTAGCCTTTGATTTCCCGGCGCAGTCTGCCGCAGGAGCCGAAGTATGTCGTCGAGGCTGGGCGAAATTCTGGTAAAGGACAGCCTGATCTCTCAGGATCAGTTGAAGCAGGCGCTCGACTACCAGAAGAAGAATGGCGGCCGCCTGGGGACGTGTCTCGTCAAAATGGGCCTCGTGAGCGACGAGGACATTACCGCAGTGTTGTCCCGGCAATACGGCGTACCATCAATCAACCTTAAGTTCTATGAAGTAGATGCTTCGGTCATCAAGTTGGTTCCACAGGAAACGGCCATTCGCTACCAGATCGTGCCTCTTTCCCGCGTGGGCTCGACGCTGACGATCGCGATGACGGACCCGACGAACGTCTTCGCCATGGACGATATCAAGTTCATGACCGGTTTCAACGTGGAGCCAGTGGTCGCATCGGAATCGGCGATTAGCGAGGCGATCGGGAAGTTCTACGGTTCGATTGAGACCGGCGAAGAAATCGACAAGGTGATGAAGGATCTGGCCGGCGAGGAAGCCGACCTGGAACTCGCGGCAGAAGAAGCAGAAATGGATTTGGCTGAACTCGAAAAGGCCGCCGATGAAGCGCCCATCATCAAGCTGGTCAATTTGATTTTGACCGATGCGGTGAAGCGGGGAGCCAGCGATATTCACGTGGAGCCGTACGAGAAGGAATACCGCGTCCGGTTCCGCATTGACGGAATTTTGCAGAACGTGATGACGCCGCCCCTCAAATTGAAGGACGCCATCACCAGCCGCGTAAAGATCATGTCCAAGCTGGACATCAGCGAAAAGCGCCTCCCGCAAGACGGCCGTATCATGATCAAGTACGCGAGAGACGGAAAGAAAAAGGAACTCGATTTCCGCGTCTCCATCGTCCCGACTCTCTTCGGCGAAAAAATCGTCATGCGCTTGCTCGACAAGGAGAACCTGCGCCTCGACATGACGAAACTCGGATTTGAGGCTGAGTCGCTTGCAAAATTTGAACGCAACATTTTAAGGCCGTACGGAATGGTCTTGGTTACGGGGCCGACCGGCTCGGGTAAGACGAACACGCTATATTCCTCGGTCGCGCGCCTGAACACGCCGGAAACAAACATCATGACCGCCGAAGATCCCGTTGAATTTCAATTGGCGGGTATCAACCAAGTTCAAATGAAAGAGCAGATCGGGCTGAACTTTGCCTCAGCTCTACGCTCGTTCTTGCGGCAAGACCCTAACATCATTCTGGTCGGCGAAATCCGAGACTTCGAAACGGCTGAAATCGCGGTCAAAGCCGCATTGACCGGCCACTTGGTGCTATCGACGCTGCATACGAACGATGCGCCTTCGACGATCAGCCGGCTGATGAATATGGGTATTGAGCCGTTCCTCGTGGCGACTTCGGTCAACCTGATTTGCGCGCAGCGCCTTGTTCGCCGGGTCTGCGCGAACTGTAAGGAGCCTTCGCAAATGCCAGCGCAGGCGTTGATTGATGCAGGAGTGGCGCCGGATGAGGCCTCGAACATGGTGGTGTACGTGGGCCGCGGCTGCAGCGTTTGCAACAACTCCGGATACAAAGGGCGCGTTGGTTTGTATGAAGTGATGGAGATCAATGACGATCTCCGCGAATTGATTCTAGTGGGAGCATCCTCTCTTGAATTGAAAAAGAAGTCGCTCGAAATCGGGATGATCACTTTGCGGAAGAGCGGTTTGATCAAAATGGCGTTGGGGCAAACAACGATGGAAGAAGTGCTTCGCGAGACCGTGCTGTAGGAGAAACGAATATGGCTGGAATAACGCTAAGCGAACTCTTGAAGAAAATGATCGAGATGGGGGGCAGCGACCTTCACCTTTCGACGAACAGCCCACCGCGCATCCGCGTCCATGGCAAGCTGCGCCCGCTCGACATGCCGCCTCTGACGGCGGCGGATACGAAGGCGCTTGCCTACAGCGTGCTTACTGACGCGCAAAAGCACCGGCTTGAAGAGAGCCTCGAGCTCGACTTCTCGTTCGGCTTAAAGAGCCTAGCGCGTTTCAGAGGAAATCTGTTTCACCAGCGCGGCGCCGTCGCGGCCGTGTTCAGGACGATTCCTTGGGAGATCAAGGGCTTCGAGGCGCTTGGATTGCCGACAATCGTCAAACAGCTCTGCGACAAGCCGCGCGGCCTGGTGCTAGTCACTGGACCGACTGGTTCCGGAAAATCGACAACTCTCGCCGCCATGCTCGACAAGATCAATTCCGAGCGCGACGAGCACATGATCACGATCGAAGACCCAATCGAGTTCCTGCACAACCACAAGAAGTGCCTCGTCAATCAGCGTGAAATCCATTCGGACACGCACTCGTTCGCTAATTCGCTAAGGGCCGCGCTCCGCGAAGACCCGGACGTCGTGCTTATCGGCGAAATGCGCGACCTCGAAACCATCGAATCCGCATTGAGAATTGCCGAGACAGGCCACCTGACGTTTGCGACTCTTCACACCAATTCCGCGATTTCGACGATTAACAGAATCGTGGACGTTTTCCCTGCGCACCAGCAGCCGCAAGTACGCGCGCAGCTCTCGATGGTGCTCGAAGGCATTCTTTGCCAGTCGCTACTGCCGCGCATCGACGGGCGGGGACGCGCGATGGTGATGGAAATCCTAATCCCCAACGCCGCCATCCGGAACCTGATTCGTGAGGACAAAATTCACCAGATTTATTCCGCGATGCAGACCGGAACAGGACAGACCGGTATGCAGACATTTAACCAAAGCCTGGCGAACGCGTACTACCAGAAGTTAATTACTTTGGAAACCGCGCTCGCCCGATCGTCGAATCCGGACGAATTGCAGGATTTAATCAATCGTGGGGTTACGTCGGCTCCGATGAGCGGGCGTGTCCCAGTGCGGCGATAAGAACCGATAGGAACGAAGGAGAAACCCATGCCGGTCTACACATTTCGAGGAACGAATCGCCAGGGCGCCGCAGTTACGGGCGAACGACAGGCTCAGAGCAAGACCGAGCTGGCGTCCATGTTGCGACGCGAGCAGATCAACGTTTCAAAAGTGTCGGAAAAAGGTAAGGAATTCGCCTTTCCGACTTTCGGAGCGGGCGTCAGCAGCAAAGAACTCGCGGTCTTCACGCGCCAGTTCTCCGTGATGATCGACGCCGGCTTGCCGCTGGTCCAGTGCCTGGAGATCCTGGCAAACCAGCAGGAGAATAAAACATTCCAGAAGATTTTGACCGGCGTCCGCGCGTCGGTGGAAGGCGGGCAGACGCTCGCGTCTTCTCTTAAGCAGTACGACAAGGTGTTCGACGCGCTCTACTACAACATGGTGGACGCGGGAGAAACGGGCGGTATTCTCGACACCATTTTGCAGCGCCTTTCCACATATATTGAAAAGAACGTGAAGTTGAAGCGCGCGGTTAAGTCGGCCATGATCTACCCAACCGCCGTCATCGGCATCGCGGCCCTCGTCATCACCTTGCTGTTGTGGAAGGTCGTTCCGGTTTTCGTCACTTTGTTTAACGGTCTGGGTGCCGAGTTGCCATTGCCCACGCGCATCGTCATCGGCTTGAGCCAATTCGTCGGCAGCATTTACGGCTTCCTGATCGTGTTTGTGTTTGCGGGCATCGTCGTGGGACTGAAAGTTTGGTACGGCACACCGCAAGGGCGGATGGCGATCGACACGTTGATATTGAAACTACCGATTATCGGAATGCTGATGAGAAAGATCGCTGTTGCCCGATTCACTCGTACTCTCGGCACTTTGATTTCTAGCGGCGTCCCCATCCTCGAGGGTCTCGACATCACGGCACGCACCTCAGGCAACGCTGTCGTTGAGCGAGCGATCTTGCAAACCAGGAAGGCAGTTGAGGCTGGCCGGTCATTGGTTGACCCGCTGAAGGAAAGTGACGTCTTCCCGGGAATGGTTACCCAAATGATCGGCGTCGGCGAACAGACTGGCGCTATGGACGCGATGCTTCAAAAGATCGCGGACTTCTACGAGGAAGAAGTCGACGCGTCCGTGAAGGACATGTTGACGCTCCTCGAGCCCGTCATGATTCTGTTCTTGGGCGTGGTCGTCGGCGGAATCGTTATTTCGTTGTACTTGCCGCTCTTCTCGTTGATTGCCAAGCTGTCGGGCTAATCGCGGCGAACGAATTACAATTCGAACGGGGCCCGGTGTAAACGCAACCGGGCCGCCGTTCGAGGCGTTATCCGGGGGGAACGGGATCATCGAGGTCTGCCGAGCAGCTCTCCCCGTGCGCTTGGCATCCCTTGATCCCGAACGGAGTTCGAATAGAAAATGGGCGACTGGCTGCCGTGGTTGGGACGCGTACGCTTCCTGATCATCACTTCTTTGGTCGCTCTTGTACTTCTCGTTCGTGAGTTAAGTCCTCTAGCGCTTCCCCTTCACTTCTTCGCTCCTGTAATTGTGGGTTGGTACACATTCGCCGTCGTTGCTGTCGCCCTCCGCAAGAAAATGCCGAAAATGCGCTGGAATGCTCCCTTCCAAGTGACCGGGGACGTCATTTTCATCACGCTCGTCGTATATACGACGGGAGCGCAAGACAGTTACTTCACGCTGCTGTTCCTCCTTGCGATCTTGATGGGGGCGATTCTGTTCTCGCGCCGAGGCGCGATGATGACGGCCGCGGGTAGCTTCATTTTGCTTGGCACGATTGTTGAAGCGGGGTATTACGGCGCCATTCCCCGGACTTTCGCAAGCGCCCCGACGGCGCGCGGGTTGCAATTCTGGATGGCGACCAACTTGTTTGGGTTCTTTGCCGTCGCCTATCTCGGTTCCGTCCTCGCGCAAACTCTGAGGCACAAGGGTCACGAGCTAGAAGAAAAGAAGGAAGAGCTGAAGGACCTTCAGGCCTTCAACGAGGACATCGTCCAATCCATGCGCGGCGGACTCTTAACCGCTGATTTGAACGGACGTGTAATTGTCTCGAACAAGTCTGGCGCGGAAATCATCGGCCGGGAAGTGACGGAGATGATTGGCGAGGACGTCCGGAATATTTTCCCGGGCTACTGGCCAGTGCAAACAGACGAGGAAGGGAACCCTCTGGCGAAGCGCGAAGACGTCGAGTTTCGCACGCCGGATGGCACGCTTCGATATCTCGGGCTATCGATTTCGCCTCTGCGGGCGGCGCAGAATCAATTGAGCGGATACGTTTTTAATTTCCAAGATCTGACGGAATTGAAACGGCTCGAGCACGAAATCTCCGTGCAGGATCGAATGGCCGCTCTTGGACGCCTGTCCGCTGCGATTGCTCATGAAATTCGGCAACCTCTATCGGCGATGACCGGAGCTTTGAAGCAGTTGGCGCGCCTGGCGCCGCTTGAGCCGGACGATCAGAAGCTCGTCAAAATCGTCACGCGCGAATCGCAACGGCTCAATCAAATTATTACCGACTTCCTCGATTATTCTCGCGAGAAGAATTACGAGTTCACCGAGCAGAACATCGTCGCACTGCTCGACGAAACTTTGACCCTACTCGAACATCAGCCGGAGTTCAGCAAGCATTACAAAATCGAAAGACAATTCAAGGCCTCGCAGTTGCGCGCTCAGGTCGATCGCGACCGATTGAAACAAGTCTTTTGGAATCTTTTCAATAACGCGATACGGGCCATGCCCGACGGCGGAACGCTAGTTGTCGCGTTGGAGGCTGAGGCGGTTTGGGCGCGCATTTGCATTCGAGACACGGGAATTGGGATGGATCCGTCCGAAGCTTCGCACATATTCGAACCGTTCCAATCAGGTTTCCCCGGTGGGACTGGGCTGGGTCTCGCAATCGTTTACGAGATCGTGCAGGCACACGGCGGGCGAATCCGCGTGGATTCCGAAAAGGGCCACGGAGCTGAATTCTGCGTGGAACTGCCGCGGATGGGACAGGGTAGGCGCAAGGCGAAATCGCGCCCGCAGGTTGCGGCGCAAGAATCAACCGCAGGGGCAAGGCAGGGCTGAGGACGATGGCACATATTCTCGTCGTTGATGACGAACGCTCCATCTGCGAGCTCCTCGAGATCACTTTCCGTAAGGACGGGCATCGAGTGGAGACTGCGACGAGCGGAGACGCCGCGAAGCGCCGCCTAGAGACACAGGTGTTCGACATCATCGTCTCCGATATCAATATGCGCGACATGAGCGGCGTGGAACTTCTTCGCTTCTCGCGCGAGGTGTCACCCGAAGCTGTCTTCATTCTAATTACGGGTGTGCCAACGATTTCGACGGCGATCGACGCCGTGAATTTCGGCGCGGACCGGTACGTCATCAAGGGCGACAAGCTCGTGGACGAATTGCGCGTCGCCGTTCAGAAAATCTCCGAAGGCATCGAACTCAAGAAAGAAACCGGAATTCTGCGCCGCGAGATTCGCCGGCTCACCGGTCTCGATCACATTATTGGAACGAGTTCGAAGATGCGCGAGATATTCGAGCTCATCCAAACGATCGCGCCTCAGTCGAGCCGCGTTCTCATTACCGGCGAGAGCGGAACGGGAAAAGAATTGGTGGCGCGAGCAATTCATGAAAACAGCGCACGTTCAAAGAAGCCCTTCATCACCATCAATTGCGGCGCGTTTCCAGAAACACTTTTGGAATCCGAATTATTCGGCTACGTAAAGGGAGCGTTCACGGGCGCCAACGAGAATCGCCGCGGGCTATTCAGTGCGGCCGATGGCGGTACGCTCTTTATGGATGAAATCGGCAACATGAGTTTAACGATGCAGGTGAAACTCTATCGCGTCCTGCAGGAAGGCAAAGTACGCCCCGTCGGGAGCACTGAAGAAGATGATGTCGATGTTCGCGTGATTGCGGCGACGAATAAGGATTTCGAGAAGGAAATCGCGGAAGGCCGTTTTCGCGAGGACTTGTATTACCGATTGAGCGTTATCCCTATTCATCTTCCGCCGCTTCGAGAGCGACGCGAGGATATTCCGCTTCTCGCTCGCACTTTCCTGGAGCGGTACCGCAAGGAAATGTCGAAAGATATTGAAGGAATCGAGCCGAAGGCGTTGGAGCGCCTTGAGGCTTATGAGTGGCCGGGAAACGTTCGCGAGCTCGAAAATACAATTGAGCGAGCCGTCGCTTTGGAGACCGGTCGCCGCATCACCGTTGACGGTGTCCCGGAACGCATTGCCCGCTACTATCAAGAAAAGAGAGACACGCCGGCTGCAGAGGGGAAGGAAGTGCTGATTCCAGAAGGCGGGATCGATCTCGAAAAGCAAATTAGCGACACCGAACGCCGGTATTTGCTGGCTGCCCTCGAATGTGCCGGTGGCGTCCGCGTTCGAGCCGCCGATCTCTTGAAGATGACCTATCGATCGTTCCGTCATTACGCCAAGAAACATGGCATCTGACGCTTCCTTCTGTTTTGGCATCACACACATGTGCTGATCGCGATGTTGTCGCCAACTATCAAACGTCGTCTTGCGGAATGAATTCGGATTCAACCCCACGTTTAATCTGGTGCTGGCTGGACTTCCTGCTCGACAAACTTAGACTGGTGCTAGATGGCGTGGCTGGCCGTTTCTTTTCGATCGAGACACTGAAAGGAAGGGTGCCGCAAGAGGTCGCTCGAGTGAGACAAAAAATGTCTGGTTTCGTGTACCTCTCCCGTTTTGGAGTCGGGACCGCGACGGTCTTCGATGAGCGCGAAACCAGTAAGCGGCTTGTATTCAGTCATGTACCATAAGGAGTAAGAGGGCTCGTAGTAGCACTAGGCGATTGGCACGGGACATGCTGATATAGCCTACGGCACCCCCGCCAGGGAGCCCGAAAAAAGATCTTAAGCAGTCAATATCTCAAGGAGAGAATGAAAATCATGAAGAAGAATCAGAAGGGTTTCTCACTTATCGAACTGTTGATCGTCGTAGCGATCATTTTGATTATCGCGGCGATTGCCATTCCGAACTTGCTCCGCGCCCGCATCGCGGCCAATGAGGCCTCGGCTGTGGGTTCATGCCGCACGATGAACACCGCTGCGGTCACATTTGCTTCGACGTACGGCAACGGCTTTCCCCCAGGTATCGCGAACATGGGCACTGCGGCAGCTGGCGACACGACTGCAAGCTGCGGCGAAGCGCTCTTGATCGACAACCAACTGACGACCGGAATTAAGAGCGGCTACAGCTTCACGTACAAGGATGGAACTGGTGACACGCCGAACGCCGCGCCTTCTGGCGGTTGCGCTGGCTGGAACCTGTACTCCATCACTGCTCAGCCGGTTACTCCGGGCACGACTGGTCAACGCTACTTCTACACCGACCAGACGGGTGTGATCCGCTTCAACGCGACGGGTGCCGCATCCGCGACGTCCGCGCCATTGCAGTAAGCATGGTTTAGGCCGAAGGGGAGGAAGCGTAAAGCTTCCTCCCCTTCGCTCTTTATAAAGGACGGAAACGGGCCATGCGACCGCGCGAAATAACCCCAAGCACACAACAGCCCGAAGTAAGCTCCCGCGGGTTCTCCCTCATCGAACTTCTCATCGTGGTAGCGATCATCTTAGTCATCGTGGCGATTGCGGTTCCAAACTACCTCCGGGCTAAAATGTCAGCGAACGAGGCAGCGGCCGCTTCCTATGTCAGGACGATCACCACTGCATCTGTCGTCTACAATTCTACCTACGATAATGGCTTTGCCCCGACGCTTGCCGCCCTGGGTCCGCCTGCAGGCGGCGGCAATACCGCGACGTGCGACAACGCGAATTTGATTGACGAAGTCGTTGCTTCCGGCGTTAAAGGCGGTTACAGCTATGCTCTAACCGGCATAGGAGACCCACTCAATCCCGCAGGAGCCGGCTGTGACACTCCTGGATATAACAACTACCTCGTGACCGCGGTTCCAACTTCTGTGGGTTCGACCGGGCAACGCAGTTTTTGCAGCGACGAACCTGCCTCATTGCACTACGACATAACGGGGAAGGTTACGGGCAGCACGACGGCCTGCGAAGCACTGCCTGCGCTTCAGTAGTTCTTCTCATTCCCAATTACTTTTGAGGGCTCGTCTGCTTGGCGAGCAGTTGTTCGATCAGTTCCAGTTCTCCGCGCGCCGCAGTATTGTCCGGGTGATACGCCAATTCTTCCAGGCATTCGGAGCGAGCTCCCTCGAGGTCGTGCAATTGAAGCAGGACGATCGCGAGCGCGATGTGATATCCGGTGCCCGAGGGCTTGCTCGAGATCGCCGTTCGCAATTCTGCGGCAGCCTCACCGAAACGATTTTCGTGGAAATAAGTGAGGCCGAGATAAGCGTGCTCGTCTGGATCCGCTGGGTTCAGAGCGATGGCGCGTTTCAAATAATCCTCAGCCAACTCGAACCGCTTCAGCCGGTAATTTAAGTATCCATAGTTGTAATTCGCCAGCCAATACTCCGGACGATCCTGCAGGACCGCTTGAAAAAGCCGGTCAGCATCGTCCAGGCGATTCCGCTTCACGAACTCGGCGGCAAGGTTGTTGCGGGCGATGGTGTTTTTGGGTGAGCGCTCGGCGGCATGCGTATAGAGCGTCAGATTATCCCGCCATGGAATGGACTGAGCGATGGTCGCGAACCCGAGACTCGTGATCAACATCGCCGCGATGGCGAATGCAAATCGTGGCCGGCGAGTTTGGCCACGGACGCGCGTACATACGTGGAGCAAAACGGCCGCCCCGATCGCGAGTCCGATGCTCGGCAGGTACAAGTATCGGTCGTGAACCGTATCGTCTTGCTGCAAGAGAGCAATATCGAGCACCGGCAGAAGCGGAAGAAAGCACCATGCCACGGCGATGGGCACTAATGATTCTTTCGTGCGACGCCAACAGGTAAAAATCAACGCCGCCAAAGCGATGACCGTCAGGGACGGCAGCCAAAAAAGAATGTTCGACGGGCTCGAAATGACGGAGAAGCTGTAGAACAGACTGAGGCCAAACGGCCAGATCAGGTGGCGCAGGTAGAAACCTAAAGCCAAAGGAGCGGTCAGCAGCGCGTCGCGAGTGCTCAGCCAAGGAGTCTGCGGCGGCACTCCGCGCAAAACCCCGTAACGCGCAGCCAAATAGAGTGCGGTGACGGCAAGAAAAGGAATCGTTTCGCGAAGGGCCAGAACGAAAGCCCGAGCGAAGGCGCCACCGGCAGACAATCCGCCTCCTTGCTCGGGCGAGCGCTTTTTCTCCGTGCCAACGAGCGCGTACACGAAAACGATTGCAGGAAAGACGATCGCCGTTTCTTTCGTCAGAAGCGCCGCCGCGTAACACGCGAGCGAGCCGATGCGGGCAGGGCTATTTTTCCACCCGCTGCCACCTAGCCAAAGAAGAACGCTACCAAGTAAGAAAAGAGACGCAAGAGGATCAGTGGCGCCGGACAGCCAAACGACTGATTCGATGTGCACGGGGTAAACGCCAAAAATAAGCGCAGCGGTGGCCGCGATCCATGAATTGTCGAAATGCCGCCGAAGCAGAAAGAAGAGTAATGCTGTTACGCCGAGGTGAAGCAAAAGCGAGGACACGTGCCAGCCCGCGGAATTTCGACCCCAGAGTGCGTCGTTCATTCGAAGCCAGAGAAAGAAAATCGGACGATAATGCAAATTACTTGCTGCGGTGCGATCGTCGGACCCAAAGAGGGTGTTGGTGAAATACGAAGGGACCGACTCCCAGTTTTGAATCGATGTATTGTTTACGATCTGAACGTCGTCGTCGTAGACGAATTGGTACTTGAGAGACGGTAGAAACGGCAGCGCGCTCAACACGATCAAGAACACGAGCTGCGTTGCCAGTAAGCGCGAAGGCGGCGTGACGGCCGAGCTGGAAGATATGTTTGTTGCGCCAGATTCAGGCAAGTGTTCGCTCAGGCGGCAGGAGCGCGCCTCGATTTTAGCAATTTCATCCTGAGAATCTATCACTTCACGGAGTTATCTGCGGGCTCTTGAGCGGGATAAGCGTGCCAATCTGCAAACACGAAAACCTCGTTTGCTCCTGAGCTATGGGCAGTTACGGGAGTCGAAACGAGAAAGATTACTTTGCAGGGGGCCGGGCGAAGCGGCTCTGCCATGTGGCCTGAAGATCGATCATGGTCCGAATTTTGGAGGTGACGTCGCGTGCGATCGGTGACTGGCGCATGATGAAATTGGAATCATCGAAAAATGGCACCTTGTTCTCGTAAACCATGTCGGAATAATAGTGCCACATATAAAATTTGTCCTGCGCAGCGAAGCCGTCCGCTCCGAAAAGAGGCTGCGCAAAGAAGAAAGTTGTGCGGCCCGCCAGCGCAGGATTCCACATCGCTGTGCCTTGCGCGGTCTCTTCTTCGCGCTTGATTCCGAGCAGGTCGAGCACTGTCGGCGCCAAATCGATGTGAGACGTGATCCAGGGGATGCGCTCAGTATGATCGAGAGTGCGAGGCGCGTAGATGAGCAGTGGGACGTGGAACGCGGTCTCGTCTATCGTGCCGCGACGAAGCGCAGGATTTTCGCGAGCGTTGCGCCTGCCGTGGTCGCCGAATACCAGAATAATCGTGTGGTCCAGTTGTCCGCGCTTCTCGAGAAAATCCATCACTTGACCGAGCCACGCGTCCTGCATGGCAATAATCGCGCGGCCGCGATTTCGAAGGTCTTCTTCGCTGTTTTCAGGGAACGCATCGGGATAGGGAAAATGCCCGACCTGCGGAAGAAATGCGGCGACGTATCGTTTGTGCGAGCGGATCCAACCATCGAGGTGCGTTTCGAGATTCTGCAACGTTACCAGATCGGCGCCGACGCGATGGGCTTTCCAGGCATCTTGACCGGCAAGACTTGGCACAGCGGGCAAGGGAGCTGATGGGTCGAGATAGAAATGATCTTTGAAGCCGACCGCAGCATAGATTGCCTCGTCTGGATTATTCGCTTCGGCGAGTGGAGTGAAGGCGGCCGACTCGAAACCCATCGCGTTCAAACGGTAAAGAAAATCCGGCGGAACGTAGCCTTCCGGGTAGCCGCGCACGGCGTGCAGCGTATCGAGCGGATACCAGGAGCTGAAAACGGAGAACAAAGCGCACTGAGTGAAAGGCAGGGTGGTGTAATGCCGCGTTCCGAGGAATGATTTTTCTCGAAGACGGCGCATGCTCGGAAACTGGCTCAGGTCATCGTCAGGAGGAACGAATTCGCTGGGCGCCGTCTCCAGCACAAAGAAAAGGACGTTGTCTCCCTGTTCCTTGCCGAAATAGCGCAGATCCACTTCGTTCGCGGGGACGTGAGCCAGAGCCCGGTAGCGCGCGATGAGATCGGGCGTTGGTAACGTCGAGAGCGTCTTGATGTCGAGTTGCTTCAGGCTGTCGAGACTGAAATAGAGAAATTCGCCGGTGTCGACAGCCTTCTCCTTCCACAGGGACGCGACAGCGCGGACGAATGTGCTCTCGTGATAGGGCGTGTGAAACTCGCTATTCTGCCGTCCCGCGGCCAACAAGATAACAACGGCAAGAACGTACAACTCCCCCGCGACGCGGCAATTTTGAATGGTCTTACGGGAATATTTGTGTCCCTGCCGTCTGAAACTCCATACGAGTGAACCAATGATTGCGGCAAGCGCGAGGAGTACTTCTGCGACTCCGCGCGCCGATAGGTAGCCCAGGTTCGCGCCAGGCTCGTGAATTCCCCAATTCAGCGCGATTCCAATAATGTGGAGGGAAATGTAGCGGCCTACTTCTTGCATCGCTTGAAGTTGGACCGCGAACAATACTAAGTACCCGATGCTCAAGATTGCGGCCGCAGCGACTGCGAAATATCGGCCAAGATAATGGTTCAAGATCCAAAGTCCGAGCGGGATGAGGACAAAGCCGGCAATGATCTCACCATCAAAGAAAGCGATTCGCTTGCCGAGGGTGAGAGACACGTAACCGCCGAACCGGGCAGCTTTCGAAAAACCACCCAGATTCGTCATGGTGTACCACTTGACGTAGATCCCCATGGCGGCAGCGGGTAGCCAAGCAATCAGGAACAGCGCGGAATCGAGCCATGGCGCGGGTCGCTGGGATGCCGGTGTGGCGGGCCGGGTGGAATCCTCGGAGATCGGCCCAGGACGGGACACATTACCGACCTCCGATCCTAGGGGAGCAGCGGCGTCACTTTGCTCGGCTGCACGAACCGATGTGTGCGACGGAGTATCCGAGGAAGCTCCATCGTCGAGAGTGGTTTTAGGCATAGACATTGCGGTGGCGAATACTCCTGAAGCTTTAGATTAGCTTATGCCGCGTGTAATCGAGCGCTCAGAACTGGCTTCTGGGTAACCGTTACGGCATCGAACAATCGCGCCCGTCGATGCTTTCGCAAACAGAAATCTGGGCCGTGACGGGTTTGCGGCGTAGGCGCCGACGCCATCACGATGGATTCTTGTTAGACTAAGCACATGAAATTCGTGCTTTCGTGGATGCTTGCCGGAGCCGCGATCCTGGCTGCGAAGGGCGATGCGGCGACGGTCGTCCGAGCGGTCGAAGCAAGATATGCACACGCGACGACGCTGCAGGCCGAATTTTACGAGAGATATCATGCGGGGAAAGGTGGCGGTCAGGCGGAATCCGGCACCGTTTATTTTTCGAAGCCTGGACGAATGCGTTGGGAATACGAATCGCCGGAGCAAAAACTTTTCGTTGTGGATGGGAAGAATGCCTGGTTCTACGTTCCCGCCGATCGGACTGCGAGCCGTGCCGCTGTGAAAGAGAGCGACGACTGGCGCACTCCGCTCGCACTTCTGACCGGCAAGATTCATCTGGACCGGTTGTGCGGGCGGATCGACTTGCTGGACGAAGCGACCGGATCATCGCCCCCGGCGGACTTGCCTTACGACCCGCGCAACCGAATTCTTCTTTGCCTGCCGCACAAGACGAGCGATCCGAACGAGCAACCTGCGTTTCGGGAAATTCTCTTTGAGGTTAGTCCGGACTCGGAGATCGCGCGCGTCGTAATTCGCGAGCCCGGAGACCTAGAGACGGAATTCCGCTTCGGGAATTGGAAGGAGAACATACCTCTGGCGGAGGCGAAATTTCATTTCGAGCCTCCCATTGGGGTAACCATCGTAAACGAAGAGGATCTTGCGAAAGGCGTGCACTAGCACTTTGCGGCCTACGATCGCCATCCGCGAAGCTTCCATCGGCACCCCTTCTTCGTGGTAACAGAGCTGACATTTAGTTGGTCCAGGCAGGCAAAGATTTGCGGCGGAAGTGCATCAGTACTAGTAGCTGGGATTGACGAAATGCGCATTTAGTATGGAAACCGTGGCAGGCTCGGCCAACCGGGTATGTGCTAGACTTTGACGGATTCCGGCGAGTTGAAGGCCTGACGATACAGGTAAATGGCTGAATTTGTCTGCAAGCTGGGAGATGCAAGTGGGCGGGTCTTCGAGCAGGTGGAGACGGCGCTGACTGAGGCCGAGGCGCGCCAGCGCCTCGCTGAGCGCGGCTTTTACGTCTATTCCATCAAAAAGCACCTCGGATTCGTCACAAAATTCCGGCGTTCGTCCACCAGCCGGCTTGTCCGGGGGCAGGACTTCCTGATTTTCAACCAGCAATTCAACACGCTGATTAAGGCCGGTCTGCCGATTCTTGCAGCTCTCGATTTGCTTGCCGAGCGGGCTGCCGCTCCCAAGCTACGCCCTGTCTTGGGAGAAGTTCGCGCCCGTGTACGAAATGGAGCGTTGTTGTCGGAGGCATTGAGCGCGCAAGGCGTCTTTCCTCCCGTTTATACCACCTCTGTGATGGCGGGCGAGCGGAGCGGCAATCTAAGCGGAGTTCTCGACCAATACATCGCTTATCAACGAACCAGCGGCAACTTTATCAGCCGTTTGAAGAACATTTTAATTTATCCCGCGATTCTGGTGGTAATGACCACGCTCGTTCTTTCGTACTTGGTTACATTTGCCGTCCCGAAATTCGCCGAATTGTATGATCAATTGCACGTCCAATTGCCGATGGCGACCCGCATTGTGTTGGCGATTTCGTTGCCGTTGCGTAACTATATTTTCGTATTCGTTGGCGTGCTCGCCGGCGGAGGCTTTCTTATTTATTTGTGGCTGAGAAGCGATCACGGCGCGCTGGTGATTGACCGGCTTAAGCCAAAAGTTCCGCTCGTTGGCGATATCTGGCTGAAGGCGCAAATCGCCCAGTTCGTGCGCACTCTTTCAACGCTTCTGGCGGGTGGCACTCCGCTGGTGTCGGCGCTCGATACTTCGTCTGAAGCCATGGGCAGCCGATTGATCGCGACATCTGTGAGAGATGCCGCCGCGCACGTGCGCGAAGGCGTTCCGTTGCACACCGCGCTCGAGGGGACGAAGGTGATACCCGATCTTGCGCTCGAGATGATTGAAGTCGGCGAGGCTTCTGGCGCTCTTGCGCCCATGCTTTCGAGCGTCGCGGAATTCTACGAGCAGGAAGTGGATTTGAAGTTGGGAGCGATTCTGGCCTGGATTGAGCCGGCAATTTTGGTGATCATGGCCTGTGTGGTAGCCTTCATTTTGATTGCTTTGTACCTCCCGATGTTCTCACTGACCACGGGATCGATGCAGGGTTAGGAAAACATGGCGACAACGAATCGAAATCCGATGGCCCCGATCCACGCTGACGACGTGGCCGAACAGGAGCGCACGAAGATTCTGGCGACGCGCTACCGTTGCGCGTTTGTAGATCTGCGCGAACAGCGAATCGACCCAGAGCTATTTCGCGATGTTCCGGCCGAATTGATGTTCCGCTACAACTTCGTCCCACTCGAGGCGCACGACCACACGTTAGCCATCGCCGTGTCGGACCCGAGCCAGGTTCTCGTGTATGACGAGCTGTCGCTGTTGCTTGGGAAGAAGCTGCAGATCAAGGTGGCGACGGCGACGCAGATCAGCGACCTGCTGAAGAGAACCGAGCAGTCGCAGCGCGTGCTGGATCAGGCGACCGAAGGCTTCACCCTTCAGGTAGTCGCGGAAGACGAAGAGAGCGAAGAAAACATTTCGATGGAGAAGCTCACGCGCGATACCGGCGTGAGCCCCGTCGTGCGGCTCGTTGATACGGTGATCTTTACCGCTCTCGAGCGCCGAGCGAGCGACATTCACATCGAAACGGGGAACACAGAAGTCGTCGTCAAATACAGAATTGACGGCATTCTTCAGCTGGCGATGGCACCTCTCAGCAAAGAGTGGCACGCAACGATTCTTTCGCGCATCAAGGTGATGAGCGAACTCGATATCGCCGAGCGCCGCGTTCCACAGGACGGCCGCTTTCGCGTGCGTTACAAAGGCCGCTTCATCGATTTCCGCGTTTCGATCATGCCTTCGATCAACGGCGAAGATGCCGTGCTCCGCGTCCTCGACAAGGAAACGCTCAGCGAGAAATTCCGCAACTTGACGCTCGACGTCGTCGGGTTCGGGCCCGAAGAGCTTCGCCGGCTTCGGCGCTACATTCGTGAGCCGTATGGCATGGTGCTGGTGACGGGGCCGACGGGTTCCGGAAAAACGACCACGCTGTATGCGGCGATCAATGAAATCAAGAGCGAGGAAGACAAGTTCATCACGATTGAAGATCCGGTGGAATATCAGGTGCGCGGAATTACGCAAATTCCCGTGAACGAGAAAAAGGGACTGACATTCGCCCGAGGCTTGCGCTCCATCCTGCGGCATGACCCCGACAAGATCATGGTCGGCGAAATCCGCGACCAGGAAACCGCACAGATCGCGATTCAATCGGCGTTGACCGGCCACCTTGTGTTTACGACAGTTCACGCGAACAACGTGACGGACGTGATCGGCCGCTTCATTAACATGGGCGTTGAGCCGTATAACTTCGTATCGGCCCTCAACTGCATCATGGCGCAGCGGCTGGTTCGCTTGATTTGCGAAAATTGCAAGAGGGCCGTGCAGTATGCGCCCGAGCAGTTGCAGGAACTCGGCCTCGATCCGACGCAGTGGGCGGGCTTGCCTCTCTACGAAGGCGCGGGATGCCTGGAATGCAGCGGCACTGGTTATCATGGCCGGACCGCCATCTGCGAACTTCTTGATCTTTCCGATCATGTGCGGGAGATGATCATTGCGAGACGCCCGACATCGGAAATCAAGCGCAGGGCCAAGGAAGAAGGCATGCTGTTCCTGCGCGATTCGGGTATCGCCAAGGTGCGCGCGGGGCTCACGACGATTCGCGAAATCAACAAGGTGACTTTCATTGAGTAGCCTGACCGGAGTTTCTGTTCAATCGAGCCAGCCAGGTGGATTCCACAGACGGATTACTTCCTGGCTCGATGCCATGCCGCATCCGGCTGGAGTGTGCGAAATCGCTGCCGATCGAGTCGGCGCGGCTCGCTGGTCGGGCAGCGGCGCGCTTGAATCGGGTGCAGCCATCGCGCTGGGGCCAGGAGCAATTGTTCCATCGCCGGTCGAGCCAAACGTGGCGAGCGGGGAATTACTGCGTGCCGCGTTGAGAAGTGCGTTCGATCAGACGTCGTTGCGCGGCCAGTCCATCGCACTGCTTTTGCCAGACCCGGTTGTGCGCGTGTTCATTTTTCCATTTGAGACGCTTCCGCGCCGGGCTGACGAAGCGATTCCACTGCTGCGGTGGAGGCTGAAAAAAAGCGTTCCGTTCGACGTTGACGACACCGTGATTTCCGCAATGCGCCAGACGAGCCGTGATGGCGGATTGGAAGTGATCACTGCCGTGGCCCGGCAGCCGATCATTCGAGAGTATGAAGAAGCCGTTGTAGCGGCAGGAGGCGAGCCGGGCGTGGTTCTGACTTCGACGCTGGCATGCCTGCCGTTGCTCTCGGAATCGGGCGCGACGATGCTTCTCCGGGCCGGAGGCAAAAGTCTTACCACCGTAATCGTGCGCGGCAGCAACCTTTGCGTGTATCGGTCGACTTCAACTGCGACGGAGGCAGCCCAAATTGACGTCCAGGCCATTCTCGATGAGATCTTCCCGGCGGTCGCGTATCACCAAGACACATGGGGCGGAGAACTCGATCGCGTCCTGATCACCGGCTTTGGTGATCGTGAAGAGACAGTCCGGCTGGCGGTAGGCAATGAGATGAAGGTGGAGACGGGAAATCTGACCGACGCCGCATCGGGAATAGGATTGTCGTCGGAAGCGCGAAGCATGCTGAGCCAGGGGCAGGAAGGCCTCGTCGGCTGGATGGCGAACGGAGCATGAGCATGATGGAACGAGTGCGACGCGGATGAGGATAAATCTAAACCTCTCGACGACGCCCCTCGAGAATCATCGCCGATTCGTTGTCGGCGCCGGATTGATCGGATTCGTGGGTCTCGTGGCGCTACTGATTCTTTCGCAAAAGGTGTACTCGACGTGGAGCGCGAATCGGGCCGTGCGCGCGGATATTTCGCGAATTGAAAGACAGATCAGCCAGGCAGAATTGCGCCAGCAGCAATTCGGGCAGTATTTCAATACAGCTGACGCCCAGCAGGTTTTGGACCGCTCCAATTTCCTAAACTCTTTGATCGAAGCGCGTTCGTTTCCGTGGCCAAAGATTTTCGAAGACCTGGAGCACACGCTTCCGAGCGGTGTCCGGGTTGTGAATATTGCTCCGCGGCTCGAGGGCGGCCGGGCGCTGGTCAAGCTGACGGTTGCCGCGACGGATGACGACAGCAAGGTGAAATTTATTCGCGCGCTCGAATCTTCGAATGTATTCAGCGACGTTCACGTCCGGGATGAGAAGTACGTCGAGCCAACGCAGGGACAGGCGGGCATGACGTCGCTCGATCGCATTACCGTGACGATTGACGCAACTTATTCAACGACATGAGCGACAAGAAAAAACACGCATTCTGGAAGGTCGCGGTTATCTCCGGGCTCGGCGTCCTGTTGCTGCTGGACATCGGCTTCGGCATCCTGCTCTGGCAGCTGCGCCAGTCTGACCCAGCGGCGCTCCGAAACGAGCGCGCGACGCTGGAGACCAAGGCGAAGCTACTGAAGGCGGATATCGAACGCGGCGAGCGCATCAGGAAAAACATGCCCGACGTGGGCGTGCAGGCTGCTCGCTTCTACCAGCAAGAGATGCCGGTCGCGGCGAAGGGCTACTCCGGGATTGTTGACGATCTTGGTGACATCGCCACCAAGGCAGGATTGAAAACTAGCGCGACCGGATTTCATGAAACGCCGTTGAAGGGCCGGAACGTAACTGAAATTGGAATTACGGAAAGCGTGGACGGCAGTTATCTGTCGGTTCTGCAGTTCATCGTGGGCTTGGAACGATCGAAGAGTTTCTATCTTCTCGATAGTCTTGCGATGGATCGCGCGGAAGCGGGGCGTTTGCACCTGACTTTGGAATTGCGGACGTACTTTCGGACTTAGCGATGTCGAAGCGGACACAACAAATCGTGCTGCTGACCCTCGCGGTGCTCCTGGCGATCGTAGTGTATGTTAATTTTTCGGGCTCGCAGGCGGCTTCCGCTCTTCCCGGCTTTACCCCTGTGGACACAAAATTCGAGCCGCTGAAGGTCGAGGATCCGAGTTTGCGGCTCGACTTGCTCGAGAAGGTACGGCGAACTGAATATAAGGGCGAGCATCACGATATTTTCAGTTTTGGTCCGCCGGCTCCGACCCCCGCGCAGAAAGCAGCGGAAGCTCAACAGGAACACCCGCGCCAGTTTGTGGGCCCGCAGAGGCCAGCTCCGCCCGAGCCGCCGCAGGTAGGCGCGACGTTCTTTGGCTACGCTACGAATTCGTCCACTCGGAATCGCCTCGCGTTTTTCAGTAAAGAAGACGACGTTTTCATCGTTGGCGAGGGCGGGACCCTATTCAATCGCTTCCGTTTGGTGAAGATTGGAAACAGCACGGCGGAATTTGAAGAGATTTCGAGCGGCCTTCACGCGACTCTTTCGATGTCGCAGCCCGACCAACAGCCGACGCAACAACAGCCATGAGCTTGTACTTACAATATAGCCCCTTAGTATCTCCCGCGCGTGACCCGCATTCCGGTGAGCGGGGCTACACGCTGTTGTTCGCAGTATTTCTGGTTGCGCTCGCTCTTATCGCCACTACGATTGCGGTGCCGAGCATCCTTACGCAGGGCCGGCGCGAGAAAGAATTGGAAATGGTATGGCGAGGGAAACAGTACGAAAGGGCGATTGGACTTTACACGAGAAAGTTCAATCGCAATCCAACTAAGATCGACGATCTCGTCAAGGGAACAAACGGAGTTCGCTTTCTCCGGCAGGCGTACAGAGATCCGATGAATGAGACCGACGGATCGTGGCGACTGATCTACGTTACCGGCGGCGGAGCGCTCATCGGAAGCGTGCGCTATACGTCCCTCCAGCAGATGGCGATTATGGATCGCATCGCGCTGGGACTGACCGGTGGTGTAGCAGGAATGCCGAATATGCCGGGTATGCCGGGATTGGGCGTGCCGGGCGCTGGCCTCATTGGTGGGCTTGCCGGAGGCCAAGGTGGCGGGAGTTCATTTGGGGGTAGCACTTTCGGCGGTCAATCAGGCGCGTCAGGTGGCAACGGACAGTCGTCCCAAGGCAACCCGACTAACCCGACGAACGGAAGTCCCCAGAGTCCCGATCAGTCTGGTGGCAACAACCCATCGTCGAGTTCGCTCGGAGGTCAATCAGGTTTTGGCGGGTTCGGACAATCGCCAGGCGGCGCTGGCATAGGAACTTCGCTCGGGCAGCCCATCGGCTCGCCGCTTGAGACCACAACGATTGGCGGAAGCATTGCCGGCGTCGGGAGCAAGATCGACAAGCCTTCGCTCATCGTTTATAAAAAGGGCACGAAATACAAGCAATGGGAATTCATCTTTAATCCGCTCGAACAGCAGGCATCCGCAGCGGGCGGCGGTGGCGCTGTCGGCGTCCCAGGCTCGGTCCCTGCGGGTCAGGCGAATCCAGCTCCATTCGGAGGGCAGGGTTCAGGTTCGAGCCCGTTCGGTGGTCAACCGGTGCCGCCGGAGTTGCCGCAGCCTCCGTCTCCGCAACCTTTTCCGCAGCAATAATAAGCAACTAACCGCACGCCAACGATGCTGAATTGCCGGCAATGCTTGATCCTTGTGCGCGGTTTTTTGGATCACGCCGCCGCGCGGAAAAACGCCGGCGGAATGCCGGGGCTACAATGGCGATTTAGAATTCGACGGGAAGGGAACTAGCGAGCGGCGATGGATTCTTTTGCCGAGAGACTTGAATATCGCTCGGTGACGCGACGGATGTAAGCACGAGTCTCGGCGATTGGTGGAACGCCGCCGTACCTTGCCACCACTTCCGGCCCGGCGTTATAAGCGGCCAGCGCAAGGACTAAGTCGCCGCGATACTGCTGGAGGAGTTGCTTCAGATATCGCGTTCCCGCCTCAATATTTTGCGCAGGATCGAATGCGTCTTTGACGGCGAAATGCGCTGCTGTCGTTGGCAGCAATTGCATCAGGCCTTGGGCTTGTTTTTTGGAGACGGCGCGCGGATTGAAATTCGATTCCGCGGCGATAACGCTCGAGATCAGCTTTTCATCAACCCCGTGGCGCGCCGCGGCGGCATGAATAATGTTGTCGAGTTTCCCTGTTGCGGTGCGGGTTGGCGCATTCTCCGGGAAGACGTCCTCGGGCTCAAAGCTAACGATACTTCTCGCCGGTAAATCGATGGCGCCGCCAGCAATCATCAGCCGGACGGAATCGCCGGTTTTCTCGTAGCTCGTGATATGCAAGCGTTCGCCCGACCGGAGCACGGCGTAATCCGCCCGCGCGCTGGTACACGCCAGGGCAATCAAACCCAATATAAAGACGATTCTACGCATTGAATGTACTTGGATGCTCATTCTCCGAAAGCGTATGTCCGGATGGCAGCCGCCAGGCCACCTTCGTCATTGGTTAGCGTAACCGGCCAGCCGCGAGATTTCAACTCCGGTATGGAATTGCCCATCACCACTGGTACGCCGGCAAACTCCAGCATGTCATGGTCGTTCCAATTGTCGCCGACGGCCATGATGTCCTCGCGCGGGATCCCGCGCCTTCGCGCCCATTCTTCGAGCGTGGTACCTTTGGAGCAACTGGGCGAAATCACGTCCAAAATCGAAAAGTCCTTGTCTTCGTACTCGGTGATGGCGAGGGTGTAATCGTTGGAAGACGCGGCATCCTGAAGAATCCTCCGCGCCTCGCGCATCTTGTTCACTCCGGACGTGAACATGACCTGGATCGGGTCCTCGTCGAGAGCATTTTCGAGCGGCGAGACTTGCGAGATGAATGTGCTGTTTCGCTCGTAATACGCGTGCCGGACGGGATCGTTCCAATCGATATGTTCGAGGACAATCTGGCCGGCTTTAGGCCGGTCGAAAACGAGTGCCGCGCCGGAGCGAAATTGGGGGGTAGCTTCAAGGACGCTCCGCGCCGTGGCGCGCGGAAGCAAGCAACGAAAATGGGTCTCGCCATCGAGCGATTTGATGAGTGCGCCGTTGTTGACGATCAGCAGCAGTTCGCAATGCAATAGTTCCGCGACGGGCCGCGCAAAATCAAAGCGCCGCCCGGTGACGAGAACAACTTCAATTCCGCGCGCGGTCGCGTCCGAAATGGCTTTGAGATTTGCCTCGGGAATCCGCCAATGGCTATCAAGAAGCGTGCCGTCGATGTCTATTGCAATTAGCCTGATTGCCACGCTTCGAGTTTAGCAAGTTAGCGTCTCGTCCCGGCGGACAGTTGCACGATTGTGGTAAAGATTGCGGTCGATGCGTCACGCACGTATTGCTCTCGCGCGCACGTCTGATAGAATCATCTGCGGCGGTGGGCGAGTAGCTCAGTTGGGAGAGCACCGCGTTCGCAACGCGGGGGTCGGGGGTTCGAATCCCCTCTCGTCCACCAGAAATCCGCGTTCAACTCCTAGTTTTATCTCCTCTGGGGTCGAAGTACGGCCTCTTTGGTACGCTCGTACCATCGACCCTGCCTGACGGAATCGGCAATCTAAAATTTGACGAAGCGACTCGCCGAGCGGCGAGCGTTTCAATGGAACTGAGGTGTTTTATGACGGCACTAAATCCAGTCCCGGCGATGCCGGCCATCGATATCCTGGAGACAGATTCCGCTCCGAATACTGATCGGCGGCGCGCCGCGCGCGCTTCGGTTCTGATTCCTGTCCGGCTGCGCCCGGTGCGTTTTGACGACGGGAACTTCGAAGATGTCACTTCCACGACGAATGTCTCTCGCGGGTGCCTCAACGTCATGACATGGCGCGATTCCTACCACGCAGGCATGCGGGTGCTTGTTACCTACCCGTTCAGTTCATCGGCCAAGAGCAACGGCTGGGAGTATCTTGCCGAAGTTGTGCGCATGAATCAGCTTCCGGACGGACGATTTCAGGTCGCGTTGAAACTGCAATTTGTGATGCAGGCGTCGCCCAATCCGCGCTTGATTTCGCTGTAGTCGCGACACGCAACGGCTACGCCTCACACGGAACGTCGTATCCTCGCGTCACTGCACGCGCTTTGACCGGTCATTTTTCCGGTTTTGATTTTCCGCTAACCGCTAATCGGGAGGCGTTCGTTCTGTTCATCAATTAGGTCTGTAATTTGCAGGCGCAAGTTTCCTGCATTGGTGGCGTAGGATAGCCCCGTATCGACATCAATAATTCCCGCGCGCATGTACTTCTCGAGTTCGAAATCGAAATATTGCATTCCTTCGGTCGAGCCGTCGCGCATCGCGTCCACAAGCGACTTTCCTTCGCTCTCGCCTTTTTCCACGTACTCTCTCGTGCGCATCGTGGATTTCAGAATCTCCATCGCCGCAATCCGGCCCGCGCCATCGGCGCGCGGAATCAGGCGCTGCGATACGATATAGCGAAACGCTTTCGAGAATCGCGAGCGAATGGCTTGCTGATCGCTTAACGGAAACACGCCGACGATACGTTCGATTGTTTTTGAAGCGTCAATCGTGTGGAGAGTAGAGAGAACGAGGTGGCCCGTCTCGGCAGCTTCGAGCGCGATTTCGATTGTCTCTTTGTCTCGCATTTCGCCGACAAGAATCACCTTTGGCGCTTGCCGCAGAGCGGCGCGAAGGGCTAGCGCGAAGCTTGGCGTGTCGCTGTGCAATTCACGCTGATGAATCGTAGACATCTTGTGCGTGTGCAGAAATTCGATCGGATCCTCGATCGTCAGGACGTGATAAGCCTTTTCTTCATTGATTTGATTTACCACCGCAGCGAGGGTGGAGGATTTTCCGGAGCCAGTGGGGCCGGTCACAAGGACAATGCCATTGCGAAGCCCGGCAATACTTGAGAGCTCCATTGGCAGATTGAGTTCGGTAAACGTGGGCACTACGCTTGGAATGACACGCATCACGATGGCGCAGCTTCCACGCTGCGTGAAAATGTTGACGCGGAAACGTGACAATTTTGGAAGGCTGTAGGAAATGTCGCAGGAACCTTCATCTCTTAGTTTCTGAACGGCAATCGTGTTCCGCCCGATAAGCTCGCCAGCAATTCTCGCAGTATCTTCAGGCGTCAAGACAGTGACGTTCTCAATCTTCATCTGGCGGAGCTGGCCGTGGAGTTCCACCATCGGAGCGCGTCCCGGCGAAAAAATCAAATCGCTAGTCTTCGGCGCGCCTTTCAGCATTCTGGTGATGAGTTCCGGCGCGGACATCGCTACTGGCGCGGGATTCGCGGCGCCAGCGGCGGCCGCAACCTTTGGTGCGGGTGGTTGCGCGGGCTTCGCCGCAACGGGCTGCGCAGGATTCACGGCAGGATTAGGCGAGACTCCGCTTGGTGCCGCGGTGGCTGCTGGCGGCTTTGCAGTCTGTGGCGCAGCAGCGGGCGGTTTTGGCGTGACGGTCGAGGGTGTTGCAGGCGATTCGCTGCCAGGTAGAACGGGAGCTGCGTCGTGGGCAGACTTCTGCGACGAATTCGGAGCCTCTTCTGCAATCGCCGAGGTATTTCCCTCGGCGGTTTTCGGAACTTCCATCCAGTCGCTCCGCGGGCCGACGCAATGCCGCTGGGAGTAAAGGTCCCAGGTGACTTCTAGTGTGAAGGCGCGACTCTGGTTTGGCTAGCGCGCGGCGTGTGGGGTGTGGCCTAAGGATAAGCTAAGCGGTATCCGGACGGAGCGCAGAAATCAATCCGATCCCTGATGCATCTCAGCTAGCTCGTTCGACGGCACGA
Organism: uncultured Acidobacteriota bacterium; assembly: GCA_963803835.1. GTDB lineage: Bacteria > Acidobacteriota > Terriglobia > Acidiferrales > UBA7541 > Palsa-147. The sequence continues at coordinate 171,365 of CAWDOI010000013.1, read as the reverse complement.
CTTGTATGGCGACCGGAAACGTCACGCGGAACAGGGCGCCGCCGACGGGACGGTTGAAGCACTGGATCGTGCCGAAATGCTCTTGAACGATCCCATAACAAATGCTCAAACCGAGGCCCGTGCCCTTGCCGACGGGCTTCGTCGTAAAGAACGGATCGAACACATGGTCAGGAGATTTAATTCCCGGGCCAGTGTCCGAGACCTCGACGATGACGTTGGACCCCTCGGACATCGCGCGGATCGAAAGAACTCCGCCTCCGACTTCTTCGAGTGCGTCTACCGCGTTGTCCACAACGTTGAAAAAGACCTGCATGATTTGATTCGCATCGCCGCGAACAAGAGGTAACGAACCTGCCGGCTCGTACTCGATGCGGATGTTCTTGCCTCGCACATCGAGGTTGTTGAGATTCAAGGCGTTGCTCATCACCTCGCCGACGTCGAGCAGCGTCCGTTCGGCGGGGACGCGCCGGGCGAAACTCAAGAGATTGGTCACGAGCGCTTTGATGCGTCGAGCGAGGGCGGCCACTTTATCGGCGAGCGCTCGCTGTTTGTCCGTGAGTCCAGGTTCGTCGGCGAGAAGTTCTGAGTAGCCGAGTATGCCCGTAAGCGGATTATTGATTTCGTGTGCCGCGCCGGCCGCGAGTTGGCCGAGCGATACAAGCTTCTCGGATTGGATCATCTGCGCCTGCAGCCGCTTCAAATTTTCGAGCGCCTCGTCTGAAGCGCGAAGCAATCGCATCCTTTCGCGATCCACGAGATGTTGTCGCACGACGATGAGCAGCCCTATGATGAGTACCGTAATCTGTGTCAAGGCCACGCGAAACTCTTGAACCTCGCGCGGGGCGGTGCTCATTGTTGCTGTCCACAGCGCCATCAATGGAATTGAGAACACCGTGGCCATCGCAAGACGCGCAGGCCAAGGACTCGGCACATGGCGGTGGGTTGCGTCGAGTTCGCTTTGCGGTCGAATTTGATGCGCGATCACGCCGGCGGTGCCAAACCATGTGAGCGCCGCCATCAACGGCAGATCGAACGGGCCTCCCGCGTAATACAGATTCGCATCGATGGCGATATTTGAGATGTAAGCGCCGATCGCCATCAGGAACGCGGCGCAAAAAAGATGCGCGTATACCGTTTTCCATTCGGCTCGCGCGCGGAGATAGAGAGCTCCGAGTCCCGCGGCCAGGAGTAGATTTTCGACGCCCTCGAGCGTATCGAACGCTCTTCCGTAAAGACCCACATTCGGAGAGATGTATTGCCAGGGGATCACGACGAACAAGTAGAGGTAAACCCACCAAATCAGCAGGACTGCGAAGTCGACATATCCGAGGTGCATCCGAAGATCTTCGCGGCGGTCGTGCGGACGTAGGCCTAAAGCGCCGATCATCGGCACGGAGTGAAGAAACAGAATCACGTCGCCGATAAAGGGATTCGGCACGTCCTGGTGAAGGACGACCTCGAAATAGGTCCAAATGATTTGACCCAGTAACCAGGTGCCGAGTCCGATTCCGAAAAGGAGCCAGAACGCCTGGCTGCGGCGTGTCTGAGCGCCGGCATTCGAGAGGAGCGCGATGGTCGCGAACGCGGCTACCAGGCAAAGCGAAAAATCACCGAAGGCGGTGAGCTTGCGACCGGGCGCAAACGCCACGGCGCAAAACGTGGCCACGCCGACAAAACCGATCCACGCGGCCCCGAGAATCCACCGGGACTTCGTGTCCGGCCAGGCAAGGGTTCCCGGAACGAATTGCTTCGTTGGCGCTGGGTTCATGACGTCTCTGAGAGGTACCGAAGTAGATTAATTCTGGGAGAAGAAAATGCGGCCGCAGAGTGCGCTACCCGTTCCATCTCCGCAATAGGGTAAGTCAATGACGCAGTGCAAGAGGCCCACCCCGACAGGGAATTAGCAGGACAAGAAATTAGAAGGAATCGAGCGGCGATTCGTGCTCGATAGCGCGAAAGCCAATTGGACTCGTGACGTTACTACGGTTGCTGTTCAGGAACGGCTTGGCGCTGCGCCACAATTTTGCGCGCGTTCAAGTACAGCGCCTTGGCTTGCGGGATCGCCTCGAGGGCCTTGTCGAGTTGCGGATCATTTTCGAGTTCGACCTTGTAGCCCTCGTTCAGTCCGAACACAGACGTCGTCACTTCGCGTTTGATTCTCCACTTGAGCCAGTCAAGGTTGTCCTTGATGTCCTCGTCGGAGTAGCGCACGTGTTCGGATTCAAGGTAGCGCCGGAATTCCGCCAAGACGCCATCATCTACCACGAAATTTTTGCCAACCGTCGGCTTCTCGCCGAGAAAATGGCGCGTGAAATCCCCGACGCCCTGTGGGAAGGGATAGAAGATTCCTCGGCGCACCAATGTTTCTTCGAACGGGTCTAGCTTCGGCGCTGGCACGACGATATCTGGCGTGATGCCGCCCTGGCCGAAAACTTGACGGCCGCTGTCCGTGAGTTTCACTTCAGGCTGGCGCGGCGGTTTCGGATTGTAGTGATAGTCGTAGAGCGAGACATTCTTGTAATCGCGCTGGATCAGTCTACCGCTCGGCGTGTAATAGCGCGCGACGGTAAGCAGCATCGCAGTATCTTCGCTAAGTGGAAATTGAGTTTGAACGAGGCCTTTTCCAAAGCTTGTCTCGCCGACGACCAGCCCGCGATCGTGGTCTTGAATCGCGCCCGCAACGATTTCCGATGCCGAAGCGCTCTGCCCATTGATGAGTACGATGAGAGGAACGGTGACGCCCTGATTGCCACGGACAGCGTAGAACCGGCGCTCCGGCGCTGATCGGCCATGGAAAGAGACCACGAGCTGATTTTTCTCCAGGAACATGTCTCCGATGCCAACGGCTTGTTGCAAGAGTCCGCCGCCATTCCCTCGAACATCCAGGATCATGCCATCGAGATGGGAAACATCGAGGTCTTTGAGCGCGGCGGCTAGATCGGTGTCCGTGGTTTCATTAAACGCCGAAACGCGCGCGTAACCGATGCCGGGACGCACGACGGAATAAAAATCCACGCCGGGGCGGGGAATTTCATCGCGAATAACGCTGACCACTATCGGCTTGTCCCAGCCCTCGCGGCCCAAGGAAATTTTGACTTCGGTGCCTTTGGGACCCTTCAAGAGATCGGCAACCTGAGTCGTGTCGAGGCCGTCGCAGGATTTGTCGTCAACTTTGAGAATTGTATCGCCAGGACGGATTCCCGCTTTGTAAGCCGGCGATCCGAACATAGGAGCAACCACGTAGGTGTAATTGTCCCGGGCGGCGACTGTCATTCCAACTCCGTAGTAGCGGCCCTGTTGCTCTTCGCGGAAAGTGGCGTACTGCTTCGGATCGAAGAAATAAGAGTGCGGATCGAGCACGCGGAGCATGTTCGGAATCGCTCCGTCGTAGATCACCTTGTCGGTGTCTACAGGGTTCGCGTAGTTCTGCTGGACGATTGCGAGGACGCGAGTGAACGACTTAACAGAGTCCTGAATATCGTTGGCGCCAGCCGCTGTCGCTTTCACCGAGGGCCCGTAAAGCCCTCCGAGAACAGCGGATACGGCCAGAACGCCGATCAATAAAAACAGGCCACGCTTGGATGTTTCCATTGCTTTTGTGTCCTCCGCGCCCCTTCAAATGCAGTATAGCATGAAAGTTTCGGGCAGTTTGACACGCCACATGCCCTACTCTATGATGCAAACGAAGGCGAAATTGCCACCTCGATGCTCAGTATTCCTCACCTGATTATTATCTTCGTTGTCGCGCTGGTTGTCTTTGGGCCGCAAAAGCTGCCCGAATTGGCACGGAATCTCGGAAAGATCATGGCCGAATTCCGCCGCGCGACAGGTGATCTCCGCTCGACTTTTGACGAACACATGCGGGAGCTGGAGCGCGAGTCGCAAGCCATCGATCAGAGGAAGCGCGAACTCGAGGTGCGAGAAGCCGCTCTACGTTCAGCGCAATCTTCCGCGCTGGCTCATCCTCCCGTGACGGCCGAGGCCACCGGTGAGACTGAAGCTGGCTCCGGCGGAACCAGATCCGCCGAGACTGCGGCTTCTGAATCCGGAGCCGGGGGCAACTCCGTTCAAGAATCTTCGTCCCAGGCTGTCGTGCAAGAATCTTTCCCCGACGCTAAGTGATGGCCACCGATATCCAACCAGATCTCCCGTTCGTCGATCGAGCCGCCTCAGCCAGCGAAGATGAGGAAGGCGGACGGATGTCGTTTTTCGAACATCTCGTCGAACTGAGAAAACGAATCATCAATTCGGCGATCGCGATTGCCGTCGGAATGATGATTGGAGTCGCGGTTTCGAGCAAAGTATTCGCCTTCGTGGCCCGGCCGATGATTGCCGCGTTGCGCGCCGCGCACTTCGAAGACAAGCTCGTCTACACCAGTCCGACCGGGGCCATTAGCTTGCTGATTAATCTTGGCCTGTATCTGGGCATCGTGATCGCATCGCCGGTGGTGCTCTATCAAATTTGGATGTTTATCGCGCCGGGACTATATCGTCATGAACGCCGCGCGGTGAGCGCATTTATATTTTCATCGCTCGCGCTGTTTTTGTCGGGGATCGCGTTCGGCTATTACGTCAGCCTGCCTTATGTTTTGAAATTTCTTATCGGATTTCAAGGGCCCTTCAAACCACTCATCAGCATCAATGAATATTTTGATTTGATCCTCGTCGTGCTGCTGGGCCTCGGAATAATCTTTGAATTGCCGGTTCTGATTTTCTGTCTGACGCTTTTCGGGATCGTTACGCCGAGATTCCTGTGGAAAAACATTCGCTACGCGGTCCTCGTGATTACTCTGCTTGCCGCGATCGTCACGCCGACGCCCGACGCGACGACGATGGTCCTCTTCATGAGTGTTTTGATGGCGCTGTATTTTATTGGCATCGGAGTTTCGTATTTGGTTGTCCGGCGGCGTGAGAAGCAAGCTGCGGCCGGAGAGGGAACGGGCTAGCCAAATGAAAATGAACACAGCCGCCGGGACGCCAATCGCAGCGGCTCTGATGGCATTCGGGCTGCTCGCATGTGGAAATGGCACGGCGAAACCTGGGACTGCTTCGGGGTCGAGCGCGGTCCCGGCGGCCGCATCCGCTCCCGTGGATACGAGCGGAGCCTCTGACGCTCTGCCGGCCGATAAGACCGGCGGGTTCGATGGTGCGCGCGCCTACGATTACACTGCGAAGATCGTCGCCATCGGCCCTCGCCAGGCAAATAGCGACGGAATCCACCGCGAGCAGGATTTAATTCGCGCAGAGCTGACCAAGAGCGGCTGCACATTCGACGAAGACGATTTCAATTCGTCCACGCCGGTTGGCTCCGTCCCGATGAAGAACATCATTGCCAAGATTCCCGGCAAGACGAACGATTTCATTCTTCTTCTCACGCACTACGATACGAAGCGCCAGGATGATTTCGTAGGCGCTGTAGATGGCGGCTCGTCTACGGGCCTAATGCTTGAAATGGCGAATATTCTGTGCTCGAAAAAGGAACCGCTCGGAGTTTGGATCGCTTTCCTTGACGGTGAAGAAGCATTCGTGGACTGGAGCGACGATGACAGCGTCTACGGCAGCAGGGAACTCGCCGCGCGGATGGCGATTTCGGGCGACCTGAAGCGAGTGAAGGCCGTCATTCTTGCCGATATGGTGGGGCCGAAGGACTTGAAAATCCGCCACGATACGAACTCGATGGGGTGGCTGAACGACTTGGTGTGGTCGAAAGCTAACGCTTTCGGATATCAAAATTATTTCCTGGCAAGTTCGCGTCCCATTGAAGACGACCATATGCCGTTTATGAAACGCCATGTGCCGGCCATTGATATCATCGATTGCTGCACCGAAGACTATCCGTACTGGCATACATCCGGCGATACGATGGACAAGGTGAGCGCGCGAAGCCTCGGTATCGTCGGCCACGTGATACTCGCTACGATCGAGGATCTGCAAAGCCGGACCGCCGACCGTCAAAAGGGCCAATAGCGCCCGACGGATTCCGCACTTGTGTTACATTTTCAAAATGACAGCTTCCGTTCGACGGCGTGGCTTTTCCCCCGTGGCTAATCCCGAAGTTAGCCAAGCATTATTTAACCGAACCTTTCGCGGCCGGAATTGATGCAGACCTTCTCCGTTCGATCCGGGTCTGGGACTTACCGAATTCTGTGTGGAAGCGGCGCGATCAATCAACTGAACACTGTGATCTCGAAGCAGGCGTATGCGACGGGAGTATTCGTGCTGAGCTCGCCGCGCGTTTGGAAAAATTGCGGACGGACGATTGCGAAGGCGATTCTGCCGTTTGGTGCGCACGCGCCGATTCTGTTCGATGATGCCGAGAGCGCGAAGAATTTGGCAACCGTCGAGAAAGTGTGTCGCGCCCTCCATCGAGCGGGCGCTGATCGCCGCTCGGTAATTGTGGCGGTGGGCGGAGGCGTCGTTGGCGACGTCGCCGGCTTTGTGGCGGCGAGTTACCTTCGAGGAGTTCGTCTCATTCAGGTGCCAACAACGCTCGTCGCGCAGATTGACAGCTCCATCGGCGGGAAGACCGGCGTGAATTTGCCGGAAGGGAAGAACCTTGTCGGCGCGTTCTATCCGCCAATCGCCGTCGTCGCCGATCCTCGCTTTCTACAGACGCTTCCGGAGGCTCAATTCCGTTCCGGCCTCTATGAAGGGGTTAAATACGCAAACATTATTGACGGCAATTCTTTCGCCTATCTAGAAACGAACATGAGAAAGATAGTGCGCCGTGATCCGAGCGCGCTGGAGCGACTCACGGCGCGATCGATTCGAGCAAAATCAGAGATCGTCTCCAAGGACGAGCGCGAGTCCGGCCTGCGGCAAATTCTGAATTTCGGCCACACGTTTGGGCACGCGCTCGAAACAGCGGGGAACTACCGGCGCCACCTGCACGGCGAGGCCGTCGGGTGGGGAATGCTGGTCGCTTTGCTCCTGGGGTTCGCAACGAATCGCATTAGTTCGATTCAGGCGCAGAGAATCTCGCGCCTTGTGATGAGCGTCGGCCCGCTACCGAGCTTCGACTCCTATCGCCCGGCCAAATTGCTTGCGTTGATGCGTGGTGACAAGAAATCGCACGGCGGACGCGTTCGATGGGTTCTGCCGGTCGCCATCGGGCGAGTCGAGTGGGGAATTAAGATTCCCGATCGACTGGTGATCGAAGCGATTCGAGACGCGCCAGAAGTGGCGCGATTGGCCGAGGTCTCTCGATGACGAGTCAAGGAACCGGGTCGCGACCGGTTGCTGCACGGCAGCCTGGTTCGGTGCCGCTGCCGGGGACGCGACCGGAAGGCGCTCGCGACGAAGCCGAAGCCGGCGCTCGCGTGCGAGAAATGTTTGGCCGCATCGCGCCGCGATACGACTTCCTAAATCACCTGCTTTCGCTTTCGCTCGATCGGATTTGGCGTCACCGGACTGCGAAGCGATTCGCCGACGACTTAGCCCAACCGCACTCTCGCGTCCTCGATTTGTGCTGTGGCACCGGTGACTTGACGTTTGCGCTCGAACGCCAAGCTGATGCCTCGAAGCCCTCTGGACGTGATGCGGCGAGAATTTTTGGTAGCGATTTCGCGTTACCGATGCTCACGCGCGCGCGTGAGAAGGGAGCAGGATCGCGCCGCCGAGCCTCATTCCTCGCGGCGGACGCGCTTTCGCTTCCATTCGCCTCGGAAAGCTTCGATCTTCTGACGGCGGCATTCGGCTTCCGAAATCTCGCGAACTACGAACATGGGCTATCGGAAATTATGCGCGTTCTGCGCAAGGGCGGACGGATCGGGATTCTCGAGTTTTCCGATCCGCAAAGCGGTTTCGGAGCAGGCGCTTTTCGATTTTACTTCCGGTATATTCTACCGCGCGTCGGTGGCGCTATCTCGGGCAACGCAGAGGCATACTCGTACTTGCCCGGCTCAGTGGCGAAATTTCCATCGCCTGCGGAGCTGTCGAAGTGGATGGAACGCGCGGGTTTTGCGGATGTTCATTGCGAGTTGTGGAATTTCGGAAGCGTTGCGCTGCATTCGGGCCGGAAGCCTTAGCTGAATTGGCACGCGGCCGGGCGATCTAGTTTTCGAGTCCGAGAGCGCGGATTTTACTGAGGAGAGTTTTGTAGGAAACGCCGAGCTTTTCCGCAGCACGCGTCTTATTCCATTTCGATTCGCGCAGTGCGTTCTCAATTTTGAAGCGCTCCACGTGCGCGACGGCGCGTTGCGAGACTTCCTCGAGCGGGCCATCCCAAACGAACTCCTCGTTCAGCATGCCGGTGGGCAGTTGCTCGCGCGTCGGTCGAGCGGAAGGAAGCTGCAACGCTGCCGCATCAATCTCTGGGCCGGGAGACAGAATCACCGCTCGTTCGATCGCATTCTGCAATTCTCGGACGTTCCCTGGCCACCGGTAGCCCAGCATCGCAGCCTTCGCTTCGTCAGAGAGCACCAATCCGGTCTTTCGGAATTCCCGGCGGAATCGCTCGAGGAAATGCTCAGCAAGAAGATAAATGTCGTCCCCACGGTCGCGAAGCGGCGGAATCGTGATAGGCACAGCCGAAATTCGGAAATAAAGATCTTCACGGAACGATTTCTCATCGACCGCAGCATGCAGATCGCGATTCGTCGCGGCAATCAATCGCACGTTCACCTCGACGGCCAACGTCCCTCCGACGCGCTCGAAGCGGCGTTCTTCCAGAACGCGCAACAGCTTGGCCTGAGTTGCCAGCGGAAGCTCGGCGATTTCATCGAGAAAGAGAGTGCCGCGATGTGCAAGTTCGATCTTCCCAATTTTCCGCGCGCCCGCGCCTGTGAAAGCGCCGCGTTCATGGCCGAAAAGCTCGTTCTCGACGAGGCCTTCGGGGATGGCCGCGCAGTTGAGCGCGACGAACGCCTGCTCACGCCGTGGACTCAAATGATGGATGGCTCGTGCGAAAAGTTCCTTGCCCGTCCCGCTCTCTCCGAGCAATAGCGCCGTGGAATCGGTTGCCGCGACGCGCTGAATAATCTGGCTCGCTTCCTTCATCGACGAGTGCTCGGCAACGATGCGAGGAAAGCCGTAACGCGCCGCGTACTCCTCGCGCAGCAGCAAATTCTCGCGCAGCAATTCCTGCTGCCGGGCGCCGCGATCCAGAAGTATTTTCAAGTGATCCAAATCCACCGGTTTCTGAATGAAATCGAATGCGCCCTCTTTCATCGCGGTCACGGCTTCTTCGACCGAGCCGTACGCGGTGACAAGTATGACCGGAAGCGAACCATCCACGCGCCGCGCCTCGCGCAAGACGTCGAGGCCCGAACTCCCTGGGAGTTTCAAATCGGAGAGAACTAGGAGGTATCGCCGGACACGAACTTTTTCGATCGCCGTGTTTCCGTCGGGAGCTTCGTCAACGGTGTAGCCGGCGCGTTCAAGAAACTTGCGCAGCATCGCGCGCAACTCGGCCTTATCTTCTACAAGTAGGACCGGTTCCATGTACTGAGGATTCTAGCGCGCCCAGCCCGGATCGCCACCGGACTTTCGCAGTTGGTCCTCGAGGACGGAGATGTCGCCTTCATCCTGGCGGATTTTCTGCTGCTTTTCGGCAATCTTCGCGCGCTTATCGTTGATGTCGGTGTTCGTGACGCTTTGCATCAACTGTTTGGTCGGATCGTTGGGATAATACTGAACGTCGAGCTTGCCGAGTTCGCGCTGCATTAGGTCGAGATCAGCCTGATCGCGCTGGAGCTGTGCGCGTGCGGCGGCGAATCGATCGCGCCAAATCTTCTCGGTGATCACGGCCGCTGCGGGTGACGCACCCGCAGGTGCCGGAGCAGTGGCGTCGCCGACGACGTTAATGCCGCCCTCCGCGGGTAGATTATCGTTCGTAAATACCTTTTCGGATTTTGGCTCGGATTTCTTCTGCTCGCGCGCCTTCCGCGCGGCATCTGCGATGGAAGGAGCTTGTGGCGTCGTCGCGCTTACGACTTGTGATTTTTGGCCGGGAGACGGTGCAGTCTGAGTGGATTGCGACTGCTGCGCTGAAGCGCTGAATGCAGCCAGCAGGAAAATGACGCTGCTTGTCGTCCAGAATCGATTACGCATACACACCGCCTTTCAAGTGCCCGTGGCAAGAATCCCACTTAGTTTAGACGCGGCTGGCGACAGGGGCAAAGGCCTGCGGCACGGCATCCTGTCGCAAAGGTAACCAGAGGATGAATTCGGCGCCGCCGTCGGCATGATTGCGCGCCTCGACAGTGCCGCCGTGCTGCATGGCGACTTTTTGTACCACCGCCAAGCCGAGTCCAGTCCCTTCGGACTTGGTGGTGTAGAACGGCAGGAATATTTTTGAGAGGTCCTGATCCGGGATTCCGGGGCCATTATCGGCTACAGCGATTCGTTGCCAGGGCCGGCCTAGGCGGTCCTGCACGGAACCTGAAATCGTGACGCGACCTTCCGCCCCTCGGTCGCGGACGGCCTCAGCGGCGTTCCGCGTAAGATTCAGGAGCGCCTGGCGAAGCAGCGCCTCATCGCAAGGGATCTCCATGAAGTCGCCGTCGGCTCGAATTACGCTTCCGGGCACGGCCTCCTGGATTTCCTCGGCCACACGGTCAATCAGCGCACCCACCGGGACGGCTTCATAGGAAAGCTCGAGCGGGCGCGCGAAGCGCAGAAATTCTGTGACGACGTGCGTCAAGGCGCGCGTTTGTTCGAGGATTCGCTCCGAATTCTCGAGAAGTTCTCCGGGAGGCGCTTCGTGGCGGATCATCTGTGCGTAACCGGAAATTGTGGCGAGCGCGTTTTTGAATTCGTGCGCGATACCCGCGGACATTTCGCCGAGTGAGGCCAAGTTTTCTTTCCAGCGAATTTGGCGCTGGAGATCGGTCAGTTCGGTCAGGTCGCTCATCAGGCAGAGCGCTCCGATAATTTTGATGTCCGTGGTGGCGAGGGCAATCGGTGCGTCAGTGTTCGGGCGCAAGTAGTTCGGCACGGAACGCTTTATCGGCGAGATTGTGACGCCGAGTTGGCGGACGTCGCCGTTCGGCTTGATGTACTGCACTTCGGCGCGATGGATGGTCTTGCCTTCGCTGAGGCACGCCGTCAGCATCTTCGAGAGATCGGACTCTGCGCCGAGAACTTCGAAATAGGAACGGTATTGCATCCCAGTGAAGCCCAGAGCTGTTTCAGCTGCGGGGTTCGCTGAGGTGATTGCACCCTTCGCGCTTAAGAGCAGAAGGCCGGTCGGCATATTGCGAGTGACTTCTTCGGTGATGCGCTCCGATTCGCGTGCACGTTCTTGCTCGAGGTGATGCAGACGCGCCAGCTCGCGCTCCTGCGTGCGCAGCTTTTCGATGACGCCTTGCATGGACGCTGCCATAAACGCCGACGGATTCTCGGCCGAGGCATTGAGGGCACTCCAATCGCCTTCGGTTGGATCTTTCGAATCGTGCAAAAGCTTTCGTATTGCGATGCCTGCCAGAATGACGATGCCGAGGATTACGAGTCCGAATGCTGCCGCAATACCCAAGCTAATGGGCGAGATCTGCCTGCCAGTCGCCGGCGCGGCGTTCGCAAACGATGGAGCGAGATAGATTAAATATTCCGCGGTCATGTACTCACCGAAACCTGAGAAGCGAGGCGTACCACTCGACTACCGACGATCCAAAAAAAACGACCAACAACGCCGCGCCACCGAGAAATGCGCCGAACGGCAGTTCGTAGTCCGTGCCCTTGCGCCGGATGATGATGATTGCCAAGCCGAGAACCGTCCCGAGAAGCGAGCCCCCAAGAATCGTCAAGATCGTGCGCCTGAGTCCCAGAAACGATCCAACCAGGAGCATCATTTTTACGTCGCCGAGGCCCATGCCTTCGCGGCCACGCAACCGGAAATAACCCTCGGAAATTGCCCAGAGGACTCCGCTTCCGAATGCGGCGCCAAGCAACGCGTCAGTCAGAGATAGGACTGGCCGCGGAGGCGGATACGCGAAGACGCGCCCGGCGAGCCAGAGAGCGGTTCCGTCCGAAGGAGGGGTGAACAGACTGAGCACGAGGCCGATCGCGAATCCCGTGAAATTTACGACGTCGGGAAGAATCCTCTCGCGAATGTCGGTGAATACCAGAACGACGATCAGCGCCGAAAAAATCGACCACTTGAGTGTTATCAAAGAGACGCCGAAAGCCAGATAGCACAAAAGAAATAGCGCGCCGGTGAGAAACTCGACCGCGGGATACATCGGCGAAATTCTCGCCCCGCAAGTGCGGCATTTGCCGCGCAGAATGAAATAGCTAAGGACGGGAATGTTGTCCCACGGCTTGATTGGCGTTCCGCACTTCGTGCACGCCGACGCGGGAAGAACGATCGACTTGCCAGCCGGAATTCGAAGGATGCAGACGTTGAGAAAGCTTCCGATCGCAAGACCGAAGACGAACGCAATTCCGCCTATCACCGCTCCAGGAAGCATATTTGGACTGTGCCACAGCGAATTCTGCCGCTCAAGGCGCGCCCGGAGCACGGTGCCCGAGTTCTAACATTTGGAGCGCGGTTTGATTGCCTCGAAGTGCTTGCTATATTGGGGAGATACATGCCTGCCTCGTGGTTCGAACAAAAAATCCGCCGCTACGAACATCGCCGCTGGGCGGACGAGAAACATCGCCGAACTCTGCCATTCGCGTGGGGCTTCGAGCACGTTGGAGGAAGCGCGACCGAGCCCGATCCTCGCGGATATTTGGAGAGATTCGTCGCTGAGACTCTTAAGGCGAGCGACGAATGGTTTTCGCCGAAGCCGAAGGGCGAAATGATTTTCACTCCATCCGCGGAGGAGGCCGGAGAGACCGGCGTGCTCACGTTTGCTAGCGCGATTGAGTCGCCGTGGCCTGTGAACAACACGGTTCACGCCCGTTTCTTTCGCGCAAGGCATACCGGGCCTGCGGTCGTCGTCCTTTCGCAATGGAACGCGAAATGGCACGAACAAGTCAGCGTTTGCCGGTGGCTTCAGCGTATCGGCATTTCGGCGTTGCGGCTGAGCCTGCCATATCACGACCGCCGAGCCATTCCCGATCACCCGCGAGGAGATCATCTCGTCGGCCCAAATGTCGGCCTGACGCTACAGGCAAACCGGCAGGCCGTTTGCGATGTTCGCGGGTGCGTCCAGTGGCTCGCGTCGCAGGGTTACGACGACCTTGGCATCATGGGAACGAGCGTGGGCTCGTCCATCGCTTTCGTCGCATTCGCGCACGAACCCAAGTTGCGCGCGGGAGTATTTCTCCACGTGTCCACGTATTTTGGAGACGTTCTTGTGACCGGGCTCACGACTTCAAACGTCTGGGAGCCGATGAAAACGAAAATGACGCCAGCGGATGCTCAACGCTTTTTCTCGCCGATCAGCCCGTTTCCTTACATTGGAAAATTGCGCGGATCGGGCAAGAAGATGCTGGCCGTTACGGGGAGTTACGACCCTACGTTTTGGCGCGAGTTGACGGACGAGTTCCTGCAAGCCTTGCGGAGCAGCGGCGTGTCGTGCGAGGTGTTGCGCTTGCCGTGCGGACATTATTCGCTCGGAGAGCCGCCATTCAGTTACATCACCGGATTTCGATTCGGGGAGTTCTTCTTTCACGCGCTGAGTTAGCGGACGAGCGCCGCGAACTCGCCCGCGCCTATGCGCGATCCGACGGCGGCGATATCGGGAGCGAGCGAGCGGTCGGCTTCGACAAGCTTGGATACCGCGCGGATGTGGCTGAGAGCTTTGCGCGCTTCCACGCCGGTTCGAAGCGGTGCGAGCAACTCTATTCCCTGGCACGCCGAGAGCAGTTCGATCGCGAGAATGTTCTCGAGATTCTCCAGCATCGGCTTCAACCGCCGCGCTGCGCCCATGCCCATCGAGACGTAGTCCTCTTGATTCCCTGATGTCGAGATCGAATCCACTGAGTGTGGCGCAGCAAGCACTTTTGTTTCGCTGGCCAATGCCGCCGCCGTGATCTGCAACATCATGAAACCGGAATTCAATCCCGCGTCTTTTACTAGGAATGCCGGAAGGCCGCTGGTCAGAGGATTTGTCATCTGCTCGGTGCGACGTTCAGAGATTCCAGCAAGTGTGGCAATCCCAAGCGCGAGTTGATCGGCCGCGAGTGCCAGAGGCTGCCCGTGAAAATTTCCGCCGCTGAGAACTTCGCCGGTATCGGGAAAAACGAGAGGATTGTCCGTCGCGCTGTTTAGCTCGATCGTTAGCGTTGCGCGGACTTGCGCGAGGATATCCCGAACCGCGCCGTGCACCTGCGGCGTGCAACGCAGACTATACGCATCCTGAACGCGCGTATCTTGCGCCGGCGCCCGATGCGATTCGCGAATTTCGCTACCAAAGATGAGGCGCGCGAGATTCTTGGCCGTCGTGGCGTGACCCGGATAAGGCCGCACTTTCGCGATTCGTTCATCGAACGCCGTTGGCGTGCCGCGCAGCGCATCCAGTGAGAGCGCCGCGGCAACGTCGGCCGTATCCACGAGAATCGCCGCGGCGCGTAGAGCGAGAGCTGCCAAGGCAAGCATGGCTTGGGTGCCATTGAGCAATGCCAAGCCTTCTTTCGCTTCGAGGACGATCGGCGGAATTCCGGCAAGCTTCATCGCTTCGGCGCCTGAAATATTTTTTCCTTGGTAGTTGGCCTCGCCCTCGCCGATCACGACTTGAGCGAGATGTGCAAGCGGAGCGAGATCGCCGGAAGCACCGACCGATCCTTGTGAGGGAATCACGGGATGCACTCGGCGATTGAGCATCGCGCAAAGGGTCTCCGCGGCGACGGGCCGAATCCCGCTAAATCCTTTCGTGATGGCGTTCGCCCGCAAGAGCATCATCGCTCGCGTTTCGGGCTCGCTGAGAGGAGCTCCGACGCCGCCGGAATGGCTGCGCACCAGATTTGTCTGCAGTTGGCGAATCTGATCCCGCGAAATCCGGACCGATGCGAGCTTCCCGAAGCCGGTGTTCACGCCATATGCGACGTTGTCAGAGGCGACCAGGCGATCGATTACGGCGCGTGAGGCGTTCATTCGCTCGCGGGCATCCGGGGCGAGCGTCACTTCCTGCCCGTTGATCGCGATTTCGAAAAGTTGCTCAAGAGTCAGATCGTTTCCATTTATCGCGATAGTCATATTTGCGACTTGAATCAGTCCTTGTTGGGCTGTGAAGAGCCGACGTGGCCCGCGTGTTTGGTGGGCGCGACGTTGAAATATTTTCGATACTTATCCGGCAAAGATTTCGGCCGCCCAAGCCGGTCGCAGACCACGTGCAGCGTCTCGCCCGTAGCAATGAGTTCATTCGTCGAGTCGCGGATAATTTCGTAGGCAAAGCGAATTGTGCGCCGCTGCGCTTCCGAAACGCGAGTGCGAATGCGAAGAAGGTCATCGAATTTCGCCGGGCGGCTGTAACGGCACGAAGATTCGGCGACAACGATGAAGCTGTCGTCCTCAAGTTCCATTTGCTTGTATTCAAAGCCGAGTTGGCGGCAAAGTTCCACGCGCCCGACCTCAAACCAAGTGTAGTAGTTGCCGTAGTAAACTACGCCCATTTGGTCGGTTTCGCCGTATCGCACACGGATCGTCGTGTCGTAAAACTGCGTTGCGTCGCCGTCGGCGCGCTCTTGAATTTCTTTAGGCATCGGCGAAAAAGTGTACCAGAGGCATTTGCAGACGTCAGCCTTCGAACTTGTTTTCGAACTTGCGGAGAATCACTCGCCCGTCCATTTCGGAGCGCGCTTTTCAAGGAATGAAGCGAGGCCTTCACGAAAGTCCGGGGTAGAACGGATATCGGCATTCTCCTGAACCGCCATCGAGATTTCTCGATCGAGGTCCGTTTCGGAAATTTGCACGAGGAGCCGCTTCGTCCGCGCAAGGCTCGTCGGACTCGCCGCAATCAGCGTCGCCGCGAGCTTGCGTGCTTCCGCCAACAAATCGACCGCGGGCACGACGAAATTTACCAGCCCCATGCTCTGCGCCTCGGCGGCGTCGAATAGCCGTCCGGTAAGCGCGAGATCGCGCGTGCGCTTCTCGCCAATTTGGCGGCGCAGAAAAACGGACACGAGGGCGGGAATGAAACCAATGCGCACTTCCGTATAGCCGAACTTCGCATCCGGCACGGCAATCGTGAAATCCGCAAGCGTCGCGAGACCGCATCCTCCTGCCAGCGCATGCCCATTCACCGCTGCAATCAGCGGCTTCGGAAACGAATAGACAGTGCGAAACAGCCGCGCCATTCGCCGCGAATCTTCGAGGTGCTCGGCAGGAGTCCGCATCGCGATCGCGCAGAGTTCATCAAGATCCATTCCCGAGCAAAACGCCTTTCCCTCGCCAGTGAGTATGGCGACTCGCGCAGCACCGGCCTGAACCTCACCCAGTACTGCGAGCAATTCATCGATCATCTGTGACGAGATGGCGTTGCGCTTGTCGGGGCGTGTGAGCGTAATTACCGCTAACGCTCCGTTGAACTCGAGTTTCAGAGTCTGATAACTCATGTTTGTTGCGCCCGGGTAGTGCTCGGCTCAGAAGTCTCAGGGGTGAGCGTACTGCTCGCGAATTCTTCCCGTCATCGCGCAGGCAATCGCGAGCGATTTCGTGTCGATTCCAGTGGAGACGCCGCGTGCCGCGAGCGTCGCCAACACAGTCTCCGTCGGAATATTCCCAAGGAGTTCGTCACCCGCAAACGGGCAGCCGCCGAGGCCTGTCAGAGCGCCATCGAATCGGCGACAGCCAGTTTCATAAGCGGCTAATATTTTTTCGGCCGCGCCTTCCGGCCGGCTGTGCAAATGGACACCCAACTCGACCCCGCCGGCGCACTCCTTAACGGCGCGAAAAAGGTCCGCGACATCATCGGCGGTTGCGCTCCCCGCTGTATCGGCGAGCGATACGGTTCGCACTCCGATCTCTTTGAGCCAAATCAGAGCGTCTTCGACAATTTCAGGACCCCACGGTTCGTCGTACGGATTGCCGAAAGCCATCGAGATGTAAACGACCAGATCCCGTCCGGCGGTTTTTGTTTCGGCGCAAATCTTTTTGACCAACGCCCGCGACTCGTCGCGCGACATATTTGCATTCGCACGCCGAAAATAAGCGGAGATTGAGTAAGGGTAACCGATCGTCGTTACGCCAGGCGCCGAAAGAGCTCGAGTCAGTCCCAGCTCATTTACAATAATCCCGATAATCTCCGGCGGATTGGCCGCAGGAAAAGAGTGGCTCAATCTTCGCATCACGTCTTCGCTGTCCGCCATTTGCGGCACGTGCTTCGGAGAAACGAAGCTGACGGCGTCGAGATGGCGGAATCCAAGAGCCATCAGACCGCTCAAATACTCGACTTTGACTTCAGTCGGAAGCACGTCCTTCAGGCCTTGCCATGCGTCGCGCGGGCATTCGATGATTTTTACGTCTTCGTTTGGCATAGGAGAAATAACCTTGCGCGAACCGGCCGCTCAAGTCTGAAGCACGCCCGTCTTAAATTCTCGCACTTCAGGGTTCAACGCGGCGGCGGATAGCGCGGTAATCAAAGCATCGCGAGTGTGCGCCGGATCAATGATCGCGTCCACCCAGAGGCGTGCGGCGCCGTAACGCGGGTCGGTTTGATGTTCATAAGTTGTCCGCGTCGAGTCGTAGAGTTCTTTTTTGTCCGCCTCGGTAAGTTTCTTTCCTTCGCGTTCGAGTTGCTTGATCTTGATTTCGACGAGTGTGCTAGCTGCGGCATCGCCGCTCATCACGGCGTAGCGCGCGGTCGGCCAGGCGAAAATGAACCGCGGATCGTACGCCTTGCCGCACATGGCGTAATGTCCGGCTCCGAAGCTGCCGCCGCATATCACCGTAATCTTCGGCACGACGCTATTGGCCACGGCATTCACCATCTTGGCCCCGGCGCGAATGATTCCGCTCCACTCGGCTTCCTTTCCGACCATGAATCCGTTCACGTCGTGAAGAAAGATCAAGGGAATAAGATTTTGATTGCAGTCGAGAATGAAGCGAGCAGTTTTTTCAGCGGACTCGGCGTAAATGACGCCGCCGAACTCCATTCGCCGCTCACCTGTGCCGGCCGCAGCGATTTGAACATGTTTCCTGTTGTTCGCCACGACACCGACGGCCCAGCCTCCGATGCGCGCGTAGCCGCAGAGAATCGTCTGGCCGTACTCAGCGCGATACTCCTCAAAACGGCTTGTGTCCACAATTCGCGCGATGATCTCGCGCATGTCATATTGCTTCCCTGAATCGGACGAGAAGATTCCATAGATCTCCTCCCCGGGCAGGGCGGGAGGCTCGGGCTTGCGATGATCGAAAGGTGCGCCGCCGGGGTGGCCCATTTTGTCCACCAATGCGCGAATTCGTTTCAGGCACGACTCGTCATCGGGCTCGCGAAAATCCACCGTGCCGCTGATTTGCGCGTGCATCCTTGCGCCGCCCAGTTCTTCGGCTGAGGTTTTCTGCCCGATTGCGGCTTGAACGAGCGCGGGCCCCGCGAGAAATAGGCCACTGCCCTCGGTCATCAAAATGGAATCGCACATGACCGGCAGGTACGCCCCGCCCGCGACACACATGCCCATGATGGCTGTGATCTGCGGAATCCGCATCGCGCTCATCACGGCGTTATTGCGAAATACGCGCCCGAAATCATCTGTGTCGGGGAACACGTCTTCCTGGAGAGGGAGGAAAATGCCGGCGGAGTCTACAAGATAAATTGTCGGGATGTGATTTTCGATGGCGATATTTTGCGCGCGAATTACTTTCTTCGCGGTCATCGGGAAGAAGGCGCCGGCCTTTACGGTGGCGTCATTCGCGACGAGCATTACCATGCGTCCGGCGACGTGCGCGAGCCCAGTGACTGTTCCGGCCGAGGGCGCGCCGCCCCACTCTTCGTACATCTCATAGGCCGCGTAAAGTCCCAATTCGAAGAATTCGCTGCCCGGATCGATCAGCTTGGCGATTCGCTCGCGGGCCGTCAGGCGTCCCTTTTTATGCTGCGCATCAATGGCTTTCGCGCCGCCGCCCTGCCGAATCGTTTCTTCTTCGTTCTTGATTTCGGTGAGGCGATCGATCATGCGGCGATGATTCTTTTCGAAGTCGGGGGAGTCGGATCGAATCGCGGTTTGAATGACGGAGCTTGCCAACGCTTCAGCCTCGCGAATGGAGTGGAGTGAATTGGCGGCCGCAAAATCGTGACGACCCAGCCGCCACGGCAGTATACGTGGTTTGCGCGAGTCACGCGAGAGCCGAGGCAGTGGTCGTGGGTCGGCCGAACGAGAACCGAAACTCAAACGGCGAGATGCTCATCGTAGCGCCGGCATCCTGCGGGCGTTTTTCCGCCTGGCGGCGCGAGACACGATCGCCGGCAAGATGCCGGCGCTACGATCGCGATCGATACGTCCTTGTAGACGGCCGGATAATTTGAGTCGCGGCGGAGACGAGTTCATTCGAGGGCACAACGCGGCGAACGAGGCCGATGCGCGCCGCTTCCGCCGCCGCAATGGTGCGCCCAGTTGCGAATATCTCCGAGGCGCGGGCGCGGCCCAGCAATCGCGCCAAGCGTTGCGTTCCTCCCCATCCGGTGATCAGGCCGAGTGAGGCGCCGCGATGAGCGAAGCTGGCATCTGGCGCGGCGATACGCTCGTGGCACGCGAGAGCGAGATCGAATCCGCCGCCGATGCAATAACCGCGGATTGCCGCGACGATCGGCTTCTGGAATCGAGCGATGCGGTTCATCGCTGATTGTCCTAGCTCGGTGAACGCTCGGGCCTCGGACGAAGTGAGCGCGGCAATTTCTTCGATCTCAGCTCCAGCACAAAAGGCTCGATCGCTGCCCGTAATCACGGCGCCGGCACAAAGTGTCGTGGACTCCAACGAGTTGAGCGTGGCGATCAGAGTTCCGAAGATCTTACGCGAGAGACGCGGAATGCCACTTGGATGCTCGATGGTGAGGAACGCTACGTCGTCGTCCCAGGTCAGGCGCAATCCCGGTTGCAATGCCGGATCAAGCCTTTGGAGACTCGGCGGAGACTCGATTGCGAATGAAATCCACAATCGTTTGAGTCGAAGTGCCGGGGAGAAAGATTTCTGCGATGCCGATTTTCTTCAATCCAGGAATATCAGCCTCCGGAATGATTCCGCCGATGAGAACCGTCACATCCTCCATACCTTTTTCGCGGAGCAATTCCATAAGCCGAGGACCGAGCGTATTGTGCGCGCCGGAAAGTATCGAGAGGCCGATTACGTCCACGTCCTCCTGCGCAGCGGCCGAGGCGATCATTTCCGGAGTCTGCCGAAGGCCCGTGTAGATGACTTCCATTCCGGCGTCGCGAAGCGCGCGGGCAATGATTTTTGCGCCGCGGTCATGGCCGTCCAGGCCGGGCTTCGCAATCAATACGCGAATTGGTTTCGTTGCCATTCGTTTGCTACTCGACGACGAGAATACTTCAAACAGCGGCATGGCGGTAGAGTCCGCTTCGCAGTTGTTGCGGATTTCTGGATTTGAAATGAAAGATCGGTTCGGCGCCTACGTGACCGCAACTTCTTCGTAAACGCCGAATACCGCCCGCATCGCATCGCAGATTTCGCCGAGCGTTGCATACGCTTTGACGGCTTCGAAAATATGGGGCATCAGATTCTCTCCGCGCGCAGCGGCTTTTCTGAGCGCTAGCAGCCGCCGCTCCACTTCTTCTCCCGAACGCTCCGCGCGCAGTTTGCGAAGCCGCGCACCCTGCTGCACTGCCACCGTTTCGTCGATCTGCAGGATGTCCAATTGCTTTTCGTTTGTGACGTAATCGTTTACGCCGACGATGATTTTCTCTTTGCGATCCACTGCCATTTGGTAAAGGTAAGAAGCTTCGGCAATCTCGCGCTGAGGGTAGGAGCGTTCGATCGCCGCGATCATGCCGCCAAGCGCGTCAATCTTTCGAATGTAATCCCATGCGCCTTGTTCCACTTCGTTGGTAAGCGTCTCTATAAAATATGAGCCGCCGAGCGGATCGGCGGTATTCGTCACGCCGCTCTCGTGCGCGATGATCTGCTGCGTGCGGAGAGCAACTGTCGCCGCAAATTCTGTCGGAAGCGCCCACGCTTCGTCGAGAGAATTCGTGTGCAGCGATTGCGTTCCGCCGAGGACGGCGGACAGCGCTTGCAGCGCGGTGCGCACCACATTGTTGTAAGGCTGCTGTGCCGTGAGCGAGCAACCGGCGGTTTGCGTATGAAAGCGGAGCGCCCACGACCGCGGATTCTTCGCGCCGAAGCGCTCCGTCATCGTCTTGTACCAGATGCGTCGCGCGGCGCGATACTTGGCGATTTCTTCGAAGAAATCACTGTGTGCGTTGAAGAAGAATGAAAGTTGCGGAGCGATGTCGTCCACACTGAGCCCGCGCCGGAGGCTCCAGTCGACATACTCAATGCCGTCCCGCAACGTGAATGCCAACTCCTGAATTGCCGTCGAGCCGGCTTCGCGGATGTGGTAGCCGCTGATCGAAACGGGATTGAACTTGGGAGTGTGCTTCGCCGCAAACTCGATCGTATCAATCACGAGGCGCATCGAAGGCTCGGGCGGATAGATGTATTCCTTCTGCGCGATATATTCCTTCAGAATGTCGTTTTGAAGAGTGCCCGAAACTTTCTTCCAGTCCGCCCCTTGCTTTTCTGCGACTGCCAGGTACATCGCCCAAATTACCGCAGCGGGCGAATTAATCGTCATGGAGGTGCTGACGCCTGTAATGGGAATTTGATCGAACAGCACTTCCATGTCGGCAAGCGAACTGATCGCGACACCGCATTTGCCGACTTCGCCTTCTGAAAGCGCGTGGTCGGAGTCGTATCCCATCAGCGTGGGAAGATCGAACGCCACGGAGAGCCCCGTCTGCCCTTGGGAGAGTAAGTACCGAAATCGCTGGTTGGTATCCGCCGCGGAGCCGAATCCTGCAAATTGACGCATCGTCCAGAGCCGCCCACGGTACATCGTCGCGTGAATGCCCCGCGCGTAGGGTGGTTCACCGGGCAAGCCGAGGTCGCGTTCTTCGCTCCAGTCGGGGAGATCTGCGGGAGTATAGAGCCGCCGGATGGGATAGCTCGAGACGGTCGTAAATTCCTGCGCGAGCTCCGGCGACTTCGCGAGAGTCGGTGCGAGCGTTCGCTCTTCCCATTTCTTTTCTGCATCCGATGGCTTGCGGCGGGACTTTCCACCGGTGGATTCGTTGCCGGATGATTTCGAAACGGGAGATGGCGACTTCGGTTCCAAGGTCAAAGCTCTCACTCCGGAAGTGCACGATCGATCATGTCCACACATCGGCGTGGCACGATGCCGACCTTGATTCTAGGGCAATGGAGAGGGCGCCACAAGCGCGGCTCTCCCGCGAGTGCTCTGCGCCCTCAATCCGCGCGGAACAAAATCTTCATATCTAGTCATGACCTATTACGCCGCAAACGTGCGCTACGCATCCGCAAACTACTGGTTTCCCATCCAGCTCGGATGGCCGCTGTTATCCAGCAAGTGAACGTTCGCAAATGCACCCGGGATGTTCGGCGTTCTGTAAACGGGATCTTTACCGTTCAAGGCGACTTCGATGTGATTGACTTCGAGCGTGCGTCCCACCGCCTGGTCGTAATTGACCAAAGCTTCTTGAAGATTGGCGCGGGCACGAAGTTCATTTCCTTCCGCCGTCGTCAAGTCTCGCGAACGGAGAACGACGTTGTAACTCGTGGACGCGCCGAGCTGATATTTCTTCTGCTCGGCCGCGAGCGTGTCCTTGCCGAGCTTCGTCGCGACCATCGCTGCGTCCACCTGCGCGCGGTCCTGCTGCAATGCAATCTGCGCGTTGCGCACGTTTACTGCGACTGTGTTTTGGAGCTGCTGATATTGCACCTGTGCTTGGCGTTTGTAGAGTTCCGCGCGAGCATTGTCTGCCTGCGCTGCACGATTGCGAATCGGCAAAGTCAAATTCAGGCCGGCCGTATACGTCGGGAAACTATTGTGAAAAATCTGCGATTGTGAATCTGTAAAGCCGCCTGGAATTACCGTGGCCGCACCGTAACTGATTGCTGAGCCGAGGTAAACCGGCTGACCGCCGACGAGAATCGGCGCGCCGTTTGCACTTACAAGCGGGTTCGCGATCGACGGAGCGAAGGCCGTCGGGTTCGAAAGAAGCGTCTCCGCTCCACCAAGGCCTTGCGATTCGTATTGACCATAGAGCGAAAGCACCGGAAGCAATGCGTTTCTGCTGACCTTTACTTCAATACCCGCGTTCTTCAGCATCATCTCGGTTTGCTTGATCTCGGGCCGCTTTTCGAGAGCTTCTTTCACAGCACTGTCGAGCGGCGCAATATCTTTGTCTGTAGGACTTTCGATCGGAGTCGTCGGAATAATCTCGACGTTTTGAAGGGTCGGATCCATCAGCTGTTTAGAAATCGCGTTAAGCAACACCGTCTGCTGCTGCAATTGGGTCGTCTGGGCGAGGATCAGGTTCTGCTGGTCGGTCGCCATCTCGGATTGAGCGGTCAGGACGTCGAGAGGAGCCATGGTCCCGATTTCAAGTTGGCGCTTGTTGTCGTTATAGAGCTTGCTTGAAGTGGCGAGCGCGGCATCCTGCACCTTGACGTTTTCCCTCGCATAAACGAGTTCCCAATAGGCGGTTTCGGCCGCCACGATGGTGGCGATGACCTGAGTCGCGAAATAGTAATCCGCGGCCTGCCGCTCGTTCTTTGCCTCGACAATGTATCTCGTGTTGGGCGTCAATCCAAAGCCATTGAGCAGTTGCTGCGACACCGTTACAGTGATATTCCCTTGAAACGACGGATTAAAAATGTTTTCCGGTGAAGAGCTTGATTGCCGATCGTTGAACCAGCTTACCTGAAGATTCGTTCCCGTATGGAATCCTTCCGTGTAGCCCAAGGATTCCTGCAGGTTGTGAGCAGCCAGGGCAGTGACCGCCGACGTGCCCGTACCCGAAATAAACGGGTTGTTGACCGGTATCAACGTGTAGGTGTCACTGACCTGTGTGGTGACGATCGGGTCGAAGGCGAGGATGGGAACATTACCGAGCCCGAACGGCTGCAAGATCGTTTGGGTTCCGAGAAATGGCTGGCCCGATTTGGAACGAAGCACGTCATTCTCCGCGAGCCACGGAGTGTAGCGCGCGATGTTGATGTTCAAATTGTTCTCGAGTGAAAGTGTAATCGCGTCCTCGAGACTCAGCATCAACTTGCCGTTCTGGATCAGATTCTCGATCCGCGGAGAATTCGTCAGATCAAGTCTCGGGATCCTCTGTTCCCGGTACGGCTGAGTAATATCCGGAAACGCGCGCGGCGCCTTCGAAAAGTCGTGGTCGAAGCTCGGGCGCAGGTCTCGGCCCGATTGCGGTGCGGAGCTTTGCGCGATATTCGCATTGGCAGCAGTCGGGGGCGCCTGCTGGGGTGCCGTGGAGGGCTCCTGGCTCGGCGGAGCTGCCGGGGCAGTGGTTTGAGTTCCGGATTGCGCCTGCGGCTCTTGCTGCGCTCCGGCGTACGCGGGTGCCATCAGCATAGACGTGCTGAGCGCGAAGGCGAGCGCCGATTGAAGAAGTCGTGCTGTCATTTTGTTCGTCCTCTCCCTAATGGGGTCGACTCAGGGTTGTTGACAAGTACTCAGACTATTAAAACGTCAATTCGTATCAATTTGTTTCACATCGACTGTAAGCTGCAAGCTGGCAGCCAGCCGTATCCAGTTGATATGAATCGAATAAGTGGGGGCAATGCTAGTACGCGTGTTCGGGATCGGACACCGGCGGTTCGCAATCGAACAGGCGGACACCGCAGTCTAGCATTCCATCCCATCATTGACAACGCGGACAGCGAAGCCTAGTCTACTGCGCCTAAGCCGCGCGACACGGAACTGGCGGCTCTGGATACGTCCCCATGACTCGCGGTGAGTTGATCAAGCTGCTCGAAGAGATTGGTGCCGTCCGCCAGGGCCACTTTGAGCTTTCCAGCGGCCGCCATAGCGGCACGTACATCCAGTGCGCGCTGGTGCTCCAGCACCCGAATCATGCCGAGGCGCTGGGCCGCGCGATCGCCGAAAAATTTCAGGATCTCAACCCCTCATGCGTCGTTTCGCCGGCGATGGGCGGGGTGATCATAGGGCACGAAGTGGGGCGCGCCCTGGGTGTCCGAGCCATGTTTGTCGAGCGAGATCGATCGGGGCAAATGACGATGCGGCGCGGATTTGAGTTGAAGCCGGGCGAGCGCGTGTTAGTGGTGGAAGATGTGTGGACCACGGGCGGATCGACTCGCGAAACGATAGGCGTCGTTGAGCAGACCGGTGGGCTTGTCGTCGCTACCGGAGCCATCATCGATCGAAGCGGCGGCCGCCTCGAACTGAATGTACCAGCCCGAGCTTTATTAGAACTGGATGTCCCCAGTTACGAGTCTGACGATTGCCCGCTATGCCGCGCCGGCAGCCTCGCCATGCGGCCCGGCAGCCGTTTCGCCCGCCCAGGCTCGTGAGTCCTCGAGCGCCGCATCTCGATTTTTGCCGGCGTGCCATAATGTCTCGGCGATGCAGAACATCAAGCTGACGATCGCGTACGACGGCGCCGACTTCCACGGCTGGCAAATTCAGCCCGGCATGGCGACGATTCAGGGGACGCTCGCGGACGCGGCGCGCAAAATCACGCAGGAAAAAATCTTCGTGTATGGCGCGAGCCGAACGGACGCGGGCGTTCATTCGCTTGGGCAAGTGGCGCATTTCAAGACTCATTCCAACTTGACCGCCGATGAATTTCGCCGCGCGTTAAACGCAGTGATGCCTCCGCAAATTCGCATCATGGCTGCGGAAGAAGTCGGCCCCGATTTTCATTCTCGCTGGCAATCGCTGTCCAAGACGTATCGATACCGCATTTTCCGCGGGCGCGTTCTCCCGCCATTTGAATACCGCCGGGTTCTTCATTACCCGTGGCCGCTCGACGAACAGGCGATGGCAGAAGGCGCGCGCCTTTTCGAAGGTACACACGATTTCACTTCATTTGCGGCATCGTCAGGCTCCGAGGAAGATGACAAAGATCGCGACACGACGCGAGAGATTTATCGCTCCGAGATTATTAGCCATCCGTATGCCGCGTTCGGAACGAATTCGTCGGACTCGAATCCGCAGGATAGGCCATCTGACGCGGGAACTAACGAAGTGCCTCGCGAAATTCACTACGAAGTTCACGGAAAATCATTCCTGCGTTACATGGTTCGCAAGATTGTTGGGACGCTGCTGGAAATCGGCAAGGGCAAGCTAAAGCCGGCAGACATTCCCGCAATTCTGGAGATGAAAGATCGTTCCCGGTCTGGCCCGACAGTCGGGCCGGAGGGTCTGTATCTGGTCTCGCTTGAATATCCTGACCCAACAGCTTCGCTCGCGCACGAGCGGCGGCATGTGGGACGCGAAATCGGCTAGAATCGAGAAAGAAACATACGATGACCGCGCAGCCTCAATCCGCGGCGTTTCCTGCCAGCGTTCAGACCATTCGTCGCGAAACTGACGTTGTCGTTTCGATTGACGCTTCATCCGGACGAGTCGTCGCCGAATTGCCCGCAACGCCCGTCGCCGCCGTTCCCGAAATTATGGCGCGCGCCCGCGCAAGCCAGAAAGCCTGGGCGGCGCGGCCAATCGAATCGCGATGTGCGGCGCTTCGCAGGCTGCGTGACGCGATCTACGAACAGCGCGACGAGATTGCGCGAACGATTTCGCTCGAAACGGGAAAGCCGCATGTGGAAGCCGTTTTCTCGGAACTGATTCTCGCGCTCGACACCACAGATTTTCTTGCTCGACGCGCGCCCGAATGGCTGAGACCCGAACGTGTTCCTCACCACAATATCGCTGTGAAGGCGAAGGCAGGCTGGCTGCAGTTCGAGCCGCACGGCGTTATCGCCGTCATTTCTCCGTGGAATTATCCATTCTCGATCCCAATATCCGAGATTGTCCCGGCCCTTGTCGCAGGGAATGCTGTTCTGCTAAAACCCTCGGAACTCACACCACAAGTGGGCGCGCTGATCGCAAAAGTCGCGGCAGCGGCGAAACTTCCCAGCGGCATCCTTCAGATACTGCAAGGAGGCGGCGTGGCGGGCGCGGCAATCATAGACGCGAAGCCTGACAAAGTGTATTTCACGGGAAGCGTCGACACGGGGCGGAGAATTGCCGAAGCCTGTGCACGGCTTCTAATCCCAACGGTGCTCGAGTTGGGCGGCAAGGACGCCATGATTGTGCTGGGCGATGCCGACCTCGACGTTGCGTCAAGCGCCGCTGTATGGGGCGCCTACACAAATTGCGGGCAAGCCTGCCTTTCGGTTGAGCGAATCTATGTGGATGCGACCATCGTCGAGCGATTCACACTATTGTGCGTCGAAAAGACCGGCAAGCTTCGGCTCGGTCCGCCATCCGATGCCGACGCTGAAATCGGGCCGATGATCCGGCCCCGCCAGATCGAAACGGTCGAAGAGCATCTTGGCGATGCCATCGCGAAAGGCGCGCGCATCCTGGCAGGAGGCCGGCGCCGCCCAGATTTGGGTCCGAGCTTTTTCGAACCCACGGTCGTAGCCAATGTTAATCACTCCATGAAGTTGATGCGAGAAGAGACTTTTGGACCGGTGCTCGCGATTGCTGCGGTGACATCGGTCGACGAGGCCGTTGCGCTGGCAAATGACTCCGAGTTCGGTTTGAGTGCGAGCGTGCGGACAAATGACTCCGAGCTCGGCAAACGCGTCGCTTCGCGGCTTAGGGCAGGCTCCGTGATGGTGAACGACGTCGCGAGCTATTATGGTGTGTGCGAAGCTCCCCATGGCGGCAGCGGCGCGAGCGGATGGGGCCGCGCGCATTCGCGGCTTGGACTGCTTGAAATGGTTCGAGTAAAATACGTGGATGTGGATCGCATGCCGCGCACACCGAAATCGTGGTGGTTCGGATATAGTGAGAATCTCGCGGCGGCAGCGGACCGTTTCACAGACTTTCTTTTCGCGCCGCGCTGGCGTCGCCGTATCGCGGCGCTCGGCACAGGAGCGCTGGGCACGGTGTTTCGCAAGCATCGCATTTAGCAACTCCACCGCAGAGTGAGGATCACGAACTATGGCTGAACCCAGCGCACCCGAAACACCAGCGGCGGCCGCCGCTCCATTGGCTGCTCCAGCCGCGGCAGCGGAGCCGGCCAAGCCAAAAATTAAGGCGAAGAAGCCCACGCAGCGCGCCTGCGATGAAAAGGACGAGAAGGGAAAGTTCTGCTTCGGCCATCTCAAACGCTGGTACGACTATCCCAAAGAAGTCGAAGCGCTGATCGGCAAGAAAGCGGAAATTTATCGCTGCGAGTTCTGCAAGACTCTTTACAAACCGGATAAATCGACGTCTCCGCACAGCTACACGCTGCGCTATTAAGGAGCACGTGAACCGCGAAGAGCTGATCTACGATTGGAATAACATAGCGGGCCCCGAAATTCCTGCGGGGCGTCGCGTGATGCTCAACGACGAAACCCTTCGCGATGGCCTGCAGAATCCTTCAGTCCGCGACCCTACAATCGCGGAGAAGATTGAAATACTCCATTTGATGGAAGCGCTTGGGATTGAGACCGTCAACATTGGGCTGCCCGGCGCCGGCCCTCGCGCGTACGCAGATACCGAAGCGCTGGCGCGAGAAATCGCCAATGCCCGGCTAAAGATTCGACCCAATTGCGCCGCGAGAACCCATTGTAACGACATTCGCCCGATCGTTGAAATCTCCCAAAAAGTTGGATTGAAACTCGAAGCGGCCACGTTCATTGGTTCGAGTCCCATTCGGCGGCTCGTCGAAGATTGGACCGTTGATCACCTGGAGCGGACCACCGAAGACGCCGTGACATTCGCCGCGAGCGAAGGCCTTCCCGTGATGTATGTGACGGAAGACACGATTCGCACCGATCCCGAAACCGTGAAAGCTCTCTACGCGACGGCGATTCGCTGCGGGGCCCGCGCAGCAGTTCTTTGCGACACCGTGGGCCACGCGACACCCCGCGGCGCTTACAATCTCGTGAGTTTCGTGGTTGAAAACGTTGTGAAGCCATCCGGTGAAAAAATCCGCGTTGATTGGCACGGCCACAACGATCGGGGTCTCTCAGTGGCAAATTCAATCGCTGCGATTGCGGCGGGCGCGGATCAGGTGCACGCCGCCGCGCTGGGTCTTGGGGAACGCGTAGGCAACACGCCGATGGAACTGATGATCGTGAATTTGCGGCTCCTGGGCCTAATTGATCGCGACTTGTCGCGGCTGAAGGATTACTCAGAGGCAGTTTCGCGCGCGACTCACACGCCGATACCCGCGAATTATCCGGTCGTCGGACGCGACGCATTCCGGACCGCGACCGGTGTGCACGCCGCGGCGATCGCGAAGGCTTATCGCAAGAACGATCGCGATTTGGCGAATTCGATTTACAGCGGCGTGCCTTCACACTTATTTGGACTCGAACAAATAATCGAGATTGGCCCGCTCAGCGGGCGCTCGAACGTGATCTTCTGGCTCGAGAAGCGCGGAATTGCTGCGACCGATGAACGCGTGGATCGAATTTTCGCTGCCGCAAAACAGGCACAGCAGATTCTTACCGAGGCCGAACTTTTGCGGCTGGTGGATCTCGTGCAAAGCGACAAAGCTCCAAAAGTGCGCCAATAACATCGAGCCCCGCCGCAGTCTCTGGATCGATGCCATCTCGCCTTCCTGAATTTAGCGGTACAATCTCGCGTTTGCATCCTCATATCGCATCCGATCGACGCGTCTGAATACTCCGGTGAAACTTCTCCGCATATTCTGTATCCTGTCAGCGATGGCGACGCTTTCAGCCCGTTCCGCAGATCTCGACATCGCTGCTCTGGCGCGCGAACCGCACACCGATCGCGCGCTCGACTGGTTTACGAAGAATCTTGACTGGATCACGGAACAACAAATTCATCTGACAGAGATTCCGGCACCGGAGTTTTCAGAAGGGGAGCGCGGCGCCGCCGTGAAGAAGCTGTTCGAGTCGGCTGGACTGAAAGTTCACGTGGATTCGACGGGCAACGTTGTCGGCGAGCGAATCGGAAAAGATCGAAATCGGGTGATTCTGTTGACGGCACACATAGACACCGTTTTCCCCGCGGGCACGGACGTCCACGTGAAGCGCGATGGCCGGCGTCTTCGAGGTCCCGGCATCGCTGACAACGGCGCGGGACTCGCCGCGCTCATCGGTGTTGCGCGAGCAATGGAAGCAGGCAAAGTACAGACGGGAATGACGATCGCTTTTTCGGGAGATGTGGGCGAAGAAGGCGAAGGGAATCTTCGCGGCATCCGGGCGCTCGTGGAGGACTACGGTTCGCGGCTGCGCGCAGTGATCGCAGTTGATGGCGCTTCGACCGACTACGTGACCACGCAAGGTCTCGCCTCGCGCCGCATCGAAGCGAGGGTAACAGGTCCAGGAGGCCACAGCTGGTCCGATTTCGGATCTCCGAACCCGATTACGGCGTTGTCGCGTGGAATTGTGCGATTCTCTTCGACCTCAGTTCCCGAGTCGCCGCGCACTTCGTTCAACTTCGGAATCATCGAAGGCGGAACTTCCGTCAATTCGATTCCGAACCGCGCGGCAGTGAAAGTGGATTTGCGTTCTGAAGATGACGCCGAATTGACGAAGCTCGAAGCGACGCTACGCGACGCGATGCAGGCCGGGCTCGCTGCGGAAAATGCGGCGGGCGAACGCGGGTCCGAGCAGCTGAAAATCGAATTCAAGATGCTGGGGGTGCGGCCGGGTGGCAAGCTTGCCAAGGATTCGCTGCTTCTCGCGGCAATGTCGAGCGTCGATTCGTATCTCGGCAATTCCACGCGCCAGGAACGCTCGTCGACGGATGCAAATCTGCCGCTGTCGCTGGGGATTCCTGCAATTGCGATCGGCGGCGGCGGGCAGGGCGGCGGCTCGCATTCACTCGACGAATGGTACGACCCAACCGATCGCATCACTGGGCTCAAGCGAATTCTTCTTACGACCCTCGTAATCGCCCAATCGAAACGTTGAAATGCACAGCTCTGAATACGGCCATTCCGATTCGTATCGTGTGGCTCGATTGCGAAGGATTGCGATTTTTGCGACCAACGTTTCGGCTTTATTTATCACCCTAATCGCCATGCATTCGACACATGCCGGAATTCTCGCAGAGGGACCTGCCGACCTGGTTTTGAAGAACGGTGATCTCTACACCGGTAGCCCGGAACATCCTCGCGTTCACGCGATCGCTAGTCGCGGTGAATGGATCGTAGCCGCCGGCACCGATGATCAAATCTCGGCTCTAATCGGCCCAAAGACGCGCGTGATTGATTTGCACGGCGCCTTTGCCATGCCTGGGTTCAACGACGCGCACGTTCATCTCGTCAGCGCGGGAATCGCAAAACTGCAAGTGGACTTGGAAGGATCCAAATCGCTCGCGGAATTTCAGCAACGCATTCGGGATCGATTGAAAGATTTTTCGGCCGGCGAGTGGGTCGTGGGAAGGGGTTGGGACCACACGCTCTGGGCCGATAAGGAATTCCCAACGCGGAAGGAACTCGACGCCGTCTCGCGTGAACATCCGATGATTTTCGAACGAGTGGATGGCCATGTGGCCGTCGCAAACTCGCGCGCTCTAGAGATAGCCGGCATCACGCGGAATTCTCCCGATCCACCTGGCGGCAAATTCGCGCGCGATCCCGTCACTGGCGAACTGACGGGCCTGCTGGAAGAAGACTCCGCGATGGATCGTGTGAACCGACTTATCCCGCCCATCAGTCCCGCGCAACGCCGGCGATCCATCGAGATGGCTCTGTCGGATCTGACTCAAAACGGTGTCACTTCAATTCAGGATAATTCGGAAGACGAGATCTTCCGATACTACGAGGAGTTCCCGGACGGAAAGCCTCGAGCAGGAAAGTCTCGTGACGATCGCGCCCTTCCTCCTGCGCCCGGGTTCACCGATTTCCGGATCTATCAAGCGCTCGAGCGGGAAGGGAAGTTGACGGCAAGAATCACCGAGTGGCTGCCATTCAATGCCCCGGTGGCGGCGCTAGAAGAAATGCGACGTGAAGGCGGAACGTCGAGCGCCTGGCTGAAGACCGGCGCGCTGAAGGGCTTTCTCGACGGCTCGCTCGGTTCGCGCACGGCCGCGATGCTGGCGCCATACTCTGATGATCCCGGGACATCAGGAATCCTTCGTGTCGATCCCGAAGAACTGAAGCGCATGGCGATCGAACGTGACAAAGCTGGATTCCAAATCGCTTTTCACGCCATCGGAGACCGCGCGAATCGCGTCGGGCTCGATGCCTTCGCCGCAGTCCGGGATTCCAACGGCACTCGCGACCGCCGCGATCGCATCGAGCACGCGCAAATTCTTTCGCTCGACGATCTCCCGCGCTTTGCCGCGCTCGGCGTTATCGCTTCGATGCAGCCATGCCACCTGCTCGACGATGAGCGCTGGGCCGATTCGCGTATTGGCCCCGCGCGCGCCATGGGTGCGTACGCGTGGAAGTCTCTCGAAACCAGTGGCGCGCGCCTCGCGTTCGGAACGGATTTTCCAGTGGAATCCGTGAATCCGATGCGCGGCCTCTACGCGTGCATCACGCGCGAGCTACCCGATGGCGGCCCGGCTGGCGGCTGGGAACCGCAAGAGAAACTTCCCATCGCGACCTGCATTCGCGAATACACGATTGGCGCAGCCTACGCGCAGTTTGAAGAGAATCGAAAGGGCCAACTCGTGCCAGGAATGCTGGCGGACGTTGCCGTGTTTCCTTCGGACATTACCCGAATCGCTCCGGCAGACCTGCTGCGGACGAAAACAGAAATGACGATTGTGGGCGGAACGATTGTTTACGAATCCCGCCCACACTGAGCCGATATTTCAATCCGAATCGATGCCAGCGAGTTCGAGCGGAATTTAGACGGGTTGCGAAAGCTTGACGTCGACCGGGTCGTACATGACCGCAGTGACAGGATGCGACTTTTCGAAATTCGTAATGTCGGCGGCGTGCTCGAGCGTCAGTCCGATATCGTCGAGTCCCTTCAGCAAGCACTTCTTGCGAAACGCATCGATTTCAAATGGAATTTTTAGGCCACTCTCATCGGTGATTAGCTGATTTTCGAGATCGGCCGTGAGGCGGTATCCTTCTTGCCGCTCGAGCCGCTCGAATAAGTCGTCCACCTGTGCGTCGCTCAGCGTGACGAGCAGAATGCCGTTCTTGAATGAGTTGTTGTAAAAAATATCGGCGTAGCTCGGCGCGATAACGACGCGGAAACCGTAATCGTGAATCGCCCAAGGCGCATGTTCGCGGCTTGAACCGCACCCGAAATTCGCGCGAGCGAGCAGGACAGTCGCTCCGTGATATCGCGGAAAGTTCAGAGGGAACTCAGGATTCGGCTTCTCTCCCGGCAGGTAACGCCAATCGTAGAAAAGCACACGGCCGTATCCTTCGCGCGTTTGCAATTTCAGGAATTGCTTCGGCACCATTTGATCCGTATCAACGTTCACGCGATCCATCGGCGCAACGAGTCCTGTGTGTTTGACGAAGGGCTGCATGCCTATTCACTTCCCCGATTCCGCGACGCTACTCAGCTCCATTGACGTCCCACTTCCGGATGTCAACGAAGTGTCCTTCAATGGCGGCGGCCGCGGCCATGGCCGGGCTGACGAGATGCGTGCGGCTGCCTTTTCCCTGCCGGCCTTCGAAATTGCGATTCGAAGTGCTGGCGGACCTTTCGCCGCTCGGTAGGACGTCGTCGTTCATGCCGATGCACATGCTGCATCCCGCGTCTCGCCACTCGAATCCAGCATCCAGAAATACTCGATCGAGCCCCTCTTTTTCTGCTTGCGCCTTCACCACACGAGAGCCGGGCACGGCCAGCGCTTGCTTCACGTTGCGCGCCACATGCTTTCCGGCGATAACGTGCGCGGCTGCGCGAAGGTCTTCGATTCGAGAATTCGTGCACGAACCGATGAACACGCGATCCACCAAAATCTCCGTGATCGGCGTACCCGGCTTCAAATCCATGTATACGAGTGCGCGCTCCGCGGCTTTGCGGTCAACGGGATCCGTGAATGAATTCGGGTCGGGAACGCGGCCTGTAACATCGGTAACCATTCCCGGATTCGTGCCCCAGGTAACTTGCGGCGCCAGCGCCGCAGCGTCGATATCCAGAACCATATCGTGCTTCGAGCCCGCGTCGGACGTCAGCAGCTTCCAATGATCCACAGCGATCTCGAAATCCTTGCCACGCGGAACGAATGGCTTGCCTTCGAGGTATCGAAACGTAGTTTCATCGGGCGCGACCATCCCGGCGCGCGCTCCGCCTTCGATGGTCATATTGCACATCGTCATGCGGCCTTCCATCGAAAGTCCGCGGACCGCGTCGCCTGCGTATTCGAAGACGTGGCCAGTCCCGCCCGCGATGCCGATTTTGCCGATCAGCGCCAAAACGAAATCCTTCGCGGTCACACCCTTTGGCCTCTTCCCGTTAAACCGAATGAGACCCGTCTTTGACTTGGCCTGCGAGAGGCATTGCGTCGCGAGCACATGCTCGATTTCGCTCGTGCCGATTCCGAACGCGAGCGCGCCGAGTGCGCCATGGGTCGAAGTATGGCTATCGCCGCAAACGATCGTCAGCCCCGGCTGCGTGATGCCGAGTTCGGGTCCGATAATGTGCACGATGCCTTGATTGCGGCTGTGCATGTCGAAGAGGCGAACGCCCGTTTCTTTGCAATTCCGCGCCAGCGCTTCGAATTGCCCCGCGGCATCAGCGTCAAGTATCGGCAACTCTCGATTCTTGGTCGAGACCGAATGATCCATCACAGCGAACGTCAGATCCGGGCGCCGCACTTTTCGCCCGGCAGATTTAAGACCGGCGAAGGCCTGCGGCGAGGTCCCTTCGTGAATGAGATGTCGATCGATGTAAATCAGGGAAGGCTGTCCGGCAACATCACGTACCAAGTGCGCAGTCCAAATTTTTTCGTAGAGCGTCTGTGGTGTCATCGTAGTGAAATCGTATTGTAACAATCTCAAGCGGATTGCGCCAATCCCCAAGGCGTCTCCGGAAAGGTGCTCCGGAAGATCGCCCGTGGACCTGTCCGAGAGGTCAGTGATTGGCGCACAGAGCACGGCTGCGGTTTCGCCCGGCGCGTCGCGGAGTTCAGCCAGTGCTATACTGTGGCGGGGTAGGTTGTCTCTGCAATCCCCCTTTGAGGGAGCCGTACATGGGTATCCAGTTTCGCGAGCTGGCGGATTGGGTCCGCCGGCGTACGTTCTTCGCCAGCGTTTTAATCGTGATCACTCTGGCGATCGGTATTTTAATCGGCACGCTGATATCAGGGCGCGTGATGGCCACGCGCGGACAGTCTGCCACTGGCGTAGCACTGCTCGCCATTCCTGATCCCGTTCAACTGAGCGGTACGTTCTCGGCGATTTCCGGAAAGCTGGTGCCGGCGGTTGTAAATATTTCGACGACACAGGTGCTCGCTCGCCCCAAGAAGCGCGCCCATCGCGACGGCGACGACCTCCAGGACTTTTTCAATCATTTCTTTGACGGCCCCGACGACGGAGATAGCGCCGAACGCAGCCTCGGATCGGGTGTGGTCGTCGACGCAAAGGGCTACATCGTGACAAATAACCACGTCATCGACCAAGCCACGAAGATCGAAGTTACGCTCGATAAGGATTCGAGGCATTACACCGCGAAAGTCATCGGCACAGACCAGTTGACCGACCTCGCCGTCATCAAGATCGAGCCTGATCGCGCACTTCCAACAGCGCGACTCGGAAATTCGGATGGCGTTCAAGTCGGCGATTGGGTGCTTGCATTCGGGAGCCCCTTTGGTTTGCAGGCTACGGTTACTGCCGGAATCGTCAGCGCGAAAGATCGCGCAAATCCCGGATTCCAGTTCCAAAAGTTCGTTCAGACCGACGCTGCGATCAATCCCGGGAATTCTGGTGGACCTCTGGTCAATATGGCCGGGGAAGTAATCGGCATCAATACCGCCATTTATACGGGCGGACACGGATTTGAAGGTGTTGGCTTTGCGCTTCCCGCAAACACGGTCATCAACGTCTACAACCAACTCGTCACTTCCGGCAAGGTCACGCGCGGTTCGATCGGAATCAGCTTCAGCGAAGATCACAGCGCGAACCCGGTGTTGCTCAGAGAACTTGGCGCCACGAGCGGAATCGTGGTAGAAGGCGTCGAACCGGGAAGCCCGGCGCAAAAATCTGGAATTCAGCCAGGAGATTTAATCACGCTCGTGAACGGCCACTCGGTTCACGTCGGATCCGACCTGGTGGATCCGATCGCGGAGACTCCGATCGGCCAATCCGTTCAATTGCGATACCTGCGCGACAAGCAGACGCACGATGTTTCAGTGACTGTGGCAGATCGCGCGAAGCTCTTTCCGCAAGTCGGCGAAGCGGGCGATCAGAATCCTGCGGGTGCCGAGCCCGCGAAGTTCGGACTCTATGTCGAGGATTTGACGCCTGATCTCGCGCACAAACTTGGTGAGGATCGTAAATCCGGCGCAATCGTGATGGAAGTCGAGCCGGCTAGCTTCGGCGAGGACATAGAATTTCAGCGCGGCGACATCGTGATCGAAGTCAATCACGTTCTCGTGAACGGAGCATCCGACTACCGCCGTGAGGTCGCGAAATTGAAGCCCGGGCAGGACGTTCTGTTCAAAGTTTCACGCCGCGATGCGAATGACCGTTCGCTAATCGTATTTCTTGCGGGCGCGGTTCCAACGGAATGAGCGAAATATCTATCGGAAACAAGATGGAACGAGTGTGCCTGCGGTTCGCGCTCGCTGCGGCCGTATTGACAATCGCATTGGCCTCGGCGGTCGCCGCTCAGACTGTTGGCAGCTCTGCGGCGAGAAAACCTGCGGCTCCGCCCCATTCTTCTCACGCGGCCACTCAGCAGACTAAGAGGAAGACGTCCAAGCACCGGACTCGCCACGTCCCGGGCCAGAAGGCTCCGGCCACGGATCGCATTCAGGAAATTCAGACAGCGCTATCGCGCGAGGGATACTACAAGGGTGATCCGTCCGGCAAGTGGGACTCGGACACTCAGGATGCGATGCGCCGGTTCCAAGAGGAACACGATATGACCGGAAGCGGCAAGATCGACGCTCAGAGCCTTCAAAAGCTCGGTCTAGGCTCAGACATCGCAGGCGTGAGCGCTCCGCGGCCGCCGCAACTGCCATCGCAGCAATCGAAGCCCGCGAGCACTCCTGCGACGGGCTCCGCGACGAACGTAGCCCCTGGTTCTTCCGCCACAGCGAGACAGTAAGTCCGTCTCGCGCTCGCTAGCACGAAAAGACTTCGTAATTTTCTCGCGACTTGGCTCACGAGGTTGCGACTCTCCGCCGCTGGATTCTCCAAGCTAATAATACGAACCCTAAAACCGCGATCACATTGAGGACAGCTTTGCCGGTCACATCGCCTCGAGGCCACGAGCTACTGCCCGAAAATCCAGAGACCATACAGACCAACGTAGCTCCGGACACGAGCGCCCACCGATGCATGTCCCCCCATCCCGAAGCCGCCGCCCAGTATCGAATGACCAGGAACGCCGCAACCGCCCAGCCGCATCCGGCGATCGCAAAAATCCAGAAAGAGAACGAATGATTGAAGGTCGGAGAGAAAATTGGCGCCATCAAAACGTACCAGGGAAAGCCGAATACAAGGGCAGCCGCGCCAACGATCCAGCCCGATGGTGCGCCATGCGAAGCGGCGCGCTGCGTCGGCCTCGATTTGCTTATCGCGTGAGCTGCGATCGCCAGAAGCACGATGGCTAATAGTCCCAGCAAGACTGTTCCCAGAGGAGGTTTATATTGGGGAGCGTGAAAGACCATCGGCCGCGCTCTTTGCGTCCAAATGAACCAAGCGATGTATGAGCCAAACACGAAAACCACGCCGGAGACAACCAGACCGAGATTGCTCAACCAGCGCGCGTTCCGGCGGTCCGGGAATAGAAGTTCCGCCAGCTGAATGGGAACCAGCGCGATCCATACACTTTCATAACCGAGCATGAACAGGAAGTACACCCAGTTAACTCCCCACAAGCGTCCATATCCCGGAGATGGAGCTGCCCACGGGAGCGGAGCCAGAGAAGTCTGCTGAATCACGAACTCCTCAGCTACTGACATCGCAAGTCCCAGCAGCAGGATGCTCGTCCATCCGCCTCCCCAGCGTCGCACTGCTTCTCGAATAATCAACGCGCCGCAACCCCAAACCATGATCTCGGGTACCAACGCGAAAATAAAACTCAAGCGAGTCGCGCCGCTAAGCACTTCGCCTATCACAGGCGCCAGTAAAGCGAGTGCCATCGCCGGAGCCGCGCGCCGCCACGCCGAGGGCATCGGAGAGGGGAGAGGCATCGAGTTTGAATAATCGTCCATTCTCACTCGCTTTGAGTAGTCTCGACGACATATCTACTAACCCTCGGGCGGTCTGTCAATTCAGCAAAACACTAACAATAGGAAGGCCGGTAAGAACAGAGCGAAATCTAACTCGATACCGGCAGTCATCAAGCTGGAAGCCGGTTTACGTTCGTATGAAGTGGTAATGGGCCAGTTTCCGGTTAGCCGGCAATACGGGAGCTAGGAATTTCAGTCGAGAACTTTCCACGGGTCTTATCCCGGCCGCGATTCTGGCGGCGCCACGTAGTTGGCGCGATAGTACACCACGAGTTGGCCGTAGTGCTCGCTGCTGTCCTCGATGACGAACGTCTAGTTGTGGGAATTTTGGACCAGCCGGTTACCGAACGGAAATTTCGTCGTTCTTGCCCGATCTGGCGCTACTTCATTGGTGAAAAGTCCGTCGGACGCATGTACGTCGAGTCTATTTTTTCCACCAGCTTGTTGGTCTGCTCGGATTTCACCATCTCCTGAAACTCTGGGTCGGCATGCATAGCGCCCCAGTTCTTTTTCGCTTCCTCTGGGCTGGGATGAGCCAAGATATAGACGAATGTGTTGTCCCAAGCGGCAGCGTCCTCGGGCACCCAGTAACCCACAGCCTTGAGATCGTGTTTGGCGAGTAGCTGTGAAGCCGTTTCGCGAAACCGCGACTCCAGGGCCGGCAGTTTGCCCGGCACTGCATGATAAATGCGAAGCTCGAAGACGCGATTGCTATCGGCCATTACTTGCTTCGTGTGCGTCAGGTAAGCGGTAATAAGCGATCCAGCGGCAAAAGAAAGCAGGGCGATGGCGCAAATTCTCCATCCTTTAGATTCGTTGCCTTTGATTTTCCAGCGGTTGAGTGTCATGGAAGCCTTCCTTTCATTGCCGCAAAATATTCGATCTGAACCCGAGGAGTTCATACCTCTCGGAGGGCAGACATCGGATCTACTTTCGCCGCGCGCCTCGCTGGAATGTAGCTGGCCATAACTGCGACCGCAAACAGAGCGAGAGGCACGGCCAGAAACACAAGCAGATCGTGCGGGTGAATACCGTATAACAGACTCGCCATCATTGATGCCGACGCTGCAGAAACGATCACGCCGACGACAATTCCAATAGTGGCCAGTACGGCGCCCTTTACTAAAATCAGTTTCAGAACGTCCCACCGCCGCGCTCCCAATGCCATGCGAAGCCCAATCTCGCGCGACCTCTGCCCGACCATGTACGCCAACAAGCCATAGATTCCGATCGAGGCAAGAAAAAGAGCGAGCGCGGCAAATCCACCCACAAGTTCGGCAGAAAAACGGCGTGAAGCCAGCGAACGATCGACCACGTCATTCATAGAAGAAACGTCGAATGCGGGCAAGCCGGGATCGATGCTCTGGATTTCATTGCGAATCTGCGGCTCCAAAACCTTGGCCGGCAGAGATGTCCGCAATACGATGCTTAGGTCCCTGCTGGGGCTCTGATAAATCGGGACATAAATGTGAGGAATGCCATCGATGTCGAGGCCGTCACTTTTGATGTCTTTAACAATACCCACGACCGTTATCCATGGTTTGGTAGGGTCTACTCCGAACCGAACACGATGGCCCAGCGGATCCTGGGTTGGCCAATATTTACGGGCGGTGGTTTCATCAATGATGACCACCGGCTCTTTGCCGTCTTCATCGCCCTCGGTAAAGGGGCGGCCGCGGAGGAGCGGAGCCTGCATCACCTTGAAATAATCAGGGCTTATCCTAATTCCTTCGGCGCGCAGATCCAGCGAGGACTCGACTGTGCGATCTTCGATCGCCAGGGCGTCGATCGCTTGGAAGCCGTTGACGCTTAGATTAGTGGTCGGCAGATCTGAAGTGACGGCGGCAAGCTCGATTCCTGGAATCGCGCTCATACGCCGCAATAACTCACGATCAAAAGAGGTTTGCTGGGCAATACTGAGATACGGGTCCGCTTTCGGATCGTTAGGTTCTGGCAGCGAAAGGTTTGCCGCGACGACATGGGTTGGATTAAAACCTGGATTTTCCTGCAGCAGATCTCTTAGGGTACGCAAGAGCAAGCCGGCTCCCACCATCAGAACAACCGCGAATGCTAGTTCAGCGACGATTAGAAGGTCGCGGAGGCGGCTAGTTTTGGTGCTGTAGCCGGACCCGCGAGACCCTTCTCGGATTGCCGAAGACATCGCGGCCCTTGTCGAGTGCATGGCTGGGGCAAGACCAAACAGCAGGCCCGTAACAAGCGAAATCAAAAGAGCAAATGCCAGGACAGCCCAGTCGATTCTTACTTCATTGAGCCGCGGAATATTCGGCGGCACAAAGCGCAGGATGAAATTCAAGGTGCAGACTGCCGTGGCAATTCCGGCGAGCCCTCCCATGAAGGACAGAAGGATCGACTCGGTCAACATCTGGCGCGCCAAGCGGCTGCGGGTTGCCCCCAACGCCGACCGCAACGCCATTTCCTGTTGCCTTCCCATGGCGCGCGCCAAGAGGAGATTGGCGATGTTCAACGAAACAATGAAAACGATTAGGATCACAGCACCCAGCAGAACGAGCAGCATGGGCCGAACGTTGCCTACAAGAGCCTCCTGCAGCGGCTGAATCTCAATCGTCCACCGGGCTTCCGCGGGATAATCCGTCGCATAGTCGTGACGTATCTCGATCGCCAGTGCGGTAAGCCGTGCCTGAGCTTGCTCTAGCGTTATCCCTGGCTTGAGACGTCCAATAGCAGCGGGCATGAATCTAGTGCCACGCGCGGGCGGCGGAGCAGGATCGCCGCTGAATCCGGCTGTCTGAAATACTTCCACGTTCCCGGAAACTGTCGGTCCAGGATGGCGAAATCCGGGGGGAAGAACACCGACGATTGTGTATGGATCGTTATCGAGCCGGATGATGCGGCCGATAACATTTGGATCAGCGCCATAGGAGCGGCGCCACAGGCCATCACTGATGACCGCAACGGGCGCGAAACCGAGCGCAAAGTCCTGGGGTCCAAACAATCTTCCGATCTGAGGGGTCACGCCCAACATAGAAAAGTAATTGGGATGGGTAACCATGAACTCGAGACGCTCGGGATGGTCGGCGCCAGTCAAATTCGCGCTAGCACTGGCGATCGTGCTCACATCTTTAAATACCCCCGCTCGATTTCTGAGATCGTCCAGTTCGGGCACAGAAAATGGGACGTCTCGCAATCCGAGGCCGGGCTCGTTGAAGGCGATTCTCACCAAGCGGTCGGGTTCGGGAAACGGAAGAGGGCGCAACAGAACCGCATTCACGATGCTGAAAATCGCGGTGTTTGCACCGACGCCCAACGCCAGAGTCAAAACCGCAACCGTCGAAAAGGCGGGATTCTTGCACAATAATCTCCATCCGTGATGCAGGTCCGAACCCAATTCATCACACCAGCGGACGCCCACCGCTGCCCGCATCGCGTCTTTGTGAGTCTCGATTCCGCCGAACTCAATCCTTGCCCGTCGCATCGCTTCTTGCTGGGAGAGGCCTTCGTCAACCAGGTCCTCAGCGCGGCTCTCAATGTGGAAACGCAGTTCCGTTTCCATTTCACTTTCAAGCCTCCGTCCCTTGACGATGCACTTCAACCACGAGCGGAATCGAGCTGGTAGATTCATATCTACTCCGAAGTGGTGCACAGAATACTGGCGATCATCGACGCCATGCGGTTCCACTTTTCGGTTTCCGCCCGGAGTTGGCGCCGCCCGGCCGCGGTCAGGCTATAGAACTTTGCTTTGCGGTTGTTGTCCGATTCGCCCCACTCGCTGGTGATCCAGCCCCGATGTTCCAGTCGATAGAGCGCCGGATATAACGATCCTTGCTGGATCTCCAATTGCTCGCCGGAGATCTGCTGAATGCGAAGCAAAACCCCGTAGCCGTGCAGCGGGCCAAGCGAGACAGCCTTGAGAATCAGCATGTCCAGTGTGCCTTGCAGCAGATCAATCGCTTTGCCCACATTCTCTCCTTGTGCGTCTAGGAGAGACGCTACCAGAACTCTCCTAGCTGGTCAAGGAGAGAGCATTGTGGCGGGACAGTCGCCGAATGACGAGCTAACTGGAACCTGAGCCCCTGCCTCTACAGTCGTTGCGTTGACGCGACACTCACCGTCTGATACTTTCTGAATTTCACGAACACGCTGGCGCGTCGCCGTTGACCTGCCGCGCATCCAATTCTTTCAAATTGACGATGGCTCGCTCTCTCGGAGGAACCACTATGGATACCGCTGCACCACCGAAGGTCTACAAGAATTACATCAACGGCGAATGGGTCGAGGGCAGCGGCGGGACAGCCATTGAAGATCGCAATCCAGCAAATCGTGACGAGCTTGTCGGGATGTTTCCAGCCTCCACCGAAGCCGACGTGAATCTGGCCGTCGACGCGGCGAAGGAAGCTTTCAAATCCTGGCGCCTTCTTCCCGGTCCCAAACGCGCGGAAATTCTCTATCGCACTGCTGAAATCCTCGTCTCGCGGAAGGAGGATTACGCGCGCGATATGACGCGCGAAATGGGCAAAGTTCTCGCCGAGACACGCGGTGACGTTCAAGAAGCCATTGACATGACCTATCTGATGGCTGGAGAAGGCCGCCGTCAATTTGGACAGACGACGCCCTCCGAACTGCCGAACAAATTTGCAATGGCGGTGCGCTCTCCGATTGGCGTCGCTGCGCTTGTCACTCCGTGGAATTTTCCGATGGCGATACCGTCGTGGAAGATTGCTCCCGCTCTCGTCATGGGAAATACCGTCGTCCTAAAGCCCGCCGAGGACACACCGTACTCCTCTTACAATTTCGTACAAGTTCTGGCGGAGGCGGGCCTTCCGCGCGGCGTCGTGAACATTGTGAACGGCACCGGCCCGGAAGCGGGCGCTCCACTCGTTCATCACCCGGACACGCACCTCGTGAGCTTCACCGGGTCAACCGAAGTCGGGCGAATCATCAGCGAGGCCTGCGCACCAACATTCAAAAAGTGCCATCTCGAAATGGGCGGCAAGAACATCATCATCGTGATGGATGACGCAAACCTGGATCTCGCGCTCGATGGCGTTCTCTGGGGCGCGTTCGGCACCACCGGCCAACGCTGCACTGCCGCAAGCCGCATCGCCGTGCACAAAAAAGTGTACGGAGAATTTACAGCGAAGCTTGCCGAGCGCGCGAAGGCCTTGAGAGTGGGCGACGGCCTCGATCCCAAGACCGACATGGGCCCCGCGATCAACGAGCAACAGCTCCAGACTGTGATCAAGTATGTCGAGATCGGCAAGAACGAAGGAGCGAAGCTGGCAACGGGCGGCCACCGCCTCGATAACGGCGCCTATTCGCGCGGCTGGTTCCACGAGCCAACCGTCTTCATCGACGTCGATCCGAACATGCGAATCGCGCAGGAGGAAATTTTTGGCCCAGTTGTCTCTGCGATCCCGTTTGACACATTTGACCAGGCGCTCGAAATTGCGAACGGCGTCGTGTACGGGCTATCGTCGTCGCTCTACACGCGCAACGTGAACAACGCTTTCCGCGCGATGCGCGATTTGGAGACGGGCATCGTGTACATCAACGCCCCCACAATCGGTGCCGAAACGCATTTGCCGTTCGGCGGAATCAAGAATACAGGGAATGGGCATCGCGAATCGGGCCTAGCGGCTCTCGATTTTTACTCGGAGTGGAAATCCCTCTACATCGACTATTCCGACAAGCTCCAGCGCGCCCAGATTGATAACACTGATTGAAACCTTGTATCAC
Organism: uncultured Acidobacteriota bacterium; assembly: GCA_963803835.1. Classification (GTDB taxonomy): domain Bacteria; phylum Acidobacteriota; class Terriglobia; order Acidiferrales; family UBA7541; genus Palsa-147. The sequence goes on along the minus strand of CAWDOI010000013.1, from coordinate 127,293 downwards.
TGCGTGAGTCGAACCATTCGGGGGACGGCTCACCCATTCGTCCAAGCAACATCTAATCCCACGAGGTGCGAACATGAAGTTGGTAGCTCGTCTATTGTTGGCGATGGCGTTCTCAACAGTGATTCCGTTTCATGCGAGCGCCCAATCCGCAAGTGATAGTGACGCGTCGTTTGCCACTGCAACCGTTTCTGCCGGGTGCGACACTTTTGCGCCCGCTCCTGACGATTCTGCGAGCCACGGCTTTGACTTATCGAATCTCGATCGCAGCGTGAAACCCTGCGACAACTTCTTTCAATTCGCGGACGGCGGCTGGATCAAGAGCAACCCCATTCCGGCGGAATATCCCTCCTGGGGCACTTACAACAAACTTGCCGAAGACAATCGCGAAAAGCTGCATCAGATTCTCGAAGCCGCCGCGAAGAACACAAAAGCTCTTGCTGGGCCGGTCGAGCAGAAGATTGGCGACTTCTATTCAAGCTGCATGAACGAAGCCCAAATTGACAAGGCCGGAGTGCAGCCGCTGCAGAGCGAGTTCGATCGCATCGAGAAAATATCAAGCGTCGCCGAACTGCAAGCCGAGATCGCGCGGTTACAAGGGATCGGCGTCCCCGCGCTTTTCGGGTTTGGCGCACAGCTTGACGCCAAGAATAGCAACCAAATGATTGCGGGCGCATATCAAGGCGGCCTTGGGTTGCCGGATCGCGACTACTATTTGAAGACGGACGCAAAGTCGCAGCAAACTCGCGATGCTTACATTCAGCACGTGCAGAAAATGCTCGAGTTACTCGGCGACGACCCCGCAAAAGCCGCCGCTGAGACGAAGACCGTGATGGACATCGAGACAAAACTCGCGAAGGCCTCGATGACCCAAGTTGACCAGCGCGACCCCGACAAGACATACCACAAATTAAATCTATCGGAACTCAGCGCGCTTACGCCGAATTTCTCCTGGAATTCATACTTCCGCGGGATTGGTTATCCTTCGATTGACACTGTGAATGTCGCGCAACCAGATTTCTTTAAGGAGGTCGATGCCGATCTGACCGGCACGCCGCTTGCCGATTGGAAAGTGTATCTCCGCTGGCATCTGATCAACGCGAGTGCGGAGTCTCTTCCGGCACAGTTTGTGGACGCGGACTTCGAGTTCTATGGAAAGACTCTCACCGGTGCACTAGTAAATCTTCCTCGGTGGCAGCGATGCGTTCGCTCGACGGATCACTACCTCGGCGAGGCGCTCGGGCAAATTTACGTGAAAGAGTATTTCCCGCCGGAAGCCAAGGCGCACGCCCTCGAGATGGTCCACAATTTGATGGCGGCCTTGCGCGCCGATCTCGCGACGCTGGATTGGATGAGCGAAGCGACCCGCAAGCAGGCGATTGCGAAGCTCGACAGCTATCAACTGAAAATCGGCTACCCGGACGTATGGCGTGACTACTCGGCATACAAGGTAGATCGGGGAATTTATATAAACGTCGTGCAACGCGGCGAAACTTTCGCGATCGACTATCGCTTGTCACAAATTGGGAAGCCCGTCGATCGCAGGCTTTGGAACATGACTCCGCCGACTGTCAATGCCTATTACAGCCCTACGAGAAACGAAATCGTCTTCCCAGCAGGGATTCTCCAGCCGCCGTTTTACGATGCGGCGCGCGACGACGCTCTGAATTACGGCGGCGCGGGAGCCGTGATCGGACATGAAATGACGCACGGCTTCGACGATCAGGGTGCCAAGTTCGATGCTCACGGCAATCTGAATAACTGGTGGACGGCGGATGACCTCAAGAATTTTCAGAAGCGTGGCGATTGCGTTGCGAAGCAATTCGACGCTTTCGTCATGGAAGAAGGCCTCCACGAAAATGGAAAGCTCGTCGAGGGAGAGAGTATCGCGGACTTAGGCGGTTTGACGATTTCGTACGCAGCGTTCGAGAAAAGCCTGGAGAGTCACGGACGCCCAGGCACTATCGATGGGTTCACGCCGGAGCAGCGATTTTTCCTCGGATGGGCTCAGATATATGCCGGAAGCGCTCGCCCCGAATACGCGCGGCTGATCGTGAATACCAACCCGCATCCCCTGCCGCGGTTCCGCGCCATTGCGCCGCTGGTGAACATGCCTTCCTTCGCGAAAGCATTTCATTGCGCCGAAGGCGATCCGATGGTTCGCCCGGAAGCCCAGCGTTGCAGAATTTGGTGAGATGAGTAACCGCGCTCAGGGCGCGCTTGCCACCAGGCTCGGTTCGTGGGGCGATGGCGCTGGCGCGACAGATTCGGTCTCCGCCCGGGATAGATAGTTCTTGTACCAGAGCGTTTCACTCGCTCGCTGCCAGAAGCGCGCCCCGAGCCAGAACAGAACGATCAACTGGCTGACAATAAGAGACGTCATGATCGAAGCTGGCCGTACGTGACGCACCCAAAAATGCAGCCCCGCGGCGAGGACGATCCATCCCACCACGCTAATCCGGAAATAAAGCCAGAACAGACTGCCGAAGTTGTGCCACACGATTTTTGCGCCGCGCCCCAGGCATTTCCGGCTGCGAGTTTCGCTCTCCGCCACAGCGATGACTTCGGCCATATCGAACCATAGCCGCACCGACATCAATAGAAACGTCAGCACCACGATCGCGCCCACTTCGAACCATACCCAGGCGAGCGGTGATATAGACCGCTCGTCAATCGCGTTGCCAATTCCGCGGCCAGCCGCCGCGATAATTCCAACCGGGATCAACACCAGCAACAGGAAAAGTACGAGTCGAAAGAAACGCCAGAAATAGCTTCCGCCGCTCTTAAAGAATTCTCCTGTCGAAAGCGTTGAATCCTGCCAATAGGCCTCGAGAATTCCGCCCGTAGCCAGCAACATGAAGAAGAAAAAGACCACCGAGTAATAGATTGGAGTCGGGCCCACCGTTAAATATTCTTCAGGTGGCCCTCCGAGTTCGTTCGTCGCCGAAAGGTGAAAGCCCTGAACCAGCAGCGGGATTGAGGCGAGGCTGTGATTGAGAACCGGAGCGACGCGGTAGGTAATCGTCCGCGCCGAAAAACTGGCCAAAACAAGATTGATGATGAACACCCACCAAAGCACGCGCTGCCGCCGCCATACCAGCCCAGCGCCGCCGACGAAGACTCCTGATTGCCCGTTCGCCATTCTCGTTCGCCTCCGTCTTTACGTGAGCCACGCCAAAAGTTGGCTGAGACACTCGGTGCCGAAAATCCAAAGATCGTTTAGCTTTCGCGTCGCGCGCGTGTCATCTTTCTCTGTCATGCTGTTATTGAAAAAGTTTCGGTCCAACCATACTTTGTGTTCGGGATCGATCTCCGCTGAAACCACCTTCGCCGGCTTGTCATAGGTGTACCGAATCCAGCGGTCGCGGCCGTCCCAATGTTCGTTCACCGTTTCGTGATTGTCGAATTTCACCTGCACATCCACGGGGAAAATGAAGTCTCCCTTGCGATGGATCAAGACGGTGTTGCGGTACATGCCTTCTGGCGGCCGGCCCGATCGTGATCTCTTCTCCCACCAGTTCAGCGGATCTGCATTTACCTTCAGCACTTCGTAATCGAGAATTTGCGTTCCGTAGACAGCCTGATCGAAATACCAATGCAGATTTTGCCCGGAGACTTCCTCAATCGTCTTCAAAAAGTCTTCGCCGGTGGGATGCGTAAAGCGGTAGCGCATGAAATAAGTATGGATGGCGCGCCGCAACGTGTCCTCGCCGATGATTTTTTCAAGCGTGAGAAGCATCGTCGCGGTCTTCCCGTACGTCACGCCTCCGTAGGACGCACTGCCCATGTATTGCCACGCAAAGCGCGCGATCGGATCCGCATCCGGCCGCGCCAGATAGCTCATCCGCTGCTCTTCGGGCTCACCCAGCGTCCCCAACTGCGTTTTGATCGTGGAAGTGTTGAAACCGTACAGCTCATTCATGATTTTGACTTCGGTGTAGCTGTTAATTCCTTCGTCGAGCCATGCGTCCTCGAATTCGTTGGTTGCAACCATGCCGTACCAGTATTGGTGGCCGAATTCGTGTTCAACGACCCCCTCAGGAAGCAGTACACCGTTCGGCACCCACCACGAAGTTCCCGCCGTAATCAGAGTCGGATACTCCATTCCGCCAGCATCTAATCCGCCGTGCGGGGGATCCACCACCGTGATTCGGTCGTAGGGATACGGTCCGTACCACTCGTCGAACAGTCGCAACGTTCCCTTGAGCACCTGCAAGTAGCGCTTCGTCGTGCCCAGGTGACCAGGTGACATCAACATGTGAATCTTCACTTCGCCCGCGCTGCCCGTCCATGAATCTTCTACGTCGGTGAAAGACGGGCTCGCCGTCCAAGAAAAATCGTGAACATCTTCGGAATGAAACGTCACCGTTTTGGTGCCGTCGCCATTGTTGACGCCCGAAACCAAGTCCCCGCCGGCGCCAACGACTTCATTTTGCGGGAGCGTGATCTTGACGTCGAAAGTCCCGAAATCAGCGAAGAATTCCGTGTTCGCATGAAATTGATGGCAGTTCCACTCGCCTTTCCACCACACGCCGACCTTTGGAAACCATTGTCCGACCATCACGAAATCGTGCGCGTACCCCGTCCGCTCGAGGACTTGTGGCATTTGATCCTGAAAGTCGAGATGAAACGTCACCGATGCGCCTGGCGGAACTGGTTTCGGCAGCGTCACCTGAAAAACCGTCTTATCATTCACGTTCTGATCATCCGGATGGATGAACGCCATTTTGTCCGTGAGATCGCCCGCTCCATCCACGGCAAACTTGCTGACGGTAATGGAGCCGAAATGTTTGGTGTCCCAGGAAGAGTCGGCGCCCGTCCCTCGCGTTCCTTGCAGGCGGACTTCGGTCATAAACGTGGATTGCGGCTGGAAGGCATTCAAGTAAAGGTGAAATGGAAATGTTTGTTGGGCCTGGCCGGTCAGATTTTTGTAGGTAAGCACCTCGGAAGCATTGATCGTGTGCTTGACCGTGTCGTACTTCGCGGCGATTTGATAGCCGACAACGCGCACCGAGAGAGGCTGCTTTTCGCCTGGCATAGCGGTCGCATTGGGTGCCTGCGCGGAAGCGATTTGGCAGCAGACGACCAAAGCTAAGAGTATCGACGCACTTCTGATTCCAACAAGGCGCATTCGGCACCCCCGTCTATTTAAGAACGCCGCAATGGGAAAGTTTCGCGGCAAGAGCATAGGACACCCGGCTCTCAATCGCAACCTCGAACGATACGCGGTAGCGGTAAATGATTGCGTGACAATCCAGTGGCGCGTTGGCGCGGGCTTGGTTGACGCTTGGTCATCAGCTGTTTAAACTAGTTCGGAGAGAGTACGAGCTGCGTACGGCGAAGTCGTCATGCACCGATAAAGTCGTCTCGCGCCGATAGAATTGATCTCGCATCCTTAAAATGGCCAGCCCGGCACTTCAACACAAGCGTCATCGAGATGTCCTAACCGACGTCGTTAGGATTTACATCGAAACGGGAGAGCCCGTATCGTCGAGGAGCATTGCGCGCCGGCACACCGAGCCGCTGAGTTCTGCGACTGTTCGGAATGTTATGGCGGATCTCGAAGAAGAAGGCTTTCTCTATCAGCCGCACACCTCGGCAGGTCGCGTTCCGACCGCGTCCGCGTATCGTTTCTTTGTGGAAGAAGTTGCAGCGCAGGCGACGCCTCGTCCGCAGGATCTAGATTGGATTCGGCGGGAACTGGCGTCCGCCGCGACTCCGGAAGCCGTGATGGAACGCGCGAGCCGCATTCTCGCTGATGTATCGCGCGGACTCGGAATTGTGATTTCTCCGCCTTTCGCGCAAACTCTCGTCGAGCACCTGCGGTTTCTCGTCATTCCGGATAATCGCGTGCTAGTCGTGCTCATCGGTTCTGGCGGCGTCACGCGCGACAAAGTTCTGCGGCCTGAGCGCACTTTCCGCCAGGATGAGCTCGATCAGATTGCGGATCATTTGAATCGCCACTACTCGGGCTGGACGCTCGTGGCCATTCGCGCAGATCTACAAGCGCAATTGGCGAAGGATCGGGAGCGATACGATCGCTTGGTATCCGATGCGCTGATGTTGTGCGACGCGGATCTTCTCGGCGACGACGGCACTCGCAGAGTGTACGTGGAGGGCGCGGCGCAACTGGCGACGTCTCCGGAATTCGCAGATCAGGCGCAATTGAGAGATCTTCTCGCTACAATTGAAGAAAGAAGCCGTCTGGTCTCGTTACTGACGGGGTTTGTCGAGGCACCCGAGCCGGTCCACGTCGAACTGGGAGTAAAGGAAATTCCGGCCGCAGGCAGCCATCTCGCGATCGTCACGGCGCCGTTCATGCAAGGCGAGCAGCGGCAAGGTACCGTCGGAATATTGGGACCGATGCGCATGCACTACGAACGCGTAATCACCGCGGTGGCGTTCATGGCAGAATTTTTTAGTGATGACGCGAAGGATAATTAGGCTTCTCGTTAGGCCCGCGGATAGGCCCACTGATAGGAATGGTGAATGAGCAAGAAAGATAAAGAGCAGGAAGCTAAAGATTCGGCGGACTTCGTGACTCTGGACGGAGATTCAACAGATTCTGCCGCGACGTTAGCGGACGCTTCTGCCTCCGGCGGCTATCGCGGCCTCTCGGACCAGGAGCGGCGCCTGATTGCCGAGATGGAGGAATTGAAGGGTACTCTGATCCGGCGCCAAGCGGATTTTGAGAACTATCGCAAGCGAATCGAGCGCGAACGGGAGCACGATCGTCACCGAGGGATCGAGGCCATCGTTGAAGCGTTGCTTCCCGTGATGGATGGATTTGAGCGCGCGTTGGCGGCGCACGGCGATCCGAGCTACGAGGAACATCGCAAGGGCTTCGAGCTGATCGCGCGGCAACTCCAAGACGTCTTGGCGAAACGCGGACTCGAAAAAATTGAAGCTGAAGGAAAGCCTTTCGATCCGCATATGCACCACGCCGTCGAGCGCGTTGAACGCGAAGATGTTCCCGACGGCACAGTGCTCGGTGTTTTGCAAACTGGCTACCGATTCCACGATCGCGTGCTGCGTCCCGCGATGGTTCGCGTAGCCGCGCTTCCCGCCGCGAGGTCGGCGAACTAGACCATAAGAACGAAAAGCGCGCGCAGAATCGCAGCGATAGCAGCGCGCATCGAATAACGAGCACGAACTTGCGCGCACTGAAAAGTAACAGCGGATAACGAATCGAATGCCAACGTCTAACAAACGCGATTACTACGAAACTCTCGGCGTGGGTCGAGAAGTCCAGGCCGAGCAGCTCAAGTCTGCCTACCGCAAGGCTGCTCTGAAATGGCATCCTGACCGTAATCCCGAGAATAAGCTCGAAGCCGAAGCCGAATTTCGACAGGCCACCGAAGCCTATAGCGTCCTCTCGGACCCCCAAAAGCGCTCTTTGTATGACCGCTACGGCCACGCAGGCGTGCAGCAAGCGGGCGGCGGAGTTGGCGGCTTTGATGCCACAATCTTCGACGACTTTCACGACATCTTCGGCGATCTCTTCGGGATGGGCGATCTTTTCGGCGGTGGACGCAGGCAGGGAACTCGTGGCAGGCGCGGCCAGCGTGGATCGGATCTTCGCTACGATCTCTCATTGACCTTCGAAGAAGCCGCGACCGGCGTTAAAACAAAAATCAAAGTTTTTCGACACGAGAATTGCAGTGCCTGCAACGGCACCGGCGCTAAGTCCGGCAGCGGGATGGCGGCGTGTCAGACTTGCCAGGGCCACGGTCAATTGCATTATCAGCAGGGATTTTTCTCGATTTCGCGGACATGCCCGAGCTGCCACGGCGCTGGACAAGTGATCCGCGAAGCGTGCGCGCAGTGTCGCGGGCAAGGGCGCACGGAGCGCGATCGCGTGCTCGAAGTGGCGGTTCCTGCCGGCGTTGATTCTGAAACGCGGCTGCGTCTCGCTGGCGAAGGCGAACCGGGAGTGAACGGCGGCGCGCCGGGCGATCTCTATGTTTTCTTCGAGGTCAAAGAGCATCCGTTTTTCGAACGGCGGAATGCCGATCTTTTCTGCAGCATACCGGTCTCATTCGTCCAAGCATCGTTCGGTACGAAAATCCGCGTACCGACGTTAAGCGGCGACGAAGAACTCGAAATTCCGGAAGGCACGCAGTCCGGGCAGATTTTCCGCAAGAAGGGAAGGGGGCTCCCGAACCCGCACGGCGGCCGCGGAGATCTTTATATCAACGTCCGCGTGGACATTCCCACGAAGCTTTCGCGGGAGCAGAAGCGAATCCTAGAGCAATTAGGCCAGGTCATGAAGGTCGAGAACAAGCCCGCCGAACGCAGCACGAGCTTCTTCGACAAAGTGAAAGATATCTTCGGTTAGCACCCCGCAGAATTAGATCGCGGCGTTGTTGATCCGAGATAACGTTCAGCCCAGCGCCGATAAATTGTGAGATGAATTGCGGTATGAATTGTGAAAGTGGCGTCCGTACGAGCAATCCCGGGCGACAGCCGCTCGAGTTCCCAAAAGTATGCGTAGACGATTTTTCGTAGAAGAATTCAAGGGCGACACAGCCACGCTCCGTGGCGAAGCGGCGGAGCATCTTGGGCGCGTGTTGCGCGCCGGAGAAGGCCAACTCTATGAACTAAGCGACGGCCGGAGAGTTTGGCTCGGGCGCGTCGAGAAAGTTCGTAACTCGTCGCGAAACAGCAACGAAGTGGAGTTCTCGTTGCTCGAATCCATCGAAGCGGCCACGCCGTCGCTTCGCATTGAGCTATTACTGTCCGTCGTCAAATTCGATCGCTTCGAATGGTGCCTGGAAAAGGCAACCGAGCTTGGCGTGGCGGAAATCGTGCCTCTATCCGGAGCGCGCAGTGAGAAAAGGCTGATCAGCGCCGCCGAGAAACGCTCCGAGCGATGGGAAAAGATTCTGCGCGAGTCCGCGCAGCAGTCGCGCCAGCTCAAGCCACCTGCGCTCTTCGCGGTAATGCGGCCCGAACAGGCTTTCGCAAACTCACGCGCCGGCTGCCAATTCATTTTCTCAGAGCGCCAGGATGCGCGTCCAATTCGCAGCGTGCAAATGGGCTGCCTGAGCAAGTACATTTCGATTGCAGTTGGCCCTGAAGGCGGCTGGACTGACGGTGAAATCGGCTTGGCACGAACCGCGGGCTATTTCGAGACGTCCCTCGGCGAAGGAATTCTTCGAACCGAAACGGCGGTCGTCGCCGCCCTCGCGATTCTCCGGTACGCCCTGGCCGAATGAGCGAATTCAAGTCTAGAACATGGAGCAACCGTCGCAGTCGAGCGACCGTCTCACTATTGAGAGCAAGTCACGATCGCTTCGCGAACGCCCAACAGGTTCCTGATGCAACGCTCTTGGAAATTTGCCGGGCTCCGCGCTATGGCGCGTATAGCGCGCTGCATGCTATAAAGACAATAATTTAGCGATGAACGACGAATCAAATATCGGAGGGGAGGCAATACCGGCGGAGAACACACCGCCGGAAACCCTACCGGCCGTCCAACCGCCGCCGTCCTTCCCGCATGAATTAAAAGGTTGGGTACGCGACCTCGCCGTAGCGCTCACGCTTGCGATGGTCATCATCGTGTTCCTGTACCAACCCGTGAAAGTCGAAGGCACCAGCATGGCGCCGCTCCTGTCCGACCAGGAACGCATTTTCATTAACAAATTTGTGTACCGCTTCGAACCGATTGAGCGCGGCGACGTCATCGTTTTCTGGTATCCTCTCGACCATTCGAAATCGTTTATCAAGCGCGTGATCGGTTTGCCGGGTGAGACGATCGAATTGCAGCGCGGCCGCTTATTCATCGACGGCAAAGAAGTGACCGAAGAGTACGTGCCGCAAATGTTTTTCGATGGCTCCAGCTACGGGCCGATGCAGATTCCGCAGGGTAGCTACTTCGTGATGGGCGATCATCGCGATAGCTCCAACGATTCGCGGATGTTTGGCACAGTCCCGCGCGAGTTTATTTACGGCAAGGCCGTGTTCGCATATTGGCCGGTCGATCATTTCGGCTCGATTCCCGCCGTGGAAGCGAGCTCGAAATGAAAGCACGAGGAGGCAACGCTGACGCAGTCTCTGGAAGCTCGCGCCACACTGGCGCTCGAGGACGGACGAGTCTTTAACGGCCTCGCGGCGGGCGCTCGCACCCGTCGCGGCGGCGAAGTCGTTTTTAATACCAGCCTCACTGGTTACCAGGAAGTTTTCACCGATCCGAGTTATTCCGGCCAGGCCGTGTGCCTCACCTGTCCGCACATCGGAAATGTTGGAACCAACTCCGACGACGAAGAATCCGCGAAACCGTACATCGAAGCGCTGATCGTCCGCGATTTTGCCCCGGTTGCTTCAAATTGGCGCTCCCGCGAGACCGCGCAGCGCTATCTCGAACGCCACGGCATACCCGTCATCTGGGATTTGGATACGCGCGCCCTCGTCCGCCACTTGCGGAAGGTCGGTGCGTTGCGCGGAGTGATTTCGACCGACGGCACTCCAAGCGAACAATTGATCGCGGAAGCTCGCGCGCTGCCTACGATGGCCGGCCAGGAACTCGCCGGGCGGGTGAGTTGCGACAAGGCCTACGCCTGGACGCGTAATACGTTTGACATTGACGCGGCGCAGCCAAGCTCAAGCGTTTCCCCGAAGCCGGCTCACGAGCCACGCTATCGCGTCGTCGCCTACGATTTCGGGATTAAACAAAATATCTTGCGGCTGCTCGTCGACCATAATTGTGAAGTGACGGTGGTTCCCGCGAGAACAACGTCTGACGACGTTCTCGCGATGAAACCAGACGGCGTATTCCTATCAAACGGCCCCGGCGATCCCGAACCAATCGGCTACGCCATAGAAAATATTCGCAAGCTCGTCGGCCGCGTCCCCATTTTCGGGATTTGCCTCGGACATCAGCTCTGCGGCCTCGCGCTCGGCGGTCGCACCTTCAAGCTGAAATTCGGACATCACGGTTCGAATCATCCGGTGAAAAATCTGATGACCGGCAAAATCGAGATCACCGCGCAGAATCACGGCTTCTGCGTCGATCCGGATTCGCTGCCATCGAGCGATGTCGAAGTGACGCATCTCAATCTGAACGATCACACGAACGAAGGCATTCGCCACCGCTCGCTGCCGCTCTTTAGCGTTCAATACCATCCGGAAGCGTCGCCCGGTCCGCACGATGCGCGCTACTTGTTCGATCGATTCACGGAAATGATGCGGGATTCGATGTAGTTCGACCGCGAAAACGAAATGCCGAAACGCACGGACATCAAAAGAATTTTGATTATCGGCTCGGGCCCGATCGTAATCGGCCAGGCGTGCGAGTTCGACTATTCGGGAACTCAAGCGTGCAAAGCGCTGCGCTCGGAAGGCTACGAAGTCGTTCTGGTGAATTCGAATCCGGCCACGATCATGACGGATCCCGAAATCGCCGATCGCACCTACATCGAGCCGCTCACCAAGGAATATCTCGAGCAAATTATCGCCCGCGAACGTCCCGACGCATTGCTGCCCACCGTCGGCGGACAGACCGGCCTCAATCTTGCCGTCGAGCTCGCCGAAGCCGGCATCCTCGACAAATATTCCGTCAAGCTGATCGGCGCATCGCTCCAGGCCATCAAAATCGCCGAGGATCGCCTGCTCTTCAAAGACGCCTGCCGCAAAATTGGACTCGAAGTCCCGGAGTCGTCCGTGGTAAATGACGCCACCGCCGCGATAAAGACCGCAGACAAACTCGGCTACCCGGTTGTCATCCGCCCGTCCTTCACTCTCGGCGGCACGGGCGGCTCCATCGCCTATAACCACGAAGAGTTTATAGACGCCATTGCGCGGGCTCTGGACGCGAGCCCTGTCCACGAAGCGCTGATCGAAGAATCGGTCCTAGGCTGGAAGGAATTCGAACTCGAAGTGATGCGCGACTGCCGCGACAACTTCGTCGTGATTTGCTCGATCGAGAATTTCGATCCGATGGGCGTCCACACCGGCGATTCGATTACCGTGGCTCCGGCGCAAACACTCACTGACAAGGAATACCAGCGCATGCGCGACGCCGCGGCTGCGATCATACGCGAGGTCGGCGTCGAAACAGGCGGATCGAATATTCAATTCGCCGTCGAGCCTTCCACCGGCCGCATGACAGTAATCGAGATGAATCCCCGCGTCTCGCGAAGTTCTGCGCTCGCGAGTAAGGCCACAGGCTTTCCGATTGCCAAAATCGCAGCCAAGCTCGCGGTCGGAATGACTCTCGACGAAATTTCCAACGACATCACACGCATGACTCCTGCTTCCTTCGAGCCGACGATCGACTACGTCGTCGTGAAAATTCCGAAATGGCAATTCGAGAAATTCCCAGGCTCCGATCAAACGCTTACCACGCAAATGAAATCCGTCGGCGAGGTGATGGCCATAGGCCGCACGTTCCCCGAAGCGCTGTGCAAAGGAATTCGCTCGCTCGAGCCGCACACCGCATGGCGCGCGCCTGCGGAAGTCTCGACCGCGCTGCTGCGTGAGAAGCTCGCTGTGCCCGGCCCCGACCGGATTCACTGGCTTTTCGAATCACTCGAGCGCGGAATGACCGTGGACGAAATCTCGAATCTCACCAAGATCGATCCGTGGTTCGTTCGTCATCTCGATGCAATCTCGAAACTCGATGTGAAAATCGCCGCCACTCCATTCGCCGAAGTCACTCACAAGCTCCTGCTCGAGGCAAAGCGCTCGGGCGCAAGCGACGAAATGCTCGCGCAGCGTTGGAAGACTTCGGCCACCGCTGTCCGCGATCTCCGCAAGAAGCTCGGCGTTCAACCCGTATTCAAGCGCGTGGACACCTGCGCCGCAGAATTCGAATCGTTCACTCCTTATCTCTACTCCACGTACGAGGACGAAGACGAAGCGGATGCCGTTGACCGGCCGAAGATCGTAATTCTCGGCAGCGGTCCCAATCGCATCGGGCAGGGAATCGAGTTCGACTACTGCTGCTGCCACGCCGCGTTTGCGCTGAAGGAAGACGGCTACGAGACGGTAATGGTCAACTGCAATCCGGAAACGGTTTCGACCGACTACGACACATCCGATCGCCTCTATTTCGAGCCGCTCACGCTCGAAGATGTGCTGGCCGTCATCGATCGCGAGAAACCGGCTGGCGTCATCGTTCAATTCGGCGGACAGACTCCGCTCAATCTCGCGCTCGACCTGAAGCGCAACGGCGCTCCGATTATCGGCACCGCTCCCGAGTCAATTGATCTCGCCGAAGATCGCCGCCGGTTCGGCCGCCTTCTCGAAGAATTGCAAATTCCTCAGCCGCGCAATGGCACGGCGCTCTCTCCGGAAGAAGCCAAGCGCGTGGCTCAGGACGTCGGCTTGCCGGTGCTGGTACGCCCGAGCTACGTGCTCGGCGGCCGCGCGATGGTGATCGCCTACGAACTGAAAACGGTCGAAGACTATGTCGCGCAGGCTGCGTTGATGGCAGGAAGCGGCAGCACGCTTCGCCCGATCTTGATTGATCAGTTCCTCGAAGACGCGATTGAAGTGGATGTGGACGCGCTGGCTGACGGCACCGACGTCGTCATCGCAGGAATCATGGAGCACATCGAGGAGGCGGGAATCCACTCGGGTGATTCCTCGTGCGTTCTTCCGCCCGTGTCGCTCTCTCCCTCGGTTGTGAATCGCATCCGGGATTATACCGGCAAGCTCGCTCGCGCGCTGAACGTGATTGGCGTGATGAACGTGCAGTATGCAATTCAACGCGACGTCGTCTATGTCCTCGAAGTGAATCCGCGGGCTTCGCGGACCCTTCCGTATGTCAGCAAGGCCACGGGCGTTCCCGTCGCAAAAGTTGCGGCGCGATTGATGACCGGCCGCAAGCTCAAAGACATTCAGTTGCCCCTTGTGCAGACCAATGGAGTGCCGGAGCTCGCGACGCGCGGATACTACGCCGTGAAGTCGCCGGTTTTTCCGTTCAACAAATTTCGAGGCGTGGACACGATCCTCGGGCCCGAGATGCGCTCGACGGGTGAAGTCATGGGCATCTCGTACAATTACGGCCTCGCGTTCGCCAAGGCGCAACTGGCAGCGGGGCAGAAGCTTCCGCGCACCGGCGTTGTTTTCTTGAGCGTGAACGACCACGATAAGCGACACGTGGCAGGTCTCGCGCAGGAGTTGGCGCGCGCTGGACTAAAGTTGATCGCGACTCGCGGCACCGCCGCAGCCGTCGCCGCCGCGGGCGTACCCGTCGAAACCGTTTACAAAGTGAATGAAGGCCGGCCCAACATCGTCGACCTCGTGAAGACTGGGAAAGTAAATCTTGTCATCAACACCCCACTCGGTCGCGAGTCCTTCTACGATGAAAAATCCATCCGCCGCGCGGCCGTGCGTTACAACGTGCCTTGCATCACCACGCTCTCCGCTGCGATTGCCGCGTCGCGAGGAATTCTTGCAATGTCAGTGGAGTCGCCCGACATTGCGGCGCTGCAGGACCTCCACCGAACGAAGACGCCGGCAGCGACCATGGCCGCTACCTCGTCAAAGCAACCTGCAGGCGCGGATTAGTCATGTATTGGGCTAAAATCCGACCATGAAGCTTCACGGAATCTTTGCGCCCTTCACCGTTCCATTCTCTGCTGATGGATCGGTTGATCTCGTAAGCCTCCGCGCGAACGTTGAGCGCTACAACCGGACGCCTTTGCACGGCTACGTGCTAAATGGTTCGACCGGCGAGTCGGTTCTGCTCCGTTGGGATGAGATCTATCAGATTTGGGAAACTGCAAAATCCTCCGCGGCGCCCGGAAAGGTGCTAATTGCGGGCACGGGTGCTGAATCAACTCCCGAAACAATCGCGCACACGGCGCGCGCCGCCGCGCTCGGCTATGATTACACGCTCGTCCGTACGCCGAGTTATTTCAAGCCTCTGATGACCGTCGAAGCCGAAGCGGAACACTTCCTCCGTGTTGCCGATTCGTCGAAAATTCCAATTCTTCTGTATTCGATACCTATCTTTACCGGCTACGCCGTTGAACCGCCCCTTGTAGCGCGCGTCGTTCATCATCCGAATATCGCTGGTCTGAAAGACAGCTCAGGCAATGTTGCGCGTATGGCGGAGATCATCGCGGCGGGTGGACCCCGATTCGAGGTTCTCGTCGGATCGGCAGCGACACTTGAACCTTCGCTCGAAAAGGGCGCGACCGGCGCAATCTTGGCGCTCGCGTCCGCGCTGCCCGAACTTTGCTGCGAACTGTTCGCCGCGCATAATTCGGGAGATCACGCCCGCGCAAAGAGCATTCAAGAAAAGCTCCGCGCTCCATCCGAAGTCCTAGTTTCGAAGAGCGGAATTCCAGGCCTGAAATACGCGCTCGATCGCCTGGGCTACTTTGGCGGCCTGCCGCGTGCGCCCCTTCTTCCGGTCGGGAATGCCGCCAAAAAGGATATTGAGGACGTCATCGCCACGTTTGCGATTCTCGCCAAAGCCCGCAATTAGGCTGTGACTTTCGTTCGGCGTCGCGAACCATCCCCTAGGCCCGATGTGACGGGGACGATTGCTGCGTCCTTTCGCACCGTGTATCATCCAAATCTTACATGGAGTCTCACTGTCTGCGTCTCGCCGAACTGCCGCGCACGACCAAGATATTCGCAGCTTTTCTCGATGATTTCCCGCGAGTCTCCGAATTCTACCCACACGAACCCAATCTCGAAGGCGTCATATCCTCAGCAAAAGAAGTGAAATTCGATCCGCAAGTGCGAAGCGAAGTCGTCGCGATTTTGCGCGCCCAAAATCGCACGTTTGGCTTAGGCCCCGCCACCAATGCAAATCTTGATCGCCTCGCAAGCGGCGCCGTCGCTGTCGTTACAGGCCAGCAAGTTGGCCTCTTTGGCGGGCCCGCATACAGCTTCTACAAGGCCCTCGAAGCAATTCGAGTCGCTGAACGCGTGTCCGCCCGTGGCATCGATGCTGTACCGATATTCTGGCTCGCGACCGAAGACCACGATCTCGCCGAAGTAAATCACTCTTTCTGGCTCACGAAATCCGGACTCGAACGCTTCGATGTCGAGGCCTCGCCCGAATCCGCGGGCCGTCAAGTCGGCGCAATCCATTTCGACTCGGAAATTTCGAAGGTCACTGACGCGGCCGCGAAGCGGCTTGAAGGTCCCGGCGTCGTAGAAGTCGAGCGCGCTCTCCGCGAGGCTTACGCGCCCGGCGAGAATTTTGGCTCTGCTTTCGGAAAACTATTCGCGCGCCTCTTGTCGAAATTCGGAGTGATTCTCTTCGATCCGCTCGATCCCGGCCTTCATCGCATCGCGGCACCCGTGTTCCGCCGCGCGATTGACGAAAACGCTGCGCTTCGCGACGCACTCAAAGCACGAGACAAGGCGCTCGAAAAGGCTGGCTTTCACGCCCAGGTCAAAGTCACAGGACGTTCCACTCTTCTCTTCATGAACGTTGACGGCAAGCGCGAACCCATTCGCTCAGCCGGAGACAATTTTGTGGCGGGCGCCCTCAAAATGTCGTCGAGCGAACTTCTCCGCACCGTCGACGAAACGCCGGACCTCTTCTCGCCGAATGTTCTGCTCCGCGCCATCGTCCAGGACACTCTTCTGCCCACTGTCGCGTACATCGGTGGCCCCGCTGAAATCGCCTACATGGCGCAGGTGGAAGTCGTCTACTCCCAACTCATGAACCGAATGCCGGCAATCCTCCCGCGGCCAGGCTTCACGCTCGTCCCTCCGCACGTCTCGCGCCTCTTGAAAAAATACGGCCTTTCGTTGACCGACATCCTCCAAGGTCGCCAGCGCCTCGGCGCGATCCTTGCCGCCGGAAGCCTCGCGAGCAGCCTGGCGCGAAAATTCGAGCGCGACCAAAGATCACTGCAAAAAGCGCTAAAAGGCCTCGAAAAGCCTCTCGCGCGCCTCGACAAATCCCTTCTCGGTGCTCTCGGAACCGCCGAGCGCAAGATGCTCTATCAACTAGCGAAATTACGCCGCAAAACAGGCAAGGCCGAAGGCCTCCGCTCCGGCGTTCTGGAGCGTCACGAGCAGATTCTCCTCGACTGTCTCTTCCCCCAGCGCGGCCTTCAAGAGCGCAGCCTCTGTTTGCTCCCGTTCATCGCCTCATTCGGCACCGAGTTATTGGACGAACTCTACAAGCACACCGCGTCGCCGCCCAAGCATCACATTCTGAATCTCTAAAGTTTGACAAAATTCTCACGCCCCGCTGTATCCACCTGTTCGCGCATCAACGTCGCGTGCTAAAATGCCGCCGTCCAAACATGCGCAATTTGATTGGGGAGGTAGTCCGATGAAGGTAAGCGCCGGCAAAATAAAAGGCCTGCAAGCCGTGTCCAACGAGCGAGGCGTGATCGCCGCCGCGGCGATGGATCAACGCGGCTCGCTAAAAAGCGCCATCGCAAAAGATAAAGGCATCGACAAAAGCGCTGTCACATTTGAAATGATGACCGAATTCAAGAAAGCAGTAGTCCGGGCCCTCACTCCTTACGCGAGCGCAATCCTTCTCGATCCCGAATACGGCTTCGAAGCCGCCAAAGCGCGCGCAAAAAATGCCGGACTGCTCCTCGCCTACGAAAATAGCGGCTACGACAACACTCGCCCAGGCCGCTTGCCCGATCTACTCGATATCTGGTCGGTGCGCCGGCTCGTGGCCGCAGGCGCGGATTGCATCAAGATCCTGCTCTACTACACGCCGTTCGATTCACACGAGATTAACGAGATCAAACACGCTTGGGTTGAGCGAATCGGCGCGGAATGCATAGCCTCGGACGTTCCATTTTTCCTCGAATTCGTCGGCTATGAAGAAAATGGCGACGAGAAGGGAATCGCATTCGCGAAGAAGAAGCCTGAAATCGTCGCGAAAAGCATGGAAGAATTCTCGAAGCCTCAATACGCCGTGGACGTTCTGAAAGTCGAAGTCCCCGTGAACATGAATTTCGTCGCGGGCACGCGCGCCTGCAAAGGCGAATCCGCGTACACGCGCGATCAAGCCAAGGATTTCTTCCGTCGCGCCGCTTCCGTATCGAAGAAGCCCTTTATCTATCTTTCAGCGGGCGTCGGCAACGATGTATTCGCCGAAACTCTCGATCTCGCCGCCGAATCCGGCGTAAATTTTTCCGGCGTCCTCTGCGGCCGCGCCACCTGGAAAGATGGCATGCCCATCTACGCCAAGCAGGGCCTAAAGGCGCTCGAAGATTGGCTGTCAACGGAAGGCGTCAAAAATATCAAGAACGTCAACGATCGCCTCACTGCCGCAAAGCCGTGGTTCAGCTTCTACGGTGCAGCCTCGGCTGCAGCCCTCGCGGACTGAGCGCCCGCTGCGAACGCTGGCCCGATGCCGGACTCCCGTACAGATTCAATCGCGCGCAAACACATCATTGAGGTTCGTTCATCTCGCCGAACGGAACTGGTCAATGTGACGGCGCGCGTCCATGATCTCGTCACAGAATCAGGCGTCGCGAACGGCATTTGCCATCTTTACGTTCCGCACACTACGGCCGGAGTCTTGATCAACGAAGGCTACGATCCCGACGTCGCAAGCGACATGGAAGCGGCCTTCGACCAAATCGTTCCGGCGAGCCTAAAATTCAAGCACGCCGAAGGCAACTCAGACTCCCACATAAAACTCGCGCTAACCGGAACATCGCAAAGTATTTTCATCGAGCGTGGCCGCCTGGCCCTCGGCCGCTGGCAAGTCGTATTCTTCGCCGAGTTCGATGGTCCCCGCCACCGCGAGCTACACGTCAAGATCGTCCCAGACCCGTCGTAATTACGCGTCAAGCCTGCTGTACAATGAACTGAATCGATGACATCCGGCTTATACATCCAGGTGCCTTTCTGCCAGACCAAATGCACCTACTGCAATTTTCACACTGGCGTCTTCTCGCCAAATCTCTATGCACCCTACGCCACAGCCATCACTCACGAAATTGAACTTCGCTCGAGCGGCACTTGGCCTACATTCAACACCGTCTACGTCGGTGGCGGAACGCCAAGCCTCCTCCTTCCAGCGAATCTAAAAGCGATTCTCGACTCGGTCCGCGCACATTTCAAATGCGCTCTCGAGGAGGCTACTCTCGAAGCCGACCCCGAAACCATCACGCGCGAAAAA
Source organism: uncultured Acidobacteriota bacterium (assembly GCA_963803835.1). Classification (GTDB taxonomy): domain Bacteria; phylum Acidobacteriota; class Terriglobia; order Acidiferrales; family UBA7541; genus Palsa-147. The sequence continues at coordinate 108,221 of CAWDOI010000013.1, read as the reverse complement.
GCGGCTGCGTGGCTGGCCGCGGGATTTAATCGCATCAGTCTCGGCGCCCAGTCTTTCAACGATGTTGAGCTCAAAGCCGCGGGCCGAATGCATCGCCGCGCGGATACTTTCGCCGCGATCGAAATCCTGCGGGAAGCCGGATTCCGCAATATCACGCTCGATCTCATCGCCGGCATGCCTCATCAAACCGCCGCCACCTGGCGCGATTCGATCGAAAATCTTCTACGCACAAAGCCCGAACACATTTCGATCTACCTGATGGAAATTGACGAAGGCAGCCACCTCGGCAAGGAAGTGCTGGCCGGCGGCCAGCGTTACAGCGCCGGCGCTCTCCCCACAGACGACGAAATGGCATCCTTCTACGAGCACGCCTGCGAACGGCTAGCCGCCGAGGGCTTCGAGCACTATGAAATCTCAAACTGGGCGCAACCGGGATTTCGTTCTCGGCATAACCTGAAATATTGGCGCCGCGAACCATATCTCGGCCTGGGCGCGGGCGCGCACTCATTCGACGGCGCGCGCCGCTGGGCCAATAGCCACGATCCTGCCGCCTACGTCTCCGCGATCAATCGCGGCCAACTCCCGGTCGAACAGAATGAAGCCGTCACACCCCAGCAAGCGCACGAAGAAAGAATTTTCCTCGGACTCCGCCTGCTCGATGGCGTCGATATTTCGAGCCTTCGCGGTGAATCCGGAGACGCAATTTCAGGCCGAATCGAAGAGTTGCGCGCTCAAGGTCTCCTAATCGTCGAGAATGGGCGCGTGCGGCTCGCGCCAGACCGGGTGGCCATCTCAAACGAAGTCTTCGTCGCGTTGCTCGAAGCCGTGAGCGTCTAAATGCTTCAGGAGCCGAATGTGTACGAACAAACTCTGACGCCAGCCGGCGAAAAGAGCGAGAAATCGCGCGACGCCGCTGCTGTCGTCGACCTGCGCAGCGACACGGTCACAATGCCGACCCCAGCAATGCGCCGCGCCATGGCCGAAGCCGAAGTCGGCGACGACGTCTACGGCGAAGATCCCACCGTCAATCGCCTCCAATCCCGCGCCGCGGAAACGTTCGAACGCGAAGCCGCGCTCTTTGTCCCAAGCGGTTCGATGGGCAATTTGCTCGCGATCATGGCTTGGACCCGCCCGGGCGACGAAGTGATTTGCGAGCAACGGGCGCACGTAAATCACTACGAGCTGGGATCGATGTCCGCAGTCGCGGGCTGCTTTCCGCGGCCCATTTTCGCGCCCGATGGAATTCTCACGTGGGACCTCATCGAAGCCAACTTGCGCCCCGAGATTTACTACTATTCCCAAACCCGCCTCGTCACGATCGAGAATTCCAACAATATGGCAGGAGGGTCCGTCTACTCGGCGGAGGCGGTCGCCGAAATCTGCGATCGCGCGCACGAAGCAGGCCTCCGCGTTCATCTTGATGGTGCGCGGATATTCAATGCGTCTGTCGCCGCCGGCCGCACGGTCGCCGACTTGTCGCGGAAGTGCGACTCAATCATGTTCTGTCTTTCGAAGGGGCTCGGAGCGCCGGCCGGCTCGCTCTTGCTCGGCTCGCACGATTTCATTGCCAAATCCCGCGTCACGCGGAAGATGCTCGGTGGCGGAATGCGCCAGATTGGCGTCCTCGCGGCGGCGGGGCTGCTCGCTCTTGAGGATTCTCCGAAGATTCTGCCGCGCGACCACGAGAATGCTCGATTCCTGGCCCAGGGCCTCGCGCAACTCAAAGGCATCTCGGTCGAACAGGAAAAAGTCGTCACGAATATCGTCATCTTCGACGTTCGCGCAACGGGCAAAACTGCGGCGGAGATCTCAAGCGATCTTGCGAAAGAACGAGTCTTGTCCAATCCATCCGAGAAACACGCGCTTCGTATGGTCACCCATTATGATGTTGACCGCGCAGGATGCGAGCGAGCGCTGGATGTGTTGGCAAGAATCGTCGCTCCTTAAGATTCCCGAACCACAGCGCAGTCTCTGCGCTTACCTGTGATATAAATTTAGATTCGGCCTTTCGATAACTCTGCCCGCGCGCGTGCTGCGCACCGAGGATCACGTGGATTTCTCGCTGACGGATGAACAAATACAGCTTCGCCGCACGGTGCGCGAATTTGCCGAAGGCGAAATCGCTCCGCACGTCATGGAGTGGGATGAGGCTTCCCATTTTCCGATCGAGATAGTTCCAAAGCTCGCGGAAATGGGCCTTCTCGGCGTCGTCTTCCCGGAGAAGTACGGTGGCGCGGGTCTCGGCTATGTCGAATACGCAATCGTAATTGAGGAATTGTCCCGCGTGGACGGCTCCATCGGCATCATCGTCGCCGCGCACAATTCGCTCTGCACGAATCACATTTACAAATTCGGCACTGAACAGCAGAAGAAGAAATACGTCGTCGATCTCGCGCAGGGCAAAAAGATCGGCTGTTGGTCGCTCACCGAGCCCGAAGCAGGTTCGGACGCGGGTGGCACGAGAACTTCCGCCGTGCGTCAAAATGGCGATTGGCTGCTGAACGGCGCAAAAACCTTCACGACGAATGGCCACTACGCGGAAGTCTGCGTTGCGATGGCCGCCACCGACAAATCGAAGAAGAGTCACGGGATTTCCGCATTCATCATCGAGAAGGGAACTCCCGGATTCCGTCCTGGTAAAAAAGAAAATAAGCTGGGTCTGCGGGCCAGTGACACCTCCGAAGTAATTTTCAGCGATTGCCGCATTCCCGCCGCGAATCTTCTCGGCAAAGAAGGCGAAGGCTTCGTGAATAGCCTTCAAATCCTCGATGGCGGCCGCGTCTCCATAGCGGCGCTCGGGCTTGGAATGGCGCAAGGCGCGTACGAAGCTTCGGTGAAATACGCAAAGCAGCGCAAACAGTTCGGCAAGGCGATCGCCGAGTTTCAGGCCATTCAATTCAAGCTCGCGGATATGGCGACTCAAATTGAAGCAGCTCGCCTCCTCACGTATCGCGCTGCTTGGCTCGCGGACCGCTCGATCGCGAAAGGCGAAGACGCCGTGCGCTACACGCAGGAATCGAGTATGGCGAAGCTCTATGCGGGCGAGGTAGCCGTTCGCGTTGCAAACGAGGCCGTGCAAATTTTCGGCGGTTACGGCTTCATCAAGGATTACCCGGCGGAGAAGTATTACCGCGACGTCAAACTTTGCACCATCGGCGAGGGCACGAGCGAAATCCAGCGCCTTGTCATCGCGCGCCAACTTCTCGGGAAAGCATAAGCCCCATGAATCGCGGAAAATCCATTCCGAATCCGTGCGCGCTGAAGCCTGCGAATCGGGCCGAGTTGCCGTCGCGGAAAGCGATCTTGTCCATTTCATGACGCGCGCGATCGAAGATTGGGCCGAGCGGATTCGCGCCGGAGATGTTCGCGCGATTTCGCGCGGAGTAACCGCGATTGAAAATCGCACTCGCGAATCCGAAGATCTTCTTCGCCGATTATTTCCGCATACCGGCAACGCATTCAAGTTAGGGATCACGGGAGCGCCGGGAACCGGAAAGAGCACCCTCGTCGACCGCCTCGCCGCGCACTATCGCGGGCAGCATCGCACCATCGGAGTCATCGCCGTCGATCCATCGAGCCCATTTACCGGCGGCGCAATTCTTGGCGACCGCATACGAATGCAAGGCCACGCTTCAGACTCAGGAATCTTCATCCGTTCGATGGCCACGCGCGGCTCTCTCGGCGGCCTCTCGGAAGCCACAAACGATGCCGCTCTGCTTCTCGATTCGGCCGGGAAGGAATTCGTTCTCATCGAAACGGTCGGCGTCGGTCAAGGCGAAGTTGAAATTGTCCGCCTCGCCGATTGCACCATCGTCGTGCTCGTTCCCGGGATGGGAGACGATGTGCAGAATCTGAAGGCCGGGCTGATGGAAATCGCGGACATATTTGTCATCAACAAGTGCGATCGCGACGGCGCCGGTCGATTTGAGGAGCAGCTTCGCGCGATTCTCACCATTGCTCCCGAACGCGAAGGCTGGAGGCCTGCCGTCGTTCGCACCATAGCCACCGAATCCAAGGGCATCCGCGAATTGGCAGCGGAGATCGAGAAATTCCGCGATCACAAAGCATCATCAACGGATCGCAAAGCTCAGCAAGTCGGATACTGGAAGCAACGATTGATCGAAATGCTGGAGCAGAGATTTGCTGAACGCGTGATTCGTGGCCGCATCGGCGACGCGGCGCTTTCATCGGCGGCGGAAGAAATCGCGAGCCGCCGGAAAGATCCGTATGCAATGGTGAACGAGTTTCTCGAACGCATTGGCATGGGGGAATCGAAGTGAAGCTCGGTGATCTCGAGTTCTGGATTCTGAACGACGGTGGCTTTCGCCTCGATGGCGGCGCGATGTTTGGCGTCATCCCAAAGCCTTTATGGGAGAGAAAGATTCCGGCCGATGACCGCAACCGGATCACCCTCGAAATGAATTGCCTGCTGGTGCGCGCCGCCGGGAAGACGCTTCTCATCGAAACTGGCGCGGGCGATAAAATGGATTCCAAACGCCGCGACATTTATGCCATTGGCGCTGGCAAGCGATTGCCGGAGCAGCTCGCGGCGCGCGGCGTCGGTTTCGATCAGATCGATTACGTCGTGAATACTCACCTGCATTTCGACCATTGCGGCTGGAACACGCGAATCGAAGATGGCCGCACCGTTCCAACCTTTCCGAACGCACAATACATCGTGCAACGCGGCGAGCTGGAGCACGCTAAGCATCCGACCGACCGCGATCGCGCCAGCTACATGCCCGACAATTTTCTTGCTATCGAGGCCGCGGGGAAGTGGCGCCTCCTCGAAGGCGATTGTGAAATCGTGCCCGGCGTAGAAGTGATTCGCGTCCCCGGTCACAACGCCGATATGCAGTGCGTTCGGCTTTCCGGTGGCGGCAAGTCGGCATTCTTGTTCGTTGACCTTGTGCCGACGACCGCGCATCTCCCCGGCCCGTGGATCATGGCGTACGATCTCTATCCGCTAACGACGCTCGAGAACAAGCACAAGTGGATTTCGAAAGTCGCGAGCGAAGGAACGCTCGCGCTCTTTTCCCACGACGCCAAAGTTCCAGCCGCGCGCCTCCATGCGCGCGACGGCGGAATCGAGATCGAACCCATTGCCCCGACGTAAGTGAAGAGCTGACGAAAAAAGAGGTGATGTGATAAAGGTTGCGGCCAAGGCGAAATCACAGTCGAAGCGGGCGGCGGTGCCTGCGCCCATTGGTATTATCGGAGGAAGCGGGCTCTATTCCTTCGAAGGCCTTTCCGGTGCACAGGAAGTGCGCGTTCGCACTCCCTTCGGCGATCCCTCCGACGTCTTCGTAGTCGGCTCGCTCGGCGGCAAGCGCGTGGCCTTTCTCGCCCGTCATGGCCGCGGCCATCGCTTTTCACCAAGCGAAATCAATTACCGCGCGAACATTTGCGCCATGAAAATCCTCGGCGCCGAGCGGGTCATTTCCGTAAGCGCGGTCGGATCGCTGCGCGAAGAACTCCGCCCACTCGATTTTCTCGTGCCCGACCAATTCTTCGATCGCACGCGCGGCAGAATCGCTACATTTTTCGGCGGCGGCGTAGTCGCTCATGTCGGCTTCGACAAGCCGACATGCTCGCATCTTTCAAGCCTTCTTGCCGACGCCTGCGATCGCGCCAAAGTGAGCGTCCATCGCGGCGGCACGTACGTCTGCATGGAAGGCCCGCAGTTCTCGACTCTCGCGGAATCCCACGCCTACCGGAAGCTCGGTTTCGACGTGATCGGCATGACCAATCTCACCGAAGCGAAGCTCGCGCGCGAAGCCGAGCTTTGTTACGCCACAGTCGCTATGATCACCGATTACGATTGCTGGCATTCGGCGCACGCTTCGGTCACAGTCACTCAAATCATCGAGAACTTGACGCGCAACGCCGAAAACGCACAGAACGTAGTCCGCGAAGTTGTGAGCGCGATGCCGGAGACGCGCAGCTGCAAATGTCCTGCCGCTCTAGCTCACGCCATTCTCACCGATCGGAAATTAATTCCCGCGGCAGCCAAGAAACGGCTCGCTCCGATTGCCGGCAAGTATCTGTCTTGAATTCTCGAACCCTGGAGATTGAATGTCACTACTGGTAGTCGGCTCCGTCGCGTATGACGCGATCGAAACTCCCCACGGCAGCGCGCCTCGCATATTGGGCGGCGCCGCGAGCTACTTCGCTCTCGCCGCCAGCAATTTCACGCCGGTCCGGCTCGTTGGCGTAGTCGGCGATGATTTCGGCAAGCAAGACGAAGAAACCCTCCGCCGTCATCGCATCGATCTTGAAGGCCTCGAGCGCGCCAATGGCAAGACGTTCTTCTGGGCAGGCCGCTACAACCAGAACATGAACGAACGCACCACGCTCGTAACTGAGCTGAATGTCTTTGCTAATTTCAATCCGAAATTGCCCGAGTCGTATCGCGACTCGCCATATATTTTCCTTGCTAACATCGACCCGACTTTGCAGCGCTCCGTCCTGCAGCAAGTCCGGCGCAAACCGAAACTCGTCGCTCTCGACACCATGAATTACTGGATCGAACGCACCCCCGCGGAGCTTCGCGAAACTCTGAAACACACGCAAATCCTAATGATCAACGACGACGAAACGCGCCAACTTACCGGCGAGCACAATCTCCTCCGCGCCGCGAAGCATATTTTCAAGATGGGCCCGAAGACTCTGGTAATAAAGCGCGGCGAACATGGCGCTCTAATGGTTCATAATCGTTTTCTCTTTTCCGTTCCGGCATTTCCTCTCGAGGAAGTCTTCGACCCAACCGGAGCGGGGGACAGCTTCGCCGGCGGATTCATGGGCTACTTGGCCAGCGTAGGCCGCGTGAACGACGAAACGCTAAAGCTCGCCATGGTCTATGGCTCAGTCGTTGGCAGTTTCACAGTCGAGCGTTTCGGCGTGGATCGCTTGAAGACGCTAAGCCAGCGGGAAATCAAGTCTCGAGCGAAACTCTTCTCGAAGCTCACGGCATTTAATTTGTAGGCGGTAGCAATCAGAGCCAACCTCTGCGGGCTCAATCGAATCCGAATGTTCTAAAACCGCAATTCGTGCTCGCGGCTGATGCGCGTTTAGGATAAATTTGCGACTATAGTACGGGAGCGAACGGGTTGACAGGCATCGTGTCGAAATGGAAGGCCGGATTGCTGGTAGCCGCTGTAGGAGTCCTCTCGGGCTGCAGCAGTACCACGTTTAATCCCACTCCGACCCTCTCGTCAATCTCTCCCGCCCACATCACTGCCGGAAGCGGAGCATTTCAACTCAACGTCGTCGCGCTCAATGTGATCACTGGAACCACCGTCAATTGGGACGGTAATCCTTTGATGACGACGCTCAACACGACAACGAACCAGCTCGCAGCGCAGGTTCCCGCGAGCTTAATCGCCACTCCCGGCTCCGCCGACATCACGGTCGAGAATCCCACTCCCGGCGGCGGGACATCAAGCGGCACCACGTTCTTCATCGATCCGCCGAACAATCCTGCGCCAACGATCACATCGCTCACTCCTCCCAGCGCCAGCGTTGGCGGCGCGGCTTTCTCGCTCGCCGTCAGTGGCACAGGCTTCGCATCCAGCGTTTCCACGGTGAACTGGAATGGTCAAATGCGCGCCACGACTTTCGTCAGCGCAACCCAACTCACCGCCGCAATCACTGCCTCCGATCTCGCAACGGCTGGAACAGATGCGATCTCAGTCGTAAACGCTTCGCCAGGCGGCGGCACTTCCAATAGCGCGCCGTTCTACGTTGATCCCTCCGGAAATCCGATTCCCGGCGTCACCAGCCTGAATCCGTCAAGCGCCGCCGCGGGTGGAGCAGCGTTTTCACTCACAATAATGGGTCGCGGATTCGTCAGCGCCTCGGTGGTGAACTGGAACGGCAGCCCACGGGCCACCACATTCTCTGGTTCCACGCAAATTTCAGCGGCGATCCTTGCAAGCGACATTCTCGCCGCGGGCGTCTACAACGTCACCGTCACAAACCCGGCTCCCGGCGGGGGCACGTCCCTGGCGCAGCAGTTTACCGTCGATAATCCGGTACCTACATTGACAGAGCTGTCGCCCACGAGCGCGGCTGCCGGCGGCCCAGCTTTTTCTCTCTCCGTGACAGGTTCCAATTTCGTCCCGAATTCCGCCGTGAACTGGAATGGCAGTGGTCGCCAGACGACTTTCGTCAGCGCAACGCAACTTACCGCGGCAATCACCGCCTCGGATATCGCAGTCGGTGGCACCGCAAGTGTAACGGCGGTGAACCCGTCGCCGGGCGGCGGTACGTCCGGAAGTGTGACATTCAAGATCACCGGCAGTCAGGCTAAACCTGCGATCAGTCTGAATGCCGCGGGCGAACTCGTCTCGATCAACGCATTTGACGGCGCGTCCAATGGCCCGAGCGGCGCTCCAAAAATGGACGGCAGCGGGCGCTTTATCGCCTTCCAATCGGTCGCCACGAATCTCGTGCGTAAGGGCGGCGGCGGTCGCGTGTTTGTTCGTGACACTTGCCTCGGCGCCGTGGCCTGCAGCCCGGCAACCCTCCTCGTCGACGCCGGACGCGATGGCAGTCCGGGGAACGGTCCTGCGGGGCGCGGACTGGCGATCAGCGGTGATGCACGGTACGTTGCATTTTCATCTCGCGCCACAAATCTCATCGTTGGCGCGAGCCCTGACGCCACTCAGATTTATTTGCGCGACACTTGCTTGGGCCCCGACGCGACGGCCGATTGCGCGCCGAAGACAACTTTGATTTCGCTCTCGCTCGCTGGAGCCCCTGGAACCGGGCCGAGCGAATTTCCTTCGATCAGCTTCGACGGCCGATATGTCTCGTTTACGTCAACCTCCGCGGGCCTCGTTTCAGGTGCTGGCGGTGGTAGCCCTCAAATTTACGTGCGTGACACCTGCGTGGGTGTTAGCGCTCCGGCGCAATGCGTTCCTCGCACAACTCTGGTTTCTCAAGACGGCTCCGGCCATCCTGCCAAGGGATCGAGCCTCCAGAGTTCGATATCAGCCGATGGAAGATTTGTTGCGTTCGATTCTGACGCCGTCAACCTCGTCACGGCCCCGATGAATGGAACGTCGAGTGTCCTCCTGCGCGACACTTGCCAGGGAATGGCTGCGCCCGAGAATTGCACCCCTTCAACGCGCTTGCTCTCGGCTCCATGGGACGGCGCGACGGGCGACGGCCCAAGCTTCGCGCCGTCGATTAACGCTGACGGCCGCTACGTGGCCTTTGTGACGCGAGCGACAAATTTGATTTCGGGAAGCCATACAGCCGGCCAGCAAATCGCCGTTCGCGATACATGCCTCGGCGATTCCGCTCCGAAGGATTGCACTCCGTCGATTTCGATGGCGACGCTGGGCGTTGTCGGTGAAAGTCATTCACCATCGATCAACGCGGACGGCAGCTTCGTCAGTTTCGTGGCCGACGATTCGTCTGCCGCATCGGCCGACGCTTCAGCAGTTCCTTCGATGAGCCCCTCTACAATTCTAGGATACGTACACGCGACGTGCGTGGGCGCTTCAACTAGCGGCGATTGCACTCCGCACACAATGCTGGTATCCATCACGGGCGAGGGCAGGGCCGAACTTTTGCCAGATCGCAATGCCCGGTTTGCCGTGCCGATCAGCGAAGACGGGACAATCCTAGCCGTATTTTCGGTCGCGCCGCCAGCCGTCACTTCGGGCGTCATCGCGAATTCGAGCGGCCTCGGCGACATTTTCCTCCTGCAATTCCCCTCAGCGCCCTGATCGCGCAGCGATAGCAAAAAATTTCATCAGAGCCGGGAGGCACCAGCCTCCGGAACCAATTGCCGTTGATGGCCATCCCCAATTTTGGAGCATCACGACGTCGAACCGCGAAAACGCCATCCTGTGCGTTTCAGGAATCTTCGGCCTCTGCATCTATGGACTCACTCCGCAAGATTCCTTATTCTCGAATTCTTCGAATGCCTACGCCTCTCAAGCCACGCGCTCTTCGTCCGGGGGACGCGATTCGCGCCATCGCGCCATCGAGCCCCGTCGAGCTTGAAAAGTTGGAAAGAGGAATCGCCGAACTCGAGCGCTTGGGCTACACCGTTCGCCGGGATCCGCGCGTTCTATCGCGAGATGGCTTCTTCGCCGGCACCGTCGCCGATCGGGTCAAAGAATTTCTCGCGGCGATCGGTGAACCCGAGACACGCGCTGTGATCTGTGCCCGGGGCGGTTACGGCTCGAATTACTTGCTCGATGAACTCCTCGGCGAAGTCGGCTACCTGAAGGAAATGTCACCGCCGAAAATGCTGATCGGCTATAGCGATGTGACTTCGCTTCAAGTGTTCCTTTGGGAGAAATGCGGATGGGTCACGTTCTACGGCCCGATGTTCGCAGCTGGATTTGATGCGGGAGAGGGCTTGCCGCGCGGCTACGATCGCCGATCATTTGAGGAGGGCGTGTCGTCCACGACGAGCGGATGGACGATCGATCTCGGCGGCGAAACACTGGCCCAAGGGAATGCAGAGGGAATTGTGCTGGGTGGCTGCCTGACGCTGATCGTCTCGACTCTCGGAACCCCCTGGTCCATCAACACCAAGGGAGCGATCTTGGCTCTCGAAGATCGCGCCATGAAGCCGTGGCAAGTGGATCGAGCGCTGATGCAATTGAAGCAGTCGGGAAAATTGAATGGAGTTGCAGGTTTGCTTTTCGGCGATTTTCCCGAGTGCGAAGGTCCAGAGGGAAGTGCTACCGTCCGTGAAGTGATTTCACGCGCTACGCGAAAATTTGACGTTCCTGCGGTCTGGAATATTCCGTTCGGCCACACTAGCCGTCCGATGCTGACGCTTCCTCTCGGCGTTCGCGGGCGGTTGACGGCCAATGCCGCGCCCAGACTCGAAATTCTCGAACCGGCGTGCAGTGATGGTTAGAGAGCTTTTCGTCGTGCACGCAGTTGCCGTGAAGCTTTTATCGAGGGGACTGAATGGGACAGTCTAATTTCCCGGGCAATTTGCTGCCGCGCACTTCCGGGCATCTACATTTGCTCGGCATTGGCGGCGCGGCAATGGCGCCCGTCGCAGGAATGCTGAAGGAGCGCGGATACCACGTCACCGGCTCTGACGTGAATGTCTATCCACCCGCATCCACGCTGCTTTCATCACTCGGAATCAAATGGAATGAAGGCTTTCGCGAAGAAAATCTGAAGCCTGCACCTGATCTCGCCGTGATTGGCAACGTCATCGCTCGCGGCAATCCCGAACTCGAATTTATCCTCGACGAAAAGATTCCTTACCGTTCCATGGCCGAAGTCCTCGAGGAATTCTTTATTCCGAATCACACGTCCGTCGTAGTCGCCGGAACCCACGGCAAGACCACAACAACGGCGATGCTCGCCTGGATATTTCAGGTAGCCGGACGGCGGCCGGATTTCCTGGTCGGCGGCGTGGCAACAAACTTCGGCGACAAGAGCTATGGCCTCGGCGGCGGCGAAGAATTCATCATTGAAGGCGACGAATACGAGACTGCATTTTTCGACCGCGGCCCCAAATTCCTTCATTACCATCCCGACGAATTGATTCTTACATCTCTCGAATACGATCACGCCGATATCTATCCCGACCTTGCTTCGATCTCGCTGCAATTCCGGCGGCTCGTAAACCTCGTGCCTCGCCGTGGGCGCATTCTTGTTTGGGGCGAAGGCGAGGAAGTCCGCCGGTGCACGGAGAAGGCGTTTTGCCCGGTTGAGACGTTCGGTTTGTCCGAAGGCATGGACTGGTCGGCAGGTGATTTGCTCTGGGAAGACGGAATGACGCACTTCCGCGTTGCGTACCATGGAAACGAAGTCGCGCGAATTAAAATGCCGGTTGCAGGACGCCATAATGTCCTCGACGCTCTCGCGGCAATCGGAATCGCTTACGGTCGCGGAGTTGAGTGCGAAGCAATCGAAAACGCCCTGGCCACGTTTCAGGGCGTACGCAAGCGAATGGAACACAAGGGCGAGGAGGGCGGAGTGCTCGTCGTGGAGGACTTCGCGCATCATCCCACGGCCATCAAGCTGACGCTCGAGGCGGCTCGCACCCAATGGCCGAACCGGAGAATCTGGGCCGCGCTCGAACCGCGTTCAAATACAATGCGCCGCAAGATTTTCGAAAAGGTTTTGCCCGAAGCCCTTGCCGTCGCGGATAGCGTTGCCATCGGGCCGGTAAGCCGGGCGCAGCTTCTCGCCGACGAGGAGCGCTTCTCTCCGGCCAAAGTCGCCGAAGACGTCCGTGCCCAGGGTAAGCCCGCCTCCGCATTTGACTCTGCCGCCGAAATCGCGGACTATCTCGCGGCTGAGTCAAAACCCGGAGATGTCGTCCTGGTGATGTCCAATGGGAGCTTCGACGGCTTGAGTGGAAAGCTTCTGGAAAGGTTGAAATCCAAATCAGTCGCTCGCTTGTGAAAATCCCAAAACTTACGCGTCCAATCCTTTGCTTTGTCTTTTTGCTTCTCGTTCCGCAAGCATCGCGCGCGACGATTCGATACCGAATCTCGCTCGGACATCCCGAAGAGCATCTCTTTCACGTAACGGTGCAAATCTCGAAGGCGCGGCTCGGAACCGTCGTCGCGATTCCGGCGTGGAACGCGCTCTACGAGATTCGTGATTTCGGGTATCGCGTCAGGAATGTAGAAGCTTGCGTGGTCCACGGCGAAGGCCAACACGCGGAACGAATCGGCGTTCGAAAGCTCGACAAACAAACTTGGCAACTGGGCGAGCCGGGAGCGGCCCCGAGCGGTAGCGACGGCGATCTCTCTATTAGCTACACAATCGAGTGGGATGATCCGGGCCCGTTCGATTCTCAGCTCAATGCGCAACATGCCTTCGTCAATTTCGCGGAAGTCCTGATGTATTTGCCCGAGCGTCGCGCGGAAGAGTCGGTCGTCCAATTCACGGATGTTCCTGCCGGTTGGAAGATTGCCGCGGAACTGCCGGCTGCGCCTGCGCCGAACGAATTCGTCGCCCAAAGCTACGATCTGCTCGTTGACGCGCCCGCGGAGGCAGGAAAATTCGATAGCTTCACATTCGCGGAAGCCGGCGCACGTTTTCGCGTAATCGTGGATGGCAAGTCGTGGGACCGCTTTGGGCTCGAAGAAGGCCTTCATAAAATCGTCGCGTACGAAATTCATTTGATGGGTGGCGCGCCATACGCCGGGTACACATTCTTCCTTCATTTCGGCCCGTATGCCGAAGTGGGAGGCGGAGGAATGGAGCACGCGAACTGCACGGCGATCGGCGGCGCGTCGCAGCCAGAGATTCTCCAGATTGCCGCGCATGAATTCTTCCACGCATGGAACGTAAAGCGAATTCGCCCGCAAACCCTTCAGCCCGTGGATTACACGAAGGAGCAGTGGACTCGGGCACTGTGGTTTGCCGAGGGCGTCACGAGCACGTACGGCTCATTCACGCTGCTGCGGTCGGGAATCTGGAATAAGGGGCAGTTCTACTCTGACTTGGCGGAGGAAATTCGCCGTCTCCAGAATAGCCCGGCGCATTCATGGCAGAGTGTCGAGGAATCGAGTCTCGATACTTGGCTCGACAAATACGCCGCTTACAATTCACCGCAGCGCAGCATCTCGTATTACAACAAGGGTCAGATTTTGGGGGATTTGCTCGACCTCGCGATCCGCGACGCCACCGATAATCGAAAGTCTCTCGATGACGTCATGCGCGCCATGAACACGGAATTCGCGAAACGCGGCCGCTATTACAACGATAGCGCAGACATTCGCGCGACGATCGAGCAAATTAGCGGCAAGAGCTTTGATGATTTCTTCCACCGCTACGTGTCTGGCGTCGACGAACTCCCGTACGACCAATTTTTATCTGCTGCGGGCCTGCATCTCAACGAAACGCGGCGGACCGAGGCGGGACTGGGGTTCTCGCGATTGCGCGGGACAGGAAGCAACTGGCTCATTGCCCGCGTGGAATCCGGAAGCAACGCCGAAAAAGCCGGGCTCCGCGATGGCGATGAAATACTCTCGATTGATGGCGACAAACCCCCGCGTAATCCGGATGCCTGGTTGCGCGGCCACGCCTCCGGCGATAGCGTCACGTTGCGCGTTCAGCGGGAAGGGCAGGAGCGAAACGTGCCGATCGTGCTGGGAAGCCGCGAGATAAAGGATTCCAGCCTCGAAGAAATCGAAAATGCCAATCCCCGGCAGCTTCGCATCCGCAATGGATTCCTGCACGGAACGACGGATTAGTCCCGGCAATTCACGATGATCCGCACCATTCTTCTCGTCTCTTTCGTTGGCCTGGCGATTTTGCTCATCTTGCCGTTTTTCATCGTTCATGCGTGGATCATCGGCTCTCCGGAAGCGATGTACCAAATGGCGATGATCACTCTGCGGTCCGGTCTTCGGCTTGTAGGTATCCGCGTCCACGTCGAGGGCGCAGAAAAGATCCCGGATAAAACGTGCGTGTTCGCCTCGAACCACGCGAGCAATATAGATCCAGTTGCCCTCGTGCCATTCATTCCGCGCCGCGTCGCGATTCTCGCCAAGAAGCAGGTTTTTCGCGTCCCAATTCTTTCCACCGGCATGCGCATGTGCCAGATCGTTCCCGTCGACCGGGATGACAAAGAATCAGCCGCCGCGAGCGTCAACAAGGCCATCCAATTTATTCGCGGTGGAACCTCATTCCTCGTTTATCCCGAAGGCACGCGAAGCCCGGACGGGAGGCTCCGCGCGTTCAAGAGCGGAACGTTTGTGATGGCGATTGAAGCCGGAGTACCTGTTGTGCCGATTTCGTTGATCGGAACAGAGCGGATCATGCGCAAGGGAGATTTAGCGCTGCATCCGGGTCACGTAATCGTGCGCTTTGGGCCCGCTGTGAATTCCGCGGACTACAAATTCGAGCGTCGCGAGGCCTTGCGGGAGCGCGTCCGTGATTTGGTCGCGGCGGGACTGCCGGAAGACCAGCGCCCGCTGCCAAAGTAGACGCCCAATAGGTAGCGCTCCGCTACTCTTTTCCAGCACTAAATTGTCCGTTTTTTAGCTTTTCGATTTCCGCCGCCAGCTCTCGCACTTGTTTTTGTAATTCCGGCAAATGATTGAAGATGGCCACCGATTTCAGCCAATTCTTGTTCTCGATTGCCGGGTATCCTGAATAGAGTGCGCCCTCAGGGATGTCGTTCGGCACGCCGCTCTGCGATGTGACCACCGCGCCGTCTCCGATCGTCAAATGTCCAGCCGCTCCTACCTGCCCGGCGAGAATGCAATTTTTGCCGACGCGTGTCGAGCCAGCCAGTCCTACCTGCCCGCAGAGCAAGGAGTTCTCTCCGACTTTCGAGGCGTGGCCCACCTGCACGAGATTATCTATTTTCGCGCCGCGGGAAATTCGAGTTTCGCCAATCGTCGCGCGATCGATGATGGCGCCGGCTTGGATTTCCACGTCGTCCTCGATCACGGCGATCCCCGCCTGCCGGATTTTGTACCACGTTCCGTCCTCTTGCTTTGCAAATCCGAATCCATCGGAGCCAATCACCGCGCCGTTTTGAAGTGTCACCCGATTGCCGATCCGGCATCCTTCGCGGACAACCGCGTGGGAATGCGCGAAAAAATCGTCGCCGATCCGCACGTCGCGATAGATCGAGACGAAACTGTGCACAATTGCGTTGCGGCCAATCCGTACGTTTTCTCCGATGTAGCAGTACGGCCCGATATGCGCGCCGGCCGCTATTTTTGCGGTGTTCGACACGGTCGCGCTTGGATGAACCCCAGGAGAGAATTTCGGCCCCGGATGGAAAAATTCGAGCGCGCGCGCGAAATCGAGGTAAGGATTCTTCGAGCGCAACGCTGCCAGCGGCACGTCGCCGACTTCCGGCGCGACCAAAATCGCCGACGCGTGCGTTGTGGCCACCGCTGGGCGATAGCGCCGGTTGGCGAGAAAGGTCAGCTGTCCTGGCTCGGCCTCTTCGATGCCTGCAACTCCTGTGATTTCGATTCCGGCGTCGCCTTCAAGTTTGCAAGCCAGGCGTTCGGCTATCTCGCCGAGTTTCATAGCGTGTCTCCTCTCCGATCCAACAACCCAACTCGTACGCGCGTTCGATGTCTTGGCTAGCTGGAATTTACTTCAGGTGAGGGCCGCGCGCGATGACATTTCGCAGATGTTTGGTCGGCGGATCGCCATTGCCAACAAGTACCTTACTCACTGAAAAGTCGCGGCTGGTCGGGGATCGACGCGGATGGACGCGCTGGCCGCTTGACTGGGCCGACAACTCCCAGGACCTTCACTTCAGTCAGTGCCGCGCGAGGCACAAACATCCGCAGGCAATTACCATGCAAGTCCGGCGGGATGAACTGAACGCCGCGATCCACCGCCTCCAGCAATTTGTTCGAGCTGATACCTTCCATGATTTGGCGATCGCGAAAAGTTAGCCGAAGCCACAAACCTTCGAGCTTAGGCCGGCTAAGGAAAACCGTCCGCTGCGGTTCATACGCTCGATTCAGGTCGGCGACAAAAAAAATGGCTTTGATTGCCGTCAGACCGATTGCCTTGTGCTCTCCGTCCGGCGTGAGAAGGTCTATCGCCTCCAGAGATGGCAGTCCCGTCGGATTTAAATAACCCTTCAGAGGCGTTCCATCCTCCAACACGACGACGACCTTTTTGTGGGTCGAGGTTGGGGTGGCACGCTTCAAATCCGAGTTCCTTTTGGGAAGGCAGTTGCGAAACGCGGGGAGTTATGTTATCTTCCGGTGAAAGTGTTGTCAACTTGTTGGTGCTAAAAGGGTTAGAATCGGAGCTTCCGGCGATTGACCGAAAAAAGGCAGATTCTCCAATCCGCCTCGGCCATAACTCTAGCCACCGTTATCAGCCGCATTCTAGGGTATTTACGCGACGAACGCATCACTCTTCTGCTCGGTACGTCCGTAGCCGCGGACTCGTTTATCCTCGCGTTCCGGATTCCGAACCTTTTGCGGCGCCTGGTTGGCGAAGGCTCCATGACGGCGGCGTTCGTTCCCGTTTTCACAGGGTATATCACGGGGAAGTCGCATGCAGAGTTATGGGAGTTCGCCCAACGGGCGTTTTGGACGCTTACCGTATTGCTGGCGCCCTTGACGGTTCTCGGGGTGATATTTTCGGACCGCGTCATCGATTTGTTCACTATCGTCGGCGGGCATCGAATCGATTTGGGGACGGCGGTTTTTCTCAACCGAATTATTTTCCCGTACGTATTTTTTATGGGGCTTTCCGCGCTGGCGATGGCGATTTTGAACAGCTATCACGTTTTTGGATTGCCCGCTTCCACGCCGATTGTTTTCAATCTCACGCTGATTACGTTTTCATTCGGCGCAGTGTATACGCCGATCGTGAATTTGGCGCCAGCGCAGTATCGAAGCCCCGCGGTGGCGCTGGCTGTCGCGGTCTTGATTGCAGGCGTACTGCAATTTTTCATGCAAGTTCCCGCGTTGATTCGGCGCGGAATGCGATTTCATTTTCAAGTTTCGTTCAAAGACCCTGGAATTCGGACGGTCGGAAAATTGATGCTGCCGAGTTTCTTCGGAATCGGCCTCTATCAGATCAACTTCTTCATCGACACGATTTTCGCGATGTCGCCAAAAATGCCGCAGGGAAGCATCACGTCGCTTTACGTTGCGGACCGCGTCGTCGAACTCGTGCTCGGAACATTTGCACTGGCGATTTCGACTGTGTTGCTGCCCACACTTTCGCGGCAGGCCAATCAGCAACGAATGGGCGATATGACTGCGACGTTCGGTTACGCGCTGCGTCTGGTCACGTTTGTCACGACACCAGCCGCGGTCGGCTTGGTTCTGCTACGACAACCAATCGTGCGCGTCCTGTTTCAACACGGCCAATTTGTAGCGGCTTCGACGGCTCTCACAACGCGTCCATTGCTCTGCTATTCGCTAGGGCTTCCGGCCTTCGCAGCAGTGAAACTTATCGTTCCGGTGTTTTATTCGCTGCGCGATACGGCGACGCCGGTGCGCGTTGCTGCCGTGGCGTTGTGCGTGAACATTCTGTTCAACATTTGTTTTCTTATTTTCTTGGCGCGAACGCTTTCGAATGCGGGACCCGCGCTGGCAACGGCGATCGCGGCCTACGTGAATTTCGGCGCTCTCTTCGTGATTTTTCGTGGACGGTTCGGCCGCGTGGGCGCGACGGAGTTGCTGGCTTCGCTCGGACGGACAGCGATTTGCGCCGCAGTGATGGCAGCAGCGTGTGGGCTATTGATGCGCGGCTACCAATCGATTCCAAGCGACAGATTTATGCCGCAAGCCGCTGGATTGGCGGCAATGATCGCGACCGCGGTGGGAATATATATGGGCGCGGCATGGCTGATGCGTTGCGAAGAAGTGCATGAAGTGGTTGCGTTCGTTCGAAGCACGATGCTGGCTGGGCGGGCGGTCTGATGCGCGCGCCGATGGCTAAGTAGAGGCGAAGAGCCGCGAGACGCAGGCGTTA
This sequence comes from uncultured Acidobacteriota bacterium, assembly GCA_963803835.1. Taxonomy (GTDB): domain Bacteria; phylum Acidobacteriota; class Terriglobia; order Acidiferrales; family UBA7541; genus Palsa-147. The sequence goes on along the minus strand of CAWDOI010000013.1, from coordinate 89,798 downwards.
CAAGAGAAAATAACTGAATATTTTTTCGGGGGATTAGTGGAAGCGGCAATCCGATCGTTCTTAAGTTACCTGCGCGTCGAGAAAGGTGTGTCGGCGAATACGCTTGACGCGTATCGCCGCGACGTAGAGAAATTCGCGGCGTTTGCCGCCGGCGAAAGGTTAGCGCTTGATAAGGTGAAGCGCGACGATATCGTCGATTTTCTCCGCCATCTTTATCACCGCAAGCTCGACAGCCGGTCCGTGGCGCGTCACCTGGTTACGATCCGGCATTTTTTCAGATTTGCGCTCGCAGAAGGATTGATTCGTGAAGATCCGGCTGAGACGGTGGAATCGCCGCGATTTCGCAGCAGCTTGCCGATGTTTCTATCAGTCGAGGAAGTCGAGAAGCTGATCGCGCAGCCCGATGCCACCACAATTGTGGGTCTCCGTGACAAAGCGATGGTTGAGGTGATGTATTCGGCGGGGTTACGCGTCTCGGAATTGTGCAAGCTGCGGCTCAACGACATTCATTTCGATAAGGGCTACGTCCGGTGCGTCGGGAAAGGCGATAAAGAGCGGCTTGTGCCAATTGGCCGCCGCGCCGTCGAGGTGGTCCGGCTTTATCTCGGGGAGTCGCGGCCAAAACTAGCTCGCGAAAATTCTCCGCCGCTCTTGTTTTTGAGCCGGAAAGGTTCCGCTTGCTCGCGGCATGGATTTTGGAAGACGGTCTCCGATTGCGGCCGGAATGCGGGCATTCGGAAGAAGCTAAAGCCTCACATGCTGAGACACAGTTTTGCGACGCATTTGCTGGATCGCGGCGCGGATTTGCGAGCAGTTCAAATGATGTTGGGCCACGCGGATATCACCACAACGCAAATTTATACGCACGTAGTCGAAGAGCGGCTGAAACAGGTGTATCGCGAGCACCATCCGCGAGCCTGACAGCGGCCGATTGAATTTGGGGAACGGCGCGCGTCTTTCCGCGAGCGCCGACGGAACGACAATGACTATGTCGGGACTTGGGAGGAGGCCTAAGCCTCATGCCTGATTACATGTTTTTGCTGGAAAGCCGTCTTTCGCCGGAGCAGCGGGCCGCGTTGGTCCGCGTCCAGGAACTTGCGCGAGCGCAGGATTCGAACGTCTATCTGACCGGCGGCGCCGTACGCGATTTGATTTCCGGAATGCCGATCCGCGACCTCGATTTCACGGTCGAGGGCAATCCGCAGCGGATCGTGCGTGAACTCGAGAAGGGCGGAGCACGCGTCCTCTCCGAGAATGAGCATCTACGCCACTACGAGATCATTTTCGCCGGCGATGCCGATGGCTCAATCTCCGCCGCGCGCGATGATTTCTACGAACGTCCGGGAGCTAAGCCCGAGATTCGCTGGTCGACCGTAATGGAAGATCTCCGGCGGCGGGATTTTTCGCTGAATGCAATCGCGATTTCCCTGAACCCGGCGTCGCGAGGGCTTCTCCTCGATCCAACGAATGGTCTCGCCGATCTCGAAAAGCGCGAAGTACGTTCTCTCTCGATTCACGCATTCACAAATCAGCCGATTCGCCTGATGCGAATTCTTCGTTATTGCGTGCGCATGGATTTCAAACAAGAAAGCCGGACGCAGGAGTGGTTCGATCTGGCGATGGGACGCGGCTTGCACGAGCATCTCGACGGACGCGCAGTTGGCAGGGAAGTGCTGGCGCTCGGCCGCGAGGACAATCCGGGTGGCGTTTTAAAGCAATGGGAGTCGCACAGCCTCGTCGGCGCGATTCACCCGAACCTGCCCCGCCGGCATCCAGACTATGAGGGCCTCGTGCGATTGCAGCGGGCACGCGAAGCATTTGTGTCGGCGGGCGTACGGCCGCGCCTCGCTACCGCCGTCACGTACTTCCTCTTGGCGCGACTGAAAGACCGTGAAGCATCGGCAGCTTTGCGAAACATGGAATTCACAGCGAAGGAAATGGCGGCTTATAACGAACTCGTGCCGGAGTCAGAGAAGGCGTTGAAAATGCTGAAGGGCCGAAAGACGAACGCGCCGAAGGATGCCTATTTTTATTTGGGAACGGTGCCCCCGGAGCGCCTCGCATTCCTGCAAGCCGAGTACGGCAATTCGAAAGCAGGCGCGAAGATCCGGAACTATCTGCAGAAATGGCGGCCGATGCGCGCGAGCCTTCCCATGGCGGAACTGGATTCGCTGGGCGTGCCTCGCGGGCCGAAGTTCGACAAAATCCTCGAAGACTTTTTCGAAGCTCAGCTCCGAGGCAAGGGCCGCGATCCGATCGAACGCACGAAAATTCTGAAGCGGCTCGCGGGAATAAAGGACGAGCCAAAGAAAAAGATCGAGGAAAAGAAAAAATCGAAGCAGAAACACAAAGCCGCGATCATGTCTGCGCAAGCTGCCGCGGAAGCTTCGACAACGAAACCTCCCGCAACCGTGGAGGCGCCGAAATCGGCGAGGCCGCAACCGCCGAAGCCAGAGATGGCAAAAGCTGCTCCGCCACCAGCCGCGAAGAAAGCAAAGGCGTCGAAGCCAGCTAAAAAGGCACGCAAGCGCTGACTTTTGGAAATTCGAGGCGGCTTTTTGCGCCTTCAACTTTTGTGTTGGATTGCTCGTGATGGATTGCCGGTAGCTGGATTAAAATAGGCTCGCATGGATCGCCAGAACTTCGTTCACCTTCATCTGCACACGGATTACTCGCTTCTCGACGGAGCCTGCGAAGTCGGCGAACTGACCACCGAGGCTGCGCGCCGCGGAATGCCTGCCGTCGCCGTCACCGACCACGGCAATTTATTTGCCGCCGCAAATTTCTATCATGAAGCCACGATGCGAGGCGTGAAGCCGATCATCGGCTGCGAAGTATATGTCGCGCCCGGAAGCCATAAAACGAGAGGCGCGGATGCTGAGCGCTCGAATCATCTCGTACTTCTGTGCGAAACGGACGAGGGCTACCGCAATCTCATCAAGCTTGTTTCAACGGGATTCCTGGAAGGTTTTTATTACAAGCCACGTATCGACCACGATCTGCTGGCGAAACACAGCAAGGGACTGATTGCGCTCTCCGCATGTCTGCGCGGCGAAGTCACCGAAGCCGTTTCCGAGCGCAAGCTCGACAAGGCGCGGGAGTCCGCGTATCGCCTCCAGGAAATTTTCGGAAAAGGAAATTTCTTCCTCGAAGTTCAGGACCAGGGGATGGAAATCGAGACCTGGGTGAATCGCGACCTAGTGGAGCTTTCGCGCCAAACCGGCATTCCACTCGTTGCCACGAACGACACTCACTATTTGAAGCAGTCAGACGCCCGCTCGCAAGAAGTCCTGATGTGCATCCAGACGGGCAAGTCGATGAGCGACGTGAATCGCATGAAGTTTGCGACCGACCAGTTCTATTTCAAAACGGCGGAAGAAATGGCGCGTGTCTTCCACGAGTTGCCGGACGCGGTGGCGCGCACGGTGGCGATAGCCGAACGCTGCAACGTGAAAATCCAGCGCGTCGATCATCCATTCCCCGAATTTCAGGTGCCTGAAAGCCACACCGCAAATTCCTATTTCGAAAAAGTCGTCCGCGAAGGATTTAACTGGAGATTGCCTCAGCTCGAAAAACTCGCGAAACAGGGACTCCTGCGCCAGCCGCTTGACGCCTACGAACGCCGCCTTGCGAGCGAAATCGAGATGATCAAGCAGATGAATTTCGCGGGCTACTTCTTGATTGTCTGGGATTTTATTCATTACGCGCGCACGCAGGACGTTCCGGTGGGACCGGGGCGCGGCTCGGCGGCGGGCAGCCTCGTCAGTTACGCACTGCGAATCACGGACATCGACCCGCTGCAGTATGACTTGCTCTTTGAGCGATTCTTGAATCCAGAACGCGTCTCGCTGCCTGATATCGATATCGATTTTTGCTATCGCCGCCGCGGCGAGGTGATCGAGTACGTCCGGAAGAAATACGGCGATCAGTGCGTGGCGCAAATCATTACTTTCGGAACGATGGCAGCCAAAGCTGCGATCAAGGATGTGGGCCGCGCACTCGATATGCCTTATGGCGACGTGGATCGCCTCGCGAAGCTCATCCCCAATCAGCTCAATATTCAGCTTGAGGATGCTCTGAAGCAATCGTCGCAGCTCGCGCAGTTGAAAAAGGACGACGAAAAAATCAGCGACCTGATCAACGTCGCTCTGCGCCTCGAAGGACTTGCGCGCCATGCTTCGACTCACGCGGCTGGTGTCGTCATCTCGCCTCGGCCGCTCACTGAAATAGTTCCGCTATACAAGTCAAGCAAGGATGAAATCACGACGCAGTACGACATGACCGATCTCGAGCGGATCGGCCTGCTAAAGATGGACTTCCTCGGCCTGACAACGCTCACGGTGCTGAGCGATGCCGTAGTGCTGATCCGGCAGAATCGCGGTGTCGAAATCGATCTTGCAAACCTTCCGACCGACGACGTCGAAACATACAAGCTTTTTGCGAGTGGAAACACTACCGGCATATTTCAATTTGAATCGCATGGCATGCGAGACGTCCTGCGCCGTTACCAGCCGACGCGCCTCGAAGATCTTACCGCGCTCAACGCGCTCTATCGCCCCGGCCCGATCCAAGGCGGGATGATTGACGATTTCATCGCCAGGAAGCACGGGAAGAAGAGCGTCACGTACGACTTGCCGGAGTTGAAAGACATTCTGTCGGAAACCTGGGGCGTGATTCTGTATCAAGAGCAAGTGATGCAAATCGCGAACCGCCTGGCTGGATTCTCTCTCGGCCAAGCGGACATCCTCCGGAAGGCCATGGGCAAGAAGAACAAAGAGGACATGGCTGCGCAACGCGAGAAATTTATGGCGGGCAGCTCGGCGCGCAAGGTTCCTGCGAAAAAGGCCGAGAAAATATTCAATCTGATGGAGGAGTTTGCGGGATACGGTTTCAACAAGTCGCACTCCTGCGCTTACGCCGTCGTTGCATATCAGACTGCGTATCTGAAGCGGCATTATCCGGTGGAATTTATGGCGGCGATGCTGACGGCGGAAACAGGGAATACCGAACGGCTGGTGAAATACATCGCCGAAACGCGCGACTTGGGAATTACGGTGCTGTCGCCTGACGTTCACGAAAGCTCGCTCAACTTCACACCGGTGGGCGAACACATTCGGTTTGGATTGGCGGCGATCAAGAATGTGGGAGAAAGCACGGCGCGGGGAATCGTCGAGGCACGCACGCGGCACGGGCGATTCACGGATCTATTTGAAGTTTGCGGCGCACTCGATTCGGGATTATTGAATCGGCGCGTGCTCGAGAGTCTGGTCAAGTCGGGTGCGTTCGATTCGCTGGGCGGCACGCGCGCGGGCCATTGGGCCAGCATCGATGACGCGATGAAGCACGGGCAACGGCTAAATCGCGAGCGCGCGAGTGGGCAGAATGCTTTCTTCGGCGCGATGGCTGCATCGGCACCGGCACCGGCTCGCCAACCTGTCGCCGTCGAGGAATGGACCGAGGAAGACAGGCTTGCGGGCGAATACGCCGTGCTGGGCTTCTATATTTCCGGCCATCCCCTCGATAAATTTGCCGGGCGTCTTGCTGAGCTCAAGGCGATTGATATTGGAATGCTCGAAAACCAGAAAAATGGCGCCGACATAATCGTCGCCGGAATCGTAGTGCAAACGCGCCCGATGCGTTCGAAAAGAGACAACCAGCGATGGGCTATTGTCACGCTTCAGGACAGAACCGCCGTTGTCGAATGCCTCGTTTTTTCCGAGCCATTCGCCCGACTCGAGGCCGTCCTCAAGTCCGGGGTGCCGCTGCTTGTAAAAGGGCGGGTAGCGGTGGAAGATGCTGGGACGCGGCTACGCATCATGGAAGCGAAGCCTCTCGAGCAGATGCTCAACCGTCCGGCGTCGCCCTCGCTCTTGCGCGTGCGCGTGGACCTGAGTGCGGCTGACGACAGCCTGCTCGACCGCCTAGATCAGCTCATGGCGAGCCGCCCGGGCCGTTGCAAGGTGGAATTCGATCTTTTGAGCAGCGACGGAACGCAAGCGACGCTTGAATCGGATCGTTCGGTTCGCGCGGACGCCGAATTGCTCGATCAAATTCGCGGCATATGCGGTGCGGACTCGGTCGTGAAGTAAGCGATGAAAAAACAAGATAAAAAACGCCAGCGCGAGATCGATACGCTTGAACGCGAAGTGGACGATCTTCTGAGCCTTTCGGGCGACGGCGTCGACAACGCTTTCGCGCTCGAACGCCTGCAGCGCCAAGTGGCGGAATTGAAGCGGGATTTCTACGCTCACCTGGGTGCATGGCAGCGGCTGCAACTCGCGCGCCATCCTCAGCGGCCGCAAACGCTCGATTACATTCAGCTGCTCTTCGAGGATTTCATCGAGATTCACGGTGATCGCGCGTTCGCTGACGATCCCGCGATGGTCTGCGGCATGGCGAAGTATCATGGCAATCCGGTGATGGTGATCGGACAGCAGAAAGGCCATGACACGAAGCAGCGCGTGGCGCGAAATTTCGGCCAGGCGAAGCCGGAAGGCTACCGCAAAGCGCTACGAGCGATGAACCTCGCCGCCAAGTACAACCGGCCGATTCTTTCATTTATAGACACTCCCGGCGCGTATCCGGGCGTCGATGCGGAGGAGCGCGGGCAAGCGGAAGCTATCGCGGTGAATCTGCGCGAAATGGCGCGGCTGCCGGTGCCGATTCTCGTGACGATCACGGGCGAGGGTGGCTCGGGCGGGGCATTGGCGATTGCCGTCGGCGATCGGATTCATATGTTCGAGAATTCAGTCTACTCCGTCATTTCGCCGGAGGGCTGCGCGTCGATTATGTGGCGCAGTGCGGCGAAGGCCGAAGTGGCGGCGGAGGCTCTTCGAATCACCGCGAACGATCTTCTCGAGTTGAAGCTGATTGATGAAATTATTCCCGAGCCTGAAGGCGGCGCGCACGTTGATTATGAAGCGGCAGCTCGTTTTCTAGATAGCGCGCTTGTTAACTCACTTCGTGATTTCTCGCGATTGCCGGCGCAAGAGCTCGTCGCGCGCCGGTATGAGAAGTTTCGCCGCATGGGTCAATTCTTCGCGTAGCCTTCCCGGACGTCTCCCCACGAAACATTTCCCAGCCCGCAGGCGTATTGAGAGGTAGAGCTTCTTGCAGTTCAGGAGGTGTTCTATGTTTTGCGATCGCTGTGGCATGGCATTGCCGGACGCCGTGCGCTTCTGCAGCGGATGCGGACGGGCCATCGTGGTCTCGACGACGGGCGCTGCACCTGCCGCGCGACTCGACCGGCATCTATCAGTTCTCGGGGTGCTCTGGATCGTTCGAGGGGTGCTGAGGATTTTGATGGCGGGCTGGCTCGGTTTGATCGGAGCGCGATGGATTGGCGGCTTTGTCACAGCGCTGACGGATCGCATGCCGGACATGCCCCATGGATTTCCTCTCGCGCGGATGATTGAGACGGGAATCATGTTTGGGAGCGTTATTACCGTTGTGATCGGCATGGCCTCGATTGTTGCCGGGTGGGGCTTGCTCGAACGAGCGTCATGGGCTCGGATCCTGACGGTTGTCCTGGCATTTCTGGCGCTCATACGGCTGCCTTTTGGGACGGCACTGGGCATCTACTCGCTCGTAGTGCTGTTCCCCGAACCCGCGCGCGTGGAATACGAACGGCTCGCACATCCTGCTTAGTGCGGCTGTGTCCAGTACCCGGCAGTTGGGCTTTGGACACGACGCAGCCTGCTACGGTTGCGGCGGCACGGTGCCTCGCTTACTTTACAATTGAGGTAGGCGCGAGGGAATTCGATATCATGTCCGAAGTTTTCCGGCCGTTCGAACGTCTCGTGGAAATCAATGTACTTGGGAGAACATTTCTCGTTCCGGAGAAGAACTCCGTCCTTCGCTGCTTCCAATTCATCAGTCCCGACACCATCCCGTACGGACGGTTCTGCTGGAATCAAGAGTGCCAGTATTGTCGCGTGGACTGCCAGCTTGCGGACGACACCCAGGCCCGGCCTATCTTGAGCTGTAAGTTCATGGTTTCAGAAGGAATGAACATTTCCCAGCTTGCTCCTGAATTGGTGGGATGTTTACGCGCGAAGCTCGGGCCCTGATTTACACGGCATTTGCTGCAACGCTCGCCGCAGTCGTCCCCCAGCCGCCGCTCGACCCTCGTTGTGGTAGAATCCAGTTTGAAATTCGAACGAAAGGCTCTAGGCGCTTAGGACAATGACTGCTCGCGTTAAATTCTCCATCGGTTCAGCAATCATCATAGTTACCATGCTGTCGCTGGCGTATGTCGGTTTTACTCAAAGCAAAACCTACTACCACACGCTCACCGAGCTGCAGACCTTGCAGGGGTCCGCGCTTCATCAGCGGATGCGCGTCTCTGGGAACGTCAGAGACGGTTCGATCCAACACTTGCCTGGCCGCGTGGATTTCGTCCTGGAAGAGCAAGGGAAAGTCCTCAACGTGAGTTATGCCGGGCGAGATCCTCTTCCCGATACGTTCAAAGGCGGAGCGCAAGCGCTGGTGGAAGGGAAGCTGATGCCCGACGGACGCTTTGTGGCCGAGCAGGTTCAGGCCAAGTGCGCGTCAAAGTATCAAGCCACACCGCAGCTGCCCGGCTCGACGGGTGCTGCGAATACTTCTTCTTCAAACCTGGCCCCCTCGAACTCGAGGTTGAGTTGACCAAGGCGATTTAGTGGACATATTTGGTTCATTCGCTCTAGTCCTTGCACTAATGGCAGCTGTGTATGCAGTGGGCGCGGGAATCGCCGCGATCCGCACACGGAATCCTTTACTCACAAAGAGCGCGCGAAACGCCGGCATGGCCGTGTTCGTCCTCGTCAGCATGGCAGTCGTTTCGCTTGAATATCTTTTATTTACGAACAATTTTTCGATGGCGTATGTCGCCGAGCACAGCAACCGCGACCTCCCGTTCTATTACAAGTTTGCCGCGCTCTGGTCCGGGCAGGAAGGCTCGCTTCTTTTCTGGAGCTGGCTACTCTCGATTTACGCGTTCTTGGCGCTCTTTCTCAATCGCCGCAAGCATCCCGAACTGATGCCTTACGTCGGAGTGGTTCTCGCGACGGTTCAAAGCTTCTTTCTCGTTCTGAATAATTTCGTGGCGACGCCATTTCAGATTCTTGGTCACGCGAGCGCGGGCGGCGTGCTTACTGTGGTCGCTCAGGCCGATGGTCACGGTTTGAATCCGCTGCTGCAGTATCCCGAGATGGTGATCCATCCGCCGATGTTGTATCTCGGCTATACGGGATTCACGGTGCCGTTTGCTTTTGCGATGGCGGCGCTGCTTGGCCGTTACCCCGGCGAGAAATGGATTCACATTACGCGCCGCTGGACGATGGTCGCGTGGGCGTTTCAGAGCGTGGGGGTTCTTCTCGGCGCGCATTGGGCGTACGCCGTGCTCGGATGGGGCGGCTACTGGGCTTGGGACCCGGTTGAGAACGCTTCGTTTCTTCCATGGATTACAGCGACGGCATTTCTGCACTCGGTGATGATGCAGGAAAAGCGCGGCATGATGAAGGTCTGGAATGTCTGGCTGGTATTCGTCACATTCATGCTGTGTATCCTCGGCACACTCTTAACGCGGTCCGGCGTCGTCAGCTCGGTGCATGCGTTCGCGCAATCTTCTATCGGCACGTGGTTCACTTGTTTTCTCGCGTTTATTTTCCTCGCATGTGTTTTGGCATTCTGGAAGAATCGCGATTATCTGCGCGGCGACAACCAGCTCGATTCACTTGTTTCGCGAGAATCGAGTTTTCTATTCAATAATCTGATTCTTTTGGCCGGATGCTTCGCGGTCCTTTGGGGAACGCTCTTTCCTGTGATCTCGGAATGGGTTGAAGGAACCAAGATTAGCGTCGGCGCGCCATTTTTCAATAAAGTAACGATTCCGATCGCGCTGTTCCTTCTATTTCTCACCGGTGTCGGCCCACTTCTCGCTTGGCGCAAGACATCGTTCGATAGCTTGAAACGAAACTTTGCGTGGCCGATGGCGGGAGGGATCGCCGCGGGAGTTATCGCCCTCATCCTCGGGCTTCGCGATATTTACCCGCTCGTCTGCTTGATCTTGTCTGTCTTCGTCACGCTGACAATCGCGGCTGAATTTTGGCGCGGCGCGCGCGTGATTTCCGCGCGTTCGGGAACGAACATCATCACTTCCGCGGGCCAGCTCGTGATGCGCAATACGCGCCGCTATGGCGGGTACATCGTTCACTTCGCTATCGTCGTAATTTTCATCGGCATCTCGGGTCAGGCGTTCAACAAAGACGTTCAGCAGGAAATGGCCGTCGGCTCGCGTATGAACATCGGACCGTACACGATCGTCTGCCAGAATTTCGATGAATTGAAGGATCCGAATTACGATTCTGAGCGCGCCACGCTCGAAATTCTCCGCGACGGCAAATCGCTAATGATGCTTTATCCCGAGCGGCGATTTTTCCTGGCGAGCCAGGTGACGGAAACGATGGTCGCGATTCAATCCACGCCGTTGCGCGATCTCTACGTCGTGTATGCGGGGCGCAGTCCGGAAACCAATCGTCCCGTGATTCACGCGTATCTCAATCCGCTGGTCAAATGCATTTGGTTCGGCGGGCTCATACTAGTTCTCGGTACGGCGCTGGCTCTGATACCGAGCCGCCAGCCTGTGATTGTGCTTCGTGGCGCGACCGAAGCGTCACCCGCGCCGAGCGGGCCTTTGCCCCAATCCGTCGGAGTGGCGCATGGCGATGATTGAACCTGCCGCCGGCAGCGCCAGCCTTCGCATGCGCGTCAAACGTTCTCTCGTGCTGTCTACGCTGGTTCTGAGTTTGTTGGTGGTGCCACTCGCTGTGGCGCAGCAGAGCGACCGCGCCAAGGCGCTCAGCATGCGAATGATGTGCGTTTGCGGCTGCAACCAAATCCTCGGCGTTTGCAACCACGTAGGATGCACCTACTCGCACGATATGCTGAAGGAGATTGACACTCGCGTCGGACGCAGCGAATCGGACGACTTGATCGTTCAAAATTTTGTTCAGGAATACGGCGCGGCTGTGCTTCTTCTGCCCGCTGCAAAGGGCTTCAATCTCTGGATGTGGGTGATGCCGATCATCGCCGTGATCGGAGGAATTGTCGTTGTCCGGTTCGCGCTGGTGCATTGGCGGCGAAATGCGGCGGAGGTCGAGCCCTCTCGCGTCTCCGCGGATCTGATCGCGCGCGCGCGGCGGGAGATGGGGCCCGATGAGTAGCGCCGCAATTGCGCTCGCGTGCGTTCTGCTCGCCGCCGCAACTGTGATTTTCATTTTCTTGATCGATGCGGATGCTTCCGATTCCGCCCCGCGCCGTTCGCGGCTCGATACTCTTCTCGAGCGTCGGGACGCAATCTACGATAATCTTCGCGACCTTCGCTTCGAATATCGCGCGGGCAAATTTTCCGACCAGGATTACGAGGACATGAGGCAATCGCTCGAAGCCGAGGCTGCGCGGGTCCTCGGCGACATGGATCAATTGACCGGCGGCGCTCCGACTCCAGCGACACGCCAGGCGATGGCGCGTAAACCTGCGCCGCGCAGCTCCTGATATGACAATGAGGGAAGAGAATCGAGTGGGAATGACAGTACGCTTGTCAAAGTTTGCAGTGCTGATTGCCGCCGTGTTGGCGGCTGCCTCGATTTCGTTCGCAGGAAGTGTGACCGGGACGATTCGCAACGGCACGAACGGAAAGCCAGGCGCGGGCCTTGATGTGATCTTGATTCAGCTGCAGGGCGGAATGCAGCCGGTCGCGACGGTGAAATCTGACGCCGAAGGTCATTTCACGATCAACAATGCTGCGATTGGCTCGGGCCCGATGCTGATTCGCGTGCCGTACCGCGGCGTGAATTACCATACTCCGCTGACTCCCGGCACGGCGACTGTATCCGTCGAGATCTTCGACCCCACCGACAAACCGTCGGCGATTTCCATCACGCAGCACGACATCGTCCTGCAGCCATCCGGTTCCACGCTCGTTCTCGGCGAGGAATTTACGGTTGAAAACGACACGCAGCCACCGGTCGCTTTTTACAAGGATTCCGGCACGTTTTCCTTCGTGGTTCCGAAGGACGCCCAGGTTCAGCAAGTCTCCGCGTGGTCATCGGCGGGCATGCCGGTGGTTCAGGGCACGATCGACAAAGGCAACGGGCAGTCTGCGATCGCATTCGCGTTTCGTCCCGGAAAGAACGGCGTGCGAATCGCGTACCAGCTACCATACGTGTCGAATCAAGCGAAGCTTGAAATGATTTCCCCGTATGCCGCCAAGCAGGTCCTCTTGGTGGCGCCACCAGCAGTGCAAGTGAACGCCGCAGGATTCGCCGCCGGCGGACAACAGGAAGGCTGGGCGATTTACGGACGCGAGGCGGTGGCCCCGAATACGCCGCTGCAGATTTCGATTTCGGGGTCCGCGCCTCCTCCGGCAGACGCAAATGGCAATGGCGGCGGAGGCGGCAGCGATAGTCCGTCAGTGAATTCTCGCGTAAGCGATACCACCGCGACAGTAACTACGCTTCCGGGAAGACTCGATAGTTTGAAATGGATTCTCGTCGGTGGATTTGCCGCTCTATTTGCGCTGGGCATGGTCTTCTTGTGGAAGCGACCGCAAGTTGCAATCGCCGGCGCGGGTTCGGTCGCAGTTGCGGCGCCTGCCGCACCTTCTCGACCTTCACACGAGGCCGTTCCGCCCAGCGTCGCGTCACAGGTATCGCATGTAGATAGCCAAGTGCGCGGAAGTTTGGATGAGTTGAAGGAAAAACTGTTTCGACTCGAATTGCGTCATCAAGCCGGGACGATTTCGGATGAAGATTACGGCGCACAGCGCGTGCAATTCGAGCAAACTCTTCGCGATCTCGTGCGGGGCTGAGTCCACGCCCTTGGAGCCAGCCGATGGAGTTGAACGCCTGGGTTTGAACTTCGATCGAGTGGAAAAGCGTTATGGATCGCTGATCGCACTGCGCGGCATCTCTCTCAAAATTCTCCCCGGCGAATTTGTCGCTCTGCTCGGCCCCAACGGAGCGGGGAAGACCACACTGTTGCGGACCGCGGCCCTTCTAGCGCGCCCGAATTCCGGACGCGTTCAAGTTTCAGGATTGACGAAGGAATCTCCGGCGGCGGTCAAAAGCCGCATCGGGATGGTTGCTCACAGCACTCTGCTCTACGACGAGCTGACTGCCGAAGAAAATTTGATTTTCTTCTCGCGGCTTTACGGCGTGTTGGAGCCGGCCGCTCGTTCGGCGGAACTTCTCGCGGCTTGTGGCCTTAGCACCCGCGCGACGAGTCTTGTTCGCACGTTTTCTCGTGGAATGCGCCAGCGGCTTGCGATTGCACGCGCGCTCGTTCATTCGCCGCGGATACTGCTTCTCGATGAGCCCTCTTCGGGACTCGATGTCGAGGGCCGCGAATGGTTCGCGCAGGCTCTCGCGGCGCTCCAGACGGACGGTTGCACGATTCTCGTTAGCACCCACGCGCGCAACGAAGTGCTCCGCATGGCGACTCGCGCCGTTCGAATCGCGGCGGGCCGGATTGATGCAGACTCCGGCCACGCTGGCGATCCCGGTCCGATTCTCGCGCGGCTTCAGGCGGAGAACTGAGTGAGCACCGCGCGCGCCGCCACAACGATTCTGCTTAAAGAAGTGCGCGCGGAATTTCGCGCGCGCGAATTGCTCAACACCACTTTTATTTTCGCGCTCGTTGTCGTGGTGCTGTTCAGCTTCGCGTTCGATCCCACTGCCGCGGAATCGCGCCGCTTCGGCCCGGGGTTGCTGTGGATCGCGCTGCTCTTCGCAGGCTCGCTGATGCTTCAGCCTTCGTTCGCGCGCGAGCATGCGAACGATACTCTAGACGCACTGTGCCTTGCGCCGGTGAGTCCTTTCGCAATTTTGCTGGGCAAGATTTTGGCCAACCTAATTTTCCTAGGCGCGTGCGAAGTTCTTTTGCTGCCAATTTTCGCCGTGTTTTACAATGTGGAGTTGGTGCCGGTGCTCGGGCGGCTGATCTTCGTGCTCGCGCTTGGCACTTTCGGCCTGGCTGTGACGGGGACTGTCTTCTCAGCGGTGGCTGCGCAGGCGCGCATGCGCGAGCTGCTGCTGCCGTTGCTGCTGCTGCCGGTGCTCGTGCCGCTGCTGCTCGCGGCGGTTGAAGCGACGGCCGGATTGCTCTCGGACACGCCGGAGCTGCAATCGACGTGGATTGAATTGCTGGTTGGCTTCGACGTGATGTTTTTTACGGTATCGTGGCTGCTTTCGGATTTCTTGCTTCAGGAGTAGGGCGGATTATTTGACAAAGCACTTAATTCCGGCGATAGCGGTAGGCGCATTGATGGGATTCGGCGGCTACGCCGCGCTTTTCATCGCTCCCGATGAATCGACGATGCACGCGATTCAGCGCATTTTTTATTTCCACGCGCCGAGCGGCATGGTGGCGTTGATCGCGTTCACGATTTGTTTCATCGCGAACATCGGCTATCTCGTTGGCCGCAAGCCGCACTGGGATTGGCTCGCGGTCGCGGCGGCTGAGGTCGGCGTCGCGTTCAATATGGTGGTGCTGATTACCGGGCCGATCTGGGCGAAACCAGCGTGGGGAATCTGGTGGGCGTGGGATGCGCGCCTCACGTCAACACTGGTTCTTTGGCTGCTCTATATTTCGTTTCTGCTTTTGCGGGATCTGATCGCCGACCCGGACCGGCGCTCGATGTTCTCGGCGATCTACGGCATATTTCTTTTTCTCGATGTCCCGCTCGTCTATTTCTCGATTCGCATTTGGCGAACGCAGCATCCGCAGCCGGTAATCCTCGGCGGCTCCGGGCGGCTTGATCCCACGATGTACAAGGTGTTCGACCTTTGCATTCTCGCAATGACTGCGGTGATGGTGATTCTGATTCGTCAGCGGTATCAACTTGAGCGCGCGCGATACGAAGTGGAAGAGCTGCGCATCGACGCGGAGCGGCAGATTTCTTCGGCGGGGCAGGCATGAATTTTGAGAACGCAGTGATGCAGGAGTTGATTCCATGAAGAATTTTGAGAGCTTGTTCGTCGCCTGGATGATCGTCTGGGCCGTCTTTTTCGGCTATCAAGTCACCATCGCGCGGCGCCTCGATCGCCTTCGGGAAGAGATCGAGCGCCTGAAGTCTCAAATCGGCCGCAAATAGCACCGCGGTAATGGCGATGGCGCGCCGTTCTCGCCGTGTGTTTCGCCTTCCGCTCGTGATCTGAGGTCATCTTGAAGAAGATCGCAATCGTGCTGTTCCAGTTGGGTGGACCGGACACCACCGCGGTCGTCGAGCCCTTTCTCTACAATCTCTTCTGCGACCCCGACATCATCGATTTTCCGCTGGCGTGGATCGCGCGGCGAGCGTTGGCAAAATTTATTTCGACGCGGCGCTCAAAAGTCGTGGCGGAGCATTACCAAGAGATTGGCGGGGGTTCGCCGATTCGCGTCCTCACAGAACGGCAGGGAGCGGCGCTCGAAGAAGCGTTGGCGCCCTGGGTTCAAGCGAAGACAATCGTAGCGATGCGTTATTGGCATCCGCTTACAAGCGAAGCGATCGCGACGCTAAAAAGTGAGACTTATGACGATCTCGTCCTCCTGCCTCTATACCCACACTATTCTTTCGCGACCACGAAGAGCAGCCTGAAAGAGTGGAATCGCCAGACGCGCGACGGCCTCGCTGGAAAAGGACGCCTCGTCGAAAGTTTTTACAATCACCCGTTGTATATTGAATCGTTGCGCGCTCGCGTTGACGAGAAGCTTTCCGAGTTGCAGAAGCCGGAAGATGTATTTCTCGTCTTCAGCGCGCACGGATTGCCGATGAAGCTCGTGAAGGCCGGCGATCCGTATTCGAAGCAGATCGAAGAAACGATGAGACTGGTCGTCGCTCGTGGCGGCTGGTCGAACCCGCGCATCCTCTGTTATCAGAGCCGCGTTGGCCCGCAGAAATGGCTCGAGCCCTCGCTGACGCAGACGATCGAGCGGCTGGCCAATGAGGGCGTCAAGCGGATGCTTGTCATCCCGATTTCCTTCGTGACGGACCACATCGAGACGCTCCATGAAATCAACATCGAGGCTCGCGAAACAGCAGAAAAGCTCGGCGTCGAGGAATTCACGATGATGGGCGCGCTCAACGACTCGCCGATTTTCATTCGCGCCCTCGCGGATCTCGTCTTGAAAGCCGCGGGATTCGAGAAGGGAATCGATACGCCACACGGTTCTTAGTTCGCGCTCCGCTCGTTGATCTGCCTGTTTGTCCTCCGTTTGTTGTTCCTTTATTGAGAGAGTTCGGTTATCCGCTTGACACTTTTCCAACGCCGGAATATAAATCCAGTGCACGCAAGTTTGCGCATTTTTGGAACTTATATAACGTTGGAGTCTAACCGCACTACCTATCGTAACTATGGCAGATCAAACTGACGGAAAGGCGGCACAGGCGGCGACCGCGCCTGCTGCACCGGCCGCTGGCAGCGGAAAAGCTGCTGCGGAGAGCAAGGAAGCGGTCGGAAGAATCAATAAAGGCCGCCGCCGGATCGTATGGGCTTGTATTTGGGGCTACCTCGGCGTCAATTTTTTGATGTTCCTCAGGTTCTTCTTTCCCCGCGCGCTGTACGAACCCAACACGATTTTCACGATCGGCTTTCCATCGGACTTCAGCCTTGGCATCGATCAGCGCTTCCTGATGACGAATCGCGTGTGGGTAGTGAAAGAGCCCGACCGGATATTCGTAATCTTTGCGCGCTGCACGCATCTGGGTTGCACGCCGGAGTGGAAGCCTACGGAAAATAAATTCAAGTGCCCGTGCCACGGCAGCGGATATGACAGCGAGGGCGTGAACTTCGAAGGACCAGCGCCGCGCCCGATGGATCGTGCGTTCGTTCAGCTCGACCCGACGGGCAAGGTAGTCGTGGACACGAGCCGCCTATATGTGGACGACCCGCGCGCGGGCGTGAACCACTTCAACGATCCGGGAGCGTTTCTGAACGTTTAGTTGCTTCGAGTAGACGAGTGATACAGGGGGTTGGTTCTAATGCCGGACGAAAAGGGCCCGAATGGCGGCAACGGTGGGAATGGCCGCAAGACCGGTGTCCTCGAACAGGTTCAGGATTCCGCGAAGGCCCTGAAGGAAACGGTTCAGTCCAAGGCCAAGGACCAGATCGAAGAGCTGAAGCAGCCGGAAAAGACTCAGCTCTACCGCTCCATCTTCCGCGTCAAGCACGACGAAGAGCCACGCAATCGAGCGCTCAGTGTTCTTAGCAATGTTTTCTTTCACCTCCATCCGGCCAAGGTCAATCGCGACGCCGTCCGCTACAACTTCACGTGGGGAATGGGCGGTATCACGTTTTATCTTTTTATCGTGCTGACTTTCACCGGTGTCCTGCTTATGTTCTATTACCACCCGTCGAAAGTGCAGGCCTTCCGCGACATTCTGTATCTCGAAAACGATGTTCCATTCGGCAAATTGCTTCGCAATATGCACCGTTGGGCTGCGCACTTGATGATCATCGCGGTCTGGCTGCACATGTTCCGTGTGTTCATGACGGGCTCGTACAAGCGGCCGCGTGAATTCAATTGGTGCATCGGCGTGCTTCTGATGGTTCTCACCCTGCTGCTCTCGTTCACGGGCTATCTCCTGCCGGACGATCAACTCGGATTCTGGGCCGTAACGGTCGGCACCAACATGGCGCGTGCCACGCCTCTTTTGGGCAACGAAGGGCCGTTTGGATCTTTATTGGGGATGACGCCATACAACGACGTCCGATTTGCATTGCTGGGCGGTTCCATCGTGGACGCGAACGCACTTTTGCGCGCGTACATCTGGCACTGCATTGCGATCCCGTTGATCGCCTCGATTTTCATGGCCCTCCACTTCTGGCGGGTTCGTAAAGACGGCGGTATATCCGGTCCGGCGCCGATGATGCTGGAATCCGAGATCAAGGAAGAGAAGGGACCGCGTCCGGTGATCTTGAGGCCGAGCGGACTTCAGTAAATGACGCGAGAGGCTGACTGATGGATTGGCATCAAATCTGGGAAGTCGTCTCAACGCCGGACAACGTCCCGATCGTTGCGCTCCTCTTTCTCGTCCCCTTTTATACTTGGTACGCGTTTCGCCAGGCGATCGCGAACGATAAGCTGATCGCCGTCCTCGGTTCCGACCCCGCTGCCGCCAAAACTCAATATCGCAAGACGCAGCCGTGGGACCCGAAATGGGAGCGCGAAGTCCACACGTGGCCGTACCTGATGCGCATGGAATTTCTGGTCGCGATTATCGTGACAGTGATTCTCATGGCGTGGTCATTGACGCTTAACGCTCCTCTCGAGGAACCATCGAATCCGAACGTAACGATGAATCCGGCGAAGGCGCCGTGGTATTTCCTCGGCCTCCAGGAAATGCTCGTTTATTTCGATCCATGGATCGCCGGCGTCGTAATGCCGACGCTGATTATCGTCGGCTTGATGGCGGTTCCGTACATCGATACCAACCCGCTAGGCAACGGCTATTACACGTACCATCAGCGCCGGTTCGCAATTTGGACTTTTCTCGTTGGCTTCATCGGTCTCTGGGTCGTGATGATTGTTATCGGAACATTTATTCGCGGTCCGGGATGGATGTGGTTCTGGCCTGGTCAGACTTGGGACGCTGAGCGCGTGGATTACGCCGTGAACCGAAACCTCGACGAGGTGTTTAGAATTAACGGCTCATGGCTCGCGCTGCTGCTTCCTGCGTCGGCGAAGCCGAACGCCGCGATCTGGGCGCGAGTAATCTTTGGAGTATTCCCGCTTGCGTTCTTTTTCGTCATTGCGGGGCTTGTGGTCCACAAGATCTGCATGATGACGGATTTCAGCCGCAAGATGTACCGCCGTATGAGCCTCGTGCAACTCATCACCATGTACACGTTCCTGATTTTGATGATTTCGCTGCCGGTGAAAATCCTTTTGAGACTCGTTTTCACGATTAAATACATTTGGGTGACGCCATGGTTCAGCATTTGATCGCCCGGCGCGCATTCATCCGAATGCCCATGACTCGTTTTGCTTCCGAGGAGGCACGGCTTGCCTGACGTTTCGCCCAAAGCCCCGCCGGACGACCCGATCACCAGTAGTTCCTTCAGCTTTCCGTTGATGATCGCGGCGGTATTGCTGATTGTGACCGTTGCGTGGTCGATGTGGGATGAGATGTACGGACTGCGGCCGTGGCGCCTCTATCAGCGGCGATTCGCTGCCGCTTACTCGTCATACCTACAGAAGGACGTCGCCCGGCAAAAAAAACTCGAGGCCGCTATCTATTCTTCGCCGGATTACAAGGCGCTCGCGGAAAAGGCCGAAGCTCTCGAGGCAGCCGCGAAGGCGAAGGACGACGAGATTGCACAGCAAATCGGAATTCTTGACACGCAGCGCGCGGCCATCGGCGACGCTTTTAAAGATGCTCGTGGAAAAATCGGGCATCTCGTCTACGAGTACGAAATTACGCCGGCAGCCGATAAGAGCGAGAAGGAATCACGCTTCAAAGAGCTTACCGAAGCAAAGAAGGGTCCGTGGAAAGTGGATTGGCCGCTCGCCAACGGACAGATCGAAAAAGACAGGAAGTTTACCGCCGACGAACTCAACGATACATTTACGAGCCTGATGGCGAAGCGTGCCGCGCTTGTTGCCGAACGCGGCGAGAACGACGCAGCGGGGAAGGCCGCGCGCATTCAGGCGAATCTGTATCTCTCAGACCATTTGCCTGGACTAAACTCCGCCGCTCTCGAAGGACTGCTCAATAGCGCCCGCGATTGGGATGAAACGCTGATTCAGATCAACGTGAATCCTTCGGGCGCATCCATAAACAATCTTGGCGGCGCGGGCCTCGTGGATCGTTGCCAGTCTTGCCACGTTGGCACGGATCAAAAGCTTGTGCCTGCGCAATTGGTGGTGACGAAGGCCGACCTTGGAATGGCGAAGAGTAACGACGCGCCATTTACCAGCCACCCCGATCCCGACCTCCTGAAAATTCACACGCTAGAGAAATTCGGATGTTCACCATGCCACGGTGGCAATGGCCGCGCCATCGATTCAATTCGTCGCGGTCATGGACGTTACGAACACTGGCTCTGGCCGCTCTACTATTCTGAAAATTACGACGCAGGCTGCCAGCAATGCCACTCGGCTGACATGGTCACAGATCACGCATCTGTGCTGAATCAGGGCAAGCAGCTTTATCGCCAGCGTGGGTGCATTGGCTGCCATCGCTTCCAGGGCTTCGATAATCAAGACGAGCTGCTCGTTTCCACGCGTCAGCAGATCACGCAACTCTCGAGTGACAAAGTGGAGGACGAACTGGAGATTCCGCGGCTCCAGAAACTCGGCGACAACGCTCCTGACAACGCAGCCGCGAACGCGTTCTACGCCAAGGCCACAAATCTTACGGTCACCGTCAGCCGCATCGACACGCAGATCGTCGAGGACGAGCGCCGCAGCCACACGCTTCTGCAAGAAGTAAAAAAAGTCGGCCCGGATTTAAAAGAAGCGCGGATGAAGCTCCGCAAAGAGTGGATTCCGTACTGGCTTGGCCATACTCACGAATTCCGTCCGACAACGAAAATGCCGCAATTCCGTTTCCCGTCGGACGATGAAATCCCCGCGATCGCTGCTTTCATCTGGCAGCAAGGCGTGACGAGCCCGGCGCTCGAACACCAGCCGTTGGGAAACGCCGCGCATGGCAAGGAGCTTTTCGAATCGCGCGGCTGTCTCGCATGCCATTCGATCGGCGAAGGCTCGAGCATGGTCGGCGGCACGTTTGCCGCGAATTTGAGCCGCGTAGGCGAGAAGGAAAATTACGATTATCTGGTCCGCTGGGTCCACAATCCGCGCCAGCGCACGCGTCCGTACTGCCCATACGAGAAACGCGATCTCGGTCCGGAAGACTACGCGAAGCACAATTTGCCGTACGTCTTTGATCTGGATCACTCGCGTTGCCCGAATGACGGTCATGAACTCGTCGTTCAGCAGCCCACGGTGATGCCGAGCTTGCGGCTGCCGATCGAGGACGCTCGCGATATCGCTACGTATCTCATGACGCAGAAGCACTCCGACGCCAGCTACGCGGCCGCCAATTACATGGACGATCCGGCGCTCAAGACCAAGGGACAGGATCTCGTGCGGCACTATGGCTGCGCCGGATGCCATGAGATCGGCGGGCTCGAAGACGAAGGCCGTATCGGCACCGAACTTACGAACGAAGGCAGCAAGCCCATCGAGCGCCTTGATTTCGCGTTGTTCACCGAAGACGCCAAGCGCGGCGTGCTCCCCGACGGCAAGCCCTCGATGCGCGACGGCAAGCAAACCGCCTGGTTCGATTCAAAGGGATTCTTCGAGCAGAAGCTGATGAATCCCGGCGTGTACGACGTCGGCAAATATCACACGAATCCGATGGATGCCTTGCGCATGCCCAAGCCGAACCTGCGCTCAAACGAAGAACTGGAATCGCTCGTCACATTCTTGCTCGGCAGCACCGATCCCACTCTTCCCCAGGAATACATGTACCGGCCAGTGGATCGCCGCCGTTACATCCAGGACGGCTGGTGGATCGTCACGAAATACAACTGCATCGGCTGCCATCAGATTGGTATCGGCCAGCGATCGATTTTGATGGATTTGCCGATGTATCAGGGCGAGAACCATGCCAATCTTCCACCCGTGTTGACCACCGAGGGCGCGCGCGTAAACCCTGAATGGTTGAAAGGATTCCTTGCGAATCCGGCGTTGAGCACGACGGACACGAATCGAAACGGAGTTCGCTCGTATTTGCAAGTGCGGATGCCGACGTTCTCGCTCTCTGACGACGAAATCCGCAAACTCGTTTTGTTCTTCGAGGCCCTTTCTTCGCAGCCTGATCCGTACATTCCGCCGAAGGCGCCGGAAATGACGGCCGAGGAGCGCACGCTGGCTCGTAATCTATTCACGAATCCAGCGGCGCCCTGCTTGAAGTGCCATGCGACCGGCAACGAGGCTCACGATAAGACCGCGATCGCGCCGAATTTCCTGCTCGCGAAGGACCGGCTGCAGACGCCCTGGACCGAACGTTGGATCACCGATCCCGCGAAGATTATTCCTGGGACAGCGATGCCTTCTGGCCTATTCAAGCGTTCCGGCGACCGCTGGGTTTTCAACGGGCCGCAGTCGCCTGAGCTACAGCACTACACGGGCGACCAGGCCGATTTGCTGGTCCGCTATATGTTCACGCTTACGTCACAGGAGCAGGCGGCGCTTGTTGGCCGCACGCCTGCCGCCGCAAAAGGTTCGGGCGGCGGCAAATAGAATTTACTTGCGAACGGTTCGTCTCCGGCCGGTCGGCGCGAGCCGAAGGGTTCCTATTCGTAGCCCAATGTCATAGGATAGATCTCGAATTCACGAGGAGGATTAATTTCATCATGAAAATGTGGCGTGGTTTGGCAATAGGGTCCGCAATGGTAATTATGATCGCCGGATGCGGCAAGAAAGAAGCTCCGGAATCTACTGAACCCGCGAGTACTCCGGCAGGCGGAGCAGCGGCGACGATTGATCCGTCAACGACCGGCGAAGTCTCCGGCACGATCACGCTGATAGGCGCTCCGCCAACATTCAAAGCGATCAACATGAGCGCCGAGCCATATTGCTCGAAGGCGAATCCGAAGGCTGTAATGCCGCAGGATGTCGTCGTCGGCGATAAGGGCGCGCTCGATAACGTGGTCGTTTACGTCAAGGACGATCTCAGCAAGTATTCGTTCGACACGCCGAAAGACGCGGTCGATTTAAATCAAAAGGGTTGCATGTACGAACCCCATGTGGTGGCGCTGATGGCCGGCCAGACTCTCGAGGTCAAGAACGACGATCAGACGACTCACAACATCCATCCGATGCCGAAAGACAATCGCGAATGGAATACTTCGCAGCCGCCCGGCGCCTCCCCGATTGATAACTCTTTCGCCCGGCCAGAGGTCGCGATTCCGGTGAAGTGCAACGTGCATCCGTGGATGAAGGGCTATATCGCTGTATTCAAGAATCCCTTCTTTGCGGTCACCACCAAAGATGGCAAGTTCGATCTGAAGGGCCTGCCACCGGGAACCTATACGATCGAGGCTTGGCAGGAACATTACGGAGTTGTGGACAAGCAAGTGACCATCGGCCCGAAGGAATCGAAGTCAGTTGATCTTAGCTTCAACGCTTCGGCTCCTCCCGCAGGCGATTAGCTCACGGCCACGGGATGTTTCATCGCTCGTCTTCCCGGCTGCGATGCTGGGAAGACGGGCGCTTTCTGTTAGTGATAGCAGGGTCCGACCGCACTCGAGTTCATCGGCCTGCCGCGAAGAGTCTTTTTGTTGCGTCTTCGCGTAATTCATAGCAGACTATCGCGTTCCGGGCCGGAGCAGGGAAGGGACCAGGGTCGAATGCCAGCTGTACGAAATCAGGGCGTACACCGTTTCGCCATCTTCACTGCCTGCTGCACCGTTCTCTTGCTTACCGCCGGCGCCCTAGTTACCAGCAACGACGCTGGGCTTGCAGTACCCGATTGGCCGCTATCTTATGGCTCTCTGATGCCCCCGATGATTGGCGGCATATTCTACGAGCACGGGCACCGCATGGTGGCGACGCTCGTGGGCGCCCTTACGATTATTCTGGCGGTCTGGCTCTCGCTTGTAGAGCCGCGACGCTGGGTGCGGCGCCTGGGATGGGCTGCATTGGGCCTTGTAGTGGCTCAGGGGCTTCTTGGTGGCCTGACCGTGCTTTTCTACTTGCCGCCGGCCGTTTCGTCGGCCCACGCGACTCTCGCCCAGCTTTATTTCATCACCATCTTAAGCCTCGCCGTGTTCACGAGCCCCTGGTGGCAGAGCGACCTTGAAGTTCGCGAGGATGCAGGCTCGCCGTCGCTCCGAGTCCTTGCGGTTGCAACGTCGGCTTCCATCGTTGTTCAATTAATTCTGGGCGCTGCATATCGCCATAATCTGTTTGGCATCGTGCCGCATCTTATCGGCGCTGGAGTGGTCACCGTTTTGGTGATTTGGACTGGGCGAGTGGTGAAGAAACGCTTTGGCGGTCTTCGCCAACTGCGCCGCGCGATGATTCTTCTTCACGCCACATTTGGAACGCAGATCATTCTCGGTGGCGTGACCTACTGGGTCGTGTTCTATGCTTCACGAAATGATCCTCAGCCGTTACCCTTATTCATCTCGGTGACGGTGGCGCACGTCGTGCTTGGTGCGCTGACGCTGGCATCGAGCATGCTGGTTACGCTCACGTCCTATCGAGTTCTGCGGCCTTCCCGCGCGATGGAAGTTAGTTCGTCTGCCGAGCGTGCGGCGATATGAGGCCCCGATGAGCCAGGTGCGCGAAGGCGTGATCCCGGCGGCCGAGCGGCTATCGGCGTACGTCAATCTGGCAAAGCCGGACGTGACGTTTCTCGTCATCATGACCACCGTCGCCGGATTTTATGCCGGCTCGAGCGGTCCTCTCGACTGGGCTCTTCTCGTTCACACCGTACTTGGCACAAGCATGGTTGCCGCCGGCACCGCAGCGCTGAATCACTACGCGGAGAGGGAATCGGATAAGCACATGCGCCGGACGGCTTCGCGCCCGTTGCCATCGGGCCTGCTGGAGCCCGCGCAGGCATTCTGGTTCGGCGCGGCTCTGGTCACCGGCGGAACGGTATATCTCGGCTTGCTTTCAACGTTCTTGGCTGGCCTGCTTGCGCTGCTGACGTCGGCGCTATATCTCGGCGTCTACACGCCCTTGAAGACGAAGACGTCGCTCGCCACTCTGATCGGAGCGATTCCCGGCGCGCTGCCTCCGCTGATTGGATGGGCCGCCGCGCACGGTTCGCTGTCGATCGGCGGCTGGGTTCTTTTCGCGATCCTGTTTTTCTGGCAGTTCCCGCATTTTCTCGCGATTGCGTGGATGTACCGCGAGGATTACGCTCGGGCGGGAATTCAGATGCTTCCCGTCGTCGAGCCAAGCGGCGATCGCACGTTTCGCCAGATTATTGGCACGGCGGCTGTGCTTGTGCCGGTGAGCCTTTTGCCGACGGT
Organism: uncultured Acidobacteriota bacterium; assembly: GCA_963803835.1. Taxonomy (GTDB): domain Bacteria; phylum Acidobacteriota; class Terriglobia; order Acidiferrales; family UBA7541; genus Palsa-147. Next base: position 64,782 of record CAWDOI010000013.1, on the reverse strand, counting down.
GGTAGGAATCTCCGGTATCGGCTATTTCTTCGGCGCGTTGATTCTGGGTATGGCGTTGCTTCAGATGTGCTTGTGGGCCGATCGCACGCGCACCAACATTCGCGCGAAGTGGCTCATGCACGCAACGGTGATTTATATTCCGCTCGTGCTCGGGCTCATGATCGTGGATCGAATTCCTCGCTGAGCCACGGGACCTATGTCATCTACAATTGAGGCGCACGACAATACGATGACCTTCAAAACAAATGAAATAGAGCTTACTGTTATTTCGATTCTGTTCCTGATTCTTTCGCTCATTGGCGTCGTGTGGACATTCACAAGCGGACTAATTGGCAGCGGCATTGACGGCATTCTCCTGCTGAGCGTCGGCCTGTTGATGGCCGGTGTTTTCGCGTTGCAGCTCCTCTTCATCGCACGCGACACAGGCTTGGTGAAGTTTCCGCAGGTGGGCCCTGCGAAAAAAGCGGCGGCTCCCGCGGCCAAGCCGCCCGCAGCTGCGCCTCCTCCTGCGTCTCCTTCCGCGGCTGGGCCACCCGCTGCCGAGGCCAAGTAGGCGGCCTTGCTCGCACCGGCTCCCTGGGTGTACCACTTGCCCGCAGTGAACGCGACGCTCAATGGCACGAGCGCCGTCTTTCTTCTCGCCGGATATTTCATGATCCGAAGCGGAAAAGTTCTAGCGCACAAAGCGTGCATGTTGACGGCGTTTGTCTGCTCGTCCGTTTTCCTGTGCGGATACCTCTACTATCACTTCACGATCGGCCTCGTGCGATTCGGCGGTGATGGCTGGATTCGCCCGGTGTACTTCACGATTCTTACAACGCACACGATACTTGCAGTTGTCATCGTCCCGCTTGTGATCATCGCGCTGTATCGCGCGTTGAAGGATCAATTTGTGCGCCATCGCGCGATCGCCCGATGGACGTTTCCGCTGTGGCTCTATGTGTCGGTGACCGGCGTAATCGTCTACTGGCTGCTCTACGTGGCATACGCGCCCATTATGCCGGGGACGGCGACAGCGATGGTACGTGGCCTAACGCAGGCTTTTCGCGCGGCTGGTCTGGCGTGAGCGAATCTAGCGCTAATGCGCAGGTTCCGGCTCCAGCGCCGCGCCCGTCGTTCGGCGGCAAATGGACGTACGCGGTGCTCGCCGTCGCGCTTCTGTTCGTGCTGATGCCGTTTCTTTTTTGGAACGCCACGTGGTTCGGCCATCCGCTCACCGACGATCAAATTTCGAAATCTCTTTCGGATCACAAGCACGCGCGCGAAATCCAGCATGCGATGACGCAGATCGAAGTCCGCATGGAACGGAACGATGCGTCGGTTCGCCGCTGGTATCCCCAACTCGTTTCGCTCGCGAGCGATCCGCTCACAGAAATTCGCGTGACGGATGCCTGGGTGATGGGGCAGGACGCGACGTCGGAAGAATTTCACACCGCGCTGCGCAAGTTGCTCTCGGATCCCGAGCCGATGGTCGAGCGGAATGCGGCGCTATCTCTGGTGCGGTTTGGCGACGATTCCGGGCGCGCCGTAATCGTCGGGATGCTCCACACATTTGCGATGCCTGCACCGTCTTCGGGCACCGTACGCGAACGACTCAAGCCGGGCGATGCGCTAAATCCCGGCACGATGGTCGGACATATTGATTCGGGCGATCGCGCGTCGAACGAAATTCGCGTCGAGGTTCCTGGGACGCTCACGGGGTGGGCCGTGCCAGACAAATCCGCGATCGCCGCGGGGCAAACGCTTCTTTTCATCGCGCCCGGCAACGAAATCGTTTGGGAGGGCCTCCGCGCGCTCTATTTGATAGGCAAACCGGAAGACGCCGCCACGATCGAACCGTACGTCCGCGGCGGCGGAGATATTCCTCCACAAGTTCGAGAACAGGCCCGCCTCACGCTCGAGCGCGTTCGCAGCCGCAGCTCGTCCTAAAGCTTTCTCTCGTTATTCTCTCGCGCATCCTGTCCTCTCGGACAGGCAGTCTCGCGCGCCTTCGCAGACTAAAATAGGAAGATGGAATGCCCGAAGTGTGGCCAGACGGTGCGTGATGTTGCGACATTCTGCACTCGCTGCCACAACACTCTTCGTTTCAAATGTCCGGCGTGCTCGAACGAGCAGCGCCACGGCGGCAAGTGCGACAAATGCGGCGTGGATTTTTTGAAGTACGCGACGGTCTTAATTACTCAAAGCCGCGCCGAAGTCGACGAAGAGCACGAGCGCCTCGAACGCCGCAGCGGACTTCTCAAGAATCTCATTTGGATTCCAATCACCGGCGGCATCTCCCTAATCCGTTATTTCCTGCATCCAAAAGAACGCTAGGTAGCTGGCAACATTTCACGGACGAGGCGCGACATTCGGGAGCTTGCGTGAAAACCTAAAAGTGGCCGGCCTGCCGCCCAGCCCTACAAATCCCGTGCCGCAGCGGCACGATCGCGCGTACGGCACCCGTAGGGTCCGTCGGTAGACGGACCGGTCTTTCAAATAATCGTGCAAATCGATTATGGAAATTCGGGGAATTCGGTCAGAACGGCATCTGCCCATACGTCGCTTCGAACTCAGCCAGCGGAACCATATCAATCGCATCCCACGGGCATCCTTCGAGAAACGCGCCATCCGGGCCTTTGCTGGTGCACAACTTGCAACCGATGCAGAGAAGGGGATCAACGCGAATATGTCCAAAAGGCGGGTGTTCTTCATCTTCCACCCAGTACATGCAATCGGCCACAGGACAATAATCCACGCACGCCGGCGAACCCGAGCAGCCCGTGCACATGTCATTGATCACGGCAATGATGTGCGGCTTCCGTTTTCGCTTGGTAGTCGTGCCCGATGAGATGGGCTCCAGCTTTTCGACTTCGCCGCTCGCGAATTTCGCAATATCAATGTCCATCACTGCCACAGGTGGGCCTCCGGGAATCTTCGCTTTCGTGCCTTACTTCGAACTTCGTGCCTTATTTTCGGTCGCCGCACCCGCGATGTCAACGGCGTTCATGCCTTCGCCAGCGCAGGATTTTTCATCGCATGGATTACCGCCTGAGCGAATTCCGACGTCGTCGCTTTGCCGCCCACGTCCGGCGTGAGCGTCCGCCCTTCGCTATAGACGCGCGCCAGCGCCGTTTCAACCCTCTTCGCGGCTTCTTCCTCGTCCATGTAGCGAAGCATCATGATCGCGCTCATCAGCAACGCCGTGGGATTCGCGATTCCTTTGCCGGCGATGTCCGGCGCCGTGCCGTGTACCGCTTCGAAGAGCGCCATGCCTTCTCCCACGTTCGCGCTCGGAACCACGCCCAGCCCGCCGACAAGCCCCGCCGCAAGGTCGCTCATGATGTCGCCATAAAGATTGGTGAGCAGCAGCATGTCGAATTGGTGCGGGTTCATCACCATTTGCATGCACGCGTTGTCGATGATGAGCTCGTGGTATTCGATCTCTTTATATTCGGGCGCCACTTTGCGGATCGAGGTGAGGAACAGCCCGTCCGAGAGCTTCATGATGTTCGCTTTGTGGATCGCGTGTATCTTTTTGCGGCCGTATTTGCGCGCGTATTCGAACGCGAAGCGCGCGATGCGCGTCGAGGCTTTCTCCGTGATGATTTTCAGGCTCTCGACCACTCCGGGCACGACCGTATGCTCGAGGCCGGCGTAAAGATCTTCGGTATTCTCGCGGATCAGCACGATATCCACATTCGAGAAGACGGAACGCAGGCCCTCGAGATTTTTCACCGGGCGGACATTGGCGAACAGTTCGAGATTTTTGCGCAGCGCGACGTTGATGCTTGGAGGTCCACCGGCAATCGCCGTTGCCATCGGCCCCTTCAGCGCAGCACGATTGCGCCGAACTGAATCGAGCACGCCTGCCTGGATGAAATCGAGTCCGCGCCGCTCAAAATCCGCGCGCGCTGGAATCTCTTCCCAGTCGATCTGCAAGCCGGTGGCCGCAAGGATCTCCTTCACCGCGGCCGCTACTTCAGGCCCGATACCGTCGCCTGGAATCAACGTGACTGTCTTTTTCATCTGCGGCTCATTTTAAGTGAAATCTACGCATCTTCAAACCGCCTCGCATGATACAAGCGCGCCTGCTCAAATCCGTCACGCCTCATCGCCGCGCGAGGTGCATCACGCCGGTCAATCCTAGTAAGCCGCCGAGCAGTCCGAGCAGTATGCGCGTCACCATGCCCGGGCGATAGTTGTGGGTCATCCGCGTGATGACAACAATTGGTAGGGAAGCGAGAAACATCGACGGCAGGCTGTAAAGCAACGCAAAGTTTTGTAACGCATACAGCCCGGAATTAAGAAATACAGCTCGCGCGCCCAATCGTGAAATCCGCGGAAGCAGGTACGCGCGGAAATACATCTCTTCGACAATCGGTACCAACATGCCAAGCACGAACCGCGGAACAAACGTAGCCAATAAAGCATTCCGGCTGAACCCGGCATATTGCTTGATGCCCATGAAAACGTACTTGGCCGGCAGCCACGAAAACGTGACGCGCGCCCACAGGCGGTCGATCGGGACGGAGATTCCGATTGCGGCGATGCATATCAGTAAAAGCACCGGCACAACGGTGAAGTATCTCGATGTTGGCCACACCTCGCGGTAGAAGAGGATGCCGTTGAGCGACCATCGGCTGTTCTTCCGCTTACCCTCGAGGAACAACAGCCCAAGCTCGATAGGCACCAGCCCGACGATGCCGGCAATGAGCAACGCTGCGAGCGCGGGATATCCTGCGTTCGTGACCGCCGGCAGGCACGCGACGTAGATCGCCGTGGCCACTGCGCCGGGAATTAAATGGAGCGCAATCGATCGCGCGAGCCCGTGTTGAGGTAAGGGCTCGCTTTCAGCGTTAGTCGGTTTGTCGTCCGCCGGCTTGACTTCGACCGCTTTGTCCACGCTGCTCGCTTCTAGAGAGTCAGGCGTTTGTTCCGAGTCCGCGATCATCGTTCGCGAATCATAACATCCGGCTGCGACATTTCTGAGGCGGCTGGAACACCAATTTCCTCCCATAAACGCGGTTGTAGCCGGCCACCCGGCCGTGGTTAAATCATGCGTTTGCTCAGGCATTCCAATCCGCCCTGTGAGGGAAGCATGTATCGAAGAGCGCTGACGCTCGTATTTTGTTGTCTTGTTTTCGCAAACCCAAGCCGCGCCGATAAGCGCGCCTTTACGATCGAAGATTTGTATCGCGTTCGAGCTCTTGCTCACCTCCAGCTCTCACCCGATGGTTCGACGGTAGCCTTCACCGTCGCGACCAACGATCTCGCTCACGCCAAACGCGTCGAACACATCTGGCTCATGGATGCCAACGGGGCGAACGTGCGCCAGTTCACTCATGGCGATACCGCAGAAACTTCTCCAGCGTTCTCGCCCGACGGCAAATGGATCGCCTTTGTCACTTCCCGTGGCGGATCGAGCAATGTCTACATCATCCCGACCGGCGGTGGCGAAGCGAAGCCGTTCACACATATATCGACGGGCGTGGCCGATCCGATCTGGTCTCCAGACGGCAAGTGGATCGCCTTTTCGAGCGATGTCTATCCGGAATGCGGCGCCGACGACGCGTGCAACAAGAAAATCGCCGATCGCTTGAGCAAGGGGCCGCTGCAGGCGCACATGGCGGACGGACTGCTCTATCGCCACTGGACCTCATGGAAAGATGGCACGCGCACGCACATTCTGATTGCGGATGTAGGCAGCGGCGCGGTGCGTGATTTGACGCCAGGCAACTTCGATTCGCCAACCTTTCAGCTCTCCGGCCCTTTGCAATATGATTTCTCGCCGGAGAGCTCTGAGCTTGCCTTCGTCTCGAATCACGATGCTGACCCCGCGTCTTCAACGAACGACGATGTCTGGCTCGTTCCCGTTTCCGGCGACGGCCCGGCTCGAAATATCACGGCTTCAAATCCAGCATTCGACGGCACGCCGCGCTACTCACCCGACGGCAAGTACATTGCCTATCGCATGCAGAAGCAGCCCGGCTACGAGTCAGATCTTTTCCGGCTCGCCATTTACGATCGCACCGTCGGCACGTCGCGCGTACTCACCGAGACTTTCCGGAATTGGGTGGACAATTATCAGTGGGCCGGAGATTCGAAGTCGCTCTATTTCAGTGCGCCCGTCGAAGGCGACGAGCCTGTTTTCCAGGTGTCGCTTGATTCCGGTGGAGTTCGCCAGGTGCTCGCCGACAATTCGATTGACGCGTTCGGAGTCGGTCGCGACGCTCGCGAAATAATTTTCATCCGTCGCTCGACCGGCGAGCCTGCCGAGATTTTCTCGGCTGAGCTTGCGGGCGCAAAGACTTTGCAGCTGAAGCGGCTTACCCACTTCAATCAAAAAGTTGCAGATGAAGTGGACATCCGCCCCGCCGAGCGCATGTGGGTCACGGGCGCGGCCGGCGCGAAGATCGAAGTCTTTATCGTCAAGCCGCACGGTTTCGACGCAACGAAGAAATATCCGCTCATCCTGAACGTTCATGGCGGGCCACAGCAACAGTGGGCGGATGCTTTCCGCGGCGATTGGCAGGTTTATCCCGGCGCGGGCTACGTCGTCGCATTTGCAAATCCTCACGGTTCCACCGGCTACGGCCAGGAATTTACAAGCGAAATATCCGGCGACTGGGGCGGAGAACCGTACGAAGACCTGATGAAGGTCACCGACGAACTCGCCAAACTTCCTTATGTTGACGCGAATCGCATGGGTGCAATGGGCTGGTCGTACGGCGGCTACATGATGGATTGGTTCGAAGGCCACACGGATCGCTTCAAGGCCATCGCCTCGATGATGGGCGTATTCGATTTGCGCTCGATGGCGGGCGCGACCGAGGAGCTATGGTTTCCCGAGTGGGAACTTAAGGGTGACCCGTGGAATTCGCAGCAGTACGTGAAATTCTCGCCGTCGTATTTCGTTCAGAATTTCAAGACGCCCTGCCTGGTGATCTCCGGCGAGCGGGATTTTCGCGTCCCGTACACGCAGTCGCTACAAATGTTCACGTCGCTGCAGAAAATGAACGTGCCTTCGCGCCTGATTATCTATGCGAACGCTGGACATTGGCCGAGTTGGTATGAGATGGCGCTCTACTACACCGCGCACCTCGAATGGTTCCACAAGTATCTCGGCGGCGATCCTCCGCCCTGGACCAGCGAGCAATTCCTGCGCAACGCCGTCTTCGATCCCACAACCGGCCAACGCATGAAGTAGCGTCGAAGCACACCGCCGCTTCATGGCAATCATTCAATCGTAGCGCCGGCATCTTGCCGGCGGTTTTCCGCCCTGCGGCATTAGACGAAATTGCGAGCAAGAAGCAGGAACCGCGTGAGGCACGCGCTTTACGTCCGAAAACACCCATGCCTTAGCGAGGTTCCCCTATTTTGCCAATCTGCTATAATGGGTCTTGACGAGTTCAGGTTTGCGCCTGGCTCCGATCATTGGAGGATATCAAGCATGGTTCAACTAACGCCGGTAGCAGTCGAGAAAGTAAAGGAAATCCTGGTGCAGCAGAATCCTGTTCCGACGGGTCTGCGCGTGGCTGTAGTCGGCGGCGGCTGTTCGGGTTTCAGCTATCACATGGCCTTCGAGAATCAGGTCAACGAGAACAACGACAACGTGTACGAATTCGACGGACTAAAGGTCCTCGTCGATCAGATGTCCGAGATGTACCTCGACGGCATTTCGATCGATTACATCGAGTCGATCGAAGGTTCGGGCTTCAAGTTCAACAACCCGAACGTGAAGAGCACGTGCGGCTGCGGCAGCTCCTTTAGCGTCTAATCGCGGAGCGCCTCGCGCGCAATATTTCCGGGCTCCTGGCGGACAACTGCCCAGGAGCCCGTTTTGCGTCCGTCTCGATTTACGGACGACAATCGGGAGTAGGGCTCGCCGGCAGATAGGCCGGGTTTTGATATCTCTGCCGCTGCATCGGGCTCCTAGTCTTAATTCGGCGCGTGCATTTGATATGCGCGCAATTGCACCGTATTCTATTCACGTCCGATGAAAATTGCCCTCGCCCAGTTCAATCCCACCGTCGGCGATTTCGACGGCAATTCGGCGCGCATCTTGGAAATGGCGCGCGAAGCCAAATCCCGCGGCGCGGAACTCGCCGTTTTCTCCGAGTTGTGCGTCTGCGGATACCCGCCGCAGGATCTCCTCGAACGCCCCGCCTTTATTGAAAGAAATCATACTCAACTCGCAAAGCTGGCTAAGTGCATTCCGTTGCCGAGCATCGTCGGGTACGTCGGCAAAGCGCAGGACAACACGGGCAAGCCCGTTGCAAACACCGCAGCTCTAATCGCTGACGGCCGCATCGTCTTCGAGCAGCGCAAGATGCTGCTGCCCACCTACGATGTGTTCGACGAGTCGCGCTACTTTCAGCCGGCCCATTCGCAGTCGTTGATTCGTCTCGGCGCAGAGCAGCTTGGCATCACCATCTGCGAGGACAGCTGGAACGATAAAAATTTCTGGGCGCAGCGGCTCTACGATCGCGATCCCGTCGCCGAGCTGGTGGGGCAGGGAAGCAGCGTCCTCCTGAATATCTCGGCTTCCCCGTACACGATCGACAAGCGCGGCTTGCGCCTCGATATGCTTCGCGCCATCGCACGCCAGCATCACGTGCCGGTTGTTTACGTCAATCAGGTCGGCGGCAATGATAGCCTCGTCTTCGATGGCTCGAGCGTCGCGATCGCGCCCGATGGCACCGTCGCGGCCCGCGCGCACTCTTTCGAAGAGGATCTCGTTTTCTTCGACACTGAGACGCGCGTCGGCGACATCCGCCACGAAACAGCGGATGAACTCGAAGCCGCGTACAAGGCGTTGGTCTGTGGCACGCGCGACTACGTTCGCAAATGCGGATTCTCAAAGGTAGTCATCGGACTGAGCGGTGGTGTGGATTCGGCGCTTGTCGTCGCCGTTGCGGTGGATGCCGTAGGCGCGGAAAACGTGCTCGGCGTCGGAATGCCTGGGCCTTTCTCCTCGGAAGGCAGCCTGCGCGACGCGCGAAAGGTGGCCGAGAATCTCGGAATCGAATTCATAGTCCTGCCCATCACCGGCCTGTTCGAGGGATATGTGAAAGTCCTCGATCCCGTATTTAATGGCCGCCCACTAGATTCAACCGAAGAAAACATTCAGGCGCGCGTTCGCGGCAATCTGCTCATGGCGCTATCGAATAAATTTGGCTCGCTGGTTCTCAGCACAGGCAATAAATCAGAAATCGCCGTCGGCTATTGCACGCTCTATGGAGATATGGCCGGCGGCCTCGCAGTAATTTCCGATGTTCCGAAAACGATGGTGTACGAGCTCGCGAAATTGCGAAATCGCGAAAGGGAAGTCATTCCCCTCGAAACGCTGACGAAACCACCATCAGCAGAGCTTCGTCCGAACCAGCGGGATTCGGATTCGCTTCCTCCCTACGACGTGCTGGATAGAATCCTGAAGGCGTATGTCGAGGATCTGAAGGATCCCGAAGAAATCGCGACTCATCTCGAGTATCCGATTGAGCTTGTGCGGAGCATCACGCGGCGCGTCGATCAGAACGAATATAAGCGCAACCAGGCAGCTCCCGGACTGAAGATTACATCCAAGGCGTTCAGCGTCGGGCGTCGATTCCCGCTCGCCAATCGTTTCGTATCATGAGGTTCTCCGTCGTCTCGAACTAGGAGGAATGTTTCGATGAAACTCAGAGTCGTCTTGGTCCTCGCGGCAATCCTGAGTATCTCGGGTGCCGCGCGCGCCCAAACGCAGGCAGCCGCGGCGAGTTCGTCGGACCAGGCCCGTCTTTCGGCGACCATCGAATCATTTCTGCGCAATCTCTTCAGTTGGGGGCCGGATTTCCAGCTCAAACTCGGACCGTTCAAGGATGCAACAATCCCGGGATACTACGAAGTTGGGATTGAAGTGAAATATAAGGAACAAGCTCAGACCGGCGTCGTTTACGCCAGCAAAGACGGGAATTACATCATCCGCGGCGAACTGTACAAGACCAGCGAAGATCCATTCGCCTCCGCGCGCAAGGATTTGTCTGCGAAGGGGTCTCCGTCGAAAGGACCCGCTGATTCGAAGATTACAATGGTTGAGTTCAGCGACTTTGAATGCCCCCATTGCCGCCAATTGCACGAATACCTGAAGACTCTCGAACAGAAATATCCTCAAGCCAGAGTCGTCTTCAAGAATTTCCCTATCGAGGCCATCCATCCTTGGGCCATGACGGCTGCGATCGCCGGCCACTGTGCCTACGAAACGTCGTCCGACGCGTTCTGGAAGCTGGAATCCGCGATTTTCGACCAGCAGGACCTGATCTCCGCCGAGAACGCCTATGACAAGCTGACAGAAATCGCTATCGCGGCCGGCCTCCAGCGCGACGCCTTCCGCGCGTGCCTAGCCGACCCCGCCGCGAAAGAAGCCGTCGAAGCCGACCTCGCCCTCGGCCAAAAGCTTGGCGTCAACAGCACCCCAACAGTCTTCATTAACGGCCGCGAGGCCGTCGGCGGCGAGCCCAACACCGTCGAGCAATTAATTGACTTCGAGCTTCATTCCAAAAAGTAGCGGCATCCGGCACCCTCTAGTGCGCTAAAACAATCGCCGTCGATCACCGACCAACGCCAAAGCCCTCTATTCGTCTAATCATGACGCGCCGCAAGTTAAACACCAAAGAGCTTTCGACCATCAAGCTGCCTCGATAAGCCCCGCCACCAGTCAACCGCCTAACACAATCAACGCACTTCCACCGCACCCATGGTGCGAGAGCCGCTCCGACACAAATTCTTTGCCCGAGCCATCCTTCAACCGCACTAATTGAGCACATAATACAAATTACCGGATGTCAAGTAATATTGCAGAGAATGTAGATGCAGAGTGAGAATGTCCGGTTTGTGCAAAGTAGAAATGTCCGCCTTTCGAGGGGCCGGGGGCCCGATGGACGAGGAGCGGATCGAGTTGACCGCGAAAGAGCGGGAACGATTGAAGGTGTTGTACGAAGTCGAGCGGGGGCATCTGCCGCAGATCGATGGGGCCCGCGGTTTGCGGCTGAGCGATCGGCAGGTGCGGCGGTTGCTGGAGCGTCTTCGCCAGATGGGGGATCGCGGGCTGGTGCATGGGTTGCGCGGACGTCCCTCGAATCGTAAGATTCCCGCGGACATCGAGCAGCGCAGCCTGCGATGGCTGCGTCTGCCGGCGTATTTGGGTTTCGGTCCGACGCTGGCCGCCGAACATCTGGCGCGACACGGCCTGCAGGTGAGCCGGGAGACGTTGCGAAAGTGAATGAATGCTGCGGGGCTGCTGCATTCGCGCCGCCGGTACTTGAAGCAGGTGCATGTGTGGCGGCAGCGCCGCCGTGCTTTCGGCGAACTGGTAATGATGGACGGTTCGCGGTTCCGCTGGCTGGAAGATCGCGGCCCCGCCTGCCACTTGATTGCCCTGATGGATGACACCAGCAGCCGCGTGTGGGGCCGCTTCGCGCTGCACGATTCGAGCGAAGAAAATCTGCGCAGCCTGGGCGGATGGCTGGAGCGCTAAGGGCGGCCAGTGGAGTTAGACACCAATAAAAACGGCCTGTTTGTGACTTCCCGGCCAGCGCAGTGGCAAGAGCAGTTGCACGGCGCTCCGCCGCGCACGCCGTTCGGCCGCGCGCTGGCGGAACTGGACATCGAGTGGATCGCGGCGCACTCTCCGCAAGCGAAAGGGCGCATCGAGCGGCTGTTCAAGACGCTCTTACTTTATGGCAGGGATTTGGTTCCCGCCTTCGACAGGGTCGCTCGAGCCTTGACGCGAGACGATTCGTCTGGGTATAGCGGGGCCGTCGGTTTCTCGCGCGCGTTGGAGCGCGCGGCGTGCAATGCGGTCGCGGCAAACCTTGTGGTGGAGATTAGTGTATTCGGGAGAGGACGACGCCGGCGGCGGCTCCTATTGTCAGCCACTTTGTGTTGCGTTTGAGCTGGCGCCAGAAGCTTCCGCCTTTTGCGGCGGTAACGGCGGCGTCGCGTTCGCGGGCGAGCGCTGAGGAGCGAGCTTGCTCATCCTTTATGCTGGCGTTGGCAGCAGCGAGCTGGGCTTGGCACGCGCGGCAATCCTGGACGAAGTCGTACAGAGGTTTGAGGTCCGCGTCGGGGATCTCGGCGCTGCCGGAGGGTGCGCCGGTAGCGGCAGTTCCCTTCTCGGTAGCGATTCCCTGATGTGGGCGCGACGAAGGATCCGACGGCTGCGATGATTGAGGAGATATAGCGTGAGGCGTGGAGTCGAGCGTGATGGGTTGGGGCAGCGGAAGGTACTGCGGCAATGATGTGATGATTTGCTGCGGAGTCTGAACTTGGCGCTTGAGTGCGGCGATTTGATCGAGCGTGGTTTTTAGCGCGGCGGCGCTATCGTGTTCGCGTGCGCCGGCTGCGTCGATTAGTCTTTGTTGAGCGGCGAGGGTGGCTTGCAATTGTGCGCGTTCGGCGCGGGATTCGAGCCAGGATGAGACGATCAGTGAGACGGCGATGACCGATACGACGGCGGCGAGGATGTGGCGAAGAGACATTGGGTGAAGATTGCAAAAACGCCGAGTGATGATGCCGACGCGGCGCGAGGCAAAATCGCCGGCCCTTAGAAACTCAGGGTCTCCGACAAGATGCCGGCGCTACGACGGAGATGTCGACGATTGCTACGATTTTGCTGGGAGCGCGGCGTAGGATGTGACGCGCGCTAGGGCTTGCGCGGGGTACTCCGGATTTGCGCCGCCATTCCAGAGTACTAGGGCGCGCTCGATATTTCCTTCGGCGAGAGCGAGCTTATGCGCGAGGAGTTCGCAGCCTGCGTCGAGGCCCGTTGCGGGATCGCACAGCTCGCTGAGAAATTTCCCGGCGAAGCCGCGCTCGCGCGCTGTTTGTCCCATCACTTGCATTAATCCCCACGAGATGGCGCGCGAATATGCCTCTGTGTTCGTTGCGGGCTCGATCTTGCAAATGGCGAAGAGCGGAGCCACGTACTTGGCGAAAAACGCCGGCTCGAAACGAATGGCCCACGGTTGCCACGCGGACTCTTGCTCGACGATGGCGCAGACAAGAGCGGGATCGAGATGATGCCGAACGGCTGCTGCCGCTGCCATTTCTACGTAGGTGAAATTCACAGCGAGGCTCCGTAGTAATTCGGATTGACGCGAAGTGGCAGTGCGCCTAATCTCTGCGCCTCCCATGAACGCGAATGTGCATGCCGCGGTCGAATTGAGACGCGCCCAGTATCGCGCGGCGGGCGAACTATTGATCACGACCGCGGCTTGCACTTTTCTCTGGGGCTGGCCTGAGATCGCGTTTCCGGCGCAGCTAAAGGCTGGGCTCGCGTTCGGGTTAGCAATGGGCGTGCCGACGGGCGCGGCTCTATTCCTGATGTATTCGCTTTTCGACGCGCTTTTTTTGCGCATAGGCCGGCTGCACGACTCGGCGGGCGAAATGCGCGACCAAGCGGTTGGCAGTGTAGAGGTGAAAAAGCGGCGCGAAATGCCCGGGCTTCGCGTCGGAGCTTGACTCACACTACGCGACCTACGATTTCCAACCGAATGAACGCAGCGCCGGCAGTCTGCTGGCGTTCCTGACCCCTGCCGCCGAACAAAAACCGCCGGAGGGCGTCGGCGCTGCGAACGTGCGGCTGGCGACTGTGAGACTGGCCATCCAGATTCGATCGCGAGGGGGCGAATTGATACGGGATGGCCAGTTCACTTTTTCAAACTAACAAGATCGCGCGGCGCCGAATCTTGCTTCCGAAAAGAGAAGATTTGAAATGTCAGATTTGAGAGTTCAGATTGGAATTTCAGCTCAGACACCTAGGAGTGTTGGCGCTCGTTGATGTTGACCCATCGAATTGGCGGCATTGAGCTGCGTTCAATTCCCTGCTGCTCGCACAGTTTCTCCAGCAAAATATAAATTTGCGGAAGATGGTTCGTGGCCATGTCCTCGACGAAGATGCGCGTGAGCTCGTCGTTGCGGATACGGCGGTAGAGCCAGCGCAGGAATAGAACGAATTGCACCAGAGCCGCGAATGCGGCGGCCAAGTGGTAGAAGTCGAGGAAGCGGGGCATGGGGGCCTTGGGAGGAAAATTTTGAATTTGAGATCTGAAAACGGGTTAGTAGCGCGTTGATCGAGCATCGCGCTAGAAAGGCGGCGCGTCTTACGACGCGCCCTACGTAAACCTGGTCCGTCTGCTGACGGGCGTGCGCGATTACAGCAATATTGCGCTTCGCTTTTTTAGCCGAATAGAGAGCCTAGGCCCAGGCCGAGGCTGCCGAAGAGGCCGCCTAAAGAGCTGTAATCCGGATTACCGGAGGCGTTTGAGCGGACGCCGAGCAACTGCGGGGGGATTCCCATCGATTTGCCCAGAAGATTTGTGTCGATGCCGTAGGTCTGTCCAAGCGCGCTCAGGCCGGCTAGCTGCTGGCTTTGCGCATCGTTCGCGAAAGTTATCTGATTTTGACGGGCTTGCTGCGCGAGATTCTGCGCTTCGGAACGGCCGAGTTGCGCGGTGAGATCGTTGAAGCCGGCGGAGTTGTTCGTGCGGGTCACTTGATTTTGCGCGGCTTGCGCGAGCGAATCGTAGGCGGTGCGGGCGGAGCCCATGCCCTCTTGCGTGATTGCGTTCTGTTGCGCGGCTGAGTAGCCGGGATTGGTGAGAAGCGAATTGAGCGTCGGCATTAGTAGAGAACGATCCTGCTGCGCTTGCTGATTCTCCTGGCCGAGCATTTGATTTTGAAGCGCAAGCTGCTGATCGGTGAGTTGGCGAGTTTGTTGCTGAGCAGCACGGCCCATGTGGGTCTCCTTGTAGATGAATTGAATTCGTTGATTCGAGATGCAAGGCAGCGAATTTGCGATCGCGGTGGAAAAGCCGGTCCGTCTGCCGACGGACCCCACGGGTGCATGACGGGCGATCACGACGGATAGGCTACGTTTTCGTAGGCTGGCCGGCAGGCCCCGGCCGGTTTTTTGCATTTGTCTGACTGGCTATGCGTCGAGGCGGCGGCAATAGGGCGTCCATGCATCGTCGCGAAGCCAGCCGAGTTGCGTGATGCGGCGGCCGAAGCGGGCGGCGATGCGCGGCGGTAGCCAGGCGTGCGCATCCTCGAGGCCACGAGCGCGGAGATCGGATTCGGCGGCGCGCTGCAGTGCGACTAGGCGGGCCAATCGTTCGCGCGGATTCCCCGCTGCGGGATCGACGAGCAAGTATGCCTCGCAAGTGAGGCGCGCGAGGGAGGCCATGACAGCGCGGCCGGTGTCATCCTCGACGATCAGCTTTGAGAGAAAAAGCGGATTGCGAAGATCGGGGAATGAGTAATCGAAGCCTTGCGACTCGTGCATGCGCTGGAGCGCGGGAAGGTCAGCGTCGGTATAGGGGCGAATGGGCATGGAAGAAATCGACTAGTGACGAGCAAGCAGCTGCTAGTAGACGCGGTAGCGCAGGATTGGATTGGCGCGGGAGACGGATTCGGCTACCTCGAATGTGTTTGCGCCGGCGGCCACGCTGTGCGCGGCGAGCGCGGCAACAACGCGCGTGGAGACGGGTTTGTTCGAGAGCGGATGCGGCAATGGCTCCCATTCGACGTCTGCGGCGAGAGCGTTGTGAACGCCTTCGTCGGCTTCGACGAATGCGAGAATCATTGTTGCTCCCGGCACGGCTGATGAGCCCGCCGACGGATCCGCGTGCGCGAAGTGCGATGAAGCGAATCGCGAGGAGCTGCGTTGCCACGCGTCGAGTGTGGTTAGGTAGTAGGTGCGGCCGTGCATGAGAGATCCGAAGACGGTGACGAGTGAGATTGTCCGTCCGGCAATCGCGGAGTGCGCATTTTGCCCGCGAATTTGATTTCGATTGCCGCGCGGAAAGATTCGAATTTCACATCTGAGATTTCAGATTTGAAATGCAAACAGCGGCCGACCTGCGGGCCAGCCCTACAGAAGCCGAAGTTAAACCGGAGCACGGCTTAAGAATTGAATGTGTAATTGTGCGTTAAGACTGTTGCGGCGTGGCGGCCGGCGTAGAATTCGTGGATTGGGGCGCAGCTTACCGTCACTTTCTTCCCTTCCTCGATGATCGCTTCGATTCGCCGCAACGTGAGACGGCCGAATCGCCCCACCAAAATATCCGCGAGGCAGAGGCGCTCGGAGCGCATCGGCGAGCCATCGGCTAGCGTAAAAATGTGGTGCGGTGTGACGTCGAGCGTCTCTGCGTTTGAAAAATGCAGGCGAATAAACGTGTCGGCTGGGAGGATTTCGATGCGCACGATTCGCGTCCAAGCATCCTTGCCGCCAGGGCCGACGCCGCCATTTCCCGGACCGAGAAGATGATCGCCGATGGCGCACGTGTCGAGCGGAACAGTGCCGCGCTCGCGGCAAAGAACCATCGTGCCTGCGCGCAAGCAGCTTCCACTACCGCCGCCTGATCCGCCGCCACTGCCGGATGATGGCGTCGCGGCGACCATCGCGCCCTGGCTGAGCGGGATGCGCCCTTGGAGAGATTGTTGCTGCGCGGCTGCGTTTGTTTTTGCGGGTTGCGCATTCGCGGGCGAGCCTACACCGCCTGCCACCCACGCTAGCGCTTGCGCCGTTTCGTCCCAGAAGGGATAAAAATAGTACGTCGTGCCTGCAGCGAGGCCGCTGATGGCGAGCGAGCCGCTTCCGACGGACGTGCTCGTGCCGTCAGCGCGGAAAATTGTGAGGCCTGCCCACGACCACGTGATGCTCGAAGGAGTGGACGCGTAGGTGAAGCCGGTGCTCCAGACGGGCGGAACGGAGCCGCGCATCAGGACGCCGGGCTTTGCGGGGTCAATGGCATTGTTCGAGAGCGCGTCGGCGGCGACGCGGGCGAAATCGGTGCCGTCGGTGATGGCCGTGTCGAGATTGAGTTTGTTTGTCGTGCCGATGGCGTTGACGCCGGTGACGACGCGTTTCAGCGCCTCGTAGAGGTGCGGGTTCGCGGCGCGGAGAGCTTCGATTTGGGGAATGGTGAGCATAGGGGACGGCGGAACAGAAAATGGAAAAGTGAAAAGAGAAAATGGAAAATAGTGGCGCCGAAACGGTTGCGGTGAAATTTATTCCGATTGCGTATCGCGCGAAAACGACCGGCCGGCCTGCCGGCCAGCCCTGCAGGTGCTGCGAAGGAAGTTCCAGCAAAAGCTACGGCTGAGGTGATGTTGTTACGGCGACGGGAAAACGAAGCGGGCCGTCGAGGCCGCGATTGCTCGATCCATCGGACGTGTCGAGGAACCAGCCTCTGCCAGGGACAGCGACATAGATCACGAGCGGAGCCCTGTTGCCGTCACTGATTTCTAATGTCGCGCGGCCGGTCGATGGATCGAAGCTGAGAGGCTTACCTCGCACGAAGCGGCCAATCGACTGGATCATGGCGGGGGACAACGAACGAAGCGACTGACCGCTGGCCTCGCCGGAAGCGAGCGAGGGGCTAAAGCTCGCCGCGACCTTAGACGCGGAGCGCGGCGCTGGCGAAGGATCCATCTCCGCAAGGACGAACTCGTTCGCCGAGGCGGCGTAGTAAACGAACGGACGGCTTCCCTGCCCCGCGAAATTGAGAAGCATCGTACCGCGGCCGTTCGCATCGGGCGGCGTCGCCGTGCCGGTTAGAAAGCCGTTGGTTACGAGCGCACCAACGCCCAGGGCGCTCGCATCCATCAGGCCATTTGTGATCGTGCCTTTCGCGCCATCGAATGAGAGCGTGAATCGGCCAATGCTTGAAGTATCGGGCGTGGCGGCGCAATCGCTCAGACGGAATGCGAATTCCCCGCCAAACTGCGGGAGGGTAGCGCTTTCCTGCGCGTAGAAGTCGAAGGCTACGCGTATCTTACTTTCCGCGTAAGCCCCTCGCGTTTCCGGATAATCGAGCTGAAGAATTGAGATCGCTCCAAGTGACGGGAGGGAGCTATCGAACGCCAGCCTTCCGAACGCGTGTCCACCTTCGGATACGGTCTTGCACGTACCAGAGATTCCTCCGCCGGATGTCATCTCGAGGGAATCGTTCACATCAACGGAGTTGACCATGACAACGCCGTTCTCGATCGTCATGTTTCCGACCATCGCGATCGGCTTTCCGGCGCTGTCTGTGCCTGCGAACCGGAAGACGTATGCGCTGTTGATATCGCAGGCGCTTTTTACGGCGCCCGAAGGATCGATTGTGAATGTGAATGAGGCGGATTTTGTCGGATCGGCTACCGATGTCGCCGTGATTGCAGGCGTGTTGAAGGGCGGCTGTGGTGCTGTGTTTGGCGGCGTGTAGAGGACGCTTAGCGCTTCGTTTGCGCTGAGCGCGCCGGTGTTCGACGAGGGCGAGACGGACCACGTGACGCCCTGGCCCTGCTGATCGTTCGTCACCTGAGCGTTGACCGTGACGCCGGAAGAGCCCGCATCGATCGCGGTGAACGGATTCGTGATCGCGACGCTAATCGGCAGCGCGGCCGTTTGAATCACGAAGGAGTCGAATGCGCTCTTGGTAGGGTCCGTCACGGACGTAGCCGTGATCGTCGGTGAATTATTTGGCGCCGCGGGCACGGTGGATGGCGGCGTGTATGTCGCGCTGAAGCTGGGCGCGGGCGCTGCTGCAAGAGTTCCACACGCGGGGCTGCACGGCGAGCCGCCCGCAGCCAGCGACCAATTAACGC
Source organism: uncultured Acidobacteriota bacterium (assembly GCA_963803835.1). Taxonomy (GTDB): domain Bacteria; phylum Acidobacteriota; class Terriglobia; order Acidiferrales; family UBA7541; genus Palsa-147. Next base: position 46,173 of record CAWDOI010000013.1, on the reverse strand, counting down.
CCGCATTTGCGGCGTCAAATTGCACGGTGGCACCAAGCGTGACGGGCGGGGCGCCGGGAGAAATCGTTGTGAACGTGTTCGTCAGGCGCACGACGATCGCTGGCGCCCCGATTGTGAAAATGACATCGGCGGTGACTGCGGAATTTGAAGCAGCCGCCGCCGTGAGAACGATTGAGTTCGGCGTGGGTGGCAGCAAGGGCGCCGTGTATGTGATCGAAGTGACGGTGTTGTAGTAAGTGGTGCTGCCGGACGTTGTTTGCGAAGTGATGGTCGTGCCTGCGTTCACCCAGGTGCCGCAGGGCGAGGTGCATGGCGTGGTGGTATCCGTGCTGCTGCTCGGCGTGTTCAGAGCGAGCGTCCAGATGACGGGTGATTGCGTCGTGGAATTCGTGGTCGTTGCCGAGAACGTGTACACGCCGCCGCCGGAGATGGTGGCTGGGACCGAAGAAATCGCCAGGGCGAGGGGAAATGAGGAACCGCCGCAGCCGGTCAGCGCAAAGAGCGTGCCGATCAGCGCCAGATTAACGATCACCCGTTGCATCCATCCCCCTGGAGACCGAACCGCGAAAACGAGACCGCCGACAGACAAGCCAGCACGCTGCCGGAATGCGCAAAGTAGTTTATAGAAGCGGGACGCACCCCGCAAGTTGGAGTCGCAGCGAGGATTTTCGGTTGCCCTGGGACGACACGGCGAACCGGAAATCGTGCCGCCTAATTGTGGCCGCGGACGATTGACCACGGATCGGGCTTTGCCCAGGGGACTAATTTTGTTAATGAGAACCAGGCGCCAGCGGCGCTGGTGCTTACTTGGTATGCGACGCGCTCGGCCAGGATGCTCGTGAAAATTTCCATGTCCTGCGTGGCGGGCGAGGCTAGCGGCCACGAGCCGAGGCCGCGAGCCACGTTGCCGGGAAGCAGCGCCGTGAGAGCGAGTGTGCCCGAGCCCTGCACGTTGCCCGTCGCGTAGCCGAAAAGATTGCGGCCGCCGAGGCCGGTGCGCGAAAGAAACGCGGTGGTGTAATACGAATTGATGGCGGCGCCGTCGTCGGAATACGCGCCGGGCGTGAGGCCGTAAATTTTTCCATTGGCCGCATTGTTCCCGAAGAAAAGTTGCGCGACGCCGCTCGCGCGTTCGATGAGCCCACAGGAATTTGCGGCGATGTTCCACTGAGTCCATTGGCGGCCGTAGCCGGGTTCGCTGAGCATCGTTTGAAGCGGATCAAGAAAGCCTTCGGTGTAATCGAGAACGAGAACCTGTGAAGGCGCAGTGGCCGCGCCCATTGGCACACCGACGAGAACGCGTTTGTGCTGCGTATCCACTTCGACCCAAATTTGCGAGCCGTGTTCCCAGTTGATGGCATCCCACGTTGGCTGAATTTCCTGCGAGAGCTTGACGGGATTGCCACCATCGAAATAGTAGAGTCCGGCACGGCCCGCGATCACCACCCACTCTTCGCCGATGCCGACGCCATGCGCGGAAGGCGTGCCGACTTGATTCGAGACTTCCTCGATATCCCAGAGCGCGGGCTCGTTCACGCCATCATCCTGCGTCACGAATAGGCTGCGCTCTTTCACGATGTAGAGATAATCGCGCAGCGTGAATGCCGCGCGAATCCCCTGGCCGTTATTTTCAGCCACTTCTAGCAAGCCGGTGACGCCATCGTAGCTTTCCGCATTGAGAGCGCGCGAGGCGCGTACGATGGAAGCATTTTGCGGCGAGAGCGTCGGAAAGATTTCGATTTGATCCACAAGAAACGATTCGCCGCTCGGGCTTGGAATTCCGTCGGCGTAGATTCGCAGAACCATGTCGCCCGGTATCGATGATTGCGGCGGAATTAATTGAGCGGTGTACTCGACGTAGAAAGTCGTCGCCGTCAGTTCGGTAACGGCGAGGCCCACGCCGATGGTGCCGGCCGTTGGGCTGAAGCAATTAATTCGCAGCGTGCCCTGCGCGAGATTGGTGCTGCGCTTGACGCGCGCGCGAATCGAATAGTCGGTGTTTTTCACGAGCAGCGGATTGCCGAACGGATCTGTGACGGCCGATTGCGAAATCATTCCGCGCGCGACGCTCACGCCATCGGCGGTGATGCGATACGCGTCGCCCCAGACGACATCGTTCGATTCTCTGCTACCGCCGGCGCCGGATGTGGGATCGCTCGTCCAGCCGAGCGGCAAATCGGAACCGCCCGTGCCGCCCGCGAGAGTCCAGCCGCCGTCGAAAGTGATGTTGTTCCAGTTCGACATTTTCGCGCGCTCGCCCCACCAGAAAAGGCGATCGGAGTAATCCATCACGCCGAGTTGATTCGGCAGCTCGATCTGGCCGAATTGATTCTCCATTTCAGTGCCGCTGAGGAGGATGGTGTCGTCGAAATCGAGAGTGAGAGAGGTGGTCGTGTTGTCGTTGATTGTCATCGTCGCGGGAACTTGATAAAAGTCCGCGCCGCCCGCAGCCGTGAAAGCAAGATAGCGCGCGACGACATTCGATGGGCCGATAGGAATATTTGTCAGCGTGACTTGCTTGCCGCCCGCGGCGGTCCACGATATTGCCGGCGAAGGCGCGGTCCAGAATCCCTGGCGCGTGACGAAAATCACGACGACTTGATGCACGCCAGCCGAGATGTTTCCGGCAGCGGTGGCGTCGGCGGCCGCGGGACCAGCGCCCGGGCCGCACTGGCTTACGCGATCGAAATATGTGTCGTCGAATTGGCGCGGGAGATCCTGGCCGACGAGGCTGTCGCTGAACGCCATGTATTCGCGGCCGAAGAGCGTGGTCGAGTCGAGCAGAAGATTCGGAATGCCGGGCGATGCGACGAGGTCGAGAATGCCGGGCGAAGTCTCCTTGTAGAGATTGCCGGAGGAATCGAAGGCCAGCAGGCGCTGAACGAGATTCGCGGTGATGTAGGTTTTGAGGCCGTTAATGCCGACACTGCCTGCGAGCGGGGAAAATTGAGATACGAGGCCAGCGCGGGTTCGAACGCCGCCTGCGAAAAATTCCACGTCGCCAAGATTCGGCGACATTCCCGGCGGAACGTCGGATGGATCTAGAATCGTGATGAGGCCGCCGAAAGTGCCAAGCGGCACCGGCGCGAAGGATTCAACGGACATGAATTGACCCCGATAAAACGAGTGACCCGGTCGGCCGCGCAGACGGCCTTGGGCTAAGCGAGTGATAAACGGGCGAATGCTGCCCTAAAGCGCGCCGCCGGAAATCGGTGCGGCGTGTGCTATCATCAAGAATTTCGAGGGTGAAAAAGCAGCAGCCGGACGCGCGCGTATTGCATATCCCGGGTGGCCCCGTACGACGCAACCTGTTTGGATGTAAGTGAATCGTAAGGCACGGGATGTGGCTGGCCGGGCGTCGAATGCATGGACGGCAATCGTAGGGTCCGTGGGCACACGGACCGGCAATTCAGGGTTCCCGGTACGATAAATCGATGCGGCCCGTAGGGCCGAGCGAGACGCAACCGGGTTCGGCGCACGATTCGTGAAAATTCGGCCGGCCTACCGGCCAGCCCTACGAAAACCGGTCGTGGCGCAGGCCGAATGTCCACGCTATAAAGTGAATCAAGGAGTGAAATTGCGGCGAATTTTGTTGGGATGCGGAGCGCTACTGTTAGGCGCGCTGATGCTATTTTCGATGCGCGTGCGAGCGCAGGGTGATTCTGGCGCTGCGACAGCCTCCGTTGCTCCGTCTGTCGTGCGGACCATTGCGCGCGGCGTCGCTGGCTCAGGGCTGGCGACGGATCCGCCGGGGCTGCTCGAGTACGCTGCTTCTGACCGCATCGCGAAAATTATCTTGTCATCCTCAACAAGGAGTGTCCCCACGATTGCTGCGGGGAATGGCGAGCGCGGATCGCTGGGCGACGGCGGGCCGGCGGTTAGCGCGCAATTGAATCTTGCGGACGTTACGCCGAAAAACCCGATCGCGGGAAGCGGCGTCGCGATTGATGCTGCCGGCAATCTTTTTATCGCGGATACGCTGAACGATACCGTGCGGCGTGTGGATTCTGAGACTGGCGTGATCTCGAGCATTGCTGGCAAGTGGGCGAGTATGGTCACGCCGGAAGGATTTGCGAATCCGCTCGGCGTTGCGGCCGACGCGAACGGAAATCTTTACATTACGGCGAATAATGTTGTGTACCGGCTCGATGCGGTGACGGGCGCGGTGAAGCAGATTGCGAATGTCGCCGGAGCGACGGCGATTGCGGTGACGCGCGATGGCGTGGAGGTTTACGTTGTGGCGCCGGCGTCGGGCAACGTTTTGCGCATCGCCGCGGGGGGCGCAGCAAGCAGCGCCCCTACGAACGGCGGGTCAGGCCTCTCGATTTTTGTTGCTGCGTCGAAGGCGACTGTGCCGCACCTCACCGGCGCGCCCACTGGAATTGCGATTGATGCGAGCGGCGATGTCTTCGTTTCCGAGGCAAGCGCGAACATTATAGAGCGCGCGGATGCGAAGACGCTCAGCGTGACGCAGATCGCCGGAACGCGAACCGCCGGATATTCGGGCGATGGCGGCGCGCCGCTAAAAGCGCAATTCAACGCGCCGGGAGCTCTGGCATTCGATCGATCAGGAAATCTCTTCGTCGCCGATACAGGCAATTCCGCAATTCGCGAAATCACGAACGTGAGCCCAGCGCAAACGGGCGGCGTCACTCTCTCGCCGAACACATTCAGCTTCGGCGACCAGTTGACCGCCGGCCAAACCTCGCCACAGCCTTTCACGTTGACGAACAACTCAGCTGGGATGGTCACCGGCATCGCAGTCAGCATTGTTGGCGGAGCGACGCCCGCCGATTTCACGCAGACGAGCTCATGTGCGGGATCGCTCGCTGCCGGCGCATCGTGCACGATCAACGCCGTATTTGCGCCGCAGGCATCGGGCCAGCGGAATGCGACGCTCTACGTGACGGATTCGGATCCGACGAGCCCGCAGACGGCGTCGCTCGCCGGGATCGGAGACGATTTCGAGCTCGCTATTCCGGCGAACGGCACGGACCAGATCACCGTGATTGACGGAGAAACTGGGACATTTCTTATTCAGGCCGCACCAGACAAAGTGTTCTCGGGCACGGTCACGCTGAATTGCCCTTACAATTTGCCGCTGCAGACGACGTGCACGATCACGTCCGCGGCCGGAACGACGCCTCCGACTTTGACGCTGGCGGCCGGCGGCCCGCCGCAGACTTTCAACGCGGCGTTCCAAACGACATATCGAACGACGACCACCGGGCCCTCGCAGACAATTCTCGGACCGGCGGGCACAACGAAACCGCGATTCCCTGCACCGCCGCTGGCGGGCGTGATCATTGCGTTCGTTTCGTTATTCGCCGCGGGCGTCTGCGCGGTGAGTTGGAATTTGTACCGCGGTAGGAATGCGTTTTATCTCCGGCCGAGTGCGATCGGAGCTGGAATCGCGACAATTCTTATCGGCGTTATGCTGGCGATGGCTTCGGCATGCGGCAGCAGCAATCAGGGCTCGACCACGCAGACGATTTATCATGGCACGCCCGCCGGGACGTATCCCATGGCGGTCACGGCTACTGCGCAGGGCGCCACGCGCAGCGTGAATATTACGCTGGTCGTACAGTAAATCCGGCCACCGTTACATATTCCTCCAGACGGCAAGATGTCGCGCGGCTGGCGACCGTAGGGTCCATCGTTCCGACCAAGCCGGGACGCAGAAATCGCGGAAGTCGGACCGCCTTTTTAGGTACGGATTCCGGCCTCTGCAACATTTCAAGAGCCGGCCAGCCCTACGATTGCTGGCAACGCGATCACGCTGATTTGGCAATTACAGATACACGACGTGGCGGCGATAGCCGTAGGGTTTGCGGCGGCGGCCTTTGAATTGTTCCGGGCGCATGTAGCGTTCGATCAAGTCATTCGTCGCTTGATACGCTGCGGCTTGCATGTCGGCGGCGAGCGCGCGTGCGCCTCGAGCGCGGGCGGCGAGTGCGGACGTGGCGTAAGCGAGCGCGTCATTCGCCGATCGAATCATTACTGGATCGGTGCCCAGGACGAGCTGCGGAAGCACTTTTTCGTAGCGCAACCTCACCGTAATTTCCGAAGTTGCCCCGACGAGATTGATCATGTCCTCGCGCCATTCCCACATCCGCAGATAAGTCGATGGCTGGAGATTCGGCAGCCCGCCCGTGATTTTTTCCATCGGAATGAAAAGATCAGTCGAGCCGGTTTGCTGTTCCCAGAGCTGGTGAGGCGCGAGGAGATCGGTGGGAAGCTGCGGATCGGAGACATCTGAAATTTCCGTGGTCGTGACGCCGCTCGTGAGCGGCAGATCGAGATCAACTTCCGAGACGAGAACGGAAACGCCCGTTTCGGCAAGCTGTCGTTGCAATCCCCGATACGCGGAATTGAGCAACGGCATCAGCGTGGCGTCGGTGAAGACCGTGCCGGCGGTATCGTTGACGAGCGCGCGTGTGAGATTGAGGACGTCTTCGGCCTGGGCGTAGGCGGTGGTGGATAGGACCGGCATGGTGTCTCCTGCGGTTCTTGGCGCGGGCAGCTTGCCCGCGAGGCTTGTTGATTGCCGCTGCACAGAAAGACGCGGGCAGGATGCCCGCGCCACGATTGATTGGGTGATTGCGGCTAAATTAGTTTGTGGCCGATGGCAGTGGAGATTGGCGAAGATAGAGAGCAACGCCGAGGACGGCGCTGATGGCGGCGCTGATTCCGCCGATCGAGAGCGTGTGTTGCAAGCCATCGGCGAGATTGAAATGGGATGGATCGATGCCGATAGCCGCGAAGCCGGTGACAATGCCGTTTGCGCCGCCGGAGATTGCCGCGGCGATCAGGCCTTTGATCCAGAGTTCGAGTTTTAGGATGCGGCGCATGGTGGGGGTGGTGCCGTCGAATGTGGATGAAAATGCGGCTGGTGTTACGACCAGCCCTACAAAACCTTTGGCCGCGCCGCCATTATTGCTAATGCATGACGATGAAGGGACTGGCGAAGGTAGTGGTGGTGGCTCCGCAGGCGGGGCAGACGCTAGGGACGGCGATCGTCGATGGCAGCGCGCCGCCGCTTGAGCTGGTGCTTGACGTCGCGCCGCTCAAAATTTCGAAGCCGGTGTTGTACGCGTTGCCGGGATAAATTTTAGCGGTGGTGGCGTTGCCGGTGAACGCGAAGATGTAATTTCCGGGAGCGAGCGTGACGGTGCCTTGCGCGCATGTGCCATCGGTCGGGCCGGTGGCGGAGAACGCCGTTGCGCCCCAATTGCACTGCAGCGCGCCCGCGAGCGAATAAATTCCCACGTCGTAGAGATCGCCGCCGGTCGAATCCGCGGTGCCGATATCAATCGTTAGCTTGGAGAATTGGAGCTGCACGGGCACGAGGAACGGAATCATGTTGATCGCGTTCGTCGTGCTCGGAGCGAACTGAACGCTGCCGGCGATGTTCGGCGGCGGCGCATAAAATGTGAGCGAGCCTCCGCCGCCTCCTCCGCTGCCGCACGCGGAGCCCGAATCCTGCAGCAACCCGCCGCTTCCCCACTTCACGCAATCGCCGCTGGTCGGCGCAGTTCCCTTCCAGTACGGAACGAAGAGAGTGGCGGGCGCGCTGCCCGTTGGCGGCGAGAAACGAAACGCCGTCTTGACCGTGGAGTTGTAGAGAGTGTTCGAGCCGCTGCCGGCGGTCGCGTTGGTGTCTGAGTAGGTCGTCGTGCTAGTGCAATTTGAAATTGAATACGTTGAGGCCGAGCCGAACGTGCCTCCGGAAACCGTGCTGCGGAAAATCGTGCAGCTCGAAGGGTCCGTTCCTGCGGGCGCGGTCCACGAAAGCGAAACGGCGTTGTTCGATCCGGTGAGCGTGACGCTGATTTCATTCGAGCCCGCGGATTTCGAGCTGTCCGAGCCGCAAATGGATTGCATGCTGTAGTAGTACGTGCCGTTCGCGAGCGAGCCGCCGGTGGTCGGCGTCGCCGTCAAATTGAGCGGCGGAAGGGCGCACGAAAATGAAAGATCGAGAGTGTTCGGCGCGTTCCGGATCAGGCTCGATTCGTATCCGTAGTGCGTGCCGTCGCCGAATTCGTGGCCGTAGTACGGGCTGATGCCGAGATTTGCCTGCATATTTCCCGATTGTACGAGAGCGATAGGCGGGAGACGCACCGGCCCGCAACCGCCCCCGCCAATCGCAATCGTTTCGAGTTCGACGGGTTGCGAACAAACACTGAAATTCGAGCTGACCAACCCCATCCCGTAGGTGGATTTGAAAAATGCGTTGCCCGTAGGCGCGCCGCTCGTATTTGTGGGTGGGCCTGCGTCCGTGCTGACGTAGCTGACGCTGCCGGAAGTCACCGTCAAAAGCTGGCCGCCGGGACATGCCGACACATTTTCGATATAAACCGGCGCGTTGACACCCGCACTGACGCCGAGCGCCTGGCCGCCGTTGTAATTCATGAACGCCCAATTGTTGCAATCATAGAGCGCGGCATTGTGGAAGATGGCGGGAACGCCGCCTGCATTGCTCAGAGCCGTGTTGTTGATGGTGTAGAACGGCATCGTCGCGTTTTCGATGTAGACGTTGTCGAAGAAGACGTTGCCGCCGCCGTTTGGGCAATTGTTGTTGCCGGAAGTTCCGCGGCAATCCCAGATGAAACCTCCGCCGGAACCTATGATGTCGCGAAATTCGAAGAGGCCGAGATTTGGCGGCGCCTGCGCGAGGAATGCGAAGACGGCGATCGGTGTCGACGTGCTGCCCGATGTGTTCACGAGGCAGCCGCCGCGGTATGTCACCGTGAAGGTGTTGTAAATGGCGAGCGGAGTGTTGTCCGTGTTGTCGCTTGCGCCGGTGCGGATGCCGTTGCCGGTATTGGCGGCGCTCAGGCAGACGTTGTCGAAAGTGATTCCGAATGTTGAATTGAGTTGAACGGCTTGGTTGTACCCGCCGATCGCTAGATCGCGCAAGGTCGTAGGCTGATTGCCGGAATTCGGCTGATTGAGCATCAGCACGGGCGCCAGGTTGGGGCTGGATCCGGCTGAGACGAAAATATTCGTTTGCGGCGGGCGCGAAAACTGAGTGCCGGTGCCGGTGTAGGCGGAACCGCCTTCGAGCGTGAGCCCTCGGCATGTGGACGGCACTGAGAGAACTGGCGAGGTCGAAGGAGTCTGCGGCTGGAGAACTTTGTACGAACCCGGCGGGAAATGGACAGCGCCGCCGCCGGTTGAGCTGCTCGAGCACGCGGAATTAATTGCCGATTGAATGGCGCTTGTGCTGTCAGCCGCGCCGGTGGGATCGGCGCCGTAGGCAACTACGTCCGCCCAGGGACGCGGGCCTTTTGTACTCGCGTTTCCGCTTACCTGAAGCGAGCCGGTGCTAATGCTCGACGGCGCGAATGTGCCTGCGCTCAGCGTGCCGGTGACGCTTGCGTTGCCGCCGACGCCGAGATTTCCGCCGAGAGTGATGGAAGTTGCGGTGATGGAATTAAAGGATGGAGTGGTCGGATCGTTCGGGAGAATTGTGTCGGACATCGTGTAGGTGTTAATGCCGGTGCCGGAGACTTGCACGACGTAGCGGCCGGGCGCGGCGTAGAAATGATAGTTGCCGAGGCCGTCGGCTTGGAGCGGGTTGGCGGTTGGGACGGAGAGAGTCGCGTCGGTGTAAAGCGTGGCGAGCGGGGAGCAGGGAGCGCCTGTCGCGCCTGAGGAGCAGACGGTTATCGTGGCGCCCGCGATTGGCTTGCCGGATGCGCCGAATGCGATGTCATCTTTGCGCGATCCTTGTGCATGGGCGGATGGGGGCGCGGCGGCGACGAGCGAGCAGAAAAGCAGGAGATAGGCGCTCGCGCGGCTTGCGATTAGTGCGAATTTATTTGTGACTGAAATTTCGGATCGCGTCATGTGTTGACCCTCGATGATTTGCTTCCTCGATTCGGCCGGCGACCTATTGTGCACCGATTGCAGCGGAGATTTGTAGCGCGAGGTGATGCGAAAAACCGGCCGGCCTGCCGGCCAGCCTACGGGTGCCAGGTGATCGTTCGTGGCGCGGGCAGCATGCCCGCGCCACGATTCCGATTACCGCCATTGGTTAATCGCTCTGCCGAACTTTGCCACCGCCGATTTTGTGTTTTGCGGCCTTTTCTTCGTCGAGAACTGCGTGGCAATGCCTGCAGACTGCGACACTGGGTTTCACTTTTTCGCCGCACGCGGGGCAGTCGGCAAATTGCTGCGGCACGTAGGCCCAATCGCGTTCGATGCCGAGCGAAAGCGCGGCGCGACGGTGCATATCGGAAATTTCTCGATAGGAATGGCCGCGCGCCCACATCGCGTCGGCTTCGGCAATGAGATCCTGATACCAGGCCTGGCGTCGAGCGGCAGCTGCGGCGATTTCGAATTCCGTCGGCCGCGCGCCAGCGCAGACGAACACGCCGTGGACGACGAGATCCTGAATTAGATCCTCCGCGATTTCTCGCGCACTGATCGTGAAAGGAAATCGGCGATTGTCGCCGAGATCGAGCGCATCACCACGCGCCGTGACGAGCAGAAGCGAGTACGGCTCGCCCTTCGCGCACGAGGGAACATGGAAAATGCCGTAGGTGCGCGAGATGTAAAAGTCTTGATCACCTATGTTGGCGATCGTTACGGTCGCGGGATCGCGTTGCGGCGCGATAGATTCCCGCGGCGGTTCAGGGACGGTTGCCATGGTTGCGGTCGAATTCGATGCAGATGATTTCAAGGTGCCTCCTGAAGGCGAGTGGTACGAGTCTTTAAGGCAAACTTAAAGTTCGTCGTCCCGACGAAGCCGGGACCCAGAAATCGCGGAAGACGGACCGGCATTTTACGAATTTGAATTTCCAGTGACGTGGCGCAATCCGCGCAAACCCGGCCGGCCTGCCGGCCAGCTCTACAGGTGCCAGGCGTGCAATTCTTCCGCGAATTATCTTCCGGCGATGCTTACGAATGGCTGAGCGTGAAATGCGGGTGCGTCGTCATCGAGAACTTCGTCGATGCGCGCGTCCGCATCTCGCTCGCGCTGGGATTCGCGCGTGTCGAGCGCGCGACGCGAATGGCCGCGAGGTTGCCGGCGCGCCCATTCGATTGCGCGAACGACTTTGTCGCACGCGGAAGGATCGAGCGGAATGAATTCCCCGGCGCGCCCCGAAAGCGTGAAGCATTGCTCGTATTCGCCGCGCGATGGATAGGGGCCAAGCACCGGGACGAACATTCCGTCTTCGCGCTCGAGCGTGGCCGCGTGCCACACATTCGGCGCGCCGTGAATTTCCGGCGGAACCCAGCGTTCAATGTGCCAGCGATCGAAAGGCAGGTATTTTGGGACGCGGCGGAGTTCGACCGTCGAGCGAATGATGTTGCCGTGCGCGTCGCGATCGGTCCAGCGCCCGCCGATCCAGCTCAGCCGCGACCAACCCCATACGACGCGGAAGTTTGGTTCGCCGAAACGATTCCGGCCGCCCGCGCGCGCGAGGCGTTCGGCGATCGAGGGCGGCGTGTCGTGCGTTTCGCGGATTACGCGGATCATGAGGGAAGTGACGAGTGACAGGTGACGATTGACGAGCGAGACGCCGCGAAGTGTTGATGCGCGATCGCGCAGCAGGCTACCGTAGGGTCCGTCGGAAGACGGACCGGCATTTTACGAATTTGGATTTCCAGTGATGTGACGCAATCCGCGCAAACCCGGCCGGCCTGCCGGCCAGCCCTACAAAAAAACCAACCCGGCGCGAAAGATCGCGGGCAGGACGCCCGCGCCACGATTGAACGGCACGCCGATTATTGGAGCTTGGGGAATTGGGCTAGGAAGGCGACGATGTCGCTTGTGATGCCGGAGGGATATGCACCGGCGCTGACTTCTGTGCCGCCTGCCGCGAAACATTTCACCTTCCAATTATTCAACGCGCTTCCCTGCACCGGGACGTAGGCGTCCGCGTTGCCGTTCACGCTGCTGATTAGAACGAGTTGCGGCGGCCTGGCGGAAGGAATCGTTGCGCCGGACGGAGCGATTTGTTCGTCGGCGGTGGTCCAGTCGAGCGTGTCGCCTCCGGTCGAGTAATTGCCGGAGAAGGCGAGCGTGCCGGTGACGAGGACGGCCGAGCCGGATGCGTCAACGCTTTGTACGGTGATAGCGATGGCCATGAGGGCCTCCTGGAAAGAAAAGTGACAAGTGAAGAATGACGAGTGACGAGGAAGTTTTCGTGGCGCGGGCGTCCTGCCCGCGCCACGATCGAGTTGTTTAGTATCCGGATGGGATGGCGAGTGAATCGATGTACGCGCCGGAGCGCGGCGAATCGTTCCACACCTGGAATCCGGTGACGAAGTAGAAGATGTAAGCCGCCGCGAGTCCGCCGCTGGTTCCGTAAATCGGAAACACGGTTTGCCCGCCGACATCGTAGAAATCGATGTCCTGCATGATGGCGCGGCCCCAGTGCGAGAGATCGAGAAAATCCACGCGTGACGTGTTGGCGTTGATGGACGATTTGATCGGCACGCCCGCCATCGTTTTCTCGCCGGTGAAGAGCAGATCGAGATCGCTGGCGCGCCCGCCCGCTCCTTCCTTAATGATTTGCGAAATCGTGACGCCGAGCTGCTCCCACGCGTGCTCCTGTTCGAGCGACGTGTAGGCGATCAGCTTGCCGACCTGGTTGGTGCCGAGAGATTTCCGCACTTTGTTGATGGCGAGACGAACGACGCCGGGAGTGAGCGCGGAATTATTTCCGCTGACGTGCGGCGTGGCGAGTTCGACCGGATACGTCGCGCGGTTGAGGTTGAGCCACGTGCCAGTGGTGGCGTTGGTCTGGTGGTAGAGGATGCCGAAGAGCGAAACCGGCTGCGCGCCGGTAAGCCCGTCGTGAACGATGAGATCGTTCGCCGAAGTTCCGGTGGGAACGTTGTCGACCGTGATTGTGCCGCCGAAAGGATCGACGGCGGTGACGTTGGTCGTCACGCTCGCGGCGACGTTGCGGTTGGTTGTGAGCGTCGGATCGTAAACCTGGATCGTCTGGTTGTAGTAAACGAGGACGGAGCCGGGCGGCTTCGCCATCGTGAACGTGTTGCCGCTGATGGAAGCAATCGTGCCGAGGACGCCGTTGCCGTTCGTCTGCATCACTTTGTCGAGGAACGAACGGAACTGCTGCATGTTGTTTTTTACTTCGCGTTTCGCGGCGTTCTCGATGGCCTTCTCGGGCGAGTTCGAGGCGTATTCGACGAGCTTTGAAATTTCCACCGCGTGGCGGAAGAAGACCGGCGTCACTTGTGCAACGTCGTAGGTTGTTCCCGAACCGCGGCCGAGATCTCCGCCGTCGAGATTCGCGAGTCCTGCTTTGCCTCCCGGGCGAATTTGCAGCGGAAGCCGCATGTTGCGCGAGCTGACGCGCTCGACGTCGCCTCGCTGTTGAATCATGGTGAGAAGGATGTCGTCGCGTTCGTAGAGAAGCGGAAGTTTGTCCCGCACCTTTTCAAGTTGCAGCGCGACGGTCTGCGCATTTTGCATTTGTGGCATGGTTTCTGGGTCCCCCTGTGGAATTTTTCAAGCGGAATTGATTGGTGCGGGATGTCCTCTGCGGACGGGTAGGAGAGCAAAGTGAGGAAAGTCAAAAAACCGCCCAATGCGTTCTTGGAGCGATCGCGCGCGTGGCATCCGTAGGGTCCGTGGTCCCGACCGGGTCGGGACGCACAAACCGCGGCAGACGGACCGGCATTTAAGGGTTTTGGTTTCGTTGCCGCGCGAATTGCAAAAAACCGGCCGGCCTGCCGGCCAGCCCTACAGATTCAAAATGTCCGCGTCCGAGAGGCGCCGGTAATCCAGGTCGCGCGGGCTTAATGCCCGACGTCCATCGCCCCCCGGCACCCCACCGGCGATATCCACACGTCGTTCGGCTGTACGCTGGCGTTGCACGCGCGCGGACGATTGCGCGACGACGCCTGACGTCCATTCGTTGATCACTTTTTTTGCGATGCTGGGCAGCGCTTGCCGCGCCCGCGCCACCACCATTCCCGCGATCGCTTGCCGATTTTCCGGCGACCAATTCCCCGCTCGAAATGCCTGCCGCAATTGCTGGCCGAATGCGTGATTCGCTCGCATCGCGGCGTCAACCTCTCGATAGATTTCGCCCACCAGGCGCTGACGCGCATTATCCGTCGTGCCTTCGGGAAGCAGGCGATCCATTTGTGATTGGATTGCTTCGAGAACGCCGTTGACGGCCGCTGCGTTGGTATCGTGAAAGAAAGCTACCTGCGCCGCACCATTCGGATCCACGACGACATTCGCTGCGAAGTTTGGCGAATTTGCCGCATCGGTTCCCGGTGCTCGCAGCGAATCGGCAGCGCTTTCGCTTGCCCGTGATGCAACGCGGCTGCCTGGCTCACCCGCGTTCGCGAAGTCATTCGAAATCGCTTGCATCATTCGCGCGAGATTGCGGAATGCCGCGGGATTGAGGCGGTAGACAGCGGCCGCGAGTTCCGCGTGCGATTCGGGCCGATTCGAAAAGAAAAGCGTATCGAGCTTGGCGAGATCCGCGAGTTGGGCGCCAGCGGCGCGAGCGTCATCGGCCGTGGGAAATAATTTCTGAATTTCGCGCGCGCTTTGGACGTCTGGGAAAATCTCGCGGAATGTCTGAGCCTCGCGCCATGCGTCGCGGAGAGAAGGATTCGCGTCGAAGATTGCCCGGAATTGCTCGGGCTCGGCGGCCGCCGCCGCGATTTCAGCCGAAGCATTCGGATTCTCATTCGCGGCGTTGGAACTCTGTGCCGCCAAATTATTGTGCGTCGCTTCCGGTACGATTCCGAGAATTTCATCGTCCGTCGGGCGCGCGCTTCGCGCGGCAGAGGTTGACGCCGGCGTTTGCGCTGGCGCTCCGGATGATGCCGGGTTTAGCGCCGGGCTCGTTATCGCCATGATGTGCTCCTCGAGTGATTTAACGATGTTGTGCCGCGTATCTAGCGCGCCGAATTACCGGCACCCGCGCGATCGTAGCGCCGGCCGGGCGATGAGAGTTGCCAACAGCTTCTGCGAAAACTGTACCGATGTGAAACACAGCTTCACGCTCCACGCCCTAATCCAATCGCATCGCTGTGCCGATATAGAAGCTTAGGAGGAATTTCATGACCACCGAGGCCCCGAACCCGTCCACAGCTCCCGAAGACATCGTCTTGCCGGAACAGAAAAAATCGCCAACTGGACGCGAGCGCCGCAAGCGCCATCGCGCGCAGGTAGCAATGCGCGTCTTGGTTCGCGGCGGAGTCGGATCACTCGAGCCGTTCGAAGATGTCGGCAACACGATTGACGCATCGCGAGATGGCCTGCTCGTGAGGACTTCCCGCGGCGCGTACTGGCAAGGTCAAATCATCGAAGTTACGGTGCCGTACGACGGCGTGCCAGATCCCACGAATCCTCCGCAGCGGGCGCGCGTGGTGCGCAGCGTGCTGCTTGATAACCATCT
This sequence comes from uncultured Acidobacteriota bacterium, assembly GCA_963803835.1. Taxonomy (GTDB): domain Bacteria; phylum Acidobacteriota; class Terriglobia; order Acidiferrales; family UBA7541; genus Palsa-147. Next base: position 30,772 of record CAWDOI010000013.1, on the reverse strand, counting down.
GTTTTACGGTCTCGCAGTGGAATTTCAAAAGGCGCTGGCGATGAACGCCGACGGCGTTTTGATTGCGGGCAGTGTGCCCATGCACGTGCGCGTTCTGGCCGTCGAGCCGGACGAGCGCATGGCGGGAGTGATCCGCGATCTCCTTGAGGCAGATGGGTATCAGGTGATGAACGTTTCGAGTTCGAAAGAAGCTCTCGAAGTCCTGACTAACGATACGCCGGATGTGCTGCTCGCGGTCGCAGAGAGCGGCGAAATATCAGGCCAGGATTTGTGCGCCATTGTAAAGAAAAATGCCCGGCTGCAGCATATTCCCGTGATTCTCTTGATGCATTCTGCGAAGCCCGCCGACTATCTCTCGTGTCACGAGGTGGGCGCGGTTGTCTGTATGGCGCTGCCCTGCCCTCCGGGCAAGTTGCAGCACGCGGTGCGCTTGGTGGCCCCGCCGCCATCGCTGCGTTCGAGCTACAACGGCAAAGTCAACGTCAGCTCGATCGTGCGCACGACGTGATTTTCATTCGCGGTCTGGAGGCCCGAGCCACGATTGCGCGCCAGGCAATCGTAGGGTCCTTCGTCCCGACCAGCACTGCAGTTGCCTTCGGCGTATTGATCGCTTTCGCAGCGTTTTCTGCGGCCGGCAACCGAATTTTCCATCGTAGGACTAAAGTACTATAGGGATTCTAGGACTAGCTCCCTATAACTAATAATGCGGAATGGTTCGTGGGTCGCTTCGAGAGGGCCCGACGTTCGCACTCGACCGCCAGGAGTTTTGCCATGAGCCCGTCGAATCCGGCGCCGCCGGAGGCCATGTCGTCCGCAACGACTGCCAACAAATCCGCTCCCGATGGCGCGGAGAGACGAAAACGAAAGCGAGTCAAATTGTCCGCGCAAGTTCACGTACGCGGCGGAATTGGCTCGGTCGAAGAATTTCAGGAAGTCTGCACGAGCACGGACGTGTCGCGCGACGGATTGCTATTCGTCGCGGGCCGCTCCGGCTACTGGGTCGGCCAGCCGCTCGACGTAACGTTTCCCTACACGCCCTCCGCAGGGATGAACACTTCACAGAAAGCGAAAGTCGCGCGCGTCTTTTTGCGTCCGGACAGAAAGTACGGCGTCGCGGTGCAATTTCAGGCTGCGGTGTCGCAAGCGGCGAAGCAGGCCGGATCATCTTACGCGTCGAACGCGATGTACGCCTCTTATGCGGCGCAGGCCATTCGGCAAATGGTGTTGCTTGTCGAGTCCGATATGCAGGTTGTCGCGACACTTAGCGCGTTGCTCCAGCAGGATGGCTATCACTTCGCCCACGTGCCGACAGCTAAAGCTGCGCTCGATGTTTTGAAGACGGCCATTCCGGTCGCGGTGATTGCCGAAGTCGAAGGCGCGGATATGAACGGCCGCGACCTCTGCGTCATCATCAAGAAAAATGAAAGACTGAAGAAAATCCCAGTGATTTTGCTGACGAGCTCGGCATCTCCGGCCGATTACTCCGAGAGCCATCAGATTGGCGCCGTCGTCTGCATGGCGAAGCCATTCAATCCAGAGCGGCTGCAGCACGTTGTGCGGATGGTCGCACCGCCGCCTTCGCAACGCACCGCTTACGGCGGGCGCATCGAATCGAACACGGTGAACAGGACTCTGTAATAGCGGGACCTCCCTGGCTAAAAAACGCAGTCCTAATTAACACGCTGCAAGTTGAAGGAGAAAAGCAAAGTACGGCGCAACGGGGCGGCCCCAGGGCTGCCCCGTTTTATTTTTGGCGCAATGGTGCGGATTTGTGGCGCGGGCATCCTGCCCGCGTTCCCGCACCGAGCCGCCCCTTCCATTCGCGGGCAAGATGCCCGCGCAACAATTGTGCGCGAGGCAATCGTAGGGTCCGTCGGAAGACGGGTGCGTGGGGTGCATGCGTCACTCACGCCGCACGATGGGCGGGATCGATTGCGTTGGCGGCGCTGGCTGTTGCTGACGCAGCAAGAATTGCTGATGCAGAATCGCATGGGCGCGGACGTTCGCATATCCGGCAGGCGAATCCACTTTCGCCACCTGCCCCGCATCCGACGAAAACCAACGTTTGCATGACTCGAGTTCGACCGCGTGATTATCAGCAAATGGATCCGGCACGATACTTGGCAACATCGTTTCCGCGCCGGTCTGCGGATCACGCTCGATTACGGGCTGCGCGACGACGAGCTGCGCGATCTCGCGATATTGTTTCGTCCGCGATTCCTCGTCGGGAATCACAATTTCTTCGAGACCAATTAGCCGCTTAATCAGCGCCAGATTTTCCGGATGCGCGAAGATTTGTTGGAGCTGCGGATCGGCGCTGCCGAGCAGTTGCATCAGAACCGCGCGCTGCTGCGACCACATCGTCGGATATTGCTCGTCGGTTTCCGGATACGAAAACAAATTTCCCTTCAAATCGGCGATGCGGATCCATTTCGATTCGAATGCCGAGCCGGCACCAAGGAGGGTGACTTCGACGTCGCTCGGGCGATTTTTGCGGAAGCAATCGACGGCGAGGAGCATCACGTCGGCGTGGAAGAATTTCATCGCGCGCCAGACGAGCCCGATGCGCCCCATGGCTTGGTCGCGGGCCATTGCGTAGCCTGCAGCCGTGTCGTTGTTCGTCATCGCGCCGCCGAAGAGCGCCGGAAACGCGCCCGTCAGAAACTGCGAGACCGGGCCCATCAAATTCGCGGCGTGCTCGGCGAGATCTGGAGGAATTTGCGCGGGTTCGGGCTGGAAGAAGCCCGCAGCGAGCGGCTGGCCGGGCTTCGCGCGCGCAGGATAGTGCGCGCCGGGCTCGGCCGTCTGCGATTGCAGCGCGTCGAAATCGAGGACTTCGCTATCTGCGTAGATCGGCGGAATGCCGTACTCGTATGTTTCGATTTGGAGATTCGAAAGCGTGTTGAAGCGCTCCTGCACGGAGATGAGCGCATCGCCGAGCGCCGGCCGCCCGCTCGAACCATCGCCGGGCAGCGCGTGCAGGACGCGCCAGTGATCGTCCATATTTTCGTTGCGCGCTTCGCAGTAGGCGTCGCCCGCGAAAGCGACGTAGCAGCCATCGGGAAAGAGCGCGAGCAATTCATCGCGCAATTTCTGATCGTCGAGTTGATAGAACGCCCACGGCCGCAGCCACGTTCGCTGGAACGTGATCAAATTCATGTTGTAGTCGCCGCCCTGGGTGAGCGGCCCGCCCTGCGATTGCGCGAGACGCGCGAGGCGTTCGTACTGCGCTGATTCCCCCGGCGCGACGGGCGGACCAATTTTGCCGGCCGCGTGGGGATATGCAGCGCGCAGCCGCGCCTGATGCACTTCCATGTTCCATTGCAGGAACGGATATTCGTGCATCTCGTTTGCCCACGGCGGAGTCTTTAGCTCGAGGCCGCCGACGATGGTGATTACCTCCTGCCCGTTTGGAACGCGCAAACGCGTTTGCGCTGCGGGCACCGTGACGACATCGCCGGGAACGTAATCGCCGAGTTCGAACAGCGCACCGCATTCGCAGTACACGTTTGGATTTTCAAAGGGCTGGCCCGCTGGCTGGACGGTTTTTTCGCCGTCGACGGCAACGTCTGCCGATCGCGACACGGCCCGACTTCCGACGGGCCCTATGGGTGCCGGATCGATCTCGTTCGCCGGCGTTTCTGCGCCGCAATTTTTGCATCGCCACATATCGGGCGCGATTTTTACTTGGCGCGCGGCGATTTGAGTCTCGGGATGAAATCCGAATCGCTGGCCATCAACGACGTACCTCACGTACGCCGCAACTTTTCCGCTCGTCCAAAGCTCGAACGCTTCCTCGACGATCACGTTGCCCATGCGATTGTTCTGCTCGACGAGTTGCGAAACCTCCGTGGCCGCCTTCGCCGCGGAGACGTCCTCTTCCGCCTGCGCTGATTGCGGGAAAAATCGCACGCGCGGAATATCCTGCGAGAGGACGGCGATGATGGAAAGCCCGAATGCCTGATAAATATTCGTGACGAATTCGTAGCGCGGAAGATCTTCGAGCGAAGTCTGATCGCTGAATTTCTGCTCGAACGGAAGATGCCAATTTTGATCCTGCTCGCTCCACCAAAGATATTGCAGGCCGCGCCAGAATTGATGCGCCTGCTTGATGCGGCGAATTTCCTGGCGGCGCGAGAGTTCGGATTCGGTGGTGAAGTCGAAGACGATGCGGCGCAGCGCGGCTTGCAGGCGATCGGGAAGATGCTCGTTGTTCGCGCCATACGCGACCGATTCGATGACGGAGATTGGATCATCGGGGCGTGCCGGGCCCGTCGCGGGGCTTTCGACCGGCACGACGGCGGGATTCGCCGGGGCGGGTTCGCCAGGAAACGCAATGTTGAAATCGTTCGCCATGTTTCCTCGATCGGATTTGTTGAATTGGTTTCGGACTTTTGTGGCGTGAATTTATTCTTCAGCTAGAGTGTCGCGGAGAAAATTCACGAGATCGCCCGGTGTGGTGAACACGTGCGTCTCAGGCGCGGGCGCAAATACTCCGCGCGGCACGAACCCAGGCTCCGCGTGCGATTCGGAATGCGCCGCGATTCCAGGTGATTCTGACGGCACGCCAAACGCGGCGCGCACGCTGTTCGTCCCCGCTGGCGCCGCATCAATTGTTTCGCGATGAATGTGCGCGACGTATCCGCGCGAATTACGTCCGCCCGCGCCTCCGGCATTCGGAGCCGCGGAGATTTCGATCTCGACGCGGTGTATCGCCGTAGCGGGCGTGTCTGCAGTTCCCTTCCCGGAAGAATCGCTCGCGCCATCATCCGTGAATGGATCGCTCGCACCTTCACCCAGTTGCGTGGCATCACCGAGTGAGCGCGTATTTTCAATCGCTGCGCCCATCGTTGGGTTCATGTAATAGCGTCCACGAATCATTGGCATGATTGCCTCCGAAAATTCGCTGGCCGGCCGTGCTGACGCCTAATTGGCGCTACAACATCGAATCGGAATTGTCGCGATTGTTCCTGCGGCGCGCGTCTTCGATTTCGAGCATGCGTCCGATTTGCTGCCAGGAACGCCTTCGCAATGGATTGGCCGGAGCGATGAGGCCTCTCGAGCGCGCGCCGCGATCGATGTGGCTTGCACTGCTGTCGTATTGGCTGGCGCTGAGCCCGCTGTTTGCGGCGGTCGAATCGCGGCCATCGTCGGCGTTATTGCCGGGCTGGCTATCGTAGGATTCGTCGTCCCGAACGGGCCGGGACGCATACACCGCGGCAGACGGACCGGCCTTTCGAACATTCGCGGCAATCTGCAAATCGCGGCGGCGTTGCCGTTCGATTCCAACATCCACGCGCAATGGCGGAATGCCCGCGATTCCGAGAATCGAATTTAGGAGCGCGCGATTTTCCGCGCGCAGGCGCGCATTTTCGGCGGTCAGTGCGGCCGTGTAGCGCGACGTTGTAAGGCGCGACCAAATTTCGCGAAGCGTTGAGAGCATCCATTCGCTCCTGAGAAAGTAGTTGCCAAAACGGCCGGCCTGCCGCGGTTTCTGCGTCCCGATTCGATCGGGACGGCCAGCCCTACGAAACCGTTGCCGCATCGCCGTGATCGCAGGCCTGCATTTGTGGCGCGGGCATCTTGCCCGCGAGCGTAACGGGTGGCAGCGGTGGGGGCGCGGGCAGGATGCCCGCGCCACGATCAGCGCGGGGATGTTCCGGGGCGAGGATTTCGCGCGAAAAAAACTGGCCCGCTGCGGCGACGCTCATCGAACTCCGCTTTGCGCGCTTGAATGGCGCGAATTGTCGGATCGGTTGACGTGACGCGCGCGGCCATGCGCTGCTCGTACGGCGCGTTCGCTCCGGTCTGCGATCGCATGCGCGATTTCAATCCGTAACGCGCGGCATCGGCGGCGTCGTCGCCATCCATTTTCTCGATGTCCTCAACGCGCACTGAATCGCGCACCAGTGACGGCAACGTGCGAATCAGCTCGGCGCAATTTTCCGTGATGATCCATTCGCCCGCGTCAAGCATTTGGAACATCAAGAGCCAGCCGCCGACGCGATCGTTGTCGGCCTGTACCGGCCGCGGCAATCCATTCGCAGAGAGGACGTCGCCGATCTGCTCCGCGATTGAGGATTCATCCGTGCGGCGCGCGAACGCATCGGGCGACAAATACACATTCGCAATTCGCTCTCCACGCGACCGCTCGACAATTTCGTGCGCCAAATTGCGAGGGCTCATGTGCTGGCGCACAAACTCGCGGTATGTCACCGTCCGCGTTTGATCCTGCGAGTGCCAGTAAACGGCTGCGGGATGCTCGAATCCCCAGTCCATCGAAATCCAACGCGGCCACCAATCGGCGAATCCGATTCTCTCCGCGCGTTCGACGTGGCGCGCGAAATCGAAATTGCTGAAATATTGCCCGGCGAAAACGTCCCAGTCGCCGTCGAGAAAAGCGCGCCGCAAATTTTCCGGCAGCGCTTGCAGCGTCTTCAGATAGTTCGCGTCGTTCGCGTAAATCGGATTGTCCCAGACGCGCGCGGGAATGAACGCGTAGTCGGCGGGATCGTATTCAGCCGGACGCTCCATTCCAGGCGCCGCTTGCTGATCGATCCAAAGCGATTTCACCCAGGCGTGGCCGATGTTGCCGGGATTCGACGCGGCTGCCATATTCGGAAACGATCCGGGAACGGGGCAGCGATTTCGCGACGTGAGAAATTGCCACTGCTTCAGCGTGAAAAGCGTGAGTTCGTCGACACCGATGAAAAGATATTCGGCGCCTTGATATTGGTAAATGTCGTTCTCGCTGCGGCTATATCCGAAGCGCGTCGTCGAGCCATTCCACCACGTGACGATGTGTTTTGTGTCGTTAAAGGCGCGGTAGAGTTCGCGGGGAACATCGCGTCGAAAATAAAGCAGCAGCGATGCTTCGAGTTCGGGAAACGTGCGGCGGAGAAGAAGCGTGTTTGCGCCTGCGCGTTCGTGCGCCTGGAGAATCGCCTCCATCAGTAATGCCTTCGATTTTCCGGGGCCGGCCGCGCCGCCGAAGAGACGATACTTCGCGGGCGAACGATGAAATTCTTGCTGACGCGCGAACGGCGTATACGGCAATACGAGGCGCGAGGACGATTCGTCGATGGGTGCGAGCGCGTCCGCGTCCGCATCAATGTTCGCGTCGGCAGTAGCGACCTCAGTGGAGTTGTCGCCGGCGGCGCAATCAGCAGCGAGAACGCCATCTGCGATCCAGCGTTCGAGCCCGGATTGGGCAGTGGTGGACATGTGCAATTCGAGATGATCGCGAGACCAGCGGATCCGATTAGCTCAGCGCGCGAATTTTCTTGCCGATGTAAAGCGCGGCGGCGCCGCCGAGAATCGTGGCTGCGATTGCTGCGTGATGGACGCTCAGAACTGCGCCAACGATCATCGCGCCCGCGCCTCCGAGCTGAACCGCATAGCCGAGCGTTATTTTGCTGACGGACATGGTGCCTCCCGGGTGAAGTGATATGCGATGCTTTCGGCCGCAGTGGCGGCCGCAGGGCAAGCAAGTGCCTAGCGAGAGAAATGACTACGGTTGAATTGCGTCGGGCATAGCGATCGTTGGCGAATTAGAAGGAATGGGCAGAATCTCTGATTCACGCTCCGGGCGCGGAACCATTGTGACGAGCTGAACCGGAACGTTTGGCGCGGCGCCTGCGCTCGCGGATGCGGATCGCGCGACCGGATACGCTTCGAGTAATTTGCCGCATTCTCGCAGGACTTCGAGCAGGAGTTTCTCGCTGGCCCGAGGCCGGTCTTTCTCCTCCAGGCGATCGAGAAGGCGATCGAATTTGCCCGCCAATTTCGATTCGTCGAGACCCAGGACGCGCATCGCCTCGCCGATTTTCACTCGAGTGAGAGAGCGCTTCGGGGTTTTGTCAGGCAGTGCTGCGGCATTCGGGGCTTTCGCGGATTTCACGCGAGCCTTCGCGCCGGCTTTTGAGGCAGCCTTCGTGCGCGAAGACGGCTTCGACGCTTTTGCGCGCGATGCCGGTGCAGCGTGTTTCGTGCGCGCCGATTTGGATTTTTTGGTTGGCATGTTTGGGAGGACCGTTTCAGCGATCGAATTTTTTGCGGGTGGCAATCGGTCATTCGTAGCGCCGGCATCCTGCCGGCGATTTTGTTTGGAGCAACCGCGCGGAAAGACGCCGGCAGGATGCCGGCGCTACGATTGCATTCTTGCCGTACGTAAGCCTGGCAGACTGGCCGGCCGTTTTCCTGAATGATTCTCACGCGAGGATTTGCACTGTGACGCCGCCTCCGCCCGTGATTGACGTGACTTTGGCGCGAATAAATTTTGCGTTGATGCCGGAGATGCTCCTCGATTCGCCCGCGGTGGCCGTGGACGAATCGATAGTCTGATACTGCGCGTCAACATCTTGCAGAGCGACCTGGAGCGCGATGCTGACGGCGCTAGGCGCCGTGCCGTACAGCGTCTGCCAACGAACGGTGCGCCCTTGCTCGCCCCGGCCCGAATAATCCGGCAGCGAAAATTGCTGGCTCGCCTGAGCTGCTGCCGGCGCCTCGGCGTTGAACGCCAGCGCGACATCGCCGGGGAAAATGGCGTACGGCGGATTTTGCGTATTGTAGTTCGGCATGAAGCCTCCAGAAGAAGTGACCCGTGACGAGTAATGAGCGGGAAAGCGTTGATAGTTCAGCTTGGTTGTGAAAACGGCAACCGTAAGGTCCGTCGGCAGACGGACCGGCCTTTCACGAATTTGAATTTCGAATCGGTAATGAAATCCGCGCAAACCCGGCCGGCCTTCCGGCCAGCCCTACGAAAACCAACCGACACAAATCTCGGCCTGGCAGGCAATCATAGCGGCGGCATCATGCCGGCGTTCTTGGCCGAAGCTGGCGCGAAGAAAATCGCCGGAGCGATGCCGGCGCTAGGATTGCCCGATGGCTGTGATTGGAGTTTGCTGCCCGGAAAAGTCAGGGGAGGTGCTTGCTACAAAAATCGAGCTTACAAACAAAAGTTCTACACGAGCGTTTTACGTTTGTCAAATGACTATGTCGTAAGGATTTTTAGTTCACGGCGGCGTGTAAGAGAACGGCGGGAGCTAGACTGCGCTGCGCGACGCCCCTCGCATCACGATTCCCTGCTCGCGCGAGCGTAATTTTGCTCGCGTTTTTGTCGCAGCGGCGAATTTGTCCTGTAGGGTCCGCCGGCGGACGGATCGGCATTTCACAAGTTTGAATTTTCGTTGTGGCGCGGAGAAGAAAAACCGGCCGGCCTTGCGGCCAGCCCTGCGAAAGCCAACGCCTACGGTTTTTCGGAGCCTGTTTGCGCGGGACGCAGCGTGAAATCGATGCCGTTTTTCGCGTTCTCATCCACGGTGCGCTGCAAATCCACGCGATCCGCGTCCACGGAATTCTCGCCGCCGTACGACGCCACGTAGTGCAACTGTCCAGCGTCCATCCAGTAGTCGCGAACGCCGTAGCTCGAGCCGTCCTTGAAATAAATTACGGTGAGCGGCTCTGGCGCCGTCGCGGCTTCCACCTCGGCGGCATCTTCTGATCCTTCGTAGAGGTAATCCCCCATCCACGGACTGGGCGCCACTGCGTCCTGCGCATTGAAGTCCGCGGGATTGATGTCGTAGCCGCCGCCCCAGAAGCCGTAGCCCGCTCCGTATCCGAAGCCGTAACCGTAACCGAAGCCGAACGCGCCGCAAGGGCTGAACGCAAAATTAAAGCAGCCGAAGCTGCCACCACCGAAAGATCGCCGGCGGCGAAATCCAAAATTATTGGCGGCAAATGCGCCGCTGTTATTGTTCAGCGAAGGAATTTGGCCCGGCGTCGGCGTGGTGCTCAGGCCCTTCGGGACGTTCCTCGTTACCGCTGAATGGCGCTGCTGAACGTTTGGCTGCGCAGCAGCGGCCGTTGTGTTCGTGCGAGGCGCGAGCGTGACACTCGTCACCGGGCGCGGCTCTTGCCAAATATTCTTCGAGCCAGCGTAGTGTTCCATCGGAGCGGAATCGTTCTCGCGACTGAAATATCCGTAGCCGCCGTATACAACGTGAGGAGCCGGTGCGGGAGCGGCTTCGGCTCCGCCGCGTTCACCGGCTTCATTGCGCTCTCCGGCGCCAATTTCGCCCGGTCGTTCAGAAGATACAGTTGATGGTGCAGTCGGTGCAGAGGGACGAACGCTCGCACCGCTTGGGGGTCCTGACGGATGCGCAGCCGGTGCGGCGCTTCCGGAATGGCTCGCGGGGGCAACCGTGCCGCCGCTCGCGTGACCTCCGCTTGTGTGTCCACCGCCGCCACCACTCGCGTGGCCACCGCCACTGCCGCCATGCTGCGCCAACGCGGCGTTCGGAGCCGCCAATAGCCAAGCCAGCGCGAGCAACGAAGCTATGAAGGGCAAAACGCTCAAGCGCGGAATGGCAAGGCGCAAATTCCTTGGATGCTGGCCGGGGTTACCCTCGGTGGATTCGGAGCTGCAAATAGAGCGCATGAACGGCTCCTTCCGGGGACGGTTGCTATTCTAACCCATTTGACGTACAGGACAGCGGCAGAGTTGCAGGCGTCGGGCGCCGGCATGTCTATCTTTGGCTCGTCTCGAAGTGCCGCTGGTGACGTCAACCCCACAATCCTGTTAGACATCTCCGTCCGTCATGGCGGGGGTCTTCTGAGCGGGGTTGCTTTTCGTAGGGCTGGCCGTCCCGATCGGGACGCAGAGACCGCGGAAGGCCGGCCGGGTTTTCTTCGGCAAAGCGATATTGAAAAACCAAATTCGTGAAATGCCGGTCCGTCTGCCGACGGACCCTACGGTAGCCCGCCCGCGCACGCCGGCCATTGGGCAATCGTTGTCCGCCATGTAAATCTCGCGTCGCTGGCGTGTTGCGGCCATTCAGCGGGCGTGATAAATCATCTCAGGGGAGAACGAACAAATGAGACAGCGCGTTCGCTTGGGACTGGCCTTTTTCGCAGCGTTCGTCGCCGCGATCGTTTTCACAAGCGCCTACAGCGACGGAAAATCCAGCGTCGACGGCGCGGCGCCGGCCGGACCGTCGGGCTATTCCCTGCTCAAGACTATCAAACTCGGCGGCGACGGCGGCTGGGACTACATCACGTTCGATTCCGATACGCGCCTCCTCTACATTTCGCGCGCGACGAAAGTCGTTGTGCTCAACGTGGACTCCGAAAAAGTCGTCGGCGAAATTTCGAATACTCAGGGCGTTCACGGCATCGCGCTCTCGAAGGATCTGGAAAAAGGATTCATCTCCGACGGACGCTCGAACGACGTCACGATTTTCGACATGAAGACACTCAAGACGCTCGGCACCGTCGCGGCCGGCACGAATCCCGACGCGATTGTTTACGATGCAGGGACGAAGCGTGTCTTCACGATGAATGGACGCAGCAAAGATTCCACCGCGATCGACGCGGTCTCCGGGAAAGTAGTCGGCACGATCACGCTGCCGGGCAAACCGGAGTTCGCGGTTTCCGGCGGACGCGGAGGAATTTTCGTCAACATCGAAGACAAAAGCGAAATCGTCCGAATTGACGCGGACAAAATGAACGTGACTGCGACGTATCCTCTCGCGCCGTGTGAATCGCCATCGGGGTTGGCGATTGACCGCATCAACCGGCGGCTTTTCTCCGGCTGCGATAACAAGCTGATGGCGGTGATGGGCGCGGATTCGGGCAAAGTCGTTGCGTCACTTCCGATCGGCGAGGGCGTAGACGCGACGGCCTTTGACCCAGGTACGGCTTACGCATTTGCGTCGAACGGCCAGAGCGCGACGCTGACGGTTGTGCACGAAGATTCGCCGTCGAAGTTCACGGTCATTGACGACGTGCCCACGCGCAAAGGCGCGCGGACGATGACGCTCGACCGCGAAACGCATCAGGTGTTCCTCGTTACCGCCGATTTCGGCCCGCCGCCCGAGGCCACCGCCGATAATCCGCATCCGCGCCCCGCCATCGTGCCGGGTACGTTTGTGGTGCTGGTCTACGCGAAGAAGTGACGAAGAAAGTGACCAGTGACAAGCGGGGTAACGCAGTTCGTGGCGCGGGCATCCTGCCCGCGATTGTTGTCAGCGCCGCCCGCGGAAAGCCGCCGGCAAGATGCCGGCGCTACGATGGCAAATCGCGCTGCTGGCAATTGTGGGGCGCGTCGGCAGACGGACCGGCCATTCACGAATCCGGGTATTGATTTATGCAGGGAGAATCTGAAAAACCCGGCCGGCCTTCCGCGGTTTCTGCGTCCCGATCCGATCGGGACGGCCAGCCCGACGAATGCTGATATCATAGGCCCGTCGCCACACACGAATCCCGACCCATGCCCGACATCCCACTAAAAATAATCATCACGCCGAATCCCGCGCTCGTCGACGACGAAGTGCGCATTCGAATCACGGGCGCGCCACCGCGCACGCCCGTGAAAATCGTTGCCTGGACGATGGACGATCAGAATCGCCGCTGGGAATCGCATGCCGAATTTCTTTCGCGCTTGGATGGCACGGTCATCCTCAGCCAGGATGCGCCGCGCAGCGGAACCTATAGCGGCGTCGATCCCGTCGGCCTCTTCTGGTCCATGCGGCTCAATCCTGGCGACGCCGGCCAAAACGACCAATACTTGAAACGAGAATTGGCGCCGAGCGAAATCACTTTCGAAGCATCCACGCCGGACATGCTGCACATATCGCGCGAGCGGCTCGAAAAGCAATTCGTGCCGCAAGGAACGACCGTGCGCGCCGTCGAGGAAGACGGCCTCGCGGGATTGCTGTTCCTTCCATCGGGTGAAATTCGTGAACAGGAATTCTTCGATGCGGACGGAACGCCGCGCGCCGTGACGCAATCCTTGCTGAGCGCTTCGAAAAAGTCGACGGCGACCGGCGCAGTCGAGGACGAGCGCTTGCCCGTCGTAATCACCCTCGGCGGTTCGGGCGGCGGGCTCGATTGGGAAGTGGCCGCGGCCCTCGCGGGACACGGCTACGCCGGATTCGCGCTTCCCTACTTTGGCTTCGAGCCACTGCCGCCTTCGCTCAACAGCATTCCGCTTGAATATTTCGAGCGCGCGATCGCGTGGCTATGCCGCCAGCCGGAAATCGATCCCGGCAGAATCGCGGTGTACGGAATCTCGCGCGGCGCCGAGCTGGCGCTCTTGCTGGCATCGAAGATTCCGCTACTGCGCGTCGTCATCGGAATCGTTCCTGGGCACGTGTCGTGGCAAGGAACGGGCCGCGCGCCCGACGAATCGAAGTCGCCCGGCGCGAAAAAGGATGGATCGCGGTCGTCCTGGACGTATCGCGGCGAGCCGGTTCCGTACGTGCCTTACGCCATGAGCTGGTTTCGCATTTGGACTGCAGTGCGCGTGATTACGCTTCGCAAGCCGGTGCGCTTTCTCGATCTGCATGTCGATTCGCTTCGGCAACGCCACTTCGTCGAGCTTGCGGGGATTCACGTCGAGGATATACGCGCGCCGATTTTGCTGGTGTCCTCGAGTGACGACGCCGTGTGGCCGTCCGAGGCGATGGCGGAAGCGACGGTGCGCCGTCTTCAGGCGCGCGGATTCGAATACGAAACGCTGCACGTCAAGAATCCCGGCGCGGGGCATCTGTTGCGATTGCCGCATACGCCCGCGACGACCGTAGCGTCAAGAGTTCCGACGTTTGATTTGCGAGTTGAGTTCGGCGGCAAGCCGCAGGCGACGGCGCAAGCGCGTGTGGTGGCCTGGCGCGAGACATTGAAATTCTTGCAGCGGCATTTGTGAATTCGAGGCGAGATGGCGCCGGAGTCACCCGTAGGGTCCATCGGCAGACGGACCGGCATTTCACGAATTTGATTTTCGGATGGCGTGACGTAAACAGCACAAAAAAGCCCAGCCTGCCGGCCAGCTCTACGACGGCCGAGAATCGCGACTTCATGGTGGTGGTGACTTGATGGCTGCAAAGAAAACAACGAAGGACAGAAGAAAGCGTTCCACAAAACCGGCACCGCGCAAGGTTGCGTCGTTACCGGCGCGCGGCACAAAATCTGAGCAAACCGCGCAATTTCACGCGGTATTTGCCGCGATTCGCGCCATGCTCGAGACGCTCGCGCCGCGCCTCCGCGTCATGGCCGACAAGCCCGACAATTATTATCTCAACACGGTGTCGCCAAGCTGGAAAGGCAAGCCGCTTGCCTTCGCGGCCGTTCAAATCAAGAAAAACTACGTCAGCTATCACCTCGTTCCGGTGTATATGAATCCAAGCCTGCTCGCAGGGATGTCACCCGAATTGAAGAAGCACATGCAGGGTAAGGGGTGTTTCAATTTCACTGAAGTTGACATGATTTTATTTATGGAGTTGGCCGTGCTGACCACCGCAGGATTCCGCGAATATGAGCGGAAGGGATTGTTGTAGCAAATGCGCGGCAGCCGATTGTTGGTGCGATCGCCCCGCAGGCTCCCGTAGGGTCCGTCGGAAGACGGACCGGCATTTCACGAATTTGAATTTCAAATCGCGTGATGCGATCCGCGCAAACCTGGCCGGGGTTCCGACCAGCCCTGCGAAATCTAATACGAAAGGCAGGAACGCATTCGTAGCGCCGGCATCTTGCCGGCGATTTTGTGTGCAGCCACCGGGCGAAAACCCGCCGGCAAGATGTCGGCGCTACGAGTAGCTATTTGCCATGCTGCGGGCTACTCGTAACGCAACGCCACCATTGGATCGACGCGCATGGCGCGGCGCGCGGGGATGTAGCACGCAACTAACGCGCACGCGAGCAGGATCACGCAGACGGCGATCAGCGTAAGCGGATCGCCCGGCTTCACTCCGAATAGCAAACTCGATAGCAGCCGTGTCGCGCCAATCGCGGCTGCGATTCCCACCGCCGCGCCGATTGCCGCGACGCCCAGCCCTTGTTTCAGGACGAGCGCGAGCATGTCGTTTCGCTGCGCGCCGAGCGTCATGCGAATGCCGAACTCGTTTGTGCGCTGCGCCACGCCGTAAGACATCACGCCGTAAATTCCCACCATCGCAAGAATCAGCGCGAGGCCCGCGAAAAGCGCCAGCAACGCGGAATCGAGCCGCGGCTGCGCCGTCGCCTTCGCGAGATAATCGTCCATCGTCTTCACGTCGAAGATCGCCACGTCCTTATCGAGCGCGCGCACTTGCTCGCGGATCGCGGGAATCAGCGTCGCGGGCGGCACCGAAGTCCGCGCCACTCCGTATTGCCAATCGAATCCCGTTTGCTCCTCGGGCGTGTAGCACTCCGCTTCGTCCGCCGAGTCGAGCCCGCGCACTTTCACGTCGCCGACCACGCCGACGATTTCACGGAATGGCGCTTCCCCGCTCTCGGATACGCCCGGCTTGATGTGTTTGCCGATGGGATCCTCGCCCGGAAACGCTTTGTTCGCGAGCGCTTGATTGACGACGATCACGTTCGGCGCAGTTGCGTTGTCCGTCGAAGCAAACGCGCGGCCCTTCAGCAGCGGAATCTGCATCGTGCGGAAATAATCCACGTTGACGGCGCGGAAGTGCACGTGCGGCTCTTCGCTCTTCGGGACGGGCCGTCCTTCAATTTGATACGTCGTGCGAATCACGGCGTCGCTAAATGGCAGCGGTACGCCGGTGCTGGCCGATTCGACGCCGGGGAGCGCGCGCATTCGCTCCGACAACTGGCGGAAAAACGATTTGATGGCCTCCGGTTTCGAATAGCGGCTGCTCGGCAAATCGATCGCGAATGTGACGACGCCATGCGGATTAAAGCCCGGATTTACGCGCTGCAAATTTGAAAGGCTCTCAATCAGGAGGCCTGCGCAAGCGAGAAGAATCACGGCCAACGCCATTTCCCCAACGATCAGAATATTTCGCAGACGGTGCTGCCGCGCGCTTTGGCTCGAACTACGGCCGCCTTCTTTCAAAATCTCGGACAGCGGCTGGCTTGAAAGCTGGAGCGCGGGCGCGATGCCGAAAAGAAATCCTGTCACGATCGAAGCGATGAAAGTGAACGCGAGCACGCGCGCATCGAGAGCTGTGCCCGCGACGCGCGGAAACTGTCCCGACGCGAGCTGTACGAGATATTCGGCGCCCCACGCAGCCACGATCAGGCCGCACACGCCTCCCGCGAGCGAGATCATTCCCGCTTCGATCAGAAGCTGGCGGACAATTCGCGCCCGGCCCGCGCCCATCGCCGTGCGAATTGCCATTTCGCGCTGGCGCGCCGTGGTCCGCGCGAGAAGCAGATTCGCAATGTTGGCGCAGCCGATCAGCAGCACGAATGCCACCGCGCCGAGAAGCACGCGGAGCTGCGGCTTGAGGCTGCCGACGAGGCCATCGAGCGCCGACTCGACTCGGAAGCTCGTGTATTTGTTCGTGTCTGGATACTGATCGGCGAGGCGATTGCCGATCGCATCGGCCTCGGCATTGGCCTGCGCAAACGTTACGCCCTGCTTCAATCGCGCGAGTGAACTCACCCAATGCGCGCCGCGCACCTCGGTCATCGGCTTGTCGTCGCCCGTCGGTGTCGCATCCTCCGAAAACGTTCTCCATACATCGGTCACATCCGAATTGAAGGGGTAAACGAACGACGCGGGCAGCACGCCGACGATCGTGTAATCGCGGCCACCGAACGTCACCGCGCGTCCGACGATGTTTGGGTCGGCGCCGAAGTGGCTCTGCCAGAGACGATAGCTGATCATCGCGACGTAGTGCCCCGGCTGGTCTTCATCGGGAAGAAACGAGCGCCCGAGAAACGGTTGGACGCCCAGCACTGAAAACATGTCAACGCTGACTTTTTCGGCGAAGAGATGCAGCGGCTCGCCCGCGCCGGTAAGCGACGTCGTGTCGTCCGTATATACGGCGATGTGCTCGAAGACATGGTTCTGCGCTTGCAAATCACGGAAGTCGGGGAACGAGAGAGCGCGTTTGTTCTCGCCCATCTTCATGTGCGTTCCCCAAACCGCAGCGATGCTGCCCGGCTGCGGATATGGCAGCGGCTTGAGCAGGACGGCGTCAACGACGGAGAAAATCGCCGTGTTCGCGCCGATGCCGAGAGCAAGCGTGAGGATGGCGATGAACGCGAACCCCGGCGATTTTCGCAGCATGCGCGCGGCGAATTTGATGTCCTGCAGCAATGTGTTCATTGCGTCTCCGTTTTATTGCGCCAAGCAATTTGCGCGAGTAAGGCAACCGTAGGGTCCGTCGGCAGATGGACCGGCATTTTACGAATTTGAATTTCGAATCCCGTGATGCAATCCGCACAAACCCGGCCGGCCTGCCGGCCAGCCCTACGAAAATCGAACTTCAACCACAAGGATCGCCGCGGCTATTCATGCCGCAATGCCTCGTTCGGATCCACGCGCGTCGCCCGCAACGCCGGCAACACGCACGCCGAAATCGCGACGGCCATCAAAATCAAGGCGACGCTTGCAAACGTGAGCGCGTCCGTCGGCGTCACGCCATAGAGCAGGCTCGCCATCAATCGCGTCAGGCCGAACGCCGCGACGATTCCAATCACAATTCCCGCCGCGACTGCCCCAAACCCCTGCCGCAAAATCATTTTGAGAACGTCGGAGGCCTGCGCGCCCAATGCCATGCGAATTCCGATTTCGCGCGTGCGCTGCACCACCGAATAGGAAATTAGTCCGTGCAATCCGGTGATTGCGAGAATCAGCGCGAGCACCGCGAAGCTGCCGATCAAGTACGAGGGATACCGCCGCAGGAAAACTCCCGGCGAATCGTTCGCCACTTGCTCGAGCGGCTGCGCGATGATCACGGCGAGCTGCGGATCGAGTTGCCGCAAAGCCGTGCGAACCGCGCCGATAAACGCCGACGGATCTCCGGCCGTGCGCACGAGGAAAATCGCAAACGTGTTCGGCCCCTGATCGTTCGGCGTGTAAAGAATCGGCGGCGGCGCGGCGGCCAAATCGATTTCGGCGATGTCGCCGACGACTCCGACAATCTGCATGTACGGAGTTTTGGGATTGTAGGTGAAGCGCATGCGCTTCCCTACCGGATCTTCGCCGGGAAAATAACGCTTCACGAAAGCCTGATTCACGATCACCACCGGCGCGGATTCCCATTTATCGAAATCGTTGAAGAAGCGGCCTTCAATCAGCGGAATTTTCAGCGCCGGGAAAAATCCTGAGTCCACGCCGCGAATCTGCGCTTCGTCTTCCTTCCCCGGTTCCACGGGCCGGCCCTCGACCACAAAGCGCACCGTGCCGCCGTTGCCGGAAAGCGGGGTGTTGCTCGCAATGCCGACGCTCACGACGCCGGGCAGTGCGCGCAGCGAATCCGAGTACTGATGCGCGAAGCGAATGGCGGCGGGATTGGCGAACGGATAGTCGTTGTCCGAAGGATAAGAATAATTCGGGAGATTTACGGCGAACGTGAGGACGTTGTGCGCGTCGAAGCCGGGATTTTTTCGCACGAGCGAGTGAAAGCTGCGAACCATCAGCCCCGCGCCCACAAGCAGGACGAGGCAAATCGCGATTTCTGCGGTGACGAACGCGTTGCGCAGCCGCGCGTGAGTGCCGCTTGTAGCGCCGCGCGAATCCTCTTTCAGAATCTCGCCGACCGACGATTCCGCCACTGCCACTCCCGGCGCGAGCCCGAAGACGACACCCGTCAAAACTGTCACGCACAAGAGAAAGAGCAGGACGGGAAAATTCAGTCCCGCATCGCTCAAGTACGGCAACGATTGCAGGATCGGCACGGGGATCGCCGCGATCAGCGCGCTCACTCCCCATTGCGCCACGAGAATTCCCGCCGCCGCCCCAAGGAACGAAAGTATCAGGCTTTCCGTGAGCAATTGGCGGATCAGATCGATTCGCGTCGCGCCCATCGCCGCGCGAATCGCGAATTCCTTTTGCCTGCCCACCGAGCGCGCCATCAGAAGATTCGCGAGATTAGCGCACGCGATGAGCAGCACAAACGCGACCGTGCCGGTGAGAATCAAAAGCAGCGGTCGAACCTGGCCGACGATTTTGTCGCGCAGGCTGGCCACCACGACGTGGATGTTGGCGTTCGGCCCGGGATATTCGCGATCGAGCTGCGCCGTGACCGTGTCGAGGTCGGCCTGAGCTTGTTTCGCCGTCGTGCCCGGCGCGAACCGCGCGATCACATTCATCCAGCGGAGGCTGCGGCGCGTGACGAGATCGCCTTCCACGTGCATCGGAACCCACATCGCGGACGACTGACCCGTTGGCGCGAATTCGAAACTCTTCGGCAGAACGCCGATCACCGTCACTGGATTATTGTCAATGCGATAATTGCGCCCGATGACGTTCGGATCGCCGCCGAAATCGCTGCGCCACGTCGCGTAGCTCAGGATCACGACGTACGGGCCGTCGTGCTTGTCCTCGCCATCGACAAAATCGCGGCCGAGGATCGGCTTCACGCCGAGCGTCGAGAAAAAATTCGGGAGCACTTGCGTGGCGAAGATGTTTTTCGGATCGCCATTTCCGGAAAAGGTGAAGCCGTCGAATCCGTAGGCCGTGAGCGACTGAAAGCTGCGCGTCATTTTCTTCCAGTCGATGAAATCGGGGTAGCAGACGTTGAACGCGTCCTCGCTGGTCGCGAGACGCGATTCCGCCAGCGTGACAAGCTTTTCTGGATGCGCGTATGGAAGCGGACGCAGCAGCGAGACGTACACCACCGAAAAGATCGCCGTGTTCGCGCCGATGCCAAGCGCGAGTGTGATGATCGCGATCAGCGTAAAGCCCGGGGATTTAAACAGCATGCGTAGCGCGTAGCGTGCGTCTTGCATTAACGTGTTCATTTCGTCTCCGTTTCACGCCCCATGCCAAGAATCACCACAAATCGCCCACTCAGCACCCGTAGGGCCCGTCGACGGACGGACCGGCCGTTCACGATTTTGTTTTTCGTTTCACCAATCGCCCAATACCCGGCCGGCCTTCCGGCCAGCCCTACGAAACCAAATGCAAAAACCACGAGCGCATTCAATGAGTTCATTCATGCCGCAACGCCACCATCGGATCCACGCGCATCGCGCGCCGCGCGGGCACCCAGCACGCCACCGCCGACACTGCCGCCAGCAGCGCAATCATTCCGAAGTACGTCACTGTGTCGAGCCGAGAAATTCCGAACAGCAGCGACGCGATCGCCCGGTTTGCGGCAAGCGCCCCGCCCAGCCCGAGCAGAAGCCCCAGCGCCGTGAGCGTCATTCCCTGTCCAAGCACGAGCGAGAAGATATTTCCGCGCGGCGCGCCGAGTGCCAGCCGAATTCCAATCTCGCGCGTTCGCTCCGTGACGCCGCCGGAAAGCACGCCGTAAATGCCTACCGCCGCGAGTGCGAGCGCGACGCCACCGAACGCCGAGAAAAGAATCAGCACGAATCGGCGCTCGGCCGCCGTCGCGGCCAGGAGCCGATCCATCGTCGCAATGCGGGCAATCGCCTGATCTTTGTTCACGGACCAAATCGCCTGTTCAACGGGGCGCACGAGCGCAGCGGAATCGCCGCGTCCGCGGACGACGATCGACATCGCTTCATCCGCAAACCATGAGTGCTCGGGGGCGATATAAGCAGCGTCGGGATCGCTCGCGGCGAGCGACGCTTGCTTCACGTCGCCTACCACGCCGACAACGGTGTACCAGGGCCAGTTCGGACGGGCGCCGCCGACGTGAGCCCGCTGCCCGATGGGATCTTGCTTGCCAAATTCGTGCTTCGCGAGCGATTCGCTGATGACGACAGCGGGCGGTGCAGCGGCAACGTCGCGCTCATCGATGTAACGGCCGCGCCGCAGCGTGATGCGCATCGTCCGAAAATATCCCGGCGATACGACGTAGCGATACACGCCGATTCCGCCGTCAGTTCCATGATCCTTCTCAAAATCGATACCGTAGGTTCCGAACTGCGTGTCATCACTGAGCGGCAGCAGGCTCGTGAGCGCCGCCGACTGGACGCCGGGAACATGGCGCACGGCGTCGAGCGCCTCGGAGAAAAACCGGCGGCGCGCGGCGTCGTCATCGAATTGATGGCCCGAGGACTGCACTTGCATCGTCAGCAAATTTTCGGCGTCGAATCCGCGAGCGACGGAGAATAGCCGCCGAAGGCTATGAAGCAGCAATCCCGCGCTGACGAGCAGTACGAACGCCAATCCAACCTCGGCGACAACCAGCGCACGGCGCGTGGACGCGTGGCCGCCGCTCGTCCGCCGCGAGCCTTCATTGACGACGGAGCTCAGATTGCTTCGCGAAGCTTGCAGCGCCGGAATCGTCCCGACGATCAGTCCGATCAACGTCGTGACCGCCAGCGCGAAGAGGAATACGTTGCGGTCAATCGAAATTGCACCCAGGCGAGGCAGCTCCGGCGGGCTAAGCGCCACAATCGCCTGTACGCCGAATTGCGCCGCGAGCAATCCGAGGGCGCCACCGAACGCGGCGAGCAGCACGCTCTCCGTGAGCAATTGGCGAATCATCCGCACGCGTCCCGCGCCGAGCGCCGCGCGCACCGCAAATTCGCCGCGCCGCTGCGCCGCGCGCGCAAGCAGCAGATTTGTCACGTTGACGCAAGCGATCAGCAGCACGAGCATCACCGCGCCAAGCACGGCAAGAAGCGCGGGCTTAACGTCGCGCGCCATATCATCTTGTAACGAATCAACGATGAATCCGGTCGTGAGCGCGGCCCATGGCGCCCGCGGAAATTCCGGGGCCGGCGTCTGCGCGATGCGGTCGAGATCGCTGTGGGCTTGTTCCCTGCTGATGCCGGGACGCAAACGCCCGACCATGCGCAGATGATGACCCCACTCCGCGGAGCTGACGTCGGCGATGTGCGCGGAATCGTACTGCTCGGGCAGCCAAATCTCTGCCGTCGCGGCGAGAACATTTTCAAAGCCGCGCGGCATCACGCCGATCACGGTATAAGCGTCGCCGTCGAGAACGATTTGCCGCCCGATGATCGCGCGATCTCCACCGAAGCGCCGCTGCCAGATTCCGTCGCTGAGAATCGTCACCTTTGCGCCGTGAAATGCGTTGTCTGATGGCTCGAAATCGCGGCCGAGCGCAGGACGGACGCCGAGCGCGCGGAAGTATTCGGAGCTGACGCTGAGGCCGTCGAGACGCTCGGGCTCGGCGGGGCCAGTCATCGTTGCTTGCACGCCTTCAAAGACCGCGAGTTCGCTGAAGGAACGATTCCTTTCTGCTATCTCGCGATACGTGTGAAACGTCACGTCGGAGCGCGCACCTTCAGACGTGTCCCAGACCATCATGATCCGGCTCGGCTGTGGGTACGGCAGAGACTCGAAGAGAATGGGATTGACGGCGCTGAAGATGGCGGTGTTCGCGCCGATGCCGAGCGCCAGCGTAATGACGGCGACCAGCGTGAAGCCCGGCGATTTTCTCAGCGTCCGCAGCGCGTAGCGCACGTCTTGCAGCAGCGTCCCCATTCCACCTCCGCCATGCCAACATCGAAAATGCAATCGTAGCGCCGGCATCTTGCCGGCGATTTTGTGCCCAGCCATCGCACAGAAAACCGCCGGCTGGAAGCCGGCGCTACGATCGCGTGATTGCCGCCAAATTCATCGCCCTGTCACTCGTATCGCAACGCCACCATCGGATCCACGCGCATCGCCCGCCGCGCTGGAATCGCGCACGCCAAAAATGCAATCCCCGCCAGCAACAGCGCCACGCTCGCATACGTCAACGCATCAAACGGCGCGACGCCGAACAGCAAATCTTTCATCAGCCGTGCCCCGCCCAACGTCAGCAACAATCCAATCCCCACGCCAGCGCCAATCAAAATCCCGCCCTGCCGCAGCACCATTCGCACCACATCCTGCCGCTGCGCCCCGAGCGCCATGCGAATCCCAATTTCATTCGTGCGCTGGCTGACACCGTAAGACATCACGCCATATGTCCCGACGGCCGCGAGCAGCAGCGCCAAGCCCGCTAGCGCACCCAGAAGCAGCGCTTCATCATTCGTGTCTGCCATGCTGTCGCCAACGAGCTGCGGAATCGTCTTCACTTCCGAGAGTGCAAGTGTGCTGTTCAGCGATGCCAATTCGCTGCGCATCGTGTTCTCCGCGCTTTGCGGCGGCCCGTCGGTCAGCACCGAGATATAGAGGACATACGCGCCATCGCCGAGGCCCACCGCCGCGGGAATGTAAGCCGCGTACATCGCGGGATCGCGCAATCCGTTATTGCGGACAACCTCAGCGACGCCGACAACCCGATACGGCGCGCCGCCGCTGTGAAACATTTTGCCGAGTGGATCCTGATTCGGCCAAAAGTGCTCCGCCATATCTTTGCTGATCACCGCCGCAGTGGTGAACTTCCGCTCGAGCGCTTCCTCCGCTTTGTCGTCGTGGGCTTTCTCGAAAGGTAATATCTCGCGCCAGGCATCGCCGGCGCTCTGCACGTCTTCATCCGTCAACTCGCGGCCGGCAATTAGCCTGATGCCCATCGTGCGGAAGTAGCTCGGCGTGATTTCATTCCATGCGACGAGCGGCCCGCCTCTGTAGTCCTCGGACTGGCCATCCGCTGTTACGTACCCGTTTGATCCCGACGAGAGCGGCGCCAAGGTGTTGAACGCAGCATCGCGAATCCCCGGAGCGTTCTTCAGCTTCGCGAGGAAGGCGTCAATGAACGACTTCCCCTGATCGAAGGTCGCGTCGTCTTTATCGGGGATTAAAACGTAGCCAGTGAGAACGTGGTCGGTTCGTACGCCCAGATCCACGGCCCGAAGATTTGAAAACGTACGAAGTAACAATCCCGCGCCCGCAAGAAGCGCGAGAGAGAGCGCGATCTCAACGGCTACAAGCCCATCGCGCAGAAGAACGCTTCGGCCACTGCGCGCTGCGCCGGCCGATCTCGATTTGAGCTCCTCGATGAGATCCAAATCTGAAACCTGAAACGCGGGCGCCAGCCCAAAAAGTATTCCAATCGCCGCGCTGACGGCGAAGCAGAAAAACAGAACGGAAACATCCAGCCGAATCGGATTCGGCGGCACCACTTGCACGCCTTTGAGCGACACCAGGAGATCGACAGCGTTATACGCGATGAGCGCGCCGATAGCGCCTCCAGCGAGGGCGAGGATCACGCTTTCGGTAAGAAGTTGCCGCACCAATCGCCAGCGGCTCGCTCCCACCGCGCCGCGCAGCGCCATCTCGCGGCGCCTTCCGATCGAGCGCGCTAGCAAAAGGTTCGCGACGTTGGCGCACGCGATCAGCAGCACCAGCCCGACTGCGCCGAACAGCGTCCACAGCGGTGTTCTCGAGTCGCCCGTCAATTCCTTCTGCATCGGGACGACGATTGGCATCGCGTTGCTGTTGGTCTTGGGAAAATCCTTCGCAAGATGCGCCGAAATCGCGCCAAGATCCGCGCGCGCTTGCTCGATTGTCACGCCAGTTTTGACGCGCCCGAGTGCGCGGAGATAGTGGCTATCGCGGCCACGCAGCGCAGACGGCGAAAAATCGATCGGCGTCCACACATCCGCTGTGCCGGGCGCGGTGTACCACGCGGGCATCACGCCGATGATGGTGTAACTTTCGCCATTCAGCTGGATTGTCTTATTGAGAGCGCCCGCGCGTCCGCCAAAATGCGATTTCCAGAATGCATTGGTCACGAGGGCGACATGATTGAGGCCTTTAACGTCCTCTCCGGCGACGAATGCGCGCCCGATTTGCGGTGCGACGCCGAGAACCGAAAAGAAATTCGCCTGCACCTCGACGAGCCGCACTTGCTCGGGCACGCCCGCGCCGCTGATGTTGCTCGGCTCAGGCCACGTAAACACTGCCATGTCTTCAAACGTGCGATTCTGCGCGCGCCAGTCGAGGAAGTCCTGATCGGGGAGCGGAAAATTGCCCGGGGACGATTCGGTTTCCCAAAGCTCGACGAGCCGGTCGGGATTGTGGAACGGCAATGGCTTCAGCAGCACGGCATTCACGACGGAGAAGATCGCCGTGTTCGCGCCAATGCCGAGCGCAATGGTGAGCACAGCGATGATCGTGAACCCAGGCGATTTGCGCAGCACGCGAAGCGCGTATTTGATGTCCTGAATCAGAGTGCCCATTTCGCCCCCGTATCACGCCATTACATGCACGAATGCCGCCCGATTCATCGCCCGCTCACTCGTACCGCAACGCCACCATCGGATCGACACGCATCGCCCGCCGTGCCGGGATGTAACACGCCGCCAGCGCCACCACCGTAAAAAACGCCGCAACGGCGATGAACGTAACCGGATCGCCCGTCTTCACCTGGTACAAGATGGCGCTCATTCCGCGAGTCGCTCCCGCCGCAAGCGCGACTCCAATCGCGACACCTACAAGTGTCAGCCTCAACCCCAGGCCCAGCACGATCCGCGTCACATCGCCGGGGCTCGCGCCCAACGCCATTCGGATCCCCATCTCTCGCGTGCGCTGCTCGACGGTGTAGGCCATCACGCCGTAAATTCCGATTGCTCCCAGCAGCATCGCCACCAAGCCGAAGAACCCGGCCAATTGCGTGAGGATGCGATTGCCGGCGTTCTGCTCATCGATGGCCACTTCAAAGGGCTGCACCAGAGAAATCGGTTGCTCGCTATCAACGGACCAGACGGCATTGCGAATCGCTGCAGGAAGTTCCGGCGCCGGACCCGCCGTGCGCGCGACGATCGTCATGTAAGCACTCGGGAATTCCGCCGCCGGAACGTAGATCTGGCGCTGGGGACGAGCGCTCATCGAGTACGTCTTGACGTCGCCCACCACGCCGACGATCGTCCCGAGCGTGCGCTTCTCGGTGTATTCGATCTGTTTGCCGATGGGATCTTCGTTTGCGAATTGTTGCCGCATCAGCGTCTCATTGATGAGAATGACGTTTGGAGCGCCGGGACCATCGCCGCTCGAAAACATGCGCCCGCGAATCAGCGGAATCTGCATCGTCGAAAAATAATCCGGGCTGGTCGGCGAATAGAGCGCGCCGAGTTCTTCGCCCGGTTCCGCTGGAGGCCGCCCTGCGATGTGAATCAGGACGGTCGTGAAAGATTCGCCGAACGGGACGGATTGGCTCATCCCCGCTGACACCACGCCCGGAAGCGCCTGGACGTGGGCCATCGCCTGATCGTAGAAGTTCCGCACTTGAGCATCGCCGGCGTATTTCGTCTTGGGAAGCACGAGCGGCGCCGTCAGGAGGTTCTTCGTCTCAAATCCGAGCTTGTCGTACACGAGATGGATGAAGCTTTCGACGAGCATCGCCGTTGAAATCAAAACGACTACAGCGAGCGCGACTTCTCCGGCCACGAATGCGCGGCGCAGCTTCGCGCCTCGCCCTCCGCCGGAAACCTGTCCCATGGATTCCTTGAGCGCGGCGTTGACGTTCAGCCCCGTGCTTCCGAATCCCGGCACGAGACCAAAAGCGATTCCGCAAACGAGCGCGATGCCCAGAGTGTAGGCGAGCGTGGTGAGGTCAAGATCCACGCGGCCGTAGTTGACGAGATAGCCGCGTATTCGGCCTGGAATCGAGTCCGCGATCCAATGCACGCCCCACACGGCAAACAGCACTCCCACGCCGCCGCCCACCGCGAATAACACCAGGGATTCGGTCAGCAATTGCCGCACAAGC
Organism: uncultured Acidobacteriota bacterium; assembly: GCA_963803835.1. Classification (GTDB taxonomy): domain Bacteria; phylum Acidobacteriota; class Terriglobia; order Acidiferrales; family UBA7541; genus Palsa-147. The sequence continues at coordinate 4,298 of CAWDOI010000013.1, read as the reverse complement.
CGAGCGCGCGAGGCGCCCAGTGCCGAACGAACCGCAAATTCCTTCGTGCGCCGCGCCGCGCGGGCCAGCATCAGGTTCGCCACGTTTGCGCACGCGATTAATAGAACCAGGCCAACGATCCAGAACAAAACCACGACGGCCTGAGTTCCTTCGTTCTTTTGAATTTCATAGAGCATGGGGCTAAGCAGCGTCGTGGCGTTTGTATTCGTTTTGGGGTACAGTTTTTCGAGTCGCGAAGCAATTCCGGTGACTTCCGCAGCGGCCTGCTGCTGTGTCACGCCGGGCTTCAACCGGCCGAAGGCGCTGAACCACCCCGTAACGCGGTCGGCCTGTTGCTTTTCATCGAGCGCCAGGGGCGTCCAGATATTCGCGATGCCCATCAGCGAAAACTGAAAGCTTGCGGGCATCACGCCGACTACCGTGTACGACTCCCCCTGAAGCTTGATCGTGCGGCCGACGATCTGCGGGTCTCCTGCGTATCGGCTCTGCCACAAGCCTCGGCTCAATATGGCCACGTGGCTCGACGCGGGCTGCGATTCCTCCGGCAAAAACACGCGGCCGAGCATCGGCTTCACGCCGAGCGTCTGAAAGAAATTCCAGCTCACGAGGCCGCCGATAACACGCTCGGGAGGGCCATCGCTCGTCAGATTGAAGTACCAGCCCGTCCACGATGCAATCTGCTCGAAGGCGGTGTCTTGCTTTTCTATATCGACAAAATCAGCGGTCGAGGTGACACCGTTGTTCGTCCAGCCCTTCTTTGTGTCGTGCGAGAGCAGCACCATCAAGCGATCGGCTTGCGGATAAGGCAGCGGCTTGATCAGCCACGCGTTCACGTAAGTGAATATGGCAGTGTTCGCGCCAATGCCCAGACCGAGCGTGAGAATCGCGATAAGCGCGTATACCGGCGATTTACGCAGCGCCCGCACCGAGTATTTAATGTCCTGAATCAAATCGTTCATCGCGCCCCCGATTCGAGATACGCCGCGATCACGCTCGTGGCGCTGGCATCTTGTCGTAGACCCTGAGCCTCGAAGGGCCGGCGGGTTTCGGCGCCGTGGCAACGTACAAAATTCGCCGGCAGGATGCCGGCGCTACGATGGCCTTATTGCCACCAAATCATCGTTCACTCACTCATATCTCAAAGCCACCATCGGATCGACGCGCATCGCCCGCCGCGCCGGGATGTAACACGCCGCAAGCGCCACGCCGCACATCACCACGGCCACGCCGATAAACGTCACGGGATCATGCGCCGTCACGCCATACAGCAATCCCGCCATCAATCGTGTCACCGCGAGCGCCGCCGCCACCCCAATTAGCGCTCCAGCCAACGTCAATCTCATCCCTTCCATCAGTACGAGAGCAAGCACGCTGTTGTTCGGCGCACCGAGCGCAATCCTCACGCCGATTTCGTGCGTCCGTTGCGCCACCGAATACGAAAGCACGCCGTACACTCCCACCGCCGCAAGAAACAGCGCCAGCCCCGCAAAAATTCCGAGCAGCAACAACATGAATCGCTGCGGCGCAACGCTTTCCTGAACATCCGCATCCATCGTGCGGATTTTCGTCACAGCTATTGCCGGGTCGAGACCCGAAACAATCTTGCGCACGGATGAAGTGACGGCCGCGGGATCGCCCTGCGTCCGCACCACAAGATTCAATCTGCGCGCCTCGCCGGAAAGCGGGCTCTCGATCCAACTGTCCGGTACTTGCAGATAAGGCGTGTAGGTGTGCGGCCTCGCCGGATTTTGCAGCGAGGAATCCTTGACATCGTTCACGATGCCCACCACCGTCAGCCACGGCCAATCAGGCGAGCCAATCTTCAGGCGCTTTCCGATCGGATCTTCTCCCGGCCACCATTCCTGCGCGGCGGCGGCGCTGACGAGCGCAACGTCCTGCCGCCCCTGGATATCTTCGGGCGTGAATCCCCTGCCCTTCAGGATTGCGATTCCCATCGTGCGGAGATAATCACCGATGATCCAACTCTGCACACACGAAGGAGGCTGGCCGTGAGTGGCCGTGTCGCGTCCTTCGAGGATGACGGCGTCGTGCTCGTTCGCGTCGAGCGGCAGATCGGTGGATGCGCCGGCGGATTGCACCTGCGGCAGCGCGGCAGCGCGTCGAAGCATTTCCTCGAAGAATGCGCGTGTGGAAGACGCGTGCGGATAGGCGCGCAGCGGCAGCGGCACTCCGACGGCGAGTATGTGCTGCGGCTGGAATCCCGGATCGGACTTAAGCATCCCGACAAAACTGCGCATTACCAGGCCGGCGGCCGCGAGAAGCATCACGGACAATGCCATCTGCGCGACGATCAACGCACCTTGCAAACGCTTCTTCGAACGCGAAGTGGTTGCGCCACGAGTTCCCTCTTTCAGTGCTTCCTGCGGATCGGTACGTGAGGCTTCGATTCCGGGGATCAATCCGAAAATGAGAGCCGTCAGAAATGACAACCCGAGGGCGAACGCGAGAACGCGGCCATCGATTCCTATCTCGTGGACTCGAGGAAGATCAATCGGCGACAACGAAACGAGCAATGCAACGCCCCAATACGCGATCAAGATGCCGACGGCTCCCGAAATTAGGCCGAGAAGAATGTTTTCGGAGAGCAGTTGACGGATCAATCGCCAACGTCCCGCGCCGAGGGCCGCGCGAATCGCGATTTCCTTGTGGCGGGCCGTCGCGCGTGCGAGCAGCAGATTCGCCACATTCGCGCAAGCGATTAGAAGCACAAGCCCAACGGCAACGAGAAGCACAAGCAGAGGCGCGCGCACCAGACCGACAACATCGCGCTGCAGCGGATTCACGACCGCGCCCACATGCACGCCGTGGAACGCCTCAAGCAAAGAATGCGGGTACAACTGCACGATTTGCGCCACGACGATGTTCGCTTCGGCCGCGGCATTTTCCATCGAAACTCCCGGCTTCAGCCGGCCAATCACCGTGAAATTGTAAAACTTGGCCCACGCTTGCAATTCGTCGGGAGTTAGCGCCAGCGGAACGAAGAGATCGGCGGGATGATCGTTCGTCATCGGCCCGTGCATCGGGAAGACGAAATCGCGCGGCATCACGCCGACCACTTGGTAAGCCTCGCGGTCGAGATAAATCGTCTTGCCGATGATTTTCGGATCGGAGGCGTAGCGGCGCTGCCACAGTCCGTTGCTCAGAATCGCGACTGCGTGTCCTGGTGCGTCTTCCTCGGCAGTGAAGTCGCGGCCGAGCATTGGCTGCACACCGAGGAGCGGAAACAGCGTGGCGCTCGAGCGCGTGTCGACGACTCGCTCGCCCGCGCCGCCGTCGCCGGAGAGTTCGCGATGATCGTTCTCATACGCGGCGACCAATTCAAAGCTGCGCTGGCACGCCATGAATTCGTGAAGATCGGGCGGGCTAAAAGGAATCTGCGGAAACCCGAGGCCAACGGCGGACTCGCTGATCGAAGCGATCCGGTCGGCGTTCGCGAACGGCAGCGGCCGAAGCAGGACGGCGTTGATCAGCGAGAAAATCGCGGCGTTAGCGCCGATACCGAGCGCGAGTGTCAGTACAGCAACAATCGTAAAGCCCGGCGATTTCCGCAGCGATCGCAACGCAAACGTAAGGTCCTGGATGATCGAATTCACACCGCCTCCGCAAAAACCAAACCGAAACCGCCGCCATTGCCATTGCACCGAAATCCCGCAACACAACTACACAACGCCAATTCATAGATTGCACGGCGCGCACCACGCCCGGTGGGTCGCAATCTGTTCATTCTTAATGACATACAATCGCCCACCGGCGCGGAGCGCGTCCCCCTTGTCCGTTTCCGGGACGCTCGTGTTCGCCAACGCAACTTAATTTTCTCGGATTGTCGCGCATCCCGCACCACCGGCAATCGTCGCGCCGCGTCGTGTATACTGCGACGCTGATGCGTACGCTCCTCGGATTCGGCCTCGACGAATGATCCCCTTCCTCCACATCGGCCCGATCACGCTGCCGACGTTCGGCCTGATGGTCGCGACGGCGATGCTGTGCGCGTATTTCGTTCTCCGCGCGGACTTGCGCCGCCGAGGAATTGACGCCGAAGCGGAGACTCTCGTCGCCGTGCCTTCCATCGCGGGAATGATTGGCGCGAAGCTCTATCACGTTCTCGAATCGCCGCGCGAATTCTTCGCGCATCCGGTTGCGGAACTGTTCAGTTCGTACGGCTTTGCATGGTTCGGCGGGCTAATCGCGGGGATTGCAGCATTCATTTATCTCGGGAGGAAATTTAAGATTCCGATTCTGCGGCTTTTCGATATCGCGTCTCCCGCGTGCGCGCTCGG
>CAWDOI010000012.1:0-40485 GCA_963803835.1 uncultured Acidobacteriota bacterium | reverse complement strand
CCACCGCGGTTGCCGCAGACGCGCCATCGAGCGCGCGTGCAGCGTTCGTCGAGTTGGAAGGCCAGCTCAAGAAACACAAAGAAAAGCTGAGAAGAGACTATGAATGGAAGCGGAAAAGGCCGCGCACGCTTCCAGGTGCTAACTAAGCTTAAGTGTTCGATTTATTTCTATGCCTTAACGCGCAACGGTCGCGATTAAGCCTGCACGCTCAGTGATTTAGCGGCCTGTTGGCGAGGCCGAGCTCTCAGAGCGACGGCGATCTATTGAGAGTTTCAGTACTCTCATAAGGACTAAATGACCGCTCACTATCTCCGCGCCTTCCGAATTTATTCATTGCCCCTCGGCGCGACCTGCGATATGACGTATGCTATCGTATTCCTGTGGGCTGCCGTCCCCCCGGCCTCGCGCGAATATTCAAATGCGACGAGCCCATCGCAGCCGAAGAGGACATTTGTCCCGGAGCGGGGAGGTCCCTTCACCTCACCCCGAGCCGGAGGCTGAGTATTTGTCGATGGTAACGGAACGACGCCAATCGCCGCGCTGCAAGCCATTAGGTCTGGTATACCTCAGCCTCGCTTCGGATAATGGCGGCATCGTCCTTGACGCATCCGAGGATGGTCTGCAATTTCAGGCTGTTGCGCCCGTCGAGCATGACGATGGCCCCACGCCGCTGTGGTTTACGCTAAATCCAACCGGCCGAATTGAAACAATCGGCGAAATCGTGTGGACCGACGAATCCAAGAAAACTGGCGGCCTGCGATTTACGAATCTTGAAGCGGAAGCACGGCTGAATATCCGAAAGTGGCTCGAGCAGAACGGTAGTCCTCTCCCAGTTCGCTCGTACCCTTCACCGAGTCCTATCGCGTCGAGCAAAACTGCGGTCGTTGAAGAAGAGCCCGAACAATCTGAGGAATCCGCGCCCACGCCGATGCCGCCGGCCCGCGCGATTGACATAGAAGACGCGTCGGAGAGCGCTGACGCCGAAGTCGCACTCTCAGCCACGCCCGCTCCCGCGATAGTTCCGCCAGTGCTCGAGGCGAGGACAGATCCAGGATCGGCGCTCGACGTGACCGAATTAGAAGAACTCGCAGCTCGCGAATTCGTTCACCCGGTGGCGCCAGCTCCCGCGAATGTTCCGCCGATGTTTGAGCCAAGGACAAGTATAAGGTCGACGTTCGATGCGAGCGAATCAGAGGATCCCGCAGTACGTGAATTCGTTCACCCGAATGCGCCGGCTCCCGCGATCGTTCCGCCAGTGTTCGAGCCGAGGCCCGACGTAAGGCCAACGCTCGACGCAAGCGAATTAGCAGAACTGGCAGCGCGTGAATTCATTCACCCAGTTGCCCCTCCTCCCGTGATTCCACAGCGGCTTTCTGCGACACCGCCGCTCGAGACGAAGAAGGAGGAGCCGGTCGTATTGCCTTTGTTCTCCTTCGATGCGCCTGCGCCGGCGGCTGCATATTCGGGAAACGAATCCGAGGAAATTTTGCGCGAGATCGCCTCGGCGGCGAAGCACCGGCCCGATGATGACCCACCCGTTCATTTTTACCCTCAGCCCGTGGTCAAATTTCCCGCGCCAATTTCATCTCCGGCGCCGATGGAGCCGCCGCCGCCGCCGCAGTATCAACCACACGCAGGAATTTCGATCCGCACTTCGGACTACTCGGAGCCGTGGCGGCCCGCGTACGCGGCGAGTTCCGGAGCGATGCAGAGGCGCGAAGGAGTCAGTCGTCTAGCAGCGCTTCTTATGCGCGCAGGCGTTCCCAGCGATCTCGTGCGTGACGTTGAAATTATGATCGTTGTGTTTGCTCTTGTCGTGGCCACTGGCGCTGGGTTGATCATTTTCCACCGGCAGGTGGGAGCGGGAGTTCAATGGCTAGGGCAGAACGTCATGAGCAAGAATACCGAGTCTACTGTGAAGCCGGCTGCCGCCGATCCCACGCCGCCCGATTCAAAACTGAGTCCGTTGCTCCAGCCGCCGCCGGAAACTCATTCATCGGCGCCTCGCGCAGTGAAGCGTAAGCCTGCACCTGCTGCGGTGGTGGGAGCGATGCCCGCACCGACCATCTACGCCGCCGATCCTAATCCGCCAGCAGCAGCGCCTGCACTGCCCGCGGACACGGGTGAAGCGGAACTAGCGAGCGCATTACAATATCTGCGTGGCAGCAGTGGGTCGACCGAAGTAACGAACGTCGGCGTGAAGTGGTTGTGGGCTTCCGTTGAAAAGGGAAATACGAAGGCCGCAATTATTCTCGCCGATCTATACGTGTGGGGTCGCGGCGTCCCGCAAAATTGCGATCAAGCGCGCGTGCTGCTCACCGCGGCCGCGAAGCGGGCGAGCATCGAGGCTGCGCATCGGCTTCAAGACTTGGAAGCGGACGGCTGCGTCAGCGGAGCAAAAGCTCCCACGCAATAATTTCTCGACGACTTCTTATGTATTACGATCCCGCTTATCCAGTATTGTGTAGGCCTGCGGCGATTCCGTTAATGGTTGCGCCCAGCGCGTTGTCCGGCGCCTCGGCTTGCTTACCAAATCGTTTGCGTCGCAGGAGTTCCACCTGAATTAAACTCATCGGATCCACATACGGGTTTCGCAATCGGATTGACTGCGAAAGAACGGAGTTTCCTTCGAGTAGTTGCTTTTGCCCCGTCACGGCCAGCAACATCCGCCGCGTTCGGCCGAATTCCTCGGCGAGAACGCCAAACACCTTTTCGCGCAGTGCAGTATCGCCGACCAGAGTGGTCGCATAGAGACGCGCAATTTGCATATCCGCCTTCGCCATCGCAATCTCCACGTTGCGCACCAAATCGGAAAACAGGATGAACGATTGCATCATTTCTTTCAGTCGAGATTGATGCGCCGGACTTTTCGCCGCAAAACGTTCCAGCGCGTAGCCCACCCCGAACCAGGCCGGCACAGCGTGACGGCTCTGCATCCATCCAAATACCCAGGGAATCGCACGCAGATTTGCGAGGTCGCGGCTCTGCAACCGCCGGGCCGGCCGGGAGCCGATTCGCGCGTGCACGAGCTCATTCACGGGTGTCGCTTGCTCAAAATAATTCAGAACCTCGGGGCTTTCCGCGATGTGCTCGCGATAAAATGCAAACGCGTCGGCGGAAATCTCGTTCATCGCGTCATCCCATCTTCGATCGTCGCGCGGCGTGCGTTCGCCCGGCCGCGTCAGCGCCTCAAGCGACGCCGCAACCATCAGTTCCAAATTCCATTCCGCGAGCACCGGGTCCGAATATTTCCAGTTCAAGACTTCGCCTTGCTCGGTGATTCGGATTTCTCCGGAGAAATCGCCTACGGGCTGCGCCAGAATCGCGCGATGCGTTGGCCCGCCGCCACGGCCCACCGTTCCGCCGCGCCCGTGAAATAGGCGCAGTTTTACGCCGCAGTCTCTCGCTGCCTGATGAAGCTCGCGGTGCGCTTTTTGCAATTCCCACGTGCTGGTGATCATTCCGCCGTCTTTGTTTGAATCGGAATAGCCGAGCATCACTTCCTGCTCGCGATTCCAGGAATCGAGCAGCGGCAAATACAATTCGGTAGTCCACAAGCGGCCCATGATTTTTCCGGCATCGCGCAATGAATCAATCGATTCGAAAAGCGGCACCGGCATCAATCCTGGATCGTCCCCAGAAGCCGCCGGCTGAACGCCGCAGATTTTTGCGAGCTTGAGCCAGTTGAAGACATCATTCTCCGATTCCGTTCCGCTGATCACGAAATAGCGGAGCGCTTCGGACGGATACAGTTTTTTGAGCTTTGTAATCATCCGAAACGTCTCGATCACGTCGCGGCTAATCTCGGACGTCAAGTGAACGCGGGGTTGCACGTTTGCGGCTCCGGCACTGGGAATTTCCTCAAGCGCCTCCGAAATCGCATTCGCGTGCTGGCGGATGTCGAGAGTATGAAGGTGGAATCCAAATGTCCGCACGGTTCGCGCGACCGGATCGATGAGCAACTCGGCCAGCCGCTCGCCGCCATTTGCCGCGAGACTCGCGCGAATCAAATCGAAGTCCCGCACGAGTTCGCTTGGCGACTTGTACGCACGCGCATTTCGGGAATCGTTACGGCTGTATTGCAATCGAATCCGCACAAAATCCAAAAACCGGCGAGTCAATTCCGTTTCCGAGATCCATTTTCCAACCGACGGGTCGTCTCCCATCGTCGTATCGTAGGCTGCTAGCGCGCTTCGCAATTCTGCCGAGCAGCCCGTTTGCCGGAGTGAAGGACTCAGTTGGTCGATCAACTTCGCAATTTCCTGCAGATAAAAGTCGAGCATCACGTGCCGGGCCAGTTCCAGAGCCTCCGCGGTGGATTGTGGAGTGATCGAAGGATTTCCGTCGCGATCTCCGCCAATCCACGAGCCGAAGTGGATCACTTCGCTGAGTTCGTCATGTCGCAGCTTCCTTCCGTAAACGGCTTGAAACGATTCCGCGAACTCCGCGTAGAGCTTTGGCAACGTCTGGAAGAGCGTCATCGGGTAGTAATCGAGGCCCATCCGCACTTCATCAATCACACCGGGTTTTTTCAGTCGCACCTCGTCGGTCTGCCATAGGGTTGTGATTTCCGCCAGGATCAGGGCCTCGAATTCGGCCGCTTCCGCCTCCGGCAAGGGGAGCCGGTCGAGATTTTCGAGGTGCTGCGCGATTCGGCGACGCGTCATCAGCACTGTGCGCCGCGCCACCTCGGTCGGATGAGCGGTGAAGACCGGCATGATCTTCACCTTTCGCAGCGCGGCGAGTGCGTCCGCTTCCGAAATTCCGGCGTCGCGCATCCGGGCCAAAGTGCCGCGGAACGATCCCGCAAGTGGCGACTGCTCGACATGCAGCCGCGCAGCGCGACGCCGGCGCTTGCGGTGATTTGTTTCGGCGAGGTTCGTCAACTCAAAATAGATCGCGAACGCCTTCGTCACTCGGTGCGCGTCTTCGAGTTCCATTTTTCCGATGATGTCGCGGGCCTGGGTCATCAGGTTGGCTTGCTCCGCGGAACCTGACGGTGCTTCGCGCTGTTCGATCAACAGATGCCTGAGCTGCTCGACAATTTTCAGCAGGTCGTCGCCGCCTTGTTCGACCAGGACTCTGCCAAGCAGGACGCCGAGCGAGCGAACGTCGCGGCGCAAAGGCGCTTCCTTTTGTGAATCGGCCGTGCCCGCCGTCAGTTCCGCCAGGCGCTTCGCCTGATCGTTCGCAATCCACAATGGATCCATGGCATTCATAATGAATGCAGAGCCGCGAACCTCGCAAGCAGGAGATACGGCAATTTTCGCGGCGGGTGGACGCGTCCAATTTCTTCGCCCAGCTTTCTTCGCGCAGCGCGGGTGCCTGAAATCATTTTCGGGTATCATGGTGGACATCACACCAGGGGCGTAGCTCAGTGGTAGAGCAGCGGCCTTTTAAGCCGTTGGTCGTGGGTTCGATCCCCACCGCCCCTACCAACCTAACCGACTGAAAAGCATATAGTTGGTTGGGCTCTTTTTTCCGTGTACCTTTGGTGTACCCTTCCCTTCGATATGGATATTTAGCTTTGATCGTTTGGTGGCTTCGCAGCCCCAGACTCGCTGACGGTAATAGTTTGCAGTTTGCCCGCGACGAGGGAGATTACGTACAATTCCCCGATGCCTGTCATCTGAGAGCAACTATTGAGTTCCCCAGGAAAGAAGCTCCAGGCATCGGACCGACCATGAATATCGTGACGGCACAACATTTGCAATCTTGGGCGGACACTCTGACTGCAAGAGAAGAACTTTCCGGCGTCGTTGCTTCGCTGATTCGCGCGTCCTGCCCCAGTTTGCAGTCTTATCGTTTCCCGAGCGGCAACGCTTCGCAAACGCACGGCTTCGACGGTGTTGCCGAGGTGGTCGAAGGCAACGTCTTCGTTCCCGTGGGCCGTTCGATATGGGAGTTTGGAGCCGGAAAGGACTACAAGACAAAAGCGGGCAAGGACTACGACAAGCGGACAAGGGAGTTGAGTTCAGAAGAGCGGGCGAAGGAGACATTCACTTTCGTGACGCCGCGCATATGGGATACCGGTCTTGAAAATTGGCTACAAGAACGGTCGGGCGACGGATGGCTCAAAGTTCAGGTCTTCGATGCCATCTCGCTCGAGCATTGGCTGGCCGATCATCCCGCAGTGGCGCTACCTCTCGCCCGTGAGCTGGGGATTATTCCTCCCAGCGGTGTCAGAACAGTGCCGGATTTCTGGGACGAGTACCGCCTCGGTTTTGTTCCCACACTGAAAGAGGAACTACTGCTGAGCGGGAGGGAGGAGCGTGCAAAACGATTGTGCGACGCTTTAGCTGCGGGACTTCCAAATCTGAGCAAGTGGCAAGCCGACTCGCCGTGGGAGGCCGCAGCCTTCATCGCCGCCGCGATTATGCGTGCAGAGCCCGAGCAGGCCCGTTTTCTTTGTGCCAAGACGCTCCTCCTCGACACAATGGCCGCCGCGCAGACTGTTCCGACTAAAAACCGCTTCAATTTCATCCTTCCACCGGAAGTCAGTAGTGTCGGTCCCGCGCTCGCGAGGACCAATCAGGTGATTCTTGTCCTCGGCGGCGACGACAGAGCCGCCGAATCGGAAACCCTGGCGCGCATGAAGACTACGGAATTTGCCGCAGGCCTGAAATCGATGGGGCTTGCCGATGAAGAATCGTTTCGATTAGCAGTGACGTGCGGTCGAAGCCTCACGGTACTCTCGCGATTAAGACCAAGCACCCGGGTAGTGCGTCCCATATGGCACAACGATCCAAAGCTGGTTCCGATTGTCTTGGCGGGTGGATGGCACGCATCGAACGAGCACGACCGCGCCGTCGTCGCAAAGCTTTGTAATACATCCTATGACGTTGTTGATGGCGAGGCACGCAGGCTTTCATCCCTTGCCGACGCTCCGCTCGATCTCGAGGGATCGGTCTGGACGCTTCGCTCAGCTACCGACGCATTTACTCTGCTGGGGTGTTTAGTCGACTCAGGGACTCAAGAGCGCCTACGCGAGGCATGCATCGAGGTCTTTTCCGAGAGGGATCGCAGGATGGATGTTCCTGACGGGGAAGGGCCGGAGATTCCTACCAGGGGAGACGATTTTCGCTACTCGGAGTGGCTCAGGCGCGGACTCGCGAGGACGCTGCTCCTGATTTCGGGGCTTCACGAAGCGGCCAGGTTTCGAGTGATTGGGCTCACGCCTGAGCAATACGTCGACGGCGTCATTGCTGCCGTGCCGGGACTTGCGGATGACATCCGTGCTCTGGTGAGCCTTAAGTCAGAATTCCCCCGTCTTGCGGAGGCGGCACCCAACCCTTTGGCCTCGGCCCTTGAGCAGGTGCTCAAGGGCGAAAGCGAGAAGTGGTTGTCGGTAGTTTTCCGCGACAAAAAGGATGGATCGTTCTGGCAAACATCGAGCCCTCACACGTATGTACTCTGGGCACTTGAGACGATGGCGTGGAGCCCAAAGTATCTCCACCGCTCTACCTCAATCCTAATGACGCTTGCGGAATTTGACCCAGGAGGCAGACTCGCCAATCGCCCCTTGAACAGTCTCAGGGAAATCTTCCTGGCCTGGAGACCCAATACCAATGCGTCGCTGGAGGAAAGGATCGCAGTGTTCCGCGCGATTTGCCGCGAACGACCCAAGATCGGTCTTGAACTCGCGATGTCGTTGCTGCCGTCAAGCCACGATCACTCAAGTGGAACCTCAAAGCCGTGGCTCCGAGATTTTGGTGACGCCCAGAGCAAAGTAACCACGTGGAGCGATGCGCGCGTTGCCTTTCAGCAGTATGCCGAGGTGGCGGTAGAGTTAGCTGCTACAGATATCTCTCGTCTTACTGTTCTGATCGACAGTTTGCCACAACTCGACGAGCCAACTCGCGCGCGTGTCATTCTTGCGATCAAACAATCCGCCGCAAGCGTAGGTTCCGATGCGCTGTTTGAACTTTGGTCCAAGTTGCATGATTTCGTGCAGAAGCACCGGTACTTTCAGGATGCGAAGTGGGCTCTTAGGCCGGAGCAATTGAAGCCGCTGGAGGAACTCTGCGATGCAATTCGGCCCGCTGACCCCGTTCGTCAGATCGTATGGCTGTTCAACGATTACGTCCCCAAGTCCGGCACTCCGAAAGGGACGGACTACGTAGGAGAAGCCAACCGCGACCGGAGCCAAGCCCTGCAGGGCCTTCTCGAAGCAAGAGGAGTTCCGTCTGTTTTAGACCTGGCAAAGACGGCGAAATTCCCGCACTTGGTGGGCGTAGCCCTTGCGCAAAGTGGCGCGGGCATCGAGGTTTTGAGGGATGCCCTCACTCTGGCCACCGGACCCAATTCGGGTGTTAACGCGGACTTTACCGTGGCGTTGTCCTCGGTGGCGCACGATTTACACGGCGCGCCGTGGGACAAGTGGATTGCGGGAGTTGTGGGAACGCTGGAACCCCGCGCCGCTGCCGATCTTGTTTTGCGCTGGACCGATTCTCGTCAGACTTGGGATTTTGTCGCCTCGCTGCCGCCTGATATTCAGAGGGAATACTGGACGCGGAAGCCCGTTTTCCGGCCGTCGTCCCCGGAAGATACAGAGTTTGCCTTCGGCAAGTATGCGGAAGTCGGGCGTTTCACGGCGATTCTGGACATGATTGCGTACCACGAGAATCTTCTCTCAACCGCGCAGTGTGTGCAGGCGCTTCAGGGCCTGATGCACGAGCTCAGCGCAGAGCCGCGAAAGATGCAGGGGGTGTTGTACGAGGTCGTCCACATGATTCAAGCCCTCCAGCAACGTGTGGACGTGGACATGGGCCAACTCGCGGCGCTCGAATATCAGTACCTGCCGATGCTTGAATTCCAGGCGGAGCCCACTGCTCTGAATCATCTGCTTGGTGCATCGCCGGAATTTTTTATGAGCGTCATTTGTGATGCATTCGCGCCAGCCACAGGAGAGAAGGGAGAAATTACGGAGCAGCGACGCTTGCGTGCCCGGCTAGCGTACCGGCTGCTCCAGTCGATCAAGACGGTGCCTAGCTTGTCGCCCGAAAGCCTGGATGTCGATTACCTGCGATCTTGGATTTCCCAAGCAAGAGAATTGGCCAAGGAAAATGATCGAGCGGTGATCACCGATCAGCAAATCGGGCAAGTCCTTGCTTATGCCCCCGCGGATGACGAAGATGGAGCATGGCCGGCCAAGGCCATCAGAGATGTGATCGAAGAAGTCGCCGCTAAGGAAATCGAGAACGGTATCGCGATCTGCCGGTTCAATCAGCGCGGCGGGTTCTCCAAAGCGTTGTACGACGGAGGACAGCAAGAGCGAGGACTAGCGAGCCAATATCGCACCTGGGCCGACGCAACGCGCAATTGGCCGCGTACGAGTGCGCTACTCCGGCAAATCGCAGACGATTGGGATTATCATGCCAAACGGGCGGATACCGAAGCTCAACTTGACCAGTTGCGGGACAGTTAAAAGCTTCAATTGATAGGCCCCGTCTTCCCTTGCAGTTCTGGCGTACCCTTGCCGTCGGTGAGCACGACGGGGTCGTTGCTCCATGCGGCTTTCAGATCAGCCTCGATTTGCTCTTGTCGCGAGCGCGTCCAAGGTGCGTAATGGCGCTCTGTAATGCGGATGCTGCTGTGCCCGAGAAGTATAGAGACTCTGTCGAGCGGGACGCCAGCGAGTAATAACTCTACGGCGAACGTATCGCGGAGTCTGTGCGCATGGCCGGTCGGCACTTTCGCTAATTCAAAAAGCCGCTGGAGCCTACGTTGCCATTTTCCTTTGGCGCTTCGCACTGTTGACTTGCCCGTCCAGAAGAAATAGCTCGAGCTTGAGTGGGGTGCTGCATCCAATGCTTTTACGACCATGTCAGGCAAAACGCAATAGACAGGTACGCCGGTCTTCTCCGTGTGCAAGAGTAGCTTGTTCTCTTGAATGCGGTTCACGTCAAGCCTGGTTGCATCCCCGATCCTCAATCCCGAATATCGCAGCAGCAAAATGAAAGCGCGCAGACGTTGTGCGTTTCGAATGCCCGCGCTCTTGCCGTAAGGTCCAAGCGCGCAAAGAATACGAATCATCTCCTCTCGCGTGAAGGGCATTGTGGGCTTGTTGGGAACCTTCGGTGCTTTTAGTTCAGTAGCCGGATTATCGTCAATCCATTTTCTCTTTTCGGCGAAGCGCATGAACGCCCTGAGCCGTTCGAGTTTCTTGAGACTTGTGCGCGGCCCCTGCGTCCACGTTGCGCGAAATGTTGCAAGCGCGTCTAGGTCTAGCTGCTTGAGGAATTGCAGCTTGTATGTTTCCGCGAAACCGTCAAGCTGTCGGAAGAGTAGGCGGTATTTATTCAGCGTGGCATCGTTCAGCCTCCGCGCTTCCGCGTCGGAAATGAACTTCGTATGAGCATCCTTAATCGTGACCTGGTTTTCCTGCTGGATTGTGCGGCGGTTCTCGGCTTCCCATTCGCGGATCAGGTCTTGTGCTCGCTGCCAATCGCGGAGCTTTAGGGACTCTCGCATCTCTTTCCCGCCGAGTGCTCCGTCAACCCAAATGGGGCATTGGCAGTGTCGGTATTTCCGACCCTTTGCGCGTTGCTTGCAATCCTTACGGTGACGACGATAGATGGTCAGCATCGTGGAATACTCCTACCGGACGCCAGACTTTGATGATAGACGATGATGAACGCGTTCGAGAACTTTCTGAGGGATGCGCAGTGTGACGTATCGTCTCTTGTGGCGCGGACTCCGTTCTCCTAAGACAAGCACGCCCGGCTCGTTCTCGAATAGGTCACGAACTTTATCAGGACTCAAGTTCCACAATTCGGCGATTTCCGCAACGGCATAATGCCGCTCGATGTGCACCGAGGTCTCGATTTGGGTTGGTACGGACATTGCGAGGCAGCGACTCCTCCAGGGTTTGCGAAGATCGACGAGTACCTCGTCGATTGGCTCTCCGGCTTCCGAAAGTGGCGATGAAAAATTCTTCTTGCATCCAGCCGCCAGGCGAGCTACGATAACGTAAACACTGTACAACAGTGTAGGAGAGTATGTCAACCATGATGTCGATCCTCAAGAAGAAACCCCGGCACGAGGTCATCTCAATTCGACTCAGCGAAGACCGCCTCAAGCTGCTGGAACGCTACCAGAAAGTTCTTAGTGAGCGCTTGAAACGGGAAGTGTCTTTGGGTGAGGCCGCCTTCCTCGTTATCGAGGAGCGCGTCGAAGGGATGGACCGCGAAACAGCCCGTCATGAAATGCTCAGTACGCCGACCCCTTCCCTCTATCACATTCGCAAGAAGTGGGAATCGCAGCACGCACTGGCTGTCGCCGAGTGGGATGTGCTCATGCACTATGTGCAGATCGGAGCGGAGGAGGAGGTCCAGGAACCACCGCTGCTCTGGCCCGCCATTCCATCCAGAGAGTCTTATGTCTCTTTGCTGGATGCTTTCGAAGCCGTCTATCTGACCCGGAAGAATCCGGCCTCAAAGCACGCGTGGTACTACGTTCGCAACCTCGGCGGCGACTCCGTTGGCGTTCGAACATCCGATGAGAAACCAGAACAGAATCACCAAGCAGTTCTGAAACAAATCGCGTCCCGGAAGCTACTACTGAAACCGTCTGAAAAATGGGAGCGCCCAGGCTCAGTCGCCAGATGCCTTCTTGTAGCGATTCGAGACGAAGGTGTAGAAGGCTCCAAGCTCGATCAGGCTCTTGCACCATTCTGGCCAACTCTATGGGGACTTGCCGCGCGGGGCCATTCGCTGCGGCACGAACGCCAACCCGTGCGCCTCGTAGGTCCCAACGAAGATGATTTTCGCCATCGGATTATCTTGCCCGAACCGCTGGAGTCGGATGATCTGAGGCTTTCCCTTGTGGGCATCGGTCGCCCTGAGTTGGGCATGTCGATTGATCTCGGTCCGACTCGTCGCATGAGCTTTCTAATCGCCCGCTACCCGGACTTGGCCGAGTTTCAAACCATGCTCGCGGGATGGCCCATGAAGCGTTCGTGGAACGGCAGGCATTTCGTCGCAACTCCTAGCAAGGAGAAGGGTGGCACGACGATCACGCTTTGGCTGAGACGGAATGATGTGGGCATCGAGTTTACCGAGCGAGAGTGGGTCGCTCTGCGTGAACTCTCTCAGAAAGCCTCCGCCTTTCCCGAGGTGCAGCGGTGGCTGGAGGAGCTTCGGCTGGAATATGGCGAACAGGGTTGATAGCGCGAATCGGTGGTTTGCTCCGCGTTTGCGAAGAGCGGTGCCTACGGCACCGGGAGTTGGACGGACACGCCACCCCAAAGTGGGTGCTGCAAAGCGCTGCGCGTTAACTTGCTCACGCGACGTGAGTTAGCGAATCGCGCGCGCTGGCCGTTGAATTCAGGCGCTCTTCGGTAACCTCTTTGTTTTGTTCGCACATGTTTGAGCGAATGGTTCTTTTTCGAAGTCCTCTTCTGGAGGTCCTGCTCATGCCTGCCGATCAACTGCGGAATCGAACCGTTGGTTCGAAGATGACCGAGAGCGAATACGACCAAGTTGTGGCCGTGGCCGAGCGTGAGGGTTTGACGCTTGGAGAGTGGTGCCGCGAGGTGCTCTTGGCGCACGGGAATGCCAATGAATTGAACAAGCCCAGCCCCATCGAACAGACCTTGCTTGCCGAATTAGTGGCGCTGCGGATGATCCTGCTCAATGCTCTCTGCAAACTTGGGCAGAAAGTCGAACTGAGCGAGCGCGACTTGCAGGACCTAGCCGAACTGGCCGACCAGGAGAGATTCCGCAGAGCGCAGGAGCGCCTCGCGGAAGCAGTTGTAGGGAGGCAGTCATGAACCAGGAATGGGGTCGAAACAAGCACGCGGGTGTGTGGCCGAATCGCTATGCAGTTTGGACATGGACAGCGGTGTTTTTGGCGCTCGTAAGCGTGGCGCCAATCTGCGCCTACCGCTACACCAAAACGTGGACGCCTTTGCAGCGGTTTTATCTGAAAACGTACATCCGCAGCGGACTCCGAAGCGTGACCAGCTTTGCGAAGAGCGACCGCTATCAAATGCTGACCGTTGTCATGAAGAAAGGCAGCCACTTGGCTGCCGAAGGCGAGGTGAGAGAGACCGAGACGGAGGGTGGTGAGACGACGCTCGCACTTACTGACGACGCGGTGAAGATTGGTGACCTGCGCCTTGAACTACAGCAGGTGGAGGTCAACAGTGGAAAGCTGCACGAGCTTCTCGCCCATTCGTTCTACCAAGATCAGACACTTGTGGATTTTCTGAGGCCCGCGTTGTGGGGCGGGTTGGTGGTGCTTTTGGTTTGCCTCGCGGTAGCGATCCCGAAGGACGCCGCCCGTGCCCGCGAACGGAGGGAAGGCCGAAGGCTCAAAGGACCAGAGCTTGTCACGCCGCGAGTTTTCAATCGCAGGAACAGATCGAACGGGATCAGCTTTGAGCTGACGGAAAAAACGTTCCTGCAAAAGCCGTTCGGCATCGTACCGAGCGTCAGGCTCCCTCTCGCCATTGAACCCAGCCACATCCTTATTATGGGTGACACCGGCACCGGCAAAAGCACGCTGATTCGGAGAATCATGCAGCAGATCGAAGAGCGCGGCGAGACGGCCATCGTCTATGACCCGGCACTCGACTACACGCCGGAGTTCTATCGCCCCGAGCGTGGCGATGCCATTCTCAATCCTCTGGACCAGCGGATGCCGTACTGGAGTCCGGGAGAAGAGCTGCGACACCCGGCGGAGGCGCTCACCTTAGCCACGTCGTTGTTTCCCGATCGCCGCAACGAGAATCAATTCTTCGTCGAGGGGCCAAGAAAAATCTTCGCCCACCTTTTGACCTATAGGCCAACGCCCGAGCAGATGGCTTGGTGGATGTGCCATGAGGAAGAGATCGACCAGCGCGTGAAAGGCACGCAGTACGCGGCGATGATCGACAAGCAGGCACCGGCACAGCGAAGCGGCATTCTAGCTTCGCTCAACATGGTTGCCGATTCTCTGAAACTCTTGCCGTCAGAGAACGAAGCGAACGGACGCTGGAGCGCGGCAGAATGGTCCAAGCGGCGCGAAGGCTGGTTGTTTCTTACAATCACTTCCGAAAC
Organism: uncultured Acidobacteriota bacterium; assembly: GCA_963803835.1. Taxonomy (GTDB): domain Bacteria; phylum Acidobacteriota; class Terriglobia; order Acidiferrales; family UBA7541; genus Palsa-147. The sequence goes on along the minus strand of CAWDOI010000012.1, from coordinate 26,443 downwards.
GCGCGAACGGCTTTTGCCCCTCACGAGCCTGTGGCTCGATACCTTGGTGCTGCGACTCATGAACCAGGGACAGACCAACTCGCGCAAGGTGTGGTTTGTTTTGGACGAGCTAGCGACTTTGCAGCGGTTGCCGCAGGTGCATACGGCAGTTACCGAAAACCGCAAATCTAACAACCCCGTTGTCCTTGGTTTCCAAGGACGCAGCCAACTGGAGACACGCTACGGCCATGAGGCCGAGGCGATGCTTTCACAGCCAGCCACCAAGATTTTTCTCCGCACTAGCGAGCCCAACGCGGCGAAGTGGATTTCGGACACCATCGGAAGAATAGAGATCGAGCGCTTGCGGGAAAGTCGTTCGAGTGGACAGATGACGGGCCAGCGGAATACGACGAGCTACAACAATGAGCGTGACGTTGTGCCCCTAGTAATGGATTCCGAGATCAGCGGGCTTGAAAATCTGCACGGGTATCTCAAGAGTGGAAACCTTGTCGTGCGGATGAGCTTCCCGTTCGTCGAGCTGCCCACAAAGCATCCGAAGTGCATCCAGCGACCGACGGAGATCCGCCCCGAAGAGCCAGCCAAGGCAGCAGCGGCCGCGGCGGGAGCCGGCGGCGGGCCCGAACAGAAATTCACGCAGCACGAAATCAACCAGGACCGCGAACAGGAATTGAAACGATCCAGTACATGGCAAGGGCATTTCTTCCGATAGGCCAACACCACGATGCTGACCATTTCCAATCCGCTGAGTGCAAGCCAGGCACTGGCGTATCACGCGGAAGAGTTCTCTAATGCCCGCGAGAACTATTACACACAGGGCGATCAAATTCGCGGCGAATGGCACGGCAGGCTTGCCGAGCAATGGGGTCTACGCGGCGAGGTTGGCGAGGAGCACTTCCAGAGACTCACGGAAGGACAGCACCCGACCACTGGTGAGCAACTCGTCCGTCACAAGGCTGCCCGAGAATACGTCAACGAACACGGTCAGAAGATACGCACGATGGAGCACCGCGCGGGCTGGGATGCCACGTTCTCCGCGCCCAAAAGCGTATCGCTTACAGCATTGGTGGGCGGCGACGAACGAATTCGGGAGGCGCATCAACAGAGCGTTGCCGTTGCTCTTGACGAACTGGAGCGATACGTCCAGGCCAGAATCGGCGGGAACCTTCCGGCAGAGACAACCGGCAAGTGGGTAGCGGCGAAGTTCGAGCACGACAGCGCAAGGCCGGTAGACGGCTACGCCGCGCCTCAATTGCACACGCATGTGGTGTTCTTCAATCTTACGGAAACAGGGGATGGAGGAACGTACTCGCTACAACCACGAGAGCTTTACAAAACGCAGCAGTATGCGACGGCGGTGTACCGTTCGGAATTAGCCGCGCGGCTCAAAGGAATGGGGTACGAAATAGAACGTGGGAAAAGCGGCCAGCCAGAAATCACAGGCTACTCCGAAGCATATCTCGCAGCGTCGAGCCCGCGCCGCCAGCAGATCGAAGAGCATCTCGCGAGAGAGAATCAGAGGGGAGCCGACGCGGCACAAATCGCTGCGCACAAGACCCGGCAACCGAAGCTCGAACTTTCACAGGAGGAGATGCAACAGCGTCATCAGCAGATGGCCGAGGCGTTTGGGAATCAGCCAGCGCGTGCCGTGGCAGCAGCCACAGCGAGAGAAACACAAATCCAACAGGATTCACCGCGTACGACTACACAATCTGCCGTCACATTCTCCAAGGAAAGAAATCTGGAGCGTGAGGCTGTTGTTGATGAGCGTGACTTGTTACGGGACGCGCTGAGGCGTTCGATGGGACAGGCAACGCTCACCGATGTTCGGTCCGAGTTCGAAAGACGAATAAACGACGGTGAGTTCATCAGAGCAGAGAAGAAACCCAGCTCACCGAGCCGCGCATTCACCACCCAAGAGATGCTGGACTACGAGCGCGACACGATCCAAGTCATGCGCGACGGGCAGAACAAGCACGAAGCGCTTATCAGCTTGGATACGCGCAGAGAGACCGAGAAAGATCATCCCCATCTGAGCGACAGCCAGCGTGTGGCCGTTGACCAAATCTTGTCGAGCCACGACCAGGTGATGGCGCTGGAAGGCGTCGCCGGCGCGGGGAAGACGACATCCCTGTTCGCAGTTCGGGAGGCTGCCGAACGGGAGGGTTATGAGGTCGAAGGGTTTGCACCGACATCACGGGCAGCGCAGAAACTCGCAGAGGCCGGAATTGATTCAGGCACGCTACAGAGGCATCTTGCGCAGAATGAGGATGAAAATCCGGGACAAAAGCGTCTGTACGTTTTGGACGAATCGAGCCTGGCGAGTACGAAGCAGATGAATGAATTCCTACATCGGCTCAGGGACAATGACCGCGTTTTGCTGGCAGGCGATACGCGCCAGCACCAGGCCGTCGAAGCCGGAACCCCGTATCAGCAGTTGCAGGAAGCCGGGATTCAAACCGCAAGGCTTGATGAGATCGTGCGGCAGAAAGACCCGGCGCTGAAAGAAGTGGTGGAGCAACTCTCGCGCGGCAATGTGCGAGAGGCGATGGAGAAGCTCGACGCGCAAGGCCGCGTGCATGAAATCCCCGAGCGCGACGAGCGGCTAAAAGAAATCGCGCGGGAGTATGCAGCGAAGCCGGAAGGCACGCTGGTAGTGTCGCCCGACAACGAATCGCGCAGAGAAATCAATCAGGTCATCCACCGGGAAATGCAGACGCGAGGCCAGGTGGACGCACACGAACACAAGCAGCGCGTGCTCGTAGCGCGGCAGGAGATCACGGGAGCGGATCGGCAGTGGGCCGGGCAATACGAATCGGGCGACGTGGTGCGCTACACGCGAGGCAGCAAGACGCACGACATCGAGGCGGGAGAATATGCGCGGGTTGAGCGCGTGAACGAGAAGGACAATCTGGTGACAGTGAAGCGCGAAAACGGCGAGCAAGTGAGCTACGATCCGCGCCGGTTGCAGGGAGTGACGCTCTACCGGGAAACAGCGCGAGCGTTCAGTGCAGGCGACCGCGTGCAGTTCACAGCACCGTACAAAGATCAGCGCGTTGCGAATCGCGAGCTAGGGACCATCGAAAAGATAGATGCGAGCGGCAACGTGCAACTGCGCCTCGACTCAGGCCGCAGCGTTGCGTTCAACGTGAAGGAGCATCCGCATCTCGATCACGGTTACGCGGTGACGAGCCACAGCAGCCAGGGACAAACCGCCGACCGCGTGCTGGTGCATGTGGACACGGAGCAGGCCGGAGAAAAACTCGTAAATCGCCGGTTGGCATACGTGGCGGTGTCGCGTGGCCGCTACGATGTGCAACTCTACACGAATGACAAGGGCCATCTGACGGAGCAACTCTCGCGCGACGTGTCGCACCGATCCGCGATGGAGCCGGGACACGCGCAGCAACCAGCAGCGCAGAAAATCGAGCCGTCCGCGCCGAGCCAGGCGCAAGCAGTGGCGGCACGAGCGCAAAGTCTGGGGCATTAGGAGAAAGGCAGGGCTTCGTTCAATGGGAATAAAACTGGAAGTTCGCACCAACTCCACAAAGTACAAAAAGAACCCGGTAGGGTTTAAGAGCACAGATGAGTGTGCAGTTGTTCTCAAAGCCTTTTGTGATATCCACGGCATCCCGTATAGCGATGTATTCGTGTCCATCGCCGTCTCGTGCGAAGGGAGCAATCTGAAAAAGGCCGGACCGGGACGGACAGCAGTCAAATACCAACTCTCAGAAGCGCACGGCGGCAACGTTCTTACGCTGAAGCCTGACGTGGTGAAGGAGATCGAAGTAGTGTGCGCTGGTGATTTTCAAACGACGATCTGCAATGCCGTTGCGAAGGGTTTACACGGTGAAGACATCAGCGAATATCTTTCAAAGTTCACAGTGCTTTCAGGCAAGACCACCGATGAGAAGATGGCCGAGTTGGAAAAAGCAGCAGAAAAGGTTCGCTCGCCGCAATACGCCGAGGCCCGAATTCATAGGCCATTGAAAAAAAGTGACGACGTGCGGTTCTAAGGAGGGGCCGGGACACGCGCAGCAGCCAGCCTGCGCAGAAGGTCGAGCCATCCGCGCCGAGCCAGGCGCAAGCAGTGGCGGCACGAGCGCAGAGCATCGGACGTTAGCTCTGTCGCTTCGTGTTGCGCGGCGTGAGGGAGACCTTCAACAAACGGTCAATCGAGCCAGCGACCTTGAGTTGAGTGAAACTCCACTCGACAAGCAGTTCGCCCAAGTTACCGAGCGTACGTCGCTCGCGGGCCGCGAACTCTTCCATCTCCGTGCGGAGAGCTTGCGGGATACGCAGGCTCAGAGGTGCTTTCCACTCGCCCATCGTCTTACACCGGAATCGGCTTCATGTACTCGCGAATGACGTTGTAGTTCCCATCTCTCCAATCGCTGAGGTCAGCGCTAGCGACGAACATGTCGCAGGCGTAGCGGAGACAAAAGCTCGTCTTGTCCGTAAAGCGGACTGTGAAATACAGCGTTCCGTCGTCGATGGTGTGGGTGATGAAGTCCACGATCTTGCCGTGAACTTCGGGATACTTCCTGCGCAGCCGTGCCTCTCGCTGCTTGCTGCGCTTCTCAATCTGTCTGCGTTCCTCGGTGGTGATCCGCGTCATGAGCGTCCTCCCGCACGGCGCTTAGACTTCCGGGCGCGCTTTTTCTTCCGTTCTTGCTGGGCTTCCCGGCGTTGTTCGTCTTCGGCGACTACGGAGTGCGGGACAATGCCGACACGCGGCGGCAATCCCTGCTTCTTGCGTTCTTCCTCGCGGTGTTCGACCTCGAGATACACGTCGTCGGGGTCTCGCCACTTCTTTTCATCGGCGCGTCGCTGCTTCCAGAAGCGGCCTTCGTCGTGGCGTTCGCTGTCGGCCAGGTGTTCGGTGAAATCAGCGTTCATGTCGCAACGAACTTCTTCGATCTCAGCGACGGCTGACTGTAGCGACTCCTTGTGGGCAAAGGGAAACTTCTCCATGCCGCGCAAGAGCGCGACGACGTGATCGACGCCCTGATTCAGCAGGAAAAGACTTTCGTAGATACGCAACTTCGGGGAACGTGCGGACGGTTGCGCGGGAAAGGGAGACCGGATACCTTCGTTGATAGCCATCGTTGCCTCCAATCAGGTGATGGTGGACAGGGGCGCGTTCGGTGTTGATAGCACCGGCGCGTCCCGCTACGTCACTTGGCCCGTTTATTTCTTTTCTTACGACCGCCTTTGCCCCAGTAATGATGGGCCTTGTATTCCCTAACTTTCTCTACATCCTCCGCCGTCCAGAGCCGAACTCGAAATGGACCCAATAACTGTGTTTCAGGTGCTGGAATTCTTTTTTCGCGAATCCAACGGTGAAGAGTGTCCGACGTAACATCCAGCAGCCCAGCAACTTCAATCGTCGAGTAAGTCTTCTTCATAAATATTCAGGCACCCATACCTGATTTGTCAAGCATAAAATCGCACCCTGGAGGAGGTTCCTCGACTGTCCTGCAGCGCCACCATGGAGAGTATCTCAGTTTTTACCAGAAACGATGTAAACCGCGAGAAGTCGTGGACACGTCAGAGACAAGACGAGAACTTGTTGCTCGAAAGGCACTAGGGAAGAAACTACGGGTGCAGAAGGGTACGAATAATTAAAAGGATGGACCCGAGAGCCATAAGTGCAAATCCCGGAGTGTAAATGGCGCTGTTCTGGTGCTTATCCAGAAGCTCGAACAGCACAGGGGCAGCGGTGGGAGTGGCAAGGTTCTTGATGTTCTTTGGTTTGCGATCATCGAGCGGTTCGGTATCGCTGGGGTAGATCATGGCCGGTACTTCGGGTCTGTCTCTATTCAAGTACACGGCGCATGCGTACACGGTTTCCGGTACCACATTGCGCCGGCCCCAGCCCGCGAACAGTTTTGAGAAAGTGTCGGCGTCCGTCCCCTCTAGAGTCTCTATTAGCATTGGCATATCATTTCCCATGTGCTGCTCCTCAAACTTCTTGAGGCCCTTCTGCAATTTCCCCAGAAGACATTGGTGACGGCCAAGGCTTAGATAAGGCAACCGAGTGAGACAATTGTGCAATCCCTTCAACCACCGCACGTCATTTGACAATAAGATTGTCAATCCCATCAAGTCGAGCACCTCGCCCCATAGGTCCAAACGGGAGAGCAGAGAACATGCATTTTCCAAGACCATAAATCTGCCTCTCTTCGAGAGTCAACTAGTTAAACACCATATGCTTTAGCCGGTGCAAGATAGGCCGTAGTTCGCTCCCACTGTAAAGCCCGCTTGTGCAGCTCCGCTCGGCATCCCCCCACCGTGCTCGCTTCCGCGCCCCTCCGAGCTGCGCTGAAATACGCTTCGGAGCTTGACAGCCACGAACCACGGCCAGAACTCGCCTCCAGTAAAGCATGTTGTTTTTTGTGCCCAGAAAGGGCCTGAAAACAGCAAATCAAAACTGGAGCGAACCAAATGCCAAGCGTCTATGAAATCATCACCGACAAAATCATCAAGCAACTTGAATCCGGCGTGGCTCCTTGGCGTAAGCCCTGGACTTGCCAGACTCCCGCAAACCTAATTACCCTAAAAGAATATCGTGGCCTCAATGTCTTTACACTTGCCTCACAGGGGTTTCCATCGCGGTTCTGGCTCACCTTCAATCAGGCAACGAAGCTGGGCGGGAGCATTCGCAAGGGAGAGAGGTCTTCGCCGGTCATCTTCTGGAACGTTGGCGACGAGCGAGAGGCGACGACGCAAGACGGTACGAAAGAGACCCTCCGGCCTTTTCTGCTCCGTTATTACAGTGTGTTCAATTTGTCGCAGACGGAAGGAATCGACATTCCGGCATCTCTTTTGCAGGAGACGCGCACCAACGATCCTATCGAGGTATGCGAGCAGATTGTAGCGAACATGCCAAACCCACCATCGTTCGAGCAATCCGATAAGGCATGGTACTCGCCATTCAGCGACGTGGTTGGTATGCCAGCACGCGACCTCTTCCACTCATCGGAAGAATATTATGCCACTCAGTTTCACGAACTTGCCCACAGCACCGGCCATGCAAAACGCCTACATCGGGAAAACTTCGATAACCCGGTTTCCTTTGGTTCGGAATCCTATTCGAAAGAGGAACTCATCGCCGAAATGACTGCCGCCATGCGGTGCGGCATCGCGGGAATCGAGCAAAAGACTCTTGAAAACTCAGCAGCTTATCTCAAGACGTGGATTGCACGGCTCAAATCTGATTCTCGCTTGCTCGTTTCCGCCGCTTCGCAGTCTCAGAAAGCCGCCGACTTTATCCAGGGCAAACTTCTTCATCAGGAATGCGAAGGGCAGCCCGTGGGCGTGGATACCATCCAACACGTTCCTACCCTCACTAATACACTCACTTAGAGTTCATACCCTTACCAGTCTCGTTGCGTCAACGCGCGGCAGGCCGCTTGCCAAGGCAAGTCACCTCGCCCGAAGTTCGCAAATCGAGCAACAGCTTTCGAATCCATTCGCGGCCAACACCGAACCACCTACTGTTACAGTCGTCTGTCATAGCTTGTCACAGTAACCTGTCACAGCTTGTCACAGTAGCGGCTCGTAGTGTTTGGTGGGGTCAGTCGGACCTGTTCCGATCTCGCGGACTAGGCCCTTTTCAACCAACAGTTTAAGATCGCGCTGGAGCGTTCTTCTGTTCATCTTCAGCTCCTCTTCGCATTCCGCCACTGTCGCTTTGCCAGCGGTGAGCAGATAACCGAGAATCGCGACGGGCCGCTCTTTCAATCCGTTCTTCCGGGCTCTCGCCAGAATCACATCCTTGCGCATGACGTGCTCAGCAGTCATTTGAACGTCGCGCATCTGCGCGCCCAAGCCTTCTGTGAAGTATTCGAGCCAGCCAGTCATGTTCATTCCATGCTCGCGGACGCTCTGCAGCGCTTTGTAATAAGCAGGCCGGTCGCGGTCGTAATACTCGCTGATCGTGAAAAGCCGCTTGAAATCGTAACCTGTTCTGTAGAGGCAAAGAGTCGAAAGCAAGCGCGCTGAGCGTCCGTTGCCGTCAACAAAAGGATGAATGTGAACGAGTTGAAACTGCGCAATGCCGGCCACAATGACTGGATGTATTTGTGTGTCCGTTCGTAGCCACGAGACAAAGTCGGTCATCATCTGCGGAACTTCGAGCGGTGGCGGCGGGGTATACGTCTTCTCCCCTGTGCGCAAGTTGACGATGTAATTTTGAATTTTGCGATATTCTCCCGGTGACGCCTTGTTTCCACGCACGCCTTGAACCAGGCGTTTGTGAATCTGGCGTATCAACGCTTCAGTGATCGGCTCGCCGCTCTCCAAGTAGCCTGAAACCAATTCAAACGCCTTCTTGTAGTTGAGGAGCTCTTGCGCATCATCCGGTCTGGCCCCTCGGACTTTTTGGCCCGCAAGAATGCGCTCCGATTGTTCAAGCGTAAGCTGAGTGCCTTCGATATGCGTCGTATAGTGCGCCTCAAGCACGAGGGCGCGCTTTTGCATACCGGCAATCCAGTCCTCGGAAAGTTTGGCCGCGTCCAGAAATCCACGCGCCCGTTCGATCCTCGTCAACTCTGCCGTGATCGAATTTGTTATCTCAAATTGGGGTGCAAAGCTCATCTTTTGGGACACATCCGACTCAATTGTAGTCCAGTTGTGCCCATACGACCGCAGGACATAATCCAGAGCTATGCCAAACCTGCCCGCCGAAGGGCAAGAGCAACTCAACGGGAATTTATTGGGGAAGGCGCAAAGTTCCTGCCACTTTCGCCGCCGTCAAGGGGCAGGACCGCTGGCGCGGCTTCCGATGGGCGTCCTTGACTGCGGCTTCGCTAGAGCCTCCAACATCATTCCATTGCGCTATCGTTACAGGAACCGAGAAGCCTGACTTACCTTGCAAGTCAACGTCTCCACACATAAACTTTCATGCGAATCCCGGTAAGACAAGGAGCACTTTTGTCGGCTTCCCTGGCCTCGTTCAAAGCGACTGTTGAAAAACTGATTCACCGATTCGAGTCAGATCGGTCGCACTATCTGTCCAAGAACTATTCCGAAGCGCAAGCTCGCGTCGATTTCATCACGCCATTCTTCAAGGCATTGGAATGGGACGTTGAAAATGAGGAAGGCCTCGCGCACCATGCGCGCGAAGTTGTTGTCGAAGCAGCGGAGGATACCCGAGGCCGTCCTGACTATGGTTTCCGTGTCGCAGGTCAGACGAAATTTTTCGTTGAGGCCAAAGCTCCAAGCGAAGAATTAGATACCGCGAAACACATCATTCAAGCCAAAACCTACGCCTGGAACACAAAGCAAGTCTTCTTCGTCGTGCTTACCGACTTCGAGGAGTTTCGTTTCTACGATGGTTCGATCCAGCCGGACGTGCGGAAGCCAGATGAAGGCCTCCTGCTAAAACTCAGATACACCGACTATATCGCAAGTCTGAGCAAGCTTTGGGAATTCTCTAAAGCACGGGTATTGGCAGGGTCGCTTGAGGCCATGCTGCCTCGCGACCGCCGCACGCAGCGTCTGCGCATACCGGTCGACACCGCCTTCCTTGAGGAGATGACTGGATGGCGCGAGGAGCTTGCGAAGAATGTTTACAAAAACAATTCCGGCCTCACCGCGAGGCAACTGAACGAGATCGTTCAGCGGCTACTTGACCGGATAATCTTCCTCCGTATCGCCGAGGACCGCCGTGTTATCGAGAAAAACCAACTGCGCGACGTTGTGGAGGAATGGAAAGCCCGCGGCGGCAAATTCCACATCTTCGACTGGCTCAATGATCTCTTTCATCGCGTCAATGAGGACTTTAACGGCGAGATTTTCAAACCGCACCTTTCCGAGGACATCAAGATAGATTCGAACGTGCTCGCCGGGATTATCGAGCGCCTCTACCCCCCGCAAAGTCCCTATCGCTTCGACGTGATCGGGGTCGAACTTCTCGGTTCGATCTACGAGCGGTATCTCGGCGACACGATTCGGGTAACTTCCAAGCGAGTCTTCGTTGAGGAAAAGCCGGAAGTCCGCAAGGCGGGGGGCGTCTATTACACGCCCGAGTACGTCGTCGATTACATCGTCAAAAACACTGTCGGCAAAATCATTGAGGGAAAGACGCCCAGGCAGATCGAAAAAATCCGCATTCTCGACCCGGCCTGCGGCTCCGGCTCATTCTTAATCGGCGCATTTCAATGTTTGATTGACTATCACGTGCGCTACCTCAGCGAACACCCTGGAGAGGCTCAGGCGCACGCGCTCTTTCCCGACATAATCAGAGACCAAAACGGCGAGCCGCGCCTTTCGGTCGTTCGCAAAGCGGAAATATTGAAGAACAACCTTTTCGGCGTTGACATTGACCCGCAGGCCGTCGAGGTCACCATGATGAGTCTGTACCTAAAGGCACTCGAAGGGGAGCGCTCACAGGTGCCTCCCAAGCAGCATCTTCTCCCCGAACTTAAATACAACATCATCTGCGGGAATTCTCTGGTGGGGCCGGATTTCTACAAGGACCAGCAATTGTCGTTTATCGACGATGAGGACAAATTCCGCGTGAATGTGTTCGATTGGGAATCTGCTTTTCGAGAGATTCTGAACGCCGGTGGATTTCATGCTGTCATCGGCAATCCACCCTACGTCCGGCAGGAATCGCTCTCTGAATTCAAAGACTACTTTGAAAAGCACTATGAATCCTTCGATGGAGTTGCTGATCTATACGTCTATTTCATCGAAAAAGGCGTCCGTCTCCTGCGAGAGGGCGGCTACTACAGCATCATAGTGTCGAGTAGTTTCTTGCGAACAACCTTTGCTGCGCCCCTCAGGGAGTTTCTCACAAAGACCGCCGCTATCCTTCGCATCGTTGACTTTGGGGGGCTAGCGGTTTTCGAAAACGCTAAAGATACTTACGTCTGTATCCCACTCTTGTCCAGGAGGTCGCACCCCAAGCGCGTCGAAATTGCAAAAGTAGCGTCCCTCGATTTTGAAGAGTTGGATGCATATGTCGAACCGAGGATTTACACGATTCCCACCCAACGTCTGACCTCGGAAGCATGGTCCCTTAAGAGCGATGCGGAGATGAGCGTCTTCGAAAAAATCATGAAAGTGGGACAGCCCCTCGGAGACTTTGTCGAGCGAAAATTCTTTCGGGGTGTTACGACAGGTCTAAATGAGGCGTTCGTGATAGACGGCAAGACGCGAAAAGCCTTGATCGCGAAGGACAAGAAAAGTACACAGCTGATCAAACGATTGGTCAGTGGCGAGGATATTCGGAGATGGGTATTCCGTCAAAAAGACACCTGGCTCATATTCACCCGGCGTGGCGTTGATATCGATTCCTACCCAGCCATCAGGGAGCATCTTTCCAAATGGAAGGCCGAACTGACGCCAAAGAAAAACTCGTCCGATAGGATCGGACGCAAACCGGGCAAGTACAAATGGTACGAGATTCAGGACGACGTCGCGTACCACCCGACCTTCGAGTCTCCCAAGATAATTTTCCCGGATATCGCAAAGGGTCCGCGTTTCTGTCTCGACACCGACGGCAATTACCTTGCCAATACCGGATATTGCCTAGGTACGGCTGATCGTTATTTGCTCGGAATCCTCAACAGCCGGCTGTTTTGGTTCACAATCAGCAATATCAGTATTCCCTTTGGCGTCCGCGCTGGAGAGTACCGCTATCGTCTCATTTACCAATACATGGAAAAGGTCCCGATTCGCACCGTCGATTTCTCCGACCCGTCAGACAAGGCTCATCACGCCAGGATGCTCACGTTGGTTGAACGGATGATGAAGATAAGCGGCGTGAAACATTCGGGCAAACTCGCGCCGTCCGACCTGCAACGCCTCGAACGCGAACTTGCCAGCACTGATGCCGAGATCGACGACTTGGTTTTCAAGCTGTATGGCATCACGGACGAAGAGCGCAAGATCATTGAGCACATTTAGCCCATGCTAAGAGTCTTTCTGAGCTACCACCACAATGCCCGCAAGACGGCCAGCCGCGTGAAAGATTCTCTCAGCGTCTTGGGTATGGACGTGTTCTTGGCCCACGAGGACCTCGAACCTTCCGTTGAATGGCAGAAGGAAATCTTACGCGCTTTGAAGAAATGTGACGTTTTCATCCCCCTCCTCACCAGGAGCTTCCACTCGTCCCTTTGGACCGATCAAGAGACAGGAATAGCGGTTGCGCGGGGAAAGGTGATCCTGCCTGTAAGGTTCAGTGTTCTCCCCTATGGCTTTATCGGGAAGTTTCAAGCCCTTAAGGCCCAGAAGGACCTTCAAGAGAGCTGCTGGAAGATCGCCGTCAACCTCGCGTCAAAATCAGTTTTCAAGAAGGCCGTCACGGAGGGCGTTATTACTGCCTTTCTCCAAAGCAGCAACTTCGAGGAGTCGGCTCGACGCGCTAGAGTCTTGCCGAAATTCGAGCCGTTTTCCATTGCGGATTTGAACCGAATCGTCGAGGGCGGGGCCAAAAGCTCTCAGATTTACGGGGGTAGGGTTGCGCGGGAGTATGTAAGGAAGTTAATTGCGGACGGCAGGCCGAAAATCAGGGGAGAGCTGGTTCGAATATTTGAAAAGCACGTGAAATCTTGGCCGTACTAATCCGCCAGCCATTGAATCTCTACTTTGCCAAGTCTACGGAATTACAAGCGCGGAGCAGAAAAACATCGACGCACAAAAATAGCCACCGGGAAATCGTGCCAATAGCGTTCGCCGATCAAGCAGCAAGGCCGGTGAGGAAGTCCTGAACGCCGTGTGAGAGAAGGTGTTCGGCAACCGTCCGACATCCGCGTCTGCACTTTGGGTCTTGTAGGAGCGCAATCCCCACACCCGCTAGGAACAGCGACCAAATGAGTTGGTTTTTCATGCGAGAATCTTACCATAAGCTGGAATCCTGGCGGCGCAGGGTTACCGCAGGGCTAGGGAGACAGAGTCCGGCACCGCGCCTAGCTAGCTGGCCGAGGTCGGACCTTCCTTATAGTAGTAGATTTCCACGCTTTGCTCACCAAGTGCGAGAGGTCCCAGAATCCGCTCCAGGTGAGCGCGACAACTGGCGAGCAGATCGTCGTAAGTAAGAATGCGGAGCTTGCCATGCTGGGCTTGGATCGTGGTAATCTTGCGACGGTTTTCCTCGGTAAGCGATGCAGAGCGACCGATGACAATGAGGCTCCGAGGGTTCGGCGAAATTCCGATTAAGCCAAGCTCATCCTCAGCCTTGTGCTTGTCGTCCGCAACGAACTGAATCCAATCGTCAATCTGATTGATCGCGTGAGTGAGTTCTTCGCGCTGTTGCCCATCCTTTCGAAACAGTTCGCGGGTGGGGGCTTCGATCTCAACCAATACGTAATCATTGTGAGGTTCGCGAAACACAAAGTCGCTCACCCGATTCCCGAACGGCAATTTTGACCACATCCGCTCATGCGTCGGGCACAGAAGTTCTGGGTGCTGTTTGAGGAATTGATGGGTCGGCTCCTCGGGTCCTTCTAGTAGGTGCTCAAATTCGCTTAGCAATGCCGCATAGTGCTTACGCCTGGCACCGCAACCGTCAAGGCGATTGAGTCCTAACGTGGTCGCGTTTCTTTGAGCAATTGCAGCGAGTACGTCAAGTTCGACCCACGTGGGCGCATACTCCGGCTTCCAATATTCCTCGCCAAGGAGCGGATATATCTCAATGGCTTCCCATCCGACAGGTAATTTGGCGCGACTGTGAACAAGGAATTGCACGGCTTCGCGCTCTGCTGATTCCAGCGTCATTTCAGAAGGGACAAGAATTCCTCCCAGATAAAAATCGCTTTCGTTATAAACGGATACCAAGCATGGTGGTCGTATTGGGGGAGGAGGCATTTGGAAACCGGTTGGAAGTCCCTTTCCATAAATCACGGGGCGCATTCTGACGGGCACGTCAGTAGTACCCCTTTGGGGATCGGTGATGGCCAATGCGATCTCAAGGCCCCCCGGAGTTGGTACGTAGGTCACTGGGTCTGCGGGAAAGTAAATGAGCTGCTCCGAAAATCGTGGGGCCACATCTGCAAGGGAATCATTTGAAGAAAAAAGCCCTATTTTCTCTTCACCCTCCGACGCCTGATCGTATCGGACGAATATGCCATCGGTACACCGAATGATATTGATGGTTGAAGGTCCGCGCATGTGCGCCGGGACAACATCTCTTTGACCCGCATATTTGCCCTCAATCAGCTTGCGCGCGGCTCGCGTGTAGGCGTTCAACGTTCTCCCGATAGCCCTATCGAGGGAAGTCGGAAGCGCGACTGGAATGGTGGCACCGTGGGCATCCGTGAATTGAAGCGGCTGGCCTGGCTGAACTGATATTTCGCATTGTCTTAGCGAGGGATTCGGCTGCGTAGTGTTACTTGTCACAGGTTTTCTCCTTCCATTGCGACCCGAGCATAGCCCCGGATTTGCTCTTGGTCTAAGTGTTTATTGCGTAGCCCCTCACTTTGCTTGACGCAGCGGCGTGCTATCATAGTTAATCGGAGGTTCAATGATGGCCACCAAACAGAGCAAAGAACCTATCCGCCAAATGGCTACTGACCAGCGGGCAGATACTGTTTCTCCCGGAGGCGAACTGCGGAAGGGTGTGAATGTTCTCAACACGTCAGACCCGAAGAATCCTGCCCCCAATCCATTCGTCCAAGCACAGAATCAGGCCGTAGCTCAGAATCAACCGGCAAGTGCGAACACCCAGGGGCAAGGAAAAGAATCTAAGGAATAGCGTAGCGTCCAGATGACGTTCGATGCTACCGGACTTCTGGTTTTTCTTCTTGCGATTGTCCCTGGATTTATTGCCCAGCAGTCAAGACACTCGATTTCTCCGCGCTCCCTCGAACAAAAAACCGTTTTGGAGGAAACAGGCGAATACGTTTTGAATAGTGTATTCGTCCATTTATTTCTGCTCACGACCTTCAGGATCACAATCGGAATATGGAAGCCGTCGATTCTTGCAGCCGCAAGCAGTGCTTTACGACAAAAAGAATTTCTTCCTTGGGCGTGGGACCACCACTATCTGATGCTCGTTTATTTCCTACTGAGTCTCGGCGCTGGCTTTGCCGTCGGCATTGTGCGAGGTGTCCTTGCGCTAAACCAGCCAATCCGAAAATGGCTACTTGATTTTCGCTGGTTTCGAGAACCTCTCGGGAAAGTTGGCATACTTTCGTTTTTGCAGGAGGAGCCCGTCTGGTACGGTGTCCTAAGGCAAGATCATAAGGATCAGATCACGTTTATTCGGGCGAAAATGAAGGAGCGGGGCGACGTGTACACCGGAGAGTTGAAGTCGTACGGAATTCTTCGTGATTCCGAAAGACAAAAGGACTTCTTCTTAATCAACGCATATTATGCCGCGTCCTCCGATGTTCCTTTTGGTCAAATCGACGCAGACGGAATCCTCTTAAATTTTTCCGACGTGAAGGTTATGGAAGTAGTGAAAAGATTAGTGGTGAGAAATCCGTCAGATGAATCCCAACCGGCAACTACTGAGCAATCTACATTGGCCCGGCGTCCGACCCCCTAATTGGGACCATCAGTTCGGCGCAGCGGATTGAAAGAAGCGTTGGCGTTGCGTTCCGTGTACCTCGGTTGGGCGAATCCGGTGTTTTTGGCGTTTTTCCCGTTTCATAGAATCAATAACTTACGAATTTTCAGAGTTGCTTTTAGTCGGATCCCCAGCGACAAATAGAACAGACGCGAGCACAGCTTGAAGAAACGCAGCAGAAGTTGAAGGAATACAAGGCGGAGTTTAGTTGTCTTGATCCAAAAGGTCAGTGTCCCCTAATTATCCGCCGTGTTTTTTGTGCTAAACATCCAGAGAAAGTTTTGCGGGTAATTCCATATTCTGTTCGAAGCAAATCCGCCTTGCGTGTTCATCGCAGTCCAGCGAACGTTTTTGGACACGACAATCTCTGACCTATCCCCGTTCGCCACAGCCCCGGCACCCTCCAAATCTTCGCACTCTGTCTCCCAGGTAGGTTCATTTCCACATTCCGGCCACGCGCAAACGTCATTGGGACCCGGCCCGAGATAAGCCTCACCTTCTGCGGGTACCAGTTCACGGATACTCATCATCAGGCCCTTCATGCCGGTTGCCTCTTTTTAGTTCGACTTTGCCTGTCGCGAACGAGTTCTTTGAGGTGCTTCCTAGATTCCTCTTCCGACCCCAACGCAACATCCAGCAATAAACGCAGCCCCATGATGGGGCCTGGAATTACATCGGCTACGTCGATTTCTTTGTCATGCAGGTCAGGATTCGTCGGAATCTCAACACTGATGATCCAGAATCGCTCCACCTTGTCGAGGAGCGAAACCATTTCCTTGAGGCCCTCAACAAAGCCGGTTGGTAGTCCCTCGAATAGAACGCTCGTAAGCTCATGGGCGAGTTTATTTCGGAGTTCCTTGACCCTCTCAAATGCAGTCACATCGGCATCGTCGATTGCCTGCATTTCTTTGAGCCACGCCAAGGAAGCGTAGACTGGGCTTCGGTTCTTGGATAGCACCTCGGACTGGTACTCTGGCGAAATATGCGGTCCGTTTCTGTCGAAGCCATTTGTGAAGAAATCTTTGATTCGATCAACTATCGTCGTTTTCAGAAGCTCGAAGGATGAGATGTAGATTGACGCGGCGATAAGATTTGGACGAAGTGCGTCTGGATTTAGGAACGTTTCCCAAGAGTTCTTGTTCATAATCTAGAAGTCTAGCACCGGCTTGCGAATCAGAGGATATGGCATCGCTCGTTTTAAGGTACAAGCCTTAAACCGCTCGCCTGAAGGGCTTTTTGCATCGCGCCTAGCTCCGACAGCCGTTCTGCAAGCCCATAGCCAGCGAACCCTCGACAATTGATCTCGCGCACGTAGGCGTCAGCGGCAAACTCATCGCCCGCAAACCTGACGGTGGAATGACAGCCAACCATCCCTTCGGCCTGTCGGTCGTAGAGCGGCTTTTGACTGCTCAGACCCGCCTTGAGGTCTACCGCGTGCAACGCTGTGAGAATTCGGACTATCTCACGATTTATAGGGTTCTTGGTCAGGCTCAACTGAATTTCTATATCCTCAGCCTCTTCGACTGACTTGAATGTACGCTCTGCCACAACGGCCTCGAAAATCTGCGAAGCTAAGACCTCTCCGATGATGCCGTCCAAAACTGTCAGGTGCCGCGACTCCCCGATTCGCTCGTGCTCTGGCAGTGCAACCACGACAGCGGGAATTTCCGCCTGGGCGCAGATACGCAGCTTCGCCTGCATTTTCATTGCCCGATTTCGCACTCTAATAGGTTCTGTTGTCTCATATTGGAGGCCGCGCGAGAATCCGCCTCCAACACCATCAAACTCGATGACCAAAACCGGCACGCCGGTGTTCCTCTTACAAACAACGTAATCGAATTCAGTCTTGAGAAGGTACTGCTTTTCATTCTCGTCATGGAGCGCCTGTACGCGGCTGAACCCCACCACTGTTTTGACCGGTACCTGTGGGAAAACATCAACTTCGCCCTCCCATTTGCGTCGCAGCGCAAGGAAGGTCTCTCGCTCTACGCCACTTCCAAAGATACTTTCACCGCGCATTCTTTTCTCCAAGAGAGAGTCGAGCACACCGGCAGTTGGCAGTTAAATGCGGTAGGATGAAGGCTAATTTACTTCGAGTGTCCTGAATCGTTTGTCTTCTCGATTTGCGCGGTTGCCGCTGGATATGCCATTAAAATCTCTCGCTTGCGGCTCTGCGCGTCAGCTTCGGTAGCAAACCGCTCGGATATTTTAAGTCGCCACCGCAGTTACCACAAGGCCATGACATGCCAAGCAATTGGAAAACACCGGTGGTCCGTACACACTCACAAGATTCTAACCGCACACTCCTAGCCAGGAAGTCCGTAGACGAGTTTCCAGCCACTCAAATTCATCTTGCGCGAAGCGTGGGAGGCCGTTCGTTCCTCTCGTTTGGGATGTCAGTATTCTTGAAATTTAAAACCGAGAACGCGTTTACGCCACTTCGAGTCCGTGTACCCCTGGTGTACCTCACTTGGGCGAATTCGCTGTTTTTGGCGTTTTTCGCGTTTAATCGAATCAATAACTTACGCGCTTTCAATGTCGCTTTTAGTCCGATCCCCACCGCCCCTACCAACCTTTTTTCGTCTCCAGTATCGTTCTCACCGATTGCTCGCGTATTCTCTCCTTGACAGCTTAGGAGTGGTCGCGATAGTCTCCTAATCATCTTAGGAGGGTTCGTGACCGACCAAGCTCAGTTGCTTCCTGGCACTCTCGATCTCCTCATCTTGAGGGCGGTCTCGCTCGGGCCACTGCACGGGTACGGCGTCCTACTGCGTATCGGACAGATCTCAAACAATGCGCTGCTGATCGAACAGGGCGCGCTTTATCCCGGTCTGTACCGGCTGGTTCGTCAAGGATTGCTCAAGGCGAACTGGGGCACGTCGGAAAACAATCGCCGGGCCAAGTTTTACGAACTTACCGCCGCGGGCCGCAAACGTCTGCGCGAAGAAACTGCCAGCTGGAACCGGCTTGCGGCTGCCATTGGTTCTGCTCTTGCCTCGCAAGCGGAGGAAGCATGAAACTCCTCGACTCGCTTCGCTTCCGAATTGCGACTCTCTTCCGGCGTTCGCAAATGAATGCTGAGATGGAAGAGGAACTTCGCGCGCATATCCAACATCGCGCAGACGATCTTGAGCGCTCCGGACTTTCCCGAGCTGACGCCGAGCGTCGTGCGCGCCTCGAATTTGGCGGACACGCGCGGTTTAAGGAGGAATGCAAGGAAGCCGCGGGTGGAGCATTCGTCGAATCCCTCTGGCAGGATTTGCGCTTCGCTGCCCGCATGCTGCGCAAATCTCCCGGTTTTGCCGCTGTGGCCGTTGTGACTCTGGCCGTGGCCATCGGCGCGAACGCCCTAGTTTTCGGAGTGATGAACGCGCTTATCCTGCGCCCGTTGAATGTGCCCGAGCCACAGAACTTGTACGAAATCGAGCGCGCAGGCAACTCGACGGCATTCGAGTCCTATCCCGACTATCTGGATCTGCGCGACCGAAATCGCAGCTTCGATGAATTGGCGGCTTTTACCATCGCTTCGGCGGCGCTGGATACGGGCGACAATCCGGCACACGCCTGGCTCTATGAATTGAGCGGAAACTATTTCGACGCATTGCGCATTCAGCCGTATCTTGGCCGATTCTTCCACGCCTCCGATGAGCACGGTCCGAACAGCGCTCCTTATATCGTGCTCACATACGCCTATTGGCACAGCCATTTTCAGGATGATCCTGGGGTGGTGGGCCGCGTTGTCCAGCTGAACAAGCATCCATTTACAATCCTCGGCGTAGCGCCATCTGAATTCCACGGGACTTTATTGTTCATGTCTCCGGATTTCTTTGTGCCGATTGTGAACCAGGAACAGGTGGACGGCGTGAGTCTCCTGAACGCCCGCGGAACCCGTTGGATTTTTACGGGGGCGATGGGACACTTGAAACCGGGAGTCACTTCGTCTCAGGCGATCGCCGATCTGAATTCGATTGGGTCGTACCTCGAAAAAACGTATCCCAAAGACGATGCCAAAATGAGCTTTGTGTTGGCGCGTCCCAGCCTTTATGGCGATGTGGTTGGCCCTGCGGCACGAGCATTTCTTGCCGGCTTGATGTTGCTGGCTGGGTTAATTCTGCTGGCCGCGTGCGCCAACCTGGGCAGCCTGTTTGCCGCCCGCGCCGCCGACAGATCGCGAGAAATTGCTTTGCGACTGGCCCTTGGATCGACGCGCCTACGGATTCTGCGGCAACTTTTCACCGAAGCCATGCTGATTTCAGTCGTGGGAGGTGCAGCCGGACTATGGGGCAGCGCAGAGTTGATGCGCGCGTTGAGCGCATGGCAGCCGATGCCCCAATTTCCGATTCACATGGCTGTGAACCCAGACGCCAGGGTTTACGTCGTAGCTCTGCTGTTGACCCTGGCGAGCGGATTCCTCTTTGGCGCCGTGCCGGTGAGGCAGGTGCTTCGCACCGATCCCTACCAGATCGTTAAATCGGGCTCCATGGGCAAGGTGGGGCGGCGGATCACGGTCCGAGACCTCTTGCTTGGCGTGCAAATTGCCATTTGCGCGGTGCTGGTCACTTCCTCGATGGTTGCCGTTCGTGGATTAATACGATCGCTGCACGGCAATTTTGGTTTTGAACCTCAGAACGTCCTGCTGATGCACACGGTTCTGGATATGGCGGGTTACCGCGGCGATGCAGTGCCCCCCATGCAAAAACGAATGATCGACTCTATGCAGACGATTCCTGGTGTGGACGCAGTGGGATTAGCTGTCTGGGCGCCACTCGTGGATCGCACGGATGAATCGCATGTCTTCAGCGACAATGCCTCAGATCTGAGGCCATCGAACGCCGCAGCACACGCCTTGCTGTACATCATCTCGCCCGAATATTTTCATGCCGCGGGCACGGCGTTGCTGTCCGGCCGAGACTTCACATGGCATGACGATAAGAACGCGCCGCGCGTGGCCGTCGTCAATCCGGAGTTTGCGCGCGAAGTGTTTGGCTCGATAGCGAACGCAATGGGCCGGTACTACAAGCTGCAGGATGGAACTCGCGTACAAGTCGTGGGCGTTGCAGAACAGGGGAAGTATGCCAGCCTCACTGAAGATCCAGAGCCGGTGATGTTCTTTCCAATCCTGCAGTCACCATTGAGCCAGACTTGTTTGGTGGTGCGCTCGAAGAGCGATCTGCAGCAACTGGCGGCCACCATGAGAACCAGAATACGAGATTTGGATGCAGGACTGCCTGTCTCCATCCAAACGTGGTACGAAGGAATGCAATTCGTTTTGTTTGGTCCGCGTATGGCGACGATTTCGCTGGGCGTGCTTGGCGTGATGGGCGCGATGCTATCTCTAACGGGCATATTTGGAATGGCGGCGTACTCGGTGAGTAAGCGTAGGCGGGAATTGGGAATTCGTATCGCCCTCGGCGCTCAACGCAAGGAGGTGTTGCAGGCAGCGTTAGCGCGCGCATTCAAATTACTCGCGTTTGGCTCCGCGGCAGGACTGCTGCTCGGAATTTTGGCGAGCCGGGTGCTCGCTTCTATTGTGTATCAGGCAACTCCACGCGATCCGCTCGTATTGGCCGGCGTTGTTCTAGCGATGTTGCTGGTCGGACTACTGGCCACGTGGATTCCCGCGCAACGCGCGCTGTCGATAGATCCATCAATCCTGATGCGCGAGGAGTGAGTTGGCGTCACGTCGGCGGAGATCCACGAAAAGTCTGGGAATTCTTGCGAAGAATTTTGACGATGCGTTTTGCGACGTCGTGAGTGACGCCGAGGTTTTCTCCGAAGAACAGCACTTTGCCGGTGACTTTCTGGTTCACGACGTCAGTGCCATCGGGCCGCGTTAGCCTGATAGCCAACGCGACTTTCGTTTCGCCTAGAATGACGATGAGCTCGCGCACCGTTTGGCTGCCTTCCTTGAATTCTTCCACTGCGGTGCGCAGCGTCAGTACATTCGCATTATTTTCCGCAGAGCGATCTCCAGTTCGATAAACCTCGCTGAAAAGACCACTTCGACCGGCTCGTTCGACAAGGTCCTCATATGTGGCCATGCGAAACGCTGCGGGGATGGGCACGCCGGCATCGAGGACCGGGTCAATGAGAATCGCCGGCTTGGATTGGCCAGCCGGTTGCGCCGCGGCGGGAGTCGCAGTTGGGTCGACTACGGGGTTTTTCGGAGCAGTTGTTGCGCTCGAACGAGAATCCGCGGTGGCGGACGGCCGCGAACCTTTTGAAGTGAGGTCGGCACGGAACTGTTGGGCGCGGCCTTCGGGTAAGGCAAATATCGCGGCGTGCAGGCCGCCATTGGAGTCGCGATAAGTCACCGTCAAGACGTCAACTTTTTCCCGTAAGAAGAGCGTGAGGGCGGCGCCGCTATCGTACGGCGCAGCTGTGGCAGCTCCTTTGGCAGCGTCGGCGAGCAATCCGCCGACCTCTGTGGTCTCCGAGCCGGTGAAAATATCTCCGATCGCGGAGAGGGGAACCTCCACGCGATGCTTTCCCGAATCGAAATGCAGTGCGGCATCCTGAATCGAGAGGAGCCCGTGCGCGTTGTGCTTGATGTTCGGCAAGCCCGCGAGACACCGCACGTGAAGCGCTGTGCCGGAATCCTTATCCTGCGCACAGGCTGGGCGCGCGCCGAATGACGAACAGAATGCAACGAGTCCTATTAGCGTTCGTATGCGCATCGATCCAATCCGTGGCCGCGAAGCCGGATGGACTGGCAATCGCGGCGAGAGACCTGAATTAGGCTACTCAGGATTTCGTGGGAAGGAAAAATAGCACATCGAGCAGACGTTCGGCCAACCTAAAGAAATTCTAGGCGCTCTTCTTCAGATTATTGCGCAGAATCGCAGCGGCGTGAATGCGCGAGGCAAGTCGTCCTGCAATTGCGACGCGGCGCATGATAGCCCGTAGGCGTGAACCTGCGGACTTTGAATTGTCTCTTGCGATGGAAAAAAACTCGCCGTTGCAGAGTTGCTGATTTGAAGCACGCGGCGCGACACAATCCTGTGGTTACTCCGAGCGCAGCGCTTCTTTTACTCTCCCTTAGACACTTTCGCTACGTAGGCGTCGAGACGTTCCAGGCTCTGCGTCCAACCGACTTCCATGCCTTTGAGGTATTGAGGAGCCATGGCGGTCGCTTTCAGAACACGCGCTTGCAGGGTCAGTGTGGTTTTGCCGCCGTGCTCGACGAAAGTCACAGTGTTCTCTATGTCGAAGAGGGAATTGCCCGCTTCGTCCAAAGCAGAGCTGATGAATACGATGCGTTCAGGTTCGGCGATTTCCTGAAATGTACCTGTCATCGGATACACCGTGCCGTCTGGTCCGCGCATGTCAATGTGGAGGGCACCGCCTTCACGCGCGTCCCAATCACAGCGTGGATTCGTGAACCCATGAGGACCCCACCACTGCGCAACGTGTTTTGGATCGGTCCACACTTTGAAAACGAGGCGGCGCGGCGCGTTGAAGACGCGCGAGAGTACGAGTTCCATTCCCACGCCGTTAAGCGAGGTTTTACTGCTTGCGTTGCTTTCTGCCATGTATCCTCTCCTTGCTTTTGAATTCGCGACTTTTCAATTCGCGCAGATACTCATCCAAACGATCGAAGCTCCCCTCCCAGAAACGGCGAAATTCTTCCGCCCAGTCGGCAACACCTTTGAGCGGTCCGGCCTCAAGCCGGCAGGGTCTCCATTGCGCCTCGCGCCCGCGCGCAATAAGGCCGGCGCGCTCAAGCACTTTGAGGTGCTTAGAAATTGCGGGAAGGCTCATGTCGAACGGTTCGGCGAGCTCAGTAACCGAAGCGCCGCCCGAAACGAGGCGAGCGAGAATGGCGCGCCGCGTGGGATCAGCGAGTGCTGCAAAGGTCGTGCTGAGGTGATCCGAGGGCATTTGTATTTAACCTATTGGTTGAATACAATAAGTCCCGCCGTCGTGTCAACTGCTTTATCGAATTTCCACAACGGCGATCGATGAAAGTCCGGTTTCTCACGGGCGGTTCACGTTTTGCGGACGCGCTAGCGGCGACTCGAATTTCAGTGGCCACGCCTTAGAACGTGCTGTAGCATCCCGAACTTCGGGGGAACGACAACTCAATGCTCAGGACAAGATTTAAGAGTGCGCGCATTCTCGTATTTGCATCGGTGGCCGCCGTATTTCAATTTGCTGGCACCGTCGCCACGTCGGCGCTCGCCCAAACTCCGAAACGCGTCATCATCGACACCGATCCAGGCACGGATGACGCGCTCGCGATTCTTCTCGCGCTAAATTCGCCGGAAGTTCGCGTCGAAGCGGTGACTGTGGTTGCCGGAAACGTTCTTGCTCCGGTCGGCCTCGACAACGCTCTCGGAATTACTTCACTTGCAGGCAGATGCGATATTCCGGTGGCTGAAGGAGCGAAGGGCCCGCTTCATGGAACGCTCGTCATCGAACCATTCTGGAATGGGGCGAATGGACTTGGAGGCGCCCAGCTTCCAGCGTCGAGGTGCAAGGCCGATCCGCGCTTCGGCCCTGACTTAATTATCGAACTCGTGCACAAATACCCTCACGAAATCACTTTGATTCCCGTTGGGCCGGAGACGAACATTGCGCTTGCCGTGCTGAAAGATCCCTCGATCGTTCCGCTAGTGAAGGGAGTCGTTCTGATGGGCGGCTCGATTTCAGGTGGAAACGTGAACGGCGCGAGTGAATTCAATGTCTTTTGCGATCCAGAGGCTGCGGATGTCGTCTTCAATGCAGGTTGGCCGGTGACGATGGTGGGGCTCGACGTGACGGAAGTCACGCTCATGAAGAACGCCGACGTCGCCGAGCTTGCGAAAAATGCCGGGCCGGAAGCGAAATTCGCCGCTGCTGTGGCGCAGTTCCAGATTGGTTTGTATCAGGGAACCGGTTTCGGAGGCGGTGCGATTCACGATGCGCTTGCTGTGGGAGCTGTGATCGATCCGACTATTCTGCAAACGAGAGCGATGCATGTGGATGTCGAGACCGCAGGGCGCTATGCGCGCGGCGAAACAATCGGAAACCGGCACGGCACGGTGGACAAGGTGATTCCTGCCGGCAATCATCTCGAGTCGGTAGGAGTGAATCCTGTTCAGCCGAATGTCGATGTAGCGGTGGGGATTGATTCTGAGCGCTTCCTGAAGTTTTTTGTATCGCGGCTGCAAGGGAAGTGAGAATTCAACTTCGGCGCGCGTTTCGGGATGGCAGCGAACGAAGTCGCTGCTTGCGGATTGTATCCGCAAGATAGCAGGAGAACTAATTCTGCGTATCCTGACCGACCCCTCTCGTCAACGGTTCTTGGGTCCGCCCCACGCATGGATGAGCAGCGCAACCGCAATTGCAAGTGTGAGCCCCTCGACGAGAAGAGCATACGAGACGAGCCTCTTGGCTCGATCATATCGAGCCGCCAACCGGCTCACACCCATTCCCAAGAGAATGAGAGGCGACCAGAAGAGCCTGTACAAACAAAGACTGCTGACGCTCTCCGCGAGATAGCTGTGGCCGAGAGTGACGACACCCAGACAAACAGGTGCGCTCAAGCTGAGTCCGAAGAGAAGTTGCGAATACGTTTTATACAAGGACTCAAACTTTGCCATGACCCATATGAGAAAAGCACTGGGGATCGCGAAGAGGCCGGCGATGAAGATCCAGAGCATTGCGTCGCCAGCAGCCCACATGCCACCAGATGCATCAGCGGGATATTTGAGTTCCTGCAAGTGCCGCCCATAGAGCAAGGCCGCCGCAATCACTAAAACCGTGGGGTACCCAACGGCTACTATTCCCAACTGCACCCGCCAAGAGATAGATTTCACATGAGCATTCTATCGTCCGAGTGGGCAGGGCCACGTGATGACGTCACTTGTTGGTGGCGAAGAGCTCAATATACGGGCCGCTCGCGCACCGGCCACATTCCGAAAAGCCCGTTTGTCGGGATCCGGCCAAGCCAACTCCGCAATAGCTGCGAGTGGTTGCGTCACGTGGTTGTTTCCCGTCGAGTCTGCCCCTTCAGTCGACGCTCAAGACTTCCAAAATGATGTCGTTGACCCGAATAATTGATTTAGAATCACCCTAGCAGCGCGCCCGTAGCTCAGTTGGATAGAGCGTCTGCCTTCTAAGCAGAGGGTCGGGAGTTCGAATCTCCCCGGGCGCGCCACAGACCTGCTGCCTCGACCTCTCTTCGTCGGGCGATTTCGTTCCGCTCCTCGAGATATCCATCTGCGTGTGGCTGACTTCGATTATTGAAGGAGGTGAAGGCAGTCACGGTACGGATTCGCACCCAGGCATCCTTACGCCTTGCTTCTCGAATCCGACAAACCGTATCATTGAAACATGAGGGAGAATCGAGGCAATGTCGGGCGCCGGCCAGTGAAGTTTGGCCTTCACGCGTGGATTCGCTCGGAGTGGCATTGCCAGTCGCGAAGCGTCGTCGCGAGACTCGTCGCTTTGGGGCTGTTACTTGCGGTCCCAGGATTATCAACCGGTGCGAAGA
Source organism: uncultured Acidobacteriota bacterium (assembly GCA_963803835.1). Classification (GTDB taxonomy): domain Bacteria; phylum Acidobacteriota; class Terriglobia; order Acidiferrales; family UBA7541; genus Palsa-147. The sequence continues at coordinate 449 of CAWDOI010000012.1, read as the reverse complement.
ATAGCCTCTACTATCCTCCAAGCACTACCGTCCACTATCTTTCGATCGCCAGTAAGGCGACAGTAGCGGCGTCTCCCGCGCAAGTCGATCAAAGCGCGCTTCACCCGGTTGCGAAACTGGTTCCGCCGCGACCGGCAACCCGAATCGCACCCGAGAAGAAGACGGAAGCGCCTCCGATTCAACGTCTCTGCGTAACGATTGCGCTACAACATCGTTCTCCGCCGTCTGTCCTCTCTTAATTCGTTTGCATTTTCACACAGCGAAATCTCCTAGCCATCCAATTTGAAGCAGGCATTTTTCTTCAAAGCCTTCGTGCGATTGCTCGAAGACTGGAGGACTTATGAAGCAGGCGTCGTTGCCGCCGGATCAGCTCGATCCTTACTTCGAGCTCAGCACGTGTGTGGTCGCGAGCGCCATCGAGACATTTGGAGTGCGTCTTCCCAACGTTG
>CAWDOI010000011.1:0-138568 GCA_963803835.1 uncultured Acidobacteriota bacterium | reverse complement strand
GATTTTCCTGAATCGAAGGCAATCTTACGGAAGCAAAAGCAGGTAGGGAAAATCCGCGCAGGCCAGTCCGCGAAAGCCGATAGCAGCGGGTTTGTAAAATTGGGCTACTTATCGAGGTGCCGCAAAACTTTAGGCGGGAGCAACCACGCCAGCGTAGCTTTCGCTGCGGCCGGTGCTTCGAATTCCAGCGCCGCCACGCCGGCTTTCTTGAGCGCCGTAAACACGCCGCGGGCACCGACAAAATGCGCGATGATCTGATCCATGTGGGGCGCGTGGCCGAACGCAATCACTTCTCGCGCTTTCACGTGCGCCAGCTCTTTTCCAAATTCCGCCGGGCCGCTACCCGGCCGTAGCTCGGCACTTTCGCGAATTTTATCGCGCGCGAATTCGAAAACTTCCGCGAAGATTTGCGCCGTCTGCACCGCCCGAACATACGGGCTCGTGATAAAGACTGTGGGCCTCACGCCAAGAGCGTGCACACCTTCGGCCACCTCACGCGTCTTCTTGATTCCTTCGCGCGTCAGGAAGCGTTCAATTTCCGGCGGACAGTTCGGGTCCGTACGCTCGATCGCAATTCCGTGGCGCACCAAATAAAGAATCACGTATTAGGCAACCTTTTGATTTGCCTGCGCTCGCTTGAAAACAGGCTTCAGGTGAAATTCGCTTTCGAAGAGCGCCGCTTTGCGCGTGAGGCCCGCAATGTCGAGCCGGGCGCCATTTTGCATCTGCACGCGGAAAATGGCCTGGCCGCGCGCGACGTCAACGGAAACTCCGCCGACCATTCGTCGATGCTCGCTCTCGAGCTTTTCTGCAATGCGCAAAATTGCGGTCAGCAAGCGTTCCTGCTGCCGCCGCTTGCTATCGAGGGATGCGTGAAACTTATGCTCCATCTGCGGCTCGGATTTGCAATTGTGGTAGCGAACGAGATCGGCGGCCATGTCGCGCCGCCAGCCGCGCAACCCTGGAATCTCGCCGTTCCGGATGAGATATTCGCCGTGGCGATGGTGCGATTTATTGCTGATGACGTGGCCCACGTCGTGAAGTATTGCGCCGATTTCCAAAACAAGCCTCAGCTCTGGTCCCATTTCATGCAGGGGACGCAACTGGTCGAAGAGTGAAACGGAAAGTTGCCTGACCTGCTCGGCGTGGCTGGCGTCATAGTGGAGGCGGCGCGCGAACCATTCGGCTCCGGCGCGGAGCCTTTCGGCCTCGCGGCGTTCGCCGTCGCTGATTGCCGTACCGGAATATTGCGCGACCATCAACTCCAGCAGAATTCCCTCACGCACGCCCACGCCGGGCACAAGAAACGTGCGGAGATTCAGATATTGCGCCAGGGTCGCGAGCACGGTGGCAGCGATTCCCATCACTTCCGCGCGATCGCGCCGGACACGAAATGCCTTCATCCGATGCGGAACATCGGCTCTCAAAATTTTCCACATCTGATCGCGCAGCAGCCGCACGTTCACTGTCGCAAACCCGCGAAGCCGAGGTCCCGGCGCGAGCAACGTCAGCGCTTCGGCGTTTCCGCCGCAAGCAACCGCCGTCGAACCGGCGAGGTTCGGCGGCTGCGGCAGAGCCGAACGCAAAAGCGTGAGCACGTGATGGCGGATTCGCGTCGCCGTGTCTTCCGTAATCACGCCTTCGATGTCGTACGTCTCCATGAGCCGCACGGTTCCCAAGGGCAACGCCACGCGGCGCTCGACCTTGCGATCGCGGAGCAAGCTGATTTCGAGGCTGCCGCCGCCCAAATCGAAAATCACCCGCGGCGTCACACTATCACCGAGCGTCTTCAATACCGCCGAACTAACGAGGTGAGCTTCTTCTTCGCCGCTGATCACTTCGAGCTCGAGCCCGGATTTGCGGCGAATCCGCTCGATGAGAACGTTGCGATTGCGAGCTTCGCGCGCCGCCGAAGTGGCAACGGCCCGATAAACGGATACGTGATGTTTATCCATCACGCGGCGAAAGTGCCGGAACGCCTTTGCTGCCTCGGTGATGGTCTGTCCGCTGAGAACGCGGCGCGTGAACGCGTTGTGCCCGAGGCGCACCGCGGCGCGTTCGTTGTCGAGGATTTCAAATCTATTCGGAGAAGTTGCGCGCGCGATAACCAGCCGTATGGCATTGGAGCCGGCGTCGATCGCGGCGAGATGAACGGGGGCGGCCAAGTCGTCTATCGCCAGAGAGTGGCGAGCGCACTCGAAGGCTGATAATGCGTATTTTTGATCCCAAGATGCGCGCCGATTTGTTTTCGAAGCTCGCGATTGACGGATTGAACGGCGCCTTCGCCATCGAGTTCGATGAATCCGTGGCGGCGCGAGAGATACTCGAATTCTTTTTTGATCAGCGATTGATACCGGATGAAAGATTGGAACAGGTCGTTCGAAAGAGACATGTCGCGCCCCGATTCCCAATAGCTGATTGTGTGCGCTTTCTTGAATTCGCGGTCGAAGGCGACTTCGGGGCGCACGTTCAGCCAGAAAGTCAGGTCGGGCCGAAGCGCCATTTCGTAGATGCCGTGCAAATAGTCGCGGCCGATGCCGCGCACAGCCGCACGCGCGATCAATGTAAAGATGTAACGGTCCGCGAGCACAATCAATCCTGAACGCAGTGCGGGCAGAATCCGGCGCTCGAGCTGATCGAAAAAGTCCGTGCTATACATCAGCGCGAGCGTGAGGCGCGTGACCGCGTTTTCCGCCAGAAGCGCGTCAATGTCGTCAGCAACTAGCGAAGAACGCCGCAGCCCAGAAGTTTGGACAGCGAAGCCTTCGGACTCGAGCCATTCGGTTATGAGCGCGATCTGCGTCGAACGCCCTGAACCATCGGTGCCCTCGATGACGATGAGCGTCCCGCTGAGTTCTTCTTCCTTTACTCCCGGAAGCGGCACGCCGTAAAAGCGCGAAGGGCGAACCGGCTTCGCGCCTGCCGCCCTCTTGCCGGAGCGGCCGTTCGCGCTTCCGGCGTGCGGATTCGCCTTGTCGCTCGTCTTCATGATTTTTTCGGCGCGAATTGCGCGAGATTGATTCGCTCGCCCACAATTTCCCGCATCTGCTTTTGAAGGCGATTCACGGGCGCGGTGCCGTCCATCAGCACAAATTTGTCGGTGGGCATCATCTGATCGTAATAATTTAGAATTCGTTCCTGGAAAATGCGAAAGCTCTCGGCCCTGTCGAGCGAAATTCCGAGGTCCATGCCGGCCTCGTAATATTTCAGTTTCGGGCGCCCCGCCATGATTCGATTGACCGCGACATCGAGAGGAGCTCGAAAATAAAAAGTGATGTCGGGCACCGGCGCGAAGCGATAGAGATTGCGCAGCCAGTGAGGCGAGCAGCCGCGAGCCACATCGCGCGCGAATGCCGTATAAATGTAGCGATCTGCAAGAACGAGATATCCGCCATGGAGCAACGGAAGGATTTGGCGTTCGCAGCGGTCGGCAAAATCGGCCGCGTGCAGCAACGAAAAAGTCACCGGCGTCAGCAGCCGGCGCTGCTTGCCGCGCCGCGTCGCGGATTTCACCAGTGGCGACGAATTCCATTCGGTAAAGTGAATCCGGTAGCCGCCAATCTCAAGCCATCGCTTGAGAAGATAGAGCTGCGTGCTTTTTCCGGAGCCATCGATTCCCTCGACGACGACAAGGGCGCCGGGATAGTCACGTTTCGCTGCACGGATTTTTTCGAGCGGACGTTCGGCTACGGCGACTTGTCCTGGAGAAATATTCTCGGGCATTTCCGACCGTTTCGATTCCAACGTCGAGATAATAGCTTATGATACTCCGGGAGTTACAGACCAATATGAATATTCTGTTACAGGCTTCTCCCGCATCAATGAATGGACCGCGATGAAGGGGAACGCGATGGAGCGCGCACGATAATGGATTTTCGAAAAGAATTCGCCGTCAAACCCGGCACGAACGTAAAACTCTCGAAATACGATCCGGACGAAACATTCGGCCATCACAAAGGCCCGAAATTAGACGAGAAGATGGCTAAATATTTGTCGAAGCTCGACTCGCTGCAATATCTGATGTACGCGGAAAGGAAGCATGCCCTTCTCGTCGTCTTCCAGGCGATGGACGCGGGCGGAAAAGACGGCACCATCCGGCACGTGATGTCCGGGCTGAATCCGCAGGGCTGCGCGGTGACTTCGTTCAAGCAGCCTAGCGCCGAAGAACTCGCGCACGATTTTTTGTGGCGAATTCATAGAGCGATGCCGCAAATCGGCGACATCGGAATTTTCAACCGCTCTCATTACGAGGATGTCCTGGTCGCGCGAGTACACAATCTCGTTCCGAAGGAAGTCTGGTCCGCGCGATACGGCGAGATCAACGCGTTTGAGGAGCTCATGTGTGAAAATCGCCTGACAATCGTTAAGTTTTTTCTGCACATCAGCAAAGACGAGCAGAAGAAGCGGTTCATGGAGCGCATCGACGATGTTGATAAACGCTGGAAAATCTCCGCCGCCGATTTTGCTGAGAGAAAATATTGGGACGATTACGTCACCGCGTACGAACACGCAATTTCCCGCTGCAGCACGTCCGTGGCACCGTGGTACATCATCCCTGCAAACAAGAAATGGTTCCGCAATCTGGCCGTCTCGCGCATCCTCGTGGAGACGCTCGAATCTTTCAACATGAAGATCCCCAAAGCGACCGTTGATATCCGGGATCTGAAGTGGAAGTGACTTGCAGCCGGAATTGGCATCGCAGGAATATCTGCTAGAATCGCGCTGCTCGTAAACGCGAGCAAGTGCGCATGAGCGACGCTCTTTTTCCCCGAAATTTTCGAAAGACGTATCCGCAGGCCGTTCGCGGCGAAGGCTGCTACATCTTTACAGCCGATGGCCGCAGGTTTCTCGACGCGGCAGGCGGCGCTGCCGTCGTCACGATCGGGCACGGCGTTGCTTCGGTCGGGCGGTCGATGGCGGAGCAAGCCGAGCGCCTCGCGTACGTTCATTCCTCGCAATTTGAAACTTCTGTAGCCGCTGAACTCTCGCGCCGCCTTCTCGATTTGGCGCCGAGTACATTTCGCCGAGGCCGCGTCTATCTCACCTGCGGCGGCTCCGAAGCCACCGAAACGGCGATGAAACTCGCACGGCAATATTTTCTCGAGCGCGGCGAAAAGAAAAGATTCCGCGTGGTCTCGCGCAAGCAGAGCTATCACGGCTCGACGCTCGGCGCGCTTTCGGTTTCCGGTAACACGCGGCGGCGCGAGCCTTACGCTCCGTTGCTTTCCGAATGGGGACGCGTGCCGCCGTGCTATTGCTATCGCTGCCCGATGGGCTTGCGTTATCCCGAATGCAACGTTGATTGCGCCGACGAACTGGATCGCATGCTGCTCCGCGAACATCCGGAGACGGTGGCGGCGTTCATTCTCGAGCCCGTCAGCGGCGCGACGCTCGGTGCTGTGCCGCCGCCTGAGGGTTACATGCAACGCATCGCGGCAATTTGCCGCGAACACGGCATCCTGCTGATCGCAGATGAAATCATGACGGGGATGGGGCGCACGGGCAAATGCTTTGCCGTCGAACACTGGGGCGTGAAGCCCGATCTGATTCTCGTTGGCAAGGGTGTTGCGAGCGGATACGCACCACTCGGTGCTGTGCTTGCGAGCGAAGAAGTCGTCGCCACGATCGAAGGCGGTACTGGCGTTTTCCTGCACGGATTCACGTACAACGCGCATCCCGTATCGGCGGCTGCGGGTGTCGCGGTTCTCGATCATATTCGCGAGCACAAGCTCTTCGAGCGCGTGGCGCCGGCGGGAAAAGAATTGCGAGAATCGCTCGAGCCGCTTAAGAAGCTTTCCGTCGTCGGCGATATTCGCGGGATGGGCTTGCTCGTTGGAATCGAATTTGTCCGCAAAGGCATCGAGACATTTCCGCCGGAGGCGCGAATTGCCAATCGAATTGCGGACGATGCGCTTGAGGCGGGAGTTTTGACGTATCCGATGCAAGGATCGGTCGACGGCATTCGCGGCGATCATCTTCTTCTCGCGCCGCCGTTCACGATTTCAAGCGCGCAAATCGAATTGCTCGCAACGACTCTCACAAACGCGATCGGCGAACTCGATCGCGCGCATCGCTCCGGCACAGGAGGCCATCCTGCATAGACATCAGTTTCTTAGGCGCTCGGTGAAGCTCTTCGCGTTGGCCGCAGTCACGATGCTCCTCACCGCGGCAGCGACGCTGAGTCCCGCCGGATCCGAGCCGCAGAACTCCATCGCCGGATATTCTCCCGCCGCCGGACAGCGAGAACTGGCGGTCGAAAAGGATTACCGCTCGCTCGCGTCGCGCGATGAAATTCAAAAGTTTCATCGCTATCTGACCGCCGAACCGCACCCCGCGGGTTCTCAACGCAACAACGAGCTAGCGCAGTGGGTGGCCGTTCAGTGGAAGCAGCAGGGGCTCGAAGACGTCACGATTCACGAATACGATGTATTGAACTCGACCCCGCGCGAAATATCTCTCGAAATGGTCGAGCCGAAGCCGTATCACGCGGTGCTGCGCGAGGCACCATACGACGTCGATCCCGACACGAAGAATCCGCGCGCAACCGGCGCGTTTCTCGGCTATTCGGCATCGGGCGAAGTGACGGCGCCGGTCGTCTACGCCCACAGCGGCAATCCGGACGACTACGCTCTGTTGAAAAAGCACGGAATCGAAGTGCGTGGAAAAATTGTCCTGGTGCGCTACTCGAATCCTTATAGTTATCGCGGATTCAAAGCGCTCACGGCCGAGCGCGAAGGCGCCGCCGCGATCTTGATTTACTCCGATCCTGCCGAAGACGGATTCAGTAGGGGCACCGTCTTTCCCGACGGACCGTGGGGACCCGAAAGCCACATCCAGCGCGGCGCGATCACTTACGATTTTCTCGAGCCGGGTGATCCGTTGACGCCGGGCTGGGCGTCCGTTCCGGGCGCAAAACGAATTCCTATTTCCGAGGCAATTTCACTTCCGAAGATCATGGGCGTTCCGCTTTCCTGGCACGATGCGCAGCCGCTGCTCGAAAATATGGATGGGCCCGTCGCGCCTGATTCGTGGCAAGGTGGCCTGCCGTTCAAATATCACTTCGGAGGAGAGCGTGTTCGAGTCCATTTGAAAGTGGACATGGACACGAGCGTTCAACCGTATTACGTCACTGAAGCGCGAATTCGCGGCGCCGAATTGCCGGATGAATGGATCATTCTCGGCAATCATCGCGACGCGTGGGTCTACGGTGCGTTCGATCCGTCGAGCGGCACCGCATCCATGCTGGAACTGACGCGCGATCTTGGGCAAATGTTGAAACGCGGAATTCGTCCGCGGCGCACTTTGGTGATTTGCAGTTGGGACGGAGAAGAGTACGCACTCACGGGCTCTACAGAGTGGGGCGAGCAATTCGCCGACGAGCTGCGACAAAAGACTGTCGCGTATCTAAACGTGGATTCCTCCGCTGGCGGCCCAGTCTTCCACGGATCCCCGGTTGCATCGCTTGCGCCGGTATTGGTGGACGTCACGCGCACGCTGCCGGCTCCATCCGGCAAGACGCTCTACGAGGAGTGGAAGCAAACGGCTCAAATCGAACGGCATGCTTCCGGCGCGCCACCCGATTCCGAACTCGCGGACACGCGCATCGGAAGCGGGTCGGATCACACCGTCTTTCTTAATTTTCTCGGCATCCCCACGGTTGGACTGCAATTCGACGGGCCGTACGGCGTCTATCATTCGCTCTACGACGATTACTACTGGATGAATCATTTCGGCGATCCGGGCTATCACTATCACGCGCTGATGACACAGCTTTGGGGCGGACTGGCGCTGCGGCTTGCGAACGCAAATCTGCTTCCTTATGATTTTGAATTTTATGGGAGCAACATCCGTCAGTTCGTGGATGAACTCGATCAAAAAAGCCACGTCAACTCGAGCGGGCACGTGGATTTGGACGTGTTGTACCGGCGCATCGCCGAATTCCAAGATGCGGGACGCGAATTCAACTCTGCCGCAGCGGCCGCTCTTCGCGGTTCGCTCGACGAAGCCACGGCGAATCGGATCAATAGCGCTCTCATTCAAATCGAGCGGAATTGGTGCAATCCGGCGGGTATTCCCGGACGACCGTGGTTCAAGCACACTCTCTACGCCGCTCGATATACCTACGCGCACCTCGAATTGCCCGGACTCACGGAAGCCGCGGAAGCAGGCGATTGGAAACGCGTGGCGCAACAAGAAACGATTCTCGAGAATGAATTGCAGAAAAACACAGCGCTCCTAAAACAAGCGCGCAAGGAATTGCAAGCTGCGGTCCACGGGGAAAAGCGATGACGGCAAAGTTAGCTTCGAAAACCATAGTCATATCGTTCGCGCTTCTGCTGCTCGTATTGAGCGCTGCGGCGCAATCAACGAAACCGCGCGCGCGCGATCTCGGAGTTCCGTTCGACGGCACGCCAGGCCCGCTAAATGCAATTACCGACGTGAAAGGCGTGGAAGTCGGCCATCGCACGCTGATCTCCGGCGAAGGCAAATTGCAGGTCGGCGTTGGACCCGTTCGCACCGGCGTGACCGCAGTTTTTCCGCGCGGGAAGAAGTCCGTCGATCCGGTTTTTGCGGGCTGGTACACCGAAAATGGAAATGGCGAAATGACGGGCACCACGTGGGTGGAAGAATCCGGATTCCTTTACGGTCCGGTGATGATCACCAATACGCATAGCGTCGGCGTTGTCCGCGATGCGGTGATCAAATGGCAATTCGAGCACGGGCCGCCTGCCCCCGAAGAGGATTGGTGGTCGCTTCCGGTTGTCGCGGAAACATGGGACGGCTATTTGAACGACATCAATGGCTTCCACGTAAAGCCCGAGGACGCGTTCGCCGCGATGGAGAATGCTCACGGCGGACCCGTTGAAGAAGGAAGCGTCGGCGGCGGAACGGGAATGATATGCAATGAATTCAAAGGAGGCATCGGCACGTCGTCGCGCAAGCTTCCGGAAAAGCTCGGCGGTTACACCGTCGGAGTGCTGGTGCAATGCAATTACGGACTCCGGCGCATGCTGAGAATTGCAGGCGTTCCCGTCGGCAAGGAAATTCCCGGAAAATCCGTTTGGGATGAAGATACCGGCTCGATCATCGTCGTCGTAGCCACGGACGCGCCGCTTCTTCCAAATCAGATGAAACGAATCGCGCGCCGCGTGACGCTCGGCCTCGGCCGGAACGGCAGCATTTCCGGAGACGAATCGGGAGACATCTTCATCGCGTTTTCGACGGCAAACTCCGGCGTGGGCCTCGCGAAAAGGCCAACGCAAGTCACTACGATGCCGAATGAAAATATGGACCCGCTCTTCGAGGCCACGGTTCAGGCGACGGAAGAAGCGGTCATCAATGCGATGGTCGCGGCTGATACAATGACCGGCATTGACAGTCATCGCGTCGAGGGACTGCCTCACGACAAGCTGCGCGAGATCCTAAAGAAATATAATCGCCTGGTCGAAATGAAATGACCCGCTCCGCGTGCTGGCGCATCAAATCTTTTGAGGTGGCTGTCTGCTCGTAAATTCGCAACTGCGCGCGTAGACGCGCCGACGCACTTGAAGGAGCAAACATGCAGAAATTTTTATTCGGGATTGTTTTCACGATTTTTGTGATCCTGATCGGCGGCTATCTCGCGGTACGCGGAGGCTACATCAATTTCCGCGCTGACAATGAACCGACGGCATTCGAGAAAAGAATGGCAATGAGCGCGCTCGATAAATCCATCGAGCACCACGCGGGGCAGACAACGAATCCCGTCCAGCCGAGCAACGACACGTTCATAGCCGCAGCGAGGATCTATCGCGACAATTGCGCCGGATGCCACGGCGATCCCACCCACATGGCGACACAGCTCGGCGATTCCTTCAATCCTCCCGCGCCGCAGTTCTGGATGGATTCGCCAGATATGCCGGAAAATGAAAACTTTTACATCGTCAAGCACGGCGTTCGTTGGACCGGCATGCCTGCGTGGAATAAGAAACTCAGCGACACGCAAATCTGGCAGGTGGTCACTTTCCTGAGCCATTTGGACAAACTTCCTGATTCCGTGAATCAGGAAATGCAAAAGCCGTCGCCTGCATCGAACTGATTCCGCTAAAGCGCACGGAATAAGCCACTTGGACTCGGCCGCTCGGACACCTGTCCACGCGTACTATTGCCGCCTCGCTCCCCGCCATATAATCTTCGATTCGAAAAATGAAATCGGCGACCACACTGGAAAAGCCGAGACCCGGCTCCCGGCGAAGTCAGCGTCTGAAACTGCAAGTCCCCGTTCTCGTTACCCGGCAAGTTCCCAAGCAAAAACCGGTGCGAGAAGACGCCGTTACGCTGAACGTGAACGTATCCGGCGGCCTTTTCGAGCTGCACATGCCGGTTGAGCGCGGCGACTTGGTGACGTTGCAGAACAAGGCTACGGCTGAGGAGCGGGAATCGCGCGTGGTGTACGTCGGGCCGACCACGCCCAACGGCCGAAAGATTGGCGTGGAATTCACGCAGCCGAAAAAAGATTTTTGGCAGATTCACTTCCCGTTGTTGGCTCCGCGAAACAACGGTCACTGATCGTCATCAGGGGCGGGCTCTGAATGTAGCGCAGGAGTTCAGACCCGGAGATTTTGAATCGTGAATGAAAGTCCGGCTGAAATTTCCGAAAGGTTAGGCATGTCGTCGCACTGGCTCGTTGGAGACATCATCAAGGAAGATGCCGCGCTCGAGACGGTGCCGTCACGGGATCGCGCGAAAACCACGATTGGCGACGATGAGTTGGATGAACTTCTCGAACTTCATCAAGAGTGGGTCGAATCGAACGGTACGTCCGGCAGCCGTCTCGAGCTGACTCGCGCTGATTTCGAAGCCGCGGATTTGACCGGCGTGAATTTGCAGGGTGCAATACTGAACGGCGCGAATTTCCATGGCGCGGAATTGTTGCTTGCGGACTTGCGCGGCGCGAGCCTGGTGCAGGCAAATCTCCAGGAAACGAACCTTCTCGGCGCCGATCTTCGTGGCGCCAATCTCGAGGGAGCCTCGCTCGTCGGCGCGGCCGGCCTTCACACCAGCCAACTCGCAGGCGCAGGCCTTCTCTGGACGATTCTTCCTGCGGCGATTTCTGAATTCGAAGGCCAGCAAGTGGCACAGTCGCGATCGCGCCAGTGCTTTCGCTTGCTGATTGCAACGATCGCGGCTTGCGCGTTGAGCTGGCTTCGAATTCTCACCACGCGCGACGTTCAATTTCTCAACGACGCTCCATTGCTTCGCATTCTCCCCTCGAGCGGCGTGCTGCCGGTCTCGAGCTTCTATATGCTGATGCCGATCGCGCTATTCGGCCTTTTCGTGTATTTACAAATCTCCCTGCAGCGTTTGTGGGAACGGCTCGGCGAACTTCCAACCGTATTTCCCGACGGCCGCACGATCGATCGCACCGGCCCGTGGCTGCTGATGACGCTCTTTCACAGCAGGTTCCGTAATTGGAGAGCGAACTGGATCGCGCCTTCGACGCTTCAGACGATCGTTCCGTCTGCGCTCGCGTACTGGGCGGTTCCTGCGACTTTGCTTTTGTTTTGGGTCCGCTATCTCGTCATGCAGGACGTTCGCGGCTCGATGCTTCAGATATTGCTGTTGCTCCTGTCCGTCGGCATCGCGATGCAATTGCCGCGCGTAAAAAACGGCGAGGTGCAAGCCTCCAATACCGAGCGCGTGCCGCAGCCGATTGACGAAATGTCTCCGGGCGCGCCGGCAGGTGATACGCCGGCAAAGATGGATGCCGCCCTGCAATCGGAACTGGATTCAAGCCTGGATTCAGAATCAATTTCAGAATCAGTTTCGGACACGGAAACTGACGAAGCGGCGCCGCTCGAAATCGTTCCCGCCGCGACGCCGTCGAGGAAGATATCCTCGCGCTTTCATCCACTGATCCGGCGCATGGGACTTGCATTTGTCGTTGGCGCGATTCTCCTAATTCTCACGGTCGGCGCCGTCTATGGCCTGCCGCACGACACGAGCGTGATGCCGGACTTCGGCCAATTCAGTTTTAAGCGATGGGCTGCCGATGCGTTTTGGACGATTGGCTACAAGCCATACGCGGATCTGACGGAGACCAGCGTTTCTCTCGCGCCGAAGAATTGGTCGTGGCGCGACGACGATCTTGCAGGCGTGAAGGGCGCGCAGCTCAATAATCTCAGGCTGCGCTACGCGCAAGGCTACCGGACATTTTGGGCCAACGCTCATCTCTGGAAAGCGGATTTGCAGGGCGCTTACTTCTCCGAGTCCGATTTTCGCGGCGCGAATTTGCGCGAGGCGAATTTGCGCTCAGGGATTTTCGATCGGGTGAGATTCTTTCGCGCCAATCTTCAGGGCTCCGATCTCGAGAAAGCCAATCTGACCCGCGCGGATTTGCGTGAGACCGATCTTTCTTACGCACGGATGAGCAACGCGATTCTGGTGGACTCGCGATTGGGCGGCGCCAATATTTTCGGAGCCGACTTGCGATTCGCCTCGCTCGCTCACGCGAATATCGAAAAGGCCGACCTGCGCGACGCGAATCTCTCGAACGCGAACTTGAAGCTTGCGGACCTACAGGAAGCGTACCTCTGGTCGGCTCAATTGGCTGGAGCCGAAATGCAAGACGCGGATCTATCGCACGCGATTTTGATCGAAGCAAATCTTCAAAACGTCGATCTGCGCGGCGCCAATCTCCAAGGAGCGGTGCTGCGCGGAACGAACTTGTCTGGCGCGGACATCGCGGGGGCTGACTTCCGCGGCGCGTCCGGGCTCACTTTCACTCAGATTTGCTCGTCAAAGGAACATGAGAGCGCGCTGCTTGACGATGCTCTGGCGCCGCTCGTCGAAGCTCAGTGCGGGCCGCCTCAAGCGCAGTCTCAATCTCAAGCTCAGCCGGAACCTCTGCCCGAATCTAAACCGAAGCCGGCCTCGTAAGCGCGGGGTCCCCGAGACAGAGGGCTCGGGACTCTGAATTGGGGGTCCCTGCTGGGTGTGAACTTTTATTGCTTCTCAGGCTCTTTCACTTCAATCTGCGGCACTCCGACGGCTGGAAGCAACGCTTTCCCAATCAGGTCATTCAACGCGGCAAGATCTTTCTCCTGCAGGTCCTTCCATTTCGCTAGATCATCGTTCGCAATCTGCTCGAGCTCCGTCTCAACGTCGTACTCCTGCTGCGTCGGCGCCGAATCGGCGCTGTCTGCCGCATTTTGCAGATAGCCGAGCCTGCTGTTCAGATCGATCGGAAAATTCAAGAATTCCTCGGATGCAGACACTTTGCTGTCTGCGATTTGGTCGTCGAGTTCTGAAATCTTCTTGTCGAGCTCGTGCGCCGCGTCGCGAATCGGCTGCGCGGCTTCATCGCTCTCGAGCCGCTTCGAGAGCGCGGTCAACTGATCATGCACGCCGCGCATCTGGAGCACCGCAGCGTGCGTTTGATCCATCAGGTCGCGCAGCTTGACTACCAGATCAAATTGTTTCTGGAGATCCGCATCATCGATCTTGATGCGCGGATCGAGCCGGATTTCAAGCGGCTGCGTGCGCGATCTTCCTCCGGCCGTCAATTTCACTTGATAGTTTCCGGGAAGCGCCAGCGCGCCAAGCGGATCGCCCTCATCGTAGATCGCGCCGGGAATCTCGCGCGGCTTTTCGTATCGCAAATCCCAGACAAATCGATTCAGGCCCGCGTCTGTCGTCAGAACTTCCTGCGATGGTTCGTTCTGCTCATCTTCTTCGCGGTCTTTCTTGTCGTCTTCTTTTTTGGCGTGATTTGTAAGCTTACGCACAGTGCTGCCCGACGAATCAAGAATTTCGAGTGTCACTTCTTCCTTCTCGCTCGGCTTTTCCTTCAGCCAATAATAAAGAGTCGCACCATGCGGCGCGGTCTGCCCGGCGAGATCGAGCCGCGACGCGGGCGCCTGCCCGGCGGCACGAAATCGAATCGCGGGGCGCGGCTTGAAGAGGTACGCGCTCGCGCCGGAAGGCATGTCTTCAAGTTGCCGCAGGGGAGAAATATCGTCGAGGATCCAGAACGAGCGTCCGTGCGTCGCGACGATGAGATCGCTGTTTTTGATCGCGAGGTCGTGGACGGGCGTCGTCGGCAAATTCAATTTCAGCGGTTGCCAGTGCTCGCCGTCATCGAACGACACAAACACGCCCGTTTCCGTCCCCGCAAACAATAATCCGCCGTGCTCGGGATCTTCGCGCACAGCATGAACGTACGAACCCTCAGGAATTCCAGCGGAGATGTCTTTCCAGACGGCGCCGTATTTGTGCGTTCGGAAAATGTATGCGTGCTGATCGTCGAGCTTGTGCGCGTCCACCGCGACGTAAGCCGTTCCGCCATCGTGCCACGAAGCATCGATCAAACTCACGAGACTCCACGGCGGCACTCCGGGCGGCGTGACGCTGGTCCAGTGAATTCCCCCATCGCGCGTGATGTGAACCAGCCCATCATCGGTGCCCGCCCATATCACATTTTTCTGCGCGGGCGACTCCGACACGGTGAAAATCAGATCGTAAAACTCGGCGCTCGAATCATCCTGCGTGATCGGCCCGCCCGACGATTGCTGCTTGCTCTTGTCGTTGCGGCTCAAATCGGGGCTGATGACCGTCCAACTCATCCCCGCGTCTTGCGAGCGGAAGAGCACCTGCCCCGCAAAATAAAGCGTGTTGGGATCGTGCGGCGAAATCACGATCGGCTGCGTCCAGGTGAAGCGGTATTTGAGGCCGGCCGCGCCATTTCCGTCGGGGTCATCCGGCCACGGTGAGACTTCCTGCATTTGGCCCGTCCGCTTGTCGAAGCGCGTCAGTCCTCCCCAGTAGCCGCCGGCGTAAACAATCTCGGGATTGATCCGATCCGGCACGACGTAGCCGCTCTCGCCGCCGCCGACTTCATACCAATCCTCGCGATCGATGATGCTGTGATTCGTATCGCTCGCGATGGCAACCGACGTGTTGTCCTGCTGCGCGCCGTAAACGAAATAGGGAAATCGCGTGTCCGTGGCGACGTGATAGAACTGCGCGGTCGGCTGATTCATGATCGACGTCCACGTCTTGCCGCCGTCGCTTGAAATGGTCGCGCCGCCATCGTTGGCGTTGATCATGCGATTCGGATCAGTCGGATCGATCCAGAGATCGTGATGGTCGCCGTGAGGCGCGGGGATGCGAGTGAAATCCTTGCCGCCGTTGGTCGAGCGGAACATCCCGGTATTGAGCACGTAGACTGTGTCAACACTCTTCGGGTCAGCAAAAACGTGAGTGAAATACCAGGCGCGCTGGCGGAATCGCTGATCGTCGTTTACCAACTCCCAGGAATCACCGCCGTCTTCCGATCGATAGAGTCCGCCCTTCGCCGCCTCGACTAGCGCATAAATTCTGTTCGAGTCCGCGCCCGACACCGAAACACCGATTCGGCCAAGAACCCCTTCAGGAAATCCGTGGCCCTCGATGCGCTTCCACGTCGTGCCGTCGTCAATGGACTTGTAGAGCCCGCTGCCGGGCCCGCCGCTCGTGAGACTCCATGGCGTCCGATGCGCCTCCCACATCGATGCAAACAGAATGTGGGAATTTTGCGGATCGAAGACGATGTCGATCCCGCCGGTCTTTTCATCCGTGTAGAGAACTTTCTCCCAAGTTTTTCCGCCGTCGCGGCTGCGGTAAATTCCGCGCTCGGTGTTCGTTCCGTACGCGTGGCCGAGCGCCGCGACAAACACGATATCTGCGTCATGCGGATCCACGATGACGGCGCCAATATGCCGTGTGTCCTTCAGCCCGACATTCGTCCACGTCTTTCCCGCATCGAGCGATTTATAGACGCCATCGCCATAGGAAATATTTCCGCGGATGCAAGCCTCGCCCGAACCGGCATAGATCACGTTCGGGTCGGATTCGGCAACGGCGATGCTTCCGATTGAAGAGACCGGCTCTTTATCGAAGATCGGAAGCCACGTGAGCCCGCCGTTTGTGGTCTTCCAAATGCCGCCGGCTACGGCTCCAAAATAAAAAACGCTGGGATTTCCGGGAATTCCGACGGCCGTGAGCGAACGTCCGCCGCGGAATGGCCCAATCTGCCTCCACTTCAGGCCTTGAAGATGCGATTCATCCACGCGCTGGGCGCGCGCCGCGCTCGCCGTCAGCAACAAGCATGACGCGAATACCGCAATAATGATTTTCGATATCAACCGAGTCCCCACAATGCCCCCGACTCTTTCGAAGCGCAGAAACAAAGCGTACGTTCGTGGAAAAGAAAAATAAAGGCATTCGTTCGTCGAATTTTCTATGCCTGAAGGTGTTGGCGCGCCCTCAATGCCGTCCTGCACTAGAACAAGCCCGGAAGAAAACGCGGCTTCGAGCCCATCGCCTCGCGGTAGGCCGGGCTCGACATCAGCATTCCTTCTTCGACCGAAATTCGAACTCGAAGAATCCAAATGTACGCGAGGGTTCCCCAGATAGCAGTAATCCATGCCGTGTAAATGAGCGGAAGAGAAACCAATTCGAGAACGACCGCGAGATAATTCGGATGACGAACCCACTTGTACGGCCCGGTGGTCACCACGCCAAGCGAGGTCGACGCCATCACCTGAACGTTCCAATGATCCGCCATCGTGCGGATCACCCACCAGCGCAGCAAGTTGGCGGCAGCGAACACGATCCCTGCCCCGATCGCGAGCGCGGGAATCAACGGCCGATGGAGCAGCAACACTTCGAGACCCGCGGAGATCAGGATTCCCGCGTGCAGGATAATCATCCACGGCAGCGCGGGCTCTCGAACTTTTTCCACGCCCGCCTTCGCCATTCGCTGCTGATTGCGCCCCGAAAGTTTCATCTCGCCGAGGCGCAAAGCGCCTACGAGAACTAGAAGCACGATGTAAGCGATGACGCTCGTTGGCATGAATTGCTTACGCCCAGCGAAGGAGGAGAAGTTCGGCGCTGAAGCCAGGCCCGAACGCAGCCATCAATCCGTACTGTCCGTCCGCGACATGCTTCTTCTTAAGCCAATCGTCAAGAACGAACAAAACTGAGGCGCTTGATAAGTTTCCGTATTCGCTTAGCACGTCCCAGGAAGGTTCCGTCTTGTGGCGGCAAAGGCTGAGTTCTTCTTCCATATAATCCATGAGCTTTCGCCCGCCGGGATGGAGGACGAAAGCTGCGATGTCTTTCCGTTCGAGCTTCTGCCGTGACAAGAAACCGTCAACGAGTCCTTTGATCTTGCCTCGAATCAAGTCCGGAACGTCTTTTGAGAGGAAAATATGAAATCCGTCTTCCTTCAGGTCGAATCCCATCGCGTCGTGAGATTTCGGAAACAGGTACGTTTCGGTCGCAAGAATCTGAGGGCCGTTACGCGGCTCGCTAGAAATAATTGCCGCCGCAGCGCCGTCTCCGAAGAGGATGCTCGAGATGATGTTCGCCTGGGTGAAACTGCGGCGCTGAAACGTGAGACTCGGCAGTTCAACGGCGACCAGCAGAACATTCTTCCCCGGACCTGCCTTCAGGAATTCATGTGCGCGCGCAAATGCCGCAGCCCCGGCCGCGCAACCGAGTTCCGTTATCGGCAGGCGCCGAACGTCCCGGCGGAAACCCATGCTCTCAATGAGGTAGGCTTCGAGCGATGGAATCATGAAGCCCGTGCATGAAACGGTGACGATCCAGTCGATGTCCTCCGGCTTCATTCCCGCGCGCTCAAGGCAATCCTTCGTCACCTGCTCGCCGAGCTTGATGGCGTGTTCCTGATACTCGAGATTCGTCTGCGTCAGAGGCCGCGGCTCAATCGTGTATTCGAGCGGAAAGATCGTGTAGCGCTGCTTCACAAAGGAGTTGTCGACGATCGACATCATGCCGTCGAGGCGCGCACCATCCAGGAGAAAAACGCGCTGCATATGCGCCTTCACCTGCTCGCGGGACACGAGATGCCCAGGAACAGCTGTGGACGTCGCCACGATCGCCGGCTGCCGGCCATTCCCGGATAAATGCTCTGCCGATGTCATCCAGTAGTCTCCAAGAAAACGTGATTCTACAGAGTTCTCGCGTTTCGCCGCCAATCGTTGCCAGGCCGACGCGGCGCCATCCCGCTCATGCGACACCCGTGTCTACAGCCGAGGAGTCCGCCAGGACAAAGGTGGGTTCCCCCTACCCGCAAGAATCAGCAAGAATACCAAATTCGGCACTGAGTTCATGCGATTTACTTTCGGTAGTTCCCTGTTTCGTACGAGAACCTCAACGTCGTCTGTGAACTCCATTGGGCTCGAGCCAGAACCCGGAGGCAGGGGCCTCCGGGCTCTGTGGGGAATTTGTGCGCCCTCTTTGTTTCTTTAATCGGAGCCCCGAGGCCCCTGCCTCGGGGACCCCGCGCGCGGATGAGCACCCATCCCCAAGATGCGGTATCCTAATTCTTCGCGCAGACCCGGCAGGCGCGAAGTTTGCAATTGCCCGCGCTTTCCGCTACGGTTCTTGGCGGAAGTTCAGGCACTTAAACGCATGGATATTGATTCCGGCCAGACGTCGCGAGTCAACTCCATCACACGGTAGGATCTCGCAAGGCCCGAGGGTTCTTCGGATGTCTGACACGATCGCTGAAAACGTAATCGCGACGCTCGCCTCCGTGAAGCGGATTCCCGCCGAAGGCATCAAGCTCGAAACTCCACTCCAGGACCTTGGAATTGATTCGCTCGACACCTTCACATTGCTCTTCGAGCTCGAAAGCAAATTCAACATCTCGATTCCCGACGATGAAGCGCGAAACATTCGCACCGTCAACGACATCGTTGAGGGAATTCGCAAGCTCGTGAATGCCAATAGCAGCGGTTCCTCCACTCCTTCAGCGGCACCGGCGGACTAGCGGATGCCGGAACGCAGGGTCGCAGTTACGGGCGTCGGCATCATCTGCGCCGCGGGACTGAATCTGAAGGAAGCGTGGGGCTCGATCCAGCGCGGCATTCCCGCGATTGGCCCGATTACCGCCGTAGATACCTCTACTCTTCGATTTCACAATGCCGCGGAAGTGCGCGGCTACAATCCCGGCACACATTTTCCCGGAAGCCGGCAGGATCATCTCGATCGATTCGCGCAATTCGCGGTGATCGCCGCGCGCGAAGCTATCACAGATTCCGGCGCGACGCTCTCGCCGGAACTCTGCGAACGAACCGCGGTCGTTCTGGGAACCGGAACCGGCGGACAATCCACGCAGGAGGCTGGGTTCGAGGATCTTTACCTTCATCGCCGAGGCCGCGTCCATCCGCTGATCATTCCGCGCGCGATGGTCAACGCCGGAGCAAGTCAAGTCTGCATGGAATTCGGAATCACGGGGCCGGCTTTTGCAATTTCCACCGCGTGCTCGTCGTCGAATCATGCCATCGGCCTCGCGTTTCAGATGGTGCGGCGCGGCGACGCCGATCTCGCCTTCACCGGCGGAAGCGAAGCGCCTTTCGGCCTCGGATTGCTGAAAGCATGGGAAGCCATGCGCGTGATGGCGCCGGATACGTGCCGCCCATTCTGCAAGGACCGCCGCGGAATGGTTCTCGGCGAAGGCGGCGCGGTGCTGATTCTCGAGCCGCTCGAGGCGGCGCAAGCGCGCGGCGCGAAAGTTTACGCTGAAATTGCCGGCTTCGGAATGTCATCGGACGCGCATCACGTCACGCAGCCAACAGTGGCCGGCCCCGCGCGCGCGATGCGCATAGCGCTGAAAGACGCGAATCTTGCTCCCGAACAGTTTGGCTACGTTAATGCACACGGCACGGGCACGCCGGGAAACGATCCAACCGAGACTCGCGCGATCCACGAAGTCTTTGGCGCGCATGCCAAGCGCCTCGCGGTCAGCTCGACGAAATCGATGCACGGCCACGCGCTCGGCGCCGCCGGCGCCATCGAGTCCGTCGCCACGATCATGGCTCTCAAGGACGGTATTCTGCCGCCCACCGCAAATTTCACGGAAGCCGATCCGGAATGCGATCTCGATTACATTCCGAACGAGCCGCGCGCCGCTCGCGTTGAATACGCGCTCTCGAATTCGTTCGCGTTCGGCGGATTGAACGCCGTCCTCGCCTTCCGCGCTTCACGTTGAAGAGCCGTGGCACCGAACACGTGATGCTCCTATGAAGCCGCTAGGCCGGACTATCCTCAAGTGCACTTTTCGAACCGGCATCACCGTCAAAGGATTCGACGGAGTGCTGGAAACGATCGGCGGCGTGCTGTTCTTGCTCTTTCCCGCGGCGAAGGTGAATGCGATTGTCGCAATGCTGTCGCAGCACGAGCTCTCGCACGATCCTCACGATTTCATCGCCATTCACGTACTTCGATTGTCGGAGGAGTTGCTGAGCGGCAACAAGCTATTCGCTTCGCTATATTTGCTGTCTCATGGCCTCACGAAAGTCATACTCGTGACTGCGCTGTGGATGAACGCGCTGTGGGCTTACCCGCTTACGATCGTCGTGTTCGGCGCCTTCAGCGTCTACCAAATGTATCGGTACAGCCACACGCATTCGATTGTGCTGTTGCTTCTCACGGTTTTCGATGTTGTTATTATTTATCTCACGTGGTTGGAGTGGCGCGAACAGAAGGCCCAGCGTGCGAACGGAATCCCTCGAAGACCCGAGTGACGCCCGCTACTATCGCGTGGTCCAAATAAGCGGGAGCAATCCCACCAGCGAGAAAACCACCAGAAGTGCGGCGCTTTGAGTTCCCGTCTTCCGATCGGAAAACGCGTAGGCATACCCGGCCTTGACGACGCTGTTGCTCGCCATCGCAACTACGATCGCCGACGCCGCCAGATTGACCGGAGTCACCGTGCCGACGGTGTTGGCCAATCCAAGAACAAATGGCGCGATATCCGTAAATCCGGTGAGAGCAGCAAGCGCATACACGCCCGCGCTGCCTAGCGTGACAACCGCATAATGCGTCAACGCAAGCATCACCACGAAGAGCAGCGCGAATAAGAATGCTGCGCTCAACTCCAAAGGATTCTTCGCAACCACCTGGCTCTTGACCTCGCCGGATTCCGGCTCGCGCCGCGTCGTCCAGAACCAGCCGAACAAGCTCCCCAGAACCGTAAACGCGATGAACCACAGAGCCAGCTTCGCGGCCAACTCGCGGCTGAACAGCGCCACCAGGACAATCAGCCGCGCATACGCGACGCTCGACGCGATGAGAATCGACCCGGAAAATAAACGCGGGCGCTTCTCCTCCTTCGCCCTTTTCGCCAGCACTACGGTCGCGACGGTCGAAGAATAAATTCCGCCAAGAATCGCCGCGAGAAGGATTCCGCCCTTCCCCGTCGTTCGCAATTGGAGCAGGTAGCTCCCGTATGAGATCGC
Source organism: uncultured Acidobacteriota bacterium (assembly GCA_963803835.1). Classification (GTDB taxonomy): domain Bacteria; phylum Acidobacteriota; class Terriglobia; order Acidiferrales; family UBA7541; genus Palsa-147. Next base: position 117,281 of record CAWDOI010000011.1, on the reverse strand, counting down.
GCTCACCGCGACAACCACAAGCCACGCCTTAAACGGGTTAAATCCGAACGGCCCATACGTCTGATCGCGCACGACCGGCAGAATCACGGCGGTGAGAAGCAAGAATTTCGTGAACGTGAATATCTCTTCTGAAGGAACGCGCCGCGAAAGACCTTCGAGAAACGTCTTCAATTCAAGCAGCAGTAGAGCAATCACCGTTAGCGTCGTCGCCAGCCAGAATTGTTCGCGCGCCACCAGCGCTCCCACCACAAATGTCGTGAGTCCGGAAACCTCCGTGGTTGCGCCGGCAGCTTCCGCGTGCTGGATTTTGTGTTGATACGAGAGCCAAAGGAATGCGCCAACAACCGCGAAGCCGACCATCACGGGACCAACAGAAGTAGGAGCGAACTCGGCAAGCGCGAATCCGAGCAATCCGATCAGCGGAAACGTCCGCACTCCGCCGAAAGTGGAACCACCGCCGCCTGTCTTATGCTCTTCGCGCTCAAGGCCAATGAGAAAAGAAAGAATGAACGCCAGCGTGAGCTTCGCCGCTTCCGGCGGCATCATCTGCGAAAATCCGTGGAACAATCGCGCACGCCTCCGCCGCATTTCATTTCACATAAATCCAGATGCGGCCTTCGGGAACGCCTATGGAACGCCCAACGAACGCTGGACGTGGAGGTTACCGGAGAAACGCCCGGAACTCAATCGGGCGCGCAAGAGAGTCGCACTGCAACTCCATGTTGCCAATGTTAGAATTCACGGCACCGAGCTGCCCGCACCCGGCAAACGGAATAGCGCGATGCTGCCGATTCGATCTGCATCGCTGTGGTCGAGACAGGAAAGGGAATTCATGAAACAAACGCTGATTGCCTTGATTACTCTCTTGGTCGCGGCAGCATATATTGGACGGCCGGCAAACGGCGACGACACATCCCCGCAAACGTACATCCGCGTTTCTTACTGCTTCGACACCGATTCAGTGCACGAGCAGCGCCAATCCAAAAAACAGAAAATCGTCCTCGGATATTCCTTGTCCACGCTCGATCCCAATTCCGAGGAAATAAAAGCCTGCAAGAAAGTTGGCGCACCGATGACGGGCTACGTGCAAATATCCCCGCCGGTTGCCACTCCCGAGTAGAGAGATTCAATCGAGAATTTGAGGGCTGCTCGCGAGTCGAATCAGCGATTCTGGCTCGAAGGCGCCGGAGTTCCCCATCCGCTCGGAGTCGGCGTCCACTGGCGCGTGAGGACGTCCGTCAGCGTTAGCGAAATGAGCAGCGCGAGCCAGAAGATCGCCGCGAGAATCACGATCTTTGTCAATCCAGAGCTGTACTTGACGTGCATGAAGAACAGCACGACGAGGAGCATTTTCACGCCGGCAATCCCAATAGCCGCCACGGTATTGAACGCACCGAGATCGATATAGGCGACGCCCGTCGTCAATGCAGTGAGGCACAGAAGCGCCACGAACACGGTCACATACAAACGAACCGGTACGACGTGATCCGACATCAGTAGCGCCCTCCGATTAAATACAGCAGAGGAAAGAGAAAAATCCACACGATATCGACGAAGTGCCAGTAAAGCCCGCTCACTTCGATCGGTGTGTAATACTCCGCCGAAAATCTCCCGCGCCAAGCCATGATCGTCATCACCGTCATAATTCCGAGCCCGATGATCATGTGAAGCGCGTGAAGGCCCGTCATGAAGAAATAAAAGCAAAAGAACATCTCCACCGAGCCGAGAGGCGCGTTGCCGGGAATTTCTTCGGTCGGAGCGAATCGCAGGCCAGGCACGAGCGATGAGTCCCAGTGATGAGCCCACTCGTGGTACTTGATGCCAAGAAAAGCGGCGCCGAGAATCATCGTGAGAATTAAACACACCACCAGCGCCTTGCGTTTCCCGGTCTGCGCCGCGTGGACCGCGAGAGCCATCGTCAGGCTGCTTCCGATCAGCACCGCGGTATTAGTCGCGCCGAGACGGATATCGAGCAGACGGCTGCCCGCTTCAAACCCGGGCAAATAGAGCGCGCGATAAATCGTGTAAGCCGCGAAAAGGCCGCCGAAAAAGAGAACTTCGGTAACGAGGAACATCCACATCGCAAGGGTGCTGGCTTCGCGCTGCTGCCCGGCGTCCTCGAATTGATGGCGCAGGGCAAGAGAGCTTGCGCCCGCGGCCTGAACGCCGCCCGAGGGAAGCCGCGTCGATGCGGTATCAGACATGCGCGCTCTCCGGCGCGGCGTAGGAATACGCCTCTTCGGTCACGATGGGAATTTCTTCAAAGTTCTCCGTCGGTGGCGGAGAAGGTGTCTGCCATTCCAGGCCCTTCGCTCCCCACGGATTCGGGCCGGCCACCGGGCCGTAACGAATCGACCAGAATAGATACACCAACGGGATCAGATAGCCGATGGCGAGAATCGAAGCACCGGCCGATGACATCACGTTCAACACTTGAAATTCCGCCGGATAAACCGCGTATCGCCGCGGCATGCCCAAATATCCGAGGACGAATTGCGGGAAGAATGTGAGATTGAAGCCCGCGAAAATCATCAGCGCAGCAAACCGGGCCCAGCCATCCGGATACATCCGGCCCGTGATTTTCGGCCACCAGAAATGAATGCCTCCGAGATATCCCATCACCGCGCCGCCGACCATGATGTAGTGGAAGTGAGCGACGATGAAGTACGTTCCGCTCAGATGAACGTCGGTGGCCAGCGACGCGAGGAACAATCCCGTCAATCCGCCCATCGTAAACAATCCGATGAAACCCAACGCGTACAGCATGGGCGCCTGATACGAAATCGATCCCTTGTAAAGCGTCGCCGTCCAATTGAATACCTTGATGGCCGACGGAATGGCGACGAGAAAGCTCAACACCGAGAAAATCAATCCCGCATAAATGGATTGCCCGGTGACAAACATATGGTGGCCCCAAACAAGAAAGCTCAAGACGGCAATCGCCATGCTCGAAAACGCCACGAACGAGTAGCCAAAGATTTTCTTCCTTGAGAACGCGGTCACAAGCTCGCTCACCACGCCCATCGCCGGCAGAATCATGATGTAAACGGCGGGGTGCGAGTAGAACCAGAACAAGTGCTGAAATAAAAGTGGATCGCCGCCGATGGCAGGATCGAAAATTCCAACGTGCAGCAGCCGCTCGAGCGCCAGAAGAAGAAGCGTGATCGCGATTACCGGCGTCCCGAGAATGAAGATGATGCTCGTCGCGTAAATGGACCAGATGAAGAGCGGCAGCCGGAACCAGGTCAGTCCCGGCGCGCGCATCATGTGAATCGTGACGATGAAATTCAGGCCCGTGAGAATCGAAGAAAAGCCGTTGATAAAAATGCCGACCGCCATGGCGATGACATGGGTATGCGCGTACGTGCTGCTATACGGCGTATAGAACGTCCATCCGGTGTCAACGCCTCCCGCCAGGATGGAGTAGAGCGTCAATGACGCGCCAACGAGGTAGAGATACCAGCTCAAAAGGTTGAGCTTCGGAAACGCCAGATCGCGCGCGCCGATCATCATCGGCACAAGAAAATTCCCGAGCGTCGCCGGAATCGACGGAATCAGGAAGAAAAACACCATGACGACGCCGTGTACTGTAAAAAGCTTGTTATAAGTTTCCGGTTGCACCAGCGCGCCCTGCGGCTCGATCAAGTGCATCCGCATCAACATCGCAGCCGTGCCGCCGACCACGAACATAAAGGTGATCGATGCCAGATAGAGAAGCCCGATGCGCTTGTGGTCCGTCGTCAGGAGCCACGACTTGATGCCGTAACTCGCGTTCAAATAATTAACGCTCGAGGCGGCGGGCGCTTCCAGCACGGCCGTGCTCATTTCGACTTCCTTTCTTCCGCACCCAGCGACTTCACGTAAGCGATCAACTGCAGCACTTGTTCCTCATTCACCTGCCCCTGGAACGTGGGCATCACCGGCGCGTAATTCGGCAGAGGCATGGAGTTCGGATTCACAATGGCCTGGCGAATATACGTCTCGTCCACAACTCGCGTTTCGCCGCTGCGCAATTTCACCGGATGGCCGTAAAGGCCCTGCAGAACGGGCCCGCGCCCCGAGCCGTCCGCGATATGGCACGTGATGCAGCCGAGCTGCGTGAACAGCCGCTCACCCGCTTGCGCCATCGATTCGTTCTTCGCGCCGCCGCTCAGCCAGTTCGCATAGTCAGTCGGCGACATCACGTAGACCCAGCCAATCATCCCGGAGTGTTCCGCGCCGCAATACTGCGCGCAAAAAAAATGATACGTCCCCACTTTCGTCGCCTGGAACCAGATCGAAGAATAGCGGCCCGGCAGAACGTCTTTCTTCACTCGAAACGCCGGAATAAAAAAATCATGGATCACGTCTTCCGAGGTCATCGTCAGCTTCACCGGAACGCCCACCGGAACGTGCAGCTCGTTGATCTCTCGCGGGCCTTCCGGATGCTGCAGGTGCCACATCCACTGCTTGCCGACTACGAAAATCTCCATCGAAGCGTTTGGTGGCCTCGAATTCCGGAAATATACGCTGGAGCTCCACACGAAAATGACGGCGCAAATCAGCGTGGGAATTACCGTCCAGCCGATTTCGAAAACCATCAACGTCTGCGTCTCGGGTGGACGTTCATCCTCCGAGCGACGCCGGTACTTCACCATGAAGTAAAAAATCGCGGTGAAAATAAGAATCGTGAAGAAGAGGGTAATGGCCGTCAGCGCGTATTGAAGGTGGTCCACGCTCGAAGCCGTCGTGGACGCATCTTCCGGCTTGAGCGGAAAGCCCGGCCCCGCCAGAGCCATAGCCGCGATGAAAATATTAGACATGCCCGTGAACTTGCCGCCCCTCGGTTCCGCCGCCACGCCCCGCCCGGCCGTAATTCTCCCGGCGAAACAAAACGATCATGAGAATCGCGATGCCAATAACAGTTAGAAGGCCGGCGATTCGAATCACGCGCGAAATGATCAGCCCGTATTTCCCCGTGATGGGGTCGTAGTGATAGCAGTACAAAAGAATTTGGTCCACCGGCGAGCCGATTTTCCCCGCCGACGCCTCGACCAAGGCGAGCCGCAGATCCGTTTTCGGATAGTTAACGCCGTAAAAATATCGCGCCAGCTTTCCATCCGGCGTCAAAACCATGATGCCGCTCGGGTGCGCATATTGCCCGGACACCCGGTCGAATGCGTATCGAAAACCAACCGCGTCGGCCAGAGCCTTGATCTGCGACTGCTCGCCCGTCAGAAAATGCCAGCCGTCTTGTGTTCCGCGACGGTTGTACATTCCTGTATAGAGCGCGTGTTTTGCTTCGGAATCGATCGGCCGGTCGGTTGGATCGAAACTCACCGTGACGATTTCGTAGTCCGTGCCCAATCTGAGCGATATTTCCTTGAGACTGCGCGTGAGTGAATTGAGCACTTCCGTGCAAAGCATCGGGCACTGGTAGTACACGAGCGTCAGAATCACGGGCTTGCTGCCGAAAAATTGGCGCAGCGCGACGCGTTGCCCCTTTTCATCGAGGAAGGCCAAATCGAGCGGGACGGATGAATTGAGTTTCTGTTCGAGCGCGACATCGCGGAGCAAGTCCGGGCGCACACCGGCGCCTTGGATCGGCGCGGAATCGTCCGCCGGCGGCTGCGCATAGTTGATCTGCGCCTTCGCAGCGCTGCCGCAAAGCGCCGCGGCAAAAATGCCCGCGATGAGGAATCTCCTGATTTGGCGCGTGCTGGTCATTATTCCCTTCCCTGAGCCGATTTCCCCTGATCCGGCGGTGCGGCCGAGTGGAGCGCAGCGTCCGGCGCCGTCCCCCCGGGCCGAGCCGGCAATCCGCGATCGAGAATCAAGCGCATAGCACGATCGATCGGTATCCGCACGACAGCATTCTGCCGGTCCACCCACCCGTAACTATTCAACGTGTCGTGCTGCGCCTCCCAGTAATCGTGAATCTCCTTCTGCGGCGCCGTCTGCAGCTTCGGCGATGGCGGCAACGTCCGCGCGTTTTCGAATGGCGACGCCTCGGGACCGAGAGTCTGCGTCTGCCCGAAATAGCCGAACATTAGCTTCATGCCAAACGCGATCGCGAGAAGCACCACAATCATCACCGCGCCGAATTTCAGAAGGCTCGACGGGTTGGCGTCGCGCGTCTCGTAGCCTGCGCCTTTCGGCGCCGACGGCGATGTATGGGGTTCAATCGCCATGCGCGGCGACTCCTTCAAATCGAGGATCATGCAGCGGCACCACGGGCCTGCGCTTCAATTGCCAGGCGTATGACGCGACCCACAACCCGCCGATCGCAAACGGCAGCGTGAGATCGAATGGATGCAGCCGCGGCCCGTCCGGCTCGAACGCCGGAACCACCAGCCAAAAAACATCAACGAAGCTGATGAAAATCAGCGCGCCCGCGACGATCGCGAGCGCCTTCATCCGCCGCTTCAGCCCGCGCTGCAACAGCAGCAAAAATGGAATCGCGAAATGAAAAATGATGAGGAACACCGCGAGCCGCGCCCAACCGCTCTCGGCCCGCACGACGTACCACGAAATTTCCTTGGGCAAATTGCCCGACCAAATAATCAAGAATTGCGAAAACGACAAGTAAGCCCACAGCATTACAAACGCCAAGAGAAGATTGCCGAGATCGTTGAACTGGTCGGGAGTGACCACCGACGACATCGGCTCGTAATTTGAAAGCAAGCGCGCGACGAAAATGGCCACCGACATCGCGCCCAGCACGCCGACCATCATGTAGATCATTCCGAAAATCGTCGAATACCAGTTCGGCTGCAGCGACATGATCCAATCCATCGCCGCGTATGTCGTCGTTAATCCGTAAAGGATCAATCCCGGCCCGCTCATTCCCTCAAGCCGTTTTGCGAGGGCGGGGTCGCCCGTCTCGTCCTGATCCGCCGACCACTTGTTCAGAAAATAACTCAACGTGAACCACACCAGGAAATAGATCACTACTCGCGTCATGAAAAAATTCGGGTCGAGATACATGCGCTTGAAATGCAGTATCGGATCGCTGCCCAACCCTCCCGGCCGCGCCCACGGAAACAGCGTCTTCAAACCGAATATCAGCGGCAGAAATAGAATCAGCATCAATGGAAACGTTCGCGTCGCCGCTTCCAGAGGACGCCGGATCGGCAATCCCCATTCCCCGCCGGTCAGATGATGCAGCATGAGAATCGCCATCGAGCCCAGCGGAAATCCGATCCAGAACACATACGCGAGCAGATACGACCGGTAAAACTGCACGGGATTGCGCAGAAAAAGCGTCGAAGACGTCAGCAGCGCCAGCAGGCCGACCAGCGCCCCCGCGCGAATCGCGCGATCGAAATTCGGGCTTCGCGGCTCGTTCATTATTTCTGCCCCATCAATTTCTCGCGCTGATCTTCGGGAACGTCCGCCGGCGTTGCGTGCTGGCTCAATTGCAGCGCGCGAATATAAGCGGCGATTCTCCAGCGATCTTCAGGAGTCACTCGCGCCGCGTAGCTGTACATGTTGCCGAAGCCGTTCGTCATTACGTCGAAGAAATGCCCCACCGGCGCTTGCCGCAGGCGATCGATGTGAAACGACGGCGGCTGCGGAAATCCCCGCTGCACGATCATGCCGCGCCCACTGCCGGTGTAATCGTGGCATGGCGTGCAAAAAATATTGAAGCGCTGCTGCCCGCGCAAGATGTCGTTCGCCGTGATCGGAAATGGAAACGTAACCGCATCCTTGCCGTCGACTTTCCCTTTATAGAGATGATCGTCGATGCGGAGCTGCCCTCGCGCCACCGTGCCCGGCACGGGCTGCCGCTCCGACCGTCCATCGTCAAAAAAAGTCGTTCCAGCGTAGGGCTTGTACTTCGGCTGAACGTGCATGTCGAGACGGCATCCCGCCAGCACAGCCGCGCTGCACAGTACGACCGCGAGCAGCGCGCCACCAAGCGGCAATCGCCCGCGAAGCTGCCGCGCCGAATGCGAGCGCTGCGCATTCAAACGAATTGTGTCTTTATGCATCAATCTCATACACGCCGTGAGGATTCAACGCCTCGAGAAAAACTTTCGTCTTCGCGAGATCGAACTTTTTGTCGCGCGCCTTGATACAAAGGAAAAATCGATCGCGCGTGGCCAACGCAAATCGCGGAACGTTGAAAACCGGGTGATACGGCGTCGGCAGCCCATTCATCGCCAGCATGCCGAAGACAGCCGCGAGCGCTGCGCCAAGCACCGTCATCTCGAATGTGATTGGAATAAACGCGGGCCAGCTGTTGTGCGGTTTTCCGCCGACGTTCAGCGGAAAACCGATCACGTTCGGATAATATTGAAGGAAGAATCCGCCCAGACATCCAAACAGCCCGCCGAGAAACACTACAATGGGCAAGCTCGTGTGATGAAAACCGCACGCGTCGGCAAGGCCTTCCACCGGCATCGGCGTGAACGCATCAATCCGGCGATAGCCTTCCTTTTGCGTACGCTCGGCCGCGCGCAGGAGTTCTTCCGGTGATTCGAATTCCGCCAACAATCCGTAGATCGGTTTCTTCTTCATTTCACTCGCAACTTAGCAACGCCGCTACGCCTCGGATATTTCCGGATTCGGATTTCTCAGCTTCGCCAGGTACGTTGTGCGCGGCCGCGTATTGATCTCGCCCAGCAAGCTGTAATTTCGCGACTGCGCCTTGAGCTTCGACACGCGGCTCTCCGGATCGTTAATGTTTCCGAAGATGAGCGCGCGCGACGGGCACACAGCCTGGCACGCCGTCACGATTTCGCCGTCTCTCACAGTGCGATCTTCTTTTTCCGATTCGATCTTCGCGGCATTAATTCTCTGCACGCAGTACGTGCACTTCTCCATCACGCCGCGGCTGCGCACCGTCACGTTCGGATTGCGAAGGCCGAATAGGCTCGGCGTCGTCCAGTCCGAAAACAGCAGGAAATTAAACCGGCGCACTTTGTACGGGCAATTGTTCGAGCAGTAGCGCGTCCCGACGCACCGGTTGTAGACCATTTCGTTCAAGCCTTCATCGCTGTGAACTGTCGCGCCCACAGGGCAAACCACTTCGCACGGCGCGTTTTCGCATTGCTGGCACATCACGGGCTGGTAGTAGGTCTCTGGATTGTCGAGGTCGCCGCGGAAATAGTTGTCCACGCGAATCCATTGCATGTCGCGGCCCTTCGCGACTTCTTCCTTCCCCACCACGGCGATATTGTTTTCCGATTGGCACGCTACCACGCACGCCCCGCATCCCGTGCAGCTGTTCAGATCGACGGACATTCCCCACGCGTAGCCCTCGTACTTGTAATCGGGATAGAGCGATGTGCGCTTCGTCGTGATTTCTTCCGGGTCCTTCGCGAAATCGGGATTCTTCCGGAATTCTTCGAGCGTGCCGATGCGCAAAACGTCGCGCTCGAATGCCGCCACGCTCTCCTCTTCGATCTTTTTTCCATTTTCGTCGATGAGGTGATGCCGCTGCGTCGTCGACAGTGGATAGGTTTCGCCGGTCTTCGCAAGTTGCAGTCCGTTCGCAATCCACGCCGTGGACGAAGTGCGCAGCAGATACGCGTCGAACCCAATTCCCGTGCCGACATGCCCGCAGCGCCGCCGCCCGTAGCCAAGATGCAAAGTCGCGACGCCGTTCGCGTGGCCCGGCGAGATCCATACCGGTCCGCGGACGCCTCTGCCGCCGAGGCTTAGCTTGACCATATCGCCGTTCGTCACGCCCAAGCTCTCCGCCGTCGTCGGACTGAGCATCACCACGTTGTCCCAAGTCAATTTCGTCAGCGGCTTCGGCAATTCCTGCAACCAGCCGCTGTTGGCGTGGCGGCCGTCGCCGATCGTCGGGTCGGGCCGAAAGACGACGATCAGATTTCCCGCGACGGCATCTCGCTTCTGTTGCGCAGTGTCGGCGCTCGTGGAATTCGCGATCGCTGCGCGTGCCGGAAATGCTGTTCCCGCCATCACGCCGTCGTGCAGCGTGGTTTCCCAGAAATCTTCGAACTCCTTATCAGTTTGTTTTGCCGCGCGCTGTGAATTCCAGTAGCCGCGCACGATGTCGTGCCCTGACTTGCCGCTTTCTCCCGCCAGCGTGGAAACGAGTTCGTGCCCCGACTTTCCGTTGTAGAGCGGCGCGATCAACGGCTGCACGATTCCCATCGTCCCGTCGTACGCGCGCGCATCGCTCCACGATTCGAGGAAATGGGCTTCGGGAATGTGCCAGTGGCAAAGTTCAGCGGTCTCATCGTTGTAAAGTCCGAGATGAATTCGCAGCCCGACCTTCAGGAATTTCGAAGTGAAATCCAAATCCGCCGGCGCCGTGTAAACCGGATTGCTGCTCAGAATCACAAGCGCGCTCACCTGCCCGGCGTCAATTTCCTTCAAAAGTTCCGTGATTCCGTCGGCCTCCGGGCTAACTTCGAGCGGATCGGTGTACACGACGGTCTTGCCCGCATTGCCCAGCGCCTGGTTCATTGCGTGAACGAGCGCGTGCACGGCAGGCGGTTGCGATTCGCCGGCAAGGATCAAACTCGTTCCATGATGTTTCTGAAGATCGCGCACGAGCGCGCCAAGCCAATTTGCTTCGTCAGCCGGCGCCAGCAAACTTGTAGCGTGCCCGGGAACGCCGACCGCCGCTGCGAGCGCGCGCGCGAACGCTTCGATCGCCGCGGGGTCAAGGGCTCGCCGGTGATCCGCCATCGCGCCGGTATTCGACGGCGTCGTCTCGACCACATAAAGCCGGTTCATCCCCGCGCTTGGATTCTCAACGCGGCGGCGATTCGCGAAATCGTGCGCGTACCGCACGCTAGTCGAGCCGCTGCGCAGGAAATCAGCGTCGAGCGACACGATCACATCGGCCTGATCGAACCGGTACACTGAATTCATATATTTGCCGAACGCCAGCTTCGCACCTTCACGCGCGTTGTACGGCCCGCAGGGCTCGTGCGCATACCACTTCGCTGCTGGGAATTGCGCGAGCAGCGATTTCATTTGCGAAGCAAACGTTGGCGAAGTCGTTGCGTCGGTCAAAATCCGCAGCCCTGCGCCCTTTGTTGTCTGCCAGTCGGCGCGCGCATTCGCAATCGCCGTCAAGAATCCAGGCCAATCGCTGATTCGCCCTTCGCGTACCACCACTTGCGAGCGATCCGGATCGTAAAGTCCCAGCACCGACGCTTGCGCAAAAATGTCCGTCGCTCCCAGGCTTCCGGGATGCTCCGAATTCCCTTCGATCTTCGTCGGCCGGCCCATGTGGCTTTCGACGAGCAGCCCCATCGCGCCATTCGTGCCTGGCATCGACGTCGCATAAAAGAGCGGCTTGCCCGGAATAATCTCTTCGGGCGGCTTCACATACGGAACAATTTTCTCCGTCGGAAGTTTCGTGCATGCGCTCAGTCCGGAGAGCGCCGCCGACGCCGCCATCAACTTCAAAATGTCGCGCCGCGCCACGCCACTGCTTTTCGGTTCTTTCGCCGGATCGTTCGGGAACTCGTGGTGGAGAAAAGCTTCGCACTCCGGAGTGCCGGCAAGTTCCTCGAGGCTCCGCCAGAAGCGCTTCCCATCTCCTTCCGCGAGCGCCGCACGCGCCGCCGCAAGATCGAGCGGTCGCTCTGGCGCTCGGGCCGCCGGCGTCTCATCCTCGTGATCGTGACTTCCGAAAATTCGCAATTTTTCGCTCATCGGTGGCACGTCGAACAATTCGTCAGACTTTTGATTTTGTATTCCCGCACTAATTTCCGCCCCAGCTCGAGCTGGTTCGACGGCGCCTGGTACGTTATGCTGAACACGTACTCTTTGGGCCGCACGAATTTCTCCGGTTCCCGGTGGCAACCCAGGCACCACGTCATCTGCAGGGTGTTCGCCGCCCACGTCAGCGGCATTTCAGCGATGGGCCCGTGGCATGTAGTGCATCCGATGCCTTTCGCCACGTGAATGCTGTGATTGAAATACACGAAATCGGGCAGCGCGTTCACGCGCGTCCATTCGATTGATTTGTCGGTCTGGTAGCTCGCGCGCACGGGCTCGAGCATCGGCGCATTCGTCCAAATCTGCGAATGGCAGGTCATGCACGTCTGCGTCGGCGGCAATCCCGCGAACGAAGAGGTTTCCACCGATGTGTGGCAATACCGGCAATCAATTCCCAGCTCTCCTGCGTGGTGCCGGTGGCTGAACGGGACCGGTTGCACTCTGGGTTCATTTACGTCCGTCACGTATGGCGAACCGCTAAGCGCGTACACGACATAGCCGAGCAGCGCGATGATGAACGCCGCGCCATAGATGCTCATGCGCGAGATCAAGTTCGTGCTGTGATGAAATATTTGTGGCATCGAAACCTATTGCGCCGCCCGATTCCGTTCCAAACGCTCCGGGCGAATTACGAATCCTCCGCTATTTTTTCTCTTCCTCTTCCACCAGCGTCCGCATTTCAGAAATCGAAATCACCGGCAAATAACGAATGAACAAGTAAAGGAGCGTCAGGAACAACCCGACCGATCCGAAAAGAATCATCCAGTCCCACCTCGTCGGATAGTACATGCCCCACGACGACGGCAAAAAATCCCGATGCAGGCTTATCACGACGATGACGAACCGCTCGAGCCACATGCCGACGTTCACGATGAGCGCAATCACGAAAAGCGCGGGGACGCTCGACCTCACCTTGCGGCTCCACAACGATTGCGGAATTAAGATATTGCATAGGATCAGCGACCAATACACGAACATGTACGGTCCTCTCATGCGGTTCAGGAAGGCGTACCGTTCGAATGTGTCCGCGCTGTAAAACGCCATGAATGTTTCCATCATGTAGCCGTACGCAACGATCAGGCCCGTCGCCAGCATCACCTTCGCCATATTGTCGAGGTGTCGCATCGTGATGAAATCTTCGAGGTGGTAATACTTCCGGATCGGAATGGCGAGCGTCATCACCATGGCAAAGCCCGAGTAAATCGCACCGGCCACAAAATACGGCGGGAAAATCGTTGTATGCCAGCCCGGAACGATGGCCGCGGAGAAGTCGAAGCTCACCACGGTATGCACGGAAACGACAAGCGGAGTCGCGAGTCCCGCAAGAAGCAGCGAAGCCAGTTCGTAGCGGTGCCAGTGCACGGCGGAGCCGCGCCATCCCATGGCGAGAATTCCGTATACCACCTGTTTTATCCGGCTCTTCGCGCGATCTCGCAGGGTGGCGAGGTCCGGTAGCAAGCCCACAAACCAAAAGAGCAGCGATACGGTCGCGTACGTTGATACGGCGAACACGTCCCATACCAGCGGGCTGCGGAATTGCGGCCAGGTCCCCATCGTGTTCGGATACGGAAATAGCCAATACGCTAGCCACGGCCTGCCCATATGCAGCAGCGGAAACATTCCCGCGCAGGCCACGGCGAACAGCGTCATGGCTTCCGCGAAACGATTGATGGACGTGCGCCATTTCTGTCGAAGCAGGAGAAGAATTGCGGAGATCAGCGTGCCGGCGTGCCCGATTCCGATCCACCAAACGAAATTGACGATGGCGAATCCCCAGCCGATCGGAATATTTACGCCCCAGATGCCCACGCCGACGACGAACAAATATGTCACCGCGTACATGAACATCATCAGCAGCGCGAAGGCAATTGCGAAACCAAAGAACCAGCCGCGCCTCCGCCGCTGCCCGAGGACGATCGAGCTGATTTTGTCGCTGACCGATCCAACCGTATAGCCGGGTTCGAGGACCGGCGCTCCGGCTGAAATGTCAGAAGCCCTGTGGAGACTTTCAGGTTCCAATGTGAAGTCCCAAGTAGCGTCAAAAATCAAATCGAGATTTTGTTTCTACTGACCCAGGAACAGGTCTCTGTAGGTCTGCTCTTGACGAGTAACCGGAAAGATCGATGAGCGACAGCCTCGCTGAATGCGCGGCGCCTCATCGAGGAGCTCGAGGCTCGGGTCCGTCCCCCGCCCGAAAAACTGATTGCGCTCCCGTCCGGCCCCCAAAGAACGCAGTAGGATAAAACTTGAACGCCTCCTAAGCAAGTTGAAACGAAGAATTTCCGCGAGCCCCGCGAAGAAAAAGCGTGCACGTTGGCAGAATCTCATTAAGATGTGTGGTCTCCATGGCCATTAAACGGGATTATCACCGCTGGTATTCATCGCGGCTCGGACACGACATGGTCGTTCTCTCATACGGCCATTGGGGCGCGCCTCTCATGGCGTTTCCAACCAGTGGCGGCGATGAATGGGAATACGAAAATCAGGGCATCGTCGAGACGCTCGGCCAATTCATCGATGGCGGGAGATTGAAATTTTTCTCCGTCGGGCAAGTGAGCGGAGAGAGTTTCTACAATAAAGGCGCGCATCCGTTTCATCGCAGCTACGTTCAGGCGCAATACGACGCGTACATTCGCTCAGAAGTCGTTCCCTTCATCTGGGACAGTTGCAAGACGCCCGGAATTCCCATTTCAACTTTCGGCGCATCGCTCGGCGCCTACCACGCCGTAAATTCTCTTTTCAAACATCCCGGCGTAATCAAACGCTGCTTCGGTCTCTCTGGCCAGTACGACATGAGGCGCTTCATGGACGGCATGTACGACGACAATTTCTATTTCAATAATCCCGTGGACTACCTGCAAAATCTTTCGGATCCCGGAATGCTTGCAGAACTTGCTACATGCGATATCCACATCGCTACAGGCACTGGACCGTGGGAACACAGCGGCTCCTCGTACTATCTCGCCTCAATTCTCTCGAATAAAGGCATCCCGCATCACCTCGATGATTGGGGCCCTCAAGGCGGCCACGATTGGCCCTACTGGAAACATCAAATGTGGGAATACGTAAACCAGCTCTTCTAGGCAGGAAATAAAAAAAGGTGAGAACGCTTTCAGCTCGAGCGAATCCGACTGTTTTTTCTGAATTAGGGGGTCGGAGCTTCAGCTCCGACGTTAAGGGCGGCTGCTGGCCGAGGCTTTGGCGCCCGAGGACACTCAGAAATCCTGTGAGGAGATTGATACTTTTTATTCCAGCCCGAACCGATTGAGGACGTAACGCCCCTTCTTGATCACCTGATCCTCATCAATCCACACATCGCAATTTCGCGTGAGCACGTCGACATGCGTCTGCGATTGCCAATTCGCGTGAGTTTGGCTCCCATACGGATCGCCGAACGCCAGATGCACTCCGGGCAGCTTCTCATCCTGCAAGAGCACGCCGATCATTTCCCGAAGCCCGAGATTTGTACCGAACGCGAGTTCACCCACGCGATCGCTATTTTCATCCGTGTGGCAATAATTCCAGAATTCGTCTTCGAGATCGCGCCGCTCGCACGCCGCGTCTTTCAGCCGCCCCGCTTCGAGCTCCAGCACCAACGGCGTCTCTTCGAGACTTCCGTACTTTGCGTTGAAATGATCGCCGGCAGTCCCATCGCAAACGAACGTGCCATCCACGCGCGCCGGCGTCGTAAAAACTTCTCCCGCCGGAAGATTTGACCAATACCGCGGACTGATCAATCCGCTCGTCTTCACCCAGTCGAGCGCCGGGTCGAAGGTAGCCTTTATCGAAGTCCCGCCCTTCGTGGAAACTTTTAGCACCGTCGCGGATCGCATGCGTTCGCGCAATCTGTCGCTCAAACGGTCCACCTGCGTATAATCCGCGCGCATTCCTTCGCGCATGATTTGCGGCGTAACGCTCACCATGTGCGCGTAACGTATTTGCCGCCGCTCGACCACTCCAACAATCTGCTTCCGCGCGCCGAGCTCGCCGGGCAACGGCTGAAAGCAAAGTATCCCGGCGTCCGCGGCCTCAAGCCCCGCAAGCACTTCTTTCGGCGCACCGGTGAGCGGCCGTGGCGCGTAATCCTCGACACAATATCCGTTCCAATTGGCGCGTTGCTCCGCGAGCGCATACGCAAGGCCCGTAGCCACTTCGCGGCTCGGCTCGTCGTACACCAGCGCAACATTCTCGCCAGGACGAATCGCGAGACACGTCTCCACCGCGTTTTTCGCACCGGCCAAAAGCTCCGGATTCACGCTGTTGATTTGGATCGCACCCATATCTCTTCTATTCGATCGCGCACTTCATTCTGCCGTGCCGATCGCACCCGTCTGCTTCTATCTTAATTTGGATTGTCCCAGCGACGCTTCAATTTTATTTGGATTGCGTTTCTCCGTCAAAGGTGTCAAGCGCTAGCCTATTTCATCGGATGGCTTCTCGCCGGCATCGTAATCGGCCTGATTTAGAGTCCTTTAGTAACACCGCACTAACCGAACCGCACGAATTCCAGCAGCGTCGAACGAGCACGATGCGTGACACCTTTTGGCGCGTTGCGTCATCAAACTTTAAGAAGACTGTGTGCAGTGAATCCCGTGAGGGCAGGCGGACGACGGCCCTTACGTTAACGAGGTTAATTTATGAAAACTTTCAAATATCTTTTGCTCGCCGCCGTCGCTGGAATTTTGCTCACGATCTCTGCGCCGAAAGCAAACGCGCAAGTCAGCGTCTCCGTCGGAGTCGAACCTGTTTGCCCGTACGGCTACTATGACTACGCTCCTTACGCCTGCGCTCCCTACGGTTACTATGGCCCCGAATGGTTTTCAGGCGGCGTGTTCATTGGCGTCGGCCCGTGGTTTCATGGTCCCGCCGAATTCCACGGCCACGTAAATAATCATTTCGATCCTAACCACGGCTATCACGGGCCAGTGCCGCACCCTGGTGATCGACCTGAGCCGAACAAGCGCGTCGATAAAATCCCGCACTTCAAAGGAAACGAAGTGCGTGACGGCCGCGGCCACGTAACCGGCAAACACTAAAACAATCCATCCGAACCAGCGCCAGGAATCGCGTGGATCCCTGTGAGGCGCTCAATACGAGCGTCGTGGAATTCCACGACGCTCGTGCGTTCGGGGACTATCGCTTGAGGTGCAACTTCGCGAAATGAGACTTCTTGGCAGGAGTGACGTTGTGGCGTTCCGCGGGCGACTTGGCGCTAGCAATCGCGGGCAGAATGATAATCCCAAGCGTTACAGCGAAGAGCGCCTTTTTGAGACACATTTTGGTGTATTTCCTTCCGATCGATCTTCCGGATGCCACGTGCGCTCCGGTAAGAGGGTACGGCCTGACCAGCACCATGATTGTGCGCAGGGCCATTTCCAGCAATGGAGCACCGGTACCGAAAGGAGTAGACCGAACGTTTGCGCCGCTCGGCGGTTCGAACGCAGGGCGCCAGAAGTGTCACGCGAGCCTCAAAAGAGCATCTAATTCGGCATGTGATAGAATTCCGTGCCTGATGTACGGAGGATTGAAAATGACTCAAAATGAAAATGCGGACCATGCCAAGCTTATGGAATTGCTGGAAGAGGCGAAGCCGCTCATGCTTCCGATGTTTCCTGACCAGCAAAAACTATGGGTCGCAGAGAGTCCGCTCGCCCAGGAGATCAAGTCGATTCTCGCAAATCACCCTGAGTATTACGCCGAAATCCGCGCAGTGGTCGGCGCAGTTTTCCCCGAGCCAAAAATAAAGGCCGACGCAACGACATCGGGCAGCTGAGTCGTTGTCGGTAGCGTGTCGAGCGATAGCTTCACGCACCATCTCGTCTTCTCGTCAGCTGTCCCGGTATCAGCAAACCATGGCCGAAAGCAAAATCCTGATCAATCGGGCTCCTGTCCTAACGCTCTGGGCGACAACTGTCGCCGAACGGCTCGGCTTCGATCAGGACGAAGCGCTCTCTCTCGGCAAAGCTGTGGCCGGGCTGACGGCTCAATCCAAGGGACGACGCCTCGGAATATTCAATCCCGCGCCAAAAGACATCAAAAAAGCGCGCGCACAAAAACGCGGCGAAGAATTCTTAGTTGAGCTTTTTGGGCGGCAAATTCCGGCGATCAACACAGCGGATGGCGTTCGCGCGGTCAACAAGAACGCGCCCATCGGTGCGAAGAGCGTTGAGCAATATCTCGAAAGCAAGTTCGGCGAATCGCTCGGCGCCGTGCGAGCCGCGATGCGCGAGCTCGCAAAATCCTTCCGCCCAGAGCAGCTTTCGCAGAGCGCGTTCAGTCTCTACGAAAAATTCCGGCCGTCAATTCCAGAAGGCGTGACCGGCTGGGGCGCCAAAGGGAATTTGGATCTCGATCGCGTCCGGTCGCTGGCGTCGGAAAAGTAACGCGCGAACGCCGTGTAAAACATCGAAGGCAAAGAGCCAGCAAGATGCCTGCGCGACGATAGGACGGTGCGCGTCAGCGGAACCAGCCTGGATCGGCGCCAGCTCTGCGGCCTTGGTCGGCGAGATTATCCAACTGCCTTTCCAAATTTTGCCTGCGATCCTGAAGCGCTTTTAGTTCGGCGTTTCGATCGTGGATGATGATGACATTCTGCGCGAGGCCCGTCGAAGGATCCATTGATGCGGGTCCTGCTTTCGCGATTTCGTCCTTCTTTTGTTCGATCTGCTGATCGACCGCGGCGATTTGATCCTTTATCACTCGCGCTTTCTCGCGCCAGAATGCTTCCTTATCCGCGCTGGGGGATTGTGCCTGGTTGTCTCCGGAGTACGCGCCTGAATTTCCGCCCTCCGGTGAGCTGTCGGTGGAAGTGCCGCTGCCTACTTCCGAAATTGTTCCGTGGATGTGCGCCAAATCGTCGCCGGTGTAAACGCGTTTCGCTTTGGAGTTATCTTTTTGAGCTTTCGCGGCGCGCGCTGCGTCGCCGAGCGATTGCGGTTTGTTGCCGGTGTCGGTTTGCGAAGTGCCCGGCTGCGGTGCCGCTTGCGCAGGCGCCGGAGACTGAGCGGGCGGCGCTGACGCCGACTGCGCGTGTGCCGACGTTGCCGGCCAGAAGAGCAAGAGCAGCAGGGCCAGTAGCGCAAGGCCTGATCTGCGGCAAGCTTGGCTCGCGAGAACGCGTGCCGATTGCAGATTCTCTCGATTGCTTTTCATTGGCGACCTCCACCGATCCGTAGATATTAGGAAAACGTTATCGGGAGTGGATGGGGCGGTCAAGGAAGCCGCGGCGGCGCGTTTCACAGCGCACACCTGTCCTCTTTGACAGGGCGAATGGCGTGCTTTTCTTTTAGCGTTTTCATAGGCTCGTGGGCGCGGGTCTGAGACCTGCCCGGCAATTTCCGGGCCGCTAATCACGTCCGAAAGCACCCCCTTTTCGTGTACCGGTTAGAAACGACCTCGATCTTTTGTTTTCTATGGTTTACGGCGATTTCTAATCGTTTTGGTGTACCGATTAGAATTGAGCGGATTCCCGCTTCGGCCGCTCTGTTAATCGCACCGTGTATGTACCTTTCGGTTATAGCTCCGCAACCACCCTAGCAGGCTGTTGGCGGGAAATCAAACGGGCATGCTGTAAGGATTTGGTGCGAGGGCGCCTTGAGAAATCTGGATTCGCTTTCGTCGCCCCTCGCCCCCCTGATCATCCCGAAGACGATCCCACGAGGATCGGGCGAGGAAACTGCATTTTCATCGGGCATTCCGGATTTACTGGCCTCGTCTCACGCAGGTTCTCGATATAGCACCGTAAGCTCCGCTCGTTTTCCATACTTAATGGCCGCCGCTTATAATTCGCCAAAGGAGCCCGCGATGAGACTAATCCAACAATTTGGCGAGATGTGGGCACGAAATTCCGCGAACATTGAGGATGTGCCCGGGAGCCGTGTCGGCGGCGTGGGAGTCTACATTCTCTACGACGGTTCGACGCCGGTTTATGTCGGAAAGGGAAATATCAAACAGCGACTAAAAGACGCGAACAATAGTGAGCGTCGCGGAAATGCCTGGGACTATTTCAGCTGGTATATACCAAACAACGAGGGCCTAGTCCACGATGTCGAAGTATTGCTAATTCGAGTTTTGCCCTCATACCTGCGCCACCTCACCCGACAAAGCGGACATTTTAAGGGCGTAAGTTCTTCAGACCAAAAACGACGAAACAGGACTCCGACGTATATAGACCGGGCCAAATTGATGAAGTCGGGCAAATGATTCCGTGCTGGCGGGTCACCAGACGTCGCCCTACGGGCAGACGGAGGCGCTGATTGGCGCGACGTCTGGAGTTGCAAGCATGGCTACTGCAAACTCCTGACCCACACCGCGGCGCGCCGGATCCTCTCATGGTCTTCTTGGAAGCGACCGAGGAGAGCGTTCCTCCTGCCCCTCTCGAGCCTACGGATCGCGCACACGATTTCGACGCGCTCGTAAACATCCGTTGTCTCGTCGTATTGCAGAGCAATTCTTTCAATGTCGGAGGACAGCCCGAATCTTCCCAAGAAGGCTCTGCAAACTGTCCTGAGATACCTTGGCGACGGCGGGTTGAACGCGATTCTGCGCACAAAATCCATTAGCGCCTCAGTCGGACCATTTGCGCGTTCGTGAAACCACTCGATTATTTGATATCTTTGATATTCGTATACAATCTGGCCCGACCGCAACAACTCCACGATTTGTGCTTCGATATTTTCACCCGGGCCGACCGAACCCAGGTACTTAAGAATTATGTCTGTTTCTTCCGGATGCGGCTCTAGCATGCCGACGCAATAGGAAGCGGCGAACGAATCGCGTTGCTTTCCCAGCCGATTCAGGAGATACCGGAAAAGCGTCGCATTAAACCTGTCATCCCGATCGACAATGTGTTGCTGAAAAGCATCCCTGATTACTTCCATAGCATCCGGATCTGGGCTCGCCTCAAGCATCTCGTCGGCTTGATGCACGCCCATATAGAAGTCCCCAAATCCGGTCCCATCAACTACGATATCGAAGTCGCGCACTACCGTATATGGGTCCCCGGTCTCGCCATCATCAAGGATGACTGCCATGAACGACTCCTGCACTTGTTTTAGGACCGCTGCTACTTCTTCAAATTTTTCCCGGGCTTCGTCGGCACTTAGAATTTCCGACTTGGCCGGTTGCAGACACAGTCCTCTACTCCTGAGCAACCGGCTGATCTCGATCAAAACCTGCTTGGCCTCGTTGCGGCTTGAACAGAAAACTCTTACGTCGTCGACATATCTAAAATGCGAATAGCCTTTGTCCCCCAGGACTCGATCGAAGTTGTTGAGATAAAGCTTTGCCAGAATGTCTGACGGGCTCTGCCCTTGTGGGATGCCACGGCCCGGCGTTTGTGCCCAGCGATTAAGGCAGGCTGAGATTTGATCCATCGCAGGTCTTGGTGCACCCGTGTCCCTAAGATCTGACAAGAGCAAACCTATGTCGACATTCTCGTAGAATGATGAAATGTCTGCGATCACAACAAACGCAGATCCCTGACGTATCCTCTCAAGACTCCGCTCCTGGAACTGATTCCACCCGACAAATCGGTCGCGAATCCATTCAGCATCGTTCGGATCGACAGCGAGTCTGTAAGAATAGTCGACGACGCCCTGCGACCACTTCAACTTCCGGTGTATCGCTTCGAAGCACGCGCCGACGCAAGCGGCATAGACAACTCTGTCTGTGAACGAGAGGTGTGACCCAGGACGGATTAGCCCTTTTCCCTTCGGGACGTCGCAGACAAACATCGGGCTCGGAGAGTAGGTATTGCCTCGGATCGTATTTGCGATCCCGTTGAGCCAATCATCCAAGTACGATTCAATCAGTGCCTGGGCGTACGGATGCCTCATGAAAACCCGGTCGGCAATATCGCTTTTTACATGGCGCCATGCCCTTCTGAGATCCAATAGTTCTGCGAGTTCCTCAGACATGACTTCGGATTCCCTTCAAGCTGCTTGCACGTCCATGATAACACTGATGCAAATACCTCGTGGATGACCTCCTCCTGACGCGGAGGAGGCGCATTCGCAAATCCTGAGTTGCGAAGTCGCCTTACATTCTGCAGCAGAAGAAACAGTAATATTCATCGGTACCGCAACATCAAGTGGTTCCACCTGAATTACATGCGCGCCTGGTTTTGATGTCGCGCAAGTCGTCCTTCGCGGTATCGCATTCACCTCTGTGCCACCACTTCCGCCCAATCGGAATCGCGATCCCGCCAGCGGGCCGCGAGCGCAAACTTTACAATATTTCCGCGGCGCAGCTCGGGCACAAATGCGCTAGCGTCAGTTGATCGCGCTGGTCGAGCGCGCGCCTGGCACAACGAAGGACGGGCGGAGTCGGCAGCGGCGGACCTACGTAGGAGGAGACGGAATGGGACCGCCCGCCCTTGCTTCGCAAGGATGGGGCGCCCGGCAATGCAGATTCCTCAGGAAATCCTCGTCGGATGCCCTTCGGAATGGCAGTTCTCGGTAAGAGCCGAAAGATCGGCAAAAAAGTTCTTGACATATTCCCATATAGGCATATGTTGGGAGCATGGCAAGGGCGGCGACAACCTCGGATGCGTTTAATGCTGTGGCGGAGCCGCGGCGGCGGGACATCCTGAACTATCTGGCGATGCAGGAGAGATCCGTCAGCGAGATTGTGGACGCCATGGAGATAGAGCAGCCGTCGGTTTCGAAGCATCTCAAAGTATTGAAAGGTGTTGGCCTGGTGGAGGCGCGGAGGGAGGGCCGGCAGATGCTTTACAAGGTGAATGCGATGGCGATCCGGCCGTTGCACGAATGGACGAGCACGTTCGAGCGGATGTGGAAACACCAACTGCTGCGAATCAAGGAACGGGCCGAGGCCAACGATGCACAGAAACAATAGTCATGTGGAATTTCAAACGAGGAGGAAATCGTGAGTTCAACTGCACTATCGCTCGAAGCGACAACGATCCAAATAGTTGAGGAGATTGAAGTGCGCGCGTCAATCGAGGTGACGTTCGCTGCGCTGCTGGAGCAGCTTGGACCATACAACGAGACTCAAGCGGACAAGCCCATGCCGATGAAGCTCGAAGCATGGCCGGGCGGCAGATGGTATCGCGACCTGGGAGACAACAATGGACATTACTGGGGAGCGGTCCAGGCGATTAAAAAGCCGACGCTGCTGGAAATTAGCGGGCCACTGTTCATGTCCAGCCCGGTGATATCGAATCTTCAATATCGGCTGAAAGAATCGAACGGCATGACGCTGATCACGTTTCGGCACCAGTCGTTTGGATTGATTCTTGAGGAATATCGGAAGGCGAAGAATGGCTGGGCACACTTGCACGAACTTGTGCGGCAGCGAGCCGAAGCGCCGCGGCCTCACTGGGGAACTATATACAAGACAATTTATGAGTTCCAATAGTAGATACCGAACGATATATAATCCACAGATTCTTAGTGGAGTTAACGAATGCGTACCTGTCTGCGGATCATCGCGTATCTTTGTTGGGGGCTTTTCTCGATCACTTCCCTTATCGGGCTTATTGATTGGCTTGGAAGGTGGAACTGGTTTATAAACTTCATGCTAATCCATCCGCATATCGCTGCGTATTTCCGCACTCCTTTTCCTTATATAATTTTGTCAGTCGGGGCCGTTCTTGCTATGCGGGCCGAAAAATGGTTAAAAGAGCCGAGACTAGTCGCCCGATATACTAATTCACGAACTATCCCCGATATGCATTCAACCACAATGCAGGTCTGGTCTGATACAGAACACAAGAAACCGGGATGGGAAGACCACTTACTTAACTGGGACTGGTTTATCGAGGCTCAGTTTGCGAACGACTCAGATATACCTACAACGGTTGATAATCTGGCAGTCGAAGTGAGTATTAAACCTAAGACGGGTAGAAAGAAAATTTTCAAAACGCAATATCGAGAAGATTTGAATGAATTTAGGATGAACATGGTATTAAACGGCCAAGGAGAGCCTCACGGGATACCGTTTGTTGGGGACCGCTATCGTCTAATTCCGAGTTTAATAGAAAAAATTCGAGGCGTTCCGCTCATCCGAGAAACAAGTCACCGTGGTTGGATTCATTTCAAAATTTTTAACGTCAGCCAGCGGGAGATGAATAGTGGCCGACTTCGCATTGATGTGTGGTTATTGGACGCTATGCAGCGCCGCCATACGCTGATGTTTAAGAAAAAAGAGGACCAAAACTGGGATAATAATTTTTATATTCTCCCGAAATAATTCCTATAGACATCCGTTTTTGACGTTCTTATTTTTTTTTTCTTTTCTTTGGTGGCTTATATTTCAAAACCGTATTCACAACCTGTTCAAACATCATTGGATATAGCGTCAGTTTGCTTTGATATTTTTGGGGGTTCCGCTTCATTGGATAAGTCCTTTGTAAGTCAGCCGTTTGCCAGCGACCGCGTTGACGAAGGAATCAAGGCGATCCCACGTATGCCGCTTTACGTTGCCTTCATTGAGACGAAAGCTGAATTCGTCAACGTAACGGACGATGTGCTTTTTGCTGGCGTGATGATATACACCATGCAAGCCGCGCCGTAGGACTGCGAACACACTTTCTATGCCGTTGGTTGTGACACCCTTGCGGGAGTATTCGCCTAGACTGTGGTTCACACTCTCGTGCGCGTAGTCTTTGTTGAGACGCTTGTACGCGGCAAGTTCGTCTGTGTGGATGGTTGAGCCTTCCTTGACGTTCTGGCGAACCGCGCGCTCAATAGACGTTGCACCAGTTCCATCGAAAAGCGGTAGTGCTCGCGTCCGACCACCGCGTTCGCGCATCCCGATAATCGGGGTTTTGTTCATGGAACCAGCACCACTGAATTTCAGGCGTTCGCGCATATGCTTATTTTGCTCTTTGCCGCCGATGTAGATTTCGTCTATCTCAACGGTGCCTTTGAGCATCGAGATACTATCGCTGCAAGCTTCACGAAGCCGCTGCAAGACGAACCACGCGGACTTCTGTGTGATTCCGATTTCTTTACCAAGTTGGAGTGACGAAATTCCCTTACGCGAAGTGACTAGCAGGTACATTGCGTAGAGCCACTTGTGAAGCGGAACCTTAGAATCCTCGAATATGGTTCCGATCTTCACAGTGAATTCTCGACGGCAAGTGTTGCAGCAATACAGACCCGAACGGCCTTTTTCTCGCTTGCTGATCTTCTTCGTGCCCTTGCAGCGCGGGCAGACGGGACCGTTAGGCCAGAGTTGTTTCTCAATGTAGGAGTACGCGGTTTCTTCGTTTGGGAATTTCTCGAATAGTTGAAAAGTGCTGATTGTGCTTCGGGACATCGTAGCCTCACTTTCTAGCTACAGAATACCCCGTTTTCAATAAATTGTCAAGTATATAATTCCCCCTCACTGAGGCGCGGACGAAATAGAGGTTCAGAGGAGGGAATATGTGCCCTGCATGCGTGGCGAGCGTGGTGGTGATGGCGGCGG
The DNA here is from genome assembly GCA_963803835.1 of uncultured Acidobacteriota bacterium. Lineage (GTDB taxonomy): Bacteria > Acidobacteriota > Terriglobia > Acidiferrales > UBA7541 > Palsa-147. The sequence goes on along the minus strand of CAWDOI010000011.1, from coordinate 92,156 downwards.
GAGCGGGAGCCACGGGAGGAATTCTGGCGGTGTGTATCGGAAGATTTAGAAGATTTTTCACGGCGAATCGCGGTGGTTGATCGGACGTATCTAGCGAAGATGCAAAAGAAAGACCCACCCTTGCTGCGCAAGGATGGGGTACCCGAAAACGCGAAGATGCCGGGCATGAAGCCCGGCGCTACAAGTGCTGGGATAAAGGTTTTGCTGATGTCATTACCAAGCATCTCGGTTTATTTCTGAAAATTAGGGAGGAAGAACATGGCAACAAGCCCGATTAGCAGGGGGAAAGACATGGAGCAGCGGAAGGAGTTTGCGTCTATGAAGACGCCACCGATCGTGTCGGCGGAGGATTGGGAGGCGGCGCGGCAGCAGCTCCTTGCGAAAGAGAAGGCGTTTACCCGCTCGCGTGACGCGCTGGCCGCCGAGCGCCGACGGATGCCGTGGCTGGCCGTGGAGAAGAAGTACGAATTCGACGGACCCAAGGGCAAGGTAAGCTTGCTCGATTTGTTCGAAGGCCGCCGCCAGTTGATCCTCTACCGTGCGTTCTTCGAGCCTGGCGTCTTCGGCTGGCCCGAGCATGCCTGCCGCGGCTGCTCGCTGGGCGCCGACCAGATTTCCCACCTGTCCCATCTGAATGCGCGCGATACCACCCTCGCCTTCGCCTCACGCGCGCCGCAGGCGGACATCGCGCGGCTGAAAGCTCGGATGGGCTGGGAGATGCCGTGGTACACCATCACCGATAGCTTCGACAAGGACTTCGGCGTCGACGAATGGCACGGCCACAATGTGTTCATCCGCGACGGCGAGCGAGTGTTTCGCACCTACTTCATCAACAGCCGCGGCGACGAGGCGATGGGCAGCACATGGAGTTACCTTGACATGACTGCGCTCGGACGCCAGGAGGATTGGGAAGATTCGCCGGCGGGATATCCCCAGACTCCACCGTACAAGTGGTGGAATTGGCACGACAAATACGCCGCCAATGCGCCGGTCGACCCTGGATGGAACAAAGTAATCGAAAACGCAAAGGTGACGTTGAAACTCAACGAATAGTACCGTGGCGTACGGGCTGCGACGGCGGGATTCGTCCTGTGAAGGCGGCTCTGAGGAAGCGGAACGTTGGTAAAATATTAGCCACGTTTACCAACCCATTTGGTTCATTCGCTCGAGGATAATTGCGCTGTAGGTATTCATGCGCTCGGGCCTTCGCTTCAGGGGAGCCGGCAGAATTGCAGCGAGACGGGCCGCCTGTTCGCGGCCGATATTTCGGGCTGCCGTTTCGTAATAATAGCGAGACGCCGGCTCTGCACCGTAAATACCAGGGCCCCATTCGACCACGTTGAGGTAAATCTCCAGAATGCGCTGTTTGCCGAGGACGAATTCGGCCACCGGCACAAGTGTGGCCTCAGCGCCTTTGCGGAGGATCGAGCGGCCTGTTCCGAAGAATAGGTTCTTTACGAGTTGCTGCGTAATGGTGGAAGCTCCGCGAGTGCGATCACCTTCCAAATCGTCTTCGGCGGCGATTTGGACCTCGTGCCAATCGAATCCATGGTGCTGGTAGAAGCGCGAGTCCTCTGCGGCGATTACGGCGTGCTGGAGATCGGCTGAGATTTGGCCGAGCGGAATGAATTTATAGCGTTCGTGATACGGCGTGTGGTGAATCCAGGCCTGCAAGCGGCGCTGGATGTGCACCGCGGTGGTTGGTGGGTCGATCCAGCGAGCGGCCACAAGGATCAGCGCGGCAAGCGACCAAAGAAGCACCACGCCGATGACGAGCCATCGAATAAAAGATCGGAGGAAGCCCGTCTGTCTCGGAGAGCTGGTGTGTGTGCTCGGCATTGCGGTCACACTTCAGAATGATAGCCTGGGCTGGGTTGCCGCAGATGGGTGATCTTGCGCGTGCGAACAGGGAGTGCTGCGTTCTACTCGGGCCACTCGGCGGCGCGGAAGTCGGAGCGACGGTACGAATGATTGGCGTCTGCTCCGGGTTCGCGAGTGCGGAGACCGGAGCAGACGGAATCGAAGGCGCGGGCTTAGGGAGAGATGCGGTCGGCGATTGTGTCGGCGTGATAGGAAGCGTGTTCACGCATCGTAAACCAGCCGCTATTGCCTTTGCTCGAGTCAGAAATGCCGCTGGCTTCGCTCGTGCCGAAATCCTGCCACGAGTTGTAACGCGTGATCGTGAGGAAAGCCCAGGGCCCGCCTTCGAGATGCGTGAGGAACACGGCGCCGGATGCCGTATCGCCCGCTGCTGGCGCCGCGCTGAGATTCTTTTCGAGCTCTTCGCGATGCCCGGGAGCGGCGCGGAAAACGGAGACGACATAAACGGAGCCTGAAGTCTTTGCCGCGTTGTCGCCGAGGCCGAGAGCTTTTACAAAGGCGGGCCACGACGGGCCGTTGACATACGTATCCGTGTGCCACGAGACAAGATCACGCGCTCCCGGGGGCGGCGGATTGCCGGCCGGTTCGATAGTGGCCTTGGTGCCGAGATGCTGGATCACAACGTAATCCCAATCTTCGCCTTCCAGATGGCGAAGGATGACGAAATGTCCTGGCATCGCCGACTTGGGATTTGGCATCTTGAGAAAATCGGCCAACGCTCCGGCCTTGCCGAGTGCGGCTTTAAGGAATTCAACGTGGTAGACGTCAGTGCGCTCGATCGACTGCGCTGACGCATTCTGCGCGACAGAAACAAACAGGAACAAAAACAATACGGCAAAAAACGCACGGCTGCTTTTCAAAGTTTTCCTCCGGAAATGAATTTTGCCAGGGGGTAATTCTGCGTGAACGGCCCTATGGACGGCGCAATCATAACTCCGTTGAGAAGTTGGAGCTGGAAAATGTTACGCGAGGCGCTTTACGGCGAAGGCGGGGATTTGACCGCCGCCGGAGGTGACGTTGGCGAGGCCTGTGGAGCTGAGGCGCGTGAGGAAGCCGGAGAGCTTGCCGCGGAAAAGATAGGGAGCGAGATCGACGAGCATGTCTTTCATTACGACTTTGTTGCCGGCTTCGACGAAGGGAAACACTTCGCGGCGCACGGCGATTTTTTCCTGCACTACCCACGCGCCGTAGCCATCTTTTACGGCGCGCTCGATTGCCGTGTCCCACGCAGCGGGATCCATTTCCCAACCGAGCATCACGCCGGTGCCGCCGTATTCATCATTCGGCTTCAGAACGAAATTCTCGCGATGCTCGCGGATGTGGGAAAGCAAATCGATTGTCTCGCCGGCGCGCGTGGTGCGGATTTCGCCGACGAGGCGCGTCCAAGGAACGTGGCGGCGAATCAGTTCGCGCTCTCCGGGGCCGAACATTTCGCGATTGCGTTCGTCGGTGAGAACGGCGAAAAACGCCTTTTTATGCGGGATTTTGCAGCGCAGCGTGTTGGCCACGCAGACGGCGCGGCTTTCGTAAGCGGCCATGAGCGCGGCGCATTCGGCGGGGCGCGCGATGATGTCGTTGATGAGCACACGGCGGTAAACGAAATCAATTTTTCGTCCCTGCGCGGTGAGCGCGTTGCCCTTGAATTCTAGATCGCGCGGATCGCAAATGAGCGTGGGCACGCCGAGCTTTTCGAATCGCGATTGCAGAATTTCGAATTCGCTCCATGTGGGAACTTCGCGCCAATCCACGATAGCGATTCGAGGCGCTTTCGATGTGCCGCCCCAATCGCGATAGCTCGCGAGGAGCGCATCGAGAATCGATTCCATCAGCGGATAGCTGCGGGCGGAGTAAGCCTCGCGGAAACGCGACATCACCTCGAGTTCGCTGAAAACTTCTGAAAGAGTTTGCGAATAGCCGAGTCCAGCGGGCGATTCGGCGTTGTATTCCGCGAATTCGAGCGAATTGGGCAGCAAAAAAGCATCGAGGCGTGACGACGTGCTGGCCATCGCGTAGCCGGGCTCGACCCGCGCGAGGCGCTCTTCTTCGGGCCGAAGCCCGAACTGCGCCATCAGTTCCTTCGACTCGAGGGCCGCTTGCACGACGCGTTCGCCAAGCACGGCGATCGTTTCCGCCACGGCGCGCACGCGCGCTTCATCGCGCTCGTCGAGGAAGAATGGCCGCAGGAAAGGGCAATGGATTCGATCGCCGAAGGTCAGCCTTTTCTCGCGCATAATTTTCGCGAGATCGGCGGAATAGGCGGGCTGCAATTCGACGTCGGGCCGAAGAAGCGAATTCCAATATTCCGCCGGGGATGCCGAAGACGGCGCGGCGCGCTTGCCGGCGTTCTCGCCGAGTGGCGATGGGCGCGAAGCGGTCATGCAGATTTCGCTCCGGCTTGCGTGGCGCTCGGGGCGCCCGTAAATCCCACGGGCTGGCCGATGCCGAGCAACTGCTCCCAGCGCGGCCAGGGATTCGAAGGCACGCCGCGAAGTGCGCGATCGATGACGAGCCTGGCCATTCGCTCGACCACTTCCTTGAAATAAAATTCAGTGATGCGATCGCGCTCGAAATCGGGAGCGGGATTGAGGAAATCGATTGCGTAGGGAATGCCGTTATCGATTGCGAATTCAATCGTGTTCATTTCGTAGCCGAGCGCCTGATTGATGAGTTGCGCGTCGCGAACGACGCGGTCGCCCAGCTCCGCCGTCAAATAATCGTGGACGACGAGATACTTGCGCTCCTTCGGATCGTACGCCACCGGCATTATTTCATTTTTGCCGAAAGTGAAGCAGCGGACGTATTGATTGAAATTAACGAATTGCTGAAGCGTCATGCAGTACGGCGAAGTTCCATCGTAAGCGGCGAGGAGTTCTTCGCGATTGTTGACCTTGTATACGTGCTTCCATCCGCCGCCCGAAAATGGCTTTAGAATCGCGGGGCGGCCGACGTAATCGAGAAGCGCGTCCCAATCAATTGGATATTCGAGATTTCGCAGGGACTCGGAATTGATGTCGACATCCGATGGATAGCCTTTTTGGGGGAGAAGAATTGTTTTTGGAATTGCGAGGCCGAGTTTTTTCATCACGGAATAGTTGAAAAATTTATCGTCGGCCGTCCACCAGAATGGATTGTTGATGACGTAAGTTCCCTGCAGCACGGCGTGCTTTAGATAGCCGCGGTAATATTCCACTTCGTGAGAAATGCGGTCCACGATCACGCGATATTGCGCTTGCTCGCCCATCTTCGTGCCCGAGAGCTTTACGAATTCGGCAGTGATTCCATCCTTCGCGCCGAGTTCGTTGACGCGCTGCAAAAACGCGGGAGGGAAACTGAATTCGCGCCCGCACATGAGACCTATCTTCATGACTGCGACTCCTCAGAAAGTAATTTTAGTTTCGGTTGCAGCGCGCGAGCCTTTGCCCGCAAGTTTCTTTGACGAAGTTCAGTCTCCGCGCGCAGATGACGCGTTGGGACGGTCGGTGCCCTCGCGCGTTTCGGCGACGAGATGCTGGACGACGGCCTGCAGGCTGCCCGTTTCGCGAAATATCGCCAACTGGCGCTCGGCGCTGGTGCCATCTCTAAGGATTCGATGAACGCCCTCGACGGCGCTGCGGCTGCCGAGATCGTCCACGACGTCGTCCACGAAATCGAGCAATTCGAGCGCGAGCTGGCGCATGGGAACTTCTTCGCGCTTGCCGAAGTCGATCAGCTTGCCGTCAATTCCCCAACGCACGGCGCGCCATTTATTTTCTTCGATCAGCGCTTTTGGATAATGGCGGAAGCCGAGATTTTTTGTGTAGAGGCGATAGAGCTTGACGACGATGGCCTGCGTCAGCGCGGCGAGAGTGATGGAGTCTTCTGCGCGCGTCGGGACGTCGCAAATCCTGAATTCGAGCGTGCCGAACATCGGGTGCGGGCGGACATCCCACCAAATCTTTTTCGCGTTATCGATGCAGTGCAGCTCGACGAGCAGCTTTACGTAATCGTCGTAATCGCTCCACGAGCCGAAATATTCGGGCACGCCGGTGCGCGGAAATCGGCGAAAAATTGTGGTGCGATAGGATCTCAGGCCGGTATCGCGGCCCATCCAGAACGGCGAGCTCGTGGAAAGAGCGAGCAAGTGCGGGAGGAAATAGCGGACCTGATTCATCATGGCGATGGTCGCGGAGCGATCGGGCATCGCGACGTGAACGTGGATGCCGAAAATCAGGAGCGAACGCGCGAGTTGCTGAAGTTCCTCGACGATGTTGCTGTAGCGCTCGCCGGGAGAAATGACCTGGTCGATCCAGCTCGAAAAAGGATGCGTTCCGGCCGCGGCGACGTGCGAGCCGGCGCGGTCTGCCGCGCTCACGATTTCGCGGCGCATGCGGTAGATTTCAGGGCGCAGTTCGTCCACGTTTTCGCAAATCTTCGTTCCCATTTCGACGATGGATTGATGCAGTTCCGGCTTGATTTGCTCGCCCACTTCCGGAGAGCTTGCGGCGATCAACTGGCTGACGTGCGAACGGAGTTCTCCCGACTCAGGATCGATAATCTGAAATTCTTCCTCGACGCCGATCGTGAAGCGATGAGCCATGGAGAGAACCCTCCGGCCACCGGGAACGAGCACCCTAAAAGAGCGCCTATGATACTGCTAGGGGACTGAAAATACACGCCTGGGGTACTAGACCGGAGAGCGGCGCTCAGACGGCGGCAGGCTCGCGACGAACAAGGCGGATGATGCGGAATTGGATCGCGCAAAGGATCAAAGCGCACGCGAGAGCCACCGTCATTCCGAAGCGCAATCCGTGAAATTTCTCAGACGCCGCGCCCATGGCGAGCGGAACGGTGGCGGCACCGACATAGCCCAACGGAAATATCCATCCTGCCAATCGGATTGCATCGGCGCCCAAGCGATCGGAGAACGTTGCGATCGTTGTCGGGAAAACGGCGGCGAAACCGATGCCTGCGATGAAAAGACCCACGAGGACTGGAACGGCTTCCGAGGCAGTTACTGAGAGCAACATCCCCGCGGCGGCCACTCCATTGCCAAGCAGCACAAGATTCCAACCTTTCATCCGCTTAAGGATGAACGGGGCTGCCACGCGGCCGAGGAGAAGTGCGCCGAAGAATGTGGATTGCGCGAAGCCAATGCTTGCTGGCGGCAACAGGCTCAAGCGCTTGGCGTACGTCGTCACCCAGCCGCCGACGCCTGATTCCGTGCCGACGTAAATAAAGATCAGCGCGGAGACAAGCACGATGAATTCGCGCCGCATGGCGCTGCGCGATTTTGCGATGGCTGCCGATGGATCCATGGGCACGGCAAAGGACGGAAGTGATTCGCGTTCGGCCGCGAGAATAGCGGCCATCACCAGCAAGAGAATCGAAAATACATCGAGAATGTGCGGAAGACTGGCGCGAAGTACCAGGAACGTGATGATGGGAGCCGACGTGGCTGCGCCGATGCACCACGATGCGTTGAGTAGATTTGCGGCGGCGGCGCTGCGCTCGGGCTCCGAAAGTGTGATCCAGAGATTGATCGGGGTGACGCTCACGCCGAGGCCAAGCCCGAGACAGAAAACGCACGCTTGCGCGGTGAATGGACCGCTCACGCCGATTGTGGCGAGACCCAGGGCGATTAGAAGCATGCCGAGAGCGGCAGTGCGCCGGCAGCCGATCCATAGCATCAATCGGCTAGAAAGAATCGTTCCAATCACGGCGCCTAGAAACTGAGCGGTGAAGAGCTGGCCGGCGTGAACGTCATCGAGGGTCCAGCGCAGCGATAGCACGGGAAGGATTGGGCCGAGGGTCGTATTGGCGGCGCCGTGCAGGATGAAGCCGACGTGTCCGATCCAGAGTTTATTTCGCAATTCGTGAGTCCTGTTTGGCCGTTCTTAGAGTGGCAGGTTGCGCGTCACACTGTCGCGAGCGTGCCTGCGATGAGGCAGTATGCCACAGCGGGAAATTTTGGCGGCAACGCTAGATTGCCGGACGAGTCGCTATTGAGACGCGGTGCGGGAGTCGCGTAGGAGGACTAGTTCGGAGACGACGTGCTGGCGCGCGGCGCGAATTCTATTCCGCGCCCAAGGGCAAGTCAAAGCGCCGGCGCGCGGATGACTTCAGCTTGGCGTACTCCGACTTGGTTTGCTGAACGATGGGAATATCGGGGTCGGGGTCGGGGCCGGCGTCTTTCCAGAGGGTGAAGAAATCATTGTAGGTGGCCTTCGCTTTGGAGGTGTCCCCGGAGAGAACATAGGGGCGAGCGAAGCCAAGATGAGCTTCAGCTCTCTGAACGAACCGAGTAGGCTTAGTGCGAACCAGAAGCGTGAGGTGGGGCGGGCCTTTCGGGGTATAGGCGATCAAACTCGGAGTCGCCATGGAGCAGGGCCAACTCGGGGTCCTGTCGTGCCCACACAGCATCCTTGAAACCAGCTTCCCATGCCTTGCGCAAAGCATCGAGGGCTTCTACTTTTCTTCCCAGTAGGCAGAAAACGCAAGCCGCATTGTAGAGAATCGACGCCTCGTTGGCGCGCAACGTGAGAGCAAGATTGAGTTCGCGCAACGCGTCGTCATCCCGTCCCAATTTGGCGCAGTAGGCGGCCAGCAGAACGCGCGCTCTGGCATCTTCGGGCACTTGCTTCAAATGGTTCTCGAGTGCGGCTGTGAATCTCTTGGCCATGGCGCGCATGGCCTCTTCTTTGTGCATAGCGCCGAGAGAGTTGAGGATCGGCACGTAAGGGTTGTAGTCCTCACCACTCGCTTCAATGGCAGCTTCCGAAACATCCACAACTTCCTGGTAGCGCCCTGCGGCGAAGAGTGCGCGGCAGAGCATGTAATAGGCGCCTTCGCAATCGCGCCTGCGCTCGATAGCCTTCCTGACCATGCGCACGGCTTCGTCATGCAGTTCCGCGGCGTAAAGAACCCATGCCTGGCTGACCTGCACTTCAGGTAGGTCCCAACGCAAAGCCACGGCCTTGCCGGAAGCCTCGCGCGCGCGTTCAACCCACAATTGATCGCGGCTGTAATTGCAGTAGAACATGGCGCAGGCGTTGGCGCAGGCGGCATACGCGAGCGCGAAACTCGGGTCAATGGCCACGGCGTTCTCGAACATTTGCAGGGCAAATTCGAGGTCCTGACGAGTTTGTCTCCGCGCGTATCTTTTGCCGCGCAGATATAGATCGTAGGCTTGCAAGTTCTCTGTGGGCTTGACGGCGAGGGCTTCGAGTTCCTGCGGAGAAAGCGTCACGCGCAGAGCCTCGGCGATCTTGCGGGCGATTTCGTCCTGCACTTCGAACACGTCTTTCATCTCGCAGTCGAAGCGCTCCGACCAGAGAGGGAAATTCGTGTGCGTATCCACGAGCTGCATATTGATGCGCAGGCGCGCGCCGGCACGGCGCATGGTGCCGGTGAGAGCATATGCCGCGCCGAGCTGCTCGGCAATCTGCGAGGGTGTGATGGGCTTGTCGCGGAAGGGCAAAATCGTGGGGCGGGAAAAGACGTTCAGGCCGCGAATCTTGGAGAGCTCTGTGATCACGTCTTCCGTGATGCCGTCGCGCAAGTATTCGTCATCCTTCGCGCCACTTTGATTCTCGAAATAAAGGACGGCAATGGACTTCATCGCCGGAGCTGCAGAAACGGGACGTGCGCCGGATGCGCCCGAAGCTTCCGATTTGTCGGCTGCCGGATGGCGGCTCGAATCGAGTTCCCGCTTCATTCGCTTGAGGTCGGCGCGCATGTCGCCAGCGTGCTGATAACGCGTCTCGCGATCTTTCTCCAACGCCTTGTTGATGATGTCATCAAGTTTTGGTGGAAGATCCGGATTCAAGCGCACCGCGGGAACTGGGTCGCGCTCTAAGATCTGGTTGAAGATTGCAGCAGAACTCTCGCCTCGAAATGGCAAAGTGCCGGTTGCCATTTCGTACAGAACGGCTCCGAACGAAAACAAATCCGTGCGTGCGTCGAGCTCTTTGGCGAGTGCCTGTTCCGGTGACATGTACGCAACCGTTCCGATCGTACTGCCGGGACTGGTAAGGTGCTCCGGTGAGACTGCGTCAGCCGTCACCTGCGATTCGGAGGTGGATGTGCTCGCCGACGCCATTGTTTTCGCCAAGCCGAAGTCGAGAATCTTCGCGCGGCCCCGCTCGGTGACGAAGATATTTGCAGGCTTGATATCACGGTGGACGATTCCCTTAGCGTGGGCGGCATCGAGAGCGTCGGCAATCTCGATTGCCAATCCGAGCAGAACATCCGTCTCCACAGGCTTTCCGGCGATGCGCTGTTTCAGCGTTACGCCGTCCAGAAACTCCATGGCGATGAATGCCTGCCCGTTATGCTCATCAATCTCGTGAATCGTGCAGATGTTCGGATGATTGAGCGCCGAAGCGGCTTTGGCTTCGCGCTGAAAACGGCTCAGGGCTTGCGGGTCTTTGGCTACCTCGTCCGGCAGAAACTTGAGAGCCACGAACCGGCTGAGTTTTGTGTCTTCGGCTTTATAGACGACACCCATGCCGCCGCCGCCCAACTTGTCGATGATGCGGAAGTGGGAAATCGTTCGACCGGAGAGTGGAGAAGAATCGGGCATCGCCGCGAATCTTATGCTGCGGAGGAAGGGCAAGTCAATCTGCGGGGCGGGTTCCGTGAGGCGGGGCCTCCCGGCTCCGAATAAATTTTATTCGGTGACGACACAATCGATTGCAGGGCAGAAATCTTCGGGGCTGAAAGATTTCTGGAGCGCCAGCGCTAAAGCGCATGATCGCGAGCACGACTCCTTCCGGAGCGCTGAAGCGCTCCTCCCCCGCATGAATGCGGGGGCTCCCACCCAAAGTCGGAAAGCTGCGTGCGGAGCGGCTGATTATTGCTTTCGCTTTGCTACCCATGTGCCATCGGCATGTACTGGCACGCGCATGCGGCCCTTGGCGGAATCGCCGTCAATCCAGCCGGTCAGGAACGCGTGGACGGGCCCGGGAGCTCCCCGGCGGCTTTGCTCGGGCCACTGACCTGCGAATCGGAGTTCGACGTATCCGTTCCGCCAGGTGCCGGTGATCGCGAGGCCTTTGCCCAGCGGGCCGGACCATGTTCCGGTGACGTTGTCTCCGTCACGATGCAATTCCATTGTCGCTTCACCGCCGTCCACATCGGTTGAATACTGCATCTCCCACGAACCGGCGACGTCGGATCCGTTTTTGAGGTTCAGGGGCACGGCCGGAGTAATTCGCACGTTGGAGAAATATGCTTCCTCGTCGGTGAAGCTCCACAACCCGACGGCGCCGTGTAAATCCTCACCTTTCAAACCGTCCACTACCAGACTCGGCTTGGCCGATCCGTTGAGATAGAGTTTTGCGGCGCGGCCGGCCACCTCGATGCGGGCTTTTGCCCACGTCTCCATCGCGAGATCCGCATGAGATTCGTAGACTGACGGCCATTCCCGTCGCAGGAGATACCAATCGAAATCCGGCTCCGAGGAATACTGTACTGTATGGTTGCGCATTGCCTGATCGGCGGCTTCCGAGTTTCCGGGCCGAAAGTAGAACATCTCGTAGTGCGATGAATCGCGCCTGACGCGGAAGGCAATTCCGACAAAGCCTGGAAACCTGACGCCCGGCGGCATCGTGCTCTTCAGCGCGATATCGGCTTCGATCACTCCATCCTGGAAATCGGTTCCCGGCAGGAGAACGAGACTGTCTTGGTCATCTCCTGCCGTGGTGATCCGGACGGATTTGCGTCCAAGATAATCCACCGGTTGGATTTTTACATTCGGCGCTGACAAGCCGGTGGCATCGCGAAGAGGAAAGGTTTGCACGGGCGCCGGCGACTGCGCGAATAGGCACGTGGCCGCGAATAGTGTTAGCGCGCTGCATCTCAACGAGCTTTTCAGCATGATCATGCTCTCCTCATCCTCTTCGCCTTGCGCGCCTTCGCTTGGTGCTTTGCCCTTCTCGCAATTTGTGTTGAGACTCGAAGATGTAGACGATTTGAGCAAAGAATCGATAGCAGGCCGGACGCAATATGCGCCTGGAGTCTGAATCGGTATCCGAACTCAGTTATCATTCCGGAATGCTGAGATTGAGACGGGATGGCGGGGCAATGTTTTGGTTTGCGCTTCTGCTAACTCTCGGGATTCCGCCGAATATATCGGCGCAGTCTGCTGATGCGGCGCGACAGCCGCAGGCGAAGGTAGAGGCGCAACGATCGGCGCTCGATCTTGACCGCCTACTGCAAGATAGAGAGTACCCGGAACTGGAACGACAACTCACCGGGGCCAACTTGGGCACCATGGAGCGTTCCTACTTCGAGGGCATTCTCGCGGACCGCCGCAATCACGTCTCACAAGCGATCGCCATTCTCGAGAAAATCCTTCCCGGCTTAAGGACCGCCAATTCTCAGCGGGCGGCCGTTGCTCTTCGGGCTCTCGTCGACGACTACTTCCTGAGCGGCCGCTACGGCGATGCCAGCGACGCTTACGCCGATTTGATGAAGCATTTTGCGAGCGAATTCAGTCGCGCGCACATATACGGAATGGACCCGCACATCTATGAGTTGCTCCGCGATGCGGGGCCGCAGAGCGTATCTGGCGAACGCAACTTCAGCGTCGTCATCCGCCGCAATTCGCTTGGCGATATCGATGTTCCTCTGCAGATCGGAGACAAAAGAGAATGGTGGATATTCGACACGGGAGCGAGCATTTCCACGATCACGGTGAGCACAGCGAACCGGCTCGGACTTACAAGCTCAAAAGATCGTGCGGGCACTCAAAGCAATGCCACTGGCAAGGAAGTTCCTATTTGGATGACGGTTATCCCACAGATTCGCTTCGGGCGCGCCATCGTGCACAATGCCGTCGCTCAGGTGATGGACGACAAGGACCTCGACATCAATCTCGGTGAAAATGGGCATTATCAGATCGAGGGTATATTGGGCTATCCAGTGCTCGCGGCGCTGGGCAGCTTCACCTTCATGGGAAATGATTTGGCCGTCGCCCCTGAGAGCCAACCATCTTCGCGCTCCACCAGGCTGTACACAGATGAATTGACGCTTCTAATGGAAGCTACGGCCGGCGGCCGCGAATTGGTCTTCGGTTTCGATACTGGAGCCGTTGCGAGTTCATTCAGCGCGAAGTACTTCCGCGAATTTCCGCACGACTTCGCGTCGTTGACCGACAGAGAACATATGGTCGCCGGAGCAGGAGGGACGCGTTCCTCGCGGAATTACGAACTGCCGCGAGTTGAACTTGAATTGGGCAGCGCGAGAGCCACGCTGAAGGACGTTGATGTCCTGACGCGAGATCTCGGCATCGGTCTTCTCGATGAAGTGTTCGGAAATCTCGGGCAGGATTTGATCAGTCAATTCAAGACGTTTACGATCGATTTCAAGCGCATGCAGCTCAGCGTGGGCGAAGAGGCGAAGTGAACTGGCTTTCCTCCGTACGCGCTTAGCTAGTTGTTTCGATTCTGGCGTTGTACTGCCGTTATTCCGGCTGATATCCTCTTGCCCCAGCGAAGTGATTTTGAATGATCATTGAGGTGTCCATGCCACGTTTCCTGGTTGTTCTCGCCCTGATCTTTTGCGCTGCCCGTATTCCCACGCTGCGTGACGCGCAAAAAACGCGCGTGCCGGCTGACTATCTGTTTGTCTGGGCGGGTGACGCGGCGAAACAGGGCAACGATTTTCTCGCGGTGATCGACGCAGACCCCGCGTCGCCGTCGTACGGGCAACTCGTGACGACAGTTGTTACCGATCAAAAGACCATGCGCGTGCACCACACCGAATACACGATGCCCGCGAGCGGGATGCTCTTTGCCAACGATCATGACGCTGGCCGGACTTTTATTTTTGACGTGCGCGATCCGCTTCATCCCAAGATTGTGACCACATTTACCGACATGGCCGGCTACATGCATCCACACTCCTACCTGCGGCTGCCCGACGGCAATGTACTTGCCACGTTTCAACACGAGCACCACGCCGGGATGGAAGGAGAAATGGGCACCACCGGCGGATTAGTGGAGATTGATGACCAAGGCAAAGTGGTTCGCTCTGCGAGCAACGCGGATCCGGCGTTCGCGAGTGCGTTGTTGCTGCCCTACAGTTTGGTCGTCCTTCCTGAACTGGACCGCGTCGTGTCCACGAACTCATCCATGCAGAATCTGGGAATTTTTAGCGGCGTGACGTATCAGGTGTGGCGCCTCTCGGATCTCAAGCTGCTCAAGACGGAATATCTAGATGTGGGCGAAAATCGCTACTCACAAATTAGCCCGGAAGAGGCGCGTCTCGCACCGGATGGCTCTGTACTTATACAAACGCTCGGCTGCGGCATCGAACGCGTCACGGGCGTGGATACGAACGAACCGACTTCGAAACTGGTTTACGTCTTTCCCGGCGACTGGTGCGGGGTGCCTACAGTCGTCGGGCATTATCTGGTTCAGAGCGTGCCGACGATACACGGTTTCATTGTGCTCGACGTTACGAACGCGGCCAAACCTGTGGAAGTCTCGCGATTGGCGTTAAGCAATGATTACTTTTCACACTGGACGGCGTGGGGCACGAAGACAAAGCGGCTCGTGGTGACTTCCGGCTCAAACCGCCTTTACTTGCTGAAGCTGGATCCGGCGACCGGCGCTCTTTCCTTGGATGATGATTTTCGAGGCACGGACGGAAAGACTGGTTTTACCTTTGCCGACCGCGAGTGGCCGCACGGTTGGAGGGGAACGGCCATGGCGCACGGAGCCGTCTTCTCGCGCTGAAGATAATTTTTCGGCCTCGTTAAACTAAATCGCTGCTCCGCCCGCGAGCCGAAGTAAATTCGCTTCGACAGTTAATTCGCCGCTCTCGTGCCCTACCGCTCTGGCTTAATATCCAACAGCATTCCGGGGCCGTTTGTGCCTGTTTGGACTTGCGGGACTTGGCCGTTCCACTTGGCGATCCAGCGATCGGTCACCGCGAGTTTTTGCCATTCGATAATGTTTTGGCTGATGGAGGCGGCGCGGACGCGATTTGATTCGGCTTCGCCATTGGCCACGGCGACTTGTGCTTTCGCCTGACCTTCCGCTGCTGCGACGAGCTTTGCCGCGTCAGCTTGCGACTGCACCAATTCATTTTGTTTTTGGACGGCGATTTGCTGCGCCTGCACTTTCGCATTGATGGCGTCAATTACGGATTGAGGCGGGCGCGGCGAACCGATGAAGCCGAATTGGTCGATCACCACGCCGATGTCGGCGACCTGCTTCTGCAAGTCGATGCGGGAATTCTGTTCGAGCTCGGATTTCTTTTCGCCCATAATTTCCTGGACCGTATATTGCGAGCCAGTACGATTGATGGCGTCGCGCGCGACGTTGCGCAGAAAGCCGTGGGTGAATTGGCCAATGTCGTCGTTGCGAAATTTCACATAGAACGCGGGGACTTTGGCGGCGTCGAGATGGTAGGAAACGGACAGATCGCCGTAGACCGTCAGGCCATCTTTCGTGTTGAACGACATTTCTTCGTTGTTAACCGATCCCTCGTTCGGATCCCTCGTCCATTTTGCCGTCTGGACGGAAGTCGGATATTCGACGATTGTGGATGAAAGGAAATTGTAGAAAACCCAGCCGGTGCGAATCGGCAGGTCTTCGACGCCGCGTTGCGAACCTGCGAGGTCGACTTTGATTCCGACGCGGCCGGGGCCAATCCTTGTGGCGCAGCCAACGAAAAACAGAACGATGAGTAAAGGAATTGCGAGTATTCCATACTTGCGATTCATTATTTCTCTCCTGTCTCTATTCTTGATTCGGTCAGTTGTGCGGCGTTGTTTTGTGGTGCCAGATCCATTTCATCGCCGCGGGAAAAAGGAGAATCACGGCGACGATCAGGCCGACGCCGCCAGCCACTTTTAAGTCGCTCGGCTGATTGAGCAGATTCATTCCTTGTGTCACAAGATAAATGGCGCCGCAAATCACTAGAACTAAAGCCGCGTATACGAATTTCTCTCTCATCGCGTTTTGAGCCTCGACGGGTGACTAGAAACTATGTTGAACATAGTCTACGAACAGGGGCAAGTTGTCCACATCCTCACGAGTATCGGCGCGTTTGGAAGTGATACTGCGCTTTCACATGAATCGAGGCAG
The DNA here is from genome assembly GCA_963803835.1 of uncultured Acidobacteriota bacterium. Taxonomy (GTDB): domain Bacteria; phylum Acidobacteriota; class Terriglobia; order Acidiferrales; family UBA7541; genus Palsa-147. The sequence goes on along the minus strand of CAWDOI010000011.1, from coordinate 76,200 downwards.
AGCCCGGAGGCTCCCCCTGCGGGCTCTAATTTTTGATGTTTGGCTTGGCACGGCTTGCCGAATGTATCTGAGCTTTTGGGGACAAGCGACAGCGGTCGCGGGTTGCGAGCGATATTGGCGGGGGATGCCGCGCGAAAAAACGCCGGCAAGATGCCGGCGCTACGAGTGAATTCTTCGGATCTCGCCGAAATCGGAAGATGCGGCTAGAAAAGGTTAGAAGCTAAAAGTCAGCAAGAGATCAATCCGGCGGTTCGCGGACGACGACGTCGCGCCGCCGAATATTCCGCCAATTGAATTGGATCGGCCGAAGAGAGGCGACGTCAGTGTGCCGATGGGCATGCCGAAATTCACGTTGTTGAACAGATTTCGCGCAGAGACAGCGAGAGTCAGATTGTACTTTCTTGGCGTCGTGCCAAAGCTGAATGGGCCTCCGCCACCACCGCCACCGCCGCTAAGCCCGCGCGGGCCGAGACCGCCTCCGGGGGCGCCGCTACCGCCGCGTCCTCCCCCGCCACCGCCTCCGCCTTGCCCGCCGCCACTAGCTGCAGCTCCACTGGATGATTCCAGCTTTTTACCCAGGCCAATCGTCTTGCTGATGCGGAGGTTCATCGTGAACTGGCCCGGACCATCGCCGTAGTTGACAGGAATGAGCGGCTCGCCGGCCGCCGGCGCGAGATCAAAGTTGCCATATTTCGTGGCGACAAGATTTTGCGGAAGCGTGGCCGATGTCGCGAAGGCGGGACGCTCGGTAAAGACGCCCTGGCCGTAAATGTCCTGGCCGATCGTGATATTAAATGGCGCGCCCGAAGCCGCAACGATGAACGGACTGACACGGAAGCCGTAAGGCGCGGACCAGGATCCGGCAATGAACATGCGATTCCGAATGTCAAAGGCAGCGCGTCCAAAATCCTGCGCCAGGTCATATTGATTGGCGGGAAAACTTGCGACGCCGGCCGTGTCGCTCTTGGCGTAGTTCAGCGTGTAATAGCCAAAAAGCGAAAGCTTCGAACCAAGGCGGAAATTGACGTTCGTGATCAACTGGTTCTGATCGAAGATGCCGTCGGATTGAAACTGATCGATATTTTGGAGAACGCCGAGTGGCCTCACGCCGCTCGTCGGATCTGCAGGATTAAAAGTACCCGGCAGCGGAGCGTTGATATTCTGCGAGAGAAAAGTGTGAACACCGCGCGAATTGATGTAAGTGACGGCCAACGTGGCGCTCTTCGAAAGTTGCCGCTCGACGCTTGCGGCGGACTGAATCGTGTACGGGGCGCGCAATGTGGGATTGATCTGATAGATCGTGGGAATGCTGGTGCTGTTGGAAGCCAGTAGATTGATCGGGGGAATCGTGGGAAAGAAATTCGGATTGTTGATCACGTACTCCTGCTGATTGACTCCGTTTTGCTGCTCGGCCTCGACGACGTACGTGTCCATGAACCGGTCATAGAATAATCCGAAGCCGGCTCGCAGGACGGTCTTCGGGACTTTGCTCTTCCCGCTGCCGAGTCCCCACGCCAATCCAAGCCGTGGCGCCAGATCGCCATGAGGACGGATGTTGTTCTGCGTCTCGAGACGCCCTCCCATGCTGATCGTGATATTTGGACGGAAGCGCCAGTCGTCCTGCACATATAAACCGAGGTCGAACTGATTCACGGTAATGAATGGATTGCCGGTGCTGATCAGAAATTGGCTGGGGCCGCCGCCTTCGGCTTGGATTTGCGCGAGCGTCAGGCCGTTCACGAGACCCTGCTCCGTGATTTGATATGCCTGAAGTCCAGTGAGATCTTCGCCGCCGAACGCACGCGAACCAAACGTGAAAGTGCCGTTGAAATTCGAATTCTGATTGTTGTTTACCTGGTACGCGCGGAGCCTGCCTCCAAATTTGATGAAATGCTTGCCGGCGGAAATCGAAGTGTAATTCTGGATCTCGTAGGTGTCGTCGGTTTCGACGGTCGCGCCTTGACTGTTTCCGCCGCCGTTGAAGGCACCGAGGACGGAGACGGTAGGAGTGAAGTTCTGGGCCGATTGGCTATCCTGATCGAGTGTGAACTGGAACCGCGTCTCATTCACAATTTTTGGGCTGATCACTTGGTTGTCAACGGCCTGCACGACCTGCTCTTTATTCGAGACGTTATATCCCTGGGAAGCGAGATTGAATTGCCCGACGCCTCCGTTGGTCTGATTGCTCTCGACGTCGCGATAACGCAGAGTCAGCGTATTGCTCGGCGTGAGTTGCCAGTCAAGACGCGGGCTGAAGGTCGTGCGGGTGTTCGGGTTCGGAACCGCGGCGCTGAATGGCATGGGATTGAAATTGGGATCGAGGACTTCGGCGCTTACGACCTCGACATTGTTGATGTCTCGGCGCTCGATATCCAGAAAAAACGACGCCTTCTTATTGATCGGCCCGCTGAGGTTGCCACTGAAAAATGTCGTGTAATACGCCGGCTCCGTGGGCGAGAACGGATTGCGCGAGTTGAACGCCGAATCGTTGCCGTCGATCAAGAGCTGCCCGTGGTACTTATCCGTACCGGGCTTGGTGAAAATCTCGATACGGCCGTATCCGAGCTTGTCGTATTCCGCCGAGAAAGGATTCTGGTTGATGCGAATTTCGCGGATGGAGGACTTGGGTGGAAGCTGGCCGCCGGTGAAGCCGTCAATATAGATCTGGCCGCCATTTGGCCCGGCAGCGGGACCGGCCAAAGCTTCCAATTCGGATTGCAGTTCGTCGGGATCGTCGGAAAGCGCGTCGAGATCTTTTCCCTTGAGAATGAGCGCGCTCGCATTGTTCGCAGGATTGACGTCGACATTCGTCGTCGTGTCCGTAACCGTAACTTGCTCGTTTTGAATTTCAATCGCGAGTTGCGCGTCCACTGTTTGCGTGTCGCCAGCGGCAATCGTTACCCCGTCTTTCTCGAAGAGGGAGAAGCCGGAGGCGCCGATCGTGAGAGAGTAAGTGTCCGCCGCCAGATTCTTGACAACGTAAACGCCGTCCTTCCCCGACTGCGTTGTGAAAGTCTGATCGGTCGACGACGTCACGAGCACCGTCGCGCCAACGATGGCGGCGCCGGAAGGATCGGTGACGGTTCCGCGGAGCGTGCTGGTGCCGGCGGTCTGCGCTTCGAGCGCGCTCGTAAATCCCAGCGAGCAGAAGAGCGTCATAAGCGCAATCAAGCTTTTTCCGAAGAGCCGAAACTTCATTTCATCTCCTGGATTACGGTTTCACGCGATATGTGAAACCGGTTCTTATGGACTCATGCCCTCGGCGCTGGGGGCGGATAGATTCCACGGTGTCATGAGCATCGCCTGGCTGGCCGCGGGAGACGCGGTGAGAATCGCGTCGACGCCGCTTAGCATCGTGATCGCCGTGACGGCGCCATCTGCATCCTTCTGGGTGCTTACGGCCATCACGACGTCGCCTTTCTTCAAATCCGATAGAGTTGCCGCGGGCAAGCGGCTCAACATTTGCTGAAGATCTCCGCGACCTGACTGCCGGGCACCGCCGCCACCGGATTGGGATGCGCCATCACCCGAGGGGCGCTGCCCGCCATTCGACATTCCATTTGCTTGGCCTGACGGCGCTCCCTGCGCATTGCCGGCCCCGCCGGCTCCGCCCTTGAATCGCATCGCAATCATCTGCGCCATCGTTGGCGGAATCTGCCGAACTTGTGAGTCCGCCGAAATTTTCACGACGACGGGCTTTTTCGAGATCAGATCGGTGACCGTCACCGTTTTTGCGGCCGGATCAACCGCCAGAATCGGTCCCGCGATATTCAGGAATGTCCCCGACACGATTCCTTCGGCGGCAAGATCTTTGCCGTCGTTGGTCAGCGTGCCGCGCGCGCGCAATTGATCGCCGGGCTTGATCTGATCAAGCGTGCTAAGTTTTGCGTCGTCAAAATTCACGGAATATGGGGAATATCGCCGGACGATCGTGTCTTTCGTCGCGTGGACTGTTACCGTTTTCGTTCCCGCGAATGACGACACCGAAATCGTCACCGTGCCGTTCGCCGAATCCGCGGCGCTGACGATTCCGCCGATGCCGCGCTTCACCCAATCATCGCGCTCTTGCTGCTTCATCGCGTCGACGTCGGATTTCTTCATCACGATGATCGAGACCGCTTTTATGGATTTGCCGTCGTCAGACGGCTGGCCGCGTGCGAGCACGCGATCGCCCACTTCCACTCCCTGAAGTTGAAGAGGCGTGGCCTTGGAGAGATCTTTTTGACCGGGGATCGTGCGGACGATGCGCGTAGAATCCTGGACCGTCACGCTGACGTCCGCGCCCGAGTCCGATGCCAGCGTAATCCTGTTGCCGGAGATCGCCTTCACGGTGCCGACGGGTTTCGCCAGCTGGCTTTGCGCTGCGGTAGGTTGCTGCGCCTGGCTCTGCGTCGCGTGCATCCCGCTGGCGCATGCGATGGGCGAGCTCATCAGCGCGGCTGCGGCGATCAGTGAGAGAGCGATGGTGCGCCTATTGCTCACGAACATCCATTTCTCCTCAGGACGTCTGACCTACATTGCGGGCGGATTAACGAAAAATAGCTCCGCGTGAGCCTGCGGATGCGGCGCTTCGCCCAAGTATTTAGCCTACACCGTGAGACGCGGCAATTTTCGAAATGTTTCATGCTGTTATTGAAGCTGTAATGCTAAGGGGCAGATAGCTTTGGACAGAATTCGCGCGGGGAGGCGGCCCGCCTGCCGGCGGGCCCTACGGCTGCGGGAATGATGACTTGTTGCGCCAGACCGCCTTCAGCACGGCAAGTGGCGTCTCCGGAGTGAATCGGGAGCAATCGCGCAACTATTGCCGATAAATGCCGGACGAAAGCCAGTCCGGCGCTATAGGGGTTTGCGTACGTTTGACGGCTTGGCAATTAGAGCTGAGCTAAGAGGAGGTCGCGGAGTTTGCGCTGGTGGGCGGCGCCGAGTTTCGCGCCATCGAGCGTCAGGTAGAAGACGTCGATCGCGCGCTCGCCTTCGGTGTCGATCAATGCGACTTCGAGATTACAGCCGTACTGCGCGAGCACCGAAGTGATTTGGTAGAGCAGGCCGGTGTGATCCTGCGTGGTGATCTCCATCAGCGTGGAATGCGACGAGCAGAAATCATCGAAGCGGATTTGCGTGGAGAATGTGACCTTGGGCACTTTTGGAGGGCGCGGATTTTTCCTCCCGCGCATGAGCGTATCCAGGCTGACCACGTTGCAGAGCACATCAACGATGCTGATTTTGAATCGCGCGATCTCGGTGGGATTCAATTCGAGCGTGCGGAACGGGTCGGTGAAGTGAAAGGTGTCAACAATCGTGGCGCTCGCGTTGGCGAACGCCTCAGCTTTCCAGATGTTCATGCCCCAGGCGGCGAGCGTGCCGCTGAGGCCGACGAACAAGTGCGGACGATCGGCCGTGAGTACGGTGAGCTCGTAAATGTGCCCGGCGCGTTCGAGATGCAGCTCGACGGGATTCGCATCGAGTTGTCGCGACATACGGAAATGCAGCGCGACTTCCTGAGGCGAGTGAGCGAGCAAATATCGCCGCGGCAAGCCTTCGAGAAATTGGCGCAGTTCCTGGCGATCGGCATCCTCGGAAACTAACGGAAGAATTCGCTCGACCCATTGACGGTCGTCCGCGCCGGCGTGAACGCGCTCTTCATCAAGGCTGCGATTCAGATAATTTTCCGTGGAGGCGTAGAGCTGCCAGAGTGACTCCGCTTTCCACGGCGTGAGCGCCTGGGGATTCACGGCTCGAATGTCCGCATAGGTGAAGAGGCAAAGCAGCTTGAGCCGCTCGGGTGTGCCGACTTTTTCGGCGAAATTGCGAATGGTTTGCGGATCGAAAATATCGCGGCGCAACAGGTTGGCGGACATTTCGAGGTGATTGGCGATGAGATAGCGGACGGTTTCGCTTTCTTCGGCCGTCACTCCAAGGCGGGGAAACACTTCTTCGATCGCGTGGAGACTGCCTTCGATGTGGTCGTCGCCGGACATCCCTTTGCCGACATCGTGAAAGAGCAGAGCCAGAAATAGAAGCTCGGGCTGCTCGACCTCCGCGAGTATCGCCGCAAATTTCTTTTCCCAATCCGTGCCGGCGCCGCGCAGCATCTGGAGATTTTCGATGGTCCGGAAAGAATGTTCGTCGACGGTATAGTGATGGTAGAAATCGCGAATTACGAGCGAATCAATAACGGCGAATTCGGGGAATAAGCGGACGAGGACACCGAGCGCGTGCATGGCGCGGAGCGCTTCGACAGCATGCGGGGCCGTGAGAATCCGACGCAGGTACGGCCAGAGTTCCGGAAAGTTGCCGCCCGCGGCGTCCGGCTTCGGAGCAAATTCTTCAATTGCCCGTTCGGTTTCGCGGTTGAGCTTGAGGCCATCTCGAGCCATCACTTCGAATAGTTCGAGCAGCCGTTCAGGCTGTTCGAGAGATTTCGGTTCGCGCGCCGAGAGCTTGCCCGCGGATACGCTGAAATTGGAATTTGCGCGCCGTGATTTCCACTCGCCGACGCGCTCGGAAAGAGTGGTTCGTTCGGGGCCCTCCTGGCCCATAAGCTGAAGGGTGAGCCCGTAGACCGACCGTGCGTGGCGGAAATAACATCGCATCCAATCCGCTGGGGCCACGCCGATGCCAATTCCGATTCCTCGCGAAGCCGCTTCGGCCTGCGCCTCGTAAGTGAGAGAGTTGTCGTCGCGGCCCTGGCGAAAGTGAACGAGGCATCGCGCGGCGGCGAGAAAATCGAACGCCTGATCGTATTCCTCGCGCCATTTTACGGGCGGCGGCGCAGCTTCGCCGGACATCTCCGCAAGCTGCTTCAGCCAACATACGACGTGGTAGTCGCGCAACGCTCCCGGCGAATTCTTGAGATTGGGCTCGAGGTGAAAAATTGTGTCGCCGTATTTTGCGTGGCGCTGGCGCGTGAGTTCCGCAAGATTCCGGCGAAGGTCATCGCGATGGCGGGAGAAAAGTTGCGGCAGGCTACGCTCGTTCAGTTCATTAAATAATTGCGCGCTGCCTGTGACAAATCGGCAATCGAACAGCGAGATGCTGAATTCGGGATTCTCGGCGTTAAATTTGCCGCACTCGGCGAGAGTACGGGTTGTCGGGCTCATCCGCAGCCGCATGTCCCAAAGTTCCTGGCACATTTCCCGAGCGGAATCCTTGTATTGAGATTCGGCGGCGGCGTCCTCGCAGAGGAACAGAAGATCGACATCCGAATACGGAAAGAGAGCGCGGCGGCCGTAGCCTGCAACGGCGACGAGCGCGAGCTTCGAAACTTCTGGCGATCCCTTTCCGATGAAATCGAGAAACAGCTCGGAGGCGATTCGATCGGTGAGTGCGGAGCGTTCTTCGATCGCGACTCGGCCGCTCCCTGTCGCTTCAAATGATTTCTGAATTTTGGCGGAGTCGGCTGCGTAAGCTTCGCGAAGGGCCGGGCCTGAAGTGGACGATGACATACGGTAACATTTTCTCCGGTTCGCCAAATTTCAACAAGAAAGTGGAATTAGTGCGTTTCCACGGTATTACCGCACGGAAATTAAACGGGCGTCGAAATCGCTCTCGCGAAAGAATTCGCGAGGCACCCCGAATTCACCTCAGGACACGGGCAGGTCGGTGACCGCGCCGATGCTGCTGCTCGAGACGAGGCGCACGTACTTAGCCAGGACGCCGGTGCGATAGCGCGGCTCGGGCGGCTTCCACGCGGTACGGCGGCGCGCAAACTCATCATCCGTAATGTTGAGCTGAAGCAATCGCTTCTCCGCATCGATCGTGATCGAATCACCTTCGTTCACGAGCGCAATGCCTCCGCCGGCCGCGGCTTCGGGCGCGACGTGCCCGACGACGAGACCGTACGTGCCGCCGGAAAACCGGCCGTCCGTGATGAGTCCGACCGAATCGCCGAGGCCCGCGCCAATCAGCGCCGACGTCGGCGCCAGCATTTCGCGCATTCCGGGCCCGCCCTTCGGCCCTTCGTAACGAATCACGAGAATGTCGCCCGGCTTGATCTCGTGAGCGAGAATTGCGGCGAGGCAGGCTTCTTCCGAATCGAAGACGCGCGCCGGTCCGCTCAGTTTTTGGTGCTTGATGCCGGAAATTTTCGCGACGGCGCCTTCGCTCGCGAGATTCCCTTTGAGAATCGTCAGGTGCCCGTACGGATAGACGGGCGAATTCCACGGATGAATCACATCTTGATCGGTGCGCGGCTCGGCGGGAACCGAGTCGAGAACCTCGGCGATCGTTTGCCCGGTAATCGTCAGAGCATCGCCGTGCAGGACGCCGTGCGCGAGCAGAATCTTCATCACTTGCGGAATACCACCGGCGGCGTGCAATTCCGTGATGACGTATTTTCCGGACGGCTTCAAATCGCACAGGACGGGGATGCGCGAGCGAATTCTTTCGAAGTCGTCAATCGAAAGCGGAACTTCGGCGGCGCGAGCTATCGCCAAAAGATGCAGCACAGCATTCGTCGAGCCGCCAGTAGCCATAACAACGGCGATAGCGTTCTCGAACGCCTTCCGCGTCATGATGGAGCGCGGCAAGAGATTCTGTTGCACCGCGGCTGCCAGGACGCGCGCAGATTCGGCCGCGCTCTCCCGCTTCTCGGCATCTTCCGCCGCCATCGTCGAGGAATACGGCAGGCTCATTCCCATCGCCTCAATCGCTGAAGACATCGTGTTCGCGGTGTACATGCCGCCGCACGAGCCGGCGCCGGGACACGAATGCCGCTCGATCTCGAGCAATTCGGCGTCGCCGATGCGTCCCGCGCTGTGTTGGCCGACGGCTTCGAACGCGCTGATGATCGTGAGATTTTTTCCATCGAGGTGGCCGGGCTTGATCGTGCCGCCATATACGAAGATCGCGGGAATGTTCAGGCGCGCGATGGCGATCATTCCTCCCGGCATGTTCTTATCGCAGCCGCCGATGACAATCACGCCATCCATGCGCTGCGCGTTGCAAACGGTCTCGATCGAGTCCGCGATGACTTCGCGGGAAACGAGAGAATATTTCATCCCTTCCGTGCCCATCGAGATGCCGTCGCTGACGGTGATCGTGCCGAAGACTTGCGGCATCGTGCCCGCTTCGTGCAAAACGTCGATGGCGCGCGACGCCAGATCGTTTAGGCCGACGTTGCACGGCGTGACCGTGCTGTAGCCGTTGGCGACGCCGATAATCGGCTTATCAAAATCGGAGTCGCCGAAACCGACCGCTCGCAGCATCGCTCGATTGGGTGTTCGCTCGACGCCGTGAGTGATGACTTTGCTTCGCTCATTTGCATTCATCCGGATTTCACTTTCGATTGTATTTGGAGTTTATCTTTTGCCGCTCCAGCCAACGTATCAGTTTTTTCGAACGAGCGTATCGAAAAAACGAAAGGGTCGAATCGCGGGAAAATTGGCGGTGGGCGGTGATTTCGAAGACCCGGAGGAAGCGGCCTGCGGGCTCTGAAGCGACAAATTGCAATGCCTACGTATGAAGGTCGTGCATCCACGTTTGCGCTGCCCATAATCATTGACTGACCACCAGTCAGTAAGATAACATACCCATTAGAGAAACATTGGATGGACATTCAACCGGATAATTTGCCGAAGACGGAATCGCGCGGCGCGTCCTCCACCTCTGTTTTCAAGTACCGCGCGTTCGCTATGTTTTGGTGGACGCGGCTGTTCTCTAACCTGGCGGTGCAAGCGGAGAGCGTGACCATAGGCTGGCAAGTTTACACCGTGGCGCGGCACGCGCGCAGCGTCGAGCAGAGCGCTTTCCTCGTGGGGATGGTGGGGCTGTCCCAGTTTGTACCGCTGTTCCTGCTCACGCTCATCGCCGGCGCCACCGCCGACCGGCACGACCGCCGCGCCATCGTATTGCTGTGCACCGGGGTGGAGATCGCGTGCGTGCTCTTGCTGGCCGTGCTCTCGTTGGGCCCGAGTCCGAGCCTGATTCCGATCTTCGTAATCGCCGCCATATTCGGGGCTTCGCGCGCCTTTCTCACGCCCGCGACCGGAGCCATGGGACCGATGTTAGTGCCGCGCGAATTGCTTCCACGCGCGATTTCTCGGAACTCGCTGGGCGATCAGGTCGGCTCGGTGATGGGCCCGTGGATCGGCGGCGTGCTTTGCGCTGTTTCGCCCGCAGTGGCTTACGTCGGGACGGCGGTGCTCTATGCGTTTGCAGCCGGCGCGCTCCTTCTCGTGCGGACAAACACGCGCCCCGAACTGCAACCCGGCTCGCGCCTGGAATTGATTCGCGAGGGGCTCGCCTACGTCTGGAACAATAAGATTGTGTTCGGAGCTATCTCGCTGGATCTGTTCGCAGTGCTGCTCGGAGGCGCCACTGCCCTATTGCCTGTGTTCGCGAGCGACGTGCTGAAGGTCGGGGCGCACGGCTTCGGCGTTCTTCGTTCCGGCCCCGCCATCGGAGCGGCAGCGATGGCCTTCGCGCTCAGCCGCTGGCCGCTGCATCGCCGCGCGGGCCACTGGATGTTCGCGGGCGTCGCGGCATTCGGCGTGGCGACGCTGATTTTCGCAGTGTCCAAATCGATGATCGTCTCGGTGATTGCTTTAGCCGCGCTGGGTGCGGCGGACATGATTTCGGTTTATGTGCGGCAGACGCTGGTGCAAATCGTGACGCCGGACCGAATGCGCGGACGCGTATCCGCGGTTGCCAACCTGTTCATCGGCGCCTCCGGCGATCTCGGCGAGTTTGAGACGGGAGTAGTCGCCCGGTTGCTCGGGCCCGTAGGCGCGGCGATTTTTGGCGGAGTGGGCTCGCTCGTGGTCACTGGCGGTTGGGCGCTCATGTTCCCTGCCCTGCGCAAGGCGGACCGGTTGGACGGCATCGAGGCTTGAGTGGCGTGAGGCTGACGAACCTATGCGCGGCGTAACGAAGTTCCGGCCGAGGACGAAGCCGCCTGAAGAGCGCCGCGGCGAGATTATGGACGCCGCGCTGCGCTTGTTTCTCAAGCAAGGCGTTGGGCCGACGACGATCGAGCAGATTACATCGGGCGCTGACGTCGCGAAGGGGACCTTCTATCTTTATTTTTCTTCCAAGGATGACGTGCTTTCGGCGCTCGGGGGACGATTTGCGCAAGAGTTGCTCTCGAAAATAAAAGCGGCGATCGCGGAAAAACGGAACGACGATTGGAAGGGAAAGTTGGCAGCGTGGGCGAGGGCGGGCGTCGCCGGATATTTCGAATCCATGCGGCTTCACGACATTATTTTTTATGGGTCGCTTCCTCGCAGGCGGGAAGGACTCGTCGACAACATCATAGTCGATCATCTTTCTGAGTTGCTGCAGGCTGGCGTTGACGCTGGGACGTGGCCGATTGACGATCCGCGATTTGTGGCTGTGTTTTTGTTCAGCGGACTGCACGGCGCGGTCGATGCCGCGCATGCTCACGGGAAGCGGGTAGACCGAAATCAATTGGCGCAAAGATTAGAGCAGCAGTGTTTCCGCGCTGTGGGACTGTTCGATACGAATGCGTCGAGCCGCTAATTGGAATTGCCGGCGGCCGCTGGTTCTTCGGTGGCTACCGTGACGGGATGCAAGAATGGCATACGCGCGCGCAGGCGTGCGCCGACTTCCTCGATCAATTGGCGCTGCTCTTTGCGGCGCGTGGCATAGAAATTTGGGCGTCCGGCTTTGTTTTCGTCAATCCATTGCTTCGCGAATTCGCCGCTCTGAATTTTTCCGAGCATTTTCTTCATGGTCTTGCGCGTTTCGTCGGTGACGATTTGCGGTCCGCCGATGTAATCGCCGTATTCGGCCGTGTCGCTCACCGAGTAGCGCATATAATTTAAGCCGCCCTGATAAATTAGATCCACGATCAGTTTCAGCTCGTGCAGGCATTCGAAATAAGCAATCTCCGGCTGATAGCCCGCGTCCACAAGCGTCTGGAACCCGGCTTTGACGAGTTCGCTCACGCCGCCGCAGAGCACGGCTTGTTCGCCGAAGAGATCGGTTTCGGTTTCTTCCGTGAATGTCGTTTCGATCACACCGGCGCGCGTGGTGCCGAGGCCCTTGGCATACGAGAGCGCAAGCTGCTTCGCCGATCCGGTGGCGTCCTGATGAATCGCAAGCAGCGCAGGGGTGCCGCCGCCCTCGACGAACACCTCCCGCACGCGGTGGCCCGGCGCTTTTGGCGCGATCATCGTCACATCAATGTTCTTGGGCAATTGAATCGTGCCAAAGCGCACGTTGAATCCGTGCGCGAACATCAGCATTTTTCCAGCGGAAAGATGCGGCGCGATTTCCTTCTCGTAAATCGCGGGCTGCGCCGTATCCGGCGCGAGGATCATGATGACGTCGGCCCACGCCGCGGCGTCGGCGACCGAGCGCACCGCTAATCCTTCCGCGATCGCTTTTTTCTTCGATTGGCTTCCGTCGTGAAGGCCGACGCAGACCGTGCATCCGCTATCGCGTAAGTTCAGCGCGTGCGCGTGGCCCTGCGAACCGTAGCCAATGATCGCAATTTTCTTTTTTTGGATGAGGGTGATATCTGCCGCGTCGTCCTGATAAATCGTAGCCATTCCAATCTCCTGGAGGGTAACGACCCAATTATTCGGAACCGAATTCCGCCACGCGAATTAGACGGAATGCGAAACTTCCGCTGACGCTGCTGCGTCTTTGGCCTCGCGCTTTTGCTTGCTGAGCGCCTTCTTCACGCCGCGAGACATTACCACCTGCCCGGTTCGAACCATCTCGAGAATTCCGAACGGGCGCAGCACTTCTTCGAGCGCCTGAATTTTGTCTTCGGTTCCCGTGATCTGGACGATCAGCGACTGCGGCGCGAGATCCACCACGCGCGCGCGAAAAACGCGGGCGATCTCCATCAGCCGGTGGCGCGATTCTTCGTGCGCCTCGACTTTGATGAGCGCGAGGCTGCGAGCAATTGTAGAAACGTGCGTGACGTCTTCGACGGAGAGCACGTTGACAAGCTTGTAGAGATTCGCCTCAACGCGATGCGCTGCGCCTTCATTGATTCCCGCGACGATCGTCATGCGGGAGATTCCTTCGCGTTCGGTGTGGCCAACCGTCAGCGATTCGATGTTGTACGCGCGCCGTCGAAAGAGCGAGGCCACGCGATTCAGCACGCCGGGCTGGTTCTCGACGTACAGCACGAATGTGTGAAGCTTTTGGGTGTCAGTCATCGTTAGCGCTTTCGACGAGAGGGCTCGGGCGGCGGATCATCTGGTGCAGATCGGCTCCCGCGGGAACCATTGGGTACACGGTATCTTCCTGCTCGACTTGAAAATCAATCAGCGCGGGTCCCGGATTTTCGCGCGCGGCGCGCAGAGCGGAGACGGCTTCGGAGCGCGTGCGAACAGAGACGCCGGAAATTCCGAATGCGCCGGCGAGCTTTGCGAAGTCGGGGCTCAAGAGCGGCGTGGAAGCGTAGCGGCCATCGTAGAAAAATTCCTGCCACTGGCGGACCATACCGAGGAAGCCGTTGTTGATGATGGCAATTTTGATGTCGATGCGCTCCTGCACGATCGTGGCGAGCTCCGCCATTGTCATTTGAAAGCCGCCATCGCCGACGACGACCCAAACTTCAGCGTCCGGCCGCGCAAATTTTGCGCCGATGGCCGCGGGCAGCGCGAAACCCATCGTGCCAAGGCCGCCAGAAGTAATCAGCGAGCGCGGCTTATCGTGCTTGTAGTATTGCGCTTCCCACATTTGGTGCTGACCGACATCGGTGACGACGACGGCGTCGCCGCGCGTCTCGCGCCAGAGATCGTGAATCACGTGCGCCGCGTACAAGTGGCCGTTGTCCGGAAGATTCTGAATGTCGCGAACCGCGGAATCGTGCTTCAGGCTTCCGATGTATTGCAGCCATTCGCTGCGATCGCCCGACTTCACGCCGGGGAGCAGCCGCAGCAGGATTTCACGCAGATCGCCGATGAGCGGGACGTCGACGTGGACGGTTTTGTTGATTTCGGCTCGGTCGATTTCGACGTGAATTTTTTTCGCGTTCGGCGCGTAAGTCTTCAAGTTTCCCGTGACGCGATCATCGAATCGCATGCCGAACGCGAGCAGTAAATCCGATTCCTGAATCGCCGTGTTGACCCACGATTCGCCGTGCATTCCCATCATGCCGAGCGAAAGCGGATGTGACGCCGGGAAGGCACCCAATCCGAGAAGCGTTTCTGCAACAGGGACGGCGGCTTTTTCCGCAAACGCGGTCACTTCCTGCGTTGCGCCGGACAAAATAATTCCGTGCCCCGCGAGGATCACCGGCCTGCGCGCGGAATTGATGAGTTCGAGCGCGCGCTCGAGCTCCACTGAATTGGGAGAGTGATCGGGTTCCTTGCGGCGCGGCTTGGGCGCGGCGGCCTCCCAGTCGAATTCGCAGGATGCATTCTGGGCGTCCTTGGTGATGTCGATCAGAACCGGTCCTGGCCGGCCCGACGCAGCAATCTGGAACGCTTCGCGAATGCTCGGAGCGATTTCTTCGGCGGAAGTCACAAGATAATTGTGCTTGGTGATGGGGAGCGTGATGCCCGTGATGTCGGTTTCCTGAAACGCGTCCGAGCCAATGAGCTTGCTGCCCACCTGGCCGGTAATGCAGACGATCGGAGACGAGTCCATCATGGCGGTCGCGATTCCGGTAACCATATTCGTCGCGCCCGGGCCTGAAGTCGCAATCGCGACACCCACGCCACCGCCGGCGCGCGCATAGCCATCGGCCATGTGCGTTGCGCCCTGCTCGTGGCGGACGAGGACGTGATGCGTTTTGTACTTCATCATCGCATCGTACGTCGGAAGAATGGCGCCGCCAGGATAGCCGAACACGCACGTGACGCCCAGGCGTTCCAGGCTCTCCCAAACGATTTCCGCACCCGACTTCTTCACGTTCCCAGGCTCCCTTCGCTTTTAGCGTGCCGGCTTGGGGCCGGCTCGAATACTCTGGCCGCAGCTTCGCTGTCGACGTAACCCTTCCAGTAGGCATTAGGTCGCTTTCCGTGTCCAATTTATATTGCTGAATGTATTCATAAATCAGTTTTATGCACCAATGCTGGGCATTCTGGCTTCTGGGAAGCCAGACGCCGCGTTCCGCCGTGACATTGCCGCTAAAGCACAATTCGCAAGCCTGCTGGACAACCTGAACCAACTACACACAGTCAAACATGGTTGGCGGACGCACCGAGGGCTAGGTAGTCATAATTGTGAGCGCTACGAAAAAACATTCGTATCGGAAGGGCCTAAGCAGAAGCGTCCGGCGATGGCTTCTTGGCTCCCAGAGCTTAGTCTTTCTTAGCATCCTGCTTTGCGGAATTTCAACTCAAGGTCAGTCTCAACAGCCCAATACCGGTTCGGAATCTGGGGCATCCGCCGGCGAGCAGCTACGCGATCTGCAATCGTCTGGGAACATCAACGGAACCGTCGTCGATCCCACTGGAGCGAGCGTCGCCGGAGCCCGCGTAGTTCTCAAGAGTGGGAATCCATCCGAAAATCACGAGATGCTAGCTGGTGACAACGGCGAATTCTCCTTTTCCAATGTCGCTCCGGGTCCTTTCCAACTCACAATTACGGCGCCGGGCTTCGCTTCGCAAACATATTCTGGAATTCTGCGCCTTGGGGATTTCGATATTGTCCCGCCAATCGCTTTGGCCGTTGCCGGCTCTGTTACTAGGGTGGTCGTCGAACCCCCGCGCGAAGAAGTGGCTGAAACGCAGGTGAAAGAGGAGGAGAAGCAGCGCGTGCTCGGCGTGATTCCGAATTTCTACGTCACCTACATCTCCGATCCAGCTCCGCTCGATACAAAGCAAAAGTTCGAGCTCGCTTGGAGGACGACAATCGACCCAGTTTCATTTGTACTGACAGGGGCCATCGCCGGATTTCAGCAGGGGGAAAATGAATTCAGCGGATACGGACAAGGCGCGCAAGGCTACGCTAAACGCTACGGCGCCTCCTACGCGAATCTCGTCACAAGCACATTTATTGAAGGTGCCATCCTTCCGTCGCTGCTGAAACAGGATCCGCGATACTTCTACAAAGGAAGCGGCGGCACGCGATCGCGGATTCTGTATGCGATCGCCAACACGGTAATTTGCAAAGGCGATAACGGACGCTGGCAGGCAAACTATTCGGGTCTCGGCGGGAGCCTCGCCTCAGGCGGCATCTCGAATCTCTATTATCCGCGGGAAGATCGCGGACTGGGATTAACGTTCGAAAACGCGGCAGTCGGGCTTGGCACAAGCGCCGTGGAAAATCTTCTTGAAGAATTCCTCGTCACGAAGTTCACGCCGAAACTTCCGAAACATCAACCACCCAATCCTTAGAGCATCATCGGCAGGATGCCGGCCACTGTAGTTCGGACGAGCAACTAGGCCAAATCTCCGGGAATCTTGTTGGGTGCGGCGGCTTTTACGCTCGCCGACGAATGCGCCGAAGGATAGCAACCGAGAATACGAAATTCGTCCACGCGGTCGCTCAGTTCGGAGAGTGCCTGGCTGACCGTTTCGTCCGCCGTTGATCCGCCGATATCGAGGTAAAAGCTGTAATGCCACGGACTCCCCTTCAGCGGGCGGCTTTCGATCTTAAGGAGATCGATGCCGCGCTTGGCGAAAACGCCGAGCGCGGAATAGAGCGCGCCGGGCTGATGCTTCACGCGAACGACGAGCGAGACTTTATTCGCGTTCTCTTTCGTCTCGGGCTTCGCGGAGAGCAGGACGAATCGCGTGTAGTTCTCGCGGTGATCTTCGAGATGTTCGAGCAAGATCGTTCCGCCATAGAGTTCGGCAGCGTGCCGGCCGGCAATGGCGGCGACGACGGCGTCACCCTTTTCGAGAACTTCGCGGACGCTTCCGGCTGTGTCTCTGCTGGCGATGCGCTGAATTTCCGGATGCTGCACGAAAAATCCGAGACATTGCGCCAGCGCGACGGGATGCGATTGGACGACGCGAATTGTTTCAAGTCTCGCGCCAGGACATCCGATGAGGTTGTGGACAATCGGAATGGTCACTTCGGAAATGATGTGCAGCGCGCTTTCAAGCAGCAGGTCGTAGGACTGATGAACGGAACCGGCGAGACTATTTTCGAGCGGAGCCAATGCGAAATCGGCGGCGTTCTCGGGAATTGCGGAAAAGAGAGCTTCGAAGGTAGGCCGCGGGACGGGGGAAACCTTTTCGCCGAGGAGTTTGAACACCGCTTCTTCGCTGAATGCTCCGCGCTCACCTTGAAATGCGATTCGTGGTGGGTTTCCTGGGGACGTCACGAAAGCGATTCTACTGCACCTTCGCCATCATTTGCTTGAGTTCGCCGTCCAGTTCGCTCGCGCGCGCAGAATTCCCCGTGCGCCGCTCGGCATCGGCGGTCATTTGCAGCAGGAGCGAACTCTTCGGCGATTCCTTTAACGCCAATTCGGATTCCGCCGCCGCTTCGGAATAGAGGCCAAACCCGGAGTATGCAGATGCGCGGCCGAGATGCCGCACTAAGCCGTCTTTAGCCTCCCACGCCGCCAGCTCTTGCTCCAGCTTCCTTTGATTCGGGGGCGTAAGCACGGAGAAAGTTACACGGAATTCGCGATCGTCCTCATCGCGTAGGCGCAAGACCAGCGGCGCAAATCCATTGCGGTCGCGATAACTTGCCAGCGCATCGCGGAGCTGCTGCGAGTCGTAGATGGCGGAGGAGCCCGGGAATTGGCGCGATGTAAAAAGCCGGATGCCGCCACTCTCTGGCGCAACCGACAACTCCACGTCTCCGATGCCCGCCGGAGGGCTCCAGCGAACGATGAAGCGTTCCGGCTCGATCGTGCCCTCGGAAGGCGGAGAGGAAAAAATCGTTTCGGCAGGGCTGCGGTCGCGCGTAAAGGCGGGTTCGGCGTAACGGATCACTTCATTTAATACCGAGCTGACTTCTACTTTGTGCGTTTGAGTTCCGGAAATCGTCGTGTAGGTCTGGGAATCGAGGAGCGTGAGGCTACCCGACGTCGAACCGCACTTCAAAATCTCGCCCGCAATCAACGGGCGGTGACTGCCCTTCGGGGACACGAGCACGTGCCACTTTTGATCGTCGGGCTCAAACACCTGGGCCTTGCACGTGTTTTCGATTACAACCCCCGCAAATGTGGTTACCTGAGCGTGAGAGTGAAGCGGAGATACCAACGCCGCTACTGCAAGAAGTACGAGGATGACCCAACGCGACGCGAATTTACACAAGTCCGCCCGGACGGCTTTTCGATATGGAATTGCGTTCATCGAACGGCTCAGTTCCGAGTCGGTACCGCTTCAACAATAGCAAAATGCAACCGCGCGTCAAGGACGGAGAGTTTTCGCGGCGAGCCGGTTCTAATCACTCGTGAAAACGTGATCCACGACCGCATGGCCAATCAATCCGACGGCGACGAAAAGCGAATCATCCCACATGATGCGGAAGGTGCTCGCCAAATAGATGCCGCCGACGATGGCCGCGACCACGACGAGGACCGTCACCACAAGATGCAGCACTCCGGCTCTCGTTGTCGCGCGGAAGTAGCGCTTTCGGCCCCAGATCGTTAGCTCGACCACGCCAAAAATTAGGAGGAATAGCGAGAGGTCCAGAACCAGGCGGCCCCGAGGTAGAAGCAGGGCGAGCAGCGGCCCCGAATCGAGCGTGTAAATCGCACACGCGTGCAGATACACGCCGGAATATCGGCGGTCGAGCCGGCCGGGAATGTTGTGCTGATCCATGTCGGTCGTGCCCTTTCCGCGGCCGACGAGAACGTATTGTCCCTTCAAAGAACTGGCGAACTGGGGTTGTTTCGGATCCATCACGCTGGCGGACGGAATCGTGTTCGCCTCAATTCGATCGATGGATCCGTAATCCACGTAAAACTCGGTGGCGGGAACCTCTTTATGCGGGGCTAATGAAATGGACTCGGCCACGCCGGGAATATTAGAAAGCGGATTTTGTTCCACTTTCGGGTGCATGGCCACGGATAGCGAGTTAACGACCCAGGCCGCCGATCCCGGAAGGCCTGAATGTATTTCAATCGTGTTCGCCATTCTGCGCGGAGCTTCGAACTGTCCCGGGGTTACGGCTCCGGCAAACGCCGCAAGGACCGAATATTCCGGCCGTTCGAGCGCGTAGACCGGCCCGAGCGCGAGAGAGGTATAGGTGGCAACGTAAATCGGCACGTAATGATTGGGCGCCGCGAGGCACGCCGGAGAGAGTGGGCCATTGGGGAGCGAATCCGTGCCTTCGCGAAATCCGGTCGAGCGAGCCAGCAGGCACGCTAGAAATTCGTCGTCGTCCTCGAGTTGGATCGGATACGGCGTGAAATCGATGTCGAGGCCGATCGCCGCAGGGCTTTGGTCCGCGATCTTCATGATGACGTCGCGGAGTTTGTTCCTGTCCGTGTAGTCGTACTCTCTCGGTTGATTGGGATCTTTGCGCGGCGTCCAGTCGACGTCGGAAACATCGACGACCGTGACGTTTAAGTTCTGCCTAGCCACCGCGCCAAGCCGGTGTTGGATGACGTCGTAAACAAACTCTCTTGCCTGCGTGCCGATATAGAAACGCTTATCCTCGATCCATTTTGCGAGCCACCACATCCCGAAGGTAATCACCACGCCGATCAACAACTTCAGCCAAAAGCTCTCGTAGAAAGAGTGGTGTGGCTCGGAATGCCCGGAACCGGATGGTGGGCCGCTCGAATGCGAGCCGGATGAAGAAGTGGCGTGTTTCCGGTCTCGTGGTTGTTCCATTGTGAAACCGCAATCTTACTCGGCGGCGAGTTCCCAACTCGGATGCCCATACTAAGGAAAACGTGTGCCGCGCGTCAATCCACGGGTACCGGCGCCAGATCAACTGCGGGTTCGCCTTCTCCCATTCAAGTGTTCTTACGCGCCATTCGGCCCACGGCTGCGCTGACACATAGCTTCCTATTGACGACTGCGAGAACTCGGCCTACCATTTCTACATCGCGCCGTTATTAAAGGCGTGAACCGATCTTCATGCAGAGTGGCTGAGGGTCACGGGCCCGACGAAGCCACGACAACCGGATCAGGTTCTCTTACTGGTCGCTTGGTGCCAATTCCCGCCCGGTTCGCGGGGGACATGAAGACTCGGAAGCAGCATTTCGCCTCATCCCCCATCCCGGATGAGGCTTTTTGTTTTTAGGGCGCGCAGAACCAGCGCAGCCACGGAGAATAAGCAATGAGCGAGAATTATTCCTTGCGATGTCGTGAGTGCCGTCGCGAACACGGCAATCGGCCAGCCTCGATCTGCGAAGACTGCATGGCTCCCCTCGAAGTTCACTACAATCTGGAAGCGGTACGCGGAAAATTCACGCGCGAATCGATTGCCTCGCGGCCGGGAAATATCTGGCGTTACGCCGAATTGCTTCCCGTGCCTGAGGGCTACAACGAGGGATTGCCCGTTGGCATGACGCCGCTTGTTCCTGCGTCGCGGCTGGGCGCGCGAATTGGTTCGAGGCGGCTTCTTATCAAGAACGATGCGGTGTGCTTCCCTACGCTATCGTTTAAGGATCGCGTGGTGGCAACGGCGCTCGCTCAGGTGCGGCGCTTCGGATTCAAGACGGTCAGCTGCTCTTCCACCGGCAATCTTGCCAATTCGGTGGCCGCGCAAGCCGCGCGCCACGGATTCAACGCGTGGATTTTCATTCCCGCGGATCTGGAAGCGGCCAAGATCGTCGGCACGCAAGTCTACGGCGCGCGCCTCACTCGCATCGCCGGCAATTACGATCAGGTGAATCGCCTCTGCTCGCAAATCGGCGATCGTTATAACTGGGGTTTCGTGAATATCAATCTCCGGCCGTATTACGCCGAAGGATCGAAGACCGTTGGCTTCGAGATCGCCGAGCAGCTTGGCTGGCGCTTGCCGGACAATGTCGTCGTCCCGATGGCGGGCGGCTCGCTCATCACGAAAATTCAAAAATCGTTTAACGAATTGATCGCGCTTGGGCTCGTCGAATCCAAGACCGTGAAATTCTTCGGCGCGCAAGCAACGGGCTGCTCGCCGATTTCCGACGCGGTAAAATGCAACAAGGACGAAATCGATCCGCAGAAGCCGAAGACGATTGCGCGCTCGCTTGCGATCGGCAACCCGGCGGACGGCCTCTATGCGGCGCGCGCCATCTCGACGAGCGGAGGCTGGGCCGCGGACGTATCCGATCCCGAAATCGTCACCGGCATCGAGTTGCTCGCCACCACCGAAGGCATCTTTACCGAAACGGCCGGGGGCGTCACCGTGGCGGCTACGGAGAGCCTTATCGCGCAAGGCAAGATTCAGCGTGACGAGGAGACTGTTCTCTGCATTACCGGCAACGGCTTGAAGACCACGGACGTTTTCGCGAATCGCTTCACCCTCGATGAACCAATCGAGCCAAAACTCGTTGCATTTGAGAAATTCATGGGAGAATCGGTGGCGGTCGCGGCAACAGCCTGACCTCTAGATGACCGTCAGAGTTCAAGTCCCAGCCAGCTCGGCTAACCTCGGGCCCGCGTTCGATTGCGCGGCGATTGCGCTGAATTTGCATCTCCGGGTGTCGGCGACGCCGCAGACTTCCGGCGGCCTTGAGCTTAGCTACCTCGGCCCGAATACGGAACGCGTCCCACTCGATGGCACCAACCTCGTCGCCAGAGCGATTCGAAACATCGCGGCTTCAACTGACGGAGTCCTGCCGGGCGCGCGAATCGAAATCGATAATCAGATTCCGATCGGTTCCGGCCTGGGATCGAGCGCCGCAGCGATCATCGCGGGGACGATTCTTGGCGCGGAGCTTTGCGGCGCAACACTCGAGCCGAAGAAAATTCTCCGGCACGCGCTCGCCCTCGAAAAACATCCGGACAATATATCGGCAGCGCTGTACGGTGGGATGGTTGTTGCGGCGGTCACGCACAACGCGACGGACAATCTCGCGGATATTCTGGTGAGCACCACCGACGTCTCGGAAAAGATTGATTTCATCGCCGTGGCGCCCGATGTGCCGCTTTCGACCGAGAAATCACGCGCCGCGCTGCCCACGCAGTATTCGCGGGAAGACATCGTGCAGAACATCCAACGCACGGCTCTTCTTACGGCGGCTTTTTTTTCTGGAGGCGATTTGACGCCGGAGCTTTTCCGCGATCGCCTGCATCAGCCGTATCGCAGCCCGCTCATTCCCGGGATCGCCGAATGCCTCGAGTATCGCTGCGAAGGCCTCGCGGGAATATTCCTGAGCGGCGCGGGCTCGTCGGTGATGGCAATCGCGCTCCACAGTTCAACGCAAATCGGCAACGCTCTCGTGGATATTTTCCGCCGCCACGGCATCAGTGCACGCGCATCCAATCTCAAAGCAGATAACGCCGGCGCCCAAGTCCGGCGCGCTTAGGCGGTTCGCACGGCCCTTACGAAATGGTTTCGTGGTTGACTAGCGCGGGCATCGCGCTCGCAGCTTCTTTTCGCTTCGCGCCAACGATCGCAATGGCTGTCATCGTCAACACGATCGGATCGATCGGATGCCGGTAACGCAGCGACGCGTGCGTGACGTAATACACGAGTGGAACGACGATGATGAACACCGCTGCGGGAAGCGCATACGGGCTTCGTGCGTGCCATAAAATTGCGATTCCGATCACGCAGCCAATTGCCGTCAGAAAATTCAGCGCGAAGATCGCTCGAATCCACTGCGAGTCCGCGTTCTCAAAATCCTGCATCGGATGAAACGATCCGAGCCAGAAATTCAAGAATCTCCATCGAGAGAGGCGGAGCTCGAGTCGCCGGTGCGTCCGCATGAAGTCGATCGCAAGATTCCATTTTTCCTGCATGAACGCCGTCTCGCCGAGTTGCGCGTATCGCCGCGCCTCGCCGTAGCGAGTGATTCGAGCGTTGATGTTCGGCGAGCGGTCGTCGAATACTTCGTTATTGCCGAGCCAGAGTTCGAATGGCAGGTTCGACCGAAGCGGTATGAAGCGGTGGAATTCGACGTAATTCCTCACGCACCACGGTATGCAGCACAGAATCGCGACCGCGAGCGCCACGGCGGGCCGCGCGATTTGTCCGCTTCCGCTACCTTCTCGCGGTGCGCGATACCAAGTCCAAACCAACAGAAACGGCAGCGCACTGCCGAGCGCGGGATTCGTGAGCAGCGCGAAACCCCATAGAAGGCCATACGCGCACCAATCGCGAATTCGTCGCGATTCGGCGAGCGCAAAAGTCGCCCACAGAATCGTGGCGGCCAGCAGAGCCGTTAGCGACGTGTCCCAGATCCATTGAAATGGAATTACGACTGCATTTGGAAATAGCGCCCATAGCCACGCCGCGAGGCTCGCCGCGCCGATTCCCGCGATTCGCTTGCCGGCAAAATAAATCGGCACGCAAGTGGCCGCTGAGAAAAGAATGTTCAGCGCGGCCGCCGCGTAAAACGCGTGAAGCGTGAACACACCGAATACGCGAAAAATTCCCGCGACGAGCACTGGATAGACAGGCGTGAGCCAGGCGGTCGGCCCTGTGCCGCTCCTTGTCGGCGAGCTGAATCCCTTGCCTGTCGCGAGCGCCATCGCGATGTTGCCGGTCTCCTGCTCGAACGGCACGGAAGCGAGCGCCTCGGCCGGAATCACGCGCGATTCGTTGTACGCATACGCGACCCGGCACGCGAGTGCCACGGTTGCGATCAGCCACAGCGATGTTGCAGCCGCGATGATCTTGCGCTTTTCCACGTTCCCTTTCTCGCGCTTAGGATACACGGAATGTCATCCGAGTTTTTCATCCGCGCGTTCGCGCCCGCTTGAGTCCGTCACCCGCTTGGCGATTGCACAATCGCGTGTATACTCTGGCGTCTTTTGAGAATCACATGGGGGTCTGAGTCATGCTTACAAGCAGCTTCACAGAAATATCGCGACGCAATCTATTGCGTATGTTTTCACTTCTCGGGCTGACGGCGTTCGCCCGCGGAACGGGTGCCGCGGTAGATCCAGCACGAATGAACGCGGTGCCAGACGACGCGGTCAAGACGCGCCGATTTCTCATTGATACCGACACAGCGTCCGATGACGCCGTCGCTCTAGTGATGGCGCTGCGAAATCCGGGGGTAAGCGTCGAAGCCATCACCGTCGTCGCCGGAAACATGCCGATCGAGAAGGGGCTGCAGAACGCGTTGTACACTCGCGATCTGTGCGGGTCTCACGCACCCGTTTATCGCGGATCTGCCGCGCCTCTTTTGCGCCCGCTGCATACCGCCGAATACGTTCACGGCAACGACGGCTTCGGAGATATCGGTCTTCCGCTCACAGGAAGGACTCCTGCGCCGGGCCACGCCGTTCCGGCCATCATTGATGTGATCAATCGCCACGCCGGAGAAATCACGCTCGTCACGCTCGGCCCGCTGACGAATATCGCGCTCGCGCTGAAAATCGATCCAACGATCGCGCAAAAAGTGACGTGCTGCGTAATCATGGGCGGTGTTGGATTTGGCGGCGTCGGCAACGTCACGCCCGTGGCGGAATACAACATTTGGGTGGATCCGGAAGCCGCGAAAATCGTTTTCGAGTCGGGGCTGCCGATCGAAATGGTCGGCTGGGATATTTCCGTCGAATCGGCTGTGTTCGACCCCCAGGAAACGGCGAAGCTTCGCGACATCGGCACTCCGCTCGCGAAATTCTGCGTGGACATTCAGAAATCACTGACGCAATTTGCACTCACGAGGACCAAGCTCGCGGGTTTCGATCTTCCAGATCCAATCGCAATGGCGGTCGCCATCGATCCGACCATCGCGACGAAGACGGAGCGCCGGTACGTTCAGATCGACACTCAAAGCGATCTCACTCTCGGCCAGACGGTTGTAGATCAACTCGGCGTCACCGGCAAACCGGCGAATGCGACGGTCGTGAAAGAAGCGTCGCGCGAACGCTTCATTCAACTGCTTCACGATTCTGTTCGCGCGTAATTTTCCGCGACATTCTGAACTCGTCAGGCGCGCCGGCGCGAATTTGATGCGTCATCCCGAGTTCGCCACCGGCAGACGAGGAATCCGCGTTTCCTTCTGCTCCTTGCGAGCGTCGTCCATTCAGCGCGTTTACGAAAATTCACTTCGACTACCCTCTTTCATAGCATTCGGCACCATGCTAGCGTCGAAGGAGCGCGAGAATCGAGATTTCGCAGAAGGAACACGGATGACGACGGCGTTTCTCCAATGTATCGAAGGCGGCTGCCATCGCAGGCACGCGCTCGACTTGAAGGAATACGGCTGCGAAGCGTGCGGTGGAATGCTCGAAGTCCGTTACGACGCGCCACAAGTGGCGCCGGAGACGCTGCGGCGGACGTGGCAGATGCGGAAATCGAGCAGCGCACTCGAAGATCAGAGCGGAGTGTGGCGCTTCCGCGAATTGCTTCCGTTCGTGCCGGAAGGCCGCAGCGTCGTCACGCTCGGCGAAGGCCGCACGCCGCTTCTCGATGTTCCGCGCGCGGGCGAGTGGGCCGGCGGCGTGCGCCTCGCGATCAAGCATCAGGGCAACAATCCCACGGGCTCGTTCAAAGACCTCGGCATGACGGCATGCATCACGGAAGCCGCGATTCTAGGCAGCCGTGTCACTGTGTGCGCCTCGACGGGCAACACATCCGCTTCGATGAGCGCGTACGCGGCGCGCGCCGGGATGAAAGCAGTCGTCACCGTGCCGGCCGGAAAAATTTCCGCGGCGAAACTGGCGCAGGCCATCGAATTTGGCGCCGTGGTGATCGAAATCGGCGAGACGTTCGACGATTCGTTCCGACTTCTGCGCGCGCTCACGAACGACATGAACCTATATCTCGTGAATTCTCTCAATCCCTTCCGCCTCGAAGGGCAGAAGACGATCGTGTGCGAGATACTCGAGCAGCGCGATTGGCGCGTGCCGGAATTCATCGTAGTGCCCGGCGGAAATCTTGGGAACATTTCGGCCATCGGCAAAGGACTTATCGAGTTGAAGGAAATGGGATTGATCGAGAAGATGCCGCGCCTCGTTGTGGCGCAAGCGGAAGGCGCGAATCCGTTCTACCGCATGATCGAAAGCGGCAGCGAAGAATTGATTCCGGTCTCTGAACCGCGCACGGAAGCCTCCGCGATTCGCATCGGCAATCCGGTGAATTGGAAGAAAGCGATACGCGCGATTCGCGCCACCGATGGATTGGCGGAATCGGTGAGCGACGAAGAAATTTTCGCGGCGAAAGCGGCGTTGGCTCACGACGGAGTAGGTTGCGAGCCCGCCTCAGCCACAACGATAGCGGGAATTCGCAAACTTGTGGCCAGTGGAAAAATACCGCGCGGCGCGGATATCGTCGCGGTTCTCACGGGACACCAGCTCAAAGATCCAGAGATTAGTCTGCGCCGGCGCAGCGAAGCAGATTTGGCGCGGCAGCGGCTGCGCGTCGAGCCGGACGTGAAGCATCTGCGCGCCGCGCTCGAGCGCGTCCTCGCGTCAGCCTGAAGTATTTCACGCAAACAATCGGGACGATTCCGGCGCCGTTAGTTCTGAATGAGAAGCTCTTTCGCGCGCTGGGCAGCCTTGACGACGGCTTTGATTAGCGTGACGCGCAGCTTGCCGTCTTCGAGCTCGAGAATGCCGTCAATCGTGCAGCCCGCGGGCGTGGTGACGGCTTCCTTGAGAAGCGCGGGGTGATCGCCGGTCTCGAGCACCATGCTCGCCGCGCCGAGAACGGTTTGCGCTGAGAGCAGCGTCGCCATATCGCGCGGCAGCCCCACCTTCACGCCAGCTTCGGCCAGCGATTCAAGAATGATGTAGATGTACGCCGGGCCGCTCGCGGAGAGGCCGGTAATTGCGTCCATGTGCTTCCCGTCAACAATCACCGAACGCCCGACGACTTCGAATAATTTGCGCGCCGTCTCGAGATGATCGGCCGTCGCGTGCGAGCCGCCGGAAACAGCCGTCATGCCCTTGCCGACGAGACACGGAGTATTCGGCATCGCGCGAATCACCGGCACTCGAGCCGGCACGTATTGTTCAATGTAAGAAGTCGGCACGGACGCGGCAATCGAAACAACGAGCTTCGCGGGAGAAAGCGCGCGGCGCATTTGCGCGAGCGCCGAGCGCACCACTTGCGGCTTCACGCAAAGTAGAACGATGTCGGCATCGCGCACCGCCTTGACGTTGTCCGTGAAAACGGAAATGCCGAGCGATTTCGAAAGCGCAGCAGCCTTCTCGGGATGTTGAACGGTGGCGCAGGCTTGCTCGCGCGTGAATAGACCGCGCTTCAGAAACGCCTGAAGCAGAATTCCGCCCATCTTGCCCGCGCCGATGACGGCGATGCGCGCGTTCTTGCCGACTTCGCGCACCGCCACACTCGTGCCGGTCTTCTTCGATTTAGTTTGCTTCATTCAACTCTCCAAATCATCGCGAACCTCCAGGCTCGATCTCGCCGACCCATGTGCCGGGAGCATCGACGTTTGTTGCGCTGCGTACGAGCAGCGGGATGCGCTCCTGCATCAGGAACTCGAATGCTTTCGGATGGACAACGCGCGCGCCATTTCGCGAAAGTTCCATCGCTTCGTCGTAGCTTAAGCGCGCGATCCACTGCGCGTCGGCATTCTGGTGCGGGTCGGCGTTGAAGAATCCGGCCACGTTGCTCCAGATGGTGACGTCGCGGGCGCTGAGCGCGCAAGCCACGATGGCGGCGGAGTAATCGGAGCTGTTGCGCCCGAGCGTGGTGATTCGGCCGTCCGGCGTGGAAGCGACGAAGCCGGTAATGACGGGGATCGTGCCCATCACGAAAAATGGATCAAGCGCCTCGCGCGTTTTTTGGTACGACTCATCGAGCCGCGGGTGCGGATCTTCGCGATCGCCATCGGTGACGATGAATTCGAAGGCGTCGAGCGCCTCCGCGCGAGCGCCGAGCTTGCGCAGCGCCGCCGCGAAAATTCGCGCGCTCAGCCGCTCGCCGAAGGAAACGACTTCATCCGTCATTTCGAGCGGCGACTCGCCGTGGCCCGCGCGGCGGACAACGAGATCGAGATCATGTGCCAGCTCAGCCAATTCGAGTCGAAACTGGAATTCCTGCTCTGCGTCGGGAAACAGCTGCTTGCCGACGTGGATGTGAAGCTGCGCGATCTCTTCCGCTTCGGCCAGCGCCGTCGCAGAATCACGCATGCGCAGCGCGCGCGTCACGCTGTAGAGACGGTCAGTGACTCCGCGGAGCGCGGACACCACTACCGCGACACGCTCGGTCTCGGCAGCTCTCGCGGCGTGCGCCGCGGCGTTCATTAGACTCCCCGGCGACGTCAACACGCTGCCGCCAAACTTCATCACCCGCACGCGATCCGCCGTCCGGGCCTCCTGCGCGGCTCCTGACATCGAGTGCTCCGCGGCAGACATTTGCCGTATGAGGGCGTTTCGTTGGACTGGCTCTTCGTTCTCCCGCTGTTGCTGCTGCCCTTCTACGCTCATGGCGCTCCTCTTTTTTCAATCGAGCACCCATAAAACACAAAACCCGCCTGCCAGTTTGTCTTCTGGCGGCGGGTGCGAGGTGCTGATTGCTTCGGTTTAGGCTCAGCTGCCTCCGGCGCCAGAAGACGTGGGCGTAATCATACGCGGCGTAATGAGTCGCGTGGACGACGTCGGCATCTGGCCCGGCTTCAACATTGCCCCTTCAATTTAAATGGGAGGAGAAAAGATGTCAACGGGCAATTTGGGGACTTATATACTTGACTCCCTCCCGGCTTTATGAGACAATTTGTTCATGGAGACGATATGAGCCGCTCAACAATCAGCACCTTCCAATTGTTCGAAATGTTCCCCGATGTCGAGACTGCGCGAAAGTATCTGGAATCGCGGCTGTGGCCGGATGGCGCGACGTGTCCGAAGTGCAAAGCGAAAGAGCGTATTACGACCCGTAAGAACGGCTTCTATCGCTGTAATGTCTGCAAACTGGACTTTACCGTTCGGACTGGCACGATCTTCGAACGCTCACACGTTCCTCTGCACAAGTGGATTTATGCGATGTACCTGCTAGTCACGGCTCGCAAGGGAATCTCTTCTCTCCAATTGGGAAAGGAGATCGGCATTACTCAAAAGTCGGCTTGGTTCGTCCTGCAACGTCTCCGCGAGGCTTGCGGTAACGATCCCACGCTGCTAAAGGGTGTCGTAGAAGTGGACGAAACTTATATCGGCGGACTCGAAAAGAATAAGCACATGGTGAAGCGCATGTACGGAGATCGCGGCGTCATTAACAAGACTCCCGTTTTGGGAATGCGCGAACGCAACGGACGAACACGAGCGATTCCGGTCAAATCAACGGGAGCACGCGGGCTGTTCGATACCATTCAAGAAAATATCGAAAGTGGCTCAATGATTCACACCGACGAATCAAGCGCGTATGCGAATCTTCACAAGAAGAATTTTCAACACAAATCAATCAACCATTCTTTGGGACATTATTCGCGCAAGGGCGTTACGACAAACAGCATCGAAAGTGTTTTCGCCGTTATGAAGCGCGGACTACACGGCGTGTATCACCATGCGAGCCAAAAACATCTCGGACGGTACGTTGACGAATTTACTTGGCGCTTGAACGATGGAAACGTAACGCGGCATTCACTCCAACGGCTAGACAGTTTCGTTGACGCGGTTACGGGACGCCGAATCACTTATAAAGAATTGACCGAAGAGGTTGCCGAGTGAAACGGAAACCAAAACGGAAACATTATCAAAAGACATTCACGCTCTACGGTCTGACACTTGAACAGGTCATAGATGCTGCTCTGAAATACAAACCGAAGAAAAATAAATAACCCTTATACGTTACGCATCACTCACCTACCAATTTAGAATCCAGCCAACAAAATTCATTAAACTCAATCTGGTCTGCGACGCTCTTCTTCATTTGTTATGCGCTGCATGTACCCCGATTGGGGTTAATTTCCTGTTTCGGTGACCGTAAAATTCAAGTCGAGCCCAACTCGACAGAGGTAGGTGAGTGATGCGGAAACGCAACTCACTTAGCCGAATTGACCTCGTACTAAAAGCCGTTCTGAATTTTGGACTGATAGTCCAACTTATCGAACGGATGTTACGAGGCAACTAGGCTATCATTTGAGAGAGGCAAGGATGCTTTCTTGCCTCTCTCAAAACCTGTTTGATTAAGACGAAGAGACAGAATTAGAAGGTTCAATCAAATCTCTACGCCTGTCCAAATAATTAAATACCCAAGGGCGTATCGTGTACCAGACGTATCCGTCATCCGGATATCCTGCCGACCTATTTACCACGGATATAATCCCTTCAAAGGCTAAGCTCATAGGTCTGTCGTCTCCTGCAAACCAATGAACTGTTTTTTTACCGTTCTGTATAAAAGCGTTTAGAGTTTCCTTTTCATCGGGCGCTAAATTGTGCAGCCTAAACCAACGAATTCTACAAAAATCCCATACGGTTACGAGAAGTACTGATCCGCAAGTAACACAGCCTATCATTGGAATTATCTGTATCCACTTAGGAAAACTTATAATAGTAATAATCATTAGTGCTCCGAAAGATAAGAAAGACGCAATGAGCGTTTTTAAATTTTCTTGCAGCCTCGCAATCAAACTGACGTGAGATGAAACGGCATCTACTGACTGTTTAGCATCCATATCGACGCATTGTATCAGACGCTAAACAGGTGGTTTATTGCCTTGGGGAGTTAAGTATATAAGTCCCGCAATTTGGCGGGAAATGTAACGATTTGATGACAAGCAGGGCAAGTGGTCCGCCTGCGCGCGTCCAATCGGTAGCCGTCGAGCGCGCGCTAAGAACGTCGCTAGTCGACGTGTTGCTCCAGTCGGTTGGGCTCTTAGGAGCCGAGCGAGTAAATGATCGCGATAGTCGTCTCGACCTCGACGGGTTGGCCGTTCAGGAGCGTCTGCTGGTATTTCCAAGATCGAACCGCGTCCATGGAGGACTTCATCAATCTCGGAGGTCCAGAGACATACATGAGTTGGCGCACGCCTCCGTCGGTCCCAATAATCGCGCGAAGCAAAACTGTTCCCTGAATGTGGTCCTTTTTTGCGCTTTTCGGATAGACGGGCTGGACTTGGTGGATCATCTTCGCGGCCTGAACGTTTCCTCCGACGCGAATTCTCGTCGTGGGCGCAGGCACCGCGGGCGCAGCCGGTGCCAGTGTATCCGTTGCCTTTTGATCCTGGGAGTATGCCGTCAGTCCAATCAGCAAAACGAATGTGAAAACGCAGCCGGCAATCTTCCATCGCATGGCGAGCCTCCAAAGCGGCGTGAACTAGGACGATATATACGCGGGAGTATACACGCGTCCAAAGATGGATTCGACTTGATTTCTGCGCGAAGGCGCCGCGTGGGGGGTGAGCGGAGCTATTGCGATGAAGCGCCGGTGTCGTGGAGGAGCACGACGTCGGATTCGGTGTGCCCGCGGATCATGCCGATGGACTTTCCGTCTGGCGACCAGTGGTAGCCGTTAATCAACTCCGCCGGAAAGTTCGTTATCTGGCGACCCGGCGAGCCATCGAGAGGTTGGAGCCAAAGATTCTCCACGCCGTTCGCGCGAATCGCATAGGCTAGCGCTTTTCCGTCCGGCGTAAAGTTCAGTTGACGGCTGAAGCGCGGATCAGGATCGAGAAGGCGCTTTTGCGGATCGGGTCCCGCATCAAGCGGCAGGAGAACTATTTTTTGCACGCTGGCGGTCGAATTCCCGGGCGGCGATATCGTAATCACATACGCAATATATTTACCGTCGGGAGAAATCTGGACGCGACGATCCGAAAGGATGGCATGCGCGACGGCCGTGCCAGCCACGGCGGCGGGTTTGCTCGAACCATCCGCGGGAACGCGCATGATCTGGTCGCTGTCCTGCTCGTGGTAATAGACCCACTTCGAGTCAGGCGAGCAAATCGGGAACTGGTCAGACTTGCCGAACGAAAGTTGCGTCGCGTTAGCGCCGTTCGCGTCGGCGCGCCAGACGTTTATGCTATTTCCGCCGCCCTGACCGATCCAGCTGAATACGATATTTTGGCCGTCGGGGCAGGCGTTGATTCCGAAGACTCCTACATTGCTCATGAGCACGGTCTTGTTGCTTCCATCGAGCGACACGCGCTCGAAATCAGTCGGTCCCGCCAAATAGAATCCTCCCGCTCGCGCCCAGGCGAAATCGGCGATGTCTTTCTCCTGTGGAAGCGCAGGAGCCGGAACCGTGGCTCCCGTACCCGCGCCCGGAAATACGTAAAAGCTTCGCAGCACTCTTAGTTGAATGGTCGCCACGGTCTTCGCGTCGGCTGAAAGAGTCAACGTCGCGTAACTGTTCGTGTCCTTCGTGACCGCGTGGAATTGCCCGCCCGGATATGAAACGAAGCCAATCTGATTCCGGGAGAACTGCGTGGACCCATCCAAATAAAGCGCGAGCAAGCCCTTTCCATCGGGAAGCCAAACGACTCTGGCAAGAAGCTTATCCTTGAAGGAGGCGATCGTTTTGGACTGCCCGGAGCCAATATCGAACAGGGCGAGCAAGCTGAGTTGATCGCCTTGTTGAGTTTGGACCTCAGCGACCTGATTGCCAGTGGGCATCCAAGCTATGTTCCGCGACGCTTGCGCAAATGGCCCGGAGGCAAACATCTTCTCGTCGGTACCGTCGGCGTTCGAGGTCCGGAGTTGAAATCGTCCGACATCGGGATCGTTGTCGCGCATGAAGGCGAAGCGTTTGCCATCGGAAGAAAATGAGATGCCGGAGTCAATATCGCGAGTGACCGGCTGCGGAGCGCCTCCGAGAACAGGCGCTCGAAAGAGGTCGCGAACACTTTGGGTCGCGGCCTCGGCCTTGATGAAATAAATGTAGTTCCCATCCGGCGAAAAATCGAGATTCGTGTAAATCGTGTCGGCGGGCGGGATCACTTGCGTGTCGCTGTTCGTCGGGATGTTGCGCAGCCAGAGGCTGGCTTTTCCAGCGTCGTCCAGCTCGCTGAGAATGTATTTGCCATCAGGAGAAATCGCGGCGCGCGCGGATTTGCCGTTGTTTGTGATTTGCGAAATCGAGAAATTCTGGAATGGCTGTACGCTCTTGCCGCCAATCAGCGAATAAACTCCGTATCCCGCAGCGGCCAAAATGATGAGCGCGATAATGGCTCCGGCGGACAGACCCAATTTGTGGTGTTTCGCGGCTTCGACGACGACGGAGCTGCCGGACGCGTGCGCGGCATCGCTCGGCAATCCCACGCGCGATCCGCTCGCGGTGCTCACAGCATGCGAAGACGATGGATGCTGCGCGGTACCTAATGCCGAACCGAGCTCGGCGCCTGCGGGCGGAACGGCCCCAGACGACGCGAGACGCCCTGAATCCGTATCGCGCTTCAGGCGCTGCAAATCGGCGCGCAATTCGGCTGCGGACTGGCAGCGCAGCTTGCGATCCTTCTCGAGAGCTTTATCAATCACGTCCTGCAGCTTTGGCGGCAGCTCCGGATTCAGGCGAATCGCAGGCGCGGGCGCGCGATTCAGAATCGCGTCGGTGACGACGCCGGAAGTTTCGCCGCGAAAGGGCTGCGTTCCGGTTGCCATTTCGTAAAGCACCACGCCGAAGCTGAATAAATCGGTGCGCGGATCGAGATCCTTGCCGCGAATTTGTTCGGGCGACATGTAGGCGACCGTGCCGACGGCCGTGCCAGGGCTGGTGAGCTGCTCTTCATTGATGCCGACGGTTTCGTGCTCGTTGAGCGCTGTGTCGCTTTGAGCGGCGGATGACACTGCCGGACGAATTTGCTTGGCGAGGCCGAAATCGAGAATTTTCGCGTGGCCGCGCTCCGTGATGAAGACGTTTGCAGGCTTGATGTCGCGATGAACGATTCCCTTCGCATGCGCTGCATCGAGAGCATCGGCGATTTCGATGGCGAGATCGAGAAATACATCGAGATCGAGAGGGCGGCCGCCGATGCGATGCTTCAGCGTCATTCCCTCCATGTATTCCATGCAAATGAACACGCGGCCTTCGTGCTGGCCGATTTCGTAGATCGTGCAGATGTTGGGGTGATTCAGTGCCGAAGCGGCGCGCGCTTCGCGGCGAAAACGCTCGAGAGCCTGCGAATCTCGCGCGACATCCTCAGGGAGAAATTTCAGCGCGACGAAGCGGCCAAGCTCGGTGTCTTCCGCTTTGTAGACGACGCCCATGCCGCCGCCACCGAGTTTTTCGAGAACGCGGTAATGCGAAAGAGTGCGGCCGATCAGAGACTCGGATTCAGGCATCGCGCGAGCCATCTTAGGACGCGGGTAT
Source organism: uncultured Acidobacteriota bacterium (assembly GCA_963803835.1). Lineage (GTDB taxonomy): Bacteria > Acidobacteriota > Terriglobia > Acidiferrales > UBA7541 > Palsa-147. The sequence goes on along the minus strand of CAWDOI010000011.1, from coordinate 42,048 downwards.
AGGCAAGTCAACGTCACGCGCTGGGCGAAGCTCGTCCGGCTATCTATCGAAGAGCACGCGCGAACTAAGAATTCTCAGTCGTTTTCGTGTGCGCAGTGACCGCAATTGCAGACCAACAGAGAGGAGGTGTTCTTCAAGAATTTTTCCTTGCATTCCGGGCATTCCAACTCAAGCAGGAAACTTGAACCAAAGGCCGCGCGATCGACGAGCAATTGATCCACGATCACTTGCAGAGATTCGTCACTCGGGATCACGTGAAAAAGCTTGAGACATTCGGGATTTCTGCACCGCGCGATTAATTGGGGTCCCGTGGGCATCGCAAAAGCTGATTATGCTACTCAACCGCACGGGAAACCAATCGAGCATCGGCCCCATCGCGCGAATGTATCCAAGAGCTAACGAGGAGGCCAAGGCCGGCAAGCCGTGGGGGCCGGCCCGGGCGCCCGCGGATGATGGGGCCGGATGAGCTTCAATCCAGCGGGCCTCCGGGGAAGCGATTCGTCGCAACGCCTTCAAAATGATAGTATTCGAGGATGGCGGAGAAATTCAAAGTCGGGCTGATTCAGATGACGTGCTCGCTTGATCCCGGCGAAAACTTTGTGAAGGCCCAGAAAAAGATCACGGATGCGGCCAAGCGTGGCGCGCAGATCATCTGCCTTCAGGAGCTTTTTCGTTCGCAGTATTTTTGCCGTGAAGAGAATGCCGATCTCTTCGATCTCGCGGAGCCGATTCCAGGGCCGTCGTCGGAAGCGCTCGGTAAACTCGCGAAAAAACTTGGCGTCGTGATCGTGGGCTCGCTCTTCGAGCGGCGAACTGCGGGCGTTTACCACAATACGGCGGTCGTAATCGACGCGGACGGCGCGCTCCTCGGGAAATACCGCAAGATGCACATTCCGGACGATCCACTCTACTACGAGAAATTTTATTTCACGCCGGGCGATCTCGGCTTCCCGAATTTCGACACGAAATTTGGCCGCATCGCCGTCCTCGTCTGCTGGGACCAGTGGTATCCGGAGGGCGCGCGGGTCGCGAGCCTCGGCGGCGCCAGCATCATTTTTTATCCCACGGCAATCGGCTGGCATCCTTCAGAAAAGAGCGAGCACGGCGCGGAGCAACTCGACGCGTGGCGGACGATTCAGCGCTCGCACGCAATCGCCAACGGAATTTTCGTCGCCGCGGTGAATCGCACGGGATACGAAGGCACGAAAGAGAGCGGGTTGGAATTTTGGGGTTCGTCGTTCGTTGCCGATCCGTTCGGACAAATCATCGCGGAGGCTTCGACGAACAAAGAAGAAATCCTCGTCGTCGAATGCGATCCGCGGCGCATGGACGACGTTCGCCGCAACTGGCCCTTCCTGCGCGACCGCCGGATCGATGCCTATTCCCCCATCCTGAAACGATGGCTCGACTAAAACCGAAATCTAAATCTGACGAAACGCCACTCGAAATGGGATTCCGCATGCCCGCCGAGTGGGAGCCGCACGAAGCAACGTGGCTCGCCTGGCCGCACGAACGCACCGATTGGCCGGGAAAATTTGCGCCGGTTCCGTGGGTCTACGCGGACATCGTGCGCGTTCTCTCGCGCGTCGAACGTGTGCGGATTCTCGTCGCCGACGGCAAAGAAAAGCGCCTCGCGCAGGACGCCCTCAAGAAATCGGAAGCAAATCTCAACGCGGTGGATTTCCATGTTGTGCCCACCGATCGCGGATGGATTCGCGATTTCGGGCCAATCTTTGTAAAAAAAGACGACCACTTAAAGCGAGACGATGTCACGCGCGGGGAAAGTGAGATTGGCCTCACCAAGTGGCGCTTCAATGCCTGGGCGAAATACGATAACTGCAAGCGTGACGACGCCGCTGTGAGGAAAATCGCACCACAATTAAAAATGCGAGTTTGGAACTCTATGCATGACAACCGGCCAATCGTGCTTGAGGGCGGAAGCATTGACGTGAACGGCCGCGGCACAATGCTCACGACGGAAGAATGCCTGCTGAGCGCAGAGCAAGCGCGGAACCCTGGCCTCACGCGCAAGGACATCGAGAAAGCATTCCGCGATTATTTTGCCGTGACGAACGTCCTGTGGCTCAATCGCGGAATCGCGGGCGATGATACTCACGGCCACGTGGATGATCTGGCGCGATTTGTGAATCCGACGACCGTCGTCACAGTGGTCGAAGAAGATCCATCGGACGTGAACTACGAGCCGCTGCAGGAAAATCTCGCGCGCCTCCGGGAGATGAAAGATCAGGATGGCAGGCCGCTGCGAATCGAGACGCTGCCCATGCCGCAGCCGGTATTCTTCGCGGGCCAGCGTTTGCCCGCGAGCTACGCGAATTTCTACATCGCGAATGCCACAGTGCTCGTGCCGACGTTCAACGACGCCAATGATCGCCTCGCGCTCGAAACACTCGCCGCGCTATTTCCAGGCCGCGCAGTAATCGGAATTGCGTGCCGGGATCTCGTGCTGGGGCTCGGAACGCTGCATTGCATGACGCAGCAGCAGCCTGCGTGACGGAAGCTACAACCGGAATCGCGGTTATTCTGCGGCGAGGTGACCGGCGCGCGTGCGAATCACCGCGATAAACGCGGCGGCGGCGCGCGGCATATGGCGATCGCGGCGATAAATCAATCCGAGCTCACGCCAAAGCTCCACATCCTTCAGCGGAATCAGCTTGACCTTCCCTGCCTTCGCATCGTCCGCGGCATACGCTGCACTGATCAAAGAAACGCCAAGCCCCGCGGCAACAAACCGCTTGATCATACTAATGCTCGGCAATTCCATCGCTGTTCGAATTTGGCCTCGATAGGGGCGGAAATATTTGTCGAACAATTGGCGCGTGAAACCGGTCTTCGGAAGAATCAGCGGATGCTCCGCGATTTCCGCGGCCGTGACGGACTTCAATTGCGCGAGCGGATTTTTCGGACTGGTCATCAGGACGACGCGATCGCGAAAAATCGGATGGACCTTCAGGCCGGCTGATTTCACCGGCAGCGTCACGATGCCGAAATCAATCGAGCCATCTTCGACCTTTTGCAGAATCTTGTGGCTGAAATTGCGGTAGATGCTGATCTGTACGTCAGGATAGAGGCGCTGGTATTCGGCGAACACATCGGGCAGAACATAGAGGCATGTCGCCTCGTTCGCGCCGATGGCGAGCATGCCGCGCGGCGTGGCGGCCTGATCGGTCATCGCGCGGTGCGATTCCTGCCGAAGCGCGATCATGCGCTTGGCGTAATCGAGAAGCACTTCGCCGGCGGGGGTGAGCCGCACCGATTTGCCCATGCGCCCGAAGAGCTTTTCGCCGTATTCGAGCTCGAGCTGGCGAATCTGCGCGCTGACCGCTGACTGCGAAAGATATACCTTTCGCCCGGCGAGCGAGAAACTTCCGTTCTTGGCAACTTCAACGAATGTTGTCAGTTGATCGAAATCCATAGTTTGTTGCCGGTTATTTTAGCAGGATATCGAGGCCGACGCCTCACGAGGCGCGAGCTCGAACAGGCGAGTGTCATGGCTTCAAAGTACGCGCTCGAGCGGAGCTTCGACGAGCAAGCGGCTCAGCGCGCCGAGGGGCATCGCTTCCGGCTTTTCCAAACGATCGAGCGCCGCCGACCATGTCTCTTCAATCGAGGCCGCGCGATGAATCGGTTCCAGACGCACCAGCGCGGGCACATTCAGCGGATCGAGAAGCATCTCGGCGCGCGGGCTTCCGGTGCGCCTGAAGTGCTCGCTCAGGACGCGGCGGAGACAATCCTGTTCGAATTCGCTGATTTCTGCGGGCCGCAGGAATTCGCGGTGATATGCAAGGCCTGAAAGCGAGTCGGCGAGAACGTACGACAAGCCCCCGGTCATCCCGGAACCGAAATTCGCGCCCGCCGGGCCGAGAACGAGAACCACGCCGGCCGTCATATATTCGCAGCCGTGCTGCCCGATGCCTTCGACGACGGCAAGCGCGCCACTGTTGCGAACCGCGAAGCGCTCCCCTGCGCGGCCCGCGATGTAAAGCTCGCCGCTCGTGGCGCCGTAGAGAACGGTATTCCCTGCGAGGACGTCGCCGCGGCGCGAGGCCGCCGGACCCGCTGTGATCGCGATTCGGCCGCCACTCAAACCCTTGCCCACGTAGTCGTTCGCTTCTCCCACCAGACGGAAATTCACTCCCGGAACTAGAAACGCTCCGAAACTTTGTCCTGCCGAGCCGCGGAATTCGAAATCGAAGCTGCGCCTCGGAGCCGCTGGCCAGGAGCGGCGCAATAGTTCTCCGCTGAAGCGCGCGCCCACGCTGCGATCGGAATTTGCGATTGAGAAATGTCGTCGCACTTTCTTGGCTTTCGTTCCGGCGAGGACGTGATCGAGATCCACATTGATGCCGAAATAATCGTCAATCGGCGCGAGAGACGGCGACGCATGCTCCTCGGCTGAATCGAGGAGATCGCCGAAGATCGACGCAGCGCGCGGCGTACGGAATTTCAAGCGATCCACGTCGCCGACGATCTCCTGAATCGAGCGTGCCCCGAGCTTTGCGAGAAGCTCACGCACTTCTTCGGCAACGCCTTTGAAATAAGTCATCACCATTTCAGGCTTGCCCGTAAAACGCGCGCGATATTTTTCATCCTGCGTGGCGATGCCCGCGGGACAGGTATTCAGATGGCACTGGCGTGCCATCACGCAGCCGATGGCGAGCAGCGCAGCCGTGCCGAAGCCGTATTCGTCGGCGCCGAGCAGCGCCGCGAGGACGACATCGCGACCGGATTTAAATCCGCCGTCAACGCGCAATCGAACGCGGCGGCGAAAGCCCGAGCGCAGGAGCGTATTGTGCGCGTCGCGGAGACCGACTTCCCACGGAAGCCCCGTATTTTTGATCGACGTGAGCGGAGATGCGCCCGTGCCGCCATCGAAGCCGCTGATCGTGACGACGTGCGCGCCAGCTTTCGCTACGCCAGCGGCGATGATTCCCACTCCCGCGCCAGAAACAAGCTTGACGCCGATGCGCGCGCGCGGATTCACCGCGCGCAAATCGTGAATCAACTGTGCCAGGTCTTCGATGCTGTAAATATCGTGATGCGGCGGCGGAGAAATCAGCGACATCCCGGGAGAAGCATGCCGCAGGCGCGCGATATACGGCGTCACTTTCGCTGCCGGGATCTGACCGCCTTCGCCGGGCTTCGAGCCCTGCGCCATTTTGATTTCGATTTCCGCGGCTTGGACGAGATATTCGGTGGTTACGCCGAATCGGCCGGAAGCCACTTGTTTCACTCGGTTCGCGGCTTCGGGTTCGCGAATATAGATGCTCGGATCCTCGCCGCCTTCGCCGGTATTGCTTCGCGCGTCGAGACGATTCATGGCGATGGCTATCGTACGATGCGCTTCGGGGCCCAGAGCGCCAAGAGACATCGCCTGCGTGCTGAAGCGGCGGACGATTTGATTGGCGGGCTCGACCGCGTCAAGCGAGAGCGGCTCGCGCGCCGCAAAATCGAGGAGATCGCGAACGGCCACCGGCTGGCGCGTGTCCGCGAGTTCCGCGTACGCGCGGTAATTCTCCGCGCCGGGCTCGCGAATGTATTTGTGAAGCCTGCGCATCAATTCGGGAGACGTCGCGTGGCGCTCGCCAGCCTGGCGGAAGCGATAGAGGCCAGCATCCTGTAAGCCGGGCGCTGCGGCATTGAATGCATCGGCATGGCGGCTCAGCGTGTCTTCGTAGATGTCCGCGAGAGACGTTCCGCCGAGCACGGAAGCCGCGTCCTCAAAATATTCTTCGCAAACATTCGCATCAAGTCCAACCACCGTGAAAAGGCGGCTGTTGCGATAACTGGAGAGCGTCGAAATTCCCATTCGCGCGAGGACTTTCTTCAGTCCGGCTTCGACGGCCAAAAGATAATTCTCCGCGCCGCCGGGAGCCGTCGCCTCAGCAAGTTCTAGGGCAAGGAACGGATACACGGCGCTTGCCCCCATGGCAATCAGCAACGCGGCGTGATGAGTCTCGACCGCTTGGCCAGTTTCGACGACAAGCGGCACTTCGTGCGCGCCAGTTGCGAGCATTCCCTTCCAAGCAGCCGAGCATGCCAGCAATGCGGGCAGCGCTGCTCGATCGGGACTCGAAGTCTTATCGCTGAGTACGACGACGCGTGAATGCGTGCTCGACGCAAAGCGCGCCTCGCGGTGAACGCGTCCGATCGCGGCGGCGGCCGCATGCGCTCCACCCCCGGCGTCAAAAGTGATATCGATCGCGCAGACGCGCCCGAGCAATCCTTTCGCAACGGCAGCCATCTGCGCGGCGTCGAGCAATGGCGAATTGGCAATCACATGTCCGCCCAGAAAAGTTTCGAGCGACATCACATGAGCTTCCCGCAGCGGATCAATTGCCGGATTTGTAACTTGAGCGAAGCTTTGCTTGCAGTAGTCCCACAGCGGACGGCGCGCCGACGAGAGAAACGCTGGCGGCGCATCGTCGCCCATGCTCCAGACGGCTTCCTTGCCGTCGAGCGCGAGCGGCCGAAAGAGAATGCGAAACTGATCTTCGGTCCAACCAAGCGCCGCAGCGATGCGCTTCGGATCGTGCACCGCGTTCAAAGACGAAGCCGTCGGGTGCGCAGCCGGTGCGCGATGCAACACCGCGCGAGCGTCCGAATATTTTCCAGTATCGCTCGATCGTGTGCGAGTTCTGTCGCCCGGTTGATGAATCGCGTTCGCCAGCGCGCCCCCGCGAAGAATTTTTCCAGAGGCGGGTTCGACAATCACCATTTCGCCCGGGCCCAGGCGCTCGCGCTCGATAATTTTACGTCCTTCGAGAGATGCAACTCCGGCTTCGGAGCCGAGGACCACGAGACCGTCGGCGGTCACGGAATATCGCAGTGGACGCAAGCCATTGCGATCGAGCTTTGCGCCAACAGTTTGACCATCGCTGAAAACAAGCGCTGCGGGGCCATCCCACGGCTCCTGCTCGCGCGCCTGCGACGCGGAATAGTCGCGCCAGAAAAATGCGAGCGTGGCGTCGGATTCCCACGCAGGCGGCACCATGCGAAGCATCGCCGCGCCGGGCGAATATTCGAGACGCAGAAGACTCTCAAACGCATTGTCGAAGCTGGCCGAGTCGCTGACGTCATTCTCCAGCGCGCCAAACCAGTCTCCCGCGCCAAGCTGGCGGCGCAAATCCCGTTCGCGCGCGCGCATCCAACGGCGATTCGCGCCGATGGTATTGATTTCTCCATTGTGCGCGACGTATCGGAACGGCTGCGCCAGGCGCCACGTCGGCCGCGTATTCGTCGAGTATCGTTGATGAAAAACAGCAAACGAAACTTGGAACTCTGGAGCGGCGAGATCGGAATAAAACTCAGGGAGTTGCTCCGGCGCAAGGAGTCCTTTGTAAACAACGGTGCGCGAGGAGAGCGATGCAAAGTAGGCTGTGTCTCCGAGCGCGGACTCAACGCGCTTGCGCAGGAAAAAAAGCCGTCGTTCGAGATCGCCTCCGTCCGAGGATTCAGGCGCAAAAAACACCTGGCGAATCACAGGCTGCGTCGCAGCCGAGGACGGACCGAGAATTCCAGAGTTGGTAGGAACGTTGCGCCAACCGAGACACCGTAGCCCGGCATCGCGCGCGAGTTCCTCGATTGGGCCACGAATGGCGCCGGCGCTTTCGCGGGAGAGAAAGACGACGCCGAGCCCATATCGCTCCGGGAGATCAATTCCCGCTTCGCGCGCTCGCGCGCGGAAAAATTCATCGGGGATAGGAGTCAGCAGCCCGGCGCCATCGCCGCTCGAGCCGTCCGCATCCACGCCTCCGCGATGCGAGAGCCGGCGCAGCGCCTCGAGAGAGCGCTCGACCACCTCGCGCGATCTCCCGGCGTCGCCGAGTTGCGCGATGAAACCGACGCCGCACGCATCATGATCGACCGGCGGCTTATGGTGACTTCTCCCCATAGTAATTGAATAAACGGGGTTTGCTGAAAAGTACAATTCAGACTTTGGATGGGTGCCATTCGTTTTTTGGTGAGGAACAAATGGGTACCGTGAGTGCCGGAATTCACAATCATGCGCGGCGCAGCCCGCGCTGCTTGACAAATGTGGGTTGTGTTGGGAACATCCGCCTAACTCGGAGGTAACTATGCGCTCAGCTCGACGTGATTTCATGAAGCAAGCTCTTGCGACCGGCGCCTTCTCGAGCGTGTTCGCCAGCCCGGCTGCTGCCAAAGCCGCAGCGAAATTTATGGCGCAGAGCGGCGGTGGCTCGCCTGAAAATCACATCAGCCAGCAACAGGCGCAGTTTTGGACTGCGTTTGCAGATTCCACGGGTACTCCCGCAGTTCAGACCGGAGCGTTTCGCATGCGCGGCAAAGACTCCGGTGCGGATCCCGGACGAGCACCCGTGTTTTTGAATTACACGAAGTCGACAGGCTTTCGCGCAATCACCGACATTAAACCTTCAGAGCTGCTGCCGCACGACGGCGACGTCAATATGGGCGTAAACGTTGCCGGCTTCAGAGCGGCGACAGCCGATGCGAAGCTCTTCGAGAATTTGCAGTCGTCACAATTCCGTGTGGACGTTATTCAAAAGAAGGCCGTGTTGAATTTTCTCGATCCAATGGCGTGGACGGCGATCGCCGCGATGTTTCCGCGAGAGAATGGCAAGATGCCGAAATTGGGGGACACGGGATTCGATCCCGGCTCGACCTGGCAGAAGATGCAGCAGATGCGACTGCCTGGCGGATCGGGACGTTGGGCATTTAACTTCACGCTGCAAGCCAAGGAATCCATGTTCTCGCAGCTGATGAAAACGGCCACCACCGAAATTGGACGTTTCGCGCCCGTGATCGGGCTGCCGGCCATCAGCGTCGGCGCGCTCAGCGCGTTCACGAGTTTTTACGCTCTTGTGCATCCGGCAAGTTCGAGGTCGGTATTTCAACACATGCCCGTGGACGTATTTGCCACACAAAAATCGTGGGCGGCGCAACAATCCTCTGTGGGATTGCCGGTCCTCTCCGGTGATTACGTTCTGGTGCCGACGAGCCAGTACGCGAAGATCAAGGATGCGCTGCCGAACCTGGAACTCCAGCAGGGATTCGTCGTGCCAAAGGGCACAGCGCCTGGCGATGCGCTCGAGGTGGCTGCCGATCCAACGAAAGTTCCTGACGTCACCTACGTGACGGTGACGGCGCAGATTGCGCCGGCAGACGTAATTCAAGAGCAAAAGCCAACTGAATCGGGGGACACCACGAAGCCGAGCTAGTGACGGTCACATCGCGCGACTACCGACATCGCGCAAACGTCCGCTGCTTCGCCCCGAAAACGATGTGCTACTCTACTCTTACCGAGCTGCTTCGCCGTGGGGCTGTAGCTCAGATGGATAGAGCAGCAGTTTCCTAAACTGCGTGTCGGGAGTTCGACTCTCCCCAGCCCCACCATTCTTTTTTTTACTTTTCCAAATCTGAAATGCGGATGCTGGAGACGTTGCTGCCGGTGAATGTTGGGTTTCGTAGACACTCAGATCGCCGTCAATCGTAATCCAGTTGCGCGGGGAACGATGACGGAGCACTTGCCCTGCTTGAGCGAACTTATCTTCATAGGCGTCGTGATGTGCGCTTCGCGGCTGTCTAGTGCCGGCGCGTGTAACATTTCGGTTTCGACCGCCCCGCTGATGCTGCGCCCGAAATCGAGTTCCACTTCAAGGTCCGCCGCCGCGTCCTTGTTCAGAATGATCACCGAGGTCTGGCCGCCGGGCAGCTTCGCGGCATAGGCGGTTGCATTGACTCCTGCAGCCTGTAGTTTCGTCGAGAACTCAGTCTTCAACAGTGTTCCGCCGCTGAACGAGCCTGCAAACTTGAGACCATACGCGACTGGCTCCAACGTATAGTCCGAACCAAACGTCGCAATCGGCGTATAGAAAGGATGCGGATGCGCGGCAATCTGTCCGGGAGTTTCGCCATTCGCTTCGAGAAGCGCGTCGCCGGGCAGAGATCCACCAACAGAATTAGCCACAGACTTGCCCGTACCACCGTGCAAATTGACCCCGGAATAGTCATTACTGGCCAGCAGCAGTGAATAGTCGGCTGACCAAAGTGCAGCAGCAAACACGTCGGAGACACCCGGCTTGCCTCCGCGATAGCAGGTGTTGCCTTCGGTCATGCGTACGCGCGCACCGATCTTGCTGGCGGCGGCCGTTGCGACATTCGCGGTGTTCTGCACCTTTTGCATCGTCGCCGATTTCAGCAGGTTTGGAATGTTGATCTCGGGGTTCGTTGCCGGCCCGCCAAAGTAGTAATGATGAGTGAGCGTCGGCACGTGTGGCGGCGATTGGATAGAGGGCCATTGGTCAGCAATCTCGGTCAGCCACGAGACGTTGCTCGCAACATCAGGCATGCCGAACTTTGCCGCGGGTACCCGGGCTGCGATAGCGCGCGCCAGGTTGAGCCATTCTACCAAGTACGTCTTGATCGACCATGTCTTCGGATCGCGTAGGTGCCGGTCAAATAGATCCGCCTCGTTTCCGATCTGGAAGTACTGCAGGCGGTCGCCGAGCGTCTCGGCTACAAAGACAGCTTCCTCCGCGGCGCGTGCCGGCGTATTCGTCCCCATGCCGATGCCATAGACGCAATTCCAACCGGTGGCTTGCAGGAACTGCGTCAGGTTCCTGACTGCGTCGACCGTCACCCCGTAGTAGTGAGCCTTTGGCTCGCCAACTACCTCACGGACTGGAGGATGCTCTGGTTCGGGTGAGTCAGGCTTAGGTTTCCAGTAGGCGAACTCGCTGGTGTTGCCTCCCAGGCGCAGAACTCCAGTCGAGGAGAGTGCTTTGAACTCGCGAATCAGGCCGGTGTTCTGCGCCGAAAAGAACGCGGCGTCCGAGAGCTGCTGCACCTCATACGACAGGCCGACAAAGTCGACGGGCATACGAGGGCCAGTCGCTTCGCTGGGAATGGCGAGCACGACTCGAACGATCCATTGGCCCTGCGCGTGAAGGCGCGCTGCGGCCGCGGTATAAGCTGCGGCGGCAAGGAATTCCCGTCGTGTGAGCATCGGATCCCTCGACTTCGCTTGCGTCAGCAATCGTCAACGGCCAAATTTATCTTACGGCGCGTCAACTACGCAGCGGAAGCCGATTGTTCCTGCACGGTCGCGTCCCGGCGACATCAGCAGGAATTTTTCGTGCTCATCGAGCCGGTACGTTTGCGGAAAATACCAGATCGAACCACGCGGCTGATAAAACGCGCCGCCACGCAAGATCGCCGCGCGCGTGTGATCGTCGCGGAATTCATCGGTCCACTGCGAAACATTTCCTTCCATGTCCAACACCCCGAACGGGCTCGCGCCCGCCGGAAAAGCATCGACATTCGTTGGCGCGCGCATCGATCGGCCGTGATCCAGCGGCGGCAGAGCCTGCGCGCTCCAGTCATTGCCCCACGGATAAAGCCTGCCGTCCGTCCCTTGCGCGGCATATTGCCATTCCCAATCGTGCGGTAGGCGCTTCCCTGCCCACGCTGCATAGGCGCGCGCGTCTTCCATGGAGACCCAAGTTACGGGCTCATTCCCCGCGCCGTCCGGATACGTCCCATTCGACCAGTGCTTCAGGAAATTGTGATCGTCCACGGGTTGATAATTCGCGGCGTCCACGAATTTCTTGAACTCCGCATTCGTCACGGGCGTGCGGTCGATGAAAAAGCTTTTCAGGTGCATCATCTGCCGGTGGAATCGCCGCGGAGAGAACTCCCATGGATACTGGACGTCGACTCCCGGGTCGTTGCCACCCTCAATTTCAATTCCGCGTACTTTGAATTCGAAGTCTCCCTCGGGGATGCGAATCATTCCAGCCGGCGCCTCCGCAACGGGCTTCGTTGCCGAAATTTTCACCATGCTCTGAGGAAGGTGCGTCCACGCGCGCGAATAACCGGCCAACGGACGCTCGGAAAGATTCAACGTGGAGGGCTCTTTCAGCCAGTCGCCCGTAGAAGCATTTTGCGTCGCAAGCACCGCGCCGAAGCCGAGGCTTTCTATGTTTAGGTTGATCGTCGCTTGGTTTCCGTTGATCGCGGGCTTCACCTCGAAGCCGTGCCACACATCGTAATAGTGCGTTCCTTCCCGGTGCGGGATGCGCAGCTGATCTCCGACGACGTCATATTCATTGCGATTGACTATCGTCCATAGCGTTTGCTTCTCACCCGGAAACTTGCTTGCGAAGACGCCAGCTTGCAGCGTCGGCACGTGCGGCTCCCAGTCCACGCTCACAAGATTTTCGGCGAACTCACGCTCGATGTGCGTGATCCGGCGCACCGCCTCGGCATCGTGCGGCGTCATCCCATACCAGAAGCCCCAAAGATTTTCGAGCGTCGCGTAGCCCACGCCGTTGAAAAACGCATGCTGCAAGCTGTTCGTCTTGTCGCGCGTGAAACGATCCGTCACGTTGATCATGTGGCGCGGCTCGAGCCACTTCGCCTGGTTCACCATCGGCACGAACGGATACGGAATATCTTCCCAGGTCACCCAGTCATTCCAGCTGATCGTGCTCCAGGCGAGCGATTCGTCGCGGATGGAAAATTGCGGCTCAAGCGCGAGCGGATGCTTCGCGTCGTTGGCAGCCGCATAAAAGCTCGCGGGCACATCTTCGAGCGTGTCGAAGTTCACGCCGTCCGCGCCGATCTGCTTCATCAGCTCGGCGAGCGACTTCCCCTCCGGTGCGCCCTCATCGCGTGTCCCCGTGTCCCACGCGAGCGTCGGGAAGAGCACTTTCACGCCGTGGCGATGAAATTCATCCACCATCTTGCGAACGCCCGCGATGCCGCCCGGCATGTCGCGCACGAGATCGAATTGATTGCGGTCATCCACGCCGATATTGGGATAGAGGGGCCAAATCAGCACGGCATCAATCGGGCCGATACGCCCTTCGATGTCCGCGAGAAATTCGTCCACCGTGTATTCGTTCTTTTCGGGATCGTAGAATTTGCGGTCCCAGATGAGCATCTGGACCTGCGAGAAAACTTTTTGCGTCCACGCCAATTCCGGCCGCGTGTACTCACTGCCGTCGTATCGCAACCGTGTGAGCCGTTCTTTCCGCCATGCCTTCAATCCGGCGAGCCACGCCGCGTGATCGGCGGAGTTCTCCGGCCCGGGGAGCATAACGTCCAGCGGTCCGGCAGGTTCGCTCAAATTCATCACGCCCGTCGGCGGCACAAGCGCATGCCGCGGCTTCCATTCGTCCGAGAGCGCGACGGTGGATATCAACGTAACGGCGAGCGGCAAAATGATTCGGAAGTTTCGAAAAGGGCGAAGGCTCATGTGCGATGTGTGTCCAAAATGGATGTGATGGGTTCGTGCGTCGCGTCGACGCGCGGATTATACAGCTTTAGTTCAAGAGCGCGCGCCTGGCGTCTTACTTCTTTTCGACTGCGATGAGGTTATCTTCGGGATTGCGGTCGATCAGCTTGTTGTAAGGATCGATCCCGGCAAATGTGGGGACTTCATCGACAACCACCTCGACCGTGGAAGTGTCTTGCGTGAAGCGCTGCTTCGCGAGATACAACGGCTTCAGATGTTCCTTCGTGCCGCTGAACACGCCGACGTCAATCAAATCGTTGATCGCCATCGGCGACTCGGCTCCGGAGCCATCGGCCTTGCGCTTCAGCGTGCTCACCGCCAGCGTGACTTTACACTTGTGCTCGGCAGTCGGCGTATACGTCGCGGATACCGCTTTGTCGTCGAACAGCACGATGGATTCGAACATGTCGGTGATTACGGATTGCAAATCGGGCGGCGTAACCTCGCGCAAGGCCGCGACGAAGCCGCGAGTATCGGGAAACGGCCCGGTCGCATACCGATTCTTCATCAGGAAATTGTGAAGCCCCAAGTTCAATTGGTCCTCGCCGATATAATCGGCAAGCGCGTACATCACGAGCGATCCCTTGTTGTACCAAACGTAAGGTTCGCGCTGAACGAGCGTGATGGGTGGCTCATGGCGCGCCTCCGCGGCGCGCCCGCGCAGGTACCCGTCCAGCTCGTGGCGGAGCTGCTTCCTTACGATATCCATCCCATATTTCTTCTCGAGCACTTTTAGCGCCGAATATTCCGCGAGAGATTCCGACATCATGTTGGAACCCTGCGTGTCGCTGCCCAGGAGCTGGTGCCCCCACCATTGATGGGCGAGTTCGTGGGCGGTCACGAAATAGAGCAAATCAATATCGTCCGGCTTCTTCATCCGTTCGATAAATCCGATGGCCTCCGAGTACGGGACGGTATTCGGAAACGATTGGGCAAATGTGCGATAACGCGGAAATTCAAGAACGCGGAACTGTTGGAATTGATACGGACTGTAGTTTTTCCCGTAGTAGTCGAGGCCCGCCTTCGCGGATTCGAGCATGCGATCGAGATTGTATTCGTGCCCGGGCTGGTAATAGATCTCGAGTTTGACGCCGTTCCACTGGTCGCGCTTGACCTTGTACCGTGCCGAAAGAAACGAGAAGAAATCGTCGATGCGCGTGCTTCCCATGTCGTATTCGAAATAGTGCCGGCCGTTCTCCGTCCACTCGCGCTTCAGATAACCTGGCGCGACGGCGATTTGATCGGGCGACGTGCTGACGATCGAATGGAACGTCACCCATTCGGAATCCGTGCTGAACAGATTGATGTTGCGGTAGTACGGATCGCCAGGCGGCGCCATCTCCTCGAGCGCTCCAAGCTTTTCTTCGCGGCGGCGGATGGGATCGTCGAGTTCCATATTCGTGTTGTAGCCGATGAACGGAAAATAATCGCGGTCGAAGAACGTGCCGTTATACGCGAATTCAGGGCGTTCGTGGCCGTCCTTGAATCCGCGCGCCGTGTAAGACGAACGGAAGTCCATGCGAATCGATTCGCCCGGCTCGACGGGCTGTTTCAACCTGTAGATTGTGTAGAAATGCTTTTTGTCGGCCATCGCGACGTCGAACGGGCGATCGAAACGGATTTCATCGATCGATTCCCTCCCGTCGGTAACGTGAATCTCGGAAATCGGCTGCCCCGAACGATTTGCAAGAATGTAATGTCCGGTGCCCGAAAACGATCGGCGCTCCGGAAAAATATCAACGGAGACGTCCACGTCGGTAATCTTCGGCTGCGGCAATCTTTCGTACTTTTTGTAAAGCCTTTCGTAGTCGGCCTGGCGGTGCCGTCCTTCCTGGTCGGTGCGAAATTCGCTGAGCACGTGCGTGTTGTAATAGAACCACGCGCCCGACGCGATGGCCAGCACCAGAAACAAACCGGCGGCCGGCAGCAACCCGGGCAACCTCAGCCGCGCCAACCGGAAGCGCGTGGCCCAAGTCAGATCCGTTCCGCGGCGAGAGAACACGATCGCGATAACTCCGAGAAACGCGCACACAAACAACCAGTAGGCGATCGACCAACCGAGCGCAGGGACGAAGTGCCCATACCCGTTCATGTCCGAGTAGGTGTAGGGCGCGATTTCGCCGACGAGGACCAAACGGTTCTCGATTCCGTAGCGGTACAGCACAGGAATCAGGATGAAAAACCCAATGAGCAGAGCGTGGCCAACAAACTTGTTGCTGACGAGCGAGTGCACAAAAAGCGCGAGTAGAATAAATGTAAGCAACTGCGGAAACGCGATGAGATACATCTCCTTCAAATAAACACCAAATTCGTAATGGTAGTAGCCGAGGAACGTCTGCATCACGATCCCGCAAAGCAGCACGAGCGAAACGAGAACGAGGTTGACGAGAGACAGTGCGAAGAATTTACTGAGCCAGTCAACCCAATCGGGGACCGGCAGAGAATCGTGGATCTGATCGAAGCGAACGTCGCGTTCGTTCCACACGAGCTCGCCCGCGTAGATCGTGCAGATAATAAAGAGAAACAGGAACGACGAGCCTTGCAAAATCTGAACCATCAAATAGGTGACCGGCCAGACGTAGACTTCGTTCTGCTCTCCGGCGAAGTAGCAGCTCAAAAGCGTGTTTACCGCCATGATGAGGACGATCGCCCAGAAAACGATGGCGCGCGATACTCCGGCAAATCGTAGCTGCGTCAGCGACCAAAGCTGAGAGCGAGTAGTTGCGGAATTGAAGACCTGCGTGACAGGCGGAAGACTTATGCCGAACCGCGGGCGAGTCTTCGGTTCGGCTGCTTCGTCGGCTCGCGCTTCCTTCGCACGGCGGCTGGTGCGGCGAGCTGCAAGCAATTCCGCTGACATCGGGAACATCACAAACGTCACGATGAGCGCCGCGAAACCGACGCCGAGCCAGAGCAGCCGGTTAGTGAGGAAAACTCCCGTCCAGTGAAGGAATAGGGTATTTCGCTCCGCCACCGTCCAATAGCGCGTGATACCTTGCACGAGATTGAGACCGAGTGGATCGAAAATCGAGGACCAAGTGCGATCGAGTTTGTTCGTCGCGGTGACCGAAACAAATAAAATCAGGTAAACGGCAAAAAGCGCGACGCCCTGCAAATAAACGACTATGATTCGCCGCGAAAGCGCCGCAACACAGAAAAACAGGCTGCCCAGAAACAAGATTTGCACCACCGTAATTGACAGGAACGGCTGCAAGTGCGTCCAGAGGTGGATGGGCGCCAGACGTTCCTTCTCCGCCCAGGGCATAAACGTGCCGAGCATTGCACCGACGATCAAACCCGAAAAAACGAAGATCGAAACCACGAACGACGCTGCCCACCGTCCGCCCAAGTACGCAAATTTCGAAATCGGCTTTGTGAACAGAAGCTGATAGGTGTCCTGCTGAAAATCGCGCAAAATGGCCGGCCCAAATATCGCGGAAATCAGGATGCTGCCGAATGCCGTTAGAACGGTGAATGTCTGCGTGAGCGCAAATGGACCGTTCAGATTCACTTTGCCCGAGCCGACCGGGCCAAAATCGTGGACCGACACCGTGAAAAACATCATCAGGAACGGAATGAGAAAGAAGACGTACGTCGAGATGCTTCTGAACCGGATCTTCAGTTCGAGCATGAAAAAATTCATAAACATCAACGGCGCTCCGAAATTCTCGATTAATTGCGCTCGTGGCGCGACAACGTCAGGAAATAAATATCTTCAAGGTCCGCTTCGACGGGAGTGAATCCGTCGCCCGGCGACGACTCCGAATAGACGCGAACCGCGTGCAATCCGCCGACGAGATGCGTCGAGATGACTTGAAACGATTTTTCGAGCGCTTCGCGTTCGGAATCTGTCCGGACGATCTTGGTCCAGACGCGGCCTTTGAGAGTTTCGAGCGCCTGAGCCGGAGCGCCTTCAATAAGCAGTTCTCCATTACTAATCATGGCCATGCGGGAACAAAGCTCGCTCACGTCATCAACAATATGGGTGGACAGGATGACAACCACATTTTGGCCAATGGAACTGAGAAGATTCAGGAACCGATTCCGCTCCGCCGGGTCGAGGCCCGCGGTCGGCTCGTCGACGATAATCAATTGGGGATTCGCGAGCAGCGCCTGCGCGATTCCGAAGCGCTGTTTCATGCCCCCTGAAAACCCTCCCAGATTCTTTTTGCGCAACTCCCAGAGATTCGTTTGCTGCAACAATCCTTCCACCAGCTGTTTGCGCTCGCCCCGATTTGTAATTCCTTTCATCACGGCCAGATGGCTCAGCAGATCGATCGCGCTCATTTTCGGGTAGACGCCGAATTCCTGCGGCAGATAGCCGAGAAGCTGGCGGGTCGCGTTTTTATTCGCGATCAGGTCGAGCGAATCGAGATGAGCGGAGCCGCTGTCCGGCTCAAGCAGCGTGGCGAGAATCTTCATCAGCGTGGACTTGCCCGCGCCGTTCGGTCCGAGCAAACCGAACATCCCCGGCTGAATCTCGAGCGAAATGCCGCGGAGGGCGCGGACGCCCCCTGGATACGTCTTGGACAGGTTTTGAATTGAGAGCACAGCAAAGCCTCCTCAACGAGAGAGACCAACTCACAAAATACGTATTCGCGGGATCGGCTGTCCGGCGAATCAAATGCACACGATCGAGCGGAGATTCTACTCGAAACGAGGGACGCGGACTACCAACCTTGCTCTAGTAGGCACGTGACCCGCCGCAATCCTGCGTACCGTTTTATGTTCGGAAGGATATACGCACAGAGATGCTGAAAAGGTTTCAGAAGTTTGAAGTTTCAGGATGCTGAGCGCCGGTGGCTAGGCCTTCTGCGCTTTTTGTCTGGGCTCGGCCATCAGTTGAATTATGGCTTCATTAAAAGCTGGAATATCACCTGGCTCGCGGCTGCTCACCCAATTGCGATCCCTTGTGGCGGTTTCATCCACCCACTTGCCGCCGGCATTGCGGATGTCGTCCTGGATCGTGTGATAGCTCGTCAGCGTGCGTCCTTTGACGAGCCCGGCGGATACGAGCAGCCACGGGCCGTGGCAAATCACCGCGATCGGCTTTTTCTGCTGATCGACTCGGCGGACGAATGCTTTCGCCTTCGGTTCTACGCGGAGCGCATCGGCATTCAGCGCGCCCCCCGGCAGGAGCACGGCGTCAAATGCGTCCGGATCGGCAGCGTCAAATGTCAGGTCCACTTCGACGGTGTTGGCTTTTTCGTCATGCTTCATGCCTTGAATCGTGCCGGGCTTCGGCGCAATCACTACCGTTTGTGCTCCCGCCTTCTCAAGCGCCTTGCGAGGCTCTATCAGCTCGGCCAGCTCGAATCCATCAGTAGCCAGAATGGCCACGCGAAAATTGCCAAGCCGCTTTTCGGCGCTCATCGGTTCCTCAAATCAAAGTTCTGCTGCGAGTTCACTTTTTGATGGCTCGTTCGCTCTCAACACCAACACCGCAGGCGATCTGCCGCCGGTCATGGGCTTAAGATCCCTGAACCTGCAAATCATTCTCCACAGAGAAAACGTTCGGAACGCCATTCGCTCGAATTCCGGCGATGTTTTTGTCGGCTGAACTCGCAACAGTTCCCACCAGTGTCACATGCCCATTTTTCACGATGATGTGAATCTGTTGTACCGAACCCAAGCCGTAGCGTTGCAAACTCGGCTCGGAGTAAATCGCGTGGTACTCCGCAAGACGCGTTTGGTCGTCCATCTGCGAAACCGGGAGCACTTCGATTTGATCATCAACGCTTCCTACGCCTTCGATTTTCTTCACGGCAGCTTCGGCGTCCGACTTAACCGATGGGCGCACTACCTGGCCCATCAGCGTTACTTTGTCACCATTAACGCGGTAGGAAAGGTTGTCGAACACCGTGTACCAGGGCACTAACACGAGCTCGTGGTGAACTTCCTTAGTCAGCCAACTCTCATAATTTTGACTGCCCCGCTGCGGAGGCGTCTTTTGCTGTTGCGCGTTGGCAGTTCCGGCCCAAAGCAATGGCTGCGCCAAAATCACGATGAGAATTGATTTTGCGACTCGCATCTTAATGTCCTCCAAATCGTTCGCTCGCCCGACAACTCGAGCATCTAGATCAAGATTACGAAGATTCGCAAAATGGAGCCATCCGGCGACAACTGCATATGCGATTGAAGAATGCTGTAGTTCGTTTTGGGTACGAAGATCGAACAGGCGAGAGTGCGCTTCGAAAAGAAGTCTCAAAAAAGCGGCCTTGGCGGCAAGGGCAGCTTCCAATCCGGTCAAACTGCAAAGGCCCGGTAGGGCTACCGTGTGCAGTCACTCCCCAATGGGACATGGCCGCCAAGACCTCTGTTCGACGCGATGGTAATCCAACGCGCTTCTGCAAATCAATCGGTGAAAGACCGTAGAAATCCACTGGACGCCAAACGGCTAAATGCACCCGCCCAAATCGAATTGTCTAGCGGGACGCGTCAGAGGACCGAAGCAAAACGACGAAAGTATAAATTCCCAGCGTCGTTCCGAACGGTATTTCGGAAACCGAGAAGAAGGCTGCAAGAAGGCCCAGAGCGCGTGGCGGCCGTTGGCTCGCCATAAATGCCAGGCCCGCCAATATCCCCAGCACGCCGCACAAGACCGATAACACGATTGAGACGGTGTAAAGCAAATGAAAATCGGACATCAAAACGAACGGATTCGCCACGCGCGTGAGCAGAGCGCCAAACATAAGCGTGGCCGTGCCGCTAAACGCGACGAGCCAGATCGCCATGACGAGTCGCAAAATTCCGTACGCGATCCAGCAAACGCCCAGGATTCGCCGGTGCCCGCCTGAATTGGCGGTAACAGATGCATTTGATGACATGCGCGTCTCCTGCGTGCTGACGGCCGATTCTCCTAGCATTTCGTCCGGCCCGTGTTTCAGCGGCGTACAAGCACGTGCAGTCTGATATAACTCCCCGCCGCGTTCAACATATTCCGCAGTCCTAAGGGATTCAGTGTATTCGGAAAAAAGGAGAGAAGTTGGCGGCAATGCAACATGGCCGCAGACCTAATGCGCCGCGCTCAGATAATCGTTGTAAGAGTGCCGCGCCCACCCGAGATAATGCAGATTCGCGTGATTTGTATCGTCGAGTTTCTTCAGCATCTGTGGCAGCAACTCGCCATAATCCGGCGTGCGCAGCGCGATCGCCATTTTCGCCAGATTTCCGCCGCTCAATCCATCGTAGGCCATGCCGAGAAATTTCTGGCTCGACTTCTGCACCTTGTCTGTCTGTTGTTCGGCGCTCTCTCCATCGCCAGGGCTGCTCAGTTCGTACATCATCAGCGTGACGCGCGGCACGCTCGTGAGAAGCATTTTGCGTTCGCTCTGATCGCCCTTGAGAAGTTTGTTCTGTATGTCCGCGTTCACCGTCATTCCAACCGGCTCCGCCAGCGCGCGCACGCTGCGAAATGCGTCGGCAAGCCCCGGCACGAATCGAAGATTCCCGGCGCCTTTATTTTCCGGCCGCTGTTGCGGCTCCACATCGAGATGAATTCCATCGAATCGATCCGGCGAATGCTTCTGATTGAATTGAACGATTCCCCGGACGTGATCCAGCAGCGTGTCGCGGTGTTTGCCCGCCTCGTCGGCGTCCGCACTCGATAGCAACGCCTCCACACGAATACTCGAGCGGTGAAGCAGCGTGATGAGATGAACGAGCTGGCTCTCCTCCGCCGCCTCACTGCGCGCGGAAATTGAAACGTAGACTTCAGTGATGCCTTGGGACTTGCAGAAATCGAGCAGCCCCTCCGCACCGCGAGGCGCACCGAGGACCGTCGGGCTTTTCCAAACCCAGAGGCCATGAACGGGAGCGGAAGCCGCTTGCGCGAACGCGGAGAGCGAAAATGCGCCGAGAAGGGCTGAACAAAGTAACAACACGCAAGCGAACCGGAGGCGCATCGCAACCGCAAGAATTTTTCGGAAAGCTGTCGTTCGAAGGTGCGGCGCATTCATACGAGGATCCTCGCCGAAATTTTCGGATTGATGAACATCCAGGCGGGATTCTACTCTTCCAACTCGAAAACGGCGCTGGAACGTTTGGCCAATCTCGGCCGGTCGTTCCAGCACCCTGAATCTCACACCACAAGTTTGTGGCGCGTCGCCCCGCCGCGCAATTACGTTGAATAATTACGCCGTGGGCTTCTTCAGCGCGCCCGCTCCAAGCACAAGCGCGACGATCGCCAGCACGAATAATCCCCAGCTAAACGAAAACGGGCTCCCGCCCATCATCTTTCCGAGTTCGCCGAACGCCTTGTTCTCATTCATGTAAATCGCGATCCACGCGACGAGAATGTACGCGATCGGCGCAGCATTCAAATAACGCGACCACGGCGTGCGGATAAACGGAGCAACAAATGGAGCAACGATCGCGATCAGGCCGATCATCGCGAACAATCCGTGATCGCTGCCGCCACCCATTGCGCTCGCCGGATTATTGAAGTCGAGCCCGAGAAGGCCCCAAAACGTAAACGACATCGAACCCACCACTCCGCCGGAAACAGCTGCCGCGGGGAAAAAGAACCAGGCGATCCAAAGCAGCACCGCGGCTCCGAGCGGGAGCGCGCCCATCCGCGCGGCCAGCGCGCCGACGCCTTGCTTGGCAAGATGCGCCGCTTGCTTGCCCTGTTCCTGTGCCACGCCGCTCAGCTGATTTAGCCGTTCTTTATTGAATTGCTGCTGATCCACCACGGTAATCGCCGTCAGCGCGCCCATGGCGTCGAATTCAACATCAACACTCTGATTCACGGCTGGAGCCGTCGGCGATTTCCACACTCTCTCGAGCGTGAAATATTGCTGTTGACCGTTGGCGAATAGAATTCCCGGTGTGGCGTCCGGAACTTTGATAATCGATCCCCGCGTCCTGTTCACATTTGCAGAATCCATTGGCTTGCTCCTTTTCGACCAAGACTCGAGCCGTATGTTTGCCGCCGCCCAGCACGTTCACATCTGTCGCGGCAGCGCCAGCTTATTTCTGGCTCAACTACTTCTTAACCAGTGGCGGAAAGAAGCTGTCCGGAGGGCCCGCCAGCGAGCCGTCTTTTTGAATCGTGAAATTCATATTGCCCGCTTGCCCTTGGCAGCTCAGGCTGAGCGTGGAGCCATTCACGGTGTACTTGCATGGCGCGGTTTGGCCCATGAAAGTGATGTTGGCGTCTCCGCCGGACTTGAGTTCGAGCGTCAGAGCGTTATTCGGAGCCGCATATGTGCCTGTCACGCCCCCAAAGCACCCCGAAAGTCCCGCGACAGTCGCCAGCAGAATCGCGAAGTTTAGGCAAACCGGCGCGCCCCGCCACATCCGCTTCAATCCCGGCGGGGAGGATTGTTGCGGCCCGTTCTTGAGTGATAAAGTTCCTGCATCAGACATATGCTCTCCTCGGCCCGCTCGGGGGCCATTTGTAATTGGCATTCATTACGCTATGCGTCAGAGAGCGAAAAAAACCGTCACGACGCGCCATTCGGACGACAGGCCATGGGCAATGAAAGTGGAGCCATGCAAGGGACGCCGGAAGAACGCCAGGAGATCGACTACCTTTTCAGTGTGACTTACGAGGAGTTGCGCCGCCTCGCCTCGACCGTGCGCCGCGGCGATCCGAGCGCCACTCTCAGCCCCACGGTTCTCGTCAACGAGGCCTGGCTGAAGCTGGCCGCCTCCCCGCGTTTCTCCGCCACGTCGCGGCTCCATTTCAAGCGAATTGCCGCGCGCGCAATGCGCCAGCTCCTGATCGAAGCGGCGCGCCGCCGACGCGCTCGCAAGCGCGGCGGTGACGATAACTGGAGCGTGACGTTCGACTATCCCGTGCAGGAAGCCATCTCGACCGGCGATGAACTGCTCGCGCTCGATACCGCTCTCGAAGAGCTTGCACGCATCAATCCGCGCCAGGCATTGATGGTGGAAAGCCGGTTCTTCGGCGGCCTCGATACCGTGGAAACGGCCGAAATGCTCGGCGTCTCCGAAGCGACGATTCTGCGCGATTGGCGCGCCGCGAAGGCATGGCTGGCGCACGAACTGCGGCAGTCGCCTGCAAAGCATCAGGATAGCGATCCGGGAGAGCAGCGTTGACATATGTAGCTCACCTCTTGAGAGGTGAGGCCTTTGGGCCATGTTGCAGCGTGACATAGGGCGGCAAAAGGCTCGGATGCAACTTTTCGGAGCGTCGGCGCCTTAATCGAGAACACAGGACGAAGATGGACAGCGCGCGCTGGGAACAAATCCAAACTCTCTTCCACGAAGCCGCGGCGCAACCTGCGACGGAGCAACGCGCTTTTCTCCAGTCCGCCTGCGGCGGCGATCAGGCTCTCCTATCTGAAGTGATGGCGTTGCTCGACGAGGATTCGCGCGGCGCATCATTGCTCGACCGCGGCGTCGCGCACGTCGCGTACCAGATGGTCGGCGACGCGGTCCATGCCTCAATTCGCACGAAGCAATTGGGCCCGTACCGCATCAAGGAAATCCTCGGTGAAGGCGGCATGGGCGTGGTCTATCTTGCCGAGCGCGACGACCTCGGCAATCTGGTCGCGATCAAGGTCCTGCGCGATGCATGGCTTTCACCCGCGCGCCGCGAACGCTTCGCGAGCGAGCAGCGCATGCTCGCGCAGCTCAACCATCCTGGAATCGCGCGCCTTTACGACGCCAATACGCTCGACGACGGAACGCCCTGGTTCGTCATGGAATACGTCGACGGCGTTCCGCTAACGGAGTTTTGCAAAAAGAACAACTCCTCGATCGAAGAGCGCCTACGGCTCCTTCGCCTCGTTTGCGAAGCCGTTCAATACGCGCACCAGCACGCCCTCATTCATCGCGACTTGAAGCCTTCAAACATCCTGGTGAAACGCGACGGCAGCGTGCGCCTGCTTGATTTCGGAATCGCCAAGCAGATCGAAGAATTCGGCGCACCGGGCAATCCGACGCGAACGGCGCTGCGCCTGATGACGCCCGCCTATGCCGCGCCAGAACAAATTCGCGGTGAGCGCACAGGCGTTCAGACGGACGTCTACGCGCTCGGCGTCATTCTTTACGAATTGCTCACCGGGAAGCTGCCGTTTGATCTCTCGCACAAGACCGACGCCAACGCAGCCTCTATCATCACCACGCAGGAGCCTGCGAAGCCATCCGTCGCGGCCCACGAAGCCGCTGAGAAAATCGGCGCGCGCGCAATTTTGCCCGTAGCCACAAACGCAGCGTGGTCCGATCTCGATGTTCTCTGCCTCACGGCGATGCACAAAGATCCGCAGCGCCGGTATCAATCGATCGAAGCGCTCACTCGCGACGTGGATCATTATTTGAAGGGCGAGCCCCTCGACGCTCGGCCTGATTCGTGGCACTACACGCTCGCGAAATTCGGCAGCCGGAACTGGGAGGCGGTTTCAGCAGCAGCCG
Source organism: uncultured Acidobacteriota bacterium (assembly GCA_963803835.1). Classification (GTDB taxonomy): domain Bacteria; phylum Acidobacteriota; class Terriglobia; order Acidiferrales; family UBA7541; genus Palsa-147. Next base: position 17,369 of record CAWDOI010000011.1, on the reverse strand, counting down.
TGGTGTTTGCGATCGTCATCGGCCTCGTGATCTTCTACACCGTGAGGTTGACCACCGCGCGCAACGCAGCGTTGGCCGAAGCCGCACGGACGCAGCGCATTCAGCGCTTCGTGACAAATTTATTTCAGGGCGGTGATCCGTCAGCCGGCCCTGCGGATGATTTGCGTGTCGTCACGCTTCTCGATCGCGGAGTCCAGGAAGCTCGCAGCCTCGACGCAGAACCCGCTGTGCAAGCGGAGCTCTACGACACACTCGGCGGCATCTACCAAAAGCTGGGCAAGTTCGATCAGGCCGATTCGTTGCTCGAATCCGCGCTCGCGAAACGCAAGTTGATTTTCGGCGGGGACAGCGCCGAAACCGCGAAGAGCATCCTCGCGCTCGGATCGTTGCGTGACGCGCAGGCAAAATACGACGAATCCGAGAAGCTGATCCGGCAAGCTCTCGACATCGACACGCGACGCTTGCCGAGGAACGATCCAGCGGTGGCTAAAGCTCAGCTCGCGCTGGGAAGAGTGCTCGATGATCGTGGCGCGTACGGCCCCTCCATCGCCATCCTCGAACAGACCGTGCAGCTTTACTCCGCTCCCGGCTCGTCACCCGCCGACCTCGCAGACACCCTCCACGAACTCGCGAACGCGCATTTCTACGCTGGTCACTACGACAGCTCCGACGCGCTCAATCAACGCGTGCTCGCGATGTATAAGCAAATCTATGGCGAACGCCATCCGCGCGTGGCCGATATTTTGATCAATCTCGGCGCCGTCCGATACGACCTCGGCCACTACTCCGAAGCGGAACGATACGATCGCCAGGCTCTCGATATCGTCCAGGCCTGGTATGGCAAAGACAATTCCGACACAGCAACCGACTTGACGATCCTCGCGCGCGCTTTGGTTTCTCAGAATCGCTTTGATGAAGCATTGGCGCTGCTCCAGCAGTCGCTCGACATCAAGGAGCGCGAATTCGGAAAAGTTCACCCGAGCGTCGCATCCACGCTCAACGAGCTGGGAAGTGTCGCGCTGAAAGAAGGCAAGTACGCCGCCGCGGAACTATATTTCAAGCGCATGGCTGAAATTTACCGAGAGATTTATCCCGACGGGCACTACCTCACCGGTATCGCGCTATCGAATTTGGCGAGCGTCTACACCGCGCGCGAACAATGGTCCCGCGCCGAGCCGCTCTATCGCGAAGCGATTCGCATTTACTCAGAGAAGCAGGGACCAACCCACAACAATGTCGGCATCGCGCGAATCAAGTTGGGGAGAACTCTTCTACGCCAGCGCCGCTACTCCGAGGCGGAAGCCGAATCGCGCGCCGGATACGACATTCTGATCAAGCAGATGGATCCAAAAGTGAGCTGGCTCGTAAACGCGCGCAAAGATCTCGTCGAAGAGTACGACGCGCTGAAAAAGCCGGACGAGGCGGCGAAATTCCGCGCAGAGATCGACGCAACGGACTCCAAGCTCCCGCAAATTTCAGCCAGGAAATAAGCTAATCATCTGACGCAGGCGGCGAGTCGGCACAACGCAACGTTTCAGGATTTGCCCATTTTTCAAACCGGCGTAGGGCGCCCAAAAATAAATCAGGGCCGAAGCGCTCTCACGCTCCGGCCCCCGATTCACGATCCCGAAATGATTCTCTAGTCGAGTGCGGCGCAGACGGACTTTACTTCCGTGTAATTCTCCAGCACTTCGTGCCCCATTTCGCGCCCCCATCCGGATTGTTTGTATCCGCCGAACGGAAGCGAAGGGTCGAAAATGTTGTAGCAGTTGATCCAAACGGTGCCCGCGCGAAGTTTGGCCGCGATCGAATGCGCTTTCTTGATGTCTCGCGTCCACACGCCTGCGGCCAATCCGTAAATCGTGTCGTTCGCACGCGCCACGATTTCGCTCGGATCGCTGAATGGAATCGCCGTAACGACGGGTCCGAAAATTTCTTCCTGCACGACTTTCATCTTGTCGTTCGTATTCACCAGGACCGTCGGCTTTACGAAATAGCCCTTGGTCCCTTGGCGGCTTCCACCCGTCACCGCTTTCGCGCCTTCGCTGATTCCCGATTCAAGATAACCGCAGACACGATTCATTTGCTCCTCGGAAACCAACGGACCCATGTCGCTGTCCGGCTCGAAGCCAGCCTTCACTTGGATCTTTTCCGCGATTTGCGACACGCCGTCAACCACCTTGTCGAAAATTTTCTTTTCAACGAAGAGCCGTGAACCCGCGCAGCAGCACTGGCCGTGATTGAAGAAAATCGCGCTAGCCGCGCCCGGAATTGTTGAATCAAGATCGGCATCGTCGAGCACGATGTTCGGCGATTTCCCTCCCAGTTCGAGCGACACTTTCTTCAAATTGCCCGCCGCCGCTTGAAGAATGAGTTTGCCCACCTCGGTGGAACCGGTAAACGCGACCTTATCCACATCCGGATGCGCCGCCAGCGCCGCTCCTGCCGTCTCGCCGTAGCCGGGAACGATATTGACCACGCCCTCCGGGAATCCGGCTTCCTGAATCAACTCCGCCAGACGCAGCGCCGAAAGAGGCGTCTGCTCGGCTGGCTTTAGAATCACCGTGCATCCCGCCGCAAGCGCCGGGCCGAGTTTCCACGCCGCCATCAGCAACGGGAAATTCCAGGGAATGATCTGGCCCACGACTCCGACCGGTTCGCGCAACGTGTAGGCAAGATATTTCGAGCGCTCCTGAAGAATTAGCGGAATCGTATTGCCTTCGATTTTCGTCGCCCAGCCCGCGTAATAGCGCATGTGCTGGACCGTCAGCGGCACGTCCGCAATTCGCGAAATCTTCAGCGGCTTGCCGTTATCGAGCGATTCGAGTTGAGCGAATTCTTCCTGGTGCTTTTCAATCAAGTCCGCGAGCTTCCAGATCAAATTGCCGCGCACGGCCGTGGGCATTTTCGACCACGGGCCCGTCTCGAAGGCAGCCCGCGCGGCCTTCACCGCGCGATTGATGTCTTCGCGATCGCCCTCCGCGACATTCGCGAGCACTTCACCCGTCGCCGGGTTGTAGGTTGGAAAAGTCTTGCCGGAAGCGGCGTCTACAAACTTTCCGTTGATGAATAACTTCCGCTTCGCACCCACAAAAGCGGAAACATTCGGGTCTATCGATGGTGTCGATACTGCAGTTGCCATATTGATTCTCCTTTGGTACCGATCTTTTGCTTCACTTGCTGAGATTTCCGGCGAACTTCGCCGAATCCTGTTCTCGCTTCAAATTCAAATCGGGTAATGAGTGGGCGTTCGTCGCAGCGTCATCCAACGCAATTCGCTGAATTCATCGAGCGCAGCTTTTCCGCCGAATCTTCCCCAGCCGCTGTCTTTCACGCCGCCAAAGGGCATCTGCGGCTCGTCGTGGACCGTTGCTCCGTTGATGTGGCAGATTCCGGTTTCGAGCCGTTCGGCAAGCCGCATGGCCTTATTAATATCGCGGCTGAAAATCGCACTCGAAAGTCCGTACTCCGTATCGTTCGCGATGCGCAGCGCGTCCTCTGCATCCTTCGCGACCACCACCGATACTACCGGCCCGAACGACTCCTCATGATAGATGCGCATCGTTGGCAACACGTTATGTACTACGGTTGGGCTATAACACGAACCCTGCGAGCGGCCGCCGCTCAAAATCTTTGCGCCTTTTGCCGATGCATCGTCCACAAGCCCTTGCACGCGCTCAACGGCGCCACCATGAATCATACTGCCTATCTGAGTGTCTGGATGCAATGGATCGCCCACCTTCAGCGCGCTCGCCTTTGTCGCCAGCTTCCGCGCGAATTCCTCGGCGATACCCTTCTCCACCACAATGCGTTCCGTCGACATGCAAATCTGGCCCTGATTCATGAACGCCCCGAAGCTGGCCGCAGCCACCGCCGCGTCAATGTCCGCATCTTCGAGAACGATCATCGGCGCCTTGCCTCCGAGTTCAAGCAGCGCCCGCTTTAGATATCGTCCCGCCTTTTCGGCAATAATCCTCCCGACTTTAGTCGAGCCCGTGAAGCTAATTCGCCGCACTTTCGGATGCGCGATTAATTCGTCTACCACGTCCGCCGCGTCGGCAGGCGCGTTTGTGATCACGTTGATCACGCCCTTCGGAAAGCCCGCTTCTTCAAGCGTTTTCGCAATCGCCAGATGCGTCCCGGGCGATTCTTCCGATGCTTTCAGAACCACCGTGTTGCCGTAAGCCAGCGGCAACGCGATCGCCCGCACTCCGAGAATCATGGGCGCATTCCACGGCGCGATCCCAACCACCACTCCAACGGGCTGGCGCGTCGCCATTGCCATGGTGTCCGGCAAATCCGATGGAATAATTTCGCCGATCAAACCGTATGCTTGCGACGCGGCCTCGCGCAGCATTCCCGATGCAAATATGCAGTTGAACATTCCCCAACCGAATGTCCCGCCCGTCTCTTCCGTCATCACCTTTGCGATTTCCGCTTTGCGCGCGTCCAGCACGTCCGCCGCCTTCAAGAGCAAACCGCGGCGAACGCCGGGAGCCATCGCGCCCCACGCCGGAAACGCGGCCGCGGCAGCGTCAATCGCCCGGCGAGCATCCTCGCGCTTCCCGGCCGCAACTCGGGAAATCAGTTCACCCGTGTATGGATTTTTCTTTTCGAATGTATCGCCGCTTGCGGCGCCTACCCATTCACCCGCAATAAACATCCGTTCGTTCCGCACCGTTTCTCCATTCAATTCCGTCGCTGGCAGCGGCATCGTATTTTTTGCTTCCGTGCGTTCGAGTGATCCCATGATGGCACTCTCGCTTTCTTATATTCCGTTGACGCCGTGAACTCCCTCAGCGTCCGCCGACGAAGCGAACGTCCTCGCGGAGAAATTCCCTGACAAAACGAAATTGTTCGGAGTCCGCTTCAAAACGCTGCAATTGAACGATCCTCCTCGTGCGGGGGCGGCAGCGGATGCACACAAGTGAAAGTCAAACCTGTTTTCGATCTCGCGAGAGATTAGGTTTTAATACGTTTGATACAGCCATGTCAATCGCAGCACGATCGACACGAAATTTTGACGATGACAAGTATCGATTGACACTCCGGCTGCGCTTTGGCAGTCTCAGCCCAACGACTGGGGCGCCTTGAGGTGAAGAACGAGTGTCTGGATATTCCATCGCGTGCAGACGTGTCTTCCTGTCCGCTCAATCTACAGGTCTGATCGATCCCGGGAAAATGGCCGCCGGGCTCTAACTCTGCCGCTTCTCGTCTTGCAGCCGTATCGCGCCAAACGCACGTGCTTTTTGAAGCTCAAAAAAATCTCGTAGCGCGTATTTCAGTTTCGTTTCGATTTTTCGGAGAGGGCTCATGAACACGAACCACAAATTCACGCTCATGCTGTGCACCGTACTTTTCGCCGTGCTCGCGATCGCGACCGGAGCCTCAGCGCAAACTTACGAAGGCCGCATTCTCGGAACGGTGCGCGACTCATCGGGCGGCGTGGTCGTCAATGCCACCGTCACTGTGATGAACGTCGGAACGAAAGTCTCGCGCGGCCTCGCCACAAATAGCGCCGGCGAATATGTGGCTCCGGCGCTCGAGCCGGGCCTCTACACTGTTTCCGCCGTCGCGCCCGGATTCAAAAAAGTGGAAAGCACGACCGTTCGGCTGGAGGTTGCTACAGACGTTCGCATCGATCTTCAACTCCAACCAGGCGACGTCAAAGAAATCGTGCACGTAACCGAGGAAGCGCCGCTAGTCGACACGACGAACTCCACTCTCGGCGGCATCTTCGACAACGTCCAAATCGTCGACTTGCCGCTGCAAGGCCGCGATTTCCAAAATCTTGTCATGTTGCGGCCTGGCATCGACCGCACACCTGGGGGCGGCTTTCATTCCATTACGTCGAACGGAAATCGGCCCGAAGACAACAACTACATCGTTGACGGCATGGACGACAACGACGCTTATTACGGCACCACCGTCGCGAATGAAGAAGGCATCGCCGGAACTCCAGCGAGCCACCTTCCGATCGACGCGATTCAAGAATTCAATGCCGAAGAGCATCCCACGGCGGAGTACGGCTGGAAGCCTGGAGCCGTTGTCAACATCGGCCTTAAATCCGGCACGAATGATTTTCACGGCAGCTTGTATTACTTTCATCGGAACGCCGCATTCGACGCGCGCAATTTCTTCGACCCTGCTCCCAACCCCGTCGCGGCCCTCTTGCTCCATCAGTTCGGCGCTTCAGCGGGCGGCCCAATCGTTAAGGACAAATTATTCATCTTCGGAAATTACGAAGGAGTTCGCGACGACATCGGAAATCCCGAAGTGATTCCGAGTCCCGCGACCGAATCAGTCGGCGATCCGACCACCAGCATTCCTGACGCGATCTCGCTCTGCAACGCGACCGCCGGATGCGTGCCGAATCCTTTAAGTGTGACCCTGTCCAATCTATTTCCCGCTAACAACGGTACGAATCCTCAGGGCGCGGGCCAGATCTACCAGGATCTGAAAAATACAAGCCGCGAAGATAATTTTGTTATCAAATCCGACTACGTCTTGTCCGCCCGAAACACTTTCAGCGGGCGCTACTTTTTCGGCGACAGCATTCAGCGCGAGGAAGATACCTACGTCCTCCTTCCGCAATGGCTTTCCGATTCGCACACGCGCGTTCAATTGGCCGGCGGCAGTTGGACATTCACTCCCAGCAGCCGCTGGGTAAATCAAGCGCGCTACGCCTACAACCGCATGTGGCAGGTGATCGCGACGGTGGATAGTACGGTCAATCCGATGGCGTACGGGATCAACACGGGCGTCACCACTCCTGCCGATTTCGGAATGCCGAGCATTCAAGTTGGCGGATTCACCGCCCTCGGCGGAAACGACGCATGGCCGCTCTCGACGGCCCCTACGGTCACGCAGCAAGTGACCGATTCCATTTCATATCTCACGGGAAAGCACACGATTCGATTCGGCGCGGAGTTCCGGCACGGCAGCACGACCAATCGCCGCGATAGTGACGGCAAGGGTTTCGTCTATTTTCCGACTCTCGCCGATTTCATCGACTCCGGAAGCACCGATTCCTCCGGAGCGCTTGGCTGTTCGTCAACGCCTTGCGGTGCGGAGGAAGGTTCGGTCTTCGTCGGCGGCAGTCTCCGCCACGTGTCGCAAAATGCGTTTGGCGCCTACATTCAAGACGAATGGCACCTCACTCCCCGGCTCACCATCAACGGCGGCCTGCGATATGACCTGGCGACCGTCATCAAGGAATCCAACAACTTGCTCGGCAATTTCGATCCAAACGTCGGTTTCGTCCAGGTGGGGCAACAGATTTCATCTCCGTATAATGGCGACCATCATAATTTTGCGCCGCGCCTCGGATTCGCGTGGGATCCCGCAGGCTCAGGGAAGACGGCAATTCGCGCGGGCGCAGGAATGATTTACGAAATTCCGCACATCTCCGCGTTCATCGGACAGAGCGGCGGCGGCGAAGGACTCGGCACCATTCCCACGGGCGCCGCTGGCGTGGTTCCCGGCGGAGGAAAGATCGCATCAACTGATTTGACCTATCCCGGCGCCGCGCTTGGCTGGTCTCCCCCTCCCGAGCAAGTGTTCCCGTCCGTCAACCAGCCACTGAATTGCTCCGCGATAGATCCCGATAGCGGCGATCCGATTCCCTGCTCGATCACGGGCGTACTCCAGAATCTGAAGACGCCCTACTCGATCTTCTGGAATCTCGGCGTGCAGCGCGCGATCGGACGAAATTCGGTCCTGGATGTCGCTTACGTCGGCAATCGAGGCGTCGATCTGTACAGCCTGCTCGACATCAATCAGCCAAATCCCAACTTGTCGTTGGCATGCGTGAACGCTGGAAATTTTGACACGGCATCGTGCGAACAATTTGCCCGGCCCTTCTACAGCAAGTTCCCTTTTCTCGGGCAGGCGACGATGCTGGGCAATGCTGAAGATTCCATCTACCACAGCTTGCAAATGTCCTACACCGTTCGGAATTACCACGGTCTCAATCTGGTCGCCGGCTATACCTACGGCCACGCGCTCGATGAAGCGAGCAACAATCGTACGTTCCTCGCGCAGAACAGTTTGGATCTGCCGGCCGAACGCGGAAACAGCGACTTCGACGTGCGGAATCGATTTACTCTAGCGGTCACTTACGCGCTGCCATCGCGCCGCAGCTTTGCGCATTTGCTCGAGGGCTGGCAGGTCAACTCCATCGCCATCGTCGAGAGCGGCATGCCGTTTGATTTGCACGATTACGACGACGACATCAGCCTGACAGGCGAATTTAACGATCGCTGGAATATCATAGGCAAGTACAGCGACGTCACCTGGACCGCGAATCCCGTTTCATCCACCTGCAATCCAAGTGTGCAGCTCTGTTACTACTACCCGGGCGATGCGAACTCCGCATGCCTCCCTTACGCCAGCGTCACCCAACTCGAAACGTATGGCTGCTACCAGGAAAAGGGAACCGTCATCGTTCCTCCCGAAGAAGGCGCTTACGGCAACATCCAGCGAAATGCGTTTCGCGGGCCCGATTTCGTCAACTGGGATTTCTCGGTGATGAAAGATACAAAGCTCCGCGAGCACCTTACGCTGCAGCTTCGCGCCGAATTCTTTAACATCTTGAATCATCCAAATTTTGCGGGAGTGGATGGAGAGTTGTTCGACGGTCCCAGCGTCGGCCAGGTCATCAACACGCCGGACGTGTTTGCATCGAACCCAGTAATGGGCTCCGGCGGTTCGCGCCACATTCAACTAGGAATCAAATTCTTGTGGTGAGATTTTCCAACGGTGGCTCGATTTAGCATCAAGCACTTATAGCGCCGGGCTTCAGCCCGGCATCTTCGTCTCTCGATTGGTCTGCCGTGGGGGCTGGTTTAAGACCAGCCCGGTCTTTTTCGCGGTATGGCCGCAAGCCGCCGAATCAATAGGCTGATCCGCCCGGTTGCGAAGAAATAATCGTCCCATTGCGTACGGACAAACTGTAAGCGTCTCCGTCGCCCTCCCACTTTCGCAAATCGAATTTCGCGTTTGCGCGAAGCCGGCGCGCGGCAACGCCCTCGAACGTAAGCGGGACGCCTTTCTTGCACACTGCCGGTTTTCCCGACGCACTCAGAAAATATGCCGCGCCCGCACCAACCACGCGCGCGTTTCCATCGCTTTCCAGCAGGACGGCCGTGCGCTCGTCCACGCCAATCCCTCGAATCGACGCCACGCCGCCCGAGTCGAGAATTCGCGCCATGAATGTCAACAGCCTGCCCAGACGATCGCGCGCAGAAAAATGTGAGTCCGTGATCGTCGCGGCGAGCCCTGGAATTTGCAGGAAGCCGCGCACGATCGTCACGCGAAAGAAAAATGGATCAGCCAGTGTCTCGCGTGAACTGAGATCGGGTCCGTCCGCCGGATCATTTTGCGCCGTGTATGCAAACTCGCCCTGAATCGCGAGTCCCGCACTCGTTCCGCCGAAGGGAATGCCGCGCTTGATCGCATCATTCACCGCGGTTTGTACCGGCGTGCCGCGCCAGAAATTGATGTAGTTTGCCTGGTCCCCGCCGGCAATAAAAATTACCGAGGCAGCACGAATCGTCTGAGCGACGAACGGCGATTCCGCCGCTTTGCGATTCGGAATCACAAGCGTCGCGACCGAACTCAATTTGCACAATTGGTTGACGTAGGGATTGTAGGCGTCGTCGCCGCTCGCGCGCAGAATCAAGAAATCGCCGCCTCCCGATCGGTCGCACAGCCACGAAAACGCATCGTCCAAATCAGTGCTGCCGCCGATGAGCGCAAACCCGGATCGAACGTGCGAGGGATGCGGCGCCGGCGGATTCGCCACGCGAAAATACCGATACGGGGTCTCCTCGCGGAATCCTCCCGCCGGGAGAATTGCGATTGCACAAAATAAGATCAGTGCGGCGCTTCGCGCGATCGCGTGTTTTCGAATCGGAGTCTTTTGAATTGCTCGAATCATTTTTAAATTTCTGTGCGCCAGCCAGAATTTTCTGCTAGTGAGACGGCCAGAAATAATACCAGTAATCCGCGAAACGAGCCTCGGCACGGCCGCACCTCCAAACCGAGTTTCTCGCGCGTCCGCGTGTAGGAAGTGTTTTCGCCTAACGAGAGAACTTCGTGAGCAGTCGAGCTGCGAGCCATCGATTCGCCCATTCCGCCAACCATCGCCAATGCACTGAAACCAGGGCATCTAGGGGATTTCCGGCGGGCCATCGCCTTTGGGGATTAGTTTGCAAAGTCTTGCATACCGAGGCAAGACGCCTCAAAGGAGAAACAAAATGAATCTCAAAAAGATATTCTTCGTGGCGATGTCCGGCATCGTTTTCCTGCCCGCAATCGCGATGGCTAAACCGGTCCGCGCGCCGCACGTTAAGCCGGCCATGAAAGCTCATTTCGCGAAGATCCGCTTCGTCCAAAAAGGATTCTAAGCGGCTGAGCCTCCGACCTCGATTCGAATGACGATGCCGCCGCCGCAGCACTCCGCGGCGACCCGCCTAATGAATCGCGGTCGCGTCGCGGACTTCCATCACGACATCGTGGATGGAGCTGACGATCAATTCTTGCGGGATCGACCCGTGGTTCGCATTCGGGACGATGATTTGATGCCCCCGTGCAGAGAGCCCGACGAGCTTCGGTTGTATTTCGTGAACCCACACTTGCTGATACGCGGCAGCCTCTTTATTCATCTCGGCATCTCCGAAATCAAATGGCTGACCCGCCGTCAGCACAATCAAGGGAAAGTCTCCAATCCTCGTCACCGACGATCCCTCGGCTAAGCTCTCTGGCAGGACGATCCCCGCCGAGACATTTCCTACAATCGACTTTGGCCGTTGCCTCAGGGCCCGAATAATTTCGTCGCGGGTCATTTGCGAGGGATCCTTACCCTGCGTCGGAGACGACTGCGTCAGTCGCAGCAAGCCAACGAAAGCCGCGGCCTCGAATGCGATCTGAAGCGGATGCCACAGAATTCGCGGAGCCGTGCGGCCCAGATAAAACTTGGGCGCGCGTCGCGGTTCGTCTTCGTGTGCGGAGTCAATGAGTATCATCCCAGCTACTTCATTCGGGTAAAGGCCTCCATAAACCCGCGAGTTCAGACCGCCAAAGGACGCACCGGCTAACACGTAGGGCGCCGGCACGCCTGCTCGTTTCAATAACTCATGAAGATCTCTGCTGATCGCCACGCTGGTTCGAGGGAAGGGTCCCAGATCGCTCCAACCTTCGCCGGCTCTGTCGTACGAGCAAGCCTGTGTGAACTTGGAGACCTCCGTTTGAAACGACTCCCATTCGAGTCCGGGTCCGGGTCCGCCAGACTCGAAGATCACGGGAGGCGCACCTGCACCTGAGCAAAGGATATTGAGGCTGCGGCCACCAATGTCGACGGACTTGCCGATCTGCGGAAACCGCGCATCGTCGCGCTTGCGCCCGATTTGTTCATAAATGATGCCCGCAACAAGAGCCAGCGCTATCAAAACGGTCAAACTCTTAAGAGCAATCTTCAGCGACCGCTTCATCGAGGATTCCCCCTTCCTGGCGCCCCATGATGACCAGTGCGCCGAGAGGGTCAACGACCCAGGAGCTTGTCCCACGGCAAAAAACTTCCGAATGCAAGAATCAGCGGGATGATTCCGGCGACGCCCGCGACCACCCAGACCCACAGTTCCGAGCGAAATAGCCACTGCCGGGCGAGAGAGACGGTGGCATCGGAAAAGAGTGAGACCACGCCGCAAGAATCAGCGGCTTCGTCGAAGATCCAAAGCATTTCCTCTGCGAACTGCCGCCGAAACGCGGCAGGATGTAACCAAAGCAGACAACGATACATTCGCCTCATCGTCACGCCTTTTCAGGATGAATTCGCAAGTGCGACTTCGCTTTGCGAACCACGCCTTCGAGCCTCGTGATTTCCGTCGCCAGCAAGCGGCGGCCGAATCTTGTCAGCCGGTAATAGCGACGTCTGGGATCATCGGCTAAAGAGCGTCGACTAGCTCCTTCGACGATGCCTTGATTCAAGAGCTTTTCCAGATTGTCGTATAACGTGCCAGGTCCCAACTTGTAGCGGTCGTCCGATTGACGAGCCACTTCCTGCATGATTCCGTATCCGTGGCGGTCTTCGCTCACAAGAGCCAGCAGTATGTGCAGCGCCGCAGGAGAGAGAGGCAGAAATTTATCGAAGTTTTCCTTCATGGTTTTCCTTCATGCTCGGAATCCATTATATCGGAATCCGACTTATATTGTCAAGGGGTAGCCAGAAAATATTCGCTCTCGCCGGGCATGGCACGGCGCGGCCGGCGCGAACACTCCAGAAATGGACAGCCGAAAAATCTGCATTTCTCTGCCGGCTAGCCGTAACGCTTCTCTCGGATCCGACATCAAATCTCGAGGGAGGAACACATCATGCACAATGGCTCGAAATGGCTACGCTCGCTCCTGATGGGAAGCGTCCTTATCGTACCCGCAGTAGTCGCAGGTTGCGCAGAGCACGCCACGTATCGGGTCTACGATCCTTACTACAGCGACTATCACGTCTGGGATAGAAACGAAGTTGTGTATTACCAGCGCTGGGAAGGCGAGACCCATCGAGACCACAAGGACTTCAAAGCCCGAAACGCCGACGAACAGAAGCAATACTGGACGTGGCGCCACAGCCATTCCGATCAACATTAATCAGCCAAGCGAGAGAGTTCGTGTGCGCGCCTGCATCGCCGCGGCGTAAGCTTCGTTGCTACGGGGCCGCGATGAACGTTTGCCAATAAGCGTTCGTCGCGGTCGCGGCACTCCGATGCTGGCTAAGAATTAACGCGCCGGAGCCGCAGGTGGAAGGTGTTCCTCGAGATACCTCGTGAGCAGTGAATACAAATGATAATGCGTGCCTTCGCCCTCGGAGAGCGAATGCGTTCGATCCGGATACTCCATAAAATCGAACGGCTTGCCGAGTTCGACGAGGCGATTGATCAGCAACTCAGTCCCCTGGTAATGCACGTTGTCGTCGCCCGGACTGTGAACGATTAGCAAATTGCCGCGCAGCCCTTCGGCGAAATTGATTGCCGATCCTGATTGGTAGCCGCTCGCATTGTCCTTCGGCAAACCCATGTAACGTTCCTGGTAAATCGTGTCGTAGAGCCGCTGATCGGCTACCGGAGCGACGCTCATACCCACTTTGTACAAATCGGGCGAGCGGAACATGAGATTCAGCGTGTTCGAGCCGCCGCCGCTCCAGCCCCACACCGCGACGCGCGATGAATCGAGGAACGCATATTTGCGCTCGAGTTCCTGCAACGCGGCAGCCTGCTCTTTCGACGAAAGCACGCCGACCGAACCATAGATAATTTTCCGCCACTCGCGGCCGCGCGGCGCCGGAGTCCCGCGATTATCCACGCTGACGACGACGTAGCCTTCCTTCGCGATGTAGCGATGAAACAGTCCCTGCTCGCCACCCCAGTGATCGGCCACTGTTTGCGCGGCCGGCTCGCCATATATAAAGACCAGCACCGGATATTTTTTCGTCGCGTCGAAATTGTCCGGCTTGATCATCCAGCCGTCGAGGACAACTCCGCCGCCGGCATCGACCTTCAAGAATTCGGTGGGCTGCGGAAACGTTGTTTTCAAGTTGGATCGAAGCGCCGCGTTATCTTCGAGCGTTCGCTCGAGATGCAGATCGGGAAAGCGAACGAGTTCGACGACCGGCGGCGTGTCAATCGTCGAATAGATGTGCAACGCCCAATGTAAATCGGGCGAGACGTTGTAGGCGTGCCAGCCGGGTTGATCCGCCGGTGTCAGGCGCTCGGCGGTCCCGGTGCCATCGAGGCGGCCGCGATAAAGATAGCGTCGGGTGGCGTTATCGGGCGACGCGATGTAGTACAGCCACTCTTCTTTCGTATCTTTGTTCGAATCAACCCGCACGATGCCGGACACGTCAAATGCCCCGGGAGTTACGAGATGAATCTGCTTGCCGTCGCGCGAAACCGTGTAGACATGGAGCCAGCCATCACGCTCGCTCGTCCACAGAAAATCTTTCCCGTCGTGCAGCCACTCGATTTCATCCACAACATCGACCCACGCGGAATCGTGTTCGCTGAAAACAACCGACGCTGCGCCGGAATTGGCGTCAGCGAGCACGACGTCGTCGGTGTCCTGTCTGCGATTCAAATGTTGGATGACGAGCGAATCCGAATTCCCTGCCCATTCCATGCGCGCGATGTAGCTGGTATCCGGATCGCCGGTCACCTGCATCCATCGCGTTTTGCCGCCCGTTGCGCAGATCACTCCGATGCGCACGAATGAATTCGGCGTTCCCGGCTGAGGATACGGAATCTCTTTCACAAGTGGGTAGACACCAGATTGCGGATAAGGAATGTGCGTAACGACGTCGTATGGCGCGCCCACGTTGTAGACCAGCGCATAATTCCGCACCGTGCTCGTATTGAATTGCCAATACGCGATTTTCTTTCCGTCGGGACTCCAGCGGAATGCGTCGTGGATGCCCAATTCCTCCTCATACACCCAGTCCGATGTTCCGTTGATGATCGTGTCCGAGCCATCGCGCGTGAGCGGGGTGATCGCGCCGCTCGATAAATCCTGCACATATAGGTTGTTCAGATGGACGTAAGCGACTTTGTTTCCGTCCGGCGAAAATTTCGCAAACATCAGCGTGGAAGCGGCCGCGTCTCCGCCGAGTTTCCGAAGATTCTTTGTCGCGCGGTCAAAAACCCAGTAGTCGCCGCGCGTGTTTCGCCGCCAGACGCGCTTCGAATTCGTGAAAACAAGAAGACGCTTGAGGTCGGGCGACCAATCATAATCGTCAATGGCGAGCGGCTCTTTTGCACCGGGGGGAATGAGATCGGACGCGGACACGAGCACTTCGCGGCGCCCCGTTGCCGTGTCGTAGCGAACGAGATCTCGCGCGCTCTTCGCGATCGGCGACGCTTCGACGGTTGTGTAGGCCTCGCCACCGTTTAGCCAACGCGCGGGTCCGAAAAACTTCGCGGAGAATTCGTGCTTCAGAAACGCGCGGCGCAGGAAATTATTGCTGTCCGGCGCGTCTTGCGAGAGCGCCGGAAGCGCAATGAAAAGAGCAGCGACAAAAAATGACGTAGCAACAGATGAGATGAGTTTTCTGCGCGGCGTCGCGGGCTTAGCACTGGCCTGAATTGATTCGATCAACGGGGCGGGATTGTATACCCTGCAGGATTTTTTTCAACAGAGACGCCAGAAAAGTCTGTGTCAATATGATACAAACTTGTCGCGTACCGAGAGCTTGCCCCCGCGTATATCCGAAACCGAGCAGCGAAGCGTTCGAAACGCATTCTGGGCGGCCTCGGGCATCCAACGCAGAATCAATCAGTTACGAGTGACGGTTACTGTTTGACCACACGACCCGAATGGCTCGGTTTTTCCGTACTAGTAGTGTTAGACTCGCGTGCGATTGGCCGCTTTTGCTGAGCGGCCATTGGGGAGTCCTGTACCAAGAAATGCGAACCGCACTATGGAAGAATTCTGGTTTCCACCTCTTGCTGTATCGGTCACTGCACGAAGATTCACATCTCATGGAGGGAAAGATGAAGAAAGTGTTGGGAGGCTTTGGCTGTTTAGGCCTTCTAGCGTTCCTGTTGGCAAGCGTATCGGCGCAAGCGGCAACGGTTGTTGCTCCGCGAAGAGTCGCCACGCCGGAATACAACGCCAGCAAGGAAATTACGCTGGAAGGTAACGTAACAAGCGTCAAAGGATCCGTTCCGGGACGGTTGGCCGGCGGACACATGTTCGTTGCGACATCCAGGGGCACGATTGACGGTCATCTCGGACCGTACGCGCTCCGGGGTACACACCGGATTTCTGTCGCAACGGGCGCTCACGTTACGCTCGTGGGCGTGATGACGACGGTCAAGGGCAGCCAGGTCTTCCTGGTTCGCACAGTAAACACCGGCGCAAAAACCTATACGATCCGCAACATACATGGGTTTCCGATATTGCTAAGCGCCACACAACCAACTAAGCAACTCACCGCTCTCACAGGAGGTCGCCGATGAATCGCAAAGCCCTCCTAATTGTTGTCGCATGCACAGTAGCAGCATTTCTATCGGCTTGCAGTAAGAGCACGCCGCCGTCAATCGCAATTGGCACGGCGCCACCGGCAACCTTGGAAGTCAACAATAGCGCACCGGTTGCGGCGACCGTAACGCACGACAGCCATAACGAAGGCGTGGACTGGACATGTTCACCTTCGCCTTGCGGCACCTTCAATCCGACGCACACGGCCAGCGGCGCGTCGACGACATTTACCGCGTCCGATACTGCTGGATCAGTAACAATCACGGCTGATGCGACCGCGAAACCAACGGTCACAGCAACCGCAAGCGTCACAGTGAATGCAGTGGCCACGGCCTCCAACCTCACCGGCAACTACGTTTTCAACGTTAGCGGCTGGGATGCGGCAGGCGACTTCTATGCGGCCACCGGTGCCGTCGCGCTCGATGGCAACGGAAACGTAACTGCAGGCGAGGAAGACCTCAACAATACTGTTTTCACGGCACCGGTTCTCGGCGATGCATTAACGGGAACCTACACTGTTGGCAGCGATGGACAGGGAACGATGATACTGAACGCTACGGTGGGCGGTGCTGCGGATCCAAACGTTGGCGTCGCCGGCGTGCAAACGATGTCGTTTGTCGTCGTCAACAGCAACCACATCCTGATCAACGAATTTGATTCTGCGGATACGTCGAGCGGGACGATGGATTTCCAGACCGCGGCGGCCGTCACGAGCGGCATGACGGGCAATTACGCTCTCACGCTTGGCGGCTTTCTAGGCCGTGAACCGTATTCGCTCGGTGGTGTCGCTACCGCTACCGGTACCGGCGGAACGCTCACTGGCACAGGCACGGGCGATCAAGACCTAGCCGGTTCCACACTTGTTGGGGGTACCATTGGCGGAAGCATCTCAGCTACTGTCGATGCCATGGGCCGTGGATCATTCACAATCGGGGGCCTCACGTTTACGTCGTACATCGTGGGCACCGAGGCCGTCTACTTCGTCGAAGTTGACGTGGGCGCGGTGACGTCAGGCCAGGCTTACGGACAAGGGGCGGGAACTTTCTCCGCAGCAAGCCTGACCGCTGGCTACGTCATGGATGAACCACAACCGTTTGGCGAAGGCGTTAACGGCGCGGTTGCACTTGCCGGCCAATTCACCGCGGACGGTGGCGGAACTCTGCCAACGTCAATCTCGGGAGTCACAGACTACAACGACGGCGGTATCATTCCTGTGGGCCCGGGACCTGACACACTGTTGGCGTCGTATCTCGTATCGGCTAGCGGCTATGGCAGCATGGCGGCGGTCGACTCCGGTGATGTGGACTTCGCAGTGTACGGCGTCTACCTGGTCGATCCCGCACTGA
>CAWDOI010000010.1:0-20339 GCA_963803835.1 uncultured Acidobacteriota bacterium | reverse complement strand
TCCGGGCACTTCAAATCCCGTCACAGTCAGCTCTTGCCCGGGCGGCGTCGTCTGCAATATCGCTCGCAATTTGGCGAAGCTCGGATGCAAAGCTGCGTTATTCTCCGCCGTCGGCCGCGATGCTGCCGGAGATGATGTGGTGCAGGACTTAGCCTCCGCAAATTTAGATCTCGCTCGAGTTGTCCGATCATCCAGTCGCCCCACAGCAACATACACCGCCGTCCTCGACGAAAAGAGCCAGCTATTCATCGGCCTGGCGGACATGGCGATCTTCGATGAGCTCGACAAAGCGTGGGCTGAGAGCATCGCACCCGCGATCGCTCAATCCAATTTCTGGATACTCGATGCAAATCTGCCCGCAGCATCCATCGAGCGACTCTTGCGCGCAACCAAGGCCGATACCACGGTGCTCGTTGACCCAATCTCCGTGGCTAAATCGGTCCGATTGCGCTCCGTGCTCGATGAAATAGATGTTCTCTTTCCAAACGCAAAAGAAGCCGCCGTGTTGAGCGGACGCGCAGTCGCGACCCGCGATGACGTGGTCGAGGCTGCCGCCGAAATTCGTCGTCGAGGCGTTGGCACAGTGGTCGTCACGCTCGGCGAGAATGGAATTTACGTGGACGACGGAAAATTACTGAGATTTATTCCGGCAATCCCCGCACGAAAAGTGAGCGATGTGACGGGAGCCGGCGATGCGCTTGTGGCCGGTTACGCGTACGCGATGATTTCCGGCGAACGCTACGAGCCGGCCCTCTGGGGACTCGCGGCAGCCAGCCTTACTCTCGAAACAGAAGATTCGATCGCGCCGAATCTGAGCCGGATGTCTGTTCTCGAACGAATTGAATCAAATCTGAAAAGGTCTGGCACATTAGATTCGTGAACTCATATCTCGACATTCGCACCGAAGTGGCTGCGGCCCTCGCTCGCGGCGGCCCGGTCGTTGCGCTCGAATCAACCGTTATCTCCCACGGCCTTCCCCGCCCGCACAATCTCGAAACAGCTCGCCGCATGGAAGCCGCCGTTCGGAGCGAAGGCGCCGTTCCGGCGACGGTCGGACTCCTAAATGGCCGGCAAGTCGTCGGGCTCACGGGTGAAGAAATCGAACTGCTTGCCAACACCGACGGCGTTCACAAAGTCAGCCGCCGCGATCTCTCCGCCGTGCTCCAATCGCGAAAACTTGGAGCAACCACTGTCGCAGCCACCATTTTGATCGCTTCTCAAGCCGGGATTCCGGTTTTCGCGACAGGCGGAATCGGCGGAGTGCATCGCGGCGTGCAAGAAACTCTCGACATCTCAGCCGATCTCGTGGAACTCGCCCGCACACCCGTGGCCGTCGTTTGCGCGGGCGCCAAGATCATTCTCGATTTGCCTCGCACTCTCGAATTGCTGGAAACGCTCGGCGTACCGGTCGTTGGCTTTCGCACGGGCAGCTTCCCTGCATTTTACGTTCGCGAAAGCGGCCTTATTCTTGATTTGCGCGTCGAATCGCCAGATGAAGCAGCTCGGCTCATGTCCGTACAATGGGAGCTAGGACTCTCTTCGGGTATCGTGTTTTGCAATCCGCCGCCCGAATCGAGCGCGCTCGATCGCGTGCAAACCGAATCTCTGATCAAATCGGCATTAGTCGCGGCGAATTCTGAGGGAATCCAAGGAAAGTCCGTTACACCGTACCTTCTCGGCTATTTGTCGAAGGCGAGCGGTGGAGCAACGCTGAAGGCCAACATGGACTTGCTTGTCAGCAACGCGAGCGTAGCGGCTCAAATCGCCGTTGCCCACTCTGCTCAATGCGGCAAGCTCTAATCTTTGTATAAAACTTTAGCTCTTGGAATTCGTCGGAGCCCCAGCAGTCGCCGCGCCGACCTTCACCGTCGTCCGCCGGAACTTGTTCATCAAATATTCGCCAGAACGCACAGTCGGATACTTCGGCCTCTCGCCCGCTGCGAGGCACGTCGGAATGCACGAGATCGCCGCATCCCAGTTCGGCTGATGAAAAAACGCGAACGATTGTCGCCGCGTCGAGCCGCCTTGATCGGGTGAAGGATTTACCACACGATGCAAAGTGGAAATCCAGCGATCGTTCGTCCAGCGCGCCATCAGATCGCCGATGTTCACGATGAACGCGCCCGGCAGATTCGGCACCGCCATCCATTCGCCCTCGGGCGAGCGAATTTGAAGCCCTCCCGGCGCGGCATCTGCCAGAAGAATCGTCAGGCTGCCGTAATCGGAGTGGACGCCCGCGCGCAATTGTCCGGGTTCAGGCGTCACGCTGGTGTGAGGATAATTCAACATTCGCATCGCGCTGATCGGATCATCAATCGCATTTTCAAAATAATTTTCCGGCAACTCGAGTGCCAGCGCGAATACGCGCATAATTCTGGCAGCAAGTCCGCTAAGCGCTCGGTAATACGCCATGGCCGCATCCTGAAATCCCGCCGGCTCCGCAGGCCAAATATTCACCGCATATCGAAAATCCGCGTCCGGATCGTTTTCCACTCGAGCCTTCTGATCGAGCGGCCCTATATTGAAGCTCTCTTTCAAATCGGGAGGCGTTTCATTTCCTCGAGATTTCGCCAGCGCCTCGGCCTGCAATGGCGAGTAACCATACGGATATCCGTCGTACAGCATCTTGACCCTGAGTTTCTTCTCCGTCGGAAGATCGAAAAACGCCCGCGCGGCCGCCCAAGCTTTCGCGATCGTCTCCTCAGGCACGCCATGCCCCGAAACCGCCAGAAAACCAGTTTCGCGGCAGACTTCGTCCACGCGTCGCGCCACGGCGCGCTTCGCCTCGGATGAACTCGTGTCAGAATTTGACGTGGTGAATTCTGAAATATCGACGACGGGAAATTCGCGCATTCGTAAACCCCTGCTCGCGCTTTCGAGAGCCCCTGGAGAAATGAATGGTGCGGAAGGAGGGATTCGAACCCTCACGCCTCACGGCGCCACCCCCTCAAGATGGTGCGTCTGCCAGTTCCGCCACTTCCGCAATGAGAGGAATCGTTTGAAATTGTACCAGAAGCCGCTATTTCTGAGGAGCGGGCTGCGGCGTACCACCCGGAGCCGGAACTTTCATCGGCGTCTGGCCGGGTGCTGAACTGGGCGGCGGTATCGCGGGTTTTACAGGTGCCGGAGGGGGTGCCGTCTTGGTTGTCTGCTCCAGCACGGAACTGCCGCCAATCGATACATCTTCAGGCGTGCGCTTCACCGATAGCGTGAGCGACGTCACCATGAACACGATTGCGCACCATGTGGTGGCCTTCGAAAGAAACGTCGCGGCTCCGCGCGGGCCAAATGCCGTCTGGCTCCCAGCGCCGCCAAACGCGCCCGCCAGATCCGCTGCATTGCCGCTCTGCAGCATGATCACGAGGATGAGGACGAAACAAACGATAATATGCAACGCCACGAGAACCGGAACGTACTTCCAACCAAGAAAGATCACGCCAGCCGCGACCAAGAGTGATATCGCCCATTTTGCTTCTGTCGGCATTCCCCGCTCCCGCTCGGCGCCACCGGACTAATCCGGCAGCTCGCGCCTTCAAAAATTCACGCGCTAGAATTTCGCGCGATCAAAACATCAGCACGCCAAAAATTGACGCCCTAGAAATTAACTATCGACGCGAACGACTGCGCGTCCAGACTCGCTCCGCCCACAAGTCCGCCGTCAATCTCCACTTGCGCCATCAATCCACGGATATTGTCGGGCTTGACGCTGCCGCCGTAGAGGATGCGAAGTGCGGAGGCTCGCTCGGGCGTGAATCGTTTCTTTGCCAATTCCCGCAGATAACGGTGGCTATCGGCGGCCATCTCCGGTGTCGCAGTTCGGCCCGTTCCGATTGCCCAAACCGGCTCGTACGCAAGCAGAATACGCGAGAACTCATCGCCGGTCAACGAAACGAGCGCGCCCTCAAATTGCTTCTCGAGAACCGCATGCGTGAGATTTGCTTCACGCTCCGCAAGAGTTTCGCCCACGCATACAATCGGCCGTAAGCCAGCCGCGAGCGCCGCCTTTACCTTCTTGTTCACAGTTTCGCTAGTCTCGCCGAAGTGTTGCCGGCGCTCGGAATGGCCGATGATGACGCCGTGGCAGCCCGCCTCGACAAGCATGCCCATCGAAACCTGGCCCGTAAATGCGCCTTCCTTCTCCCAGAAAGCGTCCTGCGCCGCGATGGTTACCGCCGAGCCGCGTGCCGCATCAACCGCGGCAGCGATCGCCGTAAACGGCGGCGCGATCACGATATCGCAGTGATTTGACGCCGCGACGAGCGGCAAAAAGCGCTCAAAAAACGCGCGCGTCTCCGCCTGCGTCTTGTACATCTTCCAATTTCCGGCGATCACCGGTCGTCGCAAACGCGCCTCCTTAAATTGTTCTGCCCGCCGCTCTTTGATTTCGTGACGCCGTCATTCTGAACGCGGCGAAGAATCCCGCTTCCGTTCAGCTCTTGTTCGTCAGCGCTTCAACGCCAGGCAGCGCCCGACCCGCGAGAAATTCGAGCGACGCGCCTCCGCCGGTCGAAATATGCGAAATTTTGTCCGCAACGCCCGCTTCCTCGACGGCAGCGACGGAATCGCCCCCGCCGACAATCGTCGTCGCGCCCTTCGCCGTAGCCTCAGCCACGGCTCGCGCAACCCCAAGCGTGCCCGCAGCAAACGCTGGCCGTTCGAACATACCCATCGGGCCATTCCACACAATCGTCCGCGCCTTCGAAATTTCTTGTCGGAATTGCTCGATCGTCTTCGGCCCGATGTCGAGCCCCATCCAATCGGCGGGCGTCTCAGCTATGTCCACCGTTCGAGTGTCGGTCGATGCAGGAGATTGTGCGATCACGTGATCCACTGGCAACCGAAACTGGAAATTCCTCGCACTGGTCTGCGAAAGCAAATCACCAGCCAGTTCGAGCTTGTCGTTCTCAACGAGCGATTTCCCCACGGGCAGGCCCTGCGACTTGAGAAACGTATACGCCATCGCGCCGCCGATCAACATTTCGTCGGCGAGCCGCATCAAATTTTGCACCACTTCAATTTTGTCCGATACTTTCGCTCCCCCGAGAATTGCCACGAACGGCCTTTCGGGATTCGTCACTGCCTTGCCCAGATACGCGAGCTCTTTTTCCATCAGCAGGCCCGCCGCAGCCTGCTTGACGAATTTCGTGATTCCGACTACCGACGCGTGCGCTCGATGCGCGGAGCCAAACGCATCGCACACAAAAAGCCCGTCGCACAACGACGCAAGTTGCCGCGAAAAATTCTCGTCGTTGGCTTCCTCTTCCGGATGATAGCGAACATTCTCGAGAAGCAAGATTCCGCCGTCCCGCAAAGCGCGGCTTTTTGATTCCGCCTCGGCGCCGACGCAATCGTTCGCGAAATCCACCGGCTGCCCGATGAGATCGCTCAGCCTTGCAGCCACCGGCTTCAGCGTATATTTCGGATTGGGCGTCCCTTTTGGCCGACCGAGATGCGATGCGAGGATCAGCCGCGCGCCGCGCTCAATCGCAAGACGCAGCGTGGGAATCGTCTCGCGCACGCGCGTATCTTCGACGACCTTGCCGTTATCGAGCGGCACATTGAAATCTACGCGGATAAACACGCGCCGCCCGCTCATTTCGAGATCGCGAATTGAAAGCTTGTTCATCGAAACACCGCTGAGATGCGCAGCCACGAATTCCCTGCCGCGTCCGGATCAATCATCATCCAGGCCATCAAACTCGCAGCGATCCGTTACAGACGCGCGGCCAGGAATTTAATTAG
Organism: uncultured Acidobacteriota bacterium; assembly: GCA_963803835.1. GTDB lineage: Bacteria > Acidobacteriota > Terriglobia > Acidiferrales > UBA7541 > Palsa-147. The sequence goes on along the minus strand of CAWDOI010000010.1, from coordinate 14,597 downwards.
ATCGCGGCAGCGGCAGGAATATCCCCACTCGTTGTCGTACCACGCCAGTATCTTCACGCAATTCGTGCCCACGACGCGCGTATATCCGGAGTCGACGATCGAAGAATTCGGATTGCCCTTGAAATCCGCAGACACCAATTCCTCTTCTGTGTAGGCGAGAATGCCCTTCATGGGCCCTTCAGCCGCGCGGCGCAAAGCCGAATTCACAGATTCCACCGTCGCAGGCCGCTCCGTGAACACCGTCAGGTCCACGACGCTCACATTAGGCGTGGGAACGCGCATCGCATATCCATCGAGCTTCCCCTTTAGTTCCGGAATCACGAGATGCAGCGCTTTTGCCGCGCCAGTCGATGTCGGAATCATCGAAAGCGCCGCAGCGCGCGCGCGGCGCAAATCCTTGTGCGGCAGATCGAGGAGCTTCTGATCGTTCGTATACGAGTGGATCGTGGTCATAGTCCCGACCGTGATTCCAAAAGTGTCTTGAATCACCTTGGCAACGGGTGCAAGGCAGTTCGTCGTGCAAGATGCATTCGAAATCACATGATGCTTCGCCGGATCGTACGTTTTGTCGTTCACTCCCAGCACCATCGTATGGTCGGGCTCGGTAGCGGGCGCCGAAATGATCACTTTCTTCACCGGCCCGTGCATGTGCTTTCTGGCGTCCGGCCCGGAAGTGAATATGCCGGTGGATTCAATGACGATCTCCGCGCCAACCGAAGGCCAATCAATCTGCGCGGGATCTTTCTCTTTGAACACGCGAAACGACTTGCCGTCCACGGCGATCGAATCGTCCGTGTGCGTCACTTTGTGGGTCAGATTGCCGAGAATTGAATCGTACTTGAGCAAATATGCGAGTGTCTTCGGGTCCGTGATGTCGTTCACGGCGACGATCTCAATCGCCGGGTCGCCCAGCGATGCTCGAAAGATATTGCGGCCGATTCGGCCAAATCCGTTGATACCCACTTTGATTGGCATTCTTCCTCCGAATTTTTTGCTGTTTCGCAGCCGGAACCACAAGCTTCGCGCGAGTCACTCTGAACAAAAGATGCTAGGTTGCGACTGGGAAAAAGTCAACGCAATGAAGAAACTCTCGAAAATCGCAAAATCGCGCCGCGAGGCAGCCGCTCAGTTGAACTCTCGCACGCGGGTAACTTTGTCTCCGATGAACGTGACGAAGATCGTCTTCGAGGGCGGCGTTCCGTAAATCCAATCTTCGGTGTCATCGCCTTGATCGTTCTTCTCTCGCACCTTGTGATCCGGACGCCCCAATGCCGCAATCACCATATCGTGATTCATTCCGACAGCGGCATGCCCATCCTGAATCGCCTGCTTAAACTCGAGCGGAAGCGTATCCACCCAGTTCACAGCAGCCGATTTCTCCTGCTCGAATTCGAGCACGGGGGAGAGATCGCGCTTCACATCATCGGGACTCATATCGGGAAGCGGCCTGCCATAGTCGAGAATCAGGGTTGCGCCCAGGCGTTGCTCAGCGCCCGTCTCTGAACTCGTGGTCGTGACCGGTGTGGGAGCGCCCCCGATTCCCACCTGCAGATGGTCGCGCAGATGGAAGTGGCGCGCCGAGCCGCCGTTCAAGTCAATCGCGATTTCTTTTTCGCGAAATTCGATCCGCGTAATCTGAACCGTGTCGCCTGGATTCACGGCGATGCCCGTATTCGCCAAAGCGTATTTGAGCGACTTCTCGTCAAGCGGCTTGCCCACCGCGATTCGAAAACCCTTTCTCGCGCCGGGCAGCGCCTTATCGGCATGAACGAACTCACCCGAAATATAGCGAACGATCTCCAGGCGGGACGACGACTTTAGCGGAATTGGTTTTGATCCGGGCGCCGCCTGCGAAACCGAAACAAGCACGCTCGGCGGAGTCTCCGGTTCGGAGCCATTTGGGTGCCAGTCGCCGGAATGGGTGTCGCCCGTGTGCCCGTCAATTGTGTTGTTAGGAATGGACGCCCCGGCGAGCCCAGGCGTCGGCGAGCGAAAACCATACGTCTTCGGGACATCAGGTCCGTTAAAGACGACGGCTAATACAACGAGATATGCCCAGCGGGTCATGGATGGCTCAACGCCTATTTTAAGCCACTCTTAGCCTCAGCGAAAGCCCCACGCTCAGCCGCCAGGGCACGCGTCAAGGTTGCACAAAAACCGGAGAATTCGCTCGGCAGTCCTGAAAATCTACCTTGCCGCCGCCCGAACATTCGCCGTAGTCCCCTTCTCTCCTTCTATTTTCTGGGTAGCGAGGTTCGGTTCGAAGCAACGCCGGCACCGCGCTTCATACATTCCCCCGGCGCCCACGACGATCAACTCCTCCGATGCCACGAGCCTCTGCGTGTGAACCGCGGGATTTCCGCAGCGAACGCAGATCGCGAGAAGCTTCGTGATTTCTTCAGCCATCGCCAGCAGGCGCGGCATCGGCTCAAACGGGCGGCCCATGAAATCCGTGTCCAGTCCCGTCACGATGACGCGCTTTCCAGCATCGGCGAGCTTGTTGCATGTCAAAAGCAGGCCGTCGCCAAGAAATTGACCTTCGTCAATTCCGATCACTTCCGTGCGGGGCTCAACCTTTTCTAGGATTTCTTCAGCCGTCCGCACAAGATCCGATCCCAGTTCCAATCCCGAATGCGACACGATTCCATTCACCGAGTACCGCTGGTCGATCACAGGCTTGAAGATCTGCACGCGCTGCCGCGCAATTTCCGCACGCCGCAAGCGGCGAATCAATTCTTCGCTCTTGCCCGAGAACATCGGACCGACAACCACCTCGATCCATCCCATATTGCCCTTGACAATATCCACGCGACTGGCCTCCGTGCCTCACACACCCAAATATCAGATCCGTGGCCCTAAACTAACACAGCGCGGCATTGAATTGCAGGCCCAACCAGCCGCTCCGAATCATCCCGAGGCCCTCGCCTGGCTCGCGCGATACGCGGCCGAATTGTAAAACGGCGCGAATGCGCCAATCAGCGCGACTCGGAAGGCTTCCTGCCGCGTAACAATATCCCGAGTCAGCACGCCCCAAGCTCCCTGCGCATCGCGAATTCCCCGTCCGCCGGCGAATTGATCCACGGCGACGCCGAGCTCGATTCCATTATCCACGACGGCCGCTGCAAGCGGCTCGGGAACCAATACCGCGCCGGATCGACCGAAGTAGCCATGGCCAGCTCGATCGAGGACGTACGCCCAGCTCTCGAGAAATACGAGCCGCTCCCCACCGTCCCGAACGATGTCGAATCCGCCTTCAAGGCCGACGAAAAAATCCCAGGACGCTTTCGTTTCCAGAGCGATCGCACGCAGCGCCTCAGCGCGATTCCGTGCGCCCGCCATCAGATCGGCGAGAGAGAGCGGTGTGTGCCCCACGCCGCTCGGCACTTCTAAGCCCGTGGCTTCAAATGTCGCTTCCGAATCAAGCAGCTTCCCGAAAGCGGCAAGCGCATCTGTAACCGCATTCAACTTCGGACGGCGTGTGCTTCCGACAGCAACAATGATTTTCTTCATCGGCGATTACGGAATTTCTAGTTTCAGGCGCGGCTTTGCGCGTTCGCCAGCTAGATCAATCTTGCCAGAGCGGGCTTTGCCTCTCGCGCCCATAACGCCCCGTCAGGAATTCTTTCAAAGCCTCGATCGTCGTGAATATCTGATCGGAGCACCCAATCATCCATCCGCTCACCTTTTCGATTGGCAGTGGTGTAACGAGATAAACCGGAATGCCTTTTCTGAACGCCGCCGTCAATTCCGCCGACGTCCCGCCGCTTGCGGCCATTGGATCGTCCCAATAGCAAATCAAGTAGTCAGCTTTGTTCTCAATCAAGTCCAGATCGAAATGAATGATCTTCCGAACGGTCCGCCGGAACCGCTCGGGATCGCTCAGCTTCCAGTCGCGAAATTGCTTGGATTCCTCGTCGGTGAGATTTTTCTTTTCATCTTCCGCGGGATCGTAAAGCCGGTGTCCCAACTGCTCTCTGAGGAATGGAGCTAGCTTGCGGCGCCAAAGCTTCCCGCCGCCGTCCGCAAATTCGATTGGTCCGCAGAGGTACGCCAGCATGAGGGCTCGAGACGCAGAACTCTAGCACGGTGGGTGCAACGTCGCAATGCGCTGCCGCATACGATCGATAAAAGCAACGAACTAAAGCGTGTCTTTTCTCTTCGAGTATTTCGTGCTGGCGAATGGAGCGGGATAAGGGAATCGAACCCTCGCCTCCACCTTGGCAAGGTGGCGTACTACCACTATACGAATCCCGCGAACGAAGAAGTCTCTCGACTGCGTTTTATTTATAGCACGCAGCGCCGAATCGCGACAAGTGCTACGACTCGCGTTTTTTCGACACCACCTCGCCTGACCGCCACTGCTCCGGGCGGCTGCTCGCAAAGACGTTTCGCTTGACCGGTCTCTTTCAGTCCACTTCTAAGATGCGGGCGGCCTTTACCACCGGAGACTTCTTCTGGCGGACGGCAAACCGTTCCGCGCGTTCGCGATCGATATATACGCGCGCGAATCTTTCACCGTCGTGATAGTACACCGTCACTTGCCAGTGGCGATGTTTCCGGCGACGGTCGCGATGCATCCGGGATTGTCTTTTGGCTGTTCTCTTCGTGGGCGACTTCTTTTTCTTTTTCAATTTTCACGGCTCTCGTTAGCGCGGGACACGCTGGATTTAACTTCTACTTGCAATAACTATTGCAACTACAATGAGGCGGCGCAAGTGACTACTTATGGGTTAACCCTGGAATACTGGAAGTATACCTTTCGCGATGGCAAGTCCGGCACATTTTCACTCTTTTCGTTGAGTCGAAGTTCGCTTCCGCGCGTCTAATCAAAAGTGACAAGTAAAAAAATTGCAGCGCACTGGAACTTTTCTGCAGGGGCATCCGTATTAGCTGGTGAGGACAGAACAATGGGCTGCGAATGCAATTCGAACCAAATGGCGGAAATGACAGTCGAGAATCGCTTCGAAATTAAGGATTTGCGAAATCACTCGCCCGAGACGCTCGAAACTTTGCGCGGGCTGCTGGCGAGCGGCGCGGGTGTGCATCCCGACGTCAAGCGCCCGCACTTCTTCGAACTCGAAGGCGACACTTGCGTCTTCTACGTCTACGTGTCTCCCGTGGATGGCTCCGTCGCCTTGCTGGCGACCTGGCCTCTCTCGCAGTCGCTCGAACTGCAAGCCCGCTGCCACTAAAGAGTACCTGAGCTTTAGTCGTGCACCGATCTGCTCGCGGGATTCAGATCTAGCAGAATCTGCTTGTCGAGCTCAAATACCGTCGTGCTATCCCCACTGCGCGCAAAAACTGACTTCCCTGACGCCGCGGAGATGAGGACTTCAATTTTCTTTCCCGCCTTGTCCGTGAGCGTCGCTTCAATCGCCGGTTTCGCGAGTTGAGCGGCAATCGCCCCGCTTGGCGTATCGATAATATTCGTGGCCCGCGCATCGTGCAGCGAACCCCACAGGCTCGCGCAGTTCGTTGCTTTCGACTTCTCTCCCGCCGGCTGGCTCGCGCTCCATTCTCCGCTCGAATCCTTCACGCACGCTTCCGTGGCGCCCGCATCTTGTATATCCAGGCGCACCACATCGTCCTCGCTCACGTGAACCAATTGCTTGTCGCGCAAATCGAATAGCCTCTGCCCGAGCGTTTTGAAAACTGTCTCTTTGATCCGGAAAATGAACGGCTGAGAAGTTTGCCGCGCGTAGTAACTGTCGCCATCCTTTTTCCCTACCTCAAGCTCCAGCGATTTCCCGGCGCCGAGCTCCACGTGAAACGTAATCTCCGGCTTCGACAATCCATACTTCGCATCGCTCGGCGAAGTGTCATCCACAAATGACGCCACCTGCGCCGTTGCCAGGGTGTCTAGAAACTGCGAGACTGCCGTGCTGTCCGCAGTTACTTCGCGCGGTTTCTCGATCTTCCAGGTGGAATCATGCTTCGACGCCACAATTTCCCCGGATTCATTCTTCAAATCGAAAGCAGTAGCGTCGCTCGTTTGAAAACTCAGGACAGACTGATCCCGAAAATCATCCGCCGGCTTGTTACTGCTCGTCAAAATCGTGTCGGACAAAATCGAAACATCTTTCGAATCGTCCACCAGCGCATAGACGCTTGACCCGGAGAAATCCTTGCTGCCGAGTCTCAGTTTGTGCTTCGCGCCATTCTTCAAACTGAAGTCGATCTCAACGTCCGGCTTCGTCAATCCAAAATTCGCAAGTTGCTCGGGGGTAGCCGTGATCGTGCGGCTCACTCGGATGCTTGCGAGTTCGCCGGCGATCGCGCCGACTCCCGATTGATCGGCCCGCGTCGCATAGGGCTGCGTCATGTAATACGCGTCGCCGCGTTTCTCAAGCATCACGGATGTTCCCGCGCGTTCAATCGTCATTGCCACCACATCAGCAGGCGTAAACGTGAACGCCGGCTTTGTAGTGTCTTCGCTGGAACTTGAATTATCAGCGTCGGTATCGCCCGAGGTCGAACTCGGCTTGGTGTGCTTGGAGTCGTAGAAATAAACAAACGCAGCGAGCGCCGTCGCGAGCAGAAGAATGATTACCGTCGTCTTCTTCATGGTGGATTACCGCCGCTTCCACCAAATGTAGACGCCCGAAAGTATCACGATTCCGGGCAGAAGCAGCAGGCTGAACCACGTCAGCTCGCGCTGTTGCATCTCGGTGAACGTCACGTGCCGGCTCGTCGGATTCTTCGGTCGAATCGAGATCAAATCCACATCTTGCGCGAGCCAGTTGACCGTGTTCATAAAAAGATCGCTGTTGCGTTGCAGTCCCGCCCACTGGTTGGACGCGAAATCCGAATCTCCGATCACCACGAGGTGTCCGCCCTTCGTGTTGTCACCCGGCGGGCTTTTGCGCTCTGCCGAGACGCCGAGCGAAAGCGGCCCAGCCGTCTTCGGATCAAATTGCACTTCCTTGCTCTTGAGATTCGGAACCGTGAAGCTGCGCGCCGACGTCTTCAGCAGCTCGACATCCTCGGGGACAGACTTGTTCTTGTCCGCGATCGATACGGTTCGTGCGAGCGGAAAAAATGTCATGCTGCCGCTAAAACTGCGCGTGATCGGGCTTTCTCCATAATCAACCACAAGCGGCACCGCCGGCCCCGTGCCGAACAGCCGCCCGACTCCGCTGGCATCCACGACGATGTTGTTGCCAAGATTTATATTCCACGCCTGAAATATACTGTCGAGTTTCGGATCCATCTCCGGGTCAATCATCAGAAACACATCGCCACCCGCATCGAGATACTTCTCAATCAAATCCGCTTCCTGCGGAAACAGCGACTGTTTCGGTCCTGCGTCCACAAGAACGTTGCAATCCGCAGGCACGCCGCCCGCCGCAACAAGATTCACGTTCTTCGTCTGGTAGCTTTCCTTCTTCAAGGCATCGTTCATGCCCGAAAGTCCCTCGCCGTCGGAAGCGTCAATCGACTTTTCGCCGTGGCCCGTGACGAAGCATACCGTCTTGATTGTGTTTCGCGTCACTTTAACAATTGCGTTGGTGATGTCCTGCTCGTTCGTATCCTGCAAAATTTCGTTGTGGCCATTCGATGTGACAACCACTTGATTGAATCGCGTTATCCCGTATTCTTTTGCGAGATCCGGCTTCTCCTGCGGATCCACATCTCGGAAATGCAAATGCGGGCTCAGGCTCGTGAATTCCGTCAAGCGGTCGCGAACTTCCGGATCGGGCGTCTTCGCAAATCGAATCACGTCCACATCCTGCTTCAATCCACTCACCACCCGCTTGGACTGATCGGACAGCGTATAAAGTTTTTCCGTCGTGAAGTCGAAGCGCTTGTGATGCCGGAAGCCCAGATAATTCAGAAATCCAAGTATGGCTATGACGCTGACAACAAGCGTGGCGACGTTCGTTCCAAGTTTCGCCGATCGGCCGCTAAAAAATCCCACCACCTCGCGAAAGCCGAACGCCAGCGCTCCGACAAAAATAGCGCCGCCTGCGATCATCAAAATCTTGCTCGTCAGCAAGAGCTCGCCTTGCACCGTGTAGCGCAAATAGCCGCCCACAAGCAGCGCCAGGCCGAGCGTCCCGATGAACCGGAGCGTTTCTTGCCGGTCCCATTTCATTTCTGTCTTTCCTCCCAATCAAAAGCCAAATTGCCGCCAGCTTCTACGCACGGCGCCAACGCATCGAATCAATGCTGCGTACCGTAAGAAACAGTCCGAGAAAAATAAAACTCACGTAATAGATCAAGCTCGACGTGTCGATCACTCCGCGCGTGAAATCGTCGTAATGTTTAATCACGGAAAGATATTGCGCGGCCGCGCCGATGCCCGTGCCCGCTCCGCGCGATCCGAAATCAATCACCCAGAGAATCAGAAACGCGCCGAAAGTCAGCACGGCCGCGATCAGCTGATTTTCAGTCAGCGAAGAGAAGAACGCTCCAAGCGAGAGCAGCACGCCGCCCATTAGCAGCGCGCCCAGGTAAGCGCACAGCAGCACGCGCCACGGCGCTGTGGGATCGCTGTGGAAAAATGTGAAAGCTGCATAAGCAAACGTCGGCAGCAGCATGATCACGAAAAGCGTCAGAAGCGCGAGATACTTGCCGAGCACGATCTCCGTGTCCGTCACCGGCGACGTCATCAGCAGCTCCATCGTTCCCCGCTTCCGCTCCTCCGCGTAAACGCCCATTGTCAAAATCGGAGTCAGAAAAAGCAGCAGCGACGCAAGCACGCCAAAAAAATCGCGAACCACAAGCGACGGCACATCGATGCCGCCGAATTGTCCTCCTCCTTGCATCCCCATCTCGAACGCCTGCTCGATAAGAAAATCGAGGATTCGCGTAAAGAAAAATCCGGTGAGCAGCAGAAATATGCCGACGACAATGTACGCAATCGGCGAAACAAAATAGTGCGACATCTCTTTGCGATAAATCGCGTATAAGCCCTTCATCTCGAGCTCGGCTCCTAACTTGAACGCTTAAACTTAATTGTTGCTTTCCACCGCATGTGACGCGTCGTCCGTAGTCAGTTGCAAGAAAATCTCTTCGAGGCTCAGGCTCACGCCGCGCAATTCCAATAGCGGCCAGCCTTTCCCGACGATTTTTGCTGCGATCTCGCTTCGGGCATCCCGGCCTGCCATCGATTCCACAGTCACGGCAAGAACGCCACTCGATCCCACCGGCTCGATGACCACATTGGAGATGCCCGGTATCTCTTGCACGGCGTCGCGCAACGCTTTCTCATCGGCCTTCGCTTCGAATCGCACGTGCTGCGCGCCCTTGAGCTGCGTCGTTAGATTTGCAGGCGTGTCCACGGCGGCGATCTTGCCGCGATTAATGATCACCACGCGATCGCACGTCATACTCACTTCCGGCAAAATGTGCGTCGAGAGAATGATCGTGTGATTCCCTGCGAGGCCTTTGATCAGGTGCCGCACCTCGATAATTTGTTTCGGATCGAGTCCCACCGTCGGCTCGTCGAGAATAATCACATCCGGATCGTGCACCAGCGCCTGCGCGATTCCCACGCGTTGCTTATAACCGCGCGATAGCCGCTTGATTAATTCATCGCGCTTGTCGGTAATATTTGTCTTCTCGAGCGCATCGTCAATCCGGCTCGCGCGTTTCTCCGCCGGCACGTTTTTGATTCGCGTGACGAAATCGAGATACGCACCGACCGTCATATCCGTATACAGCGGCGGGGTTTCAGGCAGGTACCCAATGCGGCGGCGAACTTCGATTGAATCGTCGAACACATCGAAGCCGCCAATCTTGGCCGTGCCGCTCGTGGCCGGCAGGAAGCCGGTCAGGATGCGCATCGTCGTCGTTTTCCCCGCACCGTTCGGGCCCAGGAATCCGAGAATTTCGCCCTTATTTACCGTGAAGGAAATGTGGTCAACAACGGTTCTCTCGCCAAACGTTTTCGTCAAATTCTGCACTTCTATCAATGCCAGCCTCCCAAGAGGACACAGCAAGCCGCGCCAACTCAAACAATTGGAAGAGCATAACGGCTACGGCGTTGCCTACACGCGCTTTCGAACCATCAGTTATACCAAACTTCGCGCTCGAATGAGAAATACCAGTCGCTGACGTGGCGGATCAGATTCCGCACGTACAGGGCTTCGGGTTGTGGTTGCGGGTTCTCGGTGACAAAGGAACCTATTAGCACCGATCAAGACTCTGGGGTATTCCTGTTGAAAATCGAGGCGCTCCGTAAAGTCAATCACCGCAAGAGAAGATAGTGAAATGCTATTTTCGTAGCAAACGCTCCAGCGGTGACTAATATTAGAATGACCAGAAGTCCATTACGAAATGCACGCGACAGAAACGTCGTCACAATCCCGAACGAAATTCCAAAAAGAGCCGAGCCGGCGTATGCCAGCAATCGTGCTGTGTGTGGAAGCGAGTTAATTGGGCGATAGCCCCAAGTCATTCCCTGCATGAAGTAGAGGTTGATGATTATCCAAATGACTGCGCCTGTAAATACTCTCGCCCACTCTTTCGTAGTGCCCAAGGCCACCCTCCGCCGGCGTCCGAGAGCGTACTCCAGTGTTTACTCACGCGTCAATTCAAGGAATCACTCGAATCACTTCGGAATGTAGAACCGGTAGTCGGCGGCGTACGCCACACGAATTTCCTTGCCAATATGCAAAGCATCGCACCCAGCCGCCGGCGCCTTTCCACCTTTCGTGTTAATGCGTTGGATCGATGTGACGCGCGAGAGCACGCCGCTGCCATCGTGGCTAACGACGGTGACGAGAAGCCACGGAATCGAATCAGCATCCGGCGAGGGCGAATTCGCAACGGCCCTGCCAGTAACACGGCTCCCATCGTTCGCTTCCCACGACGGCCCGGCAGAATGTTTGCCAAATAATTTGCCGTCCCTGTCAAACAGCTGCGCATCAGGAGCCTTCAGCGTCCAAGTGGATAGCGCACCGTCACTCTTGCAGGTATAAATCTGATCGCCCTTCGCATGAACCTGAACTAGAAGTTGTTCCCCGGCGCGCGGCTCAAGCTGCTTTGGAACTTCCTGCGCCGCCGTCGAAACTGAAATGCTACTGCTTGCAACGACAAGCAGCGCGACGCTAACAAACCTGCAAATCGATTCCATCAAGGATTGATTCCTCCTGAGTGAGCTCTCGCGCTCGACGCGAAATATATCTCAATTCTCAACACTTGGCACTTGTAGCGCCGCGGCTTCAGCCCGGAATCTCTGCCGTTCCGTGGCGCCGGCATCTCCGGTTTCGGGAGTCCGATGGACTTCACCGGAGTCCTGACATCGGACCTGCCCGCGTTCCAAGCTTTCTTGCAAGCTTACCTTCGGTCGAACTGCCCTGTCTCGCATTTGACATACGCTCGGGCGCGTCATACCGTTCGTTTCCATCATGGGGCCGGGATCCATTTGAAGAACAAGCTCCTCGCCGCAGCCGCGGTGGTCGCGGCGATCGCGATCGGCGTGTCACTCGCCTCCAGTTCGGCCGCAGCTTTGGTGTCGACGTTCGCCTTGTTTCTGCGCTGGGGTGCAATCCTCCTGCTCGCAGGCTACGCCACAATGCGTCGCTCGCTCACCGCGTGGATCGCCGTCGGGCTATTTGCTGGCGCCGAATTCGGCCACGATTGGCCTGGCGTCGCGGCGCATCTGCAATTTCTCGGCACGATCTTTCTGCGTCTGATCAAGGTCATCATCGCCCCGCTGCTCTTCGGCACTCTCGTCGTCGGAATCGCCGGCCATGCCGACCTAAAAAAAGTCGGCCGCCTCGGAATCAAGTCGCTCGTCTATTTCGAGATCGTCTCGACGCTCGCGCTCCTGATCGGCTTCGCGGCAATCACGATCAGCCGCGCCGGAGCAGGCGTGCATCTCCCGCCATCGGCATCCGCAGAGCCGTTAAATGTCTCAACGCATTCCGCGAGTCAGATCATCACCGACATCTTTCCCGAAAACATCGCCAAGTCCGTCGCCGAAGGTCAGGTGCTGCAAGTGGTAGTCTTCAGCATCTTGTTCGCGATTGCCCTCGCGCTCGTCCCCGAGCCAAAGCGCCGCCCGCTCCTCGCATTCGCCGAAAGCCTGTCGGAAACAATGTTCAAGTTCACCAACATCGTGATGCTCTTCGCGCCGATCGGCGTCTTCGGCGCCGTGGCTTACACAATCGGCCATCTCGGCATGGGCGTGTGGCTGCCGCTCGCAAAACTTCTTGCGACCATGTACGTCGCGCTCTTCGTTTTTATCCTTTGCGTGCTGGTTCCAATCGCGATTATGGCGAGAGTCCCTCTTCGCGCGTTTCTACGCGCCGTGGCCGAGCCCGTGACCATCGCGTTCGCCACCGCAAGCTCCGAAGCCGCGCTGCCTCGCGCCATGGAGCAAATGGAATCGTTCGGCGTGCCGCGCGAAACCGTCGCGTTCGTTCTGCCAACGGGCTACAGTTTCAATCTCGACGGCTCGAGCCTCTATCAATCGCTCGCGTTAATCTTCATCGCACAAGCCGCGGGATTGCATTTGAGCTTCGGGCAGCAAGCCGTGTTGCTGCTGACTCTGCTGATCAGCAGCAAAGGCACCGCAGGCGTCGCGCGCGCTTCGCTCGTCATCGTCCTGGCCACGGCGACTTCGTTCCACATGCCGACGGAGCCGCTTTTCCTTCTTTTCGGAATTGATCAACTCATGGATATGGGCCGGACAGCGGTGAATGTCTTCGGAAATTGTCTCGCGTCTGTTGTGATCGCGCGGTGGGAAGGCGAATTCCCGGCGTCAACCGAGCGCGGCCTAACTACGCCGGAATAATCTTTTCGAGCTTTATTTCAGAGCAGTATCAAGGACCTGAGAAATCTTCGCTTCGTCAACTTCGCCCGCGTCGTCATAGACAGCTTTCCCAGCACGATCGAGCACCGTAACGTGGGGAATCGATCCCGTGTAATATTTCTTCACGAGTTCCTGCTGCGCGAGCGATGAGCGAACGTCCAAATCCACCACAACGAAATTCACGCGCCCTCTGTATTTTTCGTAGAGATGAACGGTCCGCCGCGCTTGGCGCTTCGAGTTGTAGCACGCCTCGCCGTACATGATGATGTAGTTCGGCTTGCCCGCAACGGCGCCATCACTCATGCGATCGCCCGTGATCAGCGGCCCATCCTCGCTGTCGCTCGAATAGTCGAGCCGCGGATTCAGCTTGAGATTCTCAGCCGCCCGAAGCTCGACACCGAAATCGGCTACGAGAAACGCTACAACACAAATCGCGGAGATGAAAAATTTGGACGTCATGGCACTTCGATTCGCAAAGTCAACAAAAGTTTCATATCGCCCGTCATCATCTTTATTCAAAAGGCCGCCTGTATCTTTTTGTGCATTCATACATCGCATCTTGTGGCTACGCGAACAAATTCTCGCGGGCCGCTCATTACAAATTCTAAGGAGAAGCCGATGAAGAAACTAACGATCTCAGGGATGCTCATGTGCAGCTTGTCGCTTCCGATCGCGTCGTTCGCATTCGCCCCTTCGGGCCAGGACCAGTCGTCACAGGATAGTATGAAGAAAGACGACACCATGAAAAAAGACGACAGCATGAAGAAAAACGAAGGCATGAAACATGACGACATGAAGAAAGACACCATGTCGAAGGACGCGAACGCCAAGCCTGCCAAGACGGACACCATGAAGAAGGAAACGATGGCAAAGGACGCCAACGCCAAGCCCGCGCCGGCAGACAGCATGAAAAAGACGGACGGCATGAAGAAGGCAGACAACATGAAGAAGACCGACAGCATGAAAAAGGACGACAGCATGAAAAAAGACGACGGCATGAAGAAAGACGACATGTCGAACACTACCTCAAAGCCGAACAACTAGCCGCGCTCCCTCGAAATTTTCTTCCGGGCAGTCGCGCACGAAGCGCGCTGCCCGGAGCAACTCCTGCGTAATGTCCGCCGACGTAAAACACGCCTGACTTACTACTTGTAGCGTGATTACTCTCAGTTCGAAAGGGATTCCCGGCTACTGGCCAATCTCCGCCTGTTCCGTGGAATCAGAAACGGCCGGCTCGGAATCAGCACTTCGCAGAAATTCACTCTCGCAGCGAATGCATGGGTTGTACCCTTCGCGCAGCGCCTCTTCGAGCGGAATCATTCGCGATTTTCCGTGCAAGAAAGTGCATCCGGGAACATGAAATGTCTTCCCATCGTCATTCACCGCAACCATTCCGTAGGCTGCTTTTATCGCCGGATCGCTCATTGGCGCGCGCAAGGAAGGACTCGCGTAGCGCGGCAAACTGAACACCAGAAGCATCGCGGCAATCAGTCCCGCGCCCGCGAGCGACAAAACCCACCCAAAACTCGATCCGCGTTCAGGACTCAGCCTTGCAGACAACCGTTTCCGCAGCGACGGAGCGAACTCTGCCGGAAGACTGAACATTCGCTCGTCGCCATAAATTTGAATGATGTTCCGTGTTCCAGCGTAAACAGCAGAGCAGCGCTTGCAACTCGCCAGATGGCGCGCGACATCCTGCCGCTGCGCCGGACCTACTTGCTCGTCGACATAATTTGAAATTTCGCGCCAGACGTCTTCGCACTTCAGGTCCATGGCTTATTCCCCTTCTCAAACGGCAGTCGGCTCATCCAGCCTCCGCTTAAGCCGGGAGCGA
>CAWDOI010000009.1:0-160980 GCA_963803835.1 uncultured Acidobacteriota bacterium | reverse complement strand
TGTCCCGGAATTTCCGTACGGGACCTACTGGCTTGATACTCGAGTCCTTTCCTCCTGCCATTCGCTTACCATTGATCGTCGCATCAACAACCCGACGAGTTCCACAGTTGTCATCCCGAACGAAGTGAGGGATCTGCGGTCGCCCCTTGCGCCTACAAGCGACGCGGAGCTAACTCCACCCAAGCTGGATTTCCGCCCTCGACTAAAGCCAGCTTCTTCTCGCGCCGCCAGCCCTTGAGTTGTTTTTCGCGCGCGATCGCCGCTCGGACGTCACGAAACACCTCAACGTGGACTAGGCGGTTCACGTTGTACCGGCCCGTAAATCCTTTAACACTTTCGTTTCGATGTTCTTCCATGCGGCGCTCGATATTGTTCGTCACGCCGATGTAAAGGTTGTGCGAGCGGCTCGCCAAGATGTAAACGTAATAAAGCCTATCCATGCGAACCGCAGATCCCTCACTTCGTTCGGGATGACAACGTAGCATCGTACGCCTCTCACTCGCCGGACACAAACGGGGCCGCTCCAATGACACGGAGAGGCCGCACCAACCGGCAGTTCGAGACCGCGCACCGAATGCACTTGCCATTTGGACAAATCCACTACTTCGCGCAGCTAGGTACACACCAGAATCTGCCTACGGAGCGATTCCCTTGCGGCCGTCAGAATTCACTGGTTTCCCCGAAATGTAGGATTTCACGGCCGGGTCGTTGAAGGCGATGAAGTCAGCAACGGCGAAAAATTCCTCCGCAAGTTCGCTCGCTAGTAATTCAGAACGCGAAAGTGGTTTGCCAAGAAGGGAGTCTGCTTTGTACTGCGACTCCTCGGGATCGCGAACCATCATTTCGTATATGTCAGCGATCGGCCGAGCCTCGATGAACACCCACTGTCGCTTCGCGAGGTTGTCTTCCTCGCCCCACCCGCCGATACTGATTGTGAATCTGGCTGATATATCTTGATGACCCGTCATCAGCCCGACGTAATACACGGCGTGCGCCGCATTATCTTTCGAGACCCAGCCCCACACCGTCATCGACTCTTCTCCGCAGTGCGGACACACGAAAGATTTCACCCTGTCGCTAAACTCAATTCCATACGCGCTCATTCGCCGTGGCCTTCGCGCTGCCGATTCACACTTCGGCCCTCTGGACAACGAACTGCGCTCCAACAACGAAAAGCAACGCCACAATTATCCAGGCGATATAACTCGTGACAATCGGCAGACCTCCAATCGGAAGAGGAGGAGTCGGAATGTCGATCTTCAATCGCAATCGAGCTACTGCCGCAACAGCCTGAAAGCCGATCGTGATGCCCACGCTCGCGCCCAGCCCCTTCAGTCCGTCGCGCAGCGCGGCCGTCAATGCGTAAGTGATGCTGTAGACAATCAGCGTGTAAATAAGCACCCCAACGATGTCCTGCGCCCTGATCGAGCCAAATAGCACGGACCTAAATGGGTTCTTGCTATAGTGGGCGAGCGTGAGCCATCCAGACGCGAGATTCACTGCGGCGATGGTCAGTAATTCAACGCACCCTACAATCCATCCTGCCCAAACAAAATAGGCCCTCGACCGCGGCTTCGTAAACAGAAAGTGCGCTGTTTTGTCAGTGAATTCCTGAATCGCACCCAAAGTCCCTAATCCAATGGCCATCAGAGTCAGCAGCAATCCAAACGTCGACATAAACGCCATCGTTCCAAAATCCTCCAACAAATGGGTGCCGACACACACGACGGCAGCAACGGGCATCGCTGCCGCCGCGATAATTAGGAGGATGAAGAAGAAAGCACGGGTGTCGCGCCAACATTTCCAGACGTACATGGCTGCTGCTCCCTTCGAACAAGCTGCAAAAAAATTTCCCGCAGGCTGAGAGGCGAAATGCTCGTAATGGTCGCGCCGCTGCGGGTCAGTCCGGCAGCGAAACCCTCGGCATCTCTTGTTACGACATATCTGCAGAAGTTGCCCTCCACTTCCACCGACAACACTTGCGACGATGTTTGCACCGGAAGCGAGCTGCCCGCAGCGGTGATCATGCGGAACTCGCTTTTGATATCATCCAATCGACACTCCATCACAAGTTTGCCGCGATCGATCACGCCGGCGTATTCCGCGATCTGCTCCACTTCTTCGAGTTGATGCGACGAGAAGAACACCGTGCACCCTCGGTCGAGCACTTCTTCAGCTAAAACGTGCAGCAACTGATCCACCGACACCGGATCAAGGGCGGTCGTCGGTTCATCCAAAATCAAGAGATCCGCACGTTGAGATAGCGCCAGCAACAGGAAGACTTTCGTTTGGTTTCCATTGGAAAGCCTTTCAAACTTTTGCTTCATTGGGATTTCAAATAGCCGTGCATATTTTTCGACGGCGCGATCCGACCATGTCGGATAAAATCCGCGGCTGAATCGAACGAGCTCCGACGGTGTCAACGATGGATACAGTGTCTTTTTCTCGCTGACAAATGCGACGCGCTCGAGAATGGCGATACGCTCGTTGGCAAAGTTCATCCCCAACACGTGGCCCGAGCCTGCGGACGGCCGTACCAGGCCCAACAGCATTTTGATCGTCGTCGTTTTGCCCGCGCCGTTGCGCCCAAGAAATCCATAAATGGCTCCGCGCGGCACGGAAAGGTTGATCCGGTCAACAGCGCGGACGTTTCCGTACGTTTTCGTCAGCTCGTAGCTGTCTATCGCAAGCTCGTTCATTTAAGCGCTCCCAGGCGATCCAACTCCTCCTGCACGGTCTTCAAAATCTCCTCCTCCGTCAGGCAGAGTTGCGTGCCCTCTGTAGCAATCTGCCGCGCGTACGGCCGCAGGCGGCGCAATCTCTCCGATTTCAAAAATCGAGGGACATTGTCCGCAACGTACGTGCCGCCGCCCGGAACCGTCGAAATGACGCCGTCGCGCTCAAGATTCTGATAAGCGCGCGCGGCCGTATTGGGATTGATCCCCAGTTCCGCGGCGAGTTTGCGCACCGAAGGCAATGCCTGGTCGGCCTTTAGCGCGCCCGCTGCAATGGCGTTCTTTACTTGCGTTTCGATCTGCAAGTAAATCGGGACGCCCGAAGATGGATTCACGTGAAATAGCACACTGTATGAGTACACTAATACAGTGCTCGTGTCAATCCAAACGTCGTCGCGTGACGGCTTGTGCGTCATGCGATTCCCCACCGTTTTCCATGCCGTTTGCCATGTGTTGGCGCGCTGGCGTAGAATGCGCTCCGTGCCGGATAGCTCGCCCATCAACGGTCGCACCATCTCCCACTACGAAGTCCTCGATAAATTGGGCGGCGGTGGCATGGGCGTGGTCTACAAAGCCAAAGACACTCGCCTCGGCCGAAGCGTCGCGCTGAAATTCCTTCCCGACGACATCTCTCAGGACGCTCAAGCGATCGAACGTTTCCGCCGCGAAGCTCGCGCCGCATCCTCGCTCAATCATCCGAACATCTGCACGATTTACGACATCGGCGAATTCGAAGGCCGCCCCTTCATCGCGATGGAACTGCTCGAGGGCCAGACGCTGAAGCATCGCATCGCCGAGAAGGCCATCCCGGTATCCGAACTCCTGGACGTAGGCATCCAAATCGCCGACGGCCTCGAAGCTGCGCACGCGAAGGGCATCGTCCACCGCGACATTAAGCCCGCCAACATATTCCTGGTGAAAAAGGGCTCCGCGAAAATCTTGGACTTCGGCCTCGCGAAGCTCGCAACCCAGCGCCAATCCGCGCCAGACTCCGCGAGCGAATCATCAATGCCCACGCAAGCAGATCTGCCGAACGCGGCACAACTGACGAGCCCCGGCAGTTCGATGGGCACGGTCGCGTACATGTCGCCCGAACAAGCGCGCGGCGAAGAGCTCGACGCGCGCTCCGATTTATTTTCGCTCGGCGTCGTGCTCTACGAGATGGCGACCGGCACAGTTCCCTTCTCCGGTACCAGTGTCGCGTTAATTTTCGACGGCATCCTGCATTCCGCGGCCACTCCCGCGACGAAGTTGAATTCCCGATTGCCCTCAGCTCTCGAAAATATTTTCGCCAAGGCCCTCGAAAAAGATGTCGATCTGCGTTACCAGACCGCCGCCGAACTTCGCGCCGACCTGAAGCGGCTCAAGCGCGATCTCGATTCGAGCCGCCACCCATCGACCGATAAAACCGAATCGTCGCCCGCGCATCCGGCTGCCGCTCCTGCCACCAGCAAATCCGTCGCCGTTCTCTATTTCGAAAATCAGGGTGGCTCGAAGGAAGACGAATACCTGCGCGACGGCATCACCGAAGACGTCATCACCGAACTCTCCAAAATCCGCGGACTAAACACGTTTTCGCGCCCGACCGTTCTCGCCTTCCGCGACAAGTCAGTGACACCCGCCCAGGTCGGCCAGCAGCTCGGCGCCGCCTACGTTCTCACCGGCACCTTGCGTCGCGCTGGCGCTCGCCTGCGCATCAATGCCCAGCTCGTCGACACACGCACCGACTTTCCGCTCTGGTCCGAACGCTTCGACCGCGAGATGAAAGACGTTTTCGAAGTGCAGGACGAAATCGCCCGCAAGATCGCCGAGGCTCTGCGCGTCACGCTTTCACCGCAGGAACTCGAAGCTCTGGCCGTCAAGCCCACGGAGAATCTGCAAGCCTACGATCTGTATCTGCGCGGCAAAAGATACGCGCGCCGTCAGACTCGCCAGGACCTCGAATTTGCTCTGCAAATGTTCGAGAACGCAGTGGCCATGGATCCCAGTTTCGCGCTCGCCTACGCTGCCTGCGCCAACGCCTGTGCCATGTTCTACTGCAATTTCAGCCGCGATCAGGTATGGGTGGAGCGCGCGCGGGAAGCTTCCGGCAAAGCCGTAGCTTTGCGCTGGGATTTGCCAGAAGTGCAGGTCAGCCAGGCTTGGGTTTTGTACGCCGCCGAACTTCATGACGAAGCCGTGCGCATGGTCAGGAAGGCCATCGAGCGCAGGCGCGATTGCGAGGGCGCTTATTATCTGCTCTGTCGGTCGCTGTTCGCTGCAGGACGCCACCAAGAAGTTCTCGACGTTGCGGAATCCGCGATTGAAGCGAGCGGTGAAGATTACAACGTTTACGTGCCAATTCTAAACTCCGCGGGCTCCTTGGAAAAAGAAGAAGAAGGACTCAACATCTGCCGGAGATTCATCGCCGCGCTCGAGAACCATTTGAAGCAAGTGCCCGAAGATCCGCGAGCGCGCGTTCTCCTGGGCGTCAACTACGCGAGAACCGGACACGAGGACGAGGCCATACGCGAACTCAACCTGGCCATCACCTTGCGCGCCAACGAAGCTTCGATTCTGTACAACGCGGCTTGCGCGTTTTGTACTCTGAAAAGGAAGCCGGAAGCTCTCGATGCCCTGCGCAAAGCCTGGGAAGCGGGTTTCCACGATTCCGTCTGGGCGCGCCGCGACCCGGAACTTGCCATGCTTCACGGAGAGCCGGAGTTTGAGCGCCTCTACCCTGAAAAGCCCGCGACACCTCCCGCTTCCCCCGCTTACTAGTCACGGCCTTTGCAACTGTGACGGTCTTAGTTTCTTCAAATCCTTACATCACGGCCATTTGATTTGCCGATTCCCGTCTGCTACGGTCATTATGGAACGTTTTGGAGTTCTGTTGAGCGATGACTCGGGAATTCATCTACGGGGCGACGAACGAGGCAGCTTGGAGGGTTCAGCCTCCAATTTCTACTCGATACAACCTGCGATTAGAAATCGATCTAACTCATTCAAAACAAACAACCGGCGCCATGTCTACTCGATACAAAACGGGGTACTCCACGCGCCGATCGATTGCGGCAGATTCTGAATTGAACCGTCAAACATAGATGGCCTACAAAAACGCTCGCCAAAAAATGGCGCACCAAAAAATTTCACGAACACGAAGGAGTTCCACCTTGCTTCGGACATTCAACATTTGCGCGGCTCTCGCCGCCGTAACCTTCCTCGCATCCTCGATGTCCGGACAAGAGAAACCCGCCGCAAGCACCGACGTCACGCGCGCGACTCTCGACAACGGCCTGAGAGTCGTGATCGTTCGCGATCCGCTAGCGCCAGTCGCCACCGTTGAAGTCAACTATCTCGTCGGCGGCAACGAAACTCCTGCGGGCTTTCCCGGCATGGCGCACGCACAAGAGCACATGGCCTTCCGCGGATGCTCCGGCGTCACCGCGGACCAGACTGCCGCGATCTACGCTCAACTCGGCGGAGCCGGTAACGCCGATACGCGGCAAAACATCACGCAGTATTACGCCACCGTCCCAGCTTCCGATCTCGACGTGGCTCTCCGCGTCAACGCCGCCTGCATGCAAGACATCGACGATTCTCAAGCGGAATGGGCCACCGAGAAAGGCGCAATCGAGCAGGAAGTCGCTCGCGATCTTTCGAATCCCACCTACAAATTCATCACGCGTTTGAATGAAGATATGTTCTCCGGCACCGTCTACAGCCATGACGCTCTGGGAACAAAAGAATCTTTCGACGCGACCACCGGCGAGATGCTCAAGGATTTTTACAAACGCTGGTACGCGCCCAACAACGCGATTCTGGTAATTGCCGGCGACGTCGAACCCGCCGCCACCCTCGCCAAAGTGAAAGAGTTCTACGGAAAAATCGAAAAGAAATCGCTGCCCGCGCGCCCGGAAATCACGCTGCAACCCGTAAAGTCGGAATCGTTCACGCTCGATAGCAATCTTCCCTACCTTCTGGCGTTTGTTTCCTATCGCATGGCTGGAAGTGAAAGCCCTGATTTCGCGGCGGTCCAGATTCTCGGCGATGTTCTCGGCAGCCAGCGCGGGGATCTCTACGCGCTTGTTCCGCAAGGGAAAGCGCTCGAAACCGGCTTCGGTCTCGTCGAGGCGTATCCAAAAGCGAGCGTGGCGTTTTGTGCCGCCGCCTTGCCGGCCGACGCCGATGCAAAGCCGATCATCGCGGAGATGCGCAAAATCATGTCGGCCTACGCGACGAGCGGCGTGCCCGCTGATCTCGTCGAAGCGGCCAAGCGAAAAGAAATCGCCGGCGCAGAGTTTCGCCGCAACTCAATTCCGGGACTCGCCGAAGCGTGGTCGGCGGCGCTCGCGGGCGAAGGCCGAAATTCTCCTGACGATGATGTTGACGCGATGAAGAAAGTCACGTTGGACGATGTAAATCGAGTCGCGAAGAAATATCTGGTCGATCAGGAATCAATCGCCGCGGAATTAAAGCCGCAGCCCACCGGCGCACCTGTCTCATCCCACGGTTTTGGTGGCGGCGAGGAATTGACCGCCGCGCCCACGAAAGCGGTTGAACTGCCCACTTGGGCTGCATCGAAACTTCTATCGCTAGAGAAGCCCCCGTCCGAGTCGCCATCTTCCGACGTCACCTTGCCCAATGGTCTGCGCCTAATCGTCCGCACGGAAAAAATCACACCGACGATCACTGTCCTGGGCGCCGTTCGCACCGAGCCACAAATGGAAACGGAGCCCGGAAAAGACGGAGTCAACGACGTCCTCGACGACCTGTTTTCCTACGGCACCCAGAGTCTCGACCGGCTGGCCTTCCAAAAAGCGCTCGATGATATCGCGGCCGAAGAATCCGCCGGCGTCAGCTTCTCTCTCGAAGTTTTGAAGGCGGATTTTTCGCGAGGCGTGCAATTGCTGGCCGATAATGAATTAAACCCCGCGCTCCCGGATGAAGCATTCAAAGTCGTCCAATCGCAGACGGCGCAATACGTCGCCGGCAGGACGAAGAGCCCGGGTTATCAAGCCAGCCGCGCTCTAAAAACTGCGCTGTATCCCGCGAACGATCCGTCGCTTCGAGACGCGACCGCGCAGACCGTCTCGTCCCTCACTCTCGACGATGTTAAAAAGTTTTACGGGAAAGTACTTCGTCCAGATCTGACTACGATCGTGGTAGTCGGCGATATCACGCCCGCCGAAGCCAGGGCAGGAATCGAGAAATGGTTCGGAGGCTGGAAAGCATCCGGAAACAAACCTGACGTCGATCTGCCGCGCATTCCCGCCAACAAACCCTCGGCGTCAAACGTTCCTGATCCGAGCCAGCTTCAGGACACGGTAAATCTTTCGGAGACCGTCGGCATCACGCGTTTTGATCCTGACTACTATCCGCTGCAGCTGGGCAACCACGTGCTCGGCGGCGGATTCTATGCCACGCGCCTCTATCACGATCTGCGGCAGGTAAGCGGATACGTCTACAACGTGGACGTCGCCATGAACTCGGATAAAACGAGAACGGTCTACTCCGTCACGTATGCGTGCGATTCGAAGAATGTGTCGAAGGCGAAGGAACTCATCCGCCGCGATCTCGCCGCGATGCAACAGGAAAACGTTACCGACGCGGAACTCCAGCAAGCCAAGGCGCTGCTATTGCGCCAAATCCCGCTCGCCGAATCGAGTGTGGACAGCGTTGCAGGCGGTTGGCTCGGCCGCGCTCAAATCGGCCTGCCTCTCGACGAGCCCGCGCGCGGCGCGCAGCTTTACATCTCGATGACCGCGCCCCAAATCAAAGCGGCATTCGCAAAGTGGATCCGCCCCGACGATTTCGTCCAAATCGTCCGCGGCCCCGCCCCGCAATAATCTCGGTGCACGTCGACGCACCACTGCGATCCTGATTTGGGCGTGATCGAACAAACGGCAACCGTAGGGTCGGTCGGAAGACGGACCGCTTTCGACGCGGCAACATGGTCCCAAACTGTCAAACCTCGTCCACTCTCATAAATCATGAAAATACCCACCATAAGTCTTGCGTCAACGCCCGCCAATCTGACGCGCGAACGCCCTATCCTTGTGCTATCTTTAATAAAGAGGCTGCAGGTCGAATAGGCGGAAATTTCCTGCCCCCTCGGCATTTTTCAAGGAGCGTTCCCGCACCGCATCATGACGCACCGGCAGCATGGTGTCGTGGTTTGCACGGCGGCAACCTCCTGCATTCAATATGCAACTGAAATCATAGAGTCCAGGTGAATCATGGCTACCCTCACAGGAATCACAGGCGCTGATTCAGGCAAACGAAAAAAAGAAGTTGTCGACCGCGCGGTTATTCGGTTCTGCGGCGATTCCGGCGACGGAATGCAGATTACCGGCAGCCAATTTACGAATACCGTCGCGCTCTACGGCAACGACCTCGCGACGTTCCCCGACTATCCCGCCGAAATCCGCGCTCCTGCCGGAACGCTTCCGGGCGTGAGCGGCTTTCAGCTTCAATTTTCTTCCGGCGACGTCTATACCCCGGGCGACGCGGTTGACGCGCTCATCGCCATGAATCCCGCCGCGCTGAAAATGAATCTCGCGGACCTGCGCAAGAACGGCATTCTCATCGTCAACAAGGACAGTTTCCTCGAAGGCGATCTTCGCAAAGCGCAAATCGTTTCGAATCCCCTCGAAGATCATTCTCTCGACGGCTATCGCGTCTTCGCGGTCGAACTCGAGCGGCTGACGCGCGCGGCCCTCGCGGAAACTGGCCTCGACGCGAAAACGATGGACCGCTGCAAAAATTTCTTCGCCCTCGGCATGTGCTCCTGGCTTTACAACCGGTCGATGGACGCGACCTATCGCTGGCTCGACGACAAATTCAAGAACAAGCCGCTTCTCGCCGAAGGAAACAAACTGGCGATGAAGGCCGGCTACTCCTACTGCGAAGCCACGGAAGCGTTTCAGGTCAGCTACGAAATTCCACCCGCAAAACTTTCGCCCGGCGTCTACCGCAATCTGAGCGGCAATCAGGCGCTCGCGCTGGGATTTGTTACTGCCGCGGAAAAAGCGGGGATCGGCTTATTCCAGGGCTCGTATCCGATCACCCCGGCTTCAGACATTCTTCACGAACTCTCCATGTACAAAGATTTCGGCGTGATGACGTTTCAGGCCGAAGACGAAATCGCAGCCATCACCTCGGCGATTGGCGCCTCATACGCCGGCAAGCTCGCGATCACCACAACATCCGGCCCCGGCATGGCGCTGAAAACGGAAGCTCTCGGCCTCGCCGTAGCCGTGGAACTTCCGCTCGTGATTTGCGACATTCAACGCGGCGGCCCGTCCACTGGATTGCCAACCAAAACCGAGCAAGCCGATTTGCTGCAAGCGCTGTACGGACGAAATTCTGAAGCGCCGATTCCCGTTCTCGCTGCCGCCACTCCTGGCGATTGCTTCTGGATTGCGGTCGAAGCGTGCCGTATCGCTTTAAAGTATATGGTGCCGGTCATCATTCTCTCGGATGGCTATCTCGCGAACGGCGCGGAGCCCTGGCGGATTCCGGAGCTGAGCGAAATTCCTGATTTCCCGGTGACGTTTGCCACCGATCCCGCCACTTACCAGCCGTACAAACGCAATCCAGAAACGCTTGCGCGGCAGTGGGCGATTCCCGGTACCCTCGGACTCGAGCACCGCCTCGGCGGTCTCGAAAAGCAGGACGGCTCCGGCAACATCAATTACGAGCCGCTCAACCACGAAACGATGGTGCGTTTGCGCGCGGCGAAAGTTGAAGCGATCGTGCAGGACGTTCCCGACGCGGTTTCGGCGGGCGATCCCGATGGCGATTTGCTGATCGTCGCTTGGGGCTCGACGTACGGCCCAATCACCGCAGCCCTCGCAACGCAACGAAGGGCAGGCCGGCGCATTGGCCACGTTCATCTGCGCCATCTCAATCCCCTTCCTAAGAATTTGGGCGAAGTGTTGACGCGCTATCGGCGCGTCCTCGTGCCCGAAATGAATATGGGGCAATTGCTCTGGGTTCTCCGCGCGAAGTATCTGGTTGAGGCCGAAGGTTTCAACAAGATTCAGGGCCGCCCGTTCAAGCAATCCGAAATCGAAGCCAAGATTGAAGAAGTGCTGGGCTAGGGAGACTCGAACATGGCAACGGCAACGCTTCCACCGCTGACAAAAAAAGATTTTCAGACCGACCAGGAAGTTCGCTGGTGTCCCGGCTGCGGCGACTACGCAATTCTTTCCGCCGTGCAACAGGTGTTTCCGGAACTCGGAATTCCTCGCGAAAAATTTGTCGTCGTCTCCGGCATAGGCTGCTCGAGCCGCTTTCCCTATTACATGAATACCTACGGCTTCCACACGATTCACGGGCGCGCACCTGCGGTGGCAACCGGACTAAAACTCGCGCAGCCCGATTTGGAAGTTTGGGTGGCGACGGGCGATGGCGACGCACTTTCGATTGGTGGCAATCACACCATTCACATGCTGCGCCGCAACGTCGGCCTAAAAGTGTTGCTGTTCAACAATCGCATTTATGGTCTGACGAAAGGCCAGTATTCGCCGACGTCTGAATTTGGCAAGAAATCCAAATCCACTCCATATGGCTCGGCGGACCGTCCGTTCAATCCGATTTCACTGGCGATTGGATCGGAAGCGACATTCGTCGCGCGCTCCGTTGACGTCTTCCAGCAGCATTTGAAGGACACGTTGAAGCAGGCAGCGGCGCACAGAGGCTCAGCGTTCGTCGAGATCTTACAAAACTGCAACATCTTCAATGACGGCGCGTTCAAAGATCAGACTGACAAGGAAGCGCGCAGCGAGAACGTAATTCAACTCGAGCACGGCAAGCCGCTCATCTACGGCAAGAACCGCGACAAGGGCCTGCGGCTGAAAGGCTTCGATCTCGAGATCGTGCAGCTCGGCAACAGCATCACCGAAAAAGATCTTCTCGTCCACGACGCGCATCATCCTCGCGCGGCGTACGCGTTTTTGCTCGCACACATGGAGCACCGCCCGGGATTCCCGACTCCGATTGGAGTGTTGCGCTCGTCAGACGAATTGCCGCGCTACGAAGACGTTGCCAACGCTCAGATTCGCGACGTCATCGCAAAGAAAGGCAAAGGCAATTTAGAAAAGCTTCTCCACACCGGCGATACCTGGACGGTGAAATAACGCTTCGAAGATTTTGAGCAGCTGAATAATTTGACGAAGGGCGGGCCATTTCGGTCCGCCCTTTTCATTTGCGTCGGAAACAATCGACGCGACGAGCCATGCCGAGAAATTAATTCTTGTCGCCGAGGCCGTGGACGAAGCCGCACTTCTTGCAGAGTGTCGGCGTCTCGGTGTTGTCGACGCGATGCGCCACCGGCGGAACAGTCTTCAAATACGCAAAAATGTCGGACAAATCCTGATCCGTCATCCCGCCGTAGATTCTCGTCGGCATGAAGACGTTCAGTTTGCGTGCGTGAACCATGCCGGTGCGCATTACGTCTATAAACAGTTTTTCGTCGTAGTACGGAATTCCGGTCGGATCGGGCGTGATGTTCGAGCTCGCGACGCTTCCCCACGGCCCCACCATCAGGAACCCTCCCGCAAAATTCATCCCGGCGATGGGCTGGCCTTTGTTCTGTGGCGTGTGGCAGTCGGTGCAGCCGCCCATGGTCACGAGATACGCGCCGCGCGAGACCGCCGTTGATGAGTCCGGCGGCGGCACCGGAGAGGTGACCGGCCGGGGCGCGTCGCGCATCAGGTATTTGACGGGGAAAATAATCTGCGTCGGCGGCAGCGAATGCTGCACGGCGGGCAGCGTTCGAACATAAACGATGACCGAAGCCAGATCTTCGTCCGACATCGTTCGAAAGTGCTCGTACGGCATCAATCCGAACAGCGCGTGTCCGTCCTTGTCCACACCTTCTCGGATGGCGCGCGCGATCTCGTCGTCAGTCCAGCGGCCAATGCCCGTATCAGGATCAGGGGTGATGTTGGGCGCGGTCACCTGTCCGGGCAAGCCCTGCAACGGAAAAACCTGGCCCGATCCTTCCGTGCCGGGAAGAATCAGCCAATCCTTACTCGTATCGTGCTGCGAGTGGCATTCCACGCAGCCGGCGACATAAGTAAAAAGATATTTTCCGCGCGCGAGCCGCGCCGGCGTGCTCTCAAACGTGCGATTCGTCACTGGCCGCATGCGCGGGCCGATGAAGGGCCGCCAGCCGATGGTGAACGTGATTGCGATCGCGACGAGTACAAAAATTATCAATAATGCGATTCCAAGTTTTTTCATGAGGGCAAATCCACCTCCAAAAAGGGTTTGAAATTGGCGACACATTCTCGCAGGTCCGCGCGTATGTCAATGCTCGATTTCAATTTGAGATCCGGCAGAAGCGGCGTTACTGGCTGGCGGGCGGTTTCTCAGCGGGCACGGTGGCAGTACGATTTTGCGCGAGCGTCGCCGGAAGCTCGGGAAATAGCGGCAACGCGCGGTCGCGCGCGGCCGCGAATTCGTTCCAATCGCTTTTCGCGACGGGCTCGGACGGCGGCAACGGCAGCCGCTCGAAGTTCAGAAATTCGCCGTGCCGCTCGATGCGAAAATCGAGATGAGGTCCGGTGGCGAGGCCCGTCATGCCGACAAGGCCGATCCGTTCGCCTTGCTCCACGCGCTCGCCCGTGCGAACGAGAATTCGCGAGAGATGCATGTAGTACGTGTCGTATCCATTGCTGTGCTGAATCTCGATGAGATTTCCCGCGCCGCCCTTCATCCCCGCGAAAATGACACGCCCGTCACCGATGGTTTGCACAGGTGTTCCCGCCGGCGCGCCATAATCGATTCCAAGATGCGGCCGGTATTGTTTCAATATCGGATGGAAACGCGCCGCACTGAAATGCGATGTGATCGGCGCCGCGAATTTCAAAGGCGAATGCAAAAATGCTTTCTTCATGGATTTGCCGTCGGGCGAGTAATACGCGGCGGCGCCGGAGGGATCGTGAAACAGCACGGCGCGATAGACGTGGCCGTGATTGTCATATTCGGCTGCAAGAATGCGGCCGTAGGATGCCAGCTCACCGTTGAGAAGTTTTTTCTTTTCGACGACGAGCCGGAAAGTATCGCCCGGCCGCGGATCGGTGTAGAAATCCAAATCCCAGCCAAAAATATCCGCGAGCCGCATCGCGAGCTCGGGCTTTTCTCCCGACGCAACAACTCCCTCGAATAACGATCCGTGAATTTGCCCAACGACTCCCGTCGTCTCGGTCGTCGACGGAATCGGCTCAATCTCAGCGTGAAAGTCGCTGCCTCGCGGGGCGATGCTGAGCATGCGATCGGGATCGATGCGATATCGAATTTCGCGAAGCTCGCCGAGCACCGAGCGTCCCACCGAAACCTGATTGCCCGCGCGAACGCGCCGCAAATCGAAAACGGGCTTCACCGTGGCCGTCACGCGCGCCACGGCCTCTGAGCTTATTCCGAGGCTTTGCAGAAGTCCGGCGAAGGAAACGCGCGTGGGAACGATGCTCTTCGAGAAAAGCACAACGTCGGATTGAATGCGCTGGGCTTCGACTTGCGCGCGATGAACTTCGACAGCGAAAACTTGATCAGCCGCCGTGCGGCGCGACACGGAATAACCAATCACAATGCCGCCAATCAGAATGAGGCTCAGCCAAAACACAATTCGAAATATCTTCAAATTCCCCTCGCCGCGCCCCACGCCTGGCCGATCCCGGAGAGATTCGCAGGATAACTCATGCGGGCAAAATTCCGGAAGGGCTAAAGCTCAAAGTTTTCGCTGGAATCAACAAACAGAAAGCGGCGCAAAGCCACGCGCGGACGGGGAAACTCTAGCGCTGCGGAGATGGAAAATTCGGCTGGCCCTGGCGAACCACCGCGGCAACCGTTGCGTCGGACTGCTCGGTCTTGGCAAAATAATTTTTGCCGCGCAGCTCGCGATAAATTCTTCCAGCCACATCGGCGGCATGCGGTCCACTGACGAGACGGCTTCCACCGCGAAGCAAAACGACAAGGACGATTTTCGGATGCGCCTGATCGGCGTAAGAAACAAACCAGCCAAGCCTGCCGCCAAGACTTTCATCGTTGCAAGTGCCGGTCTTGCCAAGCGGCTGCTCGCCGTAAGGATCGTTGCTCGATCGAGCGGTCCCATAAAGAACCGCAGCCAACATGCCTTCCTGAATGTCCGGGAGAAGCGAACCGATATCGAGTTGGCGCTTGACCTTCGGCGCAAAATTTTCGCGCTCGTCAGCCGTGCGCGGATACTGCAGATAATACATCGTGCCGCCGTTCGCGAGTGTGGAAACGAGAGACGCGAGTTGCAGCGGCGTCATCCGGATGCCTCCGCCGAAGCTCGACATTCGCGCCACACCGCCGTAAGCCGGCGGCGCGGAGGGAACGTTGCCAGCCTGTTCCTCCGGGATATTCAGGCCCGCGAGTTCGCCGAGTCCCAACTGGTGAGCGTAGCGGCTGACGCGTTCAAATCCGAGCCGTTCTCCCACAGTCTCAAAAAACATGTTGTTCGAGTGCGCCATCGCCTCGGTCAAATCCATGTAGCGGCGGCGCCCGACGTTGATCATCGTGTCGCGAGTGATAATTCCTTCCTGCAACCCTGCGAGCGCGATCACCGGCTTGATCGTCGAGCACGGCTCGAAGCCGGCGGAGAAAACCATTTTCTGATTGACGACGGTCAAGATGCGCCCGGTGGATGGGTCTACGGCAAGAACGGAACCGTTTGAGTTGCCCAACGCCTGGACTGCGATCTCCCGGACGACGGGATCGTCGGAGTCAGAAACATCATTTTTGGTCGGATTGGCGTGCGTCGGAACGCCTGAATATGTGTGTCGAACATGCGCTTTTGGCGAGGCGGCCGCGAACGCCGAGGCAGTGAGCTGCGGAGACGGCAGCGCCATCGCCGTGACGACAAGAAGGGCAAGAAACGGTAAGCGTCTCGTTTGGCCTTCGTGATTGCGTTTCATCATCATAAATAGCGACCACTCATCCCTGGCCTACAGCGAATCCCGTATATGGCCGAATTCCCAGATTGTAGGGAAGCGCCACGTGGAGCGCAACCCCTAACACTTAGATTGTGGACCAGGTCTTCTTGCGGTGAAACTGGACGGACGAACAGTCTTTGACCCGTGTATTCATGGCGATAGGGACAGGTTAGCGTGCCTGTTCCTTCGGCTTTAACGGGGCGCTCTTCGCTTATCTTGTGGGTTTGCCCTTGGCTGCGCCGGCTGCGGCTGCGTGGGCCATGGGCTTGGGGCTTTCCTCGGATGCCTTTTCGGAGGCTCTATCCGAATTCGATTCCGACGGTTCTGCCGGAACGAGGCCGAGCTGTTTGCGGAGTTCGGTTTCGATTTTTGCGCGGATATCTGGATTGTCCTTGAGGAACTGGCGGCCATTTTCGCGGCCCTGACCGAGGCGCTCGCCCTTGAATGAAATCCACGTGCCGGATTTCTCGAGCAGGCCGCGAGTGACTCCGAGATCGAGCAGATCGCCTTCACTCGAAATGCCTTCGCCATAGATGATGTCGAATTCCGCTTCGCGGAACGGCGCCGCAACTTTGTTCTTCACTACTTTCGCGCGCGTGCGCGAGCCAACCACGCGGTCGCCTTCCTTGATGGATTGAATCCTGCGAATGTCGATTCGGATGGAGGAATAGAATTTCAGGGCGCGACCGCCGGTGGTCGTCTCGGGGTTGCCGAACATCACGCCGATTTTTTCGCGAATTTGATTGATGAAGACGAGGCACGTTCGCGATTTCGAAACGTAGGCCGTCAGTTTGCGCAAGGCCTGCGACATCAGCCGCGCTTGCATGCCCATGGATGGATCGCCCATCTCGCCTTCGAGTTCAGCCTTCGGAACCAGCGCCGCGACCGAGTCCACGACGATGATGTCCACCGCATTCGTGCGAATCAGCGTTTCGGCAATTTCGAGCGCCTGCTCGCCGTTGTCCGGCTGCGAGACGAGAAGATTGTCAACGTCCACGCCGAGTTTCCGCGCGTAGATGGGATCGAGCGCATGCTCCGCGTCGATGAAGGCCGCCGTGCCGCCGAGCTTCTGCGCTTGCGCGATCACGTGCAGCGTCAGCGTAGTCTTGCCGCCCGATTCCGGGCCATAGATTTCGACGACGCGGCCGCGCGGAATGCCGCCGACGCCGAGCGCCGAATCGAGAGAGATCGAGCCGGTGGGAATGACGCTCACGGGAACGAGGATGTCGCGGTTTCCCAGGCGCATAATCGAGCCCTTGCCGTACTGCTTTTCAATCTGCGCGATTGCCGAATCAAGTAGTTTCGATTTTTCGTCTGCCATTTCACACCTCGCTAGGAATGTTTCTGTAACGGCTCGAAGGCCTGCTGCCTACCAGAGAGCGAACGGTCTGGCCTCGCGGCCACAAGTGCGTTAGCCACAATGGGCGGAGAATATCATGAGGCGAAGAAAAAGCAAAGACTTTTTGAAGCTTTTTCCGCTCTCCGCCCCGAACTCAGAATCCTGCAAATACCCGATTGCCTTCGCCTGCGGCTTTGCTAGCCTCTCCCACCATGAAAACTGTCTTGCTTCTAATCTGCTCGAACACCTTTATGACCATCGCCTGGTACGGGCATCTCAAGTACCGCAAATCGCCGCTGATCGCCGCGATCCTGATTAGCTGGCTGATCGCGTTCTTCGAGTATTGCTTCCAGGTGCCGGCGAACCGGATCGGTTACGGCGAATTCACGGCGTTCCAACTGAAAATCATCCAGGAAGTTATCACGCTTTGCGTGTTCGTGGTATTCGCGTACGCGTACCTCGGTGAAAACTTGAAGTGGAACTACGCAGTGTCGTTTCTCTTCATTGTGGGCGCGGTCGTCTTTGCGTTCTGGGGCCAGGTGTGAAACTACGCAGCGCCTATTCATACTTGTAAAATCCGTGACCGGATTTGCGGCCGAGCCATCCGGCAGCGACGAGCTTTCGCAGTAGCGGGCAGGCGCGATATTTCGGATCGCCGAAGCCTTTGTAGAGAACGTCGAGAATATCCACGCAGACATCGAGTCCGATAAAATCCGCGAGTTCGAGCGGGCCCATCGGATGATTCATTCCCATCTTCATCACGGCGTCCACCGATTCGGCCGTGGCGACGCCTTCCATCACGGCGAAAGCGGCTTCGTTGATCAGCGGCATGAGGACGCGATTTGAGACGAAGCCCGGCGCGTCATTGACGGCCACCGGTTTCTTGCCGAGCTTTTCGCAGAGCTGCATTGTTTGCGCGAACGTTTCGTCGCTCGTCTGCAAGCCGCGAATCACTTCGACGAGCACCATGACGGGCACGGGATTCATGAAGTGCATGCCGATGAATTTGTCGGGGCGGCTCGTCTGCGCGGCGAGAGTTGTGATCGAAATAGACGACGTGTTGCTTGCGAGTGTGACGCCCGGACGAAGAACTTCGTCGGCGCTTTTCAGCACTCGAACTTTTAGATCGAGATTTTCGGGGACAGCCTCGACGGCGAAGTCGGCTTCCTTGAGAGCCGCGATATCGGTGACGGCTTCGATGCGAGCGAGCGCGGCAGACTTTTCGGCTTCGGTGATTTTCGCTTTTTTAACTTCGCGATCGAGATTTTTCGAGATTGTTTCAAGCGCGCGATCGAGAAATGTTTTCTCGACGTCGCGGAGAATCACGCGGTAACCCGAGCGCGCGAAAACGTGCGCGATGCCGTTGCCCATCGTCCCTGCGCCCAGCACCGCAACCGTCTTGATTTCACCCGCGCTCATCATTGGCTCATTCCCCGCTCACCGCGGGGCTCCTCTCACTCGAGTCTTCGCTCACTCCGAGCCTTTGTTCACTCCGGTAATTTGCCTTCGACCACTTCGCGCACGATGAGCCGCGCGCGCTCTTCGCTGTCTGGAAAGACGAGTATGCGAATGGCTCCCGCACTATCCGGCAATCGCGCGAAGCGAATTCCATCCTCGCGAAAGCACATCGCGACGTAATCTGCGATATCGCTCTCCGCGCCCGTCCAAACTTCAATGGAAGGCTCGTCCTCCGGATTTGAGGCAGGCGGCCCGACAACATCCTCCGTTGGATCGTACGGCTGTTCGGGGATTTCATCTACCAGATCAGAATCGGGGTCTTCGAGGTCCTCCGTCGCGTCCGCGGACGATGCGGAGTTCGCATTGAGCGGAGTGGTGCTTCTCGCAGAACCGTCTCGCCGTGCTCCAACGATCGGAGGGTCGTTCGGCTCGATCTCTAATCCGGCGAGCACGTCGTCCGCCGCGTCATCACCTGCCAGACGCTTGGAGATCAGCTTTTTCGCGGCGTCGAAATCTGCTTTTTGAACCCAAACTTCGAGCGGGTGCCGCATGGAAGCGTAGAGCAGGCGGGCCTCTAGCGGTTCGTCGTTGTATGGAATATTGGCGTCATCGAGCGCGGCGCGAATTTCTTCGAGCGTGCCGGTGTGAAAGCCACTCCAGAGCAGCACGGGCGCGCTGAGTTCGCTGCCGGGGGCGCGATTTCCGGGCGCGTCGAGGGATTCGACGAGATCCGCGTCGCAATCTTCGCAACGCGTGAATCCCAAGCGATATTCCGCTTTGCATTTTGGGCAGAACATAAAAGCAAAGAAGAGGGGCGCCACGTCGAGCGCCCCTCAAAAACTCTCCAAACTTCATCGCTTGCACAGTCTCAGTTCGCAATGCTGCGTGGCGCCGGCATCTTATCGCGGACTGGAGGCGCTGAGCGCGCGATTTGCGAAAAAGCGGCTATCGCGCGTACTTCAATCGAAGCGAAACTAATACCGCTCAATGCCGAGTGCGACGGCGTTGCCGCCACCGAGGCAGAGGGCGGCGATGCCGCGCTTCAAATTGCGACGCTGCAATTCGTAAAGCAGCGTGACGAGAATGCGCGCGCCCGACGCGCCGATGGGATGGCCGATGGCAACGGCGCCGCCGTTTACGTTCACTTTTTCCGGATTCAGGCGCAACACGCGCGTGACGGCGATTGCCGCGACGGCGAACGCTTCATTCAATTCGTAGAGATCAACGTCTTTGTCGCGGTCCCATCCGGTTTTCTTCAGCAATTTCTCGACGGCGTCCACCGGCGCCATCATTACCCACTTCGGTTCGACGCCGCTTACGGCCTGCGCGACGATTCGCGCCATCGGCTTCTTGCCGAGCTGTGTTGCTTTGCGTTCACTGGTTACGATTAATGCTGCCGCGCCATCGTTCGTGCCCGGCGCGTTCCCTGCCGTCACGGTGCCGTCTTTTTTGAACGCAGGCCGGAGCTTGGCGAGCGCTTCGAGAGAAGTATCTTCGCGCGGCGATTCATCGGTCTTGATGATGATTGGCGCGCCCTTTTTTTGCGGAACTTCAATCGGAAGAATTTGTTCACCGAAGAAACAGGATTTGATCGCGCGAATTGCCTTGCGATGACTATCGACCGAATACTGATCCTGCTCCTGGCGGCTGATATTGTATTTTTCAGCGACAAGCTCGCCCGTCATTCCCATGTGGAAATTTTCGTAGGCGTCCCAGAGGCCGTCGGTGATCATCGAATCGAGAATTTCCTGATTGCCGAGGCGAAAACCGGTGCGCGCGCCTTTGATGAGGTAGGGGCAATTGGACATGGACTCCATACCGCCCGCGGCGACGATTTCCGATTCGCCGAGCGTGACGGCTTGCGCCGCGAGCGCGACCGCTTTGAGGCCCGAGCCGCAAACTTTGTTGATCGTCATCGCCGCGACGCGCGGATTGAGGCCTCCGCGAAGAGCCGCCTGGCGCGCTGGATTTTGTCCGAGGCCGGCTTGGACAACGTTGCCCATGATGGCCTCGTCGACTAGATCCGGCTCGATTCCCGCGCGGCGAACGACTTCAGCGATCACTTTTGCGCCGAGCTCAGGCGCCTGGAACGAGCCAAGGCCGCCCATGAATTTTCCGACGGGCGTGCGGACGGCGCTGAGAATTACGGGTTGGTCCATGATGCGTTCTCCTTCGGGGCCTCGGCGGAACAATGGATTCGCGAAGGAACAGTATAGGCGCGAGGTGCGGGTCGGTCAATTTTGGGCAGGGACATAGAGATAGGAGGAATTGAAACTGCCCTCTTGCCGAATGCCACGCTGCCTGATCGAATAGCGCCCGCTCCTCGTGCGCATTCGCCACCGCCTCTCACGTCATCGGATCTCTGCAGAGTCATTTCTGAGGAGGAGTGCGAAGGTCCGGCGAAGAACCTTTCTTCCCTCGCTTTGCCGTATTCTCCGTCAATTGACATTTTTCATTTGCGAACTTTGCATCCGATATTTCGGGGCCAATCGCTCGTCTGGTTGTTGTAACAATTTTGACGCATCTGTGTTATTAGCACCTTCGGGCCATCCGCAACTCGTCGGATGCAAGGAGGAATCGAATCATGGCGCAATCGAATCTTTCGAACCCAGCTTCCGGATTGTCGATTTTGTGGGCGATCGTGCTGATCGTCTTCGGCTTTCTGGCGATCGCAATTCCGTTCGCGACGTCGTTCGGCGTGGTCATCGTCGTGGCGTGGCTGATTGTCCTGAGCGGCGGATTTCAATTCATCCACGCTTTCCAGTCGAAAGGCGCCGGCAACATCATCTGGAAAGTTCTCGTTGCGATTCTTTATCTGATCGCCGGGATTTATTTTTTGATGAATCCTCTCGTGGGTGTCGCCGGATTCACTCTGGCACTGGCAATTTTCTTCCTGGCCGAAGGCGTGTTGGACTTGGCGGCCTATTTTCAAAACCGCCGCGCTGAAGGATCGGGCTGGGTTCTGATGGACGGCATCGTTACCTTGATTCTCGGCTTGCTGGTTTGGAGGCAATGGCCCTCAAGCTCCTTGTGGGTGATCGGGACGCTAGTCGGGATCAACATGATCTTCACCGGCACAACGCGTCTAATGATAAGTCTCGCCGCAAGACGTCTTGTGCACGCGAATCCGTAAGATTAGCGGTGTTGGTGTTCCGATTAGAAATGATTGGTTGGGGGCCTGGGTCGAAGTGTTAATCGCTCGGTGTATGCACCTTTCAGTTGTAGCTCCCAATCCCTCGCAGCAGACGGGCGGCGGGAAAACAAGCGGGCGTGCTTTAGGGATTGAGACGAGATACGGATGCTGCGATCGCATTTCGGCATTATCGCGATTGGTCCAGGAGGCGGGGGCGTCCGGGCTCTGACAGCTGGGAGATGTCGCCGGGGCTGCGGCGTTGCATCAGCGATTAAATGCGGTTATTTGGTGTCTGCTGCGAAGATAACTTCTGTTACTTCAATGGTTTCTTTTTGACTGGGCTCGTATTTCCATTGTTTCACGGCTTCGACAGCGGCGCCTGCCAGCAATGCGTTTCCACCGACGATGCGGGTCTTCTTGACGATGCCATCGGGCGAGACAGTCACTTCAACTTTTACTTTTCCTGATAGCTGATACTGGCGGGCGAGTTCGGGATACTTGGGATCAATTTTCGTTTTGATTTTTCGAATGATTGCTTGCTGGGGGGCTTCTTGCGAAGACGCTGGCGCTGGCGAAAAAAAGAGGACGCCCAACGCGAGAAACCCGAAGCCCAATTTCAAGAATGCGTTATTCGCCTGCACGTCCGCCGTCCTTTGGCCGGGTGGCAAAGGTACGGCAGAAATAATGCACGAGCGATGCCAGGTGTGCGGCTGCGGTGTCGTGCGTCGACGAAACGGCGATTGCGGGGCAACTTATTGATTTTGGAAAAGATGCTGGAAAGCGTATGGGGCGATGGGGCCGACGTCAGGACTCAAGAATATGGCGGTAGCAGCGTTTGGTCTCAGGGTGAGATGAGAAATGGGGGACGGTGAGACGGGAACGAATTCGGTGATCGCGGTCAGAACCCGGAGGCGGTGGCCTCCAAGCTCTGAGTCTTAATCTTGTTGGGAATAAACTTACGACGGAACAGCGTCGGTGGGGCCGCCGTAAATTTGGCCGGATTTTACGGTTGCTACGGGAAACAGCTTGAGGTGGCCTGTGCGGGTTTGTTTTTCGCTGTCGATGAAATCAAACTTTCCTTCGCGCAATTCAAAAATCGCGACGTCGGCTTCGGCGCCCTCGCGTAGAGTTCCAAATCCCTGCGGAAAATCGAACGTGCGCGCGGCATTGGTAGAAGCGCGCTCGATTACTTGTTCGAGCGTCATGCCGAGAATCATGAATTTGGAGAGCGTCGTGGCGAGATCGAAGACCGGGCCGGTATAGTTCAACTGATGCAGGTCGCTCGAGATCGTCCCGGGATACAAATCTTGTTTCATGGCTTTTTCGGCGACGTCGAAAGAGAAGGAGCCAACTCCGTGCCCGACATCGAAATGGACGCCGCGTTCGCGCGCTTTGAAAACGGCTGGAAGCACGCGGCCATTGTCGTCGAGAGTGCCGCCGTCGCCGGCTCGATAGCAGTGAGTGACGATATCTCTCTTCTTGAGCATGGAGAGAATGTCCGGCAAGGGAGATGTCGTCCCTCCGATGTGGACCATGATGGGCAGTTCGACTGCGTCGGCAGCCTCGCGCGCAAGCTTGAGCGCCTGCATGTCATTTTCGCCCGATAGATTGCGGCCGAGGCGGACTTTGATGCCCATGATTACATCGCGATTTTTTTCGATGGTTGCGATGGCGAGCTTCGGATTGGCGTAGCGAATTTCGAGCAGCTCGCCCCACTGATTGTTGACCGAATGGCACGCTTGACCGATCACGGAAATATTCAGCAAAGCATAAACGCGGGTGCTCGCGAGATTGATAATCGAGCGGCGGAAACCCGGAAAAGTGTGCGCGCCTGAAGAGCCTGCGTCAACGACCGTTGTCACGCCCTTGGCAATGCAATTCGGGTCGGGCGGAATGCCGTAGGGGACGACGCCGTCGTAGACGTGAACGTGGAGGTCGATCAGGCCGGGGGTGACGATTTTTCCCCGGGCGTCGAGGATCTGCTTCGCGTCGGTTTCCGGGATGTTTTTGGCGACACGGGCTACTTTGTTGCCGGAGATGGCTACGTCCTGTTCGTCGGAGATTCCTTGGGATGGGTCAATTACTCGGCCGCCTTTGACCAAGAGGCTATATCCGGGATCTCCTCCGCGCTGGGGGCCGACAAGGTTTTCGCCTCCCTTTGCGAAGGACAATACGAGGGATGAGCCGACTCCCAGAGTGCTTACGAATGTGCGGCGATCCATGGCGGAGTGGTGATGGTGACGATGACCCATGATGGCTGGGGATGATAGCAGATTTTGGAATACTGTATACAGATTCGGATTATGAATCTTGCTTGGCGTGCGTTCATTACCCAGAACCCGGAGGCAGGGCCTTGGGGCTGTGAATATCAATTTTACCGGGCGCGCGATCGAATTCGGCGTGATATCGCCGGAACGGCCGAGGAGCTAGTCCGGGTTTTGAAAATCGGCTACGATGAAGATGGATCACCCGTCGCATGGCGCAAACCTTCGAAATTGAATTGAATCCGCAGCAGCGCGTTGCTGCTGAGCATGGTGATGGGCCGCTGCTTGTGGTGGCGGGCGCTGGCACTGGGAAAACGCGCGTCATCACCGAGCGAATCCGGCTGCTGCTTGAGAATGATCAGCAGCTCGCCGGCGAAAACATTCTCGGGCTGACGTTTACAGATAAGGCCGCGAACGAAATGCGCTGGCGGATCGAGAAGCGCATGGGCGAGCGGGCTGTGGGAGTCTGGCTCGGCACGTTTCATTCGTTCTGCTACAACGAAATTCTCCTGCCTTCGAATCCTGAGTTGAAAGTGATCGATCCGCTCGATCACCGGATTCTGCTT
Source organism: uncultured Acidobacteriota bacterium (assembly GCA_963803835.1). Classification (GTDB taxonomy): domain Bacteria; phylum Acidobacteriota; class Terriglobia; order Acidiferrales; family UBA7541; genus Palsa-147. Next base: position 136,541 of record CAWDOI010000009.1, on the reverse strand, counting down.
CGGCGCAATATCCAGCGCCTCGAACTGAACATTTTCAAGCGCCTCGCCGAGCCGGGAGAATTCCTGCAAGATTTCGAGCAGTTTTTCTCGCGCTGCCAGGATGAACTGGTCACGCCAGAAGATTACCAGCGTTACTTGGATGGATTGAAGGCGAGTTACGGGGCGAAGCGCGCGCAGATGGAGCCGGAAGCGCGGAGCGCTCAAGAGGAGATGATCGCGGAGAAGGAGGAGATTGCGCGCGCGTATCGCGTGAGCGAACAAATCCTGCGCGAGCGGAATCTGGTCACGTACGGCGCGCAATTGATGCAAGCCGTGCTGCTGCTGCGATCCGATGCGGCGCTGCTCGAAAAAACGCGGGAGCGGTATCGCTACATTCTTGTAGACGAATTTCAAGATACGAACGTGGCGCAGCTCGAATTGCTGCGGATGCTGACCGGTGAGCGGCGGAACATTTTCGTAGTGGGCGATCACAATCAGGCGATTTACCGTTTTCGTGGCGCGTCATTCGGCAGCTTGAAGACATTTCTCAAGGATTTTTGCGGCGTGTCGCGGGAAACGCCGGAAGAGAAATGGCCGCGCGTCCATCTGACGCGGAATTACCGTTCGACGAAGCGGATCCTGCGCGTGGCGGGAATGGTGGCGGCCGAGAGCGATGATTCGCGGTACGTGCCGTTCACGCCGCTCGACACGGAAAATCCCGAGGGCGAGAAAATTCGCATCGTTGAATTTGGCCGGCCCGAAGAAGAAGCCGAATGGATTGCGAACGAGATCGAGCAACTGCACGCGGCCGGGGTGGCTTGGCGCGACTTCGCCGCGCTCTACCGCAAGCACACGCATCGCCAATATCTCGTGGAGGCGCTCACGCGGCGGCAGATTCCCTTCGTGATCCGGCGGCTTTCGATTTTATCGAGCACGTTGATTCGCGATTTGCTCGCGTACCTGCGCTTGATCGCCATTTCATCGGACGATGTGGCGTGCGCGCGCGTTATCGCGATTCCCTACTGGCGAATCGAGCCGCGGGATCTTGTGCGCGTGGCGGAACGCGCTCAGAAGAGCCGTGGAAAATCGCTGTGGGAAGAATTCGAGGCTTGGGCCAGCGAGAAAAAAGGGCTGCCGGGCGCGCCGGCAGAGGATTCACGCGCGAGCGAGCTTGTCGATTTCATTTTTTCGATGCGCGCGCGAGCGAAGAAAATGAACGCGAAGGAAATGCTCGCCGAATTGACGGCCGCGATCGGCCTCGCACCGCTGGCCACTGAAAGCGATTCGTACAATCTCGACCGGTTCAAGACATTTGTGGAAGAGTGGCAGAAGAAGGGCGACGGATGGTCACTCCACGATTTCATCAAGTACCTCGGATATTTCGACGAGGCCGGCGGCGATATTTACCTCGAGGCGGAGCCGACCGACGATGCCGTTCAACTGATGACCGTGCATTCGGCGAAGGGGCTCGAATTCCTGCACGTGTTTCTGCTTCGCCTTTGCCGAGGAGATTTTCCGGCGCGGCCGCGGCAGCCGGTGTTTGAATTTCCGCCGGAGCTGATGAAAGAAGAAATGCCTCCGGGAGATTTTCAGAAACAGGAAGAGCGGCGGCTTTTTTACGTCGCGCTGACGCGAGCGCGATGGATGCTGACGCTGAGCACGATCATCAACAAGCGGAAGAAACGATCGGAATTTTTCGACGACTTGCTGGGAGATGCGAAGATTCAGAAGCTGGATGTGCGGCAACTTGCGCCGAGCGTCAGCGTGCCCGATCGCGAGCAAGCGGTGGGCTCGGCGCCGGCGGATGCTTCGCGTCCGGGATTATTTGGCGAAACGGCGGGCTCAACGAAGGCCTACTCGCACATCGCACTCTGGGCGAATGCATTTCACCCGCCGCGCCCGGAGCCGCTGCAACTGAGCGCGTCGGCGATCGACACGTATCAAAGCTGCCCGATGAAATACCTGCTCGAAACTTCCTGGCACCTGCGAGGCGAGCCGAAGGCGATGATGACGTTTGGCAACACGATGCACAAGACGATCAAAGAATTCGTGGCCGACGTGAAGAAGCGCAAGCGGGTTCCGTTCGAGGAAGTGGCGGCGATTTACGATCGCGTGTGGTCCGGCGCGGGCTTCATCGATGATTACCACGAAGAGGAATACAAGAAAGCGGGGCGCGAACAGCTCGAGGCGTTTCATAAGACATATTCCGCCGAGCCGGCCGATGTGTTGATGCAGGAAAAACAGTTCGAGCTCGAGTTGGAAAACAACGTCACGATACTCGGGCGAATCGATCAGGTGAATCGGATCGCGCGCGATGAAGTCGAGGTGGTGGATTACAAGACGGGCAATCCGAAATCGCAGAAGGCCACGGATGCGAACTTACAGTTGAGCGTGTACGCGCTGGCGACGCGAGAGGTGCTCGAACTGACGCCGAAGCGGCTGACGTTTTATAACTTAGTGACGAACGAGGCTGTGGTGACCGAGCGCGACGCGAAGGCGCTTGCGACTGTGCGCAAGACGATTTCGGAGACTGCGGATTTGATTCGAGCTGGGGAGTTTCCGGCGAAACCGGGATTTATTTGCAGGTATTGCGATTTTCAGCCGGTTTGTCCGGCGCATGAGCAGTTGGTGACGATTCGGACGAGAGGGATTGAAGCGGGGTGACGGCGGGTTATTGCATGCAAATTTGTCTTGTGCTGCGGGACGGAAAGGCGCCGGCAGGATGCCGGCGCTGCGGGGGCACATCCGGCGTTTTTGCGAGTGGCAGGAATTCGTTAGGTAGAAACAGAACGAGGCGAGCGCTTTCGCGATCGCCTCGTTCGGAGAACAGTTGAGCGGAACAACCTCGCCGTCGTTCCGTTCACAACGCGCATCAACTACTTTGCTTTCTCCCCCTCGACGCGGCACCGCAAAATTTCTTCGCGCCACAATCGTTCCCTTCCTTAATACGAGCGACAGCGAATCCTGTCAAGCAAAAATCTGCGGCGCGCGTTGTCCGATTGGCGCGAAAAAATTTGAAGGATTAGTGCGCCGACTCGTAATAACCCTGTCTCGCGTTTACGTGCAGCCCGGCGCGCTCGACGCGGACTTCAATGGCGTGAAATTCACCGCCAGTATTGTTCTGCGGCACGTACGCGAGCGTGTACTGATTCCGCGCTTCTTCGGTGACGGTCGAATACAAGCGATCGAGATCGCCCGCCTTCGACGCAAAGTAGGCGTCGCCGCCTGTGTCGTTCGCATAGCGCGTCATGCGGGCGGGTTCATGCTTCGGAATCAGCGCAGAGCCCACGGTGATGGTGTAAACCGAAATATCGGACGACAGGAGAAGCTGCAACGTTTGGTTGAAGGTCCATTTGTTGTGGTGCGAATTCTGGCCGTCGGCGATGAGGAAAATCATTTTGCGGCGATCGCGCTTGGGATCGCGAGCGCGCAAGAGCTGTCCGGCGGCATAGACGGCGTCGTCGAGATCCTTCACGACTTTTTCCTGTTTCATTCCGTAGACCGGAACTTGTGGTTCTTGCGATTGATTGTTGATCTGAGGCCCCGCTGTCATCGGCCCGATGGCGTCACCCGGAAAGCTCTCGCCGAGACGCAGGCGGTGGAGCTGGGTGAAGATGGCGTCGTTGTCCTTCGTGAAATCGAGGACGGGTTCGGGAAATTCGTCGAAGCGCATCAGCGCTGCTTCATCATTTGGCCCGAGTGCCGCGGCAATGCTGTCCAGGCTCTTCTGCACCTGGTCGCGCATTTTCATGGACATGTCATTATCGAGCAACACGACAACCGATAGCGGAAACGGGTCGGTGGAAAACATGGAGAGTTGCTGCTCGCGGCCGTCTTCGAATACGCGGAATTCGTCGCGGCGGAGATCCCCCATGATTTGGCCCGATGAATTCTTTACGGTGACGGGAACGAGAACGAGTGCGCTGACGGTGTTGATTAGGGGTTTCTGCTTAGTCTGCGGTGGAGGCGCGGCTTGCTGTGCGGGAGGCTGCGAATGGCCCTCCACAGAACCAGGCGTCTGATCCTGAGCTGGCGCTTGAGGCTGAGGCTTGGGTTGTTGTTGCGGCGGATTCGGCTGAGATGGGTCCTGCGCAATCGGCGCGCCGGGGAACGCGAACATCGCGGCTACCATCCACGTAACGATTTGCCTCACGATCATGTGGCCCTTTCAGTGCGGACACCGCGTCCGGTCCGCGTCGTCGCAGGTTACGCCGTCGCGCTGCCGCCGTGACATCCGATGGGACGCAACCCGCATCGTACTGTCAGGCAAACGTAACCCGGAGAGATTATACAATGCACGCCCCCCAGATTCGCTCTGCACTCGTGCTGGTAACCATAGCGGCCAGCTTGATCTTTGCCGCGAACACGCCGGCGGATCGCGGCGCCTCGAACGCCGCGCGCGCGCTTGAAGTCCAGCAAGATCAGCAGCAGGTCCCCGAGTCTCAAAAGCCCCTGAAAGTGTCGACCGAACTCGTGAATCTCTTCGCGACGGTACGCGACAAAGATCACGCGATCCTGGCCAATCTCAAGCAAGACGACTTCAAGGTATTCGAGGATGGCGTCGAGCAAAAAGTTGCATTCTTCTCGAAGGAAGTGAACTTGCCGATTACGCTGGCGATTCTTGTGGACACGAGCGGCAGCCAGCAACACTTAATTCTCGCCGAGCAGGATACGGCTTCGCGGTTCGTGCATCAGGTGCTGCACAAGAACGATGAAGCGATGGTGATGAGCTTCGATACGGACGTGGACATGCTCGCCGATTTCACCGAGGACGCGTCAGTTCTTGAGAGGGCGATTCGCCGAACGGTTGTCGCGGTGGACGCATCGGGCGCGGGAGGAACGGCTGGAACGGTGGGCGGAGGAGGGGGCGGCGGCACGGCATTCTACGACGCGGTGTATCTGGCCGCGCATGACAAGCTCACGTCCGAGGCCGGACGCAAAGCGATCATTTGCCTCACTGACGCCGAAGACAACGACAGCAAACTCAGCTTGAAGGATGCGGCTGAAGCAGCGCAACGGTCGGATGCTGTGGTGCACGTGCTGCTGATCGCGGAGCCCGAGGGATATTTCATGCAGGGCATGGGCTATGGCGGCGCAAACGCCGCGAAGAGGCTCGCGGATGACACGGGCGGGCGCGTGATTGCCGTGCGCAGCGAGAAGTCGCTCGAAAAAGCGTTCGACGAGCTGACGCAGGAACTTCGCTCGCAGTACGTGCTCGGCTACTATCCGACCAACACGAAGCGAGACGGAAATTTCCGCAAGATTAAGGTGGAAGTCCCGACGCGATCGGATGCGAAAATATTGACGCGCCGCGGCTACTATGCGCCGACGGAATAGAATTCGCGGCGGGCGATCTCGAGTATCCTCGACGGCCGGCGCTAAAGCGCATGATGTTAGCAACACTTCTTATCGGAGCGCTGGAGCTCTCCTCCCCCGCATAAATGCGGGGGCTCCCACCGAAAAGCAAAACGGACCGTCTCCAAATTGCGCGCCCCGCTTCCGAGAGACAACGTGGACGTATTTGAAATTGGACGGGCTCCCTCCGAAAAGGGACGCGAGCGGTGTGACCTGCGGCTCTACGGCGTTACAAGCAGCATGACCACGCCGTGGGCGGCGACATTTGCTGTGAACTTCCCCGTAAATTTGCCGAGATCTTTTTTCGCCCACAAGTCGCGGACGTTCGCAGATACGTGTGCGGGATAGCCGAGAGACTCCCAGTTCGCCGAGATTTCCGCTTCTGACTTCCCGCGATTGAATAATATGACGGCGCGGCTGCCGTCTTTCATCTGCTTCGACCAGACTTCCAGATCGCCATTTTCCCAGACACGACTGCCCTCCATGCCGAGAGAATCCTGATCGACCGCGATCACTTCTTTGTTCATCAGAATTTCCTGAATCTCGGGAGACATGTTTCTGATGTCGTTGCCGGCGATCAGCGGCGCGGCGAGCAAGCACCAGAAACTGAAGTGCGAGCGGTATTCGTTTGACGTCATTCCCCCGTTGCCGACTTCGAGCATATCGGGATCGTTCCAATGGCCGGGGCCCGCGTAGGATTCCAGTCCGACTTGCTTATCGAGATTCAAGAGCCAACCCGACGAGTATTCCTTCTTGCAATCCCAACAGTCAGTGATGTCTCCCGTGGTTCGCCAGAGATTGCCGACGTCTTTGGCCCACAGCCAGGGCTTGTGATCGCCCCACTCGCAGAGGCTGAAGACGATGGGCCGGCCGCTGGCTTTTAGCGCGTCGCTCATCGTTGTGTAAGCCGCTTGTGCGTCTTCCGTGCCGGTGTTGCACCAATCGTATTTCAAGTAATCGACGCCCCAGGCCGCGTATTGCAGCGCGTCTTGATATTCGTGGCCGCGGCTGCCTGGGCGGCCAGCGCACGTCTTGGTGCCAGCGTCGGAGTAGATTCCGAACTTCAGCCCTCTTGCGTGTACATAGTCCGCTAGGGATTTAATGCCCGAAGGAAAGCGGTCGGCGTCGGCAACGATGTTTCCAGCGCTATCGCGCTTGATTTGCCAGCAATCGTCGATTACGACGTATTGGTAGCCGGAATCTTTCAGGCCGCTCGTCACCATCGCGTCGGCGACGGATTTGATCAGGGTTTCGCTGACGTCGCAGCCGAAGCGATTCCAACTGTTCCAGCCCATGGGGGGAGTTTGAGCTAGGGCGTTGTCGTTTGGGCTCGGGCCGGCGGTTGCGGCGACCGGGGTGGATGCGATGAGGAGAACCATGACGAGCCGACAGACGCGGGTATTCGGCATTTTGATGACTCCCTTTGGGATTTGTGGCGGGACGAGACTACTACACGGTGTGTGGTGAACACTACTTCGTCTGCGCACAAAAACGCCGGCAGGATGCTGGCGCTACGATTGAAATCGAGGCGGACAGTCGAATATAGGATCATTGCAATCGCAGGTCAGTTTTAGCGGAGAAGACTTTTATTTCGCAGGGGGACCGAGGGCGCCGGGGTTTTCTGTGGCGTAGTAGCCTTTGCGCGTTCTCACAGTCAATCCTTTTCGATCGGCGATATCGACCTCGATCTTGCGGTACTTTCCGTCGGGCGGGACTGAAGGCGCGTAGGCGATGAAATATTGGCTGCGGAGTTCGGCGCCGATGTCCTGGAAAGATTCGGCGAGGTCATCGACTTTGTACGGGAAAAATACACGGCCGCCCGTTTGAACGGCGAATTTTTCGAGGATTTCATCGCCGGGCGTCTTGAACATCTTGTGCGGGCGGTCGACGGTGGTGACGGCGACCCAGTCCGTGCTGGTGCTGATCGAATAGATGGAGACCTCGCAGCGCTCGGCCATCTCGATGGCTTCGCTCAGCGCGCGATCGCTCAAATTGTCTTCGCCGTCGCTGAAGACCACGAGGACGCGGCGGACTTCCGGGTTCGGACCATCCGGCATCGGCGCGTTAACTAATTTCTGAGCGGCCACGTAGATCGCGTCGTTCAGCGAAGTGCCGCCGCCCGCGCGCTGCTTCTCGATGGCTTGTGTCAAAGTGCCGACATCGCCGGTGAAATCCTGAATCACTTCCGGCTCGTTATCGAAGGTCATCAAAAACGCCTGATCTTTGTGGCGGCGGATCACGCTATCCAGAAAATCGATCGAAGCATCTTTTTCGAAGTGAAGGCGCTCGCGAATGCTATTTGAAGTGTCGAGAAGCAAACCGATGCGCAGGGGCAAATCGGTCTGGCGGCCGAAGAATTTGATGTCTTGAACTTTGCCATCTTCGATGATGCGGAAGTCTTTCTGATCGAGGTCCGTGATGAAATTATTGCGGCGATCGGAGACAGCAGCCACAAGGTGAACTAGACCGGTGGTAATTCTCAGGGGCGGCGCTTGCTTTGGAGCTTCGGCTGGCTGCTGCGGCGCGGGCTTCGCATCATTCTGCTGAGGAGCAGCCGCGGCGGATGGCGGAGGCGGAGCTTGCGAAGGCTGCTGCTGCGCGTTGCCCACAAATACAGCCGCAGAGATAAACAGCAAGACGAACGAAGTGCGTAACAACACTCGCATACTGGAATTATAGGTACTCGGCGAGCGCAGCGTCAATCGTCGCCGGAGGCGCCCCGAGCGCAGCGCCGAGATTCATCAAATAGGCAGCAAGTTCGGCGGGCAAGGGAGCGCGGACTTCGACCGGCTTTCCCGTGCGCGGATGCACGAACCGAATTCTCGCCGAATGGAGAAAATTGCGGCCAAGCTCCGGTAACGCAATTTTGCCCACGCGCTCTTCGCGCGCCGCGCCATAGAGCGTGTCGCCCACGACGGGACAGCCGAGGGCCGAGAAGTGGACGCGGAGCTGGTGCGTGCGCCCGGTGTGCAAACCGGCCTCGACGAGACTGAATCCACCCAGGGTTAATTTCGTTTTCCAATCCGTTCGCGCCGGCTTGCCTTCGCGGCGGCGCGTGGTCATTCGCGTGCGCCGGTGCAAATCGCGCGCCACGGGCAATTCGATTCGGCCTGACGGCGTTCGCAGTTTGCCGTGAAGCAGCGCGACGTACGTCTTCTCGATTTTGCGCTCCCGAAATTCCTCCACGAGCTTTCGATGGGATGCGTCGGTTCGCGCGACGATGAGCGCTCCGGAAGTTCCTTTGTCGAGGCGATGGACGATTCCGGGCCGCAGAGGTCCGCCGATGGCGGAGAGCGTGCCGAAACGATCGAGAAGCGCGGCGGTCAGCGTGCCCAGGATATTCCCGCTTCCCGGGTGCACGACCATGCCGGCGGGTTTATTGATTACGGCAAGGGCGTCGTCTTCGTACAGGACATCCAGCGGAATTGCTTCCGGCGCCACGGCCACAGGTTGCGCCGGAGGAATGTCGATTTCGACGACTTGGCCGGATTCGAGGCGATGAGCGGGCTTCGTCGTGACGCCATCCACGCGGACGCGACCCTCGGAGATCAATGCCTGAAGCCGCGTGCGGCTTAGCTCCGCCGCATGAGTGGCGAGGAAGCGATCGAGTCGCGTGCCGGCATCTTCGTCGCTGACGGTGAAGTTCAAGGATTCGTCTGGAGTTTGCGCCACAGACGCTCTATGCGCGCCGCGGCGTGGCGCGGCGGGGCTTCGATTTGGCGGGACTTGGAGCGAGCTCGGTTGCCGGTAGCTGCTGATGCATTCCACGCCACCAGAGGAACGCGCCGGTGAGGACGAATCCGATGGCGACGATTTGCATCAGAGAAATCGCGCCGTGAAACATCAGAGTGCGGTCGGGATCGCCGCGCACAAACTCAATTGCGCCGCGCTCGATTCCGTACAAGAGGAGATAGGTGCCGAGAATCTGGCCCCTGAATGTCTGCCGCTTGCCGAGCCAAATGAGAATCACGAAATTGCAGCATTCCGCGGCTGCTTCGTAAAGCTGGGTCGGATGGAGAGGTACTCCGATCGGCGTGCCGACAAGCCGCGCGGCCGTAGGATTTGTGAACGTGACACCCCAGGGCAACGTGGTGGGCTTGCCATAGCAGCATCCGGCCATGAAACAGCCGAGGCGGCCGATCGCGTGGCCGAGAGGCAAACCCGCGGAGAAGCAATCGAGCAGGGCGAGAAGCGGCATCTTGGCGATACGCGTGTAAATCACCACCAGTGCAATCGCGCCGAGAACGCCGCCGAAGAATGTTCCGCCAGATTGAATTAGATCGTAGGAGAAAATTTCGCGCGGATGCGCGGCGTAATAGTGCCAGTAGATTACGACGAGCCAGAGCTTGGCGACGACGAGCGCCGTGAGAACGACGTAGATGCCGAGATTCCAAACTTGGTCGGGATCGAGGCCCGCGTGCGGCGCTTGCCTGCGCGCGTACCAGAGGCCAAGTAAAACGCCGGTGGCGACGAGGACGCCGTAGCTGTAAATCGGGAATCGCCCGAATTCAAAAAGAATTGGATGCACGCCTATGCCTTCTTGTGGCTCGGACTTCGCCAATCAGCCAGAAGCTCGAGGATCACAAGACCTGCGCCGAGGACAATCGCGGAATCGGCGACGTTGAAAGTGTACCAATGGTGGCCACCGACGTGAAAATCGATGAAGTCGATGACGCTGCGGCGCGTCACACGGTCGAGAACGTTGCCAAGTGCGCCGCCGAGAATCAACGCGATGCCAAATTCACCGAGGCGCCCGCCGGCGCGTCCGGTGACAAGCAGCCACGCGAGGAAGCCAATCACGGCGGCCGAAAAGAGAATGAGCACGGGAGAAAGCCAGGGCGAGCTTGATTCCGCGAACAGGCCGAATGCGACGCCGGGATTCGTGGTGTGGACGAAATTCAGGACGCCGGGAACGAGGACGCGCTGCGAGCCCAGCGACGTGTATTTTTCGATGGCGAATTTGCTGGCCTGGTCCGCGGTCAGCGCGGCCAAAACGATGACGCCATTCCTCCACCCAGCCCCGCGCGGCTTGCTCGCAGCCATCACGATCGTGCGACGCCGGTGGTGCGCGCGATTTCATCGAGCGCGGCGGTGCAGCGCTCGCAGATTGTCGGGTATTCGGCGTTTTCGCCAACGTGCGTCGAATAATTCCAGCAGCGCTCGCATTTCGCGCCATCGGCGCGTTCGATTTTGACGCTGACGCCTTCGACTGTTGAGGATTCGAGGCGGACCTGCGAAACGATAAAGAAAGCAGGAAGGCTCTTCAGGTAGCTCGCGAGAAGCTCGGCGAGATCACCCGAAGCCGAAATCGTCACCTTGGCTTCGAGCGCACCCGAGATCAGCTTCGCGGCGCGCGCTTGTTCGAGGGCTTTGAGCACCTCTTCGCGCACCGTGAGAAGTTTCTCCCAATTTTTCGCCATCTGCTCGGTCGCCGCACTCTCGAGTTCTCCGGCTTTCGGGAAGTGCGTCATATGAATGCTCTCGGGCGCCCCGGCCTCGTGCGGGAGGTGCTTCCAAATTTCTTCGGAGGTGTAGACGAGAATCGGCGCGATTAGCCGCAGGAGCGCGCTCGCGATGCGATAGATGGCGGTTTGGGCCGAGCGGCGGCCAACGCTGCGCGGAGCGAATGTGTAAAGACGATCTTTCAGCACGTCGAAATAAAATGAGCTCAAATCCACGACGGCAAAATCGTGCACGGCATGAAAGACGCGGTGAAAATCGAACGACTCGTACCATTCGAGAGAGCGGCGGACGAGATCGCCGGTGCGGCGCAGTATCCACGCATCCATCTCCCAGAGTTCGGAATCCGGAAGCGCGTCGCGCGAGGGATCGAAATCGGCGAGATTCGAGAGCGCGAATCGAAACGTATTCCGCAGTTTGCGATAGGTTTCCGAAAGCTGCGTCATCGCAGTTTCGGAATAGCGCACGTCGCCAAAATAATCCTGCGACGCTACCCAGAGGCGGACCATGTCCGCGCCCCATTTTTCTGCGACATCGCGCGGCGAAACGAAATTTCCGCGCGATTTCGACATCGGCTCGCCCTTGGCATCGAGAGTCCAACCGTGCGCGACGACCTGCTTGTAGGGAGCGCGGTCGCGCGTGCCCACGCCGACGAGCAACGAGCTGTGGAACCACCCGCGAAACTGGTCGGGGCCTTCGAGGTACACGTCGGCGGGCCAGCTGCCGTCTATGAGGCTCAGCACAGCGAGATGCGTCGAGCCGGAATCGAACCACACATCGAGAATGTCGTTCTCTTTTTTCCATTTCGCGGCGCCGCATTTCGGGCACTTAGTTCCCGGAGGCAAGAGCTCTTCGGCCGAATGAGTGAACCAGGCGTCCGCGCCTTCTTTTTCAAACGATTTCAAGACGTAGCGGAGCGCGGCAAAATCGTTCAGCTGCGTCTTGCACTCGCCGCAGGTGAAAATGATCAGTGGCACGCCCCAGAATCGCTGGCGCGAGATGCACCAGTCCGGGCGCTCGGCGATCATTTCGTACAGGCGGTCGTGGCCCCAGCGCGGCGTCCATTTCACTTTGTCGATTTCTTCGAGAGCGCGCTGGCGGAGATGGTTCGCTTCCATGCCGATGAACCACTGTTCGGTGGCGCGGAAAATCACGGGGTTGTGGCAGCGCCAGCAGTGCGGGTAGCTGTGATGATATTTCGATGAGCCGACGAGAGCGCCGCGAGCACGCAGGAGTTCGATGATCGGCTCGTTCGCCTCGAAGACGTTCTTGCCCTTGTATTCGGGCAAGCCAACGATGAATCGGCCGTCATTGTCGATCGGTGCATACGTGTCGAGACCGTAGCGCTGGCCGGTGTAAAAGTCTTCCGCGCCGTGCCCCGGAGCCGTGTGGACGACGCCGCTGCCCTGCTCGAGCGTAACGTAGGACGCAAGCACGCCCGGCACTTTCAATTCACTGAGGAAGGGATGCTGGAACATCATTCCTTCGAGTTCGCTTCCCTTCCCGCGCCAACGAATTTTCAAGACTTCGAGTTTCAATTCTTCGGCGAGGGCGGCGAGCCGCTGCTCAGCAAGGAGGAGCGCACCAGCGGAAGTTTCGGCGACGACGTAATCGTAATCCGGGTGAAACGCGAGCGCGCGGTTTGCAGGAAGCGTCCAGGGAGTCGTCGTCCAGATCAGCGCGCTGACACCAGGACCTAACTTCTCAGCGAGCTCACCGCCGGCGACCAGAAATTTCACCCAGACCGAATGGCTGGTGTGATCGTGATATTCGACTTCGGCCTCGGCGAGCGCCGTACGATCGACGAAGCACCAGTAGACCGGCTTGAGACCGCGGTAGACATAACCCTTTTCGAGAAAGGTGATGAAGGCATCGGCGATCGAGGCCTCATGGCGCGGGTCCATCGTCAGATAGGGCTTGGACCATTGCCCGAAAATTCCGAGCTGCTTGAAATCGCGGCGGTTCGAGTCGACGTATTTGGTGGCGTACTCGCGGCAAAGTCGGCGAAATTCCGCGGGTGAAACTTTATCTTTTCGTCCGCCGAGGTCTTTTTCGACCTTGCTCTCAATCGGGAGCCCGTGGCAATCCCAGCCGGGAATATAGGGCGAGCGGAAGCCTGCCATGGTCTTGGACTTAACGACCAAGTCCTTGCAAATCTTGTTCAGGCCGGTTCCCAGATGGATGTCGCCGGTGGGATAGGGCGGGCCGTCGTGGAGGACGAAGAGCGGAGCGCCCTCCCGCGACGCGAGAATGCGCTCGTAGACGCCCATCTTTTCCCATTCGGCCAATTGAAGTGGTTCCCGTTCCGGGAGCTTGGCTTTCATGGGGAAATCAGTACGGGGCAGATTGAGCGTGCTCTTCAGGTCAACCGGTTTAGACATGGATTCTGATTGATACACCTTTCTGTGCTGACAGCAACTGAACCCCGCGCGATGCGAAGAACCGCTATGTTACAATGATTACGTAGGTAAGTCAGCCGCAGGGGCGCGAGACATCCTTTTTGGGTGTCCCGAATCTAATAAAAAGACCGTAGTCTGCCCGGCGGGGGACCGACTTTAAGCATGGCCGGATCAACTCTTCATCTGAACGAAAAACCGACCGATACCACGAGTGTCTACGAATACGGCACTCGCTTTGCCGTCCAGCAAACTCATGGCATGCACGGTTTCATCTCGAATCTTCGAGATTTCTTTCTCGAGCGGCCCATTAGGATTCGTGGTGACGTCAAGAATCCATTTCAACCCACAACGTTTGGCGCGAGTGTCAGCGACAACCTGAAAGAATGGTTCCACCCGCTTCCGGCATCGGCGAAAGGCCCTGACAAATCCGGGATGCTGGTTTCGTGGACGCCGAATTTCGGTTCCTTCTGGAGCAATTTTCGGATGGCGTTTAGCGCCTCGAAATTGCCGAAGGGCGCGAAGGTTCCTGAGATTTGGACAAAGGATACGCAGTATTCGCGCGTGCAAGCGCTTTCGTTGGCGATTCACGTGGTCGTGGTCGTCTTGATTTTGCTCCCGCTGCTTCCCGGAATTTTGAATCCTCACACGACCCAGGCGAAAAATATCGGAGTCATTCCGATTGATATCGGTTCACCGGTGCTTCCGAAATTGCCGCCCGGAAATAAGAAGGCAGGAGGCGGAGGTGGTGGCGGCGAGCACAGCGTGATTCCTGCGAGCCGCGGAAAATTACCGAAGCCGTCGTACACACAATTAGCGCCTCCGTCGGTGCATCCGCCAGTCAATCCGAGGCTTCAGGTGCCTGCGACGATTCTCGCAGTGCCGGATATCAAGATTCCGAGTCCGAACCTGCCGAACTACGGCGATCCGATGGCGAAGTTGATGACCGATTCGAATGGACCCGGCGGCGGCGGTGGAATCGGCACGGGCCAAGGCACAGGCGTGGGGAGCGGTGATGGCGCGGGATTCGGCCCTGGGCACGGCTGGAATACGGGCGGCGGATATCCACAGGCCGGCGAAAACGGCTACGGCTCGCCGGATTGCCTGTACTGCCCGAGCCCGCAATTTTCGGACGAAGCTGTCAAGGCAAAATATCAGGGCGTCGTGACGCTGATGGTCGTCATCCAACCGGACGGCCGCGCGACAGACATTCACGTTTCTCGCGGATTGGGGCTTGGCCTAGACGAGAAGGCTATCGAGGCTGTGCGCGCGTGGCGATTCAAGCCGGCTCTTGGACCTGACGGCAAACCTGCGGCTGTTCGAATGCCCATCGAAGTAACTTTCCGCCTCTACTAAACTCGCGCGCCTTCGTTGGAATCAATCGTTCGTGTGTCGCCCGCGTCCATCGTCTCGATCGGGAGCGCGTGCTACACTCGGAAACCGTCTGCATCAATTCACCGTGGAGGCAATGCATGCCAGCGTTCCGCCTTTCTTTCCGCGCGAGCTTGCCGAAAATCCAACGAGCGAAATTATCAGTCTTCCTGACGGCGGCGCTGTGTTTCGCTGCACTTGCTTGCGGGAGCGCGTTCGCGCAGCAGTTTGATCCGAGCGCTTACGCGGGGATGAGGTGGCGGTCGATTGGGCCGTATCGCGCGGGACGCGTGACAGCGGTGGCAGGCGTATCGAGCGACCCGGCGGTCTATTACATGGGGACACCGGATGGCGGAGTTTGGAAGACGACGGATGGCGGGCATGTGTGGAAACCGATCTTCGATTCAACCCGAGTGGCATCCATCGGCGCTCTGGCGCTCGCGCCTTCGAATCCGAACGTTATTTATGTGGGCACGGGCGAGCAATCGCCGGGTAATGGCATTTATAAATCCACCGACGCCGGCGCGACATGGACGAACGTCGGACTGCAAAACGCGCGAAGAATCGCGGCCGTCCTCGTGGATCCGCGAGATCCGGACATCGTGCTTGTTGCGGCGGCGGGAGATATGTCGCCGAGCACGGATCGCGGCGTGTACAAAACCACCGACGGCGGAAAAACTTGGGCGAAGACTCTTTACATCGACGACAAGCTCGGCGCGTACGATCTCGTCTTCGATCCAGGGAATCATCACGTCGTGTACGCGACGCTTTGGAGTTTCAGTTTCGCCGTGCCGGGCGCGCCTTCGGGGCCAAAAACCTCCGAAGCGGGTACATATAAATCAACGAACGGAGGCACGACTTGGACTCCAATCGGAGGCACCGGATTACCGCCGATTGGCAAAGGGAGAATCGGGATCGCCGTGGCGCCCGGAAATCACGGCCGGCGAATCTACGAAATTATGACGCAGGGGCTTTTTCGTTCGGACGACGGCGGGCGGCACTGGGAACAGATCACGCACGACACGCGCGTGGTGGGCAATTTTTATTTCAGCCGAGTGTTTGTCGACCCGAAGAATCCGGACATCGTATGGATAATGCAGACTGCGGTCTATCGCTCGACCGATGGCGGGAAGACATTCGCTGCGTTCAAGGGCGCGCCCGGCGGCGACGACTACCACGTCTTGTGGATCGATCCGGAAAATCCGCAGCGGATGATTCTCGGCGTGGACCAGGGAGCGACGATCAGCGTGGACGGCGGACAGACATGGAGCCTCTGGTACAACCAGCCGACGGGCCAGTTCTACCACGTCTCCGTGGACAATCATTTTCCATATCGCGTGTACGGCGACCAACAGGACAGCGGAACGGCAGCGGTATTGAGCCGGAGCAACAACGGAGAAATCACGGCGAGTGATTGGTTCCCGATCGGCGGCTTCGAGATTGGACATATCGCGCCTGATCCGCTCGACGCAAATCTCGTGTACTCGATTGGGTGGTATGGCACGGTGCTGCGATTCGATCGCATCACGGGGCAGGTGGCGACGGTCTATGTGCCCGATGAAGACACGCGGCTATCGGGCGACGCGCCGCTCGAGTTCTCGCCGCTCGATCCGCACACTTTGTATTTGGGCGGCCAGCGCCTCTTGAAAACTTCCGACGCGGGAGTTACGTGGCAATACGCCAGCCCCGATTTGACGCTGAAGCCGGAAGTGAAAGTCGCCGAGGCCGGCAAGGACAAGAGCGAAAAGAAAGAAACCGAGAAGCCGAGACGCCCGCAAGGCGCCATCGCGGCTCTCGCGATTTCCACCGCGGCGCCTGGAGAGATCTGGGTTGGGACGACCAACGACGTCGTGCAACTTTCGCGCGATGGCGGCGCGAATTGGCGCGACGTCACGCCAAAGGACCTGCCGCCGAAAACTTCGGTGTGGGATATAGACGCGTCGCCCGAACAAGCGTGCGAAGCGTATCTTTCCGTACGTGCGACTGGCGTGATTGACATGTGGATTCTTGGAACGACGCAGGCTTATCTCTATCGGACGCGCGATTGCGGCGGGACCTGGGAAAAAATTCTGAACGGAATCCCGGCGGATGCACTGGTGCGCTCGATACGCGCCGATACGGTCCGCCACGGCTTGCTGTTTGCAGGATCGGAGAACGGCGTGTACGTGTCGTTCGACGACGGCGATCATTGGCAATCGTTGAATCTCAATCTTCCGCCCGCGTCGGTGCGCGGCCTGGCGATTCATGGCGACGATCTCGTCGCGGCGACGTTTGGGCGCGCGCTTTGGATTCTCGACGACCTCACGCCGTTGCGCCAACTGAGCGCGGATGTAACGAACGAGTCGTCCCATTTCTTCCAACCCGAGACCGCGCTGCGCATTCGCTGGGATACGAATCCCGACACTCCACTTCCACCCGAATACCCGGCCGGGCAGAATCCGCCGGATGGCGCGATTCTCGATTATTTTTTGAAGTCCGCGCCCGCTGGCGAGATCACCCTTTCCATTTTCGATCACGACAAGAATCTCGTCCGGAAGTATTCGAGCGCCGCGCCACCCGCGGATGAGCGGGCGCTGAATGTGCCGGAGTATTGGTTCGCTCCGCCGGCAACGCTAACGAAAAATGCCGGCACAAATCGATTTGTTTGGGATTTGCGATACCCGCACCCCAACGTGCTGCCGTATGGCTATTTTGGCGAGGCGCTTGAATATGTCGAGTTCACTTTGCCGAACGACGCGATTCCCGGCGATACGCCGCGCTTTCAGCCATCCGGAGCGCTTGTAACGCCCGGCGACTACGAAGCTGTGCTGAATATTGATGGGAAGGAGTACCGGCAGACGCTGAAGGTGGAACTCGATCCACGCGTGCATGCGACGCAGGACGACCTCTCGCATCAACTCGAGTTGGCGCAGCTGATCAATTCGTGGATCGATACGACGTACAACACGCATCAGCAAATTGAAGCCGTCCGCACTTCACTCGATCAACGAGCGAAAGCGCTCGCGGGCAAGCAGGCGAAGGATGCGACCGATTCCGTTGCGGCGCTCGATAAGACGCTCGCTGGTGAAGAGCGCGGCGACGATTCGGTTCGCGGTTTCGGGCCGGAGAATCGCGATCTGATGCGTGTATTCGAAATGGTGGAGAGTGGCGACGCCAACCCGACGAATACGGCGCGATTGGCCGCTCGTGAAATCTGCGAGGCCATCAACAAGAATCTCGCGGCGTGGCGCAAATCGGCAGCCGAAGATATTCCGCAACTCAATTCGCTGCTGCGCAAGTACAACGTCGATCCAGTGGCTGCTCCACCCAGTGCACCGGCAAATATTTCGTGCGGCGAGTAGATTCTGGAAACGTGATGGAAATCGCTCGGAGCAAAGGCTGCCGTGCGGCCGCGCATTTTGCTACGATGTGGCGCATGAAACCTAAGCGAACTCGGCCGTTCGCATTTTTTGCACTGCCAACACTTACGCTTGCCGTGGTGTCGATCACGCCCGGAGCGCGCGCGCAGACGGGCTCCGTTGAATTTGTCGCGCGGGCAACTCCATCGAGCGGGATCGCCGAGCCGGTCCGCGGCCTGCCTTTTTATCTACTGAGCAAAAGCTACGCAGATATTTGGAAGGAAGCCGAAGAGAGCCAGCCAAAGCCCGATCTTGATGCGTACGTGGACAAACTCGACGTTTCGCCTGCCCTGAAAGCGTGGATGAAGAACACACACACCGCTTCACTTTCGGGTGAGGAGTTCATAAAGCTCCTCACGGTTCCGGACATCATGAACGTGCCCGAATTCTTCAAGGCGTACGTCGATCGCAACGCTGGCGATCAATCCATCAAGTTTCCGCAGCCCAAGTACACACCGCGCGACATGCAGAAAAATCCTGACCGCTACGAAAAACTGCATCAGGAATATCTCGACGCGGTTCGCAAGTTTCTCACGGCGAATCCGGACAGCACGTCGGGAATGGACCTCAATCTTGATTCGATCGACCCGGGACCGGCGTGGCGCACCATCGCCGGCAAACGCGATCCCGCGGTGAAAAGTCGCGCGCTCGAGCTCGCGCAAACGCGCTATCTCGTCGCAAAGACCGAGACCGATCTCGATGGCCGCGGAGCGTTGCGCGGAGTCGCGGCCGGAAACTATTGGCTCGGCACGCTCGAGATCTACGCGACGATTGGCGACGCGCATTTGCAATGGAACACTCCGGTGCGCGTGATTGCGGGGAAGACGGTATATGTCGAGCTGACCAACTCGAACGCCGCTGAGCCGCAAAGCCCTGCACACTGATACCTCGGCTGCAATTTCCAATGTCGGACGATTCCGCCATCCTCAATCTTGCGTCATCCGATTCGACCGCCCGAGAGAGCGCCGCTGTTGAAATCTTTGCGCGCGGACGAGCGCTCATCGAGCCCATTCTCGCGGAGTGGCTGCAGGAGCCCCGCTTGCGGGTCAATTTCAAAGATGGGAATCCTCAAATGACTGTCGGCGTTGCGACGCTAGTTGATACTTTCGGCAAGATTCGTGCGGCGAACGGAAATCCCCGTCTTGCCGATGTTCCGCCCGACCAAGACACTATCGAATTTGAGCTGCACTTTGCTGGCGGCGTGCAGCTCGACATTCTCACAACGAAGACGCCTGGCGAAACCGGCGCGATCGCGCGGTTCCTCGAAAAGTTTGGCGAAGGGATCCAGCAGATTGAATTTGATGTGAGGAGCGCGGACGAAGCGGCGGAGATTCTGCGGTCGCGTTTCAATCTCGCGCCGCTTTATCCCGCGACGCGTCCCGGCGCGGATGGCACGCGCGTGAATTTCTTTCTGGCCAGCCGCCCCGACTGCCGTAAAGTCTTGATCGAACTTGTTGAAGAGTAGCTGCTTGGCAGCTACTCCCCGCTCTGCTCCAATAACTTTGCTACAAGAGACGTCCAACCCGTTTGATGGCTGGCACCGAGGCCCGCGCCGTTGTCGCCGTTAAAATACTCGTGAAAGAGAATCAGATCGCGCCAATAAGGATCGTTTTGAAATTTGTCGATGCTTCCATAGACGGGCCGCTTCCCATCACGACGCAGAAATATGCGCGCGATTCTTCGGGAAATCTCCTCCGACACTTCCCACAGCGTCATCATATTGCCAGAGCCCGTCGGGCATTCGACCTTCAAGTCGCTTCCGTAGTAGTAGTCATAGCGCTGAAGCGCTTCGATGATCATGAAATTCATCTGCACCCAAATAGGCCCGCGCCAATTTGAATTGCCGCCGAACAGATTCGAAGTTGACTCGGCGGGCTCGTAATCCACCATGTGTTCCGTATCGTCCAGCCTCAGCATGTAGGGATGTTTCGCGTGCACCTTGGAGAGCGAGCGGATCCCGTGGGGCGAGAGAAATTCATTTTCATCGAGCATGTAGCGCAGAATTCGGACGAGCCGCTCTCGATTTACGAGGGCCAGAAGGCGGCGAACGCCGGTTTTTGAGCGCTGGCTCATATCGAGATGCTTCGCGGTTTCTTTGTGGTGATCGAGATACCACTGCATCCGAGTCAGAAAACCCTTTCGCGACTTGACATCTTCGGGCTCGATCGTATTAACGGCGAACATTGGAATCAGCCCCACCATCGAGCGTACTTTCATCGTCAGGTTCTCGCCATTCGGCGCGTGAAGGACGTCGTAATAGAAACCATCCTCGTCGTCCCACAAGCCAATTGCCTGCCCGCCGATATTATTCATCGCGTCCGCGATATGAACGCAATGTTCGAAGAATTTGCTCGCGAGGTCTTCGTACGCGGAATCTTCTTTCGCGAGCTCTAACGCAATCATCATCATGCTCTGCGAATAACTCATCATCCAGCTGGTGCTGTCGGATTGTTCGATGTGAATGCCGCCCGGCAGCGGTCGTGAACGGTCGAATACGCCGATGTTGTCCAGTCCCAGAAAGCCGCCCTCGAACACATTCAGTCCGTCCGGGTCCTGACGGTTCACCCACCACGTAAAATTCAACAGCAGTTTCTGAAATACGCGTTCGAGAAAGTTGCGGTCCGCCCGCCCACTAAGGCGCCGGTCGATCTGGTAGACACGCATCGCCGCGCTGGCGAAAACGGGTGGGTTTTCATCATCGAACGACCACTCGTAAGCAGGCAGCTTGCCGTTGGGGTGCATGTACCATTCGCGAAAAAACAAAATGAGCTGGCTCTTGGCGTACTCGGGATCGATGAGCGCCATCGCAATACAGTGAAATGCGAGGTCCCACGATGCGTACCACGGATATTCCCACTTGTCCGGCATCGAAATCACATCGGAGTTGTAGAGGTGCTTCCAGTTGTGATTGCGGCCGGCGCGGCGCTCGGGCGGCGGAGCTGGCTGCGTCGGGTCGCCATCCAACCAGCGTGCAACTTCGTAGTGATAGCACTCCTTGTTCCAAAGCAGTCCCGCGAGCGCCTGGCGCGAGACGTGCTTCGCGTCATCGGACATTGGATGACGGCTAATGCGCGCGTAAAATTCATCCGCTTCGTTCTGTCTTAGCGCAAAGACACCCTCGAAGGCTTTATCAAATACCGCGTCCGGAGCGGGTCCTTTCGCGGGCGCTTGATCTGTGAGTCGGAGGCGCAGTTCAGACTTTCCGCCCGGCGGAATTTCGAGCGGGAAATGCGCGGCGAATTTTGTGCCGGTTCGCTTGGGATTTACCGCTGTCTTGTCGCCGTGCACGATGTACTCGTGAAACGAGTCTTTCACGAAAGGAGTTCGATTCTGAGTGCCGTAGAGACGTTCCGCGTTGGTTTCGTTCTCCGTGAAAAGCAATTCCGGCGCGTCCTTGATCAGCAGCCATCGCTTGCCGTAATCGGGTTGCTCGAGTTCGATCACGTCAATGCCCGCAGGTCCGGGCAACGCGCGCAATCCGGGCCGAGCGTCGCCGGGCATCGTATTCCCCCAGTCCCATTTATTTCGAAACCATAACGTGGGAAGCAGATGCAGCTTTGCCGCGTCGGGCCCGCGGTTCCATGCCGTGACGCGAACCAGAATGTCCTCGGGTGCGGCCTTGGCGTACTCGATAAAAACATCGAAGTAGCGGTTGTCATTGAATATTCCCGTATCGAGCAACTCGAATTCGGGGTCGTTTCGCGTGCGGCGGGCGTTCTCCTCGACCAACTGCTCGTACGGAAATTGCGATTGAGGATACTTATAAAGATATTTCAGATACGCGCTCGTTGGCGTTGCATCGAGATAAAAGTAATACTCCTTCACGTCCTCGCCGTGGTTGCCCTGCAAATTTGTGAGCCCGAAGAGGCGCTCCTTCAGAATTGGATCGCGCTCGTTCCAAAAAGCCATCGCGAAGCAGATGCGCTGGTGCCGGTCGCAAATCCCCGCAATGCCGTCTTCTCCCCAGCGATATGCGCGCGAGCGAGCATGATCGTGAGGCAGATAATTCCAAGCATCGCCATTCGCGCTGTAATCTTCGCGAACTGTTCCCCATTGTCGCTCGGAGAGGTAAGGCCCCCAGCGCTTCCAATGAACTTTTCGATCTTGCGATTCCTGAAGCCGCTGCTCTTCTGCCGTCATTCGTGTCCTGGATTGTCCATTTGCGATGCCCGATTGTGCTTCGCGCCGCTAGCATAATGAATCAGTTGGCATTTCACTTTACCGATTTGCAGGCCAACATTTCAAGGCGCGCGATAGATCGGAACACTTTTCGCATCTCTGGCAATCTCCGCCACGAACTCACGAGTTGAACCCGTGCCGTAACGTAGTGGCGTACGCGGCGCTGATTCTGTATTCTCTGCGCCTCGGATATGAGTGATGCCATTTGGTCCAATAGCTCCAGTCGCCTGCGCGATATCTTCGATCACGAAGTGCACCACCACGATCGTTCGTGGCGCGCGCTGATTTGGGTCGCTGCCGCGGCGACGCTGGTCATCTCGCCGCAATTTTTTCTTGGCAACGCTTCCGGCCACGACATCCAGTTTCATCTGGCGTCTTGGATGGAAGTAGTGCAGCAGTGGCACCAGGGCATTTTTTATCCTCGATGGGCCGAGTGGGCGAATTTCGGTTTCGGCGAACCGCGATTCATTTTCTATCCGCCTGCATCGTGGCTGCTCGGCGCCGTGCTCGGCCTGATCTTGCCGTGGCGGATGGTGCCGGGCGCGTTCATTTGGGTGGCGCTGGTGATCGCTGGCGCGTCGATGCATCGCCTCGCGCGCGCGTGGCTGCGCCCGCAGGATGCGATTGCCGCCGCGGTGCTATATGCCGTCAACCCCTATCATCTTGTAATCGTTTACTACCGGAGCGATTTCGCGGAGCTGCTCGCTAGCGCATTCTTCCCTTTCCTGATTCTCCAGACGCTTCTCCTGGTACGCGAGGGCTGGAGCCGAGTGCCGCGATTCGCGATTGTGTTCGCACTGATTTGGCTGACGAACGCGCCCGCCGCCGTGATCGCGACGTACTCGGTCGCTGTCATCGTTGGTGCGGGGATCGTGCTGAGCAGGTCGCTGAAGCCCGTTCTGCACGCCGCCGTGGCGGGAGGTTCTGGCTTTGCACTCGCTGCGTTTTATATCCTGCCCGCTATCGTCGAGCAGCGGTGGGTGGAAATTTCGCAGGCGCTCGCGCCCGAGCTGCAGCCGTGGCGCAACTTCCTCTTCACGCACGCCGACGATCCCGAGTTTGTTCTGTTCAACCTGAAAGTTTCGGGAGTCGCACTGCTCGTCGTGCTTGTCTTTGGAATCGCGGCCGTGTTGGCGGCGCGGAGGCGTGAAAGCGCGCCGGGAATGTTTTGGTCGCTTCTATCGCTCGGATTGATTTCCTTGATCTTGATGTTCCCGTGGACTGTTTGGCTCTGGCGGCATGTGCCGGAACTCGCGTTCGTGCAATTTCCGTGGCGCTGGCTGGCGCCGCTCGACGTCATCGCTGTGTTTTTCTTTTGCGCGGCGATCGCGTCGCTGAAGCGGCGATGGATTGCGTGGGGGCTCGCAGCGATTGTTCTCGTAGCGCTCGCTGCTTGGATGATGACGAACAACTGGTGGGACGATCAGGATGCCGCGTTTGTGGCTGATTCAATCGCGTCGGGAGCCGGCTACCAGGGCACCGACGAATACGAGCCGCTCGGCTGCGACCGGACCAACCTCCCCGACAATCCGCAGCGCGCGTCGCTGATTGATCCAGAGAAGAAAGTCGCCGCGCTGGGCGAAGGCGAAAGGCTGCACGTCGAAGCATGGACCGCGGAGCACAAAGTTGTGACCGTCGATTCGCCGCAAGCTATGAAGCTTGTGCTTCAGCTCATCGCGTATCCGGCGTGGCGCGCGAAGGTAAACGGTTCGCCTGTTGAAATTCAAGCGTTGCCGGACACAGCGACCGTATCGCTGCCGCTTCCCGCGGGTCCGAGCCGCGTTGACTTGAAATTCACACGAACTCGAGATCGGATTTTCGGAGGATTAATATCGCTTGTCGCGGCGATTGGACTGCTGTTGTTCGAACTCGTTCGTCGAAAGCGGCTGTGATGCCTGGAATTCCTGCTACGAATCCTCTTGCTCGCTACCGCCCGTTTTTCGAAGCACGATGCGGTCGCCCTTAAGTTCATACCGGCTGTCGCGCCAGACGGCCTTCGCGGCTGTGTAGCTCGCGCACCATACGGCGAATCCGAGCAGATCGCGCACCGGATAAAGCCAGAACGCGCGGCGCGCGGCCGGATCGCGAACCACCGTCCAGCCCACAATCCACGCTTCCAACATTCGATTCAGCAACGCGACACCTAGAAATGCGAGGCCGATTCCGGGATGGCCGAGAAATGCGGCAGCGACGAAACCGAGAACGCCGTACGGCATCGCGAAAATCAGGCCGTGACCCAAATGTCCCATCGGCCGCGAATAACGCGTTGACTTCGCCCATCGCAGTTGGTTGTCCCACATCCGGCGAAATGAGGACTGGCTAACAATGTGATTGACGACGTGGCCGGATAAGACCACGCGATACCCGGCTCTTTCGATCAGATTGCCAATCATGAAGTCGTTCGCGAAGTAATCGCCAAGCACGCTGTAGCCGCCGATTTTTTCGAGCGCATCCGTGCGGACTGCAATCGTCGGACCCAGGCCGAACTTCATTCCTTCGAGCAGATTCGCGACGAGCACTCCCGCCGTCATTTCCACCGACATGCCGATCGCCGTCTGCCCCGACCAGAATCCGCTGAGATTCTTGCCGCGATAGACGCACGTGACCATGCCGACTTTGGAATCGAGCAATGGTGCGACGACTTCGCGAAGGTAGTCGGGCGACACTTCGACGTCGCTATCGCTTGTGACGAGAATATCGTTCGCGGCGACTTGCGACATTCGATAGAAGCAATAGGCCGGCGGATTCGGCCACGGCGGAATGCCGGTGACAAGCATTTGGCATGGTATATGCGGATATCTCGCTGCAATTTCACGAATCACGGCGATGGCAGCATCATCGGGCTCGTCGGCGGCAAAGAGAATTTCGTAGGAGGGATAATTCTGCCGGAAGAAACTCTCGATGTTTTCCTTCAAATTTGCTTCGAGTCCATGCACGGGCTTAAGCACAGAGACTGGAGGCAGGCTGGAATTATCCGGAATCGAGCGGCGCGCTTTCCGTGCATCGGTATGGAAACGATTCGTTCCGAGTAGCGCCAGAACGAGAAACACAGTTGAAGAGAGAGTGCCGATGACGGCAACGGTGAGCGCGGTATAAAGAATCAACTCGATGGAACGAACTCCTTCGCGTCATTTCGTGGCGCCGCACGGCGCTCGATCACACTACCGCACATGCGGGCCGATACCCCGCGCACACGGCAACACACTTTATCGCACTTTGGAGCGTGCTGCGGCAGCAGCTGGGCGCTTGACGGAGGCAGTTTTGGGAACTTCGAGCCGAATCTCTCGTTCGGCCTCAACGCGCGCGGACTCGAGCGTGTAGCCCGATTTCACGGCGTCGTCGAAGAACATCTTCACGGTTTCGAGCGAGTAATCGTGCAAATCCTTGCCGATGAGCGCGAGCTTTTTGAGAATGTCGTTCGTGACTGTGATGATATGGCAGCCGATTTCGTCGGCTTGATAAATATTCAGCAGTTCGCGCGGGCTCGCCCAAATCAGCTCTGCTTTCGGATTCGAGCGCATGATTTCGAGCGCCTCCGTCATCACGGGCACGGGATCGCGGCCGGTATCCGCCACGCGGCCGGCAAAAATGGAAATGCAGGACGCTGCTCCGCCCTCGAGAGCGTGGGCGACTTCACGGACCTGGTCGAGCGCCAGAACCGCCGTGACATTTATCTGGATTCCATCTGCGCTCAAGCGATGGATCAGGCTGTACATCGGCTCGCGCTTCGTATTCGTCACCGGAATCTTTACGTACACATTACTGCCCCAACTTGCAATTTCCCGCGCTTGCGCTTCCATTGTGGCTTCGTCATCGGCGAGCACTTCGAAAGAAATTGGGCGGTCCGTAATGCACTCGAGAATCTCCGATGCGAACGCGCGGTAGTCCGTGATGCCCGCCTTCCGCATCAGTGTCGGATTCGTCGTAAAGCCTTTGATGAAAGGCTGGCGATAAAGCTCGAGGATTCCGGCTACATCCGCGCCATCGCCAAATATTTTCACCTTCAAATCGGAGACTGGCTTCAACG
Organism: uncultured Acidobacteriota bacterium; assembly: GCA_963803835.1. Classification (GTDB taxonomy): domain Bacteria; phylum Acidobacteriota; class Terriglobia; order Acidiferrales; family UBA7541; genus Palsa-147. The sequence continues at coordinate 110,376 of CAWDOI010000009.1, read as the reverse complement.
CGCAGCTCCTTTGGACGCGGAGTGAATGATCCATGAAGCAGCCTCGCGCAGCGAGCCTACGCGCGCGTCAGGCGGCTGCGACGATTGTTTCTCTTGGTAGCCGCCATTAATCAGAATCGTCCGGCAGCCTGCGGTTTTGCCAGCTTCGACATCGCGCCAGCGATCGCCAATCATAAAACTTACAGTGAGATCGATGTTGTGCTTGCGCGCCGCGTCGAGCAGCATGCCTGGCTTCGGCTTGCGGCAGGAGCAATTGTCCTGGTCGCTGTGATAGCAGACGATGATGTCGTCGAGCGGAAGGGTCGACGCAAGCTTTCGATTGATGCCTTCGACGGCGTCGCGAGTCTGAGTTCCACGCGCGACATCCGGCTGGTTCGTGATCACGAACAATTCGAATCCGTGCCCCTTCAAATCGCGCAACGCCTCCGGAACATCCGGAAGTATTTCGAGCTCCGCGAGGGTGGCAGGCGGATGCGGCGTGCCGTCGCGAACGACTGCGCGATTGATCACTCCATCACGATCGAGAAACACGGCACGTCGCGGCTTTTCCGCCGCGACCGTCGATTCCCACTTCGTTTGCTCGAGCTTGACCGCCGGATGCGTCACGAGAAGATGCCACACAACGGCCTGGAACGCTTCGACGTGCGGCGTGATGCGCTCCACGTTCACGGTCGGAATCAAGATGCATGCGTCCGCCACTTGCGTTGTGTAGCCGCCATCGCGGCCAACGATACCGACGATTTTCGCGCCGACTGACTTGGCATACTTGAGGGCGGCGACGAGATTCGGGCTCACGTTGAGCTCAGGATTGCCGCCGCCAACAGAGAACACGAGTACGAGATCGTCCAGGCGCAAACGGCTGGTGCGCAACCACGCCTCGAACACCGTCGCCCAGCCTTCGTCGTTCGTGCGCGCGGTCAATTCGGCGACGTTGTCCGTGGGCGCATACGCTTCGATCCCGGCAATTTTGCGGAAGTCGTTCACGGCATGCGAAGCGTTCGCCGCACTGCCGCCAACGCCGAGAATGAAAAGACGCCCTCCGGCAGCACGCGTTGCCGCGAGCAACGCTGCGGCTTTTTCGATGCCGGCCGTATCCAAACGCGTAATGATTTCAGAAGTTTCGGCGAGAAATTGCTGCGCGAATGTTTTGTCGGCGCTCATCCGCGAACGGCCCCCTGCGCTGCGATGAATCGCGCGGTTTCTTCGAGCCCTGCCGGCGAGCCGATTTCGTAGAAGCGTTGCGTCACTTCGCATCCTGCGAGCTGCCCGGACTGCAATAAATCTCCATATAGAGTGGCGAGATCGGTGGGCTTGCCCGCCGGGACATTTTCGAATGCCACGGCGCGAAAGGCGCCAAGTCCATAATCGATGTATTTCATGCGAGAGGTCTTGTTCGTCTTGCTGTAGGCAAGAATCTGCCCGGCTTCGAATTCCACATTGCTGCTATCCCACATGCCGTTATTGCGAAACACCGTCATCAAGGCCTGTTTTCCGGACGAAGTGAAGCTTCGCGCGACCGCGGCGTAATCACAGACGAGGTATGAATCGCCATAAAGCACGAAGAAGGAATCGCCCAATTTGGGCAACGCGTTCTTCACCGCGCCCGCAGTACCCAATAGTGAGGCACCATCAAACGCGTAGTCAACTTCCACACCGTAGGCGCTGCCATCCTTAAGCACGTCGCGAATCATTTCTCCGAGATGCCCGACGCAGAGCACTACGCGCCGCACGCCGTTTGCGCGAAGAAGGCGCAATTGATGCGCGATGAATGGCTCGCCATTCACTTCCAGCAACGACTTTGGGATTCTCTCCGTTAGCGGCCGCAAGCGCGTTGAAAGTCCGCCAGCGAGAATGGCAACGGGCAGCAGATTTTCTCCTAGGAGTGGGCGACCACTGTCGTACCCGCGAAATCGAACTGGACGCGGACTTCGCGCAAGCCTGCTTGCCGCATGGCTTGGCGCACTCGCGTCTTATCTTCCGCATACAGCATCAGGAATCCGCCGCCGCCCGCGCCGACAAGCTTGCCGCCAAGCGCGCCATTCGCGCGGGCGAGATCGTACAGTTCGTCCACGCGGCCGTTGCTCATACCCGGCGATCTCTTTTTCTTGTGCTCCCAATGCGTGTGCATCAGGGCCGCGAATTTGCGCAGATCGCCGGATACGAGAGCGTCGCGGCTCTCGTGACCCAGTTGCTTTGTGAAATGGAGATTTTCGAGCATTTCCTTGCCGCTTTCTTTCGTGCGTGTGTCCTGGTCGCGCAGAATTTCGGACGCAGCGCGCGCCGAGCCCGTGAAAAAAAGCAGCAGATTGTCTTCGAGATTCGCGAGCGCGTCGACAGGCATCTTCAGCGGTTCGGCGATGACGCGACCGTCAGGCAAGAATTGAAAACAAGTAATTCCGCCGAACGCAGCGATGTATTGATCCTGCTTGCCGATTGGCTCGTGAAGCAGATCGATCTCAATGTGGCAAGCCTGCTCCGCAAGTTCCTGCGGCGGAACGAAATTTCTTTTCAGCGTATGCAGCGCGCGAAGGAGCGCGGTTGTGAAGCTGCCGGAGGACCCGAGTCCCGTGCCGGCCGGAATGTCGGAGAGGCTCACGATGTCGAGGTAGGGGCCGGTGACGCCGGTCAACTTCATTGCTTCGCGAATGATCGGGTGCTGAATCTGATCGACTGTCTCGACCTCTTCGAGCTTCGAGTACTTCAATCGAATCTGCGGCCAGAAAGCTTCGTTGATGGTGATGTAAACGTAGCGAGTGATGGCGGCGGCTACGACGAAGCCCGTAAATTCGCGGTAATACGACGGCAGATCCGTTCCACCGCCGCCGAGAGAGATGCGCATCGGGCTTCGCGTAATGATCATGGCATGACCACTTTACCGCGAATTGGCCTAAGTCAAAAATGCAGCGGTAACGGGCGATCGCCGAAGGAGATGGCGCGCACAATACTTGCGCAGACCAGACATTTTCGAGGATTTGAATCGTGAGAGGCGAGGCGCGTCAGTCGGCGAGAGTGGCAATACCGGCGCCGCAAACGACGCTCACAATAATCGTGAAGGGGTTGCCGACAAGCAGACCCGCGACGGCGATACAACCGAGGAACAAGCTGGCCTTGCGCGTGGGCGAACTGTTTTCGAAGATAGACATGTGTCACCGTCCGCTACCAAGATTGACGGACACAATTTCCACGATCAATGGTACGCGCGGACAGGACGAGCGGAAACGAGAGGACAGGTATCTCCCCAAATAGAAGATGCGGAATCAAACATTTTCAAATTCTAGGCGCGCGCAGAGCGGCCTTGCTCGCGGCGAGCGGCGTTGATATCCAAATACGAAAGGACAAGCGGCCACGCGAGCGCCGCTGACATTGCGTGATAACTAGGCCGCGCGTCGCAGAAAAACGCGTGGTCGGCGTCCGCAAATTCAACGCTTACGTAGCTCTTCCCTGCCTCGCGAAGGGCATCGGTGACGGCGCGGGCCTGATCTGGTCCGACGTGCTTGTCTTTGCCGCCCCAAATGAGCAGCACCGGTGCGCGCAAGTCCTTGGCGCGATTGAGCAGGCCGTTGCTGCGTTCGCTTGGAGCGATACCGCCACCGTAAAATGAAACGGCGGAATCAATCGGCAACGCCATCGCCGCTAAGAACGCGACGCGGCCGCCCATACAAAATCCTACCGCCGACACCGAGAAATTCGGGCCCGTGCCGTTGGCCATCAGGCAGACGTGAGCCGCGCGGAGATCGGCCTCGAGGCCGCCATCGGTTAGCGCGCGGATATGCGGCATCGCGCTCTGGAAATCGTCGTACTTGCCGTCGAAGTTTTGCACGGTGCGGTGATAGAACTCGGGAGCGATCGCGAGGAACCCCTGGCGCGCAAAGCGTTCGGTGACGTCGCGAATGTGGGCATTCACACCGAAGGCTTCCTGGCACACGATCAGACCGCGCGCGGGCACGGCGCCGAACGGCCGCGCCACATAAGCTCGCATCGAACTGCCGTCGCTCACTGCCAGCGTGACGTGTTCCGTTTTGACGTCCATTCAGCTCTCCTTGAGCGGAAGCAACTTAAATTCATCACCGAACGGCCGAAGATATTAACGTCGGATCACTCGTGTCGGATTACGACCGGGATTATCCGGCTCAAACTACGGACGTAGCTTTTTCTCGGCTTGGCTAGCGCCGTGACGGCAAAATCACCGGTAAATCAATAACATGAAAGGCGATAACAATCCACCGTTGTCGCCGTTTGCTTCCAAAATTGAACTGGCCCTTCCAGAATTGGATGAGATAGAGTCGCAAATCAATAGAAGAGTTTCGATGCGACAGCGCACGCGAATTCACAAAGAAATAAAGCCGGTATGGATGAAATAGAGCGAAGTGAGCGCGACGGCCATCCACAGCACAACTCCTTGCGCCAGCGGACGCCAACCCACTTCTTTTAGCGCAGACCGCGAGATGCTCGTGCCGATCAGGAAGAGCACAGCCGTCAAGCTGAACCTTCCAAGCGTGAAAAGCGATTTGGCGAGCGGTGAAATCCTCGGAACGTAAGTGCTGATCACAGCAGCCAAACAAAAATAAAGAATGAACCACGGCAGCTTGACGCGAGTTTTACTGTGCTTGACGGCCGCGGTGGCGAGCGCGAGCGGGACGATCCAAAGCGCGCGTGCAAGTTTGACCGTGGTGCCCACCACCAACGCCGCAGCGCCGTACTTCGAAGCCGCGCCCACAACCGAACTGGTGTCGTGAATGGCGAGTGCCGCCCACAGGCCGAACTGCGACTGCGTCAAATGTAGCGCCGCCCCAATCAACGGAAAAATCAGCAACGCGACGGAATTCAAAATAAATATCGTGCCGAGCGAGACGGCCATCTCGTCTTCGTCGGCGTGAATGATTGGGCCCATCGCCGCGATAGCGCTGCCTCCGCAGATCGCGGTGCCCGCGCTGATCAGGAAGGAGGAATTGCTGCGAACTTTCAGAACTTTGCCGAGAGTGAGCCCCACGATCAGCGCAAACGAAATGCCGAGCGCCGTATAAATAAATCCGCTGCGCCCCGCCTTCAGCACTTCGTGGAGATTCATGCCGAAGCCCAGCGCCACCACCGACGCCTGCAGCAGAAATCTCGACATATCTTTGCTATCGGCGGGAAGAGGATGCGCGACCGTCAGGCCAAAAATAATTCCCGCCGTCAGCGCGACCGGAGGAGAAATAAATCCGCTCGCGGAAATGATGAGCCCCGCAAAAAAAAGCGTCTTGATCAGTATGGATTTGAAATTCTCGCCCTCTGGCGTAGGCACGTGCCGATTATGAACCAATCAGCTCACAAGATTGAACAGCCAATTCGATGCCCTGTGCAATGGCCACCGCGCTCGGTTGTATCGGCAAATCCATTGCAGTAAAGTCGAGTTCGAAATGTGCATCGTCTACAGGTGAGAAATGATGAAAATGAAGACGATTTCGCCCGCATCCCTCTGCGTCGCGATCCTAATAGCCGCCGCAATCGGGGTTACGACTGGAGCGGCAATGCGAAGATCCTCGCGAACGACCTCGACATCGAGCGGCGCCGCCGATGTACAGCGGGGAAAATACTTAGTCGAAGAAGTCGCCAAGTGCGCTGAGTGCCATACTCCCCGCGACGCACAAGGTCAGTTGGAACGCGACCGGTGGCTCCAGGGCGCGCCCATCTGGATCACGCCCGTACACCCAACCGGAAACTGGGCCGAAAACGCACCGCCGCTCGCCGGCTTTCCGAGCTACTCCGCGGCAGACGCCGTCAATATTCTTGAAAAAGGCGTCGGTCCACGTGGCGAGTCCATTCGTCCCCCGATGCACATTTACCACATGTCACATGAAGATGCGCTGGCCATCGTCGCGTATCTGCGCACCGTTCCGTCGACCACTCGGTAGCCGTATCATCGTCCAGCGCCGATACAATCACATGTGGGTACTGTCCTAATTCAAGAAATTGCCAGAGCACGGCTTCAGAGGCTGCGGAAAAACTCAAAATCGTCGTCATTCCGAGGAGCGCAGCGACGAGGAATACCTCTTCTTACTTGTTGCGACGTAACGATTTGGCTGGGAGGCCCGGACTCGAACCAGCTTCCGCGGCGAGCGGAAACGTAAGATGACCAGATCCAGAATCTGTTAAGCCTCGGTAGGTTTGCTTCTCTAGTGGTTTGGCTGGGAGGCCTGGACTCGAACCAGGATAATCAGATCCAGAATCTGATGTACTGCCAATTGTACGACCTCCCAGTCGCGAGCCAACAAATCGAGAGACAACAAAAAAGGATCGCTGACGCGACCCTCAAAGAATTTTAGCTGTCGCGCTGAGGTTCGTCAACCGCGCGCGCCCCGCGTTCGGAACGAATAGACGCGCACGCCTGCAGAATGAGCGCGTGGCGTGGTGCGTGATAGAATCCGGCCGTGAAATTCGCACCCTCGTTGTGCGGCCGTTCATGGTTTGAACGTGGAGTAGCGTAATTCATCCAGAACACAATTAGATGAGATACGTTCCGTCCCCGATCGACGTCGCGCTGCTCCTGGTCATGATTGTTCTAATGGCAAGCGAGGTGGCTGTCTTCGGAGACTTGTTCCGGGCCACAGCGCGTGGGACGCCGCGCGGTTCGCGCTTGCCGTCCTACATCTATCTCATCGTCTATCAATGGGCCATGACTGCCTCGATCGCAGCGCTGTGGATCGCAACCAGCCGGCCATGGAGCGCGCTATTGCTGGGAGTCCCGAAGCTCCGGGGATTCGGAGCCAGCTTGGCACTCAGCGTGGCGTTCCTGGTCCTTGCGGCGTTGCAGCGCCGGGCCATCTTCAAGCGTCCGGTGATCTCGGAAACCGCTCGTCGCCAAATCTTGGATATCGAACCGATGGCGCCACACACGCGGCGGGAGCGCCGCTTTTGGACGTTCGTGGCCATTACCGCCGGCTGTTGTGAGGAAGTGATGTTCCGCGGATTTCTGCTCGCTGTGTTCGCGAGTTGGCTCGGTCTCATCGCGGCCGTGGCCATCAATGTCGCGGCGTTCGGGATTTTCCACGCGTATTACGGCTGGAAAGGGATTCTCAAGACGGGCGCGTTCGGATTGATTATGGCGTTGCTCGCGCTCTGGTCAGGGTCGCTCATTCCCGTCATCATTCTCCATGCCGGCATCGACCTGAACAGCGGCGACCTGGCATATCGCGTGCTTTCGAAATAGACTAAGAGTTGTTCCGCAGAAGTCCCCGCCGGACCTGAGGACTAATCCGCCTCTAAGAACTGCGCGCGGGAGGCTCGATCGGAATAAGTTCCTTGCCGCGGATCGCATATTGCGCGCCGCGCCAATGGACGCTGCGAGTGAAGAAGCTGAATATCAGGATAAAGAACGCGCACGCATCCTGCACCGGGACGAGCCAGAAGCGCTTTCGCAGCAGTGGATCGCGTAGGCCCCACACGCCGACAGTCCACGCCATAAAACCGCACAGAACCACGTAGGCGGCAGCGTAAGCCAACGCAAGCGCGTGCCACGGCGCGATTGCCGCGACGAGCACCGCCCACGCCAGTCCGTGCGCGAAGATTAGGCCGAGATGCCCCGACGGCGTCGCGTGGCGAATCGCGATGCACCAGCGCAGTTGATGACGGAAATATTCCTTCACCGAAGTGATGGGATACACAGTGTCCACTGGAACCGATGCAATTCCGACGCGGTAACCTTTCGCGGCGATGCGATGTCCGAGCTCGTGATCGTCCGTGAAATGGCCGGCGATTCCCTCGAAGCCGCCAATCTCCGCGAGCCGCGCTTTCGTCGTGGCCATCGTCGCGCCCAGCGCAAAATCCACGGAATTAAATAGCCACGCGACGAGCACACCCGCCGCAAAATCCGCCGAGTTTCCAATTGCCTCAAGCACAGATCCGAACGACCGGCTCGGAATCCCGCGATAGAGGCACGTAACGGCGCCGACTTTCGCATCGCGAAACGGCGCGACGACGGCGCGAAGATAATCGCGGCTCACGCGTATATCAGCATCGCTGATCACGAGAACGTCGTAACGCGCCTCGCTCGCCATGCGCGAAAGTTTGTTGACCTTGTCCGAAGTGCCGATCTGCTTCGCGCCGATCGACAATCGAACGCTAACGCGCGGGAAATCTCGAATGATTTTTTCTATGACGGGAATGGCGGGATCGCGTTCGTCAGTAACGTTGAAGAGAATTTCGTATCCGGGATAATCGAGATTGCAGAAGCTCGAAAAGTTTTCGTAGGACTCGCGGTCAAGCCCGTGGACCGGCTTCAAGATGCTCACCGGCGGCGAGAAATCCCGCGGCGGCGAAGCGTGTCCGCGGAAAAAGCGAAGCGCCGCAACGATCGCGAGAACGTAATAAATCAGAGGCATCGCCGCCGCGATCAGAATCACCCAGCGCAAACCATGCAAAAGCGTGTGCACGATTTTTATCCGATGCAGACAAGCATAACGCCGAGGCAAACCAGAAGAACACCCATCCAACGCGCCGCCGTGACGCGCTCGCCGAGAAGGTATTTCCCGCCGAATGCGCCCACCGCATAGCTCAGCGCCGTCACGGGAACAACGAAGCTGACGTTTTCAAACGCGAGCAGCATCAAGAGCGAAAAAAAGCCGAGCGCCATCAGCGCGACGCCGAACCACATCCAGCCCACGCTAAACGCCCGCAAAAACACGCGAACCAGATTGCGCGGCGAGAAATCGTGGACTTCGCCGATTTCCTTCATCGCGCGCGAGACGGCAATCTCTCCGCCCGTCCCGGCGCAGATGATGATCACAAAGCAAAGCACGGCAAGCATGTTCACGCCCGCTCCGTCGTCCGCGGCGGCGTCCGGCTAACGAGAAAAACGCCGAGAGAAATAACGAGAACGCCGAGCCAGCGCATCGGGCTGATGGCCTCGCCGAGAACGAAGTACCCGAGCAGTGCGACAACCGCATACGCGAAAGATGACGCAGGCTGGACGTAGCTGTAATCCGCAAAGGAAAGCACCAGAAGATACGCGATGAAAAATGCCAAGAGCGACGCAATGCCAAGCCAAACCAGCGGCGATTCAAACGCTCGCACAAAAAAATGGACGAGCTGTGCCGGATGCATTTCGGGCGTGCTGCCGAGTTGACGCATTCCCTTCCCGAGGAAAATGTCGCCTAGAGGTCCGAACGTGATCATCAGAAGCAGCAGGGCCCACGTCTTCAAATGCGTTCGTGCCGCACCGCTCATGCGCTATGCGAGCCCACGGGAGAATTCGCTTCAACGGAAGGAACGGCAGGAACGGCGACGACCGTCGTCTCCTTCATTCCCTTGCGCGCCAATTTCCGCCGCTGCGCGCGGAGACGCAGGAAATCCACCGCTTCGTGATAGAGGATCCTGCGCGAGTCCGCGTCCCACAATCGATCGCGGACGAAGCGCCACGCAACACGCGGCCGGAAGTAATACTCATCGTAGAAGCGATGCACTCCGCTCATGATGTCTTCGCGCGAAAGGCCCGGATAGGCGAGATGCGGCAACTGGTGGCCGCCATCATCGGCAATCGCTTCGCCGTGCAGATAGCCGGCGTTCTGCGCCACTGTGTAAAGTTCGGTTCCCGGATAGGCGTGTGCGAGCGAAACCTGAATCGATTCGCAATCCAGTTCCTTCGCGAAATCAATCGTGCGTTGAATCGTCTCGTGCGTTTCGCCGGGCAATCCAAGAATAAAATCGCCGTGAACGTGAATGCCGACCTTCTTGCAATTCTTCACGAAGCTGCGCGCCATCTCAACCGTCGCGCCCTTCTTGAGGTTCTTCAAAATCTGCGGATCGCCCGACTCAAATCCGACGATCAGCAATCGCCCGCCCGCATCGGCCATCGCTTTCAACGCTTCGTAGTCGCTGTGAACGCGCGCCGTGCAGGACCAGCGGTGCCCCACCGGCTGAATTTTTTTGCATAATTCAATGACGCGATCTTTGCGGATATTGAACGTGTCGTCATCGAAGAAAAATTCCTTCGCTTGCGGAAAGCGCTTCGAGGCTTCCGCGAATTCGCGCGCAACGTTGTCCGTCGAACGCACCCGCCACGCATGGCCAGAAAGTGTCTGCGGCCACAGGCAGAACGTGCAGAGTGCCGGACAGCCGCGCGACGTGTAGAACGAAACGTACGGATGCAGCAGAAACGGCACGTTGTAATTCTCGATCTTCAAATTCTTTTCGTAGACTTCCGTCGCGAAAGGCAGCGCGTCGAGCTCGGCGGTCTGCAGCATCGCGCGCGTCGGATTGTGGACGACTTGGCCGTCTTTCAAATAGCTGGCGTTTGCGATTTCGCTGACAGACTTGCCTTGCGCGTACTCCACAACGGCGTGATCGAATTCGCCGCGAACGATAAAATCTATATATGGGCTCGAGAGCAGCGTCTCAGCAGGCTTGATCTGCACGTGCGGCCCGACAAAGCAGATTTTCAGGTCCGGCTTCTGTTCCTTCATGGCGCGAGCCATTTTCAGGTCGCTGCCAAAGCCGACGGTTGACGTAAATAGAACTACGAACTCGTAATCCTGAGCGATGCGGACTGTTTCCGGAATCGAGACGTGATGGGGCGGCGCATCGAGCAGCCTGCTCCCCGGAAGCATCCCTGCGGGGTACGACAGCCATACCGGATACCAATACGACTCGATTTCGCGCGTAGCAGGCCAACGCGAGCTGGCTCCGCCGTCAAACTTCTCAAAGCTCGGCGGATTTAGCAGCAGCGTCTTCATTACTGACGGCATGAACAATGCCTCCTTAAAGCTACGCGGCAATCGGCGCGCGTAATTACCAATTCACTATTCTAACTGATTTAGATGCCAGCCCCAAGCTGCCAGCAGCGCTAGGCTGCTTAACTAACGCTATTGGAATACTTTAGCGAGCTGCCCTGTTGTCTGCAGCAACGATAGCTGCCCCTTTTGCCGGGCAAAATCTGCGTCCAGAAATGTCACCCACTTTTCACTCTCTTCCACTCGGACTTGCTCGAGATCGCGGAGACTCGCGCGTCCTTGGTCAAAGCGCTCCTGAATTTCAGCCAACGTCTCCTGAGAAAGCTTGAGGTCCAGCCGCGCAACTTCCCGCGCGGATTCGAGTTCATGGACATCGCGGGCTTTCTGCCGGACCTCGAGCCGGACATCATTTCGCTTTCCACCTACCGATAGCTCGGCGGATTGGAGTTCACTCTTTGCCAGCGCCACCGTCGCGGCAGTCTTTGCGGCGAAGAGCGGGATCGTGATCTCAACGCCAACGTTAAAGTTGTTCGGCTTAAACCCTCTGAAGAATTCCGAGTAGTGGTTAATCTCGCTTAGCAAATCATATTCGCCGATGAACTGAACCGTGGGCCAATACGCTCGCTTGGCGCCCGTAAAAAGGTGCTGCCGGGCGCTGCGTTCGTTTTCCTGCTCTTTTAGATCGATGCTGTTCTCGAGGGCCACATTCTCGAGCGCCGCCGCGGATTCTTCCGCCGTTGCGGGCAAGTCTTCCGTCGAGACCTGAATTGCCGCGCTATCGGGATAGGCGATCTGACCGCGAAGCTGCTCGGTCAGTATGTCGTTGCGATCGCTCAACTGGAGAATGTGATAGTTGATTTTGGCGGCGGTGAGTTCGCCGCGAGTGACTTCGATAGGCAGCTCGAGTCCTGCGCCCGCACGCTCGCGCGTGTAATCGAGAATCTTCTGCGCGCTGGCCTCTTCGGCGCGAAGCAATTCCAATCCGTGGCGCACTTTGGCAAGTTCGAGATAGGTGGATGCCGTCCGCACAATCACGGAATCGCGGACGCGCTCGATTTCGAGTTGCTGATTCTTTGCGCGGTCTTCATCCGCGCGCTGCTCGCCCTTGAGTTCCGGATTGTAGATGTTCTCCGTGTACACGACTTTGACAATCGATGGAGCTGAGCCGCCGGGAGTGGCCGGAAATCCGTTGCTATAAACGTAGCCCGCGCCGGTGAAGATATTTGGTAGGAATGCGGAGTGCGCAAGCCGTGCTTCATTCTGCGCGATGGTGTATTGCACGCGCGAGAGCGCCAATTCCCTGCTATTCTTCAACGCCAGCGCGACTGCATCTTTTAAAGTGAGCGGCTGCGAATCCTGCGCAAACACCGGAATCGCTGAACCAAAGACGAACGCAAGCACGAACGAGACGCACAACGCCAGAGCGCTCGCACGAGTATGAGTTCGCGACTGTGATCGCAACCGTCTATTCATATCGCAGCGATTCCGTCGGATGAAGTTGCGCAGCCTTACTCGCAGGCAAATAGCCGAAGAGAAGTCCCGTCGAACACGATACGAGGAACGCGATCACCACGGACACCCATGAAACCGGAATGTGGATTTCCGTCGGGATCGGGAAGAAGCGAAGCAGCGCCTCCGCGAAAAACGGAATCGCGACCGCGATGGCAATTCCAGTCAGTGCTCCCGTTCCGCTGATGATCACCGCTTCCATAAGAAACTGATACAGGATCGCGCCGCGCGGCGCGCCCACAGCCATGCGAATGCCAATCTCGCGCGTTCGCTCGGTCACCGTCACTAGCATGATGTTCATGATCCCGATGCCGCTGATCGCCAGGGCGATCATCGCGATGATGATGAGGACGATGGTCATCGCGAGCGAAATGTGCCGCGCGGTCTCAAGGATCGAACTCAAATTTTGAATCTTATATTCGACGCCGGCGCGATGGCGGCTCATCAGCATCTCGCGAGACTCGCGCGTCACCGCCTCGACATTTTCCGGGTGATCGGCCTGCGCATAAAAAGTCTTCACGTAATCCTGACCCGTGTAATAGCTGATCAAAGAGAACGGAGTAAGAACGGAATCCCCTGTTATTTCCGATTCTCCAAATGTCGAGACTCGCTCGCGAAAGACGCCGATCACAGTGAGCGTCAGCTCACCGACGCGAATTTTATTTCCCACCGGGTCCTGGCCCGGAAACGCGAAGGCCGCGAGTTGCTGCGTGAGCAAGCACACTTTGCTGTGCGAGCTCATGTCGTCTTCGTCGAAATAGCGCCCGCGCACGATGACGAGATGGCGAATTTCCTGGAATCCTTCCGTCACGCCGACGACGGCGACCGGGTGCACCACGCCGCGCGCTACAATCGTTTGCAAGATTTCGCGCGTCCCGGCAACTTGCGATACGTGCGGAACTCCGTTTTTCACGGCCTGCAAATCAGCTTCGGAGATTTCATCCGCCATGCTCGTCGGCTGCGTCGCGCCCGGATGGATCACTTCGCCGTAAACGAGGTTCGCGCCGACAGCTTCGATCTGCGAAATGATGTAGCGCTTTCCCGCCAACGCGACCGTAACAACAAGCACGATGCACGCGCTGCCGATAATTACGCCGAGCATTGTGAGCATAGCGCGAAGTTTATTGGCGCGAAGGGCCTCCATCGCGAGACCCCAGGTTTCAGCTAAAACGATGGGCGAATTGGAGCGTTGGTCCAAGCGGCTGCTTCCGAATCTACCTTAAGAGGCGCACCGAGCGGGCTTCCAGTTTCCAGGAGCGCATCACGGCCGTAAGTCTACGAATCGGACTAGCTTATTGGAGTCCGAACGGGTCGAAAACGATGCTTTTAAGTTTGCCAAATCAATTGTTCTGTTGTGACGGCGAACAGCGACTCATACCGTAAATTTGACCGCTTGGGAAGCTGGGTGATATAAATGCTTCAGCCGTTTTTCTCCACCGGTGGGGCCGTGGCGCAGTTGGGAGCGCGCCTCGATGGCATCGAGGAGGTCGTGGGTTCGAATCCCATCGGCTCCACCAAATACATGGATTCATGCCTTTCACGCTATACATCCTGCGAAGTGAAACGACAGGCCGGTATTACGTCGGACAAACGCAAGATTTGAAGTATAGGCTCGAATATCACAACGCCAATTATTCCATAGCACTGCGAAATCGCGGACCGTGGACACTCGTTCACCAGGAGTCTTACGATTCCAGGAAGGAGGCGGTACGGCGGGAACGTTATATAAAGAGCCAGAAAAGCCGGGAATTCATAGAGGAGCTGATCAGTTTGTCGTCGTCCGTCAAGAGCGCGTCCCGGTAGAACCGGGAAGGTCGTGGGTTCGAATCCCATCGGCTCCACCAAATACATGGATTCATGCCTTTCACGCTATACATCCTGCGAAGTGAAACGACAGGCCGGTATTACGTCGGACAAACGCAAGATTTGAAGTATAGGCTCGAATATCACAACGCCAATTATTCCATAGCACTGCGAAATCGCGGACCGTGGACACTCGTTCACCAGGAGTCTTACGATTCCAGGAAGGAGGCGGTACGGCGGGAACGTTATATAAAGAGCCAGAAAAGCCGGGAATTCATAGAGGAGCTGATCAGTTTGTCGTCGTCCGTCAAGAGCGCGTCCCGGTAGAACCGGGAAGGTCGTGGGTTCGAATCCCATCGGCTCCACCAAATACATAGATTCATACCTCTCACGCTATACATCCTGCGAAGTGAAACGACAGGCCGGTATTACGTCGGACAAACGCAAGATCTGAAGTATAGGCTCGAATATCACAACGCCAATTATTCCATAGCACAGCGATATCGCGGACCGTGGACGCTCGTTCACCAGGAGTCTTACGATTCTAGGAAGGAGGCGGTACGCCGGGAACGCTATATCAAGAGCCAGAAAAGCCGGGAATTCATAGACGAGCTCATCAGTTTGTCGTCGTCCGCCAAGAGCGCGTCCCGGTAGAACCGGGAAGGTCGTGGGTTCGAATCCCATCGGCTCCACCAAATATCGTCACAACTTTCGCCCGATCCATCCTGCGAATACTGAGATTCACCGCTAGGCGCGAGTCCCTTGTCCGCCTCCCGGAGCGTGCTCCTCGCAAACCTTTCGGTGGGAGACCCCTGCTTCAGCAGGGGGAAGCTGGACTTTAGTCCAGCTGAACAAAGCCTTCGCTCGCACAGCGGGCTTCAGCCCCGGCCTTCCTCATCCCTAGCCCAATGGATCGCACGATCAAGCTCAAAAGCCCTTCGCAAATTGGGCCCTGCGCCTCGATGCCCTCTGGCATCGCGCTGACTACATTGACTTAGCTTTGAGCCCATCCTAATATGCGCAGCACCATAAGCAGTGCACGCGAATTCTCGCCGATTCGCTGCGGAGGTCCTGGAAGATGGAGTGGCGCGACATTCATGCTGATCGACTCGAAGAATTGGCGCAGGTCCACCGTTTTTCGATCAAGAAACGCCAACACAACGACGAGATCGATTTCCACATAACCGTGAAAGAGTTCGCCTCACCGCCGCAGGGTCAGCACTTGCGCTTTTTCGCTGTTGCTGACCGCGAAGTCAACCAGAAGACGGCGCCTTTCCTGCCTTCCGGCTGGGGTGATACCATCGGTCAGGCGTTGCGGGATTGCATCCAACTCATCCGGCAATTCCCGTACGAAGGTCACGAGCAGGAATAAATTCGTGGAACTGAACAAAAAAGAAATCGAGCCTGGCATCCAACTGTTCGAGCTCACCGGGAGCATCCATACCGGCCCGGAATGCAAGCGGCTCGATCAAGCCGTTGATGAGCAGGTGCAGCACAACCAGACGCGCATCATCTTCGACTTCACCCGCGTCACGCATATTGACAGTTCCGTGATCGGCCTCATCGTGAAAAGCCATTCGCGCCTCAAAAAGTCGGGTGGCGAACTGCGGCTCGTGGTTGCAGGCGGAATGGTTGAGAAGGTGCTCAAATTGACGCAGATAAACCGCGTGATTACGCTGTATCCCACCACTACCGACGCGGTTACGAATTTCCCGCCGCAAAAAGCAACCTCGTAGCGAAACTCCGCGCGAAACTTTCGCGTGCGGCACCGTTACGATTGACTCTTCTAATAACTCAGCGTCGCACCGCTCTTCAGCAGGAGAACCAAAATCCGCCCATCCGAATGAAAACTTCCGCCGGTAGCCGTCTTGGCCTCTATCAGCGGATTCGCAGGCGTGACGTGCGTGCGCCGCGCGACAAATCCGGTGCTCGAAAGCGTGTTATTCACATATTCGCGCTCGCCGTCAATCGCAGGATCAATCTTGTGCGTGACACCGTTGTTGCGCTGGTCGCGTTCCAAGCCAATGTCGTGTGTTGCGGCGATGCACCAGACCGGCCGCCCTTCCACCATGTAAGGCGACTTCCATGCCCTCAAATGATTCCGCGACATCACGACTCTCACCGGTTCCGCGTGGGCGAATCCATAATCCTGAGCGCGGTTGAAAAGAAATAGCATGCTCATCGGCATGGTCAGATAGTCTTTTTTCTCGAGTGTTGCTTCGAGCCCGGTGATGACGGAGTCCCTCGGAGTCTTGTCCACCTGCACCCATCCGGCACTCGTGAAGACGTTCACGAGTTCGTCTTGAGTCCCAACAATCAGAATGTTCACCATGTCGCCCGGATCGCCCTGTGGATCGGAGGCGCGACGCGGAATTTTTGCCAGGAGGCCGGGCGTGATCGCCGGAATGGGAGCCTCGGGGGGCCCGCCAGCCGCGGCGCCCTCAGCGGAAGCTGCGCCCGCGCTAAGCACTTCGATCGTCACATGAAATCCGCCCTGCGCGGATTCGGCGTCCCTCATGCTCTGGTTGATCCCGAGGAGAAGACGGTTTGCGATGGGAGCAACGTAATCCTTACCCGCGCCGATGAGAAACGGCGCAGCGATGTCCTCGGATCCGAGCCGCGCGATCAACGCGCCGTGGCCGGCGTCCGTAACCGCATATTGGTGAATTAAATCTTTAAAATTGCGCGCGAGACCGTCCGGGCCGAACGTTCCTCCCTTTGGATAGGTAATTGTGCCCGTCGCGGTGAAATGCAGCTTCTCGCCGGGTCGTAGATCGATCTTCGTGTCCACCCACTGCTTCGAGGCATCCACGTCGATTTCGTAAGTCTTGTTCGCCTTCGCGGTGCCCTGCTGAGCGCACGCCAACGCAGGCGCAACAGCCAGCACTCCGATGAACAGGGATACAGCAGGCGTCCTTGCGATGCTCAATTTGTATCTCCGACCGACCGCATCTGAGGGAAGTTTAGCGCCGAGAGTTTAACATGATGCCAAATTGAAACTAGCCAACGTCACAGCAATTGAGACGCAACATGCGGGCAGTGGCCACACACTAGGCTCGTAGTAACTCATAGACAAAACAGGGGCGAAATCGCCGCTTTCCGGAATAGGACTAGTACTATCCTTCAGAAACCAGCCTTGGGGGTCATAGTGTCACAAACTTCAGGTGTCAACAGGCCGGCTCACGCGGCTCGGCGCAGCACTCGGCTCGAAGAAACCATCCCGATAACAGTCATCGGCGTTGACTCAGCTCGTGGGCCCTATCGAGAGCAAGTCTTTACCTCCGCGATCAGCTTTCACGGCTGCAAATACGAATCCAAGTTCGACGTCCTAAACAATTCTCTCGTAATTTTGGAACTAGGCGGAGAAACGCCGAGCACCCCGACGATTACGGCGCGAGGGCGCGTGAAGTGGGCGAAGCGCCCCGGCTTCGTCGGCGGGCCCCATCTAACCGCGATCGAGCTCGAACAGCCCGGCAACATCTGGGGACTCGATACCCAACCGAAGGACTGGCTGGAAATTGCCGAAAGAATCAAAGCAGGCGGCGACTCGAACAAGCCGCAACCCTTTCTCGTAACGAAGCCAGAGCCTGTGCAGGCAACTCCAACCGTGCATGAGCAGGAGAGCGCGAGCCGGAGTTTCGCGGCCGAAGCCGCGACACCTGAGCGCGCGTCTGCGTCGCCTCGCCCCGTGGGCGATCTGATGCGAAATTTCCAGGCGGAGATGGAGAGCTTCCTCTCCGAGGCGGCCACCGTCGCTGTGCGCGATCGCGCCAACGCGTCCATCGAAGAAGCGCGAGTGACTCTGCGAGAAGAAGCGAAACGCGCGCTCGCTGAAACCGCCGCGATGCAAGCGACTCCTCTCATCGAACAATCGCTGCGCCAGTTCAAGCAGGCGAGCCAGGAAACAACGCTCGCCTATCAAGTCCAGTGGACACTGAAACTCGAAGAGGACATGAAGAACGCGCTCACGCGAATCGAAACGCGACACGGCGAGCTCGAGTCGGCCGCAGAAAAGATGGCCGCGAGCTCCATCCAGCGGCTGCAGCGCGCCTTGGAAACTTCGCGCCGCGACGGCATCGATCGGATCATCGCCGGACTGAAAGAACAATTCACTCCGCTCGTCGAGCAAGCCAAGGCCGCGACCGCGGAATTGAACGCGTGCAAAGCGGAGGCGTCCAAAGTTTTCGAGCAGTCGCTCGAAAAATTCTCGGCAAAGACGGAAGAGATCTGCGGACGACTGGAACAGAAATTCGAAGCCGCGCTTAGCGAGCGCCTCGAAGCAGCTGCGGAAGAGCTCGATCGCTCGTCCATGATCGCAACGAATGTCGCCCTCGATAGCCTGCGCCAGACTTCGCAGCAGCACGAAAGCGAAATACGCTCCAGATTCCAAAGCGAGATCGCGCCAGTTTCGGAAGAGGCGCTAAGCGCGCTCAAGCAAACCGCCGAAGAGGCAAGGCGGCAATTTTCCGCGGAATTAAATGAGCGCGCGCGCCGGCACTTCGAAGAAATCGGCGTGGCAATTGCCGAGTTGGGACGAGGCGCGAAGAAGGAATCCGCAAATCCAGGGAAGACACTCAGAGGTCAACATGGCGACGAGAGCGGAAATTTCACCAAGTGACGCCGCGTCACACTGCGAAACCCATCGATGTAGTGTTGCGCCTTGCGAAGGTGACGTAGCTGCCGAACTCGAGTCGAAGCCGCTCTGTGTCGAGCACTTTCTCACCTTCTCCATCGCCGAACTGGAATCCAGAAGCCGCAAATTAAGGGATGAATCGTTCGAAAGCTCCGAGACGACCGCCTTCCGCGATCTCATCTCTTCTTGCGCTCAGCAGGCCCATCGGCTCTCGGAAGATGAACGCAATGCCGACACTCGAATCAAAGCGCGGCTGCTCGATATCCTGCTTCGCGCATCGCAGCTCGGCCAAAGCCTTCGCCGCGGCCCGCGCGTCGAATCGGCCGTGTCGGTCTACGTGAGGCGCGAAGAATCTGGAAGAACGTGGGAAGAAGAAACATGGACGTCCACGCTGAGCCTTCATGGCGCCGGATTAGTTTGCCGGCACCTCGTCGAAAAAGGCGGAATGGTGATTCTGTGCCGCAAAGATAAGGGCGAGCGAGCGCGGGCGCGCGTTGTCTATTGCCACTACGATGGACAGGGGCGCCGGCAGATCGGCGTCGAATTTCTGGATCGCCCTGACTTCTGGGATTTCTCGAAGCAGTCGCTGCGAACAGAGCCCGCGTAGAACACGCCCGCGACGAACCGTGCCGCGGGAGCCGAGCTGCTCCGCGCCGCGCGTTCAGCTTAGCTTTCCCGTTTCCGCCAGCTTGCCGTACCACAATCCCGAATCCTTGATCGTCCGCTTCTGATTGCGAAAATCCACGTACGTAAAACCGAAGCGCTGCGAATAGCCCTCTGCCCATTCGAAATTATCGAGCAAGCTCCATGCGTGATAGCCACGGATGTTCGCGCCGTCTTTGATCGCGCGCGCGACGCCGCCGAGATAGCCGCGGAAGAAATCGATGCGGCGCTGATCGGGAACTCTGCCATGTTCATCCGCCGTATCGCCGTAAGAGCAGCCGTTCTCTGTAACTTCAATGATCGGCTTATCGTAATCGCGCGTAATCCGCATGAGCAATTCGTAAAAACCATCGGGCCAAACTTCCCAGCCAAATTCGGTGTGCGGTCCTTGTTTGCTCTCGGTGTGGCTGAGATTCAAATTGGCGCGGTCGTTCGCGTCGGCGATGATCGAGCGATCGTAATAATTGATCCCAAAGTAATCGAGCGGCACCTTGGTGATTTCCATGTCTCCGGGCTGCACGCCAAGCATCTCCGGAGTAATCAACGACGCCAGCGCCTTCGGATACTCTCCTCGCACGGCTGGATCGATAAACCATGCGTTGCGAAGTGCGTGGTAGCGCTCGGCGGCGGCCTTGTCTGCTTCCGACGACGTCTTGGGATCGGCATAGCTCGTGTTGAACGCTGTGCCCACTTTCGCGTTCGGTCGCGCGGCCTTGATCGCGCGGAAGCTTTGGCCCTGAGCAAGATTCACAACATGCGTGGCGTGGAGAAAATCGTGCATATCCGTGCGGCCGGGCGCGTGCTCGCCGGTGAAGTAACCGAGATGCGTAAAAATAAAAGGCTCGTTGAATATCGCCCAATTCGAAATGCGGTCGCCAAGCTCCTTCGCCACGATGGATGAATAATCGGCCATGCGTCCGGCCAAATCGCGATTCGGCCATCCGCCCTGATCTTCGAGCGTTTGCGGCAAATCCCAATGATAGAGAGTCGCCAGCGGACGAATATTTGCTTCGTGCAGCGCGTCGAGGAGCCGCTTGTAGTAATCGAGTCCCTGTTGATTCGGAGCACCTGTTCCAGTCGGCTGAATGCGCGGCCAGCTGATCGAGAAGCGATAGCTGTTCAGGTTCATCTGCTTCATGATGGCGATGTCTTCTTTGAAGCGATGATAGGAATCGCAAGCAATGTCGCCGGTCGCCGCGCCTTTCACGTTCCCGGTGGTGTGAACGAAGCGATCCCAGATCGATTCGCCCTTGCCGCCTTCTTTCCATGCACCTTCGACTTGATACGCCGCGGTCGCGCTGCCCCAATGAAATCCCTGCGGAAACTGGAAGGGCTCGGGCGGAACGCCGGGCGTAGTGCCATACGGCACTCTTTGATTCGGCGAGTCGGCAAAACCAAAAAGCGATGATCGCGGAATGAGAGCCGTTCCGGTAATTCCGAGCGTCAGCCACAAAAAGTTGCGGCGATCCAGTCCATTCGAAGGCATCGAGTTTCTCCCGCAGAGCTTTTAACACAATCAAGCCATTTGACGAACAAATTCGGCGGCGCAGCGTGTTCGCGTCCTCGCCGTTTCCTTCTTCGCGCCGTTCTTCGTTTCCATCGTAGGGGCGGGTCTCAGACCCGCCCGGCCTTTTCCCGATGTGTGCCGTTCGGTCGTAGGGGCGCCGCTCGCTGCGCCCTCTTCGCCTTTGCGTGTCATTTGCGATTTTCGCATCTCCGGTTTCAGGAGTCCGGCGGACTCGATCGGAGTTCCGATACCGGACTCGATCCATCGGGACCGAACGGCATCCGACGACGATGCCGCGAGGAATCTGCGGTTTCCCTTCGTCGTCATGCCGTTCCCTGCTTCGGTGTAGGGGTGGTTCTTTCCGTTTTCGGTTGCGCTAACCGCTTACCGATCCATTTCGTCGAGGGTTTGTTTCGCCTCTTTAAGATCGATCTTTGCCTTATATCCGTGCCTGCCAAGAAGATAGAGCAACTCGCTTCCGCTCAGAAGCGTTAGGGGCTTTCCCTTCGCAAACTCATATGCGTCCGGGCCGTAGTCAGACGTTGTGACCAAAATTCCCTTGGTCGCCCCTTCATTGTGGACGGTCCCGTATAAATCTCTCACTGCCGATACACCCACCGTGTTTGTGTACCGTTTCGCTTGAATGACGATTTTCCCACCACGTATCGGATCGGGATCAAACGCGATGGCGTCCACACCACCGTCCCGGCTGGCCCTTGTGATCTTGACGTCTCCACCGTTCTTGCTGAACTCTTTCTCGAATAATTCTCGAATAAGATTCTCGAAGTCCAACCAGTCCATTGCGGCCAGATTGGTTCTTTCGTCGATAGAATCAGCAACGCCGTATGCGGTCACGAATCGCGGATCATCCTTACTGAGCATTAGGACTGGCCGCACCGGGCTCAGATCAACGAGTCTGCTGCCAGACACACCTCGCAATGTTCTGAAGCAAGCTTTCAGGTCGACCTGTGAAAGATTTAACGCGAGGAATTCTTGTTTTTTTACTTGAACGGACATAATGCACGGATGAGTCTCCGATCCGGTACCTTTGTCGATTGAATGCACCCACCCGTTAAACACGATCGTTTCGATCACGTTTAGGCTGTCAGCTTGGGCTAATTCATAGACCGTGCGAAGGCATATTTGGTAGAGGACGTCATCGTAAAGTCGCCTGTGTTCCGAGTCCGAAAGGATTACGTCCTGAAACTCTTGGCGACTAGCCACGTATTTGATCTCCTTCTTTCGCGGCAAAGCGTTTTCGTTCGGCAATTCAAAATCGAGAACGAGAATCCCCGACGTCCGGTCGAAGGATATTGAGTGATCGCGAGGAAATGAATCCGGATATTCAGAGTGCGTCAGCACTTCATTCCAATAACGGATGCAGGCATTGGGCGACCCGGCTTCATACTCCTTTTTAAACTCATCGATTCCCGCATTGTATTGCCGCTGAGGCACTTCGAATCCTTCCTTCTGCTTTCGCCAAATAGCGGTCGCCTCACCGCATTCAGCTTTCGCAATTTCGTTTTCCTGATTAATCTTCAGGCATTTTTGCTCCCATTCGGTGTGGACTCGCGCAAATCGGCGGTTCGCATCATCTCGCTGCCAGCTTTCGTCGAGCTGCGCCTTCATCTGCTTTTTCTTCTTCGCGCCTGGGATTATCCAGTCAAGGAATCCGAATTTGACCTTAACTGGCTCAACCACGAAATGCTTATCAAATCGCGATGGCTCTGGAGGCGCAGTCTGGAACACCGGGGAATGCGGTCTCGGGTTTGGGAAAGGCGTCGTATCCCTTAAGCTCTGCCAATCGAACGCATGCGGTCTGGTCAGGGCATCCATTAAGAGGTTCTTGGCCTTATAAATGGCCGCTTCCGCCTCTTTGGTGAGCTCGATCGCCAATGACTTGGCGCGCTTGTCGATCTCGACTTGGCGTTCATAGTCGGACCTTTTGCGGAAGCGATTCTGGCGGGAAACTTCCATTTCTTGTCTCCGCCGCCAGCGTTCGGCCCAGGCGTCCTGCTGCAGCCGGGCCTTCACCTCTACTTCTCCCTGCGTATACCCCCGAACCACCCGATATGCGTGGAGTCCCTCGTGAGCAATTCGCCGTTCGTACATCATCGTTGAGTATTCTCCGTCGAATAGTTCCAGGGAGGAACAACATTATAAAGTTGAGTAACATGTAAAGGAATAGCCGCGTGAGGGGTCGTGTGCGATGCCAGCCATGTCATATTAGCGTGACGCGCGACATCAGCACAGCAATCTTTTCGTCGAGGGCGCTGAGTCACAGCGACGGCAAGGTCAAATTTGACCGCGTGATGTAAAATCCGCCGATAATGGACACTTCGGGACAGAAGATTGGAATTCTGACAGGGGTGATCGTCGCGATAGTCTTGCTTCTCGTTGATCCCAAGGCCCCACTCACGCGTGCGTTACTTCTCGCTGTCCTCTTTCTGAGTTTCGTACTAGTGGTGATCGACTTAGACTGGGTTAAGCAGCGGCAAACATATCTAAGTCTCTTCGCTAAACAAGAATATCTCAGGGGCCGTAGTATGCCCCGAGTTGTTTGCGCGGTGTTAGCTTCGGCGGCGACGGTCGCGGCAATTGGCATAGTCACATGGCCAACGAAAGAGAAAGAGGGCGAAACTCCAGCAACTCTGACGATCGGCATTGTATCGACCCGACCGGATGGGCGCGCTGTCGCCCCAAATCCTGGCCAAGATTCGAAAACGTCCCGTTTGACAGCTCCGAGTTCACCGCCTGGCCCTATGGCCAAAAACGAGAGCGTCGAGCCCTCCTCGATCAAACCAAAGCCAGAATCCCCACCGAATAACAGGAATGGAATTTCCGCGAGAAACGCTGAACTCAAACGTTCCGCTCTGAGTTTGACGAGTGATTTAGAGGCGTTCATCGACTCGCGTAGGCAGATAGAACCCAAGGCAGAGGACTATAAGTTCGACAAATCGCGTGAGTACCAGGAACGGTATGATGGATTTCGGAAGCATTTCGAAGACGCATACAATATCAAATTCGCTGACAGGGTTTTACAAGTCACGGAGCAGCTTCAGGTTGAAGGTGTCCTTACGAATGACCAAGCCAGTCAGTGCCGAAATTGGGGAAGCACGACCCTCGGTCTTGCCGAGTGCTCGAACATCCTGGCGCATGCGGCGCAAAAATTGAAGTAGCGGGAGGCGCCGGGGGGCGCTCGGGCCATCACGTCCCCACCGACAAAAATCCTTACATCACCCGCCCTTGACGACCCGCCAACCGTCTGCTACCGTTGCTTGTTTTTATGACTAAACAGTACATGTACGGTGATAATAAGCTGCTACTCGGCGCAGCACGCCCGGCCTCGCTCCCGCTGGCCCGCCCTTCCAGCCCTGTTTACGCTGCCTGCCCTGAGCTTCGAAGGGAGCCTCGAAGGGATTCCCGAAATGGAACGGAATCGGCCACTGTCTTTCTAATCGCTACACCAAAACTATTAGAAATCGCCGTAAGCCACACAAAACAAAACACCGAGGCCATTTCTAATCGGTACAAAAATGGCCACCTCCATAACGCGATTGAACTGCGCGCGACGAACTTCAAAAACGTCGGCGGGACGCCAGCGCTACGAAAGAAACGGCCGTGCGCACATGTAGCTCGGGTCTCCTGCCCTGACGAAGGAAGGGTCAGACCCGAGGCTTTTGAATTTTCGGAGGGTTTGAATGACGGTGGAGCCGAAAACACGATTGGGCCGAAGAGCCTCACCTCTGAAGAGGTGAGCTACATTGACGCGGCGAGACACGTGGAGACGCAAAATTGGGGTCGATTTTGAAGGCGCGTTTGCTTGACTTCGACGAGACGCTGGATTACGCTGCGCGGACGCTGGGGGATCGTGAGGATTCTAGAGCTTCTGTCCCTTCCCTCGTGCAGCCCATCGGGTGTTCCAATCGAGTTCGCAGCCTTAGGAGGCCGAAGTCTATGAAAAGAATTGTATGGGGAATGATGTGTGTGTGTTTGATGTTGGCGGGATCAGTCGTCGCGAAAGCCCAAGATAAAGAGATGACGGGGATGCATCACCCGCCGAAGGTGCTTTTGGTGATGCGCGAATGGGTGAAGCCCGGCAAAAATGGCGCGATCCACGAAAAAACTGAGTCTATGTTCGTTCAGGCGTTTGCGCGCGCGAAGTGGCCGACGAACTACATCGGAATGGAATCTCTCTCGGGTAAATCACGCGCGCTTTTCTTCACGGGCTATGATTCCTTCGCAGCCTGGGAGACGGATCAGGCGAACGTTGCGAAGAACGCATCGCTCACCGCAGCTCTTACCCGTGCGAGCGATGCGGATGGCGCGTTGCTGGACGGGATCGATCAAGCCACGTTCTTCTATCGCGGAGATTTGAGTCTTAAGGATGATGTCGACTTGTCCAAGGCGCGTTACTTTGATATCGGTGTTTTCCACGTCAAACAGGGACACGGCGAAGAATTTGAGGCGATGGTGAAGAAAGTAAGCGCCGCATTCGCGAAAGCAAATCCGGGCGCGCACTGGGCCACCTACCAAGTCGCCTACGGCCAGCCTGACGGAATGTACCTCTTCATCACGCTCCGGCGTTCTGCGTCGGAGATCGATGACGACTATTCTCACTACAAGGATTTCGGAGCGGCAATGGGCGAAGAAGGCATGAAACAGCTCGACGAATCAGCGGCCCGTTCCATCGAATCGAGCGAGAATCAACTCTTCCAGATCAATCCGAACATGAGCTATGTCGGCGAGGATTTGATCAAGGCCGACGCTTTCTGGAAGCCGAAGATGGGCATGGCTCCCGCAGCGATGCCGAAGAAGGCTGAAGCAAAACCGAGCGGCAATTAGCAGCTGAGAACTTTCTACAACGAAACGGCCGGCGGCGCGGAGGAATTCCTCCGAACCGCCGGCCTAATTTTTTGCCGCGACGATTTTTCCGCGTTGCAAGGGTTGCGCGCGCTAGTGCTTGCGCCAGCCGTGCAGCCACTCGTATCCGACTTCAAATAAAAAGAGCGAATTGAAGCCCGGATTGCGAATGCCGAGATTTGCATTGGAGATATGTCCAAAAATAAATTCCGTCTTCACGGCCTGGCCCGGCTTCGTGAAAATATTGAAACCGAAGCCGCCCTGCGGCGTGAAATTAAATGCGGAAGTATTGCCCGGCGGAAGTTCGTGAGTGCTGATCAGAAATCCACCGGCGAGCTGCATGAACGGAGCGAATTTGTTCCAATGCACGAGATTCCAGCGAAGAATGATGGGCTTGAAGCTGAAGCCGTAAACATTCTCGCTATTGATCGTGAAAACTTCGTAGACCGGAATGATTTCTCCGCCGAATTCGAAATTGCCATGCAGGTAGCCGGGAAAGTGATTGCCGGTGAGCACCTTTCCGGCGTGAATGCCGACGAGAAAGAACTGTGTCGTGCTGGATGAGCCGAGCCCCGTGCCGCCGCCTGAGTAGACGCCGGATTCCCATGACCACTCGTGATAGTACATTTCCGACAATGTCTTGTAGGGCGAGATGTCGATTCCGGAAACAGTAGACGGTTTCGACGGCGCTTGGCTTTGTGTCGCCGACTGTGTCGCGACGGCTTCGCCGGTGTCCGATAAGCCCGGCGCGAGCGCGGGCGAATCAGTTGGCGCAAGAGTCGCCGCGGACAACTGATATTGAGGATTTATTTGTGCGCGCGCGATTCCGCTCAACCCTAGTAAGATAAAAAGGCCGCTCGACCAGCGTAAAATACACTTCAGTTTATTGAATTTCGATGGCTGCAATGGATTCCGAATTCCTTTCTGCGAGATTCGACGATCAATTTTTTGATATTCAACGACCCGGCTGGGGCTGCTCCATGTTTTTCCCTGCGCTACACACAAAGTTCATGAGCGTACGGCACCGGAACGCACACCGTCAAGTACGCATCTGAGCATCTCGCCTAAACGAAACTTGCGGGCGGCGACTTCGGCGATACAATACGGCCCCTATGGCCAAAATCACTTTTCTCGGCGCAGCAGGAACTGTCACCGGATCAAAATATCTATTGGAGGCGGGAGGCAGGCGGCTGCTCGTCGATTGCGGGCTATTCCAGGGTTCAAGCGACCTCGAAAATCGCAACTGGCAGAAGCTTCCCATCGATCCAGCAACAATTGATTGGGTGCTTTTGACGCACGCTCACATCGATCACACCGGATATATTCCGCGACTGGTGAAAGATGGATTTCGAGGGCCGATTTATTGCAATCCGGCCACGCACCAACTTTGCAATTTACTGCTCGCGGATTCCGCTCATCTTCAGGAAGAAGATGCGAAATTCGCCCAACAAAAGGGCTACTCGGCGCACAAGCCCGCGCTTCCGCTTTACACGGTGCCTGAGGCGCAAACCGCGCTCGCACAATTCAAAGAAATTCCGAGAGCGGATCCCTTCACAATCAGCCCGCAATTTTCCGTGATGCCGCATGATGCGGGGCACATTCTCGGCTCTTCCTGGCTCGAATTGACGATCACCGAAAACGGCAAGAATACACTCGTTGTTTTCTCCGGTGATCTCGGGCGTTACGATCAGCCGATCATCAACGACCCGACACCGCCAAGCCGCGCCGATTACCTTCTCTGTGAATCCACGTACGGCGACCGCGACCATCCGCCGGGATCTCCGGAAGCGGAACTGGGAGAGGTCATCAATCGCGTTGCGAAGCGCGGCGGCGCCGTGGTGATTCCGGCGTTTGCGGTGGGGCGCACTCAGACTCTGATGTATTACTTGCATCAACTCGAAATGAAGCAAACGATTCCGAAGCTGCCGATTTACGTGGATAGCCCGATGGCCATCAGCGTGACGGAACTCTACGAGAGCCATAGCGAAGATCAGGATGCGGAGTTTCGCGGCGAGGAGACGGCGGGAAAGGGCGACCCGCTCGACGTCGCGGGCGTGCACATGACGCGGGCGGTGGAAGATTCAAAGCAAATCAACAATGTCGTTTCGCCGTGCGTGATTGTTTCCGCCAGCGGCATGGCCAGCGGTGGACGAATTCTGCACCATCTCGCAAAGCGATTGCCGGATTCGCGCAGCGCGGTGCTGCTCGTCGGATATCAAGGCGAGGGGACGCGCGGGCGGCAATTGCAAGATGGCGCAAAGTTTCTGAAAATTTTCGGCGAGATGGTTCCTGTCCGCGCGGAAGTTGTGGAGATTTCTCAGCTATCGGCGCACGGTGGCCGGAGCGAATTGTTGCGCTGGCTTTCGGGATTCAAAGCTGCGCCACGGCAGACGTTTCTCGTTCACGGAGATCCACCGGCCCTGCAATCGTTTAAGGGCGCGATTGAAGCGCAGTATAAGTGGCCCGTGACGATTGCTGTATATCAGCAGACATTCGAGTTCGCGTAGAAAAGATTGCTCGGGAAACGGCTGGCGGGAGCGCGATCGAGCCTTCAAGAGTGTCGGCGGTGTGAGCTGCTGGGTTCCCCGAGGCGTCGGGGCTCTGAAGGAAGAGGGGAAGCGACCGCACGTCCGGTCGGCGTGAATGGCTCAGGCGCGAGAAGAAGCGGGCTGGCGAACGAATGCGGAAACTTCTTCGAGGCGCAGGCCGATTACGAACATCGGATGGGGCGCGACGCGGCCCCAGCGCACGAGGTCCCAATGCGCGCGGATGAAATTGATTTCAGGCCGCGTGGTGAGATCAAGAATCTGGCGCGTATCGCCGCGATAGAAGCGCTGCGGTATTTTCAAGATGGGTTGCTTGCCGAAATCCTGTCCGTCGGCCGAACCCCAGATGGACACGTCGACGGATTCCTGCTCAATTTGATCCGTTATTTGAAGCGTGCAGAGAAATGTCCGCGACTGGCTGCCGCGAACATCAATCGCCCCAGAGTCACCGTTCGCGGTGACGCGCGTTCCCGGCGAAATCAAATTAAATGCTGTTGCCATTAAGTTGCGATCTTCCCTTCTCACTCGCGCGGGCGGGATTCTAGCACAGAATCGCGCGCCGTCAGGCCCGGTGCAAATGTGCGAACCGCTCGGCCGCTGCGTTTAGCGTCTTTTCGGATTTGCAAAACGTGAAACGCAATTGCTTGCTGCCGTCAGCCGGATTGCGATAAAAGCTCGAACCCGGCACGGCCGCGATTCCAATCTCCTTCACCAGATAGCGCGCGAATGTCACATCGTCGGAGAATCCGAATTCCGAGATGTCGGTCATGATGTAGTACGCGCCTCGCGGCGTAAAACAGCGAAATCCCGCTTTATCGAGAATTCCGAGCATCTTGTCGCGGCGGACAAGATAATCGGCGGATAATTTTTCGTAGTAAGTTTCCGAGAATTGCAACGCGATCGCACCGGCCTCTTGCAATGGCGCCGCCGCACCGACCGTCAGAAAATCATGCACTTTGCGAATCGCCGCAGTGACCTCCGGCGGAGCAATCGCCCAGCCTACTCGCCAGCCGGTCACGCTGTATGTCTTCGAGAGCGCATTGATCGTGATGGCGCGTTCGCGCAAGCCTTCGACGGTCGCGGGCGCGATATGCACGGCGCCATCGTAAAGCATGTGCTCGTAAATCTCGTCGGTAATAACGTACGCGTTCCATTTCTCGCAGAGATCGCGAATCTGCTCGATCTCAGCGCGTTCGAATACTTTGCCCGTGGGATTATTCGGAGTGTTAAGAATGATGGCTTTGGTCGCGGGCCCGAATGCCGCGTTCAATTCATCCGGATCGAACCGCCAATCGGGCGGACGAAGCTTGACGAATCGCGGCGTCGCGCCGGAAAGAATCGCGTCGGGACCGTAATTCTCATAGAACGGCTCGAACGCGATCACTTCGTCGCCGGGATTGACGATCGCCATCATGGTCGAAATCATGGCTTCCGTCGCGCCGCAGCACACCGTGATTTCGGTTTCCGGGTCAATGAACATGCCCTGCTGCTTCTCGGCTTTTTGCGCGATGGCGTTTCGCAGCGATTTTGCGCCCCAAGTGATGGCGTATTGATTGATATCGGAAGAGATAGCCTCGCGCGCGGCTTCCTTGATTTCAGCCGGCGCGGGAAAATCCGGAAATCCCTGGGAGAGATTGACAGCGTTGTGCGCGAGAGCGAGCCGCGTCATTTCCCGGATGACGGACTCGGTAAATTGAGAAGCTTTGATGGAGAGCCGCGCGCTCGAACGTAATCCGTCGGCTTTGGGGGCGCTCACTTATGTCCTTCCGATGATTTGGAATTCCCGGCCGGACGCAATTGTCCATACAGCGTCCGGTAAGTTGCCGCGTTGCGCAGGACGAGTTGCACGTATTCGCGCGTCTCGGTAAACGGAATCGAATCCACGAACTCAGCAGGTTCGGCGTAGCTCTGTCCGGAACGCCAAGTGCCCACTCGATCTTCTCCTGCATTGTAGGCGGCCAGCGCCGCTTCAAAACTTCCCCAAAATTTCACCAAGCCCGCCAGATACACCGTGCCAAGGCGAAGATTGTAACCCGGATCAATAAGTCGAGGACGCGAATAGCCAATGCGCTCCTGACGCGCTAACAGGCGCGCGGTCTTGGGTAAGAGTTGCATCAGGCCGTAGGCGTTCGCGTGCGAAATCGCGTTCGTCTCGTAGGCCGATTCCTGGCGAATCAGTCCGGCGACGACCATTGGATCAACTACGGCGCGGTCCGCTGCATCGCGCAATTGCCTTTCGTACGGCAAAGGATACGCCGCCTTCCAAACTTCGCGCGGCACGTCGTCGAAACGGCGCGATTCGAGTGATGGAATCACCTGCCGGGCAGTTGAAATCGCGACGGCATAGTGCCCCGCGTCCGCAGCAGACTCCGCAGCTTCGAGCAGCAGCCGAGGTTCGCCTGTAGCTGCGTAGGCAGCGCGCAGCTCAAGCTCCGCTGAAGAATCGAAAGCGATCGTGCGCAGCGCGTCGGCGCGGTGCTGGCGTGTCGCGGCGGCTGCCGGAATCGCGCCCAACGATCGGACGGGAGCGAGCGGAGAAATTCTCGAAAGTGCGTCGATTGAACTCAACTCGCCCGGCCCGAGATCTTTCAGGCGTCCAGCGGCGAGGCCGCCGAAGTAAGTTCTCGGAAAACGATCCACTAACTTCTGGTAATACGCTCGCGCGGCGGGCGCGTTTCCGGCCGTTTCCGATGCGCGCGCAAGCCAATAGAGATCGTCGGTGATGAATGGAGACGCCGGATAGCGCTCGAGATGCAGTTCGAGCAATTGGAGCGCCTCGGGCCTATGTTCGATATACGCTCGCCACGCAACTCGCCAGCTAGCGGCCGGAGCGTCCGCGCTGCCCGGAAAATTCTGGTCAACGCGCGCGTAATACGAAGCGGCGCGATCGCGGTCGAGCAGCACCCAGAAGTAATTCCCGGCCATGAATAGAGCCTGCTCCGTCCAGCGGCTTGCGGGCCCGCGCGTTGCCGCGGCGTCGATGGCGGCAAGCATGTCCGTTTCTTTTTGCTGCGAGCGATAGGCCGACGCCAGCCAATAAAGCCTCTCGGCATCCGCATCCGGATCGCTGATCGTCAATTCGGTAAGCGCGGTAAGCGGCGCGCCAAGACCGACACGGCTTTGCGCGATTCGAACGTCGGCGCGATCGTGTTCAGCCCCCGCCAAGCTTCCGAGAAGCTGGATGTAATCCTCACGCGTCTCATACCATTCGTGCGCCGAATAGAGCGCTTCCGCGCGGGAAATTTGGACATCGAGCGGCGTAACTGGAAAATCGGCGCCCAATTTAGCGTGCAGCAGATCGGCTTTTACGCCGGCTTCATGGGACTGACTGCTAAGCGGGAAATGATAGAAGACCGTCAAATAATCCGCGGCCGCGGCGTTGAGCTGGCCCATCGCTTCGCGCGCCTCGCCTCGCGCGAGTATTAGCGCAGGTTTCGTATCGGTTGCCGGATAGGCGGCGAGCGCGTCGAGAATTCTCTGCGGCTGCGACGCCGCAATTGCTGCATCGCCGAGCAGTTCGAGAGCTTGCTCGGTCATCACGGAATCTGGATATTTTTCAAGCAGCCTTTCAAGTTTAGCGACCGCGTCGGAGTCACGCTTGAGCGCGTGATCGGTGGACGCGCTCCAGTACATTGCGTAATCGCCTAGCAGCAAATCGCTCGACGCCTTTTCAAGCCACGTCTCGGCCTTGCCGTAATTCCCTTTCGAGAAATCGTAGTAACCGAGTGCGAGAGCCGCGCGCTGGCCGAGTTCACCCGAACTTCGGCGCAAGGCGAAAGCACTCAGGCTGGCGTAAGCGGCGGAGGAATTTTTGTCGCGCAGCGCGCGGGACCATTGCTCGAGCTGCGCCGTGGCAGAGGCTGCGGTGGCCGATTTGCCTTGCGCGGCGAATGCCGGCGCCGCAGCAAACATCGCCGCGCCCGCAAACACCACGACCAGGCTGACCCGCCAACGCTCAAAATTCATAATCTATAGACTAATGCCGCACTACCGGCGAGGGATACGGGTATTCTCCGAGGGCTGCCGGATCACCGTCCGCCAGAATCACAACCATCCAATCGTGGAAGTAATCGACTGGGTGATCCAGGATGGCCTTGAAGCGGCGATCGTATTCCTTCCGAGCTTTATCCAAGTCGTCGCGCAGGCGCACGCAAATGTCTTTGTTCTCCCGGGCCACGCGCACATCTTTCGGACGGAGCATCTTTATGTCCTGCATCGCGACTTTCGCGACACGCTTGGCGCGGCGATGCAATTCCTGAAGCTCCGTGGCGAGACGATCCACATCGAACGCCGGGACTTCCACGGCGGCTGGGGCAGCTTCGGCTGCGGGCGGCGCAGCTTCGACGGGCGCGGGTTCTGGCTCCGCCGGACCCCCCTCGGCAATTTCATCCGCGATTTGCGCTTCGTCGGCTACGGCTTGTTCTTCGACGTGATCTTGGGCTTGAGCGCGCTCAACTTCTGCTACAGCCTCATCTGCAATTTCGGTTTCGGCTTCGGCTGCCGCAGCAACCGCGAGCATCTCGGCCGCAGCTTCCGCGGCCGCCGAACTGCGGTCGCGAGGATGTAGCGCAATGGTCACAAAATGAGATAGGACGCCAAGTCCAGCGGTAAGCGATGCGGAAGCCGCTTGCGCACGAAGCATGGCAGGCAAGGCGTTGCCGGCGCGGCTGGACGCGCACGCGGCAGTCAAATCAGCATAGGCATGCTGCAGCTCTTCGAGCGTTCGTTGAAGAGGCGCCAGATTATCGCGCAATGCGCGGGCAACGGCCTCATCGAGCGGATGCTCCTGCCCGGCGTGGCGCTGCGGCTTTAGATTCTTCGTCATCGTGAAAAATGTACCAAATTGATTATGAAAACGGGGTCTCAGAGTGTCAACTGAGTTTCGCCCGCGGAGTTCCTGAAAATGACGCCTCAGCTCGCGCGGGTGGCAACGAGCAGGTGGTTTAGGCGGAATTCGAAGTAACGATGCACAAATCCCGAGAAACCAATGCCTTCGAGCATTTGCCGGAGCACTTTGACTGGGATTCGCTTCTGATGCTCGTCGCTCTCCATTTCGTGGCTGATCAAGTGCCCGGCACGAAGCACCGCGAGGATCGGATCGACGAGCGATGATGGCCAACTAAGGATCAGCGAGCCGCCGGGCGCGAGGATTCGGTTAGCTTCTCGCAATACTGGTTCGGGCTGGGGCAAATGTTCGAGGACAGCGAGCATGACAACGTGATCGAAAGCGGACGCCGGCAGCGGAAGTGGCAGGTGAAGATCGGATTGGATGTGCTTCCACCGGCCAGTGGCATTGCTATTCGCGCGGTGGTCCACGCCAATGCCTTCGGAAATCTTGCCGGCAGCGAAATCGAGAAATGCCGACTCGATACCGCAGCCGAGATCGCAGACGCGGGTGCCGGGGCGGACGTACTGATAGGCCATTCGAAATCGTTGGCGAGCGATCAGTTTGTCAAGGCTGGTGTACGGCATTCTTCGGGGAGGATCTTTAGCAATCTTTAGACATCAAGTGCCGACCCGCTCGTCGTCGCTCAAACACTATGCCTGCCGAGCGCCAACGCAACGAATTTACTCATTGCGGCGCCTTTCATAATCCCCGATGTATGTGTCGCGGCTAATTCCCAGCATGCTGAGGAGGAACGACGAGAACAGAATCTGCACGCCGAGGAAGAACCAAAGCGACCAGAACAGCACGGCGCGTTCATCATGAAGCCGCCCGAATCCGCCCGACACCCAATCCCAGAAGATGCGCGTGTCGCCGATAAAACCGACGAGCGCCAAAATCGCACCCAGGACGAGACCATGCTCGAGCTTCAAATGACGAAGCGCGCGCTGCAACGAAACCGGATTGCGATCGAATCGCTCCGCATAGCTGAACACTTTCGCGCAGAAGCCGACCGACACGATTTGCGCGCCCAGAAGAGTAAAGAGCACCCCAAAGATCATCGAGTGGACGTCCAACTGAATCCCCGGCGTGAGATTTCGAGGTCCCGAACGCAGGGCGAACACGAGGATGAGGCCAAGCGCCATCAGCAGCGTGCCCGGCAACAGAAACAGCCAGTTCGGCGCATACAAGAGCATGAACCGGAGCGTGCGCCAGCCATCGCTAAAACTGCGCAGATGGGGCGGGCGGCCGCGCTTATCCGGCCATAGCACAATCGGAATTTCGGTCATTCGCACACGCGCTTGCGCGGCTTTGATAACGAATTCAGGCGCCCATTCCATGCCCGACGTGCGGAGATCGAGACGATCGTACGCCGCGCGGCTAAATCCGCGCAAACCGCAGAGGCAATCGCCGATGCCCGTCCGGAAAAATACGTTCATCAGCGCAGTCAGGCCAGGATTGCCGATGTATTTGTGGCTCCACGGCATGGCCCCCGGCTTGATTTCACCTCGAAAGCGATTGCCCATCACCACGTCGTAGCCTTCGCGCCATTTGCGGACAAAATCGGGCACCTTCGAGAAGTCATAGCTATCGTCCGCGTCGCCCATGATGATGAATTCGCCGCGCGCGGAGGCGATTCCGCCCCTCAGAGCTGCGCCATAGCCTCGATCCTTTACGTTCACGACGCGCGCGCCGTGTTGCTGCGCAATCTCGATGGAGCCGTCGGTCGAGCCATTATCAGCGACCACAACTTCTCCCCGGATGCCGCTCGAGGCGAAGGCGCTTCTTGCCTTATCAATGCAAATGGCGAGCGAATTTGCTTCGTTCAAGCACGGAATTACGACGGAGACTTCGATATTTTCCAATCGATTCGACTCGCTCATGATTTCTTGAAGCTATTCAACGGTGGTACCGCTCTTAGGCGGGTAGCTGACTACTCCCGACTGCTGACCTTGCGCCCGCGGCCAACGCCGCGATCCGTAAAGCGCAGATCGCACGCCATGCATCGGTACGGACGAATCGCCAGAATCCGATAGAGTACGTTCTCAACAAAGCCGTGCCGCAACGACCGACGGACCGCCTGGCTCCCGCAGCTCGGGCACGCATGTAGCCGATCCTCAGAATCTTCCTTCATCGCCGAGATTCTAACATGGTCCATTGGCGGAAATGCATCGCTCCGCCAGAGCGCCGCTCTCCGCTTCTCGCTTGCGCGACTGCCTCCGATTTGAACTGTGCTATTCTCGCACTTGCTTACGCTTAATTTTATTTCGTCAGGATTTTGTCGCCGACCTCTCCGTTCGCGATGCTCGGCAGTTCCTGGGATCGGAGCGAGCAAATTGAACCGCATCGAGAACGCTCCCGCCGCCGCGCCATTCAGTCAGAACAACTCATTTCTCCGATTCGACTTCGAGAAGGCCGCGCCGCGCTTCCTTGCCGCCATGATCATCTATGCGGCCGCTAGAAGCATTGTCGCAGCGGCGACCTCGCCTTTCTGGTTTGACGAGGTGATTACTGTAGAAGTCTCGCGCCAACGGAGTGCTTCGGCGATCTGGAACGTCCTCCGGCTCGGCGCGGACGGCAACCCACCGGGCTTCTATCTGATCGAGCGCACGTTTGCAGCGTTAATTCCGAACGCCAGCATCGCATATCGCCTGCCGTCGATCATCGCTCTGTGTTGCACCCTGTGGTGCGTGTACGTGTACGCGCGGAGGCGAGCCGGAAACGGCCGCGCTCTGCTCTGCGCTCTTATAACGCTAACGACGGTTCTGTACTTTACTTACCCAGTTGAAGCCAGACCCTACAGCATGGTTGTCGCGTGCATCGCATTTGCGCTGGTTTGCTATCAAAGGGCTCCTGCGATTCTGTGGATGTTCTTGATGGGTTTCAGCCTGGCGCTCGCCCTCACATTGCATTATTACGCCGTCTACGCCTTGGTTCCTTTTGGGGCCGCGGAACTGGCGCTGCTTCTAACGTCGAAGCGGTTGCGCGTTGGCGTCTGGCTGGCTCTGATTTGCAGTATCGTCCCTCTGATAGCCTTCTGGCCGCTGGTGACGGCGCTGAGAGATTATTACGGCCACAATTTCTGGGCGCATCCCAGTTTTAATGCCGCCGCGACGACGTACGGATGGTTCTTTGAGGTCCCTGGGCCGATAGGACTCGCGATGGCTGCGGTTGTGTCGATAGGCCTGCTTGCAAGCGTGAGATTGCGTGGGCCGGAAATTGGCGAGAATGGTCGAGACGTCGCCGGGTCGCTACAGGAAAGCGCGCTCATACTGGGGTTGCTGAGCTTGCCGGTCGTGGTGTACGCCGCCGCAAAGCTTACTCACGGTGGCATGATTAATCGCTACGCGGTTCCTGCGGTGCTTGCGTACCCGCTTGGTGTTGGCTGTATTCTTCCCAGATTGACGCGGCGAAGCGTGATGTTGCTCGCCATCTTCGTATTCATTGTAGTGGCCGCTCGCGACGAGGTTTTCTGGGCCATGCACCGCAATCACCTCGCCGGCGTTACCTCGCCGACGGGGGAAATAGAGCAACTCGTCAATTCGGCGGGTTACGGCGACTTACCTGTTGTCATTACCAGCGATTCCGTGCTGCTTGAATACTATGTATCCCCGCAGTTGGCTAAACGGCTAGTGACACTGGTTGACTTCCCCAAATCGATCAAGTACGAAGGAACGGACAGCATTGATCGCCTCAACCTTTCCCTACGCGGTTGGTTGCCGCTTCGCGTTTACAAGTTTCAGGAATTCGTATCAACGCAACCTTCGTTTCTGTTGTATTCGTCTGGACATGTCGTATCTGCGGGCGGCTCCGACTTTTACGACTGGTTAACTCCCGAGCTGGTTCATGAGGGGTATTCAGTTGACGTCGTCGCCGCAGAAATGAACCGAAGAGTCTATCTTGTCAGTATGAATAAGAGATCGCGATGAATGCCCGAAAACCAACGCGGGTGAGCCGCAGGTAACATCTGTTGCGCTCGCGAAAAAGTTGTCATCTGCGGATATTGTCGTCATTTGTCGAGCGGCTTGCGCAGGTTTAATGACTAGCGGAGAATCGGCGGGAGGATATCAAGATTGTCGGCCTGCTGGTACCTTCGGGAGTGCCGCTAGAGGACGGATAAACTGGTGAGCGTCGGAACCCACTCTCCGGAGGACCTTCGGAAAATCTACCAGTCACGGTTCGCGGGCAAATCAGCCCATCGCATGAAGGTGTGGGCCGTCCTTTGGTCGTATTTCTCGCGATGGATTCGCCCGGACGCGACAGTCCTCGATTTGGGATGCGGATGGTGCGAATTCATCAACGCCGTGCAGTGCGAGCAAAAATACGCAATGGATCTGAATCCCGATGCCGCGCATCACGCAAATTCAGATGTCCATGTCCTTCAGCAAGATTGCTCGAGCGCGTGGAGTGTTCCCGCGGACAGCATTGATGTCGTTTTCACAAGCAATTTTCTCGAGCACTTGCCGACGAAGGAAGCCGTCGAGCGCACTCTCGAACAGGCCCTCCGCGCGCTCAAGCCCGGTGGACGTTTCATCGCGATGGGACCGAACATCAAATTCATTCCCGGCGCCTACTGGGACTTTTTCGATCACTATGTCGCGCTAACCGAGCTGTCGCTTTCGGAAGTGCTGAAGAAATGCGGATTTGCTGTCGAGTTCTGTCGGGCGCGCTTTCTGCCTTACACGATGTCTGATGGAATCGAATACCCAATCTGGATGCTTCGCCTGTACCTGATGACACCTGCCTTGTGGCGCCTTGGGGGCAAACAATTTCTAATTGTCGCGCGGAAAAAGCAATTAGTGCGTGACGCGGAAGAGACTTCCCGGCTCGGTCAGCCTGCTTTGTTGTAATCGCCGCGGCTGAAATACTTCTCAAGCCAGACGTACAGGCAAATGAAGAGGTAGCGGCTACCCATCTCCCTGAGGCTAAGTTTCGCGGTTCCCGTTCTGCGATTCCTCCACGTTATTGGGATCACCGTCCAGCTGTAGCCACGAACCACGGTTTTCAGCGGCAATTCGACGGTCAAGTTGAAATGAGGCGAGAGCAGCGGACGGCAACCCTGAATCACCGAAGCTCGATAAGCCTTGAATGCGTTAGTGGTGTCGTTCAGTTTTATGCCGAACATCATCCTGATAAAGAGATTTGCCAGGCGGTTCATTCGCAGCTTTATCCAAGGATAATCGATCACGCCTCCGCCCTTCATGAAGCGTGAGCCGAACACCGCGTCCCATCCCTGGTTCAATACTTTCCAGTAGCGAAAAACGTCCCTGCAATCGTCCGATTCGTCAGCCATCATCACGACCGCCGCATCTCCGCTCATTTCGTCAAAGCCACGAGCAATTGCCCGGCCGAAGCCGTTCGAACCGTTATTCTGAATCGGCCTGAGAGTCGGGACGCGCTCACGCAGTTCTTGCAATTTCGTCCATGTAGAGTCTGTGCTGGCATCATCCACAACGAGAATTTCGTGAGGAACTCCCTGCAGTCGCAATTCGACGTAAAGATGTTCGACGGTCGAAGAGACACAACCCTCCTCATTTCGCGCCGGAATAATAACGCTAAGGAGCCGCAAAGGTTCCGCATGCGGGTCGGGCTGATTTCTGTGAAGCGTTGCCAAGTCGGTTCCCACAGGCTTGTCGATGCTAGCGTTCAGCCGTTCCTTTGCGTAGCTCCAGGTGCGTAATCGCGCCGGACGATGCAAGAGACATAGGCCCTGAGACTAGCATATCTTGAGCGCGAACTTTTGCGGCTTCGGTCATAGCGCCGGCATTATTCGTGAAGTTGGACTCAAATTCCATAATTAGGGACTTGGTTCGCTACAATAAATGTGTGCCACTGCCCCGCGTGATCCGCGCGATCGAAACGCTTGGAGCGAAACTCGCGAATCGAAAAAAACTCGCGATCGCCACCGCTGGAATTGCACCCATGCTGCTGCGAATCAGTTTTTTGAAATGGTTTCCGGCGCCCGTCCCCGCGGTTCACGACGAATTCAGCTATCTGCTTGCGGCCGATACTTTCGCGCACGGCCGCCTGATCAATCCTCCGCATCCGATGTGGATCTTCTTCGAGACGTTTCACGTCAACATGCAGCCGACGTACATGTCGAAGTATCCGCCCGGGCAAGGCGCCGCGCTTGCTCTCGGCCAACTTCTCGGCCATCCGTGGATCGGTGTGCTCCTGAGCATGGGCGTGATGTGCGCGGCGATTGTGTGGGCGCTGCAAGGTTGGTTTCCGGCGCGGTGGGCGTTTCTCGGAGGCGTGCTCGCCGGCGCTCAATTCGGGGCGTTCAACTATTGGACGGATTCATATTGGGGCGGTGCTGTTGCGGCGATCGGCGGCGCGCTCGTCGTGGGAGCGCTGCCTCGAATTTTCCGGCATCAGAGGCCGCGCGACTCACTGGTTTTCGGAGTCGGCGCGGCGATCCTGGCTGTCACGCGGCCATGGGAAGGAGCAGTTTTCAGCGCTGCGGCGGCGATTGCCGTGGCGGTCTGGATTTTCGGGAGGCGAGGCCCGAGTTGGCGCGTCACGCTTTCGCGCGTGGTGGCGCCCGCCGCGCTCGTACTCATCGCAACTGGCGTGTTTCTGGCTTACGACAACTGGAAAGTTACCGGCGATGCGCTGCTATTCCCTTATCGCTTGAACGATCGCGCGTACGTGACGACGCCCCATTTTGCATGGCAACAGCTCGATGCGCCGCGCGAATACAGAAACGCGCAGTTTGACAACTTCTACAATAATTGGGCGCCGGCGATCTGGAAGGACAATCATCTCGATGGAAGCTGGCGAGGCATAAAGAATGGGCTGCTTTCGAAGCTCGAAGGCTTGCGCGAATTTTATCTTCCGGGTGAGATGAGCGCGGTTGTGTTGATGGCTTTGCCGTGGCTGTGGAGCGATCGCAAGGCCGGAATGCTCTTGCTGCTCGTTGCGGCTTGTTTGGCGGCGGTAATGGTTGTCGTCTGGTTCGAGCCGCATTACGCCGCGCCCATGACGGCGGCGCTTTTCGGCATCGTCGTTCAAGCGATGCGCTATCTACGGCGCTGGAGATGGCACGGGCGCCCGGTCGGAGTCGGTCTCACGCGCGTCGTGGTGATCGTCGCGTTCGCGCTGATTCCTGTTCGCGCGTGGATGTCCTGGCACCATCGCGATGCGAACGACGAGCACATGCGTTACCGCGCCGGGTTCTCTTCCGAGCTGAGAAATGCTCCGGGCGATCAATTGGTCATCGTCCGCTATTCTTCCGATCACGATCCCGGCGAAGAATGGGTGTACAACCGGGCGAACATCGACCGGGCCAAGGTCGTATGGGCGCGGGAAATTGCCGGCAAGGATATGCGACTGCTGCTCGATTATTTCCGGGATCGGAGAGTCTGGCTGGCCGAGCCGGACGCGGATCCGCCGCGGCTCTCACCATATCAGCGCGGGCAATGATCGGATAGCTAGTGCGCGATTCTTGGCGCTGCGAGCGCTAAATTGAGTTAGCTGATCGATTCTCGTAAAGTGGCAGCGTTCTCTCCGCGGTGCTATTCTTGGATGGTCAATGGGGGCGACACGGTTTCGACGGAAGCTGTCGCAGCCAGAAGGCATGCCGGGCGCCACCTGCCCGCAATCGGGTGGAAACTTACAACTGCCAATACGCAGTTGGCTCTCGCTGCTTAATTAAAAACTAAGTAGCGCGTCTCCTCAAGTGTCGCCCATGCGCTTGAATCGAGGCGTCACAATGTGGGCTGGCTGGCGCGTTTCGGTCCGTAACGCGCTGGCGAGATCATCGGACTAGCCGCCAGGGTTTCTTGCTCGCTCTGAGCGCTGACGGCAAACGCGCGGCACCCGCAAGGGCCGGCCGCGAAATGAACGAGC
Organism: uncultured Acidobacteriota bacterium; assembly: GCA_963803835.1. Classification (GTDB taxonomy): domain Bacteria; phylum Acidobacteriota; class Terriglobia; order Acidiferrales; family UBA7541; genus Palsa-147. The sequence continues at coordinate 69,410 of CAWDOI010000009.1, read as the reverse complement.
TAAGCATGTAGTCTTCTGGCGGTAAGGCTTCTCGGACGGGGGTTCGACTCCCCCCGCCTCCACCAATTTTTGTCAGCCGTTTTCTGGCACCGCATTTCGAAGCGGTAACAGAGCGCTCGCTACCAGCCTCCGCCACCGCCGCCTCCCCCGCCGCCACCTGATCCGCCTCCGCCACCCCCACTCGAGCCCGGCGCGGATGCCGACGACGAAATCGCGCTCGAGAACGATCCTGAGAGCGAGCTTGCGAAGGCCGCTGCGCCGAGTCCGCTCCATGCTCCACCGGAATACCAAGATGGTGAATATCCGGATGATCCCGTGCCTGGGGTCTGCCCCGCGACTCCGATGACGCCCGAAAACTTCTGCGCCCAGGCTTGCTCGACGTCGAGTGCAAGTGCGTACGGCAAGTACTTCTCGAAGACTTCGGGAGTTTGCTCCGGCGGGGACATGCGATTTAGCTGATCGCCCTGTACCGCACTCAAGAACATCTTGAAGCCTTCGATCTTGTCGAGCACGGCGCGGCCGGCGCGTGTCGGGCGTTTCAACAAGAAATGGAATAGCACATGGAGCGCGATCGTGGCGACTAAGCCAAGCACAACCATGATCGAAGTGGCCGTCGCCAGAAACCATATGCCGAGGAATTCGCCGCCGACGAATGGGAGCGAAAAGAACGTGAGGGTTATCGCCTGTCCCATGAGGGCGCCCTTGAGATGGCCGCCCTGAAAAGCTGAGGTCCACAAATGCAAAACGCTGACAATCAGCGCCGTGACCGCAAGGCTCCAGATCGTCAGCCAGAAGCACATAAATCCCGCCACCGCCATTCTCTGTGTTCCCTCTGAGGCAACTGTGGCGACCAAAACGGCGATCGAAAACACGATGGCGGGAATCATGTATTTGCTGTTGGTCACAAAATAAATCTTCTGCTCGGCAGCCTTAAGCCACGCTTTCAGCGACGCCATGGATGCCTTGATCTGGACATGATTTTCATTGTGAAGCCAGATTTCGTCGCGCCCGGCGAAGAGCTTTCCTGCGACAGCGTTCTCGTCGGGGCTCAGGTTCTGAGCTTTGTTATTCTTCAGGTAGAGCGTGTACGAACCTGCCTGCTCTCGGATCTGCAAATATCCTTTCACAGCCAAATCGAGAACGGCGGCAGCGAATGCCTTGTTGTCGTATCTCATCCGGACGAGATAGCGCATAGCGGCCGGAGAAAATCCATCCGGAGGCTCGTAAAGAGAAACGATGACGCCGCGCGAAGGATCGCGGCCGACCAGGGTCCAAACGATCACGTAATAGATCAGAAGAACTACAACTCCGCCGCCCAATATTGCAGCGTCGCGATTATCCTGGAGCAAGTACTGGAGTTTCTCTGACGGCGTGGGCTCGGTGAAGTAGCCCTTCGGAAACTTCAACAGTATCGTCAAGCCTTCTTTCGGACCGAGTTGGTGATTCGCGACGAACGAAAAGCTGCCATCGGTATTCGTCGAAGTTGCCAAATCCTGCGTCATTGATCCTTGAGGCCCGGTATAGCCGCTCAGAGTGACTTGATCGCGGTGAATCCGCTCGGGGAGACGGACGGTTGCGGAGGCGTGCTCGATGAGAAACGCCCATCCATTGCCCGTAGCGTTCCAGAAAAGCTCATCATGATCGGGAAAGAAGCCAAGTTGGCGGTTTGTTGTGTATGTGATGGTGTAGATATGTTTGCCGCTCGAGAGAAGATCGCCGCTGCTGCCGAGATAGATCCGCTTGCCGTTGCTTACATCCACGACGCGTGAGACTTCGGGAGCATCGTCGCGAGTTGCGCCGACAAATTCGAATCCCACAACGTAGCTATTGCCGAAGCGATCGCGATATCGAGTGGGGAAATCACGATAAATGCCGTGACGGATCTGGACTCCGGCGCTCACTACTTGAATGGTCTCGCGCACGAGCATGCTTCCGTCGTCGCGCACCTCAACATCGCTGTGATACTGGATGATGCGTTCACGTTGCGCTGCCGCGGACGGCGCAAGAAGGCACAGCGCCGCGAGGCAGAGAGCGCACGAGAGTTGGGCAAATCCACGGCTCATTTCTTCCGAGAGTAGCTTGAATTTGGAGCCATTTTATCCGGAATTTCTCGCGCCTGTTCGCCGGATGCACGAATTGACAGGATTTTCCTGCGCGGGCTGGGGGCTGTCATATCGCCACATACCGCGCTTCACGATTCGATCTCAGTATTGCCCCGTATGGACTATGGAATTGAGCAAGCGCAATTATGGATGGCGGAGGGCTGGTCGCAACGCGGCCAACGCGCTGCGACTGCGCGACGGCCCTCTCCCTGGAGGCACATTATGAAAGTTGGTCTCGTAATCGGAACTCTCGCGCTCGCCGTGGCTGCGTTGCCGGGAATCGCGATGACGCAGGCGCAGGATAATGCTCCGCCCGATGCTTTTAGTCATACGGTGACCGGGTGTCTGAAAAAGAGTACGAATCCGAACGTTTTTTCGCTTACGGACGAAAACGGCAAAATGTGGGAGCTTCGCAGCAAGCACGTGCGACTCGGTCAACATGTGAATCATAAAGTCAGCGTGACCGGCAAGCTTCCGCAAAAAACAAAGGGCGGCGATGCTTCCAGTGACGTGCCAGCGGAGAACCGCTTGCGCGTGACAAGCCTAAAGATGGTCAGCGACAGCTGCACTGCGCCGTAGCTGAAGTCGCGGTAGCGATCGAGCCGAGCATCCGGCATTCTGCGCGCGAGAAAACTAGATTCCGAGCTTCTTTGCAGCTAGCGATGTTCCTTCCACGCGGCTGCGGATTTTTGCAAAGGCGACATCGCGGGATGTGGAAGTATCGTCCGCGAACGGCGAGAAGCCGCAGTCGTCGGTGGTTCCCAGCGCCTCGATGGGGATAAACTCCAATGCTTCCAAGACGCGTTCGCGGACTTCGGCGGGAGTTTCCACTTTCGGATTAATTGGATCCGTCACGCCGACGAAGAGGATCTGTCCCGGCTTGAGAAGGCTTCGACAAAGCGTCAGTACGCGCTTGCGATCCGGTTCGCTCGACAATTGAAGGTAGAAGCGGCCCACATTTAATCGAAAAAGAGACGGCAGCAGGCCAGCGTAATCTATATCCGCGCTGTGCGTGGAATCCTTGTCGCCGCCGGGACATGTGTGCACACCAATCTTTTTCCGCTCATCCGCTGAGAAGCGCTCAAGCACTTGATTATTCAGATCCACGAATGCGTTCAGAACAGCTCCCGAAGGATCGAGCTTGAGGGCAAGCCGCCCTTCCGTGAAATCAATCTGCACGCATGAAGCGCCTGCCTGCAAACACTCGCGAACGTCTTGTTCGGCTTCGTTTAGAAGATCGCGGACGAATGATTCGCGCGGATAACCGGGAATTCCCTCTTGCGGATAAAGCAAGTTGAGCGCCGAAGCGGAGATCACTGCCTGCTTCACGGGACGCTTCGCATATTTCGTGGCAGATTTCAGATAGGAGACCGCGTGTGTTGCATAACGAAACGGCCCTTTGGTCAGCTTTGGAAGCTGGCGGGTGTGGCCGTCGGCAAAGGGAATGACAACACCGTCTGGCGCAAAATTTTGGAGGCCGGCGATCGGATACGTCGCAAAACTGGACTTGGTCTGCTCGCCGTCGCTGATGATAGGCGAACCCGTCGCTTCAAAACGCGTGATGGTGTCGCGCAGGGCAGCATCTTCCGCCGCCTGGAATTGTGCTTCGGAAATACGCCCGGCTGTGCGCGCGTTCATCGCTGTGAGCAACTCTGCCGGACGCGGAATACTGCCAATCGGTTCGGTTTGTATCGGCATGGATTAAAATTTCGCTCCTTGGACGGCCATTAAGTTCAGCGGGCACTGTCAAGGCGAACTGCAATCCTCGCAATACTGCAAATACATTAGGGGCATCGAACTCTGCCGCGGCCCTTGCGGTGGGTGCGCCTAAGTCCGTTCCATGCAATAATCTACCCGTTTTCGCGGACAATTGGCGCCGCATATAGCCCGCACAGCTCGCGCGACACTTCTGCTAATCCGGCGCTCGATCGTTGAGTCGCGACAGACATCGTTTCTGCAAATCGACAATCTTGCAGTGATTGGGGAGCAGGCAATGTTCCGAATCAACGCTTCATTGAAAATTGCATTTCTTCTGGTCGCGACAATTGCGCTTTTCGCGGTTCACTCCGGAGCCCAAAGCGCGGGCCCGACGCAGGCGGATATCGACAAGCGCGTCGAATCAATTCTCAGCAAGATGACGCTCGACGAAAAAATCACTTTCATTAGCGGCGCTACCAGCTTTTCCATGCATTCGTTCTCCAAGCTGGGAATTCCATCCCTAATGATGTCCGATGGCCCAATGGGCGTGCATGACTACGGCCCGACAACAGCGTATCCCGCGGGGATATTGCTGGCCGCATCGTGGGATACGGAGCTGGCGAATCGCTTCGGCAAAATGATGGGCGATGACGCTCGCGCGCGAGGCGTGCACTTTATTCTTGCGCCGGGAATGAACATTTATCGCGCGCCGATGAACGGCAGAAATTTTGAGTATTTCGGCGAAGACCCTTTCCTGGCTGGCCGAATTGCAGTCGCGGAAATTAAGGGAATTCAATCCGAGGGCGTGATCGCAACCGCGAAACATTTCGTCGCGAACAACTCCGAATATGGGCGCATGGATCACAGCTCGGACGTGGACGAGCGGACGCTTCGCGAGATTTATCTGCCGGCGTTTGAGGCGGCAGTGAAGGAAGGGAAAGTCGGCGCGGTGATGGATGCGTACAATCTCGTCAACGGCATCCACATGACAGCGAACGGCTATCTCAACAATGAGGTTTTGAAGAAAGAGTGGGGATTTAAGGGCATCCTCATGTCCGATTGGGGCGCGACGCACGACGGAATCGCGGCTGCGAACGGCGGGCTCGATCTTGAGATGCCTTCCGGCTTGTACATGAATGCAACAACGCTCCTTCCGGCGATCCGCGACGGAAAAGTGTCTGAAGCGACGATCGACGAAAAAGTGCGAACGATTCTCCGGACGGCGATTCAATTTGGCTTCTTCGATCGCGAGCAGACCGACACTTCTATTCCGCTGTACAGTCAGGTGGGGCGCGAGATTGCGCGAAATGAAGCGGAAGGCGGAATGGTGTTGCTCAAGAATGAAGGCAACATATTGCCGCTCGATAAAACAAAATTGAAAACGATCGCCGTGATCGGACCAGATGCCTATCCGGCGGTGATCGGCGGCGGAGGAAGCTCGCTCGTTGCGCCGTATTATGCCGTGAGTTATCTCGAAGGAATCAGCAATTATCTCGGGCCAAAAATAAAAGTCCTTACGGCCGACGACACGGCGCCACTGCCGGAAGTCGTGAATGGATCTGTGTTTCAGGCGAGCCCGTCGGGCGGCGAGAACGGATTGATCGGCGAATATTTTGACAATCAGGAGCTTGCGGGCGCTCCGGCGCTCACCCGCACGGACCGGCTCGTCGATTTCGATTGGGGCGAAGGCAGCTTTGCGGACGGCCACCCAGTCGATCATTTTTCGGCGCGATGGACGGGATACTACGTCCCAAAATTATCGGGTGATTACACATTTTACGTATCCGCGGACGATGGGATGCGCGTCTACGTTGATGACGAGCGCATTGTCAGCGATTGGACGAAACATTCGGAAACGCTGCACACAGCTTCGAGGCATCTTGAGGGCGGGAAACCCCATAAGATCAAGGTCGAATACTATGAGGATACCGGCGGCGCCTCGATTCATTTCGGAGTGATCGGTTCGGACGCAAATGTTGGGCGAGCAACGAAGGCGTTGGCTGCAAAGGCGGACGCGGTAATTCTTTGCGTAGGTTTCGATTCCGAATCCGAGAGCGAAGGCGGCGATCGCACATTTCGTTTGCCGAATGCTCAGGACGAACTCGTACGCGCGATCGCTAGCGTGAACAAAAACGTGATCGTCGTGCTGACAGCGGGAGGAAATGTGGACATGACGCGCTGGATCGATCAAGTTCCCGCGCTCGTTGACGCGTTTTATCCCGGACAAGAGGGCGGCGACGCGATTGCCCGCGTTCTTTTCGGTGACGTGAATCCGTCGGGCAAACTTCCGGCCTCGTACGAAAAACGCTGGGAAGACAATCCAACTCACGACAATTACTACCCCACTCCCGGCACGAAGCGAATCCCATATCGCGAAGGAATTTTCCTCGGCTATCGCTATTACGACCGCGCCACGACGAAACCGATGTTTCCATTCGGCTACGGACTCTCTTACACCAATTTCGAATACGGCCACCTCGATGTCTCTCCGCATTCCGCTGCCGATCCTGATCATGTGAAAGTGTCGTTCAACGTAAAAAATATTGGCCGACGCGCTGGCGCGGAAGTTGCGGAGGTTTACGTCGGCGATGCGCACGCGAGCGTTCCGCGGCCAGTGAAAGAATTGAAGGGGTTCGCGAAGGTCTTCTTGCAACCGGGCGAATCGAAGATGGTGACGGTCAATCTCGATCGCCGCTCGTTCTCGTACTACGACGTGAAGGGCAAGCAGTGGCTGGCTGAACCCGGTGATTTCGAGATTCTCGTAGGCGGCTCTTCCGACAAGATTGAATTGAAATCAAAATTCACGCTGACGCAGCAGGCATCCGGGCAATAGATGCGCTTCGCGGCATTCAAGCAAAATGCGAAAGATTGCGCGCGTTCGCCACGTCGCGCGATGCGCACACGAGCGATCCTTCAAATTGTTTTCACACTTATTGCTGTCTCGGCGACGGCAGCTCCGCCTCTTCTCGCCGATCCTGTGCTTCCCCATCTCTTCAGCGATCACATGGTTCTGCAGCGCGACAGAGCGATTTCGATTTGGGGTTGGGCTGAGCCGGGCGAAAGCGTTGTCGTGACTCTGAATTCCAACGCGCGCGAGGCCGTGGCGAGCGCCAAGGGCGAATGGAGCATCAACTTGCCCGCGATGCACGCCGGCGGACCGTTTACGTTGACAGTGAAGGGCAAGCTGAAAACGATCGCGATCACCGACGTGATGCTTGGCGAAGTTTGGGTCGCCTCCGGTCAATCGAATATGACGTTTGCTTTGAAGGGTACTGAAAATGGAGCCAGCGAAGTCGCCAATGCGAACGAGCCTGAAATTCGACTGTTTACCGTTCCGCGGCGAGTGGCGCTTGACGCGCAACCGGATACGCTCGACGCATCGTGGCAAGTGTGCACGCCGGAATCGGCGGCGGAATTTTCGGCCGTTGGCTACTTCTTCGCGAAAAAACTCTACGAGAGCCTTCATGTTCCGATCGGAATCATTCACAGCGGATGGCCGGGCACAACAGCAGAACTTTGGACGGACCCCGAATCGCTGCGGCGCGATCCCGTTCTTCAACCGATCGTGGCGAAGTGGGATGCAGCGTCAGTTGAGACGAAAGAGTTTGCTCGCAGTGGAATTGGAATCGATCTCGAGTTTGACGATTTCGAACTCTTGCCGCACGAAGCCGGCGCGGGACCGCAACCCTTCAGTAACTTCGACGATGAAACTGCGCGGACGTGGCCTGATGGCTCCTGGTTGTATTACTGGGACGAAGCGCGCGACACGAAATTTGAACTGAAATCTCCGGGCCGCGGTTCTTCGGGATATGACGCGCGGATATATGGAACCTACGATGGCGCAACTCACTCCGCGTTGCGCGCCAGTTTTCATCGCGACGCATCGCCGATCGATCTCACGTCCTTCTCTGGAATCCGTTTCTGGGTGCGCGGCAGCGGCTCGTTCGTTTTCAAAACGCGTCAACCGACGATTTGGGACGAAGACAATTACAGAAGCAGCTGGTTTCATGCGACGCCGGACTGGCGCCCGATTGGAATTCGCTTCGCGGATCTGAAGCAGGAAAACTGGGGAATTCCTGAAGCGTTCACGCTCAACGCCATCACGAAGTTCGAAATCGTCAGCTTGCCCGCCGGCGGCGAACCTCGGCTGCCGCCCTCGGGGCTCTACGAAGCCATGATTGCGCCGCTCGTGCGCTTTCAGATTCGCGGCGCAATTTGGTATCAGGGCGAAAGCAATGCGCTCAGAGCGTTTCAATACAGATCCCTGCTGCCGGCGATGATCAAAGGCTGGCGCTACGCGTGGGGCGAGGGCGATTTTCCGTTTCTGGTCGTTCAACTGCCGAATTTCGGATCTAGTCCCGAGCTTGGAGATTCGGCATGGGCGGAATTACGCGACGCGCAATTTTTGACGGCGAACAACACGCCAAATACGGGGCTCGCGGTTACCATTGATATCGGCGACCCAAAAAATCTTCATCCGCGCGAGAAACGCGGCGTGGGCGAGCGCCTGGCGCTTTGGGCGCTCGGAACAACGTACGGCGAGAAAATCAGCTATTCGGGCCCGCTTTACCAATCCATGAAAATCGAAGGCAACGAGATTCGCGTGAAATTTACGAACACAGGATCGGGCCTCGAAGCGAAGGGGAATGAAGCACTGAAAGGATTCGCGATCGCCGGCCCCGATAAGAAATTTCATTGGGCCCAAGCTCGAATTGAAGGCGATTCAGTGGTGGCTTGGAGCCCGGATGTACCTGCTCCGGTCGCCGTTCGCTACGCGTGGGCGAATAGCCCTGACTGCAATCTCTATAACAAAGACGGCCTGCCGGCATCGCCATTCCGCACCGACGATTGGCCCGGCGTCACGCGAGACAATCGCTAGCTTTGTCTCGCAAGCAATGCCGATGCTTGCCCGCGATCGTCAGTAAACGACGATGTACACTTTCCCATCAAGTTTGCGCGGATCCTTATCAGCGGAAGAAATTCGGATCTGAACCGGCGCGCCCGCGTTCATCGAGGCGTGTTTGATTTCACCTACCGCCCACGACAGACCGCTCCAAATCACTTTGTCGTAGTTGATCTCGACCGGCACCGGCTTGCCGTTCTGCGAAGCGACGATCACGAAGAACTTTCCCATGTTCTTGCCGTTCGGCGGGCCGCCTTGCCAACTCCGCTCGATCGTTCCGTGATCGTCGCGCTGCTGCATGACGATTCGCAAATCTCCCGCGTCAGGCACGGCAAGTGTTGCTTCGATCGTATTTTCACCGGCCGAGGTAAATTTGGCTTCAACAGGCTCGATCGACCGCGGAATAACGACATCGGCTTGAACGCCCAAATCGAACGCAGCATCCGCGTACTTGCCGAATCCAACAAGCGCTAATTGCCCAGGACCCAGAGTGATCTGATCGCCGGCGAGCGTCGGCGCGAAACCGGCGTCGCGGAAAAGCACGCGCCCATTTTCGATCGCATGTTGAACTCGCGAAAGTTGCGGCAGGCGAAGGGTCTCCACGCTCTGCGCTGGATTGACAGCCGCATAGAGCGAGCCGCCTGCGTCGATCGAGCCAAAACCGTACGGTTGGATATCACCTGGAATTCCGCCGAATGTTTTCGTTCTGCCTTCCGCCTGAACGTGCGAATAGATTCCTTGCAACTTGGCGAACCATCTCGCCTTCTCGTCGTCGATGAATTCCAAATTGCCGTGGACTGTGTTGACCCAGCCGCCGCGCGCCATTTCCAGCAGCAGCGCGCCCTGCCAGGCATTTGTCTTTCGGTAGTAGATCGTGCCTGTGTTGCCGACCATGAAGCCGGTCGAGTCAATTCGCTCAAGCGGGACGAAGCTCTGTTCGTAGCGGCGCACCATGTGATCGCTGTAGATGTCCATCGAGCGCCAGAAATTCATCTCAGGCACATCCGACGGCCGAGGATCGCCGGAATAAATCGAGTCGAAAGCCGAAAGCCAGCGCAGATCCACAGGATCCCGAAATGGAAATGGTCTGGAGGTAGAATCAACGTCGCCGCCAAATCCGTTGAACGCCACAAGAACGATGTCAGGATTCTTCTTTCGGAACGCGATCAGCGCATCGCGAAACGCCGCCTCATTGCGCGAACGGATTTCATCTTTGCTCAGGCGTTTCGTGGTTTCCGGCGTGGCCGCGTTGAAATCCACAAAATCAAATTTGTACATACGGATCCCGCGGTCGTACCAGTATTGCATCGCGTCGATGAAATCCGGCAGGAAGCCACCCTCGAAAAACGACATCGCGCCACCGTTTGGCGTGAGCGAGTCTTTCCATTTCGGCGCGGCATCGATTTTCACGAGCGTGTTGGTGCTGAACCACAATCCGGGTTTCAATCCGGCCTCTTGGCACGCGCGAATCCAGCGGTCCGGGCCATCCGGCCAATCCGGCGAGCGCCACGTGCGGTAGCCACCGTCTTTTGCGAACCAGAACGCGTCCATCATGTAGTAGTCGAAATGCACGCCGGAGCGGTGGAGTCGAACGATTTCGTTCAGTTCCCTCATCGCTAATTTTTCTGTGAGCGGAATGTTGTCGGAGAGCTCGTCGTAGGCGGACCAATCGTTGTAAACCCAGATCGGATCGCGCAGCAGAGGCTCGCCCAATGCCAACGGCGACCATGCTGCCGCCTTGTTATCGCGCGCTCGATTGCTCTGCTGCTGGATTCTCGCGCCTGCCAGACTAACAAACAGTGCGAGAGCGCAGCCAGCCGCAAGAACTGGCAGCACGATATTCCTGGATCGTAGAGATTTCATCTGAACTCGCATGATTATTCCTTTCCACAATTCAAACGAACGCTGGCCGGCGCGAAATTGCCGAATCTCGCGGGCGCCTGCACCCGGTCACACTTTCCGGACGCGAACGCCCTTGCCGACGAGCGCCGTGAGATGTTTTTCATCCGCTTTCCGGTCGGTAATGAGCAAATCGATTCCGGGAGGCGGACAGATGAGGGCGGTTCCAATCGCGCCGATCTTGCTGTGGTCGGCGACGGCAATTTTCTGTCGCGCGTGCTTTAACATCGCATTGTGGATCGCGGCCTGGTCGGGATAGTTCGTCGTGAATCCGTGAATTGGATGAACGCCGTCTACTCCGATTACGGCCCTGTCCACGAAAATTTCTCCGGCAGCGGCGATTGCCGTCGGGCCGACAAGCGCGAACCAATCGCCGCTCAAAAATCCGCCCGTAAGCATCACTTTCATTTCCTTGCTGTGGCTTAATTCCATCGCGATGTTGACAGCGTTCGTCAGAATCATGATGTCGCGGCGGTGGCGGAGATTTCGCGCCACTTGCGTCGTCGTCGTGCCCGCACCGATGGCAATCGTCTCTCCATCAGCGACGAGCTCAGCCGCGGCCAGTCCGATCAGTCTCTTCTCGAGAGCGCGCTGTTGCTCCTGCTCCTGAAACGACGACACGTGCCGGAATGGCTCGTAGAGGAATGGCTCAATCGGCTCCGCTCCGCCATGCGTCCGGCGTAGCATGCCTTCGTTCTCGAGCTCCGCGAGATGGCGGCGAATCGTTGAGGACGATATTTTCAACTGGCGCGAAAGTTCGTCGACGAGCAACTTCCCGCTGCGCCGTAGTTCGCGCAAGATTTGCTCGCGACGATTATCCGAAACGGAATCGCGCCGGATGTCTTTCAAACGAATCGCTCCTCGCGCGCGAACTGCGCAGTCACAGAAGCACGCCGATTCGAGTTCATTTCATCTCCGCCGGCGGCTTAACTTCTAAAATGGGCGGATTTGCCGGAAAAATGCCCCTTTGCCTCATTTCGTCCTTGTCCGCGCCTCCATATTGAGGATCGCGCCATGTGATCACCCGCTCGCCGGCAAGAAAACCCGTCGACCGGTAGACGCGAAGTTTCAGCGTCCAGGCGCGCACGGCCTTCTGCGTGAAGCTTCCGTCCACTAGCGCCGCTGGGCCGATCTCGCCTAAATCTTTCTGACCTTGCGCGATCAACTCGTTGTTGTCGCCGCGAAGCTCCCACGCGGCGCGGTAATCGTGCAGCGCGTACGACGGCATTTCACTCGCTTGCCTTCGCTCCACTCGCGCGGAAAAACCCGTTGGCGGGTATGGATATTCCCGGCTCTGATTCCAATCCACCGTGATCCGCACCGGCGAGTTCGCCTCTTTCCAGGCATCGTACGACGGCCGCCGCTGCCGGTTCTCGTCCACCACGCCGTGATCCACGTAACCGCTCGTCTGCCCAGGCCACAAATTGCGATGCGAGCGATAGTCCTGATAGCACCAGAAAATTGCGCCAGCGATCCAATCGTGCTTCGCGAATTCCGCAAGCTGCTCGCGCATGATTTTTATTCGCAATCGGTCGGCGTCCACCGAATTCGAACCGAACACTCCCGCCGCGCCGAATTCCGAAGCGATCACCATCTTGTCGGGAAAAGTTTGGTGGATGCGGTCTATCACGCCGGGAAGCCACGCCGCCGAGCCGTGCCACGTCCCGAAATATTGATTCCACATCAGAAAATCCGCAAACTGCGAAGCGCTGCGTGCGGGATCTTGAACGGTGGGCAACAAATCGTCCGCAAATGTAAAGTATCTATCCGGGTCGAGCGATTTCTCCCAGTCGCGCATCTGATGCACGTATTCAATGCCCTCGGCGCTATGAATGTCGGATTCGTTTGCCACGCTCCACGCCATGATGCTCGGATGATTGAAATCTTCCTGGATCATCTCGCGCAGCATCTGCTTGGCGAGCGCGCGGACGGCAGGATCGCCCAATTGTTTGTGGCTGAATTGCCAGAGAGGAATTTCCGGGATTAGAAGAATTCCGTTGCGATCGCAATAATCAAGAATGGCGGGAAGCTGCGGATAATGAACCGGACGCGTCAAGACGACCTGTAAATTCTTCATATCGTCGTAGTCGTGTTCCCAGGTTCCGCGCGTTTCCGCGAGGCCTTCGAGAGGCGAATCCTCGTGCCGGGCCATTCCGGTTAGCCGGACTGGCTCGCCATTCAAAAAGAGTTTGTCGTCGCGAATCTCGATCGTGCGCGCGCCGAAATGATCGCTGAGAGTATCGAGTAGCTTGCCACTCGCGCCGGAAAGCTCAACGTTCACGTCATAGAGATTCGGTTGATCGAAGTGCCAAAGCTTTACCGAGGGAACGACAAATGAGACCTCCGTTTCCTGCGCTCCGGGCTTTAGCGTGAATTTCTGAGTGGCTAGGGCAACTGGTTTGGCATCCCCACCTTCGAGACGCGCAGAAAGATGCAGCGAAACTTGCGCCGTGCGGCCGGTTTCGTTTTCAACGAAAATATGATCTGCGACAGACGCGTCGCTGCCCATCACGTGAACGTGGAGTTCCTGGCGGCGGATCAGAACCGACTCGTTCACGGTGAGCCAGACATCGCGGACGATTCCGCCGTAATGCCACCAGTCGTACCAGTAGTTGTTCGTGGTTTCGAGCCGCATCGCAAGACCGGGAATACTGGTTGCAGTGGGACGATTATCGATTGCGACCGCGAGATAATTGTTCGACGGCAAATTGGCCGGAAGGGCGAAGTAATACGCTGTGTGCCCGCCCTCGTGCGAGCCGAGTTCAATTCCATTCAGCCAGATTCGCGCCCGATAAAACGTTGCGCCGAAATGAATCTCGATGCGCTTGCCGCGAAGCGCTTCGGAGATTTCAAACGTCTTGAAATACCAAGCAATTCCTTCGAAGTCTTCGTATTTGCCGATGTTCCAGGTGTTGGGAACTTGAACCGTTTCCGTGTTGGCGGGAATCGATTTCCACCACTCTTCGACGACGCCCTGCCCCTTCGGATCAACGCGAAACTTCCAGTCGCCATCGAGGCTCACGCGAGTGCTGGCATGCGCGGGAATCGCGAATAGCGCGCACCCGAGCAGCAACAGCAAAACATTTCGCGCGGATATTTCGCTTTGCGTCATCAACGCGTACCCAGCAGAATTTCGATGGTGAGCTGGTCGAGCCGTTCATAAGGCAGCCGCTTCGACGCCATCGCCGCGCGATCGAACGCGTGGCCGAGCAGCTCCTTTGCGCCTTTCTCCGAATAGCGTCCTACAGCGGGAATTCCCTTTTCGCTCTTGCCAAGCTCGCTCAGAATGCCTTGGATTTCGCGATCCGCGGCGAAGCAAGCTGCTTTTTCTTTCAGGATGAGATAGGTGCGCATGCAGCCGCGCGCAAAATGCTTCACTCCTTCGTAGTCCTCGGTGCGATATGCGTGCGCGTCGAAATGCCTCGGGCCGTCGTAGCCCGCTTCTTCGAGAAACTTCACTAGAAAGAACGCGCCTTTCGGATTCGCCGCCGCAAAACGAAAATCCTGATCGTAACGTCCGATCACCTGATCGTTCAGATCGATATGGAAGAGTTTGCCCGCCTCCCACGCCTGTGCCACCGCGTGCAAAAAGTTCAGACCGGCCATCGTTTCGTGCGCGACTTCCGGATTGACGCCCACAATTTCAGGATGATCGAGAGTGGCGATGAATCCCAAATATGCGCCAGTCGTCGCCATATAGATGTCGCCGCGCGGCTCGTTCGGCTTGGCCTCGAGAGCGAACCGGAAGCCGTATTTTTGATCCATCGAATATTCGCAAAGATAATTCACGGCTTCGCGGAGGCGCTTCACGGCTTCATCGGGCTGCCGGCACGCATCGGTTTCCGTTCCTTCGCGTCCGCCCCACAGCACAAAGATCTTCGCTCCGAGTTCGGCGCCGAGATCCATCGCGCGCAGAGTTTTTTGCACCGCATAGGCACGGACAGCGGAATCGTTCGCCGTAAAAGCGCCATCGCGGAACGCAGGGTTCGTAAACAAATTCACCGTCGTCATCGGAACGCACAGACCGTGAGCGGCAACAGCCTTTTTGAAGTCGCGCACGATGCGGTCACGATCGGCCGGCGTCGCGTCGATTGGAACGAGATCGTTGTCATGTAGATTGACACCCCACGCGCCCACTTCACCAAGCAAGCGCGCCAGTTCCGTCGGCGGCAGAATTTGCCGCACGGGTTCGCCGAAAGGATCGCGGCCGGGATTTCCCACGGTCCACAGGCCGAATGAAAATTTGTGCTCCGGCCGGGGTTCAAATTTATTGCCTGCCATAACCCACCTCACTCTCGATTGCCATAGCGGAAAAAACTACGCGTGCAGTTCGCCAAAAATCTCACGCAGCGCCGGGTAAAGTTTTTGATACGTCGCGTACTGGCGGTCCATGCGCCCAGCGCGATCTCGATCCGGTACCACGCGCTCAGCAACCCTCACCGCTGAATCGCATGCCTGATCGACCGACGGCCAAACGCCCGCTCCAACTCCAGCAAGCAATCCCGCGCCGTATGCCGCGCCTTCTTCGGCCTCGACGATTTCCACCGGCATCCCGTAAATGTCAGCCTGGATCTGGCGCCATAGCGGCCCGCGCGCGCCTCCGCCGCCAAGCCGGATGGATTCGACTGGAATTTTCAATTCTTTGAAAATCGTAAATGTATCGCGGAGACTGAACGCCACGCCCTCGAGAATCGCGCGAATCACATGCGCGCGGGTATGCTGCGCCGTAATTCCAACGAGCGCCCCGCGCGCGTGCGGATCAACATGCGGCGTGCGCTCGCCCATCAAATAAGGCGCCCACAACAATCCGTCGGCACCGGCAGGAATTTTTGCCGCTTCAGCTGAAAGGCGATCGTAGGGGTCCGATCCCACTTCGTTGCCTACTCCGAATTGATCGCGAAACCATCGCAGCGAGAGACCCGCCGCCTGCGTCACGCCCATCACGTGCCAGCGGCCGGGAACCGCATGGCAAAAAGTGTGAATCCGCCCCTTCGGATCGAGCACTGGTCGGCTCGTCGCCGCGAAAACAACTCCGGAAGTCCCAATCGTCGCGCTCACCGCACCAGGCCGCACGATTCCCATGCCGACTGCGCCTGCCGCCTGATCGCCAGCGCCCGCAACAACGGGAGTTCCTTCAATCAGGCCGGTCGCCTCAGCGCCACTTTTCGACACTCGGCCAGAAATTTCTTGCGACTCGAAAACTTTTGGCAAGGAGGATTCGCTGATTCCAGAAATCTCAAGAATTTCCGATGACCATTTCCGGTTCACCACGTCGAACATCAGCGTGCCGGACGCTTCCGCAACATCGATCGCGCGCGCGCCCGTCAATTCGTAGCGCACGTAATCTTTCGGCAGCAGAATCGATCGCACGCGCGCCCAGACTTGCGGCTCTCGCTCGCGCACCCACCAAACTTTCGGCAGCGTGAAATTGGTGAGCGCCGGATTCGCCGTCAATTCGATCAGCCGCGCCGCGCCGACGCGATTCGTGATTTCCCTGCACTGCTCATCGGTGCGCTGGTCGCACCAAATAATCGATGGCCGAAGCACTTTTCCATCGGCATCGAGAAGCACGAGCCCATGCATCTGCCCCGTGAGCCCAACGCACGCAATCTCTTTCGCGCTTGTTTTGCCGCGCTCGAGGCATTCTGGAATCGCAAGACGCGCCGCGCGCCACCAATCCGACGGCGCCTGCTCGGCCCATCCGATGTGCGGCGAACTCATCGGCGCGTGCTCCGACATCGCGGCACTTAAGGCACGCCCATCGTCGCCGAGCAACACGGCCCGCGTGCCGCCCGTCCCGACATCAATTCCAAGAAGCTTTGAGGCCATATTTGTTCACGCGCTTACATCACGATGGCGAGTAGCCGCGCGGATGGCGCTGTCGCCACGCCCACGCCGAGCCGATGATCGAACGGAGATCCGAATTCACCGGTTCCCAACTGAGAACTTTTCTCGCCTTTGTCGCGTCGGCCACCAACCGCGGTGGATCGCCCGCGCGTGGCGGCTCCATGCGAATCGCAATTTTGCGCCCCGTTGCCTGGCGCGCGGCTTCGATCACTTCGAGAACCGAGTAGCCGTGCCCCGTTCCCAGATTCAGAAACTCGGAATTGCCGCCGCGACGCAGGTGTTCCAGCGCGCGAACATGCGCGTCCGCGAGATCGGTCACGTGAACGTAATCCCGAATCGCCGTCCCGTCCGGCGTCGGATATTTGTCGCCGAATACCGAGACGACGGGCGCTTCGCCTGCGGCCGCCGCCAAGACATTGGGAATCAAATGTGATTCAGGCTCGTGATGCTCGCCAAGCCGCTCGGACGCGCCCGCGGCGTTGAAATAGCGGAGCGCGACGAACTTCATTCCGTATGCGCGATCGTAGGAATCGAGCAGCCGCTCCATAAAAAGCTTCGACCAGCCATAAGGATTCACGGGCCATTGAGGGCAATCTTCGGAGATGGACACTTGCGACGGTTCCCCGTAGGTGGCGCAGGTAGACGAAAAAACAAAACGGCGAACGCCTGCGCGCTGCAAGTGTCCGAGAAAAATAATTCCCTGCTCGACGTTATTCTCATAATATCTCGCTGGTTCGAGGACCGACTCGCCTACGTAAGCCAGCGCCGCAAAGTGGACGCACGATTCAATCGAATGCTCGGACGTAATTCGCGTGAGGAGTTCGCGCTCGCCCACCCTGCCTTGATAGAACGGCACAGCCGGATTGAGAGCGCCGCGATGTCCTCGAACAAGATCATCGAGCACGACAACCTGCTCGCCCTTCGCACGCAAGAGCTCAGCCGTCACGCTTCCGATGTAACCTGCAGCACCCGTAACAAGAATCGCCATTCCTATCGAACCCCTTCGAAATTCTTTTTAAGCCGCGCGAGACTTCGAACGATTTTCATGCCGTTGCGCGAAGACGCAGCGTTCCGAATTCCGCGGCACCCGGAGACGAGCCCCAGAACTGATGCGGAGCGTATCCGGTCTCGCGCTGATATTCGGCCGCAATGCTCTCAATCGTCTCGCGCGAACCACGCCCGAGAAATGCTACCGTTCCGCCGCTTCCTCCGCCGGTAATTTTTGCGCCGAACGCGCCGCGACCCGGTCCGGCGTTGCGGCACATCTGAACGAGCAAATCTGTCCGCGCTTCACCGAGGCGGCAGGCGGAATAGCTCGCGTGCGATTGATACATCAATTCGCCGAGCAATTGCATGCGTGCGTCGTCCAACTCGCCCTGCAGAATTTCCGCGAATGCGCGAACGCGAAAGTGTTCGTGAATCGGATGCCGCGCCGGAACTCGCACAGCGTAGCGCTTCTCGCGATTCACGCGCGTGATAGAATCAGTGGTGCCGCCGTAACGCGCGAGAAATTCCGCGCCATTCATTTCGTCCGGCAGTGCGGGCGCAAACGATTTCTCGAATTCCGAAGGCGCGATATTCGCGAGGTACCCGCGCCATACGGGATCATCGATATGAACCGGACCGTCTGCTTTAGTGCCACGCACTTGCAGTTTCCGCTGATCCGCGATCATCCGATAGCCCATGAACGCGCCCGTTCGCACATCGCCGTACGCCGCGCCGGTAACCGCGTGGCGCACGCCTGAATCAATTCCTGCGACGACAACGCCATCCGGAATCGCGACGTAGCCCTGCAACTCCGCCGGCTGGCACAGCAATGCGAGAAGCCGATTCGCTTTTCCGCACGCTGAAGTCATCTGGTCCATCACGCCACAAGGCGCGCCGACGACCAGATTCTCCGCTCGTTGGCATAGCAATGCGGTGTCGCGCGGTTTAATCGCAATTTTCTTCCACGCCGCTACGGCTGACATGACCGCGACTTCGAGTGCAGCCGACGAACTGACGCCCTTTCCCTCCGGCACTTGCGAATCAATCAGCACTCGCGCGCCGGCCGTGAACTGGACGCCGCGCTCCCGCATGAGCACCAAGAAAATTCCGACCACGTACGCCACCCAGTGACGCTGGGGCTCACGTGCAAGCCTCGCGCGGGCCGCCTCGTAAGACACCGGCGAGCCGTCTGCCTCGAGTTCCGCCAAAGGAAAATCGAATGAGCGCGTCGGGCGGCCTTCGTTATCGCGGCCTGCACTCACAATCCGCAGAACGCGATCGGCCGATTCTTGAAGCGCAACGATCGTCGCCTCGCGAGTCGGCAGCTGCAAAACAAGCGATCCAGAATAGTCAGCGATTCCACCCATCACGTCGAGCCGCCCGGGCGCGCGCGCGACGATCAGGTCGCCTTTGCCGTCGAATAGATTCCTCGCAGCTTCGGAAGCATGGCGATCAATCGTGCAAAGCGTCCGCACAAAATCTTCGGCGTCTGCGAGACCTCCCGTGCTTCCTTCGACGATTCGGTACATGATTTTCTGGAGCATCCTGCGCCGGCGCGAGAAGAAAAAATCCGCGCGAAATTCGAATCGCTCACAAAGCTCGCGTCCGCTCCTCGAGCAAGCCGCGCTTGCGCAGCGCCGATTGAAGCAACGGCTCGATCTGCCTTCGAATCGCTTCGTTGGCATATCCAACCCACGCGACGTCAGGCTCGACGGAAAGCCGCGCGCGCAGCGGTTCGCCATACTCATCCGTGATGATCACTCCCGACTCTTGCGCCGCGAGCGCCGTGCAGACGTCATACGGATGGCAGCAAATTCCCAGCACTACTCCGCGGTGCTGCAAGAATTCCTTCATCAGCGGCCGCAGGTCCGCATTAAATCGATCGTGTCCGCTCATCAATTCAAAGAACTGGCCACCGGTCGATATGTACTGATCCTCGAAACACTGTGCCTTGCCTTCGCGCGCTTCGCCGAGTGCGCCACGGATGATTTCCTCATCAATCGCCGCCAGTTCCTCGCGAGCGCCGGGGAAAAAGCGCGAAAGCATGGCAAAACCATGCTCGATCGTATCGGCGCGCGATGGCTGTAAAGCCAGGGGAACTCGTTCGCCGGTTAAGCGATTCACGCGCTCCGCTTTTGCCCCTTGCCCGCGGATGCACCATACGGAATCAACCAGATGCTGCTTCACGAGCGGGATTTCGGTTTGAACGGCGAGCGATATGTCGGCGAGAGAAGTATCCGGCCCGAGGTTCGGAGCGACGCCCGTAAGAATCCACGCGCTGCGCTTCTGGTACATCCAGCCGCGCGTGCCGTCAATCGGATCGACAATCACGCGCCAAATAGCATCGGGCTCAGCCGTGCCGCGTGGCAGTACGATCTGGCCACCTGCGATTCCTTCCGCGATCAAAACAATCGGCGTTCGCGGCGCCACTTCGCGCTCAAAAAACTCGACTACCAAATCTTCGCTGACGCAATCGATCGCATAAATCGTATCGCCTTCGGCATCGCGTGCGACGCGAGCGAGATCTGGCGCCGCTGTCTTCTCGCCTGCCGCCACTACGGCACGCCACACCTGCGCGTGCAGCCGCCGAATCGGATCGAGGAGCGCCCGGACTTCCTGCGTCACGAATTCACTTTCTTCGCGTGCTTGTAGTGCACAGTCGGCTGCGCGCGCAATTCTTCGGCCTTGCGCTCGGGCGAAGTGTCGCTCAAGAAATTTCCGCCGCCGATTTCCGGGCCTGCAAGGTACTTCAGCAGATCCGGCTTGCGCAACGGCGGATGAAACTCGATGTGAAAATGAAAGCCGCGATAATCTCCGCCGTCGGTAGGAGCCTGATGCAGCGGCATAACGTATGGAAATGGAATGCCCCAGAGATTATCGAACTTGATGAGCACTTGCTGCAGGAGTCCCGCGAAATCTCGGAGCTCGGCGCCGGAAAGAGCAGAGAGGCTGGCGTGCGTCTCCTTGGGAGCCACGAAAAGCTCGTACGCGTAGCGCGCGAAATACGGCACGAACGCAATTGCCGAGTCATTTTCGCAAATAACGCGCCGGCCGTCTTCCTTTTCGGACTTTAGAATGTCTTGAAAGAGGACACGCCCAATTTCCTCGAAGTGCCGACGACTGACGTTGGCTTCATTTTCGATGGTCTTGAAAACAAAATTCGTTGCGTAGATTTGGCAATGCGGATGCGGATTCGAAACGCCGACGATTTCGCCACGATTTTCGAAAATCAACACGTGCGAAATTCCCGGCCGCTTGCCGAGATCGCAATATTGCTCCTGCCACACGCGCAGAAGCGTCACAATCTCGGGCACGCCCAACTCCGCGAGCGAAAGATTGTGCTTCGGCGAATAGCAAACGACACGCGCGATGCCACGAGCAGGCCGATTTCGATAAATTCCGACAGGCGGTTCGATCAGCTCGGGCGCGTTCAGCGCGACCGATGGATGATCGTTGTCGAAAACAAACGTCTGCGCGTAGTCCGGATTCTTCGCGCCGCTCACTCGCGTGTTGCCGGGGCACAAATAGCAATCCTTCGCGTACGCCGGCAAATCCTTCTGTTCGTGTTTGACGGTGTCGCCGCTCCATGGGCGATCTTGCCGGTGCGCGGCGATGATCACCCACTCTTCGCGAAGGGGGTGCCAGCGCTCTTCCCAGACGGGGTTGTCCGCCGGACTCTTCCGCGGACCGGCAACTGCGCTTTCGCGCGGCGCCGAGGCTTCAGCTTTTCTGTGTTGATCGCTCTTCACGCGTTTGTGCGACGCTTCGATGTCAATTTCCTTGCACTCAGTTCTGAATCGGCTTCACGCTCACCGGCTTCGCTCTGCCAAACATCAAATCGTAAAGGCGCAGATGCGTCTGCCGCGCGGCTTTGACGAGATCTTCATACGGCTCGTCAATTACATTCACGAACCCATAATTCAGATGCTCGAGATCGCCGCGGCCAGTCGGAAGATCATCGACTAATTGGAACCAGTGCGTGCCGACGATGTAGGGGCTGGCCGCCGAATTCTCGACGAAATAACGGTAGGCCACTCCTCGCTGCGCTTGATCGCGAGCTTTCTGCAATCCGTAAAACACGCCCTGCAAGCCGCGTCCCGGCGCCGCGGCGGTAAATTCTCCGATCAGCACTGGACGGCCCGATAGATCGGAATATTGCTGAATCGCTTTCGGATCGGGCGCGAACGCTTCGTTATAAATGTTAACGCTGAAAACATCGAACATCGAACCGATGCGAATCATCTGCTCCGGAGGCCGGCCCGCAAATCGCACTCCCAGAATCAAGTGGTTCGGATCGTATTTGCGGACGGCGGCGATCACGATCTCGAGCATTCGCCTGACGCATGTATAGAGAAAATCCTTTTTGATCCGCTCGCTGTCGCTTGGATTCGCGGCGAGGAGTTCCTTGAGTTTCATCTGCGTCGCGGACGGCTCGGGATCTGCCAAAAGAATTTCGGCCCACGAATGCACCGGAGTGAAATCGTCTCCCCACACCGGCTCGTTATCGAGGAACCAGCCGATGAGATTCGCATCATTCTTCAGCGCGCTCACTTGCTCGCGCGCCGCCGCGTCCACATTCTTCTTGAATTCCTCGGAATAAACGTCGGGAAGGCCGTACGGATAGCTGAAATATTTCTTCGTGCTCCACCCGTAGAGCGGGAGAACGTAAGGCATGCCACTATGCGAGGCGAAGTCCTTGTCCGACCAATTGCCGATCGTGTTGAAACCCCAATTGTGGTAACGCTCGACCATGTGCTGGTTGCCGCGCTCCCTCCAATCCTCGCCGTAACGGCGAATCAGATTCGCGACATAGAAAGAGACAACCTTATGATCATGGTCATCCAGCCACGCAGGGCCCGGCGGCGGCAGCTCTTCGTACAGATACTCGCGGTTCGCCACACTCGTTGCGAAGCTCGTGTCGGCAACATTCAGAATATCTATGCCGGCGGAATAAAAGGGATGGCCGTGAGGATCAACCAGCGCCCATCGATTGCCGAGTTTTTCAGTGCGAAAGAATCCGGTGGCGCGAAGATGCTTCTCGGGATCGCCGCCGAGAGAGCAATATGGATATTTCACTGGCTGCAAGTCCTCTTTCGCCCAAATTCTCTTCAGATCATCGTCGCTGTACGCCTTGTCGTCCCACTTTTCAGGAGTCCATTGGCCATAGCGGTCCATCACAGGATGCCGGTCGAGAATGTCGTTGCCGGGAGTTTCCGATCTCAGCGCGAAATTGCAGAGCGTCACTTGAGTCGGCTCAGCGGGATTGTGCATGCGAAATGAAATCTTTTCGAAGCGAGCGCTCACGTCGAGGGTATTAGGCCAAATTTTGTAGCCGAGCGGGTTTTGACGCGGCATGCGTTCGTTTTCTTGCGACGTAGGAGGCTCGATTGGAACCATACCCTGTATTCGCAGCCCCTCGAGCGGCTCAATCACAACTTCTTTTTTCGCATCGCCGTTCGAGAATTTCATAAAGAATGGCTCGAGACTCGTCGACCGCATATCGAATGAAATCGCGCGGAAGCTCGACCAATCGGATGGCGCGCCGATTGCCGCGAGCGGAATGCTCACCACCGGATCGCCATGAATATAGTGAAACGTGATCGTCATGCAGCCCGACCGGTCGTCCTGATAAATCGTGGCGTCACTCGCGACAAACTTGCCCGCTCCTGCGGCCCGCATCCCGGCAAGCAGGTCAAAACTCTTCTCCGGCGCCGGAATGTTCATCGGTTGCCCGAACAGAACAACATTTAGAAACAAAAAAGCGGCTGCGGCCCTCATCGACTGGCCGCCTCTTGTTCGCTTCTCGCTCCACTGGAGTTTCGAACGGCGCGCGTCGCGGATTTTTTCAGCACCGCGTACTCAAATGCGCCGAGCGTGAGCGTTTCCGGCGCAGCATTTTGCCGGATCAGATCGAAATAGCCCGGACCAACGCGCGCGGTGACGGCGTGATCCTCGTGATTTAGAATGAAAAGGTAATCCGTCCCGTCTTTCGTTCGGCACGTGACTTCCAACTGCTTCGGCATGCCGGGCAGGAGCGGCTGCAACGACTGCTCAGCGATGATGTGAGCGAGCAAAATTCGCGCAGAAGACAGATTTAGTAGCGAGCCGTAATAGATTGCTGAACCCTTCCCCGCTCTGTTTTCGGTATACGCGGGAGCGCCGCTCAGGAAATCCTTGTCCCACGTTCCAAGCACTTTCGCACCGCCGCCTGGCTTGAGCGCCTCGGCAACGAATTCCGCTGGGACAGTTTCGCCGCCTTCGAGACGGATTGAATTTCCAGGCGCGGAAGCCGAACCCTTTGGGTAGAACTGCGACTGCCCCACGGTGACGCCAAATAAGTCGCTCAGCATCGCCGGCCGCTGCTCTTCAATGAGTGCATGTTCGCGATCGAGAATGGCACTACGCGCTGCAATCACAAACGTTCCGCCCTGCTCCACAAAATCGCGAACTTTCGCGACGAGCGCCGGATCGATCATGATCATCCGCGGCGCAAAGATGACGCGATACTTCTTGAAATCGGCATCCGGGCCGATGAAATCAATATTAAATTTCGCCTCGGACGCGGCTTGAAAGAGATTCACGAAAGCCGCGCTCCCGTGCAGGCCCTGCGCCAGATACTGATTGTCGTAGACCCATTCGTCGTCAGAATCGTGCAGCACAGCGATCTGCGAAATTATCTTCGAGCCGAGTATCTCGGGTGCAATCCGGTGCACATCCTGGCTTTCACGCTTGAACTCTCCATATTTCGCGCCCGGAATATTGTCCTGATCGAGAACGCCCGTCCATAATTCCTCAGCGCCACGGCGAGCCGTGCGCCAGCGAAAGTGCAAGACGCCATCCGCGCCATGCGCAATCGTTTGAAACGCCCATAGACTCATCTCGCCGGGCTGCGGCGTGCGCAGAATATACGTCTGACCTGCTGAACCCGTGAGCTCCTCCATTACCATCAATCGGTCACTGAATCCGCGTGCGAGTGTCAGCGAAGCCCCGACTGGATATTGCGGCGCGTCGTCGAAAGTCGGGTAATTGTCCTGGGCGTACACGTCGAAGTGCTTGCCAAATTCGTAGTAGTCGATGTTGCTGAAGATGCCATTCGTCGTGATGAAATCGCGCGGCCGATTTTTCCGGATGATCTCGATCTGCTCGGCCACGTAAGATGAAACTGAGTCGGAAGTGAATCGGCGGAAATCGAGGATCAAAGCCGGATTTTGCAGTCCCGGCGCCGGGAACGGAAGATCCACCTGCTCCCACTTCGTGTACCACTGGCTCCAGAATCGCGTGCCCCAGCGTTCGTTCAGCGAATCGAGCCCGCCGTACTTCGCTTCCAGCCAAATGCGAAACGCGGCGCGACAGCTTTCGCTGAAGCATTGCGGATTTTCATTGTTGAATTCGTTGCCGATTTGCCAGCCGATCACATTGGCGTTGTCGCGATAGTGAGTCGCCATCGCTTCCACAATCTCGCGCGAGAATTTCCGGTAGACGGCGCTGTTGTAGCAGTAATGCTGCCGCGTTTGATCGTTCGCTTTCTGCCCGTCAGCAAAGACGTAAAGCGTCTCCGGATAATCGTGGCTCAGCCATTTCGGCGGCGTGGCGATCGGCGTTCCCAGAATCGATTTGATTCCGTGCCTCCCGAGCGTCGCGATTGCCCGATCGAAAAGAGAGAAATCGTAGCGCCCCTGCTCCGGCTCCATCACCGACCAGCCGAATTCCGCCATGCGGACCGCATTCACTCCGGCGGCTTCCATCCGTTGCGCATCCTGCTCCCAATAGCTTTCCGGCCATTGTTCCGGGTAATAATCCACGCCGAAAAGAAAAGTTCGAAAGCGATCGCCGGCGGAAACTTCTGCAACTCTTCCAGATACCGGCCGCCACAGCGCAATCAATGCGATGGCAGCGGAGACCGCGGCGAGTGCGAGACGTTTCGAAATGAGTGTTCCAGATGTCATCGATCGACGCAGCCAAGTCTTCCGAGCGCCGGACCGGCTCGCGGAGCTGCAGTTCTAGCTCTTCCCGCGAATTCGTGCCGGCGCAAAACGCACGCAATACAACAATCCAATCACAAATAATAATCCGCCCCACCAAACGCCTGCATGCAAGCGAAATAGAACCACCGGATTCTCCGGCGGACGGAAAATTTCATAAATGCCGGCGCCAAGAATCAGCACGCCATTGACGAGCAGAGAAATCCCGATGAAGAACCAGATTGAAATCGATTCGTCAGTCTTCATCGTTTTCACCAGAAAATGAGATCGAGCGCGACAAACACAATCGCCACCAACACCGCCCAGAACGCCGGCTTTTGATAGAACGGCAACTTCCCTTCCGAGGGAATTTCCGTGGCGCCGTAAACCAGGCCGGTCAATTCGCTTTCAGGCTTCGGAGTCGTCACGAGGCTCACGACGACGGTCACCACAACACAAACGATCCAGGACCAGAGCGCGCGGTACATATTTTCTGCCATGTCACGCGCGTGACTAGAGAGCGCCACGTAGGCCAGCGCCGAAGGGTCGATCTTCACCCACGCCCACATGCCGATCGAAGAGAGCGTGCCCGCAAGCAAGCCCCAAAAGCCGCCTTTCGGCGTGGCGCGCTTCCAAAGCATCCCGAGAATCACCGTGCCAAATAGCGGCGCGATGAAAAAGCTGAAGAGCGCCTGGACGTAATCCATGATGCTCAAAAATTGCATCACGAGATACGCTGTGCCGATGCTGATTAGTACGCCGAGAATCGTGCACCAGCGCCCCATGCGCACGTACGCCGCGTCGGTCGCGTTTTTCTTGATGAACGCCTTGTAGATGTCGTAAGTCCACACAGTCGAAAACGCGCTGACGTTGCCAGCCATGCCGGACATGAAGCCCGCAATCAACGCGGTGATGCCGAGTCCAAGCAATCCCGGCCCGCAATATCGCGCGAGCATTAGCGGAAGCACTTCGTTGTAACTGTGCCCGCCCGTCGCGACGGCCACTCCTTCTCCGGTCAGCTTCATCGGCAGCAGCGCGATGCCAAGCAAGCCCGGCAGAATCACGATGAACGGCACGAACATCTTGAACGCTGCGCCGATGATCGGCGCCATCTTCGCGCTCCGGAGATCCTTCGCAGCGAGCACGCGCTGCACTACGAGAAAATCTGTGGTCCAGTAGCCGAAAGAAATAATGAAGCCGAGGCCGAAGACGATCCCCGTCCAGTGAATTCCCATTGGGTTGCCGGTGAACGTGCCGAGCGTGGACCAAAGGTGCGTGTATTCGACGGACGCGTTTTGCGCCACGCGCAATTGCAGCTGATGCCATCCGCCAACTTCGATCAGCCCGAGAATCGGGATCAGCAGCGCGCCGGCCCAAATCAAAATGAATTGAAGAACCTCATTGAAAATCGCGGAGCGCAATCCGCCGAGCGCGACGTAAATCGCCACAGTGATGGATGAAACCCAAATGCTGAAATGAATGTCCCAGCCGAGGACGACTTTCATTACGAGCGCCATCGAGTACATGTTGATGCCGCTCATCAGAACCGTCATGAACGCGAACGAAACGGCGGCGAGCGCGCGGCTCGATTCGCCGTATCGCAATTGGAGATATCCCGGAACCGAGTGCGTCTTCGAGATGTAATAGAACGGCATCATGACGATGCCGAGAAACAGCATTGCGGGAATCGCGCCGATCCAATACCAATGCGCCGCAAGAATTCCGTACTGATAGGAAGCTGCCGCCCAGCCCATCAATTCGAGCGCGCCAAGATTTGCCGAAAGAAAACTCAGGCCGGCAATCCACGACGTCATTTCCCGCCCGGCCAGAAAGAAATCTTCGCCGGTGTTGGACCGCCCGCGCAGATAGAGCCCGATGGCGAGAACCAGAACGAAATAAAAAACAACGATTACAAGATCAACGGGAGAGAGACGCAGCAGCCTGCTGGGCGTGGCCAGTGCAAGAAGAAGTGTCATTTTCTGTTTGCTCGAATGCCCTCGAGCGCTCTTCTAATTTGTCCGCCAAAGCGCCGTCAGGATATCAGAGCTTGGCCATTTTCAGAGATGCGCCAGCCCCGCCTTGTAGGCGCGCTGGCCGGCGTTCTATCTTCACGCTGCCGCAGCCCTGATCTGATCCCCGCGGGAGCAACGCGGATCCGGTCAGAAAATGACCTTCGCTGCCAACTGCATAATTCGCATGTTGCCGTTCGTGTTGGTAATTACGCCAAAATTCGACTGGCTGCTAAAGTCGGAATTTGGATTGTTGAAATGCGGCGAGTTCGTGACGTTGAATGCTTCCAACCGGGTCTGAATCTTGAACCATTCCTTGACCGGAAACTCCTTGAACAGGGAAAAGTCAGCGTTTACGAAGCCCGGTCCTTTGAGGAGGTTGCGTCCCGCATCTCCGAAGACGCAACTAACGCCGGCGCTGGGGTCGTAGCCTGCGGGAGCCGTAAACGCCATGGTATTGAAATACGTTCCCGGAACTGTCGGTGTACCGATATTTTGCCCGGGCACGAGGTCAGGCCGAAGCCCGGCGCAATTTGAATTCGAGCCGTTGAACACGACATTGAACGGGATGCCGGTACGCGCAACAAAAATACCGTTGATTTGCCATCCCCCCAAGACCTCTTCTGGGATGACGCCCCAGTTTGAAAAGAATCGCTGTCCGCGCCCGATCGGAAATCGATACAGTCCGCTGAACACAAAATTGTGCCGAACGTCATCGTCGGCCGACGCAGTTTCGGCGTGCAAGTTATATGGATCCTGCGGCGTATTGTTTCCGACGTGTCCGAGGTCGAATGGCGCGGGACCGTTGTCAATGTTGTGTCCGTACGTGTATGTCGCGAGGAAGCTCAGATTTCGCGATGAGCGTTTCGTAACCTTGGCCTGAAGCGAGTGATACACGCCCCAACCGGCGGAGTACAGCGCCTGAATCTGCCCTAAATTAGGAGTTACTGCGAAAGCTTGATCGCCTCTCTGGTTGATATTTCCTATCGAGTACCCAAGATCGTGGCTTACGGAACCCACGTACGCGATCTCTACCGTGAACGAAGACGCGAGCTCCCGTTGCAACGTGAGGTTGTATGACTGTGAATAACCTGTCTTCAACCCCGGCGCTTCATAGAACGTCGTCTCCAGGCTGCCGTTCGGTATATCCACCGTCGGAATACTCGAAGCGCCGGAGGGTATAGGAGGATTCGTGAGACGCGGAACTCCGGTGTCCAGAAGGTATTCATACGGGCCATTCGTATAGAACGGATTGGTGTACGCAGCCTGCACCGCGAACGGGTAGTTCTTCGTGAGTATGTCCTCGCGTGCGTCATTTTCGGGAGAGTAGAAGAAGCCATACCCTGCTCGGATCACGGTCTTCGGGTCAATTTGGTATGCAATCCCCAGCCGCGGCCCAAAGTCATTCCAACGCGTGTTGACCAAGGCACGAGAGTTCCCGCCGCGTCCGGCGAGCAGCAAACTATCCGTCGCGAAATCGTAGTTGGATTCTCCATTTGCTGCGTCGGCCCACGGTGCCTGGAACTCGTAGCGAATTCCGCCGTTGACCGTGAGCTTCGGCGACAGCTTGTACGTGTCCTGGAAGAAATAGTGCATCTCCCAACTTTCCGTGTGAGGCTTCGTTAACTGAAGACCGATGTCGACGCTCTCGGGAATGCCAAGCAGCAAATCCGCAATATCGGACCCGCCGTCGAACATATATGCACCGGGATAAAAAGTGTTGAAATCGTTCGAGGTCGCCGAATATCCATAGCTCGCGTAGTATTGAAATCCCGTGGGGAACAGAGAGAAATTGGGATTCGAATTCAACCGGCGAAAATCCGCGCCGAATTTGAACTCGTGCTTGCCGACGGAAGTGATCGTAACGTTATCTGCAAACTGAAAGTTGCTGTCCAATTCAAGATACGGCTTGTAGGTTGAGCCTCCCGTTATATAGCCCGTGCCCATGTAGATGTAGGGAAAGCCGTCGGTCGCCGGGTAGCCTGGCACAGCAATGTTTCCCAGGCCAAATTGAGTCGAATAATCGTGGCCGTTAAGCAAACTGAAAAGGTCCTCTCTGAGGCGTGTATATCCGAAGCGAGCCTCGTTCAGGACCCGGTTGCTGAAGATGTGGGTCTCGGTCACGGAGAGTTCTTGGTTCCGAAGGACCTCATTGTTGGCCTGGTCGGCGTCTCCCCCTCCTGGGACGGGCGTTTCTCCGTGATACGGATCCGTCGTGAGCTGAGTGGAATCCCCGTAATGATAAACGACCGAAAAACGATCGGCCGCCGAGATTTCCTGATCAAAGCGGGCGTCGCCTATGTTCCCGCTGAAAGTCACGGGAGAGTACGCTTGGAAATTGCTATACCATCCAAATGAGTTCCCGGTCAGATTTGGGTACGGAAAGAAATTGAAGAGCGTATTAAGTCCGGCTTTGCTCACAAGATTAGCGGGAATGACGTTTCCTGGAAACTGAACGGGATCGGCAGGGTTAGGACTGTACGGATTAAAGATTGGTATTTCAAGGCCAGTTCCTGGATCGACCAAGTGCGAGAGGTCAACGGAGCCGTCGGGATTGGCCGTGATCATTTCCAACGGCGGTGTCCCATCCAGTTCCGTGTATGCATTACTAAGTTTGGTTCTCTCATACGACGCAAAAAAAAAGGACTTGTTCTTCTTGATGGGCCCGCCCAGCGTCCCGCCGTAATTATGCTGCTTCAAAGAGGAAGTCGGCTCCGCCACCCCTCCAAATGAGTATGGTCTCGCGGCCAAGAAGTTCGGCCGGAAAAACTCGAATGCGTCTCCATGAAATTTATTGGTACCGGATTTCGTTTGAATCGATACGATTCCGCCCGCGGCTCGCCCGTATTCTGCCGAATAGGCGGACGTTGACATCTTAAACTCCTGAACCGAGTCCACTCCTGGCGTAACGGTGATGTCGTTCGAGCGGTTTGTCGTAGCCTCGATGCCATCAATCATGATCGAGTTCCCATAGCCGCGCTGCCCATTG
The DNA here is from genome assembly GCA_963803835.1 of uncultured Acidobacteriota bacterium. Lineage (GTDB taxonomy): Bacteria > Acidobacteriota > Terriglobia > Acidiferrales > UBA7541 > Palsa-147. The sequence goes on along the minus strand of CAWDOI010000009.1, from coordinate 39,015 downwards.
ACGCTTATGCTGAATTGGCTGACCGCGCCGTTTGCCTGAAGGACGCCTGCCGTCAAAGTGGTCAGATCAAGAAAATTGCGGCCGAGCAGCGGTAGATCAAGAATATCGTCCGTACCGATCACTTCGCCGGTACTGGTGGTCTGGGTCTGCAGCATCGTTGGAGCGGCGGTGACGGTTACGACGGTGTTGACCGCGCCGATTGTCATTTGAAAATCGAGGAGCTGCTTCTGGTCAATGGCGATTATGACGTCAGAGATCGAAGACGTACTGAACCCGTCCTTCGTGACGGTCACGGTGTACGCGCCTGGCGGCAAGGCAAAGATCGCGTAGTTGCCGAGCCCGTCGGTCTCGGACGGATACACCACGCCTGTGCTCTGTGACGTCGCGGTAACTTTCGCGTTCGCGATCGCCGCTTTCGACGCGTCCGTCACATGGCCGTAAATCGAGCCAGTGGTCGCCTGGGCGCCTGCCGCTTGAGCCCAAATCATCACGACGCACGCAACGCAGCACACCTGCAACACGTTTCGGAGACACCGTGTCATGAGCACCCTCTCTTTTGCCGAAGCTCTAAGACCCCGCCCGGCTGCGAATCGATGGCAACCACGCTCGATACGCGCATTATTTGTGCGCATTTATCATAGAAATGAGCAACAAGTCAACAATTTCTGGGACTGATAGCGATTTGCTTCGATTAAGGGCCCTGTAACCCGATCGCGGGCAGAGTCGTCATCTACATGGACATGAACTGACGATGGGCGTTCACTCAGCCTTCGTCATTCGCGCGCGGCACGTCGATCTCGCGAAAATGGCGTACAATCTCTCCGGCCCGCAGACCTCCGCACACATCATTTTTGGCGTCTAAGCTATGCGGTCCGCTTACAGGAGATGAAATGCGAAAACGTAGCCTTGCAGCTTGTTCGGCGCTACTTGTGATCGCCGCCGCATTTGCGGTGCATGTTCGCGCACAAGGAGATAAATCGAAACGCCCTAGCCCCCCGGCAAAGGCGGAATTCAAATTCGCCGACGGCAAGAAAATCACCGTGGACTACTCCAGCCCGCGAATGAATGGGCGAGAAATTTACGGCGGCCTCGTTCCGTTCGGCGAAGTCTGGCGCGCGGGAGCGAACGAGGCGACTTCGTTTGTCACCGATACCAATGTCCTAGTGGGCGGCAAGGCTGTGTCCGCCGGCAGTTACACTCTCTTCACCATTCCCGACAAAAATAAATGGACTCTGATCGTCAGCAACAAAACGGGCGAATGGGGAATTCCCTATCCCGGCGAAGCGAGCGATTTGATGCGCGCGGATATGAAAGTGTCCACGCTGCCTGCGCCCGTGGAAAATTTCACGATCTCACTGGATAAGGGCGCGACGGGCTGCGTTCTTCGCATGGATTGGGAAACCACTCGAGCTTACATCGAAATTTCCCGGCAACAATAACGGGCGGACAAATCTTAGAAAAAGGATGAGGTACAAAATGAAAATGACGTTGAAAACAAATTCGCGAATCGCGTTGTCCGTTCTCTTCGGGGCGATTCTTTTTGCGATGGCATCTTTCGGAACGCGTGCCGATAGCCAGCAGCCTCCCGCCGTCGGAACGAAGGCGCCGGAATTCTCGCTGACTTCGCAGGAAGGGAAAGAACTCAGCCTGAAAGATTTTCGCGGTAAATGGGTGGTCCTCTATTTCTATCCGAAGGATTTCACCAGCGGCTGCACGATTGAAGCTCACAATTTCCAGCGCGATCTCACCCAGTATGAACAAAAGAACGCGGTGATCGTCGGCGTCAGCGTGGATACGGCCGATTCGCACAAGCAGTTCTGCGCGAAGGAAGGGCTGAATTTCAAATTGCTCGCGGACACTGATCACAAAGTATCGACCGAGTATGGCTCCGTGATGGATTACAAGGGCACCACCTACGCCGCGCGCAACACGTTCCTGATTGACCCGAAAGGCGTCATCGTCAAGGAGTTTATCGGCGTCGACCCGAGCAAGCACAGCGAGGAAGTTCTCGCAGCGCTGACCGAACTTCAAAAAGGCATGAAATAAATCTGCCGCCGCGGCGCGCAAATCATAAATCTAAGCGATCAGACCGCCGGAGGGCAGCCACGAAGATGCGCTTTGCGATAATTTTGTTTTGCCTCGCGGCTACCCTGCCTTGCGCCGCCCAAACGCAACCGCAAGACGTTGTCCTCCCTGGCGACAATTTGGTCGTGAAGGGAATTCCACCGATTCCACGGAAACTCGCGGATGAAGTGGATCGTTACGGAAACTTCCGCGCGGCCGCGATTACAAGCTGGCATCCGGCCAAGCGGGAGATGCTGATCGGCACGCGTTTTGCCGACACCGTGCAAGTTCATCTCGTTGAAGCGCCCGGCTCGGCGCGGACGCAGCTCACATTTTTTCCTGATGCGGCGCGCAGCGGTTCCTTTTCGCCGGCGAATCCCGATTATTTTGTCTTCGCGAAGGATCGTGGCGGCGATGAGTTCTATCAATTTTACCGGTACGATATTGCGACCGGCGAAATCACGCTCATCACCGACGGAAAATCCAGAAACACGAATCGCGTATGGTCTAGCTCAGGCGATCGCATCGCATATAGCTCCACGCGCCGCAACGGCATGGATGTGGATTTGTATGTAGTCAATCCATCCGATCCGAGAAGCGATCACATGGTGGCGAAGCTGACCGGCGGCGGCTGGCAGCCTCTTGATTGGTCGCCTGACGATCGCACTATTCTTCTTCTCGAAGAAATCTCGGCGAACGAAAGCTACCTCTGGCTGTGCGACGTCGCTTCCGGCGCATTAACCGAGATGATGTTGAGGCCGCCTGCAGGCGAAAAGATTGCGTACGGCACCGGCGGCGGCCAATTTTCAAAAGACGGCAAAGGCATTTACACAAATACGGACAAAGATTCTGAGTTCGAGCGCCTCGTTTACATTGATTTAGCGACCAAGCAGCACACTTACTTGGCGGAAAATATTCCGTGGGATGTGGACGAGGTTCGATTGTCGAAGGACGGCAAAAAAATCGCCTTCGACACGAATGAAGATGGAATCAGCGTGCTGCACGTGATGGAAACAGCCTCGCGGCACGAGATGAAATTGCCGAAACTGCCGACCGGAGTCATTAACAATCTTCAATGGCACAACAACAATCGCGATCTCGCCTTTGTCGTCAATTCCGCGCGCTCGCCGTCCGATGTCTACTCGCTCGACATCAGCACCGGAAAAATTGATCGCTGGACCCGCAGCGAGACCGGCGGAATCAGAACGGAATCGTTCGCTGAACCCGAGCTCATCCATTGGAAGAGTTTCGACGGCCGCACGATTTCCGGCTTCCTTTCTTCTCCGCCCGCCAATTTCACGGGCAAGCGGCCAGTCATCGTGGATATTCACGGCGGACCGGAAGGCCAATCGCGCCCGGGTTTCCTGGGCGCACTGAATTACTTTGTGAACGAGCTCGGCGTGGCAGTGATCCTGCCGAATGTGCGCGGCTCGACGGGTTACGGCAAAACATTTCTGGCGCTCGACAACGGCTTCCTCCGCGAAGGCTCGTACAAAGATATCAACGCGCTGTTCGATTGGATTGCGGCGCGTCCCGATCTCGATCCGGAGCGCGTGATGGTGATGGGCGGCAGCTACGGCGGCCACATGACGCTCGCGATTTCGACTTTCTACAGCGGCAGGATTCGCTGCTCGCTCGATGTCGTCGGCATGTCGAATCTCGTCACGTTCCTCGAGCACACGCAGGCGTATCGCCGCGATCTCCGCCGCGTCGAGTATGGTGACGAGCGCGATCCGAAGATGCGCGAATTTCTCGAACGCATCGCGCCGATGAACAATACGCAGCTCATTAAAAAGCCTCTCTTCGTCGTCGCCGGAAAAAATGATCCGCGCGTTCCGGCAAGCGAATCCGAGCAGATCGACGATGCCGTCACGCGGAATGGAACGCCCGTGTGGTTCCTGATGGCGAACGACGAAGGCCACGGCTTCGGCAAGAAAAAGAACAACGATTTCCTCTGGGAGTCTGCCGCCGAGTTCGTGAAGACGTACCTACTGAATTAATCCACAAAGAATAAGACGCGGTCGTTGACTTGATGGAACTTGCGGCCTAAGATGCGCCCTCAAAGGAGTGGCCGTCTTGCTGGTTGACGAGGCACTCGGGCATTATCGCATCATCGAAAAGATCGGCGAGGGCGGCATGGGCAGTGTCTACCGCGCCCATGACGAAGCGCTTGATCGAGATGTCGCCCTGAAAGTCCTTCCGGACACCTACCTATCCACCGCTGCCGATCGAAAGCGCCTTCACAAGGAAGGCCTTGCTCTCGCCAGGTTGAATCACCCGAATATCGCGACCGTATTCGAATTCGGTTCTCAGGACGAGGTGGATTATCTGGTGATGGAACTCGTTCCAGGCGAGTCCCTGGAGAAGTTACTCACCAGAGGCCCGCTGAGAGCTGGTGACATCGCACGCGTAGGAATCATGCTGGCCGATGCGCTGGCCGCCGCGCATGAACACAACGTCATTCATCGCGATCTTAAGCCGGCGAATTTGATGATCACTCCCGACGGACGCGTAAAGATTTTGGATTTCGGATTGGCGAAGCTCCTTCAGCCGGAGAACTGTCCAGCGGCGACGAGCGCCTCCTTCCAAAAAGATTTCGTCGTCGGGACGCTCGATTACATGTCTCCAGAACAGTTGAAGAGCCGGCCCGTAGACGCGCGGAGCGACATTTACTCTGCCGGCGCCGTCCTCTATGAGATGGCCACGGGCCGAAAGCCATTTGCCTATGAGCACACTGCCGAACTCGTCGGCGCGATTCTCCATGTGGCGCCTGCTAAGCCGAGTTCGTTAAACCCCAGTGTCAGTCACAAGCTCGAAGCTGTCATCTTGAAAGCACTCGAGAAGGATCCGGAGCGCCGATTCCAATCTGCTGCCGAGTTTAAGGCTGCGATCGAGCCTTTTACAGTTGAGTCGAAAAAAAACACGAGCGTTCGATGGCGAAGAAGCGCGTGGGTGGGCGCGGCACTTGCGCTAATTGAATTCGCCGCACTGGCGATTGCGTTCAACTTCGGGGAAATTCTTGATCGATTCCGTGGCCCAATGTTTGCCGACTTTTCCGGTCCGACGATTCAATCGAATAAAGTGAAGATCTCCCCGGGAGCCGGCTTTGCCTACAACGGAAACTTCGGAGCTAGCTGGCGCATCGTGGCGCCCGGAGGTGGGTTCACGGCCACATTCGTTGCGCCTAAGGAGCGGAAATATATTCTCAGCGTCACTCACCTCTCGTCCATGTCGCCGGGATGCCCGGGGAGAGGCTATTCGCCGGTAACGATTCAGCTGAATTCTGAAGCTGTGGTCGCCGACTACGACCCCTCGGCTAATCACCAGGCCTTGCATGCCATGGTGACGGACAATTGGCCCGTCATCGCCCGCGGCGGGCTGAATACTCTGCAGTGGACGGCAGGGGCAATCTGCTCCCACTATTGGATTCAGCGGATCGAACTCAAGCCGGACTCGCTAGTCGACAACTCGGTGATGATTGACGTTTCGGCGAGCAAGGCATGGACCGATACAGGCGTGAATCTCGAGCGATGGCAACACTTCACAGTCACCGCGAGTGGCACGATAAGGTTTTACGATGGCGACCGCGCCGGCGCAGGACCCGAAGGCACGGTCGAGGATTGCACTCACATCCCGCATCAGATTGGGTTTGTCGCCGACAACCTGTCGTGCCATTCGCTCATAGGCAGGATCGGCCCGTCGGGCGAGATCTTTGAAGTGGGTTCCGGCGGAACCTTTACCGCCGAGCGCGCCGGCCGCCTCTCGCTCGGTGTGAATGACAATCAGTTCGGCGACAACTCCGGAGGATGGACCGCTAAAATCAAATTATCCGAGAAGTAGTCAGCCAGTGACGGACATCAGAATCGATCAGTCGGGGCTTAGTGAAAGCGGTTGGCGTCGTAAGTGAAATCGACGAGCCCATCGCGATAATCAAGCTTGATATCCAGCTGCCAGAGCAATCTAAATCCCAATATTCCGGAGATTTCAGTCCCGGCGGAATCGCTGATCGGGGTCAGGTCGAACGAGATAAGATCTCGGCGGTCCTGCACAAAGTGACCGAACCGGATCTTCGCGCGGTCCACGGTATAAACATGTTTCACTTCGCCGCTCAATCCGGTGACGTGAGCGTCTTCCTCACGGCGAACCTTGCTGGTTTCGCGTGCAAACGCCGTTGTCACGGTGTTGTCCCAGGCGCCGGTATCAATCAAAAACAACTTCGTCGGTGAATCATTGAGCGACGTCGGAATCAAGAGCAAATGTCCGAAACGGAAAATAGGATTGTACGATTTCATGTCCGGAGCGATAAAGCGATCGTGCCAGACAGCAGTTTCCGTCCGCTGAGACTGGAGGGCCACTGGCGCGGCCGGTACAGAAGGGTCCACCGGGAGCTGGCTGAGCCGCAACTTACCGTTCGGAAAATCGAGATCCACCAGGAAGCTGGAAAACACGTCGGTACCGATCAGTCCATCGTCGCCTTTCATCAAACGCTTTCCGTAAACATCGATGTAGCAATCGTGAAATTCCAATCCTCCGACTTGAATGGATTTCACGTATCCCACATAGCCCGCCACGTCGCCCTTGTCGCCGATTCCGCCCGTTTTCGTATCAACAATCTGCGTCACTCCCGCCTTTTCGGCAACCCTGCGGTCTATAATGATGCCGCCGGACCCCGTGTCGATCATCAGGTGTGACGACTGGCCGTTCAGTTTCACCTCAATCCCGAAGGCGCGCAATCTCTCCGGATCATCCATCAACTGCGCCAGTTTCGTTTCCGTTGAATCGGCTTTAGTCGCGAGAGTACAAGTCTGGAGGGACCGCTTGCTCTCGTCCTCGAGCATCGTGATGTAGTGCGTCATGCCCTCGCGTTCATTGGCATCAGCTTCGATTCTATGAGCTGCCATAAAATCCTGGAGCTCTTTCAATCGCTGCTCTCGCCCAAGCGTGAACGCCCAAGCGCGCCAGATGTCCGGATCGTCTGGATTGAGTTGATGTGCACGGTCGATACGCGCCTTGGCGCTCTTGAAATTTGAAGTCGCGTGTGAAATCCGATAAAGGCCGTAGTACGCGCGAGCAGTGGCGTGGCCGGAGTTGACGACGGAGATCCACTCCTTCTCCGCGTCGGCCAGCTTGCCTTGACGGAAGTAAACCTCGCCGAGTGCGACGTGGCCATCCGAAAACTTTGGATCGAGCTCGACGGCCTTTGCCGCGGCGGTGTACGCGTCAGAGACGTTTTTTTCTTTCAAGTTCACACGAGCGAGTCCCGCGTATCCAGCCGGCACATCTGCACCGGACGCGATGATCTTGTTATACGCATCGGCGGCCTCAGTAAGCCTGCCATCGCGCAAAAGATCGAGCGCGCCGTCGAGCGATGACACGCTCACATGCGGGGCTGCCACGCGAGCGGGCGTCGATGGCGGCGGAGGAGTTGCCGGTGCACTTTCAGGCGGCGTCGAAGCATTCGGCGGCGTGCCGGCAGCCGGCGCTTGCGAATTTGCTTGCGGCCGCGCGATTGGCGCAAGCGCCGCCGAGAAAATTCCGGCCAGGAGAATCGAGCGCAGGATCGAACGAGACACGCCGCCCTCCGGCAAAATACAGAAATGAATGAGCTGATTCGGCAAGGCGCCGAAACTTTGCTGAGTCTCGCACGCCATTTCCCAGTCTGTCAATTGCCAGCAGGTAATCGCCGAGACACGCGGCCGACCACGCAAGGCTGCGCATTTGTACGGAGGCGCATTCGGAGTCGATTCGGTTACAATCGGCTGGCCATGGCGGAGAAAGCGCAAATTCATCCCGGCACGATTCATCTCGGGACGTCGGCGTTCACGGCAGACGGCTGGGAAGGCACGTTCTATCCGACGGGGCTGAAGCCTGCCGATTTTCTCGGGTACTACGCGACGCAATTCGGCACGGTGGAAGTGGACAGCACGTTTTACCGCATTCCTTCCGCTTCGATGGTGAAACGTTGGCATTCCGTAACACCGAAGGGATTTATTTTCGCGGCGAAACTCCCGCAGATCATTACGCACGAGAAAGTGTTGAAGGAAGCTGCAGACGAATTGAAGCAGTTTCTCGGCGTGATGGATCTACTCGGCGAGAAGCTCGGCCCGCTGCTTTTTCAGTTTCCTTATTTCAATAAGAAAGCATTCGCAAAGCCGGAAGAATTTCTCGCGCGGCTCATTCCCTTCCTCGACACGCTGCCGAAGGGCTATCGCTTCGCCGTCGAAATCCGCAACAAGAATTTCCTCGTTCCCGAGTACGTGGAAGCGCTGCGCTCGCGGCACATCGCGCTCGCGCTGATCGATCATCCGTGGATGCCATTCGTTTCCGAATTATTTCAGAAGATCGATCCGATCACGGCGGATTTCACGTACATCCGATGGCTCGGCGATCGCTACGGGATCGAAAAGATGACGAAGGTCTGGGACAAAGTCGTCGTGGACCGCACTCGCGTGCTTTCGGAATGGGCGAAAGCCTGCAAGCTGATCCTGCGCAAGGGCGTCAATATTTTCGCGTACGCCAACAATCATTTCGCCGGGCACGGGCCAGCCACGATTCGCCAGTTCGAGGAAATTTTCGGAAAGCTGTAACGGGCGATAAGCCGGCAAACGGGAGCGCGATTGGTTGGCGCGCTTGTGAGTTTCGCGGCGTTCGTGGCGCGGGCATCTTGACCGCGCCACGAAGGCCTGGTCGGCAATCGCAGGGCTACTCATAGCGCCAGCCGCATTTACGCGAATGCGCCTCGCGAGCCGCTAATACCGGCGCGTGTCTCCCGATTTATGCGTCCCGATTCAGCCGGGACCACACGCCCTGCGATTGCCATGCGCGCGATTACGCCAGACGCCACGTTCGCGCGCGCACGCGCTCAGCTCGGCTGGCTCGTATGCGCGTGCGAATGAACTGCAAGGCTGTTGTAGAGCACCGCGAGAAGAAGCGCGCCCACGGCTCCGTCAATGAACCCATCCACGGTGCCGATCACAACGCTCCGCACGCCGTGCGCTGCGTGAAACCACGGATATATCGAGCTCGTCATTTGCAGAAAGCTCATTCCGTAGCTCGGCGCGACAAGATTGATCGCTCCAACGATCAAAATCGCACCGCCCCACATGATGCCTACCGCAATCGCGAGCGCTTTAATTGATAACCGCATGATCGTTCCTCCTTTCAAGTAGCCTTCGTGAAACTTGTGGCGTGCGGCCCGGCGATGGCCCAAAGTTCTCCCAGCCCTACCGTGCGCCGAACCATGCCGGGCCGCACATCGCTCCTACTTTCTTAGTTGGAGACCATTCCAGCGTGCACGGATCCGCCGGGCGTCTTCGATTGCGCCGCCAATTCGAGTTTCTTCAGGCTCGGCACTGGCCGCTGCCACAGAATGCGTGCATCGGGGGCGTCGTTTGGAAACGCTTCCGTGGATTGCTCGCCTTTCGGCTCGAGAACGATGTCCACGCGCCGGTTGTACGCGAGCCAGGTGGCCTTCATCCGGTGCGTCATCCACGTTTCAGGCTTTTCAGGGTCCTTCGACTGCAAGGCCGCCACTTGTTGCTCGGTCAGTTCGTCGCGTTTGCCGTCCGCGCGAATCTGAATCCTGTCGGAAGTGATTCCCTGCGAGATGAGGTAGTTTTTCACGAGCAGCGCGCGCCGCTCACTGAGGGAAAGATTGTAATGGTTCGGCCCGCGAACATCCGTGTGGCCGACAATTACGAGATCCGCCTTTTCGTTGTACGGCTCGTAGCTCTTGAAATGCGCGGCAATGGCCGAGAGCGTCTCTTTCTCGCTCGATACGAGGCCCAACCGGGGATGTTTCGGCGTCGGATACTCCGTCGGGTAGAACAAGCTCGCGAGGGTGATGGACGGCGCAGGATCGATTGAGCCGATGATGTGCAGCTTCGCCGTTCGCGTCGTCGTTCCGCCGCATTCGTTCGTGGACGTCAGCGTGTAGGAGACCCAATCGTTGACCGGGCCTGGATTGGACTGTGTCGGCGCCGCCACGATCGTCTTGCTGCCGGTCAAAGCTTCGCTGCCAAACGGGTCAATGGAAACTTCGTTAGCGTTGGCGGTGGACCAACTCAGCGTGGCCATATCATCACGCACCACTTTGTCTCCGATCTTGTGATACCGGACTTCCGGCTGGCTGAGACTCATAGTCACGGTCGGATTCTTGTCCACGTCCACTTTGACCGTCTTCGTGACTTTGCCGCCCGGTCCGATTGCGGTGAGTTCATACGTTATGGGCTGCGTCGGATTCACCGACTCGCGGCCGTCCGGAGAAACCTGTCCGATGCTGCTGATTGAAGTGCGCGCCGCATCGGTCGAGTTCCAGCTCAGATCGGTTGATTGTCCGCATCCGACTTGTTCCGCCTTGGCCGCAAATGTTGCGGTCACCGGCGCGATGGGAACGGTCGCGCTGGCGATTCCGGCCTGAAAGCGCGGAAGCGGGCCGATCGAGTCGCCCTGTTTCCACGGCTTTGTTTTCATCTTGCCGTTTTGATCGAGATAGACGGTCACCTGTTCGCCAGCGTTCGCCATCACCGGACCGGACCAAATCGTATTTCCGTTTCGAGTTACCGTGAGCTGGTAGCTTCCCGGCTTCACGAGCAGCCGCTGGTGCCAGATCCAGTTCCAATTGAATTCATCCACGTGGCCGACGAAGAAATCGGGCGTCGTGCCGTTTAATAGGACCGCCGCGCGCGGATCACCTTTGATTTCGATGTCGGCGAACGGACCGGACACATTTGCTCCGGAGCGTTGAAGCGCGACGTCGAGTTTCGTCGATTCCTTCCCTGTAATCGTCACGTCCTGCGTTTTGGATTGATAGCCGTAGTTATAGACGCCGACGCTGTGCGTTCCGGCGGTCAATTCGATTGTCTGGCTGCCGTCGCGAATGGCTTTTCCATCCACGAATACGTATGCCTGTTTTGGATCAACGTGAATTTTTAGTTTTCCATTTTCCTGCGACGACTGCGCCATTGCGGGAACCGCGCAAAGAGAGATCACCGCCAACAACAAGAGGGGGCCTTGAGAGAACGATCGTAATTGCATCTTTCCGATTCTCCTTCCTGGGCGTTCGTTTACACCAGATTAATTACTAGCTCTCTCGAAGACTGCGGCGGACGGACAGAGGCAAAGACCTGAGTTCCGCCCTACGAACCTCGGCTTTGGCCGGGAGCTAAGCAGTCAAGCGCGAGAGCGGCTTCAATATATCGTGATGCGATATGCTTGCCGAGCGGTTGCCTGAGGGGAAGTATCGTAGTGCGATATAGATATAACTGTGATTCATGCCACGGCGCGGGCAAGGCGGCCGCTCCACGAAAGTTTGGGCGCCGGTCGCAGGGCCCTTCGTTCCGATCGAGTTGCGACGCAATAGCCGCGATAGGCTGCCATTCTCACAACGGTCACGGTGCGGCCGTTGAGGTAATCACAAGCCGCACCGTCCATGGAACGAAGCCGCTCGCCCACATGGACGTGGCCCGGGAGCGGCTTTGTTCTCATGACCTGCCCGCGTCTACAAACCGTCGCCAAGATTGGCGAGGCGATCTTCGAGCGCGGTCCTGAACTCAGTCGTAAGCTGGTTCAGTTTGTTCTGCTGGTCGGGAGTCAGAATCGCGAAAATTTCAGAGCGGACCTTTTCCCGTTCGACGAGCGCGTCGGCGTAAGTTCCCGACTGTTGCTGCGCCACCGAGCGGACGTACGTTTCATCGAAGGACGACTTCGAATGCAACTGATCGTTCTGCTGTTCGAATTTGTGAACCAGCGACTGGATCGCCGGGCGCTCTGTTTCGAGGACGCCTTTGATTTTCGTCCTTTGGTCGTCCGTGAGATTCAAGTCGTTCGCGATGTGCTGCGCCAGAAAGTGCGAGCGGCGCTGTTGGAGCCAGCGCGTTGAAGCGTGAGTGGCCGTCGAAGCGAATGCGGCCAATATTAATCCTGCGATGACCGCGGTGATTGCGATCGTTTTCCCCTTCATGATCTTTCTCCTTTTGCCGCCGGCCGTCCTGCGTGGCTGGCGAGCTCTGCTACTTGATATAACGCGCGGGAACTCGTTTAGTTCGTATGGAAGTGTCGGGATGTAATCGTTCCCTTCGAAATTCGAGATTGTTGACTGCGACCGTCAGAAACACGACGGCCGCCAAACTGGCGGCCGTTGCTGGCAATCTGTTATTTCGAGGCGCTATTACTGTTTGCAAGGAATCGTCTGGCCGCTGGCGTTCGTGCAAGTGGCACTGTGTTGGACTCCCTGGCCTTTCTGATACGTGGTGGTGCCGTTGTAAGTGTCGCCGTTCTTGCCCGTTGCGGTCGTGTCTCGCTGACCGGAGCCCTGGCCGTCTGACGTACGCTGCGACGAGCCACTGGTCTGGACCGAGCCGTTCTTGCCGGAAGCCTGCGCGCTGCCCTGATGCGTCACGTTGCCGTCATTCCATTGCGTGCTGCTCTTGCGCGCGCCCTGAGCGCCATTCGGACCCTTGAATGCGCCGCCGCTCGTGCGCTGGCCTTGTCCTTGGCCGTTCGACGTGGTCACCGCGCCGCGCGCGGCCACTCCGCCATTCGGACCCTTCGCTGCGGCTCCGTGCCCTGCAACCATACCGCCCTGGCCGTTCGTGGCAACTGCTCCGCCGCGTACGGCGCCGCCTCCATTGGGACCCTTCACTGCGGTTCCGCCAGCGGTGGTCGTGCCACCGTCCGCGTTCTTTCTTGTCACGCGGCCGTGCGCCACGCCTTGAGCGCTTGCGCTGCCTGCGAATAATCCAAAAGCCATCGCCACGAAAAGAACCATCTTTGAATAGGATTTCATGTTCCCAGCCCTCCTTGAATTTGAAGAGCGCTCTTGGAATTTGCGCTCATTATCTGTAACACGCGATTCGGCGCGGAGTGTGTAAGGAAGTGTCGGGATTGCGGCGAGATTAAGCGATTGTTTTTGCAGCGGCCGATGCAGGAGGTTCGCCCGGCAGCGTGATCCTGACGGAAAGCCCCCCGCCTTCGCGATTACGGGCTTCGATCGTGCCGCCGTGGAGCGCCACAACTTTTTGCGCGATGGAAAGGCCGAGGCCGGTACCGCCGGTGGCACGGTCGCGCGATTCTTGCACGCGATAAAAAGGCTCGAACAATTTCGATAGCGCTTCGGGTGGCACGCCGGGCCCGCGATCTTCAACGAGAATCACAGCGTTTTGCGGGGCGCCTTTTTCGCACTCGACGTACACAACGACTGTGGTATTCGGCGCCGTGTAGCGGACCGCGTTTCGCACCACGTTCTCAAAGCAGCTCCGAAGGAGATTGGCATCGCCGCGAACCCGGCATTCGGCTCCATTTGTCATCACGACGGTCTTGTCTTCGCGCGTGCCTTCAATTTGGGCGTCGGCGATCACGCGTTCGAGCAGCGCGCGCAATTCCACTTGGGTATCGAGCGAGTGCGATTCGCGCGCTTGCAGGCGTGTGAGCGTCAGGATTTGACCGATCATTCCGTCGAGCTGTCCGAGATCCTCCTCCATTTTCGCGAAGGCTTCGGTATCGCCGCGGCGCGCGAGTTCGAGCGAAACGGTAATTCTTGTCAGCGGCGTCCTAAGCTCGTGCGAAATATCGCCGAGCAATTCCTGCTGCTTCTGAATCAGCGCCTGAATCCGCTCCGCCATGCGATCGAAATCGCGCGCGAGATCCGCCAGCTCGTCGGCGCGCGGCTCGATGGCAGGCGTGGCGCGTACCGATAAATTTCCATTCGCAATCTGGCCTGCGGCCGCTTGAAGCGCGGCGATGGGCTTTCCGATGTGGCGAGCCAGCAGGTAACTCAGAAGGCCGGCGGAGAGCAGTCCGACGGCCAGCCGTAGCAGCATGACGTGGAGCTCAAACGCGCGAAAGTAGCCTCGAAGCGGTTGAATGCTCGCGACGAAGATGTAGTCCCCTTCGGGCCGCGAAATCAAGGACGCGCCGGTCCAGTGAATGCCCGCGCGAAATTGCGATTTTCCCGTTTCACGCGCCTCGGCCAGCACCGCATTCGCCCCAGCCGGAATTCCTCGATTTCCGATGTCCGCGCCTTTCGGGTCGAGCAGCGCGGCATGAATCGCCGACGATTTTTGAATCTCGTCGAGATACCGGCTGAGTTGCGCGGCGCCGCCGTGAGAATAAAAATCCACCGCGCTGCTGCCATAAAGTTCGAGCGTGTGCGAGAGCCATCGCCGGCCCGCGGGTTCCGCGCCGCTCGCGAGCGACACGACGACCACCGAGAGCACGACGGCGAACATCGAAATCCAGAACCAGAGAAGAATTTTGGCGAAGATGCTGCGAATCATGCGCCCTCGCGCGAATCGGAGGCAGATTCGTCAACGTAAATGTAGCCGCTGCCGCGCACGTTGCGAATGCGCTCTCCCGAGCCGGGCGCGGGGCCAAGTTTTTTTCGCAGATTGCTGATGTGATTGTCCACGCTGCGATCGAGGAGGCCGACCGGGTGGCCGAGCGCCTCTTCCGCAATTTCATCGCGCGAGAGAACTTTGCCGGCGGCGCGAACGAGCAATACCAGAATGTCGAACTCCGCGCCGGTCAATTCGATTTCTTTTCCGCGACGCGAGACTTTGCGAGCCCGCTTGTTAATTTCGATATCGCCGACCGCGAGAATTTCCGGCACGGCCGAATCGCCCTTGCGTCGCAAGACCGCGCGGATTCGCGCCACCAGCTCGCGCGCGTTGAACGGCTTGGCGAGATAATCGTCCGCGCCGCCTTCGAGGCCGCGAATGCGATCGTCTTCGTCGCCGCGAGCGGTGAGCATGATGACGGGAACCTGCGAGCGCACGCGAATCCGGCGCAGCACTTTCCGGCCGTCGCCTCCGGGAAGCATCACATCCAGAATTACGAGCTCGTAATCTTCTTTCAGTCCTTCTTTCGCGCCCGACTCCGCATCGTGCACCGCCGTGACGCTGAATCCATCCATGCCGAGCAGGCGAGAGAGAGAGGAGCACAGCTCGACGTCGTCATCCACAAGCAGGACAGGAACCGGTTTCATGCGCGCACTCGCATTCCGCCTATCTTGGCAGTTTCGACCACGAAGACATTGTAAGGAATTGTCGGCTCAGAGCACATTGCAGCCAGAAGTTTGGCCGCAGATTGTGCAGGCGCCGGCGCATTGCCGGCGATTTTGTATTGCGCCGCCGCGCGGAAAAACGCCGGCAGGATGCCGGCGCTACGATGGCATTTGTGCCGTTCGTCCTGAAAATCGCCAGATTCGCGATCACGGCTTTGTTGCGGTGATGCAGAGGTGCCAGCCGAAGTGGCGTTCTAGCCAGCGGAACATTGGCTGCGGCATCATGCGGAAATACCATTCCTTCATGTATTCGTATTTTTTGTAATTGGCGATTCGGTAGGGGAAGATGTGGTCGACTGAGATTTGCTGCACTTTTAGGCCGTGAGCTTCGAGCAGGCGGCGCGCTTCGGAGCGCGTGTAAACGTAAGTGACGGGGCAGCCGGTCTGCGCTTCGGAATGCTGCGCGACCAATTCATTCAATCGCCAGAATTGGCCTTTTCCGTACGTCAGCAAAATCCAAAATACTTTCCAGCTTCGGCGATGGTAGACCATGATTTTCACCGTGGCGCCGGGAGCCAAGTAATTTCGGATTTGCTCAAGAACTCGTTCGGGATGCGGCGTGTGGTGAATGACGCCGAACGAATAGATCAGGTCGTAGGGTTCGACGGGCACGATCGCGGAAAGATTCTCGGCGCTGCCTTGAAAAAACTGAATGCGATCCTGCAATCCGAAAACGCCGGCGCGTTGCCGCGCGATTTCGAGAGAGCGATCCGAGAGATCCACGGCGGTCACGCGAGCGCCGTGACGCGCGAAATTGATTGTGTCGGTGCCGATTCCGCAGCCGATTTCGAGAACACGTTTGCCGTTCCAGCGTTCGAACTGCGCGAAATTTGGAATGTGCGGCTCGACGAAATATTTGCGCGCTTCCACTTCATCGAAATATTGCCGCGAGCCGACGGGGCACGAGGAATGGCGAATGTTGCAGGGGCGCTCGTTCCAATAATCCTGCACGCGCTCGATTTTTACGGCTTCGAAAGACATGTCAAATGCTACGAAGCTTTTTCTTTGGCGTAGGCGAGATATTCTTCGTACGGGCCTTTGAAGTCTTCGATGTGGGCATCTTTGAAATGCCAGATGCGCGTGGCGACTTCTTCGATGACGTCCTGGTCGTGAGTGACGAGGAGGACAGTGCCTTCGTATTTTTGGAGAGCGATATTTAGAGCGTTGATGGATTCTAGGTCGAGATGATTGGTCGGCTCGTCGAGGACGAGAACGTTCGGCTTTAGCAGCATCAAGCGGCAGAAAATCAGCCGCGCGGACTCGCCGCCGGAGAGCGCGCGGGTCTGCTTCAACGCATCGTCGCCGCTGAAGAGCATTTGGCCCATCAGGCCGCGCAATTTTTCCTGCGTCGCCGCGGGATCGAATTCGTGCAGCCACTCGATCGCGGTGACGCCCTTTCGGATCGTCTCGGAATGATCCTGCGCGAAGTAGCCGACGGAGACGTTGTGTCCCCATAGCACCGTGCCGGAATCAATCGGAAATTGAGTGTCGGATTGTTCGATGTGGCCCGGCGCGTTGCGGATGAGCGATTTCAGAAGAGTGGTTTTGCCAGAGCCGTTGCGGCCCGTAAGCGCAATCTTTTCTCCGCGCGAGACGCTCGCTGAGAATCGATGAATCACTTTCACGCCGTCGTATGACTTGACGACGCTCTTGACCTCGAGCGGGTGCCGGCCGGAGGCCTGGTCCATCTGAAAGCGAATGTACGGTCGCGCGATATTGGATCTCGCGAGCTCGGCAGTTTGCAGCCGCTCGACTTCTTTTTTGCGCGAGGTGGCCTGCGCGGAACGAGTGCCGGCCGAAAAGCGCGCGATGAATTCGTTCAGTTGCGCGATTTTCTTTTCGCGCTGAGCGTTTTCCGACTCGATGCGCGAGCGGATGGAAGTTTTTGCGACGACCATATCGTCGTAGCCGCCGTTGTACATGATCACCGTTTGATAATCGATGTCGGCGGTGTGCGTGCAGACGCTATTCACAAAATGGCGGTCGTGCGAGATGACGATTGGCAGGCCTTCGTATTCGCAGAGATATTCCTGCAGCCAGTGGACGGAATCGAGATCCAAGTGGTTCGTCGGCTCGTCGAGCAGAAGAGCGGGCGGATTGCCGAAGAGCGCTTGCGCGAGTAGCACGCGGACTTTTATGCCGCCTTGCAAATCGCCCATCCGGCGTTCGTGGAGCGAGTCGTCCACGTCGAGACCATCGAGCAGAATGCCGGCATCGGCTTCGGCAGTATAGCCGTCTTCGTCGCTGACGATGGCTTCGAGCTCGGCGAGGCGCATGCCGTCGTGGTCGGTTAGTTTGTCGTGCGGCTTTGCGTGCAGCGCCTCGCGCTCTTGCAGCGCTTTCCACAGCGCGGAATTGCCCATGATGACGGTGTCGATGACGCGGAATTTGTCGAAGGCAAATTGATCCTGGTGCAGGATGCCAAGCTTTTTCGGTCGGCTGATAGAGCCCTGCGAAGGCTCAAGTTCGCCCGTGAGAATTTTCATCAGCGTGGATTTGCCGGCGCCGTTCGGGCCGGTGATGGCGTAGCGGCGGCCGTCGAAGAAAGTGCTGGTGACCTCTTCGAACAGAATCCTGGCGCCGAAGCGCATGGAGATGTTGTTAAGGGTGATCAAGCACATCAATTGTAGCGCATGAGTTCGTCTGCAGCGAAATGTGTGGAGCACAATTGCGCGGGGGCGAAAGGGTGAGGGTGAGTGCTGGGCAATGGGTTCCCGCAGGCAGGGGCCTCCGGGCTCTGAATAGAAATCAAGCGATCTCAGGCTGGCTCAGCGTTTTTTGCCGAGCAATTGGGAAACTAGGCCGGGAGATTTCTGGCCTTTTTGGGCGGCCTCGATTTCGGCAAGGCGCTCGAGGGCCTCGGGATGGGCGGGGTTGACTTCGAGCAGCTTGGAGTAGATCGCGTGCGTGAGCTCTGCGAGTTCCATTTTCTCGCACAGCTCGGCGAACTGGATGTAGACCGGCTCGCGCCAGGGATCGAGCTCGATCGCTTTTCGAAAGTGAGTGATGGCCTCTTTGTGGTATTGCGGCACGGTCGCAAGGCTGCGCGCCAGCATCGCGCGGTACACCGCGTTTCCCGCCGATGCTTCCACGCATTTACGCAACCAGACAATCGAGCCAACAAAATTTCTTGCGCGAATGGAATCATTGGCGCGCTTGAACCACTCCTCGACGTTTTCTGCGGTTCCGGTTTTCTTCCGGCCCATGGTAAACGCGCCCGTGGCGGCCAGGCGCTTGTCATAGGCGGCCCGTTTCTCGTCGTTTGAGAGCGTTCTATAAGCTTCGGTGATGACGGCCATCACGTCTTTGAGCGCTGCGACCAACTCGCGATTCCCCATGTGATTGTCGGGATGAAATTTGCGGGCCAGCGAGTGATAGCTCTTTCTCACCAGGCTCGCCGGAGAGTCGGATGTGACTCCGAGAAGCTGATAGTAGGTGCTCTTGCCGGTGAATTCGATCAAACGGCGGAGTTCCAGTTCAAACTGAATCTGAGCCGCTTCCTCGCGCCGGTACCAAATGGCGAGCTGCGCATTTAACGGCCGCGATCGTGCAGGCCCGCTGGCGGCGGCAGTTTTTTGAACGATCTCTTCCTGAGCTAAAAACTTCGTCAGCTTCGCGCGGTCTTGCGGTTTCATCTCGATAAACTGAATTCCCATGCCCTTGCCCGACGTTAAATTCCGCACGATCGCGCGTGCGCGAATTTGTCCCGTCGGCAACTCGAGAATAATTTCGATCGGAGAACCTTCGCTCGGCGGATTAGCGGCGTGCAGGAATACGCCTCCGAGTGAAATCGTGCCGGCGTGCGATGTGCTCGTTTGGTTGACCGATTTCCAGCCGACCAGCATCGCTTTCGACGCGCGGATGCGAGGGTACTTTCGACGGTTTGAGGGTGCGTCTGCCATGTTCAGGGCGTACCTGGAGCCATATAGAAGTTTATTCGTTGCGAGGCTGGCGCGGATGTTTTCGGCGAAAATTCGCGTCAATGAGTAACGGAAGGAACGCCGGCGTTTTCGGGGCGGCGGTTCCCCGAGGCGGGAGCCTCTGGGCTCTGATTGACTGGGTAGCTGCTGTAGAATACGGCGTCTTGAGCGCTCGAGCTGAATTCGACCGTTTGCGTTTGGTGCTGGTGAATGCGCGCAATCCTCTCAATATTGGCGCGGCGGCGCGCGTCATGAGCAATTTCGGCTTCATGCACCTCCGCGTGGTGACTCCTTACAAGGTGGCGTTTCGCGAGGCGCGCTCGGCGGTGGGCGCGTCGGAGCTGCTGGCGAGCGCGGAGGAATTTGAAACTGTTGGCGAGGCTGTGGCTGACTGCACGCTGGTGATCGGAACTACGGCGGCCGGGCGGCGGCAATTGCAGCATCCGATTCGTGGGTTAGAGGCGGGCGCGCGGATGATTCGCAAGAGGCTCGCCTCGAGCCGTGTGGCGCTGCTCTTTGGCTCGGAGAGAATCGGCCTCAGGAACGACGATATGAGCCACTGCCACTGGCTAATGCGCATTCCGACGCGCGAAGAGCACGGATCGGTGAATCTGGGGCAGGCCGTGGCGATTTGCCTCTACGAACTGGCGCGCGGATCAGCGGCGACGCGGCCACCGGAGAAGGTGAAAGTTGCCAGCGCGCGCGAGCTCCAGCGCATCGACGAGGTGATGTTGGAGGTGCTGCGCCTCAGCGGATTCGTTAAGCCGGCAGCGTCGGTCCTCGCCGAGGAAAAGTTGCGCCGGCTGATTCGGCGGCTGAAACTTTCATCGAGCGATTCCGAAGTATGGCTCGGCATGCTGCGGCATATTCTCTGGGAGTTGCAGCGAGGGTCGAAATCGCCGGAATGACGCATTCCGCCCGGGATCCACGGCAACCGCGAGGCTGCGCTCAGCAACCGTAGGGTCCGTCGGAAGACGGAACGGCTTTTCACGAATTTGATTCGCTCGACGCATTATTTCGCGAAAACGCGGCCGGCCTTCCGGCCAGCCCTACGATTGCTGAGTGTGCATTCATCGCGTGTCGTCTGCCCACCCTATATAAGGAGTTTGGGCAGACAGACATTTTTTGGAGCTTTAACCAGGCTTGGCCCAATACACGAATGGCTGGCGGCTGCGTCCTTTTCCGGTGCGGATCGCACGGCCCTGGGCAATCAATCTATCCAGCGCGCGTTGCACGGTGGTCCGTCGAAGTTCTGAAAGCTGGGCGATACGCGGGGCGCCAACGGCCTGCTCCTCGCTGCCGGGCAAAACGGCGAGAATGCTCGCCTCGACCCTTCGTGCTGCGACTTCCTTTGCGGAGCCGATCAGGTGGTAGCCATCGCCGCACAGCTCCACGGCCGGCTCATCCGGCGTGTCTGGAAACCGCGAAATCGAGCGCAGCAGTCGGATGCCGCGCGATTCGCATCCTTCGGTTCGACGGAGCGAAACCAGGATGTCCACCGCACCTGCGTAGGCGGAGCTTCCCCGCCCCGAATCGCCCACCTCGCCGCCCATTTTGCGTTCGTGGCGAACGACGATCACGCCCAGCCCTTCTGACGCCATCTGCTGCAGTGGTTTCATGGCGCGTAGAGCGTCGCCCGCGTTATTTTCGGAATCGCCATCGAGCCCCGCGAATTGGCCGAGCGTATCCACGACGATAAGGCGCGCGCCTCGCCGCTTCGCTTCGTCCGTCGCCCGCGCCGCAATCGCCTCCCAGCTCATCCCGACTGTCTCGCTCCACGGCAGCAAGATGAAATTGCCTCTTCCTATCAGGCCGCAGCGCTCCAGCATGGGCCGAAATGTCACCGCCGTTTGCTCCGTGAGGTAGAGGACGGGCACCCGGACGGCCTGTTCACCGAGGAACGCCGCGCCTCCTACCACTGCCGATACGAGGTGGGTCACGAAGGTCGTCTTGCCCGCCTGCTTGACCTTCCCGGCTATCTCCGTGATTGCCCCTGCCGCCACCCAGGGCTTGCAGATCCAGGAGGTCTCGGACCGGGGTTCCTGAGAGATTTGGGCGCCTGTCCGAAAGCCCAAATGTCTGTCTGCCCGAACTCCATACATAAGGAGGGCAGACAACTTTTCTGCGAGGTACTGGGCCTCTCGCGAAATCTCAGCTGGGTCTGTCTGGCCCGAAAGCAGCACGTCCTGCATCTTTTGGCAGGCATAGGCGGCCCGGCGCTGCTCGGCTTTCCGGAGGATGATTCCGGCGTAATGCGCCACGTTTGAAAGGCGCGGCACGCCATCGACGAGCTGCGCGAGGTAGCCCGCCCCGCCCGCAGCCTCCAATTCGCCTCGCTGATAGAGCGCTTCGGTCAGCGTCACCAGGTCCACCGGAGTTCCGGCCTCTTCCAGTTCGCGAATCCGCGCGAAGATGCGCTGATTCGGCGGCGCCATGAAGTCCGCAGCGGCGAGAGCCGGCGCCGCGCGGCGCGAATCTTCGCCGAGGAGCAGCGCGCCGAGAAAACTGCGCTCCGCGTCATAGTTGTGGGGCATCACGCCGATGCTCTCCATTTCGCCTGTTTGCCTCCTTTCCGGCGGCCTTGCGCCTGCCGCCGGCAATCAAAATTGTATCGAACGATTCCGCAAATTTGCAGTGCGCAGCTCTGTGGATAGAGGCAGCAGGATCGCTCCCGAGGCAACCGCAGGGTCCGTCGGCAGACGGACCGGCCTCTCACGAACTTGAATTTCGAATCGCCTGACAAACCCGCGCAAACCCGGCCGGCCTTCCGGCCAGCCCTACGAAAACCAAACCCAAATTCGCGGGCACGATCCCCGCGCCACGACGGCTCTCCGCGTTCCTCCCGCGCAAAAATTATTTTCCGAAACGCGCACATTTTTCTTGCGCTCAGTTTCAATGCCTGTATTCTGCGTTAGCGAACTTGCTCCGTCAGCCCGGCCCAAGGGAGAGCGAGGATCGCCGGTGGAGGAAATCGAAATAAATTGAACGCGATCTCCCTGGACGCGCGGCTCGGTTCTCGGGCCGTTTCCAATCCCAAACAAAGATCCGCGAAATTGACGCTGTGGCCGCTGGTCGCCGCGACGTTCTTCATGGTGTCTGGCGGCACGTACGGCACGGAAGACATCGTGCACGGCGCGGGCTACGGCCGCGGGATCTTGATCCTTCTGCTGACGCCGCTGCTCTGGAGCTTGCCGACCGCGTACATGATCGGCGAACTTTCGAGCTCGATTCCGGCGGAGGGCGGCTACTACGCGTGGGTGCGTCGAGGTCTGGGAAATTTCTGGGGATTTCAGGAAGCGTGGCTTTCGCTGGTGGCGAGCATTTTCGACATGGCGATTTACCCGACGCTGTTCGTCGCGTATCTGACGCGCATGATTCCGTGGTTTAGCGTGGGGCATCGCGGGCTGTACGTCGGGATGGCCATCGTCACGGTTTGCGCGCTGATGAACATCGCGGGAATTCGCGTTGTGGCTATTTCTTCGCTCTGGCTTTTCTTTCTGCTTTCCGCGCCGTTCGCGCTCATCGTCCTGCTCGCGCCATTCAAGATTGGCGCGCTCGGCGGCAGCGCCACCGTTCCTTCCGGCAGCACCGTGGATTTCATGGGCGGCATTTTGATCGCGATGTGGAATTACATGGGCTGGGACAACGCTTCGACGATCGCCGCCGAAGTCGAGCGGCCGCAAAAAACTTATCCGCGCGCGATGATTTTGGCCGTCGTCGTCGTGTCGCTCACGTATATCGTTCCGGTTGCCGCGATGTGGATCACCGGCGCGCCGGCCGCTTCCTGGGAGACAGGCTCGTGGGCCGATCTCGCGGGACTTGTCGGCGGGCAAGGATTGCGTGTGGCGCTCGTGCTCGGCGGAATGATGAGCGCGTTTGGAATGTTCAACGCGCTGGTGATGAGTTACTCGCGCTTGCCGCTCGCGATGGCGCAAGATGGAATGCTGCCGCAGATTTTCGCGCGGAAGACGAAGCGGTCGCATTCACCTTGGGTGTCAATTGTTGCGCTCGCGATCGGCTGGGGAATGTGCCTCGGGCTGAATTTCGAGCACCTCGTCACGCTCGACATTCTTCTTTACGGCAGCAGCTTGATGCTGGAGTTCATCGCGCTCGTTGCGCTGCGCGTGAAGGAACCGACGCTGCGGCGCCCCTTCCGCGTGCCGGGCGGCATGCTGGGCGCCGTGATGCTCGGCGTCTGCCCGCTGCTGCTGCTCGGATTTTCCGTGGTACGCAGCGAAAATGAAACGGTCCTCGGAATGAGCAGCCTTGCGTTCGGCGTTCTCTTGATTGTTGGCGGGTTCATTGCCTACGGGATCAAGCTGCTATTCCAGACGCCAAATTCGCTCGCCATCGCCGCGCAGAAGCCGCCCGACGCCGCGTAATTATTGCCGGCCTCGCGCTCGGCGCACCGCATGACGTTCCAATAGGCGCTGCTCCAGCGATTCCGCAATAAAAAATCCGCTCGTCTTCAATTGCGCGAGAACTTCCGGATAGTTAGCGATGAGCCCCGTTGTGTCGGCTCGTTCAAGAACGCCCAGCGTGCCCGACAGCGGCAGGTTCCGGCTCAATGCGATGTCTCGTCCAGCCTGTTCGTTGATCAACAGAACGTCAGCGCGCAGTGTTTCGGCTAGCAGAATGGCTTCGCGTTCGCCTCGATGCAATGAAATTGGAAACGAAGCTGCGCTGGTTTCCGGCACCACGCGAATCTCATACCACGAAGGAAGCGACAAGACGAGGCGACGGACAGTCTCGGGAGTTCTCGCGTCCGTCAATTCCTCGTGCACGGCGCCAGGCACCAGAACCTTTTCGAATAATTGCCCGAAAAGATGATCTTGTCCTATGGCAATCAGGTAGCGGAGCGGGGTGGTATTGGAGACGGCAATCATGCCGCGATTTCGCTAGCGCGGATTGTGGCGAGACGCCGCTTCAAACAGGGCAGCTTCGCGATCCAAGTCCGCTTCCGCCATCGCAGACAGCGGAACATGATGCTGCCCGAGAAAATCCTCGGTCTCGATCCGGGAAAATCCCAATATCTCTGAGACCTGAAGAAGAGTCAGGGTTTGTTCGCGATAACCTTCCAGTGCGAGGGCCTCGAGCACACAGCGCGAAACATCCCCACCGGCACCGGAGAGCCGCCGGGCAATATCGTCAGGGATGTGCAGGGTAACTTCCACATCTAGAAGTTTATCATGGGTGGCTGGACCGTCCCACGACTGCCCCGCAATTTTGGCCTGTCGCCGACGCAGAGAAAATCGCACGCGGGCTGCCCGCTCCACGATTGCACTCTGCGCGAATTGATTTGGCGCAACCCCCGTTCACTTTCCATTCGCGCGGAGGCGTGGCATTCTTGGCGCGCCGATGCCCAGCTACGATTACATTATTGCCGGCGCGGGTTCCGCAGGTTGCGTGCTCGCGGGCCGGCTCTCCGAAAATCGCGAAGTCAGCGTGCTCTTGCTCGAAGCGGGCGGCCCCGACAAGCGCCGCGAAATTCGCATCCCCGCCGCGTTCTCGAAACTCTTCAAATCGCAAGCCGATTGGAATTACTCGACCGAAGCGCAAACGAATCTTCACGGCCGCCAACTCTATTGGCCGCGCGGAAAAGTGATCGGCGGCTCGAGTTCGATCAACGCGATGATTTACATTCGCGGGAATCGGCGCGATTACGACGAGTGGGCGCAGCTCGGCAATCCGGGCTGGAGTTACGCTGACGTCCTTCCCTATTTCAAAAATGCCGAAGACCAGCAGCGCGGCGCATCCGAATTTCACGGCGTGGGCGGCCCGTTGCGCGTCGAGGATCTGCGCACAGTCAATCCCCTTTCTCGCGCGTTCGTTGAAGCGGCGGCCGAATCCGGAATTCCCGCGAATGACGATTTCAACGGCCGCGAGCAGGAAGGCGCCGGCTGCTACCAGGTAACGCAGAAGCGCGGCCGACGATGGAGCGCCGCCGATGCGTATCTGCACCCCGTGCGATCGCGGCCGAATCTGACCGTCCTTCCCCACGCGCACGTAACGCAAATTTTGCTCGCGAACAATCGCGCCACCGGCGTCGAATACGTTCGCGATGGCCGCGAGCATTCCGTTTACGCCGAGCGCGAAGTTCTTCTCTGCGGCGGCGCGATCAATTCACCGCAATTGCTGCTTCTTTCCGGCATCGGCCCGGCGCGCGATCTTGCGGAACTCGGAATTGATGTCACGCTCGATCTTCCCGGCGTCGGCGCGAATCTGCAGGACCACATGTTTCTTCCCGTGGCGTACAAATGCACGAAGCCGATCACGCTCGCAAAAGCGGAAACGCTTCTGAGCTTTCTCAATTACGCGTTTTTTCGCCGCGGCATGCTGACGTCGTGCATCGCCGAGGCCGGCGCGTTTCTCCGCACGCGCCCCGATGCCGATCGCCCGAATCTGCAATATCACTTCGGCCCGGTGTATTACCTCAATCACGGCTTCGATCGCCCGCCGGGCCACGGCTTCTCGATTGGTCCGACGCTAATTCGAGCGCAAAGCCGCGGGCGCATCCGTCTAAGAACCACATTCCCGATGGACGCGCCCATCATCGAGCCGGATTATCTCTCGCACGATTCGGATGTGGAGACATTTGTCGCTGGCATCGAACTCGCGCGGCGAATCGCGGCAGCGCATGCCTTCAATGAATTTCGCGGCGATGAATATTTGCCGGGCTCGAGCGTGAAATCGCGCGGCGAAATTGCCAATTACGTTCGCGACGTCGCCGAGACCACCTATCATCCCGCCGGAACTTGCAAGATGGGCGACGATGCGATGGCCGTGGTGGATTCGCATCTGCGCGTGCGCGGTGCGGAACATCTGCGCGTGGTCGATGCGTCGGTGATGCCCACGGTCACGAGTGGCAATACAAACGCGCCCGTAATCATGATTGCGGAGAAAGCCGCGGACATGATTCGCCGCGGCGATTGATTGAACGCAACTCGATCGCGCGATAGGATACCAGCATGTTTGCGCCCGCCGAGAACCCCGAACTCTCTTGGAGCCCGCTGAAGTTCGTCGCAGCGTTTCTCATGGCTGGGGCCGGCGGAATGCTGTTCCTCAGTCCTCATCATAAAATCGCGGACGGTGTATTGGTTTTAGCGATGTTGCTGCTCGTCGTGGACATTTTCCGGAAACGCGAGAAGTCCCGCTCGACCCGATGAATCTCCGTTGAACGGAAGGCGCGCCGCCGCAAGTATGCGCGTTCCGCTCGCAAAATTTTGCTATTCTTTCAAGTCGTGCTCTTCGATTCCCGGCACAAATTCGCATTCCCGCCGCATGGCGTAATCCTTTTTCTCGCGTGTTGCTTGCTCTTTGCCGGCCTCGCCCGGCCTCAAGCCCAGCCGCAGCAAAACGCCGCTCCGCCTCCCGCAAGCAATGCCGCACCTCCCGCGCAGATTCCTCCGCCACGTCCAATCTTCACAGTGGTGCTCGATCCCGGCCACGGCGGCACGGACGATGGCGCACGCGGCTCGACCGGCGCCGTGGAAAAAGATTTGACGCTTGCTCTCGCGCGCGCCACCCGATCGCAACTTCAGCAGCAAGGCATGCGCGTGATTCTGACGCGCGAGGGCGACCAAGATCCCTCATTCGACGACCGCGCGGCTACCGCCAATGCTCCGCGCCTCGCGATCTTGATCAGCTTCCACGTTTCGTCCACGGGCCAGGTTGGAACGGCGCGCGCCTACTCGTATCTTTTTTCTTCGAACGTTTCTCCGTCCGACTCTGCCACGCCGGAATCGGCTGAGCGTTCTTCCGGTCACACGCCTTCGCGCCTGATTCCGTGGGATACCGCGCAGCAGGGATATGTGGACACGAGCCATCGCCTCGCCGAATTCATTCAGACTGAATTCGTACAGAAATTTCCAGGCTCGCCCGCGTCGTCAACCGCTTTTCCGATCCGCGATTTGCGTTCTGTGGCAGCGCCGGCGGCGGCGGTCGAGCTTTCGAGCGTGTCCGTGGCGGATCCGCACACGCTCGATCCGATGATTATGTCGGTTGCGGAAAGCGTGGCGCGCGCGGTGACGGAGTTTCGTCCAGGTTACGAAGCGGGGACGCCATAGTGTCGCGCAATCTGAAAATCACGATCGCAATTCTCTGCGCCGCGGTGATCGGCGGACTGCTGAGCCTCCGTAGCCTGCAAAAGCGCGTGAATCGTCTGGCGCAAGATCAAACCACCGAGGAGCAGGCGCGGCGTGAAGTCGTGGCGCCGCGAATCACCTCGCCTTCCGATGTCGCCGCGAGAGCACTCATCTATTGGGCTTCGACTTCATCGCCCGACATGCTCGCTCCCACGCCGATTGATTTGCAACTCGCTTCAGATACGACGGTGCGCAGCAAGCAAGTGTTGCAGGCGCTCATCGCGAACGCTCCGGAAGCCGCGCAACGGACGCTGCCCGCCGACGCGAATCTTCTCGCGTTCTACGTGCTGCCGGACGGCACAGCCATCGCGGATTTTTCCGATGCGCTGAGTTCGGAAACGCCATCGGGAATTCTGAGCGAATCCTTGGCCGTGAATTCCATCGCGCGGACGCTCGAGGCCAACGTGGCGTCGCTGCGACGCCTCAAGATTTTGATTCACGGGCAGGAAGTAGACACTCTCGCCGGCCACGTGGATCTGACGGGATATTTCGATCTTCACTCCGTAGCGTCCAGCGCTCCCGCTGCACCAGCAACCGCGCCTCCTGCTGCCGTTAACGCGCCAAACAAAAAACCGTAAGACCCATTCGTAGCGCGAATCGCTCGTTAATGCGCCGTCGCGCCGTGGACTTCTGCGATGTAGCCGCCCGGAAATTCCAAGATCGCACTCGTGCGATCGCTCATCTTGTAAGGCGCCGACAGAATTTTCGCGCCGGCAGCTTTGGCTTTTTCGAGCGTCGCGCCGAGATCGTGAACCTCGTATCCCGTCATCTCGCGTCCGAAAGGGTACGGCAAGTGCCCGTCCGTTACCGTCACTCGCACGTTGCCGAACCCGGAAGCGATGCGAATGCGCCGGTACGTTTCTCCGGCGCGTCCTATTTCAGCCGCGTCCGCGGTATTGTCGTCAGAGAGTATCTTGCCTCGGGAGAAACTGACGAAATCCTTGACGAATTCGTCGGCTCGATCGCGCGACACATAGACTCGATTGTCCGGCACTGTTTCGAGCGGCCCGTATTGGGGCGGTGTGAAGTGCCAATACAATTGCATCTTCACGCCGCCGGGCCACTGGATGACCGCATCGATTCCGATGGGGTCCTTGAAGGGCTCGACGATGATTTCCCCACCAGCCGCACGCGCGGCCTTGATCGCCGCATCCATGTCGGTGACCAAATATCCCGTGCGTTCCTGCCCGAACGGATACGGAATCGGAGTTTTGAATGCAAAGACGGAGAGCGTGCCGACTGGAGTCCACAGATATTGAAACTCGGTGCTACTCGGCACCGGAAGAACGTTTGTCACGATCTTCTTTGACGGCTGGCCGCCAAACGTAGCGGCGAAGCTCTTCACGAACGCATCCAGGTCAGCGGGCGCGACGTAGACATGCGTCGAATCGTATTGCGCGCCTACAGCGACACCCGCGTCGGATGCGGACGCCAACTGGCCGCCGATCGTGGAGACTCCGAGAGCAAGTAACACGCACGCCACCAGGAAAATTGACCAGCAAACCGCGTTCGCGCGCACTTTCTCTATATCTCGCATTCGTTCAAGCCGCCTTTCAATAATCTGATTCGTCAGCGCTGGTTATATTAGGAAAGCGCGCGATTGGCAAATTGGGGGGACTCGTGGCGCCGTGGTTGACACGCTCGCGTGCGCCCGGCAAACTGACTGCACTCAGCCACCGGCAACGGCTTCCTCGATCGGAGAGATCGCATTGCGAACAGAAGAGCGCGCACCCGACGATTTGCGGCCCATCAAGATCACGCCGGATTTTATTACGACGGCGGAAGGCAGCGTCCTGATCGAAGCGGGACAAACGCGCGTGATCGCGACGGCAACGATTGACGATGGCGTGCCCTCGTTTCTGAAAGGCTCGGGCAAAGGCTGGGTGACGAGCGAATACGGAATGCTGCCGCGCGCCACCGACCGCCGCACGCCACGTGAATCGAGCCGCGGCAAACAATCCGGCCGAACGCAGGAAATCCAGCGGCTTATCGGGCGCTCGTTGCGCGCCGTAACCGATCTGAAAGCGCTCGGCGAGCGAACCGTGTGGATCGATTGCGACGTGATACAGGCCGATGGCGGCACGCGGACGGCTTCGATCACCGGCGCATTCGTGGCGCTGGCGCTATCGCTCGAGCGGCTTGTGGCATCGGGAATTATTCGCGCCGTGCCGCTCAAAGATTCCGTCGCCGCGATCAGCGTCGGAATCGTGAATGACGAGCTGCTTCTCGATCTGGATTACGAAGAAGATTCACAGGCGCAGGTGGATATGAACGTGGTGATGACGGGCGGCGGCAAATTCGTCGAGGTGCAGGCGACTGCCGAGGGCAGGCCCTACACCGCCCGCGAAATGGAACAGATGATCGAACTCGCCGCGTCTGGAATCGAACGGCTCAAACAATTGCAGATTGAATTGCTGCACATGAAATTCGGCGGGCAAAATCGCTAAGGTTCAGGCGGCCACCTCGAATCCCGGCAAGCTGCGGGAATATCGTGCGCTCGCGGCCGGCAATCCAATTGAAATCGAGCCGCTGCCGCGCTTCGCAGAGCTCGCTGCATTCGACGAATCCGCGCCCACATTCGCTGAAAATTCCGCCGGCAAAGCGATTCACTATTCGCGATTCACCGATCAACTTCTGATCGCCGATGATTCCGGACTTGTGGTTCCGTCGCTCGGAGGCGCGCCCGGAGTGCATTCCGCGCGATACGCGGGCCCGAACGCTTCGGATGCGGATCGCGTGCGGAAGCTGCTCGGAGAGATGCGCGAAAAAAGCGGCGACGAACGCCGCGCGCGATTCGTTTGCGCGTTGACGCTCGCGCGACAGGGCCGCGCGCTGGCCATATTCTCCGATTCCGTCGAAGGCGTCATCGCGGCCGAGCCGCGTGGCGACGGCGGATTCGGCTACGACCCCGTTTTCTTTTTCCCAACGCTTGGCCGCACGTATGCAGAAATCTCACGCGAAGAAAAGAACGAATACAGCCACCGCGGCCGCGCCTTTCGCAAGCTGTTGCGATATCTCCTTTCCTCCGATTCCCGCGATTACATCTAGAAACTGCGGCGCAGTTTTCCACAGCCAGTACCTGAAACGTTTTTGCTTGCCAGGAATCAAATGAGAGGTGTCTAATGAACGCGCTTTAGCCCTCCCGAGGTGAAATCATGACCGCGCCTGCTCTCCGGCCGGAGTATCCGCAGTCGCTGCCGCAAAGAATCTCCGACGCACGGCGGCGCTCGGACGCGATTTTCGACATGCTTGCACCCGGCGCACTCTACGATCGACCGATCGCGGAACGCCACCGCCTTATTTTTTATCTCGGCCACCTCGAAGCATTCGATTGGAATTTGCTCGGGCGCGGCGCGTTCGATCTCAAGCCTGAAAACGCCGCGTTCGATAAGTTGTTCGCATTCGGTATCGATCCGACCAATGGAAACCTTCCGAACGATGTGCCATCAGATTGGCCTTCGGAGCAAGAAGTCCGCGCATACAACGCTCGCACGCGCGAGCGCATTGATGAAAGTATTGCGCGGGGATTTGCCGACGGCTCGATGAAGCCCGATGTCGCTGATGGCACGCTGCTTCACGTGGCCATCGAGCATCGCCTGATGCACGGTGAAACGCTCGCGTATCTTTTGCACCAGCTTCCATTCGAAAAGAAAAAAAGAATTGGGGCAACACCAGCTATAACGGACGGGCTCCTGACACGCCGCATGGCGAGTATTCCCGCGGGCCGCGCGACTCTTGGCCAGCCCCGAAAAAATGGCCGCCTTCCCGCGGAATTTTCCGCGCCGCGCGAGGCATTCGGATGGGACAACGAATTCGAGACACTCATGGTTGACGTGCCCGCGTTTTCGATTGATGCGTACCCAGTGACGAACGGCCAATTTCTCGAATTTCTGAAAGCTGGCGGCTACGATGATCGGAATTTGTGGCGCGCCGAAGATTGGGAATGGAAGTCCGCAGCCGGAATCACTCATCCCTTCTTCTGGATTCCGCGCGGCGATGCCTGGGCCTTTCGTGGGATGTTCGAAGTAATTCCGCTGCCGCTCAGCTGGCCGGTTTACGTGAGCCACGCTGAAGCTGCCGCGTACGCACGCTGGGCGGGCAAGGCGCTTCCGACGGAAACGCAATGGCATCGCGCTGCGTACGGCGCGCCGAATGGCGCCGAGCGCTCGTACCCGTGGGGCGAAGAATCGCCGGATGCGTGGCGCGGCAATTTTGATTTTGCATCGTGGGAACCGACGCCCGTCGCAGCGCATCCCCTCGGCGCAAGCGCGTTCGGCGTTTTCGATCTTCTCGGCAACGGTTGGGAATGGACGTCCACTCCGTTTGCGCCGCTGCCGGGCTTCGAGCCGTTTCCTTTTTACCGCGGCTATTCCGCCGACTTTTTCGACGGCAAGCATTTTGTGATGAAGGGCGGCTCGCAGCGCACCGCGGCGAGCATGTTGCGCCGCAGTTTTCGCAATTGGTTTCAGCCGCACTATCCGTACGTGTACGCGAAGTTTCGTTGCGTGGAGGACTGACATGGCGACAGCCCGGCCCCAATTGATCCAACGTCTGACGGAACCTTCCGTCGTTGACTTTGCGGCGGAGGTGCGCGCGGGACTTTCAAAGCTCGGGCAGAAAGAATTGCCGTCGAAATATCTTTACGACGAAATCGGCTCGGCGCTTTTTGAAGTGATCTGCCTGTTGCCGGAATACGGATTGAGCCGCGCGGGTGCGCGACTTCTGCGGCAGCATTCGGGAGAGATCATTGACCGTTTGCCTTTGCCAGTGATCGTCGCGGAACTCGGCAGCGGCAGCGGATCGAAGACGCGTTGGATTCTCGAAGCGCTCGCCACGCGGCAACCAGTGCAATATTTCCCGATCGATATTTCGCGCATGGCGCTTTCGCGATGCTGGCAGGAACTCGGCCATCTCGATTCCGTGAGCGTCGTAGGATTCGAGCGCGCGTACCTCGATGGGCTGCTGGAAGTTGCAGCGCGGCGCGAATCTGGCGAACGGTTGCTCGTCCTGTTTCTCGGAAGCACGATCGGCAATTTCGACCGCCCGGCGGGCGAGGATTTTTTGCGCGCCGTCCGGCGCGTTCTTCTGCCTGGCGATGCGCTGCTTCTCGCCACCGATCTCGAGAAGCCGGTTCCTCAGTTAGTCGAGGCGTACGACGACAGCGCTGGCGTTACCGCCGCGTTCAATCTGAATATCCTCGCGCATATCAATCGAACGCTCGGCGGCGATTTCAATTTGAGAAGCTTCGAGCACGGCGTGCGTTGGAACGGCTCCGAGCGGCGAATCGAAATGCACTTGCGCTCGACTGAAGATCAGACGGTGAAGCTGGCGGGCGCCGGATTTTCGTTCCGCTTGCGCGCCGGCGAAACTATCTGGACCGAGAGCAGCCACAAGTACAATTGCGCGGAAGTTGTGGTGATGGGCGAACGCGCGGGGTATCGCTGCGACGCGCAGTGGGTGGATGCGGAGTGGCCGTTCGCGCAGAGCCTTTTCATCGCGAGCTGACGCGATATATTTGCTCGCAGCTGTCAATAAGACAAAGCAAGATGCCGGGCTTCCCGACCAGGCCGGGACGCACAAACCGCGGAAGCCCGGCGCTACAAGTGCCTGAATCGACTCGAGCAATTGTAGCGGCGCGCTTTAGCGCGGCATCTTCCATTTTTCATTTCATCCTTGGAGTTCCATTCATGCCGAAAGCAACTTGGAAGGGCGCGGTTCTCGCTGAGAGCGACGCCTGCGTGGTGGTGGAAGGCAATCAATATTTTCCTGTGGAATCGGTTCACCTCGAATATCTGAAGCCAAGCCAAACGCAAACGATCTGCCCGTGGAAAGGAACCGCGAGCTATCACGATGTGGTGGTGAACGGCGAACGAAATCCGGACGCGGCTTGGTATTACCCGGAGCCGAAACCGGCAGCCGCGGAAATCAAGGACCGTATCGCATTCTGGAAGGGCGTTCGCGTCGAGCCGTGATCGCCGGGTCGTGCTATATTTCCAGCCCACGGCCATGGCGAAAAAACCGGCAAAAGCCTCTCGCGCGAAAAAATCAAAACCAGTCAAGCGGCCAGCAAAGCGCGCCGCGGCCAAAGCGAAACCCTCCCCGGCCGCAAAAGCCAAGCCCGCCAGGATCGCGAAGGCCGGTGGCACCGATCCAAAGCGCGTCCGGGAAATTCTCGAAAAACTCGACGAAGCCTATCCAAACGCGACTTGCGCTCTCACGCACGATAATCCGTTCCAACTTCTGATCTCGACAATCCTTTCGGCGCAATGTACCGACGTGCGCGTGAATCAAGTCACGGCCACGCTTTACAAAAAATACCCCTCGCCCGAAGCGTTCGCATACGCGTCGCCGAGCGAACTCGAGCAGGACATTCGCCCTACGGGATTTTTCCGCAACAAAACCAGATCGATCATCGGCGCGAGCAAAAAAATTGTCGAGGAATTCCAGGGCAAAGTGCCGCAGACGATGGAAGTGCTTCTCTCGCTTCCGGGCGTGGCGCGGAAAACCGCGAACGTCGTCTTGGGCACCGCATTCGGAATTCCTTCGGGAGTCGTGGTGGACACGCACATCCAGCGGCTTTCGGAGCGCCTCGATCTCACCAAAAACACCGATCCCAAAAAGATCGAGCAGGATTTGATGCAGATCATTCCGCAAGAAAAATGGATTCTCTTCGCGCACCAATTGATCTGGCACGGCCGCCGCGTCTGCCAGGCCCGCAAGCCTCGCTGCATCGAATGCAATCTCGATGCCCTCTGCTATTCCGAAGACAAAACCGTCTAGCCACACCGCCCCGGCGCATTTAATTCCACTCGAAACTTTCGACTGCGCGTCTTATACTCCTTTTTGTTTCCGGCTTTCGCCGCTCGCGTACGGAGTCCACTGAGGAGAATCAGGCATGACAAAATTCTTCGTGAACGGAAAACCAGTCCAGGTGGACGTCGATCCTTCAACACCGTTGCTGTGGGTCTTGCGAGAGTCGCTCGCGTTGACGGGCACGAAATTCGGATGCGGCATGGCGCTGTGCGGCGCGTGCACCGTGCATCTCGACGGCAAGGCGATACGCTCCTGCGTTGCGCCCGTCTCGCGCGCGGAGGGAAAGCACATCACCACGATTGAAGGCCTGTCGGCGAATCTTACTCACCCTCTGCAAAAAGCCTGGATCGAGTTGGACGTTCCGCAATGCGGCTATTGCCAATCCGGGCAGATCATGAGCGCGGCGGTGCTGCTCGCGGAAAATCTGAAGCCCAGCGACGAAGATATTGACGAAGCGATGGGCGGCAACATCTGCCGCTGCGGAACGTACCCAAGAATCCGAAAAGCGATTCACCGCGCGGCAGAACTCGCGAGCGAACGGAGCCCGAAATGAGCGCGCCTGCCACTTTGCTGCGCCGGGAATTCATCAAGACCGGAGCCGCGCTTGGCGGCGGACTATTCGTGAGCTTGTATTTGCCGATCGCTGGCGCGGAGGAAAGCGGCGCGGCGGAGGCGGCCGATCACCAATTCGCGCTCAACGCGTACGTCCGCATTGGGACGGATGAAAGCGTCACGGTGATCGCAAACCATTCCGAGATGGGCCAGGGCGTCTACACTTCCCTGCCGATGCTGCTGAACGAAGAGTTGGAAGCCGACTGGGGAAGGATCAGCGTGGAAGCGGCGCCGGTAGATAAAGTTTACAACCACCCGATTTTCGGCATTCAGATGACGGGAGGAAGCACGACGTCTCCCTCGGAGTGGGAGCACTACCGGAAAATGGGTGCGCTGGCTCGAACGATGCTCGTTCAGGCAGCTTCGCAAAAATGGAATGTGGATGCGGCAAGTTGCCACGTCGAGAAGGGCGTGGTGATTCACGGTGCGTCGAGCCGGCGAGCGACCTATGGCTCGCTTGCGAGCGCTGCAGCCCAATTGCCCGCGCCTGCCGACGTGCCGCTCAAACCCGCGAGCGAATTCACGCAAATCGGAAAGTCGACGCGCCGATTGGACACGCCATCAAAAACGAACGGCTCGGCGCAATTCGGCCTCGATGTGATTCTGCCTGGCATGCTCACAGCGGTAGTCGCGCGTCCTCCGGTGTTCGGCGGAAAAGCGCTGAAGATCGACGCGACGGAAACACTGAAAATTCCGGGCGTGAAAGCGGTTGAGGAAATTCCATCGGGCGTCGCGGTGATCGCCGACGGCTTTTGGCCGGCGAAAGTCGGGCGCGACAAACTGGTGATCGAATGGGATCCCGGACCAAATGCCGGCCTCACTTCCGAACAGATGGTGCGCGAATTTTCCGAGACATCGAAACAGCCGGGAGCCATCGCGAAGAAAGTGGGAGATCCCGCAGCGGCCCTTGCATCTGCCGCGAAAACAATTTCTGCTGAGTACGACGTGCCATACCTCGCGCACGCGATGATGGAGCCGTTGAATTGCGTCGTGGATTTGCGCGCCGATAGTTGCGAAATCTGGACGGGCACGCAATTTGAAACTGTGGACAGAGCCAATGCGGCGCATGTGGTAGGGCTGCCGCCGGAGAAAGTTCAACTCCACACGACTTTGCTTGGCGGCGGCTTTGGCAGGCGCGCGAATCCCAATTCCGACTTCGTCGTCGAGGCCGCTCACGTAGCCAAGGTGGCGAAAGCGCCGGTGAAAGTCATTTGGACGCGCGAGGACGACATCCGCGGCGGCTGGTACCGGCCGATGTGGCACGATCGATTTGCCGCCGGGCTCGATGCGAGCGGCAACCCCATTGCATGGACGCACACAATCGTGGGCCAATCCATCATGATGGGCACTCCATTCGCGGCGTTCACGATCAAAGAGGGCGTAGATAGCACTTCGGTTGAAGGCGCGTCTGACATTCTCTACGGCATTCCGAATCTGCAAGTGGACTTGCATACTCCGACGATTGGAGTGCCGGTGCAGTGGTGGCGCTCGGTCGGCCATTCGCACACCGGCTTTGCCGTCGAAGCGTTTCTCGATGAAGTGGCGCATGCGGGCGGCAAGGATCCGTACGAATTGCGCCGAATGCTGCTTGCGAAACAGCCGCGAATGCTCGCCGTCCTTGATCTCGCGGCGAAAAAGGCGAATTGGGGATCGAAACTTCCGGCGGGAGTGGGCCGCGGCATCGCCACGCATTTTTCGTTCGATAGCTACGTCGCGCAAGTGGTCGAAGCGTCGGTTGGAAAAGGCGGGGTGGTTCGGGTGCATCGCGTGGTTTGCGCCGTGGATTGCGGACTGGTGATCAATCCGGACACGGTGAAAGCACAAATGGAAGGCGGAATCGTCTTTGGATTGACGGCCGCGCTCAAAACGGAAATCACGCTAAAGGACGGCAGAGTCGAACAGGGAAATTTCAACGACTACCCGATGTTGCGAATGCACGAATCGCCCGAAATTGAAGTCTACATCGTGCCAAGCACGGAGCATCCGACGGGCGTCGGCGAACCGGGAGTTCCGCCAGCCGCGCCCGCGCTCGCGAACGCAATTTTCGCGGCAACCGGAAAACGCATCCGCCGGCTCCCGATTCGTTCGAGCTATCTTGCGTAAGAATTCGGAGCGAAATGATGACTTCGACTAACGTACCCAAAGCAAACGAGATGAAATCTCGCGGGAGATTCCGAATCGTAGCGCGATACACCGCTGCAATCGCGGCAATGGGCGGCGCTCTCGCACTGGTGGCGGCTTCGCCAGCGGGCAGCGGACCCGCGACGCCTGACGCGGCCGCTTCCCGCGCGGCATTCCTGCAGGTCTACAGCGTTTTGACGTCTCCGCGATGCCAAAATTGCCACCCCGCGGGCGATACGCCTCTTCAAGGTGACGATAGCCACGTGCATATTCAGAACGTGAAGCGCGGCAGAGATGGGCACGGAGTGTATGGAATGCGCTGCGACACGTGCCATCAATCAAAGAATTTGCCGGGCGCGCACATGCCTCCGGGAAATCCGAAGTGGAGCCTACCTCCGGCCGATCAGAAAATGACGTTCGTCGGGCGCTCGCCCGCGGAACTTTGCAAGCAGATCAAAGATCCCAATCAGAATGGCAAAAGATCTCTCGAAGCGCTGCTCGACCACGTAGCGAACGACGATCTCGTCGCTTGGGGCTGGAATCCCGGCGACGGCCGCACACTGCCGCCGCTCACCCGCCCCGAGACGGTCGCGCAGATGAAGATTTGGATAAGCGGCGGCGCTGCCTGCCCGGAATAGCCGCCCTGACTTTATTCCAAAATTGAATTTTGCGTGGGCGCGCCGTGGAACAGCATCCTGAATGTTCAAGCAAATTCAGCTCGAGGAATATTGCCGCCATCCTCAGTGTTGCACCGAGTGTTGCAGCGAGTTCGCCACTCCGATTTCAAGCAACTTGGCGAATTGTTTGGGCAGCACCGGCCGGCTGAAATAATATCCTTGCGCTTCGTCACATTCGTGAGCCTGAAGAAATGCCAACTGCTCTTGCGTTTCCACGCCCTCCGCGACCACTCGAAGATTGAGGCTTCGCCCCATGCCAATCACTGCGGTAACGATGGTCGTATCGTCGGCAACCGTGGTGATCTGGCGGACGAACGACTGATCGATTTTAAGAGCGTCAATTGGAAGCCTTCTCAAGTAGCTCAAGCTGGAGTATCCCGTTCCGAAATCATCCACGGCAACCTGCACGCCTCTTGCTCGCAGCGTTTTGAGAATTGACTCCGTGGCCTCGGCGCGTTTCATCAGAACGCTTTCGGTGAGTTCCAGTTCGAGCGATCGTGGATTCAAGCCCGTGTCATTGAGAATTTTGAATACGCCTTCTAAAAAGTGCTCGTTCCGGAACTCCATCGCGGAGATGTTCACCGCCACCGTCCCGAACGCCAAGCCTGCATCCTGCCAAGCTCGAGCTTGCCTGCAGGCCTCGCCAAGGACCCAGTTGCCAATCGATAGAATTAAGCCGCAATCTTCGGCGACGGGAATAAATTGCGCCGGAGAAACCGGCCCTCGAACGGGATGCGTCCAGCGCAGCAAAGCTTCCGCGCCGGTAATCTCCCCTTTCCGCAGATCGATCTTCGGCTGGTAGTGCAGCGAGAATTCCTCCCGTTCCAGGGCGCGGCGTAGATTCTCTTCGATGGACTGCCGCTCCACGGCCCGGGTGTTCATCGCCGGCTTGAAAAACTGATAGCTCTGGCGGCCGTTTTCCTTGGCCTGATACATCGCGGTATCCGCGTTTTTTATCAGCGTCTCCGCATCCACGCCGTCATCGGGGTAGACGCTCACGCCTATGCTCGTCGTGACGTGAAGATCGTGCTGATCGATGGAATGCGCTTCCGCGACGGCCTGCAGCAGCCTCACGGCAGAAATGGCGGCGTCTTCCGATTGCGCCACTTCGGACAGCAGCACGACGAATTCGTCGCCTCCCTGCCGGCTCACCGTGTCCGAGCCGCGGACACATTCCACCAGGCGTTTTGAAATCGATTGAAGGAGCTTGTCGCCGATGGGATGGCCCAGGGAATCGTTGATGTGCTTGAAGCCATCCAAATCCATAAAAAGTATCGCGACTTTTTTCATGTGTCGCGGCGCGAGGGTGATCGCCTGGGTTACCCGGTCGTTCAGAAGCATGCGGTTGGGCAAGCCGGTGAGAAAGTCGTGTTCGGCCGAATGGGCCAGTTGCAGCGCCATCGCTCTCGCCGCGCTCACGTCGCGGAACACGATCACCGCTCCGGTGGCGTGCCCTTCCCGATCGTGAATGGGAGCCACCGAATCTTCAATCGGAGTTTCAAATCCATCGCGCCGGATGAGCAGGCAGTTGGACGCCAGATGCATAGTCTTATTCTGCCCAACGGCCATCTCCATCGGGTTGGCATTCGTTTGGCGGCTGGTAG
>CAWDOI010000008.1:0-18458 GCA_963803835.1 uncultured Acidobacteriota bacterium | reverse complement strand
CGGCAATCGCGGCACCGATCATGGCCACGCAAATTGCATGTTTGTGATGGGCGGCGCCATAAAGGGCGGCAAAGTGTACACGCGCTGGCCGGGAATGGGAGAGGGAGAGCTTTACGAAGGGCGCGATCTCGCCGTCACCACGGACTACCGCAGCGTGCTCAGCGAAATCTTGACGAAGCATCTCGGCAATCGCGATCTCCCGAAAGTGTTTCCAGGATTCGATGCCGCTCCAAAGAATTATCTGAATTTAGTCAAGGCCTGACCTCGTCTCGGAATCTCGATTCAAGCAATTTTGAGCGGACGCGATTCCGGCTGCTAGAACTTCGGACATGGGTTGTTCGCAAGATGAGCGAATGCTAGACTTCCGGCATGGCAAAGACAAAAGGTCGCAAAAAGAAATCTAGCAAGAAACCCGCTAAGAAGGCCCCGTCGAAAAAATCCGTGGCGAAGAAATCCGCTAAGAAAGCTGCGCCAAAGAAATCCGCGCGAAAGAAAGTGGCTGCACGCGCCACCGCTGCTAAGAAGGCGCCCGCGCGACGGAGCATACGGCCGTCGGGCAAGCTGTACGGAATGGGAGGGATCGGCATCGCGCCAAGTCGTGACGATCACTCGGAAATCGGCGGTCAATCGGGCGACGTTCAGGGCCTGTCAAAACGCGAGTCCGCGGATTCGGAAAGCGTTGAGGAATTAGAGGAAGAAGGTCAATCGTTCGAAGCCGAAGTAATTGATGGCGTTGAGAACGCTCCCGATCCCGATGTCTCGGAAGTAAAAACTCACGAAGTGCCCGAAGACGATGTTCCGACGGAGTACGACGACAAACAATCGGACGTGTAATCTGCTGAGGTTCGGCAGCGACAGTTTGCTTAAGGCTCAATGTCGCCGGGCGACCACGGCTCCATCCAGTAATCCAGCGCGAGCCATAGGCTATACGCGTTACGCATCAGCGCCAGATTCACCGCAAGCGCGAACACAATCCAAATCGCCAAGCGTTCATTGTCCGTCACAAATTTTACATCCGGGAAGGCTAACTGGATGAGATACACGAGAACGAGTGCGCCCGCCGTCAAGCCATAAGTGAAAATCATCCCGCCAACGTAGTATCCGGACTCGCGAAAATACGAGAGACCGCACACCGGACAGCGCGGAAGCATGCGGTTGGGCCACCCGCGAAATAGCAAACCCTTGCGGCAATTCGGACAGCGGCAGCGAAATCCGGCGAGCAGCGTGTCGCGGAATGAGCGTTTTGCAGGCATGGTTCCGTATGTATGTTATGCGAGTTTGCTTAGAGGGAGACTCGAATTTTCAGTCGGGCGTCGCGGCCATCTGGGAGAACACTACTGGCGTCCGACGGGAGCGATAGCGCAACTACTGCTTAACGAGTTCGACGCGTCGATTTAGCGCGCGGCCTTCTTCCGTGCCGTTATCGCCGACGGGGTCTGCCTGACCGAATCCTTTCGAAGATAGGCGGCCATTGTCCACACCGTGCGCGACGAGCCACGCAACCACGGCCTGTGCGCGCGCCGCCGATAGATTGAGATTATCTGCGGGCGTGCCGGTGTTATCCGTGTAACCGTCTATGCGCAACTTCTGATCGGGATTGTCGCCGAGATATTTCGCGATTTGTTCGAGGGTTTTCGCGGAGCCCGGTTGAATCGTGGCCTTGTTCGTCTCGAAGTGAATTCCATAGAGCGCGATGCGGCCTTTCTGCGCGAGAGCGTCAGCGATGGACGAGGAATCGGCCGCGACCTCCTGCTTCATTTCCTTCACCGTGACGATGGTCTGGTAATAGTAGGCGCCTTGGCAATCCATCAGAATCCACGTATTGCCCTTGTGCGCTGTGATTTTCTCGGGTTTGTCTTCGTACTCGATGTGAAATCCGGCGCCCTGAAGGGCGGTTTCGAAATTGCGGAAAAGTTGGATTTCGCTCAGGCCGTCTCGCGTGCCGTAATCCCAGTAGTGATATTCACCCTCAAACGTTTGCGTAACCGCGCCGCCATTCGCATCAGTCTTCACGGGCATTTCAGCCTGTTCGTATTCCTTGTTTTCACAGGAGTTGATGTGGCTACCTGGAAATCGCGTGACGAGCGGGGAGTCTTTGCAGCCTTCCGCGTCCTGAGGAGCGTCGGAGTCTTGCGCCCGGGCCGAGGGAGCGATCGCAACCAACGTGAGCAGGGAGATGAGAAGGAGGAATCTCTTCATGTGAGTGTCTCCGATTCAGTAGGAATTTTTGTCGCAGCTAGTTCACGGCAATTTCTTCAGCAGAGTCCTTTCGACGTGATTCGTTCAATGCAGCATCTTCATTGAAAGATTAGTCTGCAGCGGCGCGAGCTGGATGCGTCTCGGGCTGTCCGGCGCGAATCCGCATGCCGTAGAACGAACGGTAAACGAAGAACAGAGAAACGGCATAAAACGCGGCGGCCAGAATGTGCGTCAAGCCTCCGCCCGTTTCGGCGGTCAGTTGCACAGCCAGCTCGACGGCGAGCAACCCGAAGAGCGTCGAGAACTTGATGATCGGATTTAGCGCGACGGACGAGGTGTCCTTGAACGGATCGCCGACCGTATCGCCGACGATGGTGGCATCGTGCAGCGGAGTGCCTTTCTGTTTCAACTCGACTTCAACGATCTTTTTGGCGTTATCCCATGCACCGCCGGCATTGGCCATGAAGATGGCCTGATAGAGCCCGGAGATGGCGATCGAAATCAGGTAGCCGATGAAAAAGAACGGTTCGACGAACGCGAACGCCAGAGTGGCGAAGAACACCGCGATAAAAATGTTGAGCATGCCCTTCTGCGCGTACTGCGTGCAGATTTCGACGACCTTCTTGCTGTCTTCGACCGAAGCTTTCTCCACGCCTTCGAGCTTAATGTTCGCTTTGATGAATTCCACCGCGCGGTAAGCGCCCGTCGTGACGGCCTGAGTGGATGCGCCGGTGAACCAATAGATCATGGCGCCGCCGGTGATCAGCCCTAGCACGAATGGCGCGTGCAGAAGCGAGAGCTTTTGGACGTTAGCGGTGAGCCCATCGGTAAGCGCCATGATGATTGAGAAAATCATCGTGGTCGCGCCGACGACGGCTGTGCCGATGAGGACAGGCTTCGCCGTGGCCTTGAACGTGTTGCCGGCGCCGTCATTCGCTTCCAGCAAATCCTTCGCTCGGGCGAAATTCACGTCGATGTTGTAATCCTTCTTGAGTTCCTTCTCGATGCCGGGAACCTGTTCGATGAGCGAAAGTTCGTATATCGATTGCGCGTTGTCGGTGACGGGGCCGTAAGAATCGACGGCGATGGTAACCGGACCCATGCCGAGGAATCCGAACGCAACGAGTCCGAATGCAAACACGGGAGCCGCAATCATCAGGTTGCCGAGGCCCAGATTGCTAATGAGGTAGCCGATGGACATCAGCAGAACCATCGTGAGGCCGAGATAATACGCGGAAAAATTTCCGGCAACGAAGCCGGAAAGAATATCGAGCGATGCGCCGCCTTCCCGCGCGGACTCGACGACTTCTTTCACGTGCCGCGATTCAGTGGACGTAAAGCTCTTCACCAGTTCCGGAATCACGGCGCCCGCCAGCGTTCCGCAAGAAATAATCGACGCCAGCTTCCACCATTGCGAACTATCGCCACTGAGCGTCGGGATGATGATGGACGAGACGGCGAACGTAAAAGCGATCGAGACGAAGGAGGTGAGCCACACCAGCGAAGTCAGCGGCGCTTCGAAATTCATCTCCTCGGCATTAGCGAA
This sequence comes from uncultured Acidobacteriota bacterium, assembly GCA_963803835.1. GTDB lineage: Bacteria > Acidobacteriota > Terriglobia > Acidiferrales > UBA7541 > Palsa-147. The sequence continues at coordinate 14,713 of CAWDOI010000008.1, read as the reverse complement.
ACGCGCTTTCGCGACGATATCGTTGATGAAGTAGGCCAGCGCGCTTGCGATCAGCATGACGATGCGCATCACGAAGATCCAGACGAGCAGCTGCACTTGCACCGTCGGGCTCTTTACGCCCAGGAGAATGAAAGTGATCAGCGCGACGCCGGTGACACCGTACGTCTCGAAGCCATCGGCGCTCGGGCCGACGGAATCGCCGGCATTGTCGCCGGTGCAATCGGCAATCACGCCAGGATTGCGAGCGTCGTCTTCCTTGATCTTGAAGACGATTTTCATCAGGTCGGAACCAATGTCGGCAATTTTAGTGAAAATGCCGCCGGCGATCCGCAGCGCCGCCGCGCCGAGCGATTCGCCGATCGCGAACCCGATAAAGCACTGACCGGCATAATCGCCGGGCATGAAAAGCAGAATGAACAGCATGATCAGGAGTTCCACGCTGATGAGCATCATGCCGATGCTCATTCCGGCTTCGAGAGGAATGTGGTAGATCGGGAACGGCTTTCCGCGAAGGCCGGCGAAAGCGGTGCGCGAATTCGCAAATGTGTTCACGCGAATCCCGAACCACGCGACTCCGTAGCTGCCCGCGATTCCCACCACGCTGAAGGCCAAAATTATAATCACGCGCGCCGCGTCGTATTTCAGCAGCACGCCGAAATACAGAACAATCACGGCAGCGATGAAGACTTCCAGCAGCAATATGAATTTGCCCTGCGTGATCAAATACGTTTTGCAGGTTTCATAAATCAGCTCGGAAATTTCGCGCATCGACCGGTGAACCGGAAGGTTCTTCAGCCGCATGTAAATCGCGAGTCCGAAAATCAAGCCGAAGATGCAGAACACAATGCCGAAGAGCAGCAGCTTGTGGCCATCCACGCCCAGAAATTGCACTTGCGTGAGATCAGGCAGTTTTAAACTCGCTTCGCCACCTTCCGGAGCGGAACCTGCCATTGCGTTGGTTGCGGCGACCGCGATGAGCGCGGCCAAGGCAGCCAGCCTTGTCGCGAGCCGGCAGGCTACGGACGTTACTCGTGTTAGCGAAGCGCTCATGCACAATTCTCCGTGAAAAACTCTCATTCGATTTTGAAATCTAGTTCGGAAGCTGAAAACCGCCACACGATTCCGCTTTCGCGTGACACTCGAGAGACGTGCGGAAGAGGGCCGGGCCGGACCGTCAGGCCGCCCTCCACTTCAAGAATGAACAGGCCCCCTAAATTTCGCCGCGCCGTAAGCTTCGTCATCGCTGATACCGCGGGCAGGACGGCCACTTATGTCGCTTGTGAACCGGCACAAAGCGCACATTTATAACATTTTGGCGCACCATGGTCAAACCCCTGTATTCGCCGGGAGAGCCTTGTCACATGGTATCCCCCTGTCGAAGTTGAAACGTATTGGTCCGAGGCTGCGCGTACGCGAAAGACTTTTTCGGAGCCCGGAGGCCCCCGCCTCCGTGTCCACCTGCGATGCGCTACAAACTCCTGACGAATTCGCCTCTCCGATGGATGGTATTCGGCGATGGGCGTATGAGATATCGATAATGTATTGATGAAGAGAGGGCAAAAAGGTAAGATTGACTCGTAGTCGCGTTCTACCTCGACTTGGAATGGCCCGCATCGAAATGCCTGGAAGGCGAAAACCGTCTCTCGTCATAGTTCTAGTCCTTCTATTCGCTATTATTCATTCCGAATTTCCCGAGTTGATGCACCTGAGGGACGATGTGTCGAACGACTTTACCGTGAGCGCATGTGGGAGCCAGCCTGTTCAACCAAGCGCGGCATGCGACACGGGAGCTCCGCTGATAGCGACTGCGCCGGTTGGCGCGATTCCGAGCAGCGCGCTTCACGTGTTTCAGTACCCAAGTGCCGCTATACCCCTCCATCTAACTGGACAAGATCTCTTGCTCTTAGGCTCGATACACAGAACTTAGTTACCTGTCAGCACGTTCGTAGTGTGTCCTTCCGTTTTGCCTGGGGCACAGACCGGAAACAACACTTTCACAACTGCACGCCGAGCCTGAATCCAGTAGGCGCTGAATTCAGGCGCTTATGGATATTTTCCATCGCTGCCACACGCCGCGGCTTGTCGCTCGAGCAAGGGATCGAGATGGACTTCGGAAATTGACGAAGTTTGGCGCTCTTCGCACAAACTGAACGGATTTCCGGCATGGATCGGAGATCCGGGTCCTGAAGTTATGAAATCGTAGGAACGAGAACCGACGATGCCACAAAACATTGCCGCTGCCGAGGCTGAAAAATCTTGACCAACTCCCCCAGTGGAGTCGAATTGATCGCGGAGAGGCGATCGTTTTCGTCCTTTCGTGGCGACGAGTGGAATGCCTTTGCGGCGGCAGTTGGCGAATCGTTTCTTGGTTCGTGGGGCGTGGTCAAAGCTCGCCGCTTTTTTGGTCACGTCAGGCTGTTTGATTTCATTCTTCTGGATGAGGCCGGCTCGAGGAAAAAGGTTGGCCAGTGTGCCGTTCATGCTCGCAGCCGAATTGTTACGTTCCTCGACAAGATCCAGTTGCTCCCAGGACAGCGTCATCTGAACCGCAAATGTTTCGATTTGGTGGCGGCGCAATTCGGCAACGTTGCCTTCAGGTACGGTTCTCGCTGGAACGATGAAGACGAATTCGATTTGGAGGGCCTGCCGCGTTTCGATGTGGATAGGAAGATTTTCCACATTGACGTGATCCAATTTTGCGAGTGGCCCAACTTTGCCGCATATCGCCGCGCCGTCAGCGAGAATATCAGGCGCGACTACAAGAAGGCCAAGGAAGCGAACGCCGTCGCGAGAACGGAATACGGCCTCAAAGGGCTTCGCGAACTGTTCGCGTTCGTCGAAATGCGGCGGCACATGGCGCTCAGGAATAATCTGCCCTTTTCGCGAGTGCTCGACTACTTTACGCACGCCGGACGCCTTTTCGCGCTCGGAAAGAACTCATTCGTTACCACCGTCAGGATTGAAGGGAAGTGCTACGCGGCGTTTTTCGGCGCGGTGGTCGGAAGCAGGCTCTACTATCTTTCCGGCGGCACAAGGAATAATCAACTCGGGGCCGGATCCTACCTGTTTCTCAATCTGATTGAGAGCTGGTTTTCGAAATACCCGAACGGCGAATTTCTCATGGGCGATTGCCCCAGGCCGTCTGCGAAACCAACCCACGATAACGGCAACCTTCTTTATCGAAGAAAGTTGCGCGTGCGCTCGGTGAACGGGGTTGCATTCCGGCTGAAGCCAAAGCATTCCGCGAGCGACGCCCCGTCGGACACTCAGAATGCCCCAGAGGGTGAGCGCACGCCGGAGAGCAAGCCCGGCGTTCGCATTATTGCGCACGAGATCCCGACGCCCGGCCCGGATCAGGGAAACGTCCATCCGCGACGCGCCACGGGAATCGCCTCATCGGGGCCAGTGCCCGGCCCGATTCCCGGAGAACCGGGCAAGGCGTAGCAACCGACGCGGTGCCAGAATTACTTCTAATCGAAAATTTTGCCCATTCCGCTGTTATTGTCCGCGGCAGCAGGCCGCGGAGGGTTGTCTGTTACAATCTCGAACTCTTGCAGTGACTGCGGCCTCGAATGAACAAAGTCAAACTGCCAGTATGGCTGCAGCACCTCGTCGCGACGCTTGGCGCCGGCGGACTTTTCGCCGTCGCGTTCCTTGATTCCTCCGTATTGTCGTTTCCTGTCGTGACCGATCTCCTGGTAATCGAAGAGTCCATTCAAAATCACGCGCGCATGCCGTACTACGCGGCGATGGCTACCCTTGGCTCGCTCGCCGGATGTATTTGGCTTTATCTGATCGCGAAAAAAGGCGGCGAAGCGCTATACCGGCGGCGTTCCGGCGAATGGACCGAGCGCATTCGGGGATGGGTTAGCAGAAATGCATTTCTGAGCGCGTTCGTTCCGTCGCTGTTGCCGCCGCCTCTGCCATTTAAAGCATTCATTCTCGCCGAGGGTGTGTTTCAAGTGCCCTTGCGGACGTTCGTAATCGCGCTTCTTCTGGGTCGCGGTTTGCGATATTTCATCGAAGGAATGCTCGCAGTACGCTACGGCGAGGAAGCGACGGTGTTTTTATTGGCGCATGGGAGGGCTGCGGGCTTAGCTACCGTGGTAGTCGTTTTGCTTCTCTACGTCGTTGCTCGAATTTTCCAGAAGCACGGCGTGGAATAGACCCGTCAGCTCAGATTCAACTCATCACTTTTTGGAGCGCGCAAACCGAATTTCTTCGTGAACGATTTGCAGCCCCGCGTCGAGATCCACGACCGCAATCAAATTGTCGTCGTCCGTCGCGCCGTCGGGGAAGCGAAGATCGCGCACTTCGAAATGAGCGCCGTCGAGACCCTCCGGCTGAAGGGACGCCAGCGGAAATTTTGCATATGCCAGAAATCGCACAACGACTGCGCTCTTTTGTGCCGCGGCGAGCGCAGGCGTCGGATCGGGTTTGTAATGCGTCACCCCTCGTTCAGGATCAAAAATGCTCCCCGGTCCGAGCGGCACTTCTATTTCCACGAGCGCGCTGTCGGTGGCGGCCACGCCCCGCCAGTCGAATGGCGAGATTGAAGTGGGAAACGCGCCCGCCGCTATCGGAATTGCGCCGCGATAGATTCGGGATTGAAGAATTTCCACGGCCCGCGAGTGGAGCGCGCTACGCGCGACGCCGTACAATGCGACAATTGCCAGCGCGGCAATCGCCCAACGCTGCGTGCCACGGCGCTGTTTCTTCTGCTCCCCAATTTCCTCGCTTACGAGTTTGAACAATTCGGGCAAGAGCAGTCCCGCGAGGAGAATGGCAAGAACCCACGGATCGAGATTTGCCGTCAGATTCCACGAATACCATTTGGGATGAAATGGCCAAAGGATCTGAATGCCGCCGCTATCGGCCAGATCGATTACGTCGTGAAAGGCTAGGCCCACCAAACATATGCCGAACGCTCGCGCAAAACCGAGCGGCGCGCCGGGTGTCGTGCGTTTTAGAAATCGATCGGCGAGACAAGCTCCAGCAGCGATGACCACAGCGAGGAACAGCGCTCCCGGGAGCGAATGCAGCAACGTGCGGTGATATCGCAGGTAAGCATCTGCACCGCCCAACGAGCTGAGCAAATCGACGTCGGGCGCGAGAGCCGTTGCGAGCAGAATCGGTGTCGCGAGCCGCGTGGTTCGAGCGAAGGCTGCGCGAGAAAGCGTTACCGACGCCAGCGCCTGTGTGACTGGATCCATTCGAGCGTGACTTTACTTGTTTGCCGTGGCGGGCACAACCAATGTCAGCGCGTCCGGCACGATGCGGAAATGCAGCGGCAGAGTTCCCACGGGTTCGCCGTCTACTTGCGCGTGGATGGTCGAACCGTTGGGCGACGAGCACGTTAGCTCGCGAGTTTTCCACGCGTGAATGCCGCGGACCGACCGCAGACGCCCGAGCCACAGCGCCGGTATCGCGCTGACGTAACGCCAGCGGCTCCGCGTATCGAATGCGACGATTTCAAAGGAATCTTCGAAGAGGCTCGCGCCAGTGGTGATTTTGAATGGTCCGCCGTAATTTACAGTCCGGCCGACGACGATGAGCGTGGCGCTCCGCTTCGCCTCGCTCGATGAGATGGCAATCTCGGGAAAGCGATATTGAAATAATTGGCGCGCGCCCGCGGCCCAATACGCGATCACGCCGGTCCGGTCCTTCAAGCCCAGATCAACCGCGTGAACGATTGCCCCATCCGGGCCTGCGCCGGCGACGCTAAGAAAATACCGGCAACCTTGCGACGGATCGACTTCGCCGTGAGGCGTCGAGCTCATCACGGAGCCGAGCGCGATCCTCCGCGTCGTCCCGCCGGCAATCAGTCGCGCGGCCGCTGGGATGTGCCACGGAATCCCGAGTTCCTTCGCCAGAATATTGGCAGTGCCGGCGGGGAGAATTGCCATCGGCACGTGGCTTCCAACCAGGCCGTTGACGGCCTCGTTGATCGTGCCGTCTCCACCGCATACGATTACGAGATCGGCATTCCGCGCCGCTGCCTGGCGCGCAATCTCCGTCGCCGCGCCACGTGCGGAGGTTGGCGCGAGTTCCGCGGCGATCCCGTCGGCCTTGAGAAGGCGCGTGGCCTCTTCGAGTTCCGCAAAGCGCGTATGCCGCCGGCGCCCGCTCGCCGGGTTATAGATTAAAAGCGCGCTGTGAACGTTTTCGAGCATCGGGAGCCACCCGGTTAGCGTCGGATTCACCGGGGCAAACGCGCATTGTATAATACCGGGCTGCTTCTATCGCCCGCGTTCCTTCGAGGCATGATGCCAAAACAGAAAGACACCGCCGTCGGGAAGCGAATCGAGAAATTGCGCGACGCCATCCGCCGCCACGAACACTTGTATTACGTCCTCGACGATCCCGAAATTTCCGACGCGGCATTCGACAAGCTGATGATCGAGCTGAAAAAGCTCGAAACCGAGCATCCCGAACTGGTCACCGCGGATTCCCCAACGAAACGAGTCGGCGGCGCACCGCGCGAAGGCTTCGAAACAGTGCGGCACGCCACGCCGATGATGAGCCTCGATAATTCATTTTCATTCGAGGAACTCGATAATTTCGACCGGCGCGTGCGTGAGCTTGTGGGCCGCGAAAGCGTCGATTATATGGCGGAACACAAATTCGACGGCCTCAGCATGTCGCTCATTTACGAAGATGGCGTGCTCGTGCGCGGCGTCACGCGCGGCGACGGGACGACTGGCGAGGATGTGACGCCAAACGTGAAGACGATTCGCTCGATTCCTCTCCGCATCGATCCCGCGCACTTGAAAAGAGCCGGAATCGCCCGGGATTTCGAGGTGCGCGGCGAAGCCGTGATGACAGCGAAGGCTTTCGAAGCATTGAATGAATTGCAGGAGCAGCAAGGCGGCAAGCGCTTCGCGAATCCGCGCAATGCGGCGGCGGGCGCTGTGCGCGCGCTCGATCCTGCGATCACCGCCTCGCGGCGCCTGGATTTTTTCGCGTATTACCTGTTGGTGCGGGGCCGCGAGCCCGAGAAGCGGCATTCCGAAGCATTGAAAGCTGTCGCCGAAATGCAATTCCGAAGCTCGGCGCACGACTCGAAACTTTGCCACGGAATCGAAGAAGTAAAGCGCTTTATCGGCGTTTGGGAATCGAAGCGCGACAAACTCCCCTATGAGATCGACGGCATCGTCATCAAGGTTGACGAAATTGCCCTGCAGAATGAACTGGGCTACACATCGAAAGCGCCGCGCTGGGCCATCGCTTACAAATTCGCGCCGCGGCAGGAAACCACGGTGGTCAACGACATCGTCGTGAACGTCGGCCGCACCGGTGTTCTCACCCCGATGGCTTTCCTCGAGCCGGTGCAAATCGGCGGCGTCACCGTCAGCCGTTCGACGCTGCACAACATGGATGAGATCGAGCGGCTCGGCGTCGAAATCGGCGACACGGTATTAGTCGAGCGCGCCGGCGACGTCATTCCGCACGTCGTCAAAGTCGTGAAAAAAGGCCGCGATCGCCGTCCGTTCCACATGCCCACGAAATGCCCCGACTGCGGCAGTTCAATTCATCACGTTGAAGACGAGGTCGCGTACCGCTGCGTGAATGCCGTCTGCCCCGGCCGGTTGAAGGAATCGTTGACGCATTTTGCCGGGCGCCACGCGATGAATATCGACGGGTTGGGCGAAAAAATCGTCGAGCAGCTCGTCGACAAGAAGATCGTGAAGGATTTCACGGATCTCTATTCGCTCGATCTCGAGACGCTCGCCGGCCTCGAGCGCATGGCCGAAAAATCGGCGCAGAATCTTCTCGACGAGATTGCTGCCAGCAAGAAGAACTCACTCTCGCGCCTCATCTATGCGCTCGGAATTCGCATGGTCGGCGAGCGCACCGCGCAATTGCTGGCCGAACACTTCGGCTCGCTAGACAAAATCGCGCAAGCAAGCGCTGAAGAGTTGGAGGAGGTGGGCGAAGTCGGCCCTAAAATCGCCGCAAGCATCGAGGAATTTTTCTCTGAGGCCGCAAATCAGAAGCTCATCAAACGTCTGCGCGACGCCGGCATCAATCCCAAAGTCGAGCGCAAAGAGCCGAAAAGCAACAAACTCGCTGGCCAGACATTCGTTTTCACCGGCGGCCTAGCCCACAGATCGCGCGAAGAAGCCGGCGAGCTCGTGGTCGCGCACGGCGGCAAAGTAATCTCGTCAGTCAGCAAAAAGACAAGCTACGTAGTAGTCGGCACAGACCCTGGCTCAAAATACGATAAAGCCCGCGAACTCAAAGTCCCAATCCTCGACGAATCCCAATTCGAGAAACTCATCGGCGCCAAATAACGACGCGTCGTTGTGACCTCCCAATCTCCCACGTATAATCGAATCGGCGGGTGAGTCGGGCGATCGCCGGTGCTGCGCTCGCAAGAGAGCAGCGCGGGAGGAAAGTCCGGACTCCAAGTTGCCACCGAAAGGTGAGTGACTCAGAAAAGCCCTTCGGCGGAAACGCCTCAGGGCGAATTTTCGGCAATGCCGAAAATTCGGGCAACGCGCCTGGTAACGCCAGGGGGTTGCGCTCGAAAGGGCGCGGCTACGGAAAGTGCCACAGAAAATAAACCGCCGGTGCGAAACGCGCCTCTGCGGCGGCTCAAAGGGAAACCTTGCCAGCCGCCTCAATCGGCCGTCCGCCTGGTAAGGGTGAAAAGGTGGGGTAAGAGCCCACCGCCCGGGTGGCAACATCCGGGGCACGGAAAACCCCGCGTGGAGCAAGGCCAAATAGGAGGGGAGGGCTGGCCCGGCCCGATGCAGCAGCTTCGCAAGAAGCCGCTGCGACGACCCTCGGGTAGGCTGCTTGAGTCCCGGAGCGATTCGGGACCTAGAAGAATGATCGCTGCAGCGCGTTCCGTTCTGTTTGCGGCTTCGGCCGCAAATCATTCGCGCGCGTCTGACAGAATCCGGCTTACAGACTCATCCGCCAATACTTCTTTTTGTTTCGTCGCGGCTTGCCCTTCACTTCGAGTTGCCGTGCAAAGACTGTTCGGCGCGGCGGGCGATGAACAGAAATCCTTTGGCGTTTGCGTCCTTTTCAAGTGAACTCAGAGTTTCTTGACCTGCGGCGGCGGTTTTCGGAGATTTGATCTGAATTTCTCCGAGCGCCAAGCGCGCCTCAAATTGAACTGACACGAGTCCCAAGCGGGACATGTCGGCGGTCACACTTTCCAGACTCTTAGCGGCCTCCTCGGATTTTCCAGTGGCCGCGTCTACCTGCGCCTGAGCGATTTGAATGGCCGCGAGAGCGTGGCGTTCCTGGCTCTTTTTTGCGAGGGCGCCGGCCTTCGCCGCGGCGCTCTGCGCGTCGGATATCTTATTCAAGCCGAGTTCAGCCGGAATCAGAATCGCGAGCACCTCCGCCTCAAGATCGGAAGCTTTCTCGCGATGGGCTTCGGCGGCGGATTTGGTTGCGAGCGCGTATGCACCGGCGAAATTGCCTTCCGCGTTGTCCAAGTCCGCGATATACGCGTTGGTTTCGGCCACAGATCCGTTGTCTCCGAGCGCGGTGCGAATCGCCAAAGACTCATCGTAGAATTTGCGCGCGCCGGCAAGATCGTCCTGTTCACGCAGAATTTGGCCCATGCCGAGCGTGGCGGACCCGCTATTCTGTTTCTCGCCGGACTCAGCGGAGAGAGTGATAGCGTTCTGCACGTGAGTCTTGCCTCCCTCGAGATCGCCTACCTCCGCGCGGATTTCGCCGATATTGCTGTCGGTCAGGGCGACGCCATTTTTTTGTCCCGTCTGCTGATAAATCGCCTGCGCATTCTCAAACATCGCTTGCGCGGCGGCATCATTGCCATAACCGTACAAAAGAGCAGCGAGATTATTGTAGACAAGCGCTTCGCTTGCGCGGTCGCCGATATCCTGAGTAATCGCCAAGGCCTCGCGGAACAGCTTCTCCGAGCCGGACATATCACCGAGGTCGGACGCGACGTTGCCAAGGCTGGTTAAATTTTGCTCGATACCCACCTTGTAGTCCGTTTCGCGGTCGATCGCCAGAGATGCTTCAAATATTTTTTTTGCGGCGAGATATTCGCCCTGGTCGTGCACGATGATGCCAATGTTGTGCAGGTTGACCTCTTGAGCATTCTTGTTTCCAATTTTTACGGCGATAGCTTCGGCTTGATCGTACATGCGTCGCGCTGATGCGTTGTCGCCTTGGTCGGCGAGCATATTGGCCGCGCATGTAATCGAGCGGGAAACGCCGCCTTGATCGCCAAGTGCGGCGTAGACGTCCCGCGCCTGTTCGCAGGATTGCTGTCCGCCTTTCAAATCGCCGAGCATTTCGAGCGGACGTGATTCCATGAAGAGCATGTCGCCTTCTAGCGAGCGAGCGTCGAGCGCCCGCGCTCTCTCAAGGTTGCGGTGCGTAATCTCGATCTCGTGCTTAAAATCGCCCTCGCCCTGTGCCACGCGCGCTTCGTTGATATCGATCTGGATCTCTTCCATGCCGGAGGCGGGTAGTTTGCGCAAAGCATCGATGCCGGCTTGGGCGTTCTTAAACTGTGAGTCGGCAATTTGCGCGTCCACAAGCGCGAGGCCGGGCCCAATCTCGTCGGGATAAAAATTCCAGATGGATTTATAAATTTCGATGGCCTTGGCGCGTTCGCCGATGGATTCGTCGTACGCTCCCTCGATCGAAAGCCGTTCCGCTCGGGGCAGCGCGGACGAGTCATCGAAAGCCAGTTTGGTTTCGGCTTTGGATTTCGCGAGATATCCCAGGTTTTTCCACGCCCGCGCCATCACCAGGTGCGCCAGCGCGAAATGTGGCTGAGCTTTGATAACTTGCTCGAGCAGCGGCTGCGCTCCCTTGGTGTCAAAGTTGCGCATGCGTGTGAGCGCGTCCACATAAGCCCGGGCGGCTACGGGATCCGACGGAATGGAAACCTGCACGATCTCGGAATCCTCGGGAGTGATTTGCCCGGCGCCGAGCTTCTTGCGAATCTCAACCCCCACGCGCGCCACCAGATTCGCGATCTGCATTTCAGTGCCTTGCGCGGACATCGAACTGAGCATCTCGCCCGTTGACGTATTTTCGAGACGAAGATCGAGACGCACTTGGCCGTTGCCAAGCGCAAGATAAGAGCCGAGCAGGACGTAATCGCTCCCGATGCTCGCGCGAATTTTGTGCAATGTCTCCGTGCCATAGCTATCGGCGTCAGTGAGAGAAAGATTCAATTTCATGCGCGCGATGTTTTCGCCCGGAATGGTGCGCAGTTTCTCGCCAGCGCCCACTTCGGTGGTGAGCATCTCGGCAAGCGCCGTGGAAAGCCAAGCCTCATCGGGCCGCCCGGACAAATTCTTGAAGCCGAGAACGGCCACCGCGGGACGAATTTGCGCAGGGCGGACGGGAATTCCAGCGCCAGTTGCGCTGCTTGGAACTGCGGCCGCGCCGGAGTGGCTGAACCGGCTGCGCAAATCTCCGCGCAAGCCTCCAAAATTGAGACCGATCATCGCGCCCACCGCGAGCAACACCACCACTCCCATGGCGATTGCCCACCTAGCTCCAACGGAGAGGTGAGCGGCAGGCGCCCCGGCGGCGGTCGCGCCCGATCTGGCGACCGCGGTTGCGCCGGATCCGCTTCCGGCGATGAGTCCCTCGAGGGCGACGCGCAGTTCGCCGGCGGTCTGATAGCGCTGCGAAGGCGTCTTGTCGAGCGCCTTGCGGATCACTGTATCGAGCCCCGGCGAAATTCGCGGGTTAATCGAAACTGGCGGCGCCGGCTCTTGATGCAGGATCGCGCCCATGATCTCGGGGACTTGAGCCTGCGGGAAAGCGCGCTTGCCAGTCGCCATCTCGTAGAGCACCGTGCCAGCCGAGAAAATATCGCTCCGCGCGTCGGGAACTTGGCCGGTCAATTGTTCCGGCGACATATACGGCACCGTGCCGGAAATGGCCGCGGTCTCAACGGTGATGCTCTGCGTCGCGTCGCGGGCGATGTCGCCAGTGACGACAGTATGAATCCGCCGCGCGAGCCCGAAATCCAGAATCTTCAGCCGCCCATCGGGAGTGAGAATAAGATTGTGCGGTTTCAGATCGCAGTGAATGATTCCGCGGTCATGCGCGGCGGCCAAGCCGTCGGCAAGTTGAATCCCCAGTCGCGCAACTTCCGGTAGCGGCAGCGGACCATCTTTAATTTTGTAATTGAGCGCGCGCCCGGGAATTAGCTCCATCACCAGGAAATCGACGCCATCCTGATCGGCAAATTCGAAGATGGTTTCAATATTCGGATGATTCAACTGAGCGAGGGCAAGCGCTTCCTTGCGGAATTTCTTGCGGGCGGATTCATCGGCCAACGTGCCCGGGGGAAGAATCTTCAGTGCGACGTCGCGGTCAAGTCGTTCGTCGTGAGCGCGATAGACCACACCCATTCCGCCGGAGCCGATCTGTTCGATGATGTGATAGTGACCGAGCGTAGTCCCAAGCATCGCGTGTGAATGGCTCCCCTGGCCAGCTTTCCCGTTTCGCGCATATTAGGATGCGCCCCGCACGATGTCAATTTTGCTGCAATATTTCGCGCCCAAATCTTGGCGACGATTTTCCATTCCGGTTATAGTTGCTGCCCGGGATCGGAGATTCGTAAAGAGAGGCGCGATGCAACGAATTACGAAGCGAGTGTCCATGGCGGCAGCGATTTTCATAATGGCCGCCGTCGCAGCGGCCGTAGCTCCCTCCGCGCACGCGCAAGGCCCCCGGCAGCAGGATCCCGCCTTGATTGCCCGCAGGAATGCCACCGAAAAGGAACTCGAATCGATCGCCATCATCGAGCGCAAAGTCATGGTGCCGATGCGCGACGGTAAGCGCATGCAGGCCGACATCTATCGTCCGAAAGACGAGTCGAAGAAATATCCCATCATTTTCGTTCGCACGCCGTACAACTTCAATTACTGGGATGTGGAGTTAGGCGCGCCGCGCGATATGACCACCGAACTCGAAGCTGTTAAACGCGGCTATGCCTATATCGAGATGAACGAGCGCGGCCGCTATTTCTCCGAAGGCGACTACGACATTCTCGGCGTGCCCCTCACCGATTCCGACGACGCGCTCGATTGGATGGGCGCTCTGCCGTGGTCGAGCGACAAGGTCGGCCTCATCGGCTGCTCCTCCACCGCCGAATGGCAGTTGGCCGTAGCTGCGCGCGGCAACAAGGCGCTAACCACGTTCATCCCCGAAAGCTTCGGCGCCGGAGTGGGCCGCGTCGGCCCTTACTATGAACAGGGCAATTGGTTTCGTGGCGGCGCCGTGCAGATGTTGTTTGGAACCTGGCTCTACGACTACGGCTTGCAAACGAACAATGCCAAGCCCAGTTTCGCTCCGGGCACGTCACAACAAGATTTGGTGACAGCGGCGCGTCAGTGGGATTTAGCCGCTCATCCTCCGGCCGTCGACTGGTCGAAGGCGTTGCAGCACCTGCCGGAGAAAGACATCTTCGCCGCAGTGAACAGCCCGCATGGCATCTACGCCGACACGACACCCTCCGGCAAGCCCGGCATGATCGAGCGCACGCCGAACGATCCCTCGTGGTACGAGGGCGGCCTCTGGAATGACAGCATGCACATCAATATTCCCGGCCTCTGGATGATGACGTGGTATGACGTGAGCGTCGCGCCCAACCTTGCGGCGTATAACTTCGTCCGCAAAACCGCCAGCCCTGAAGTCGCCAATGAGCAGTACGCGATCATCGCGCCCGTGGCCCACTGCAGCTACAAGCGAGCCGCCGAGCACACCATCGTCGGCGAACGCGATATGGGCGACGCTCGCCTCGATTACGACGCCTTCACCTACGGCTGGTTCGACCACTTCCTCAAGGGCGAAGACAACGGCGAGCTAGCCAAGACGCCGAAGGTCCGCTACTACACCATGGGCAGCAACAAGTGGCAGTCGTCCGACGTGTGGCCGCCAGAGAATGCGAAGGCGGTTACCTATTTTCTCGACAGCGCCGGCCGCGCCAACACCCTGAATGGCGACGGCGTACTAATCGCGTCACCCAACGCGAAAGACACCGCCGACAAATTTGTCTACGATCCCATGAATCCCGTCCCCACACACGGCGGAGGCTTCTGCTGCATGGGCGCGGAATACAAGGCGGGCGCTCTCGACCAGCGTTCCGAAGAAGCCCGAGGCGACATTCTTGTTTACAGCACGCAGCCGCTGAAAGAAGGCGTCGAGGTCAGTGGTTCGATTGACGTGACACTCTATGTTTCGGGCGACTCGAAAGACACGGACTTTACCGTGAAGCTGATCGACGTATTGCCTGACGGCACTGCCTACAACATCGAAGAAAATATTCAGCGCATGCGCTACCGCGAAGGATATGACAAGCCGCCCGTCTGGATGGAGAAAGACAAAATCTACAAAGTCACGTTCCAGCCCATGCAAACCAGCACGTACTTCGCGCCCGGCCACGAGTTGCGAATCGAAATTACCAGCAGCAACTTCCCGCGCTTCGACCGCAATTTGAACACGGGCGGCGATAACATTAGCGAGTCACAGGTCGTAGTGGCGCACAACGAAGTCCATCACTCGCGCCAGTACCCATCCAGCGTGACGCTAAGCGTCGTAAAAAAGTAAATTCGCCTCGGTAAGAGCAGTGCCTACGCGCCTGCCCGACTCCGACGCCGCTCACATTCTGCCGCTGCATTAAACCTGTGCGAGTCACGGCGAAAGAATTGTGATCCGCGTCGCGTTGACTTGCCGTTGGGCGCGGCAT
>CAWDOI010000007.1:0-132812 GCA_963803835.1 uncultured Acidobacteriota bacterium | reverse complement strand
GTGCCGTAGAATGACGGTCATGGCACGACGAGGGGGGAAACCGCAGATTCCTCTGCCGACCCTCGTCGGGTCGGCCTCGGAATGACACCCACTGCTTGAGCGGTGAGCGCCGAGGGTCGGCAGCGGGGCAATCCAAGAGGGATTCCTCGTCCGCCGTGGCGGACTCGGAATGACAGCGATTCTCTTTGCCCGCCGGCGAAGTTACGAAACTTTTTCGGAGATTGTTTTTGCCTGCACGAATAGCAGCAAATAATCCTGCCCGCCGGATTTCGAATCCGTTCCCGACATATTGAATCCGCCGAAGGGGTGCGCGCCTACCATCGCCCCGGTGCACTTGCGATTGAAGTAGAGGTTTCCGACGTGGAATTCTTCGGCAGCGCGCTCGATTTTCTTTGGATTCTTCGAATAAATTGCACCGGTCAGGCCGAATTCTGTATCGTTGGCCATTGCTAGCGCGTCATCGAAGTCTTTGGCCTTCGTCACGGCGAGAACCGGTCCGAAAATTTCTTCCTGGAAAATTCGCGCTTTCGGCGGAACGTCCGCGATCACGGTCGGCTCGATGAAATATCCTTCGGTTCCCGCTTGCTTGCCTCCGGTGACGAGCCGGCCTTCTTTCTTGCCGGTTTCGATGTAGTCGAGAATTGATTTCATGGACGCCTTGTTGATCACCGGTCCCATATAGTTCTCCGGATTTTCGGGCGCCCCGACTTTCATTTGCCGCACGCGCGGGATGAGCTTCTCGAGAAATTTGTCGTAGATTTTTTCGGAGACAATCGCGCGCGAGCACGCCGAGCATTTCTGCCCCTGGTATCCGAATGCAGACAGCGCAACCCCTTCGACGGCGGCATCGAGATCGGCTTCTTCGTCCACGATGATTGCGTCCTTGCCGCCCATTTCAAGAATCGTGCGCTTGATCCAGATTTGTCCCGGCTGCGCCTTGGCGGCATGCTCGCTGATTCGGAGCCCCGCTTCTTTCGAGCCGGTAAACGCAATGAAGCGCGTCTTCGGATTGGTGACAAGCGCTTCGCCCGCGGTTCCGCCCGGCCCAGTAAAGAAACTCACGACGTCGCGCGGCACGCCCGCTTCGTAGAGGATGTCCACGAAAATCGCGGCGATCGCCGGCGAATCGCTCGACGGTTTTAGGACGACCGAATTTCCCGTCACGACGGCGGCGAGCGTCATTCCGCCCATGATCGCCGCTGCGAAATTCCATGGCGGAATCACTACGCCGACGCCGAGCGGAATGTAGCGCATGTAATTTTTCTCGCCGCGCATCGGTGTGAGCGGTTGCGGCGTCGCAAGTCTTTCCGCTTCGCGACCGTAGTATTCGCAGAAATCAATCAGTTCGGCGATGTCAGCGTCGGCTTCGGGCCACGTCTTCCCGATTTCGTAGACGAGCCAGGCATCGAGCTCGAACCGCCGCTTGCGCAGAATTTCCGCAGTGCGATAAGCGCATGCCACGCGCTCTTCCGCGGGCACTCGCTTCCAGCTTTCGAATGCCCGCGCGGCGGCTTCCACCGCTTGATTGGCCATTTCGACCGTGGCCTTCTGAAAAATTCCGATGACTTCGCTAGGGCGCGACGGATTCGTGGACTGAATTTTTTCTTTCGTTATGATTTTTTCGCCGCCGATGACAAGCGGATATTCCTTGCCGAACTGGCTCTTCACGTGGGCAAGGGCTCCTTCCATCTGTTTGCGATTCGCGGGAGCCGTGAAATCTATGAATGGCTCGTTCTTGAATTCGCCGCGCGGCGCGATCGTTGCGGATGCGGTCATGGACGGAATGCCTCCTCGGATGGCGTGGCTATAATGTCGAAAGAACAATTGTATCGCGCACGCCGGATGCCTCACAAGCCGCGGCTGGAGAATCGGTGGCGACGCGGATCAGGAAGCGAGGGACGAGCGCGTGCACGCATGAATCCTGCGATGCCGCGCGACTCGAATGCAGGAAGAACTATTTGCCGGCGAGTTGATCGGCGAATTCCGCGGCGATTGGAACGCGGAACTTTTCGTGCTGCGCCGCTTTTACCATCAGCAAAATCCACAGTATGAACGCGACGAGATTGATCAGCTGGTATAGCAGCACAAACAATCCCCAACTGCCGCCCCAGCCGAACCCGCCGAAAAATCCGAAGCCAACGAAGTGGCCGAGTAGGATGAGGATAATGTGGAGGCCGCCGAAGACAACGATGGATTGCGCCGCATGGAATCGCACGAACGGCCGCTTATCGGTAAAGAAAAAGATGAGTCCGGTGACCCATCCGAGCACATAGCAGAGTAGCCCTGCGATGTTTTCAGCCAAACCTGTCTCTCCGCTTGCCATGGGTGCGGATGATACTACAGGTGAAGGCGCCGGCGCAGGATCTGGTGCTGCTGCAGCCGCCGCCTGCGGTGCGCCGCACTTTGCGCAAAACCCCGCACTTGGAGCCACTTCCGCACCACACTTTGCACAAAACGCCATGGACTCACCTCCGGGCCGCGAATTGCTCAATTGGCCGCGTAATCTATCAGAAGCTCGATGCCCCGGCAAGCCGAATTGGTACAGCGCCGGCAATCCGGTAGAATGCCGCTAAATTCGGGAACCGAGATTTTGACGAACGCATTTCTCCCCCTAGCCCTTCCTGAAACAAAAGGAGTTAGCTCGGAGGCGATTTGAAGCGTACTTTGTAGTGTTTGAAAATGCATCTCTACAATGTATTTTCATTGGCTCGCTTGAGCGCGCGCCGATCTGAATGTGCAAATTCCTGGCTGCTGGAGGTTAGCGGATGACTAGTGTCACGAACCAGCGCAGCTTCCTGCATCGCCATTCCCTCAGCATCGCGTCGATCGCAATTCTGACGCTTTGGCTGTGTCTCTACGTGAAATCGGATCCGAGCACGCACCTCGGTTCGTTCTTCGGCAATGCGATCGCGGATTGGTCGGGTGTAGTCGTCACCGTCTTCGCGACAAAATATTTGTACGAGGTGCATTCAAAGGAAAGCCGGCGCCCCGCCAAAGAAGAATTGCCGCCGGTGCTCGATTTTCTTCGCAATCATGGGCTCACCATTTTTCTCCTCGTCACCGGCGCCGCGTGGGTTGCGCTTTACCTTCGCGTCGATCCCAACGCGAAATGGGGACAGGTGGTGGGCAACATCGTCTCCGAGTGGACGCAGGTGTTAGGCACGGTGGTGATGACCAAGCACTTTCTCGAACCGCGCGCCAAGCTGTGAAGCCGCATCATCGTTAAATTGCATGGGCAAACTTAAGATTTTCGTTCTTGTGTCCGCCGCCGTGCTGCTGCTATTCGCCGGCGTTGTTGCGATCCTCTTTTATCATTTTCCGGCGCCGGCGCTTCCCGCAAACGAAGTCAACGATGCGAGTGGATTGAATCATACGGTGATCAGCGAAGTCGTCAGCCCGCTCACCGAAGACGAGATTCGTGCAGCCGTCCGTTCGGCAAAAGAAGATGGGCTCAAGATCGCGATTGCCGGTGCGCGGCACAGCATGGGCGGCCAGTCGATGCATCCGGACGCGCTCGTGGTGGACATGCTTCATTACAATCGCGTGCTCTCGCTCGACATGCCAAAGAAGCTCGTTAGGGTGCAGAGCGGAATCACGTGGCGCGACCTGCAAGAATATTTGAATCCGGAAGGCCTCGCCGTCAGCGTCATGCAAGGCCCAAATCTTTTCACGGTGGGCGGGTCGATGAGCGTGAACGCGCATGGATGGGATTTGCGCGACGGCCCGCTCGCGAGCACGGTCGAGTCGTTTCGCATTTTGACGGCCGACGGCGCGGTGCGCAATTGCAGCCGGACGGAAAATCCTGAATTGTTTCGAGTGGTTCTCGGAGGCTACGGACTATTCGGCGTGATTCTCGACGCGACGCTGCACGTGGCGGCGAACAACGCGTACAAAGCGACTGTTTTCCAGATTGATTACCACGAATTCCCAGATTATTTTCTGAACAAGATTCTGCCGAATCCCGATATCGATCTCGGCGAAGCCGATCTCTCAATCGATCCGAAAACGCTGCTGCGCGATATGGTTGGCGTGGCGTATACGCGCGACGGGGACACGGGCCGCACCGATCCGCTGCAGAATGAAATCAACGTATACCGCGACCGCTTCTTTTTCGATTTGTCGCGGCGCTTCGATTGGGGCAAGACGCTGCGCTGGCGCTTGCAAATTCGCCACGAATATCCGCAGCCCGGCGCCGTCCGCACGCGGAATAATATTTTCCGCACGCCGGTGGAACGCATTCAATACTACTCATCGAGCGATTCGGACATCCTGCAGGAATATTTCATTCCGCCGGATAAATTCGTGCCGTTCATTGACGAGTTACGCGCCGTCCTTCTGCGGCGCCACGTGGACCTGCTCAACGCGACCGTGAGATACATCGCGCCGAATGGCGACTCGTTCCTGAACTACGCGCGGCGCGATTACTTCGCCGTCGTGCTCTATATTAATGTTAAGAGTTCGCTCACGGGACAGTCGGCGACGGGCGAAATGACGCGTGAATTGATCGATCTCGCGATCACCGAGGGCGGAACGTTCTATTTGCCGTACGTCCTCTATTACGACAAATCCGAACTCGCAGCCGGCTATCCGAATATTGAAGAATTTTTCGATATGAAACGGCAGTACGATCCGAGCGAGCTTTTCATGAACGGGTTCTACGCCAAGTATGGAAAATAGCGCGGCGTGGAAGCCCAGCGGCTCCGTTGCCCAGGCAGCGCCAAATACGCGCACAGCAAATGTAGGGTCGGTCGGAAGACCGACCGGTTTTTAGCCGCTCGCCCCTATCGAGATTTTCACGTAAACCCCGCAGGCCTGCCGGCCAGTCCTACGAACATCCATAATCGATTCGCAGTTCAGACAGAAAATCCGCAAACGATTCGCGCGATGGCATAAAATGGGCTTATTGACGTTCCGTGCGGAAGTGGCGGAATTGGCAGACGCGCCAGCCTTAGGAGCTGGTGGCCGAAAGGCCGTAGGGGTTCGAGTCCCTTCTTCCGCAGATTAAACTCGAAGAGTCCAATGAATACGGGCTTTTTCAGCGGCTGTCCCCTAATTCTTTCGGCAAGTCGACGGGATTTGTACGAGGACTCGAGATTTCGTATAATCCGGCTGCGGGACAGCCAATCAGCCCGCGAGATTAGTCAAAATTAAGGGCGGCGTTCGAAAGCAGTCCCCACCTCGAACGCGGTTGATTCTGCGCCTACAATTCAGGACGACTATGGCTTTTACGAGCTTGTGGTGGACGAAAGTGCAAACGCGAGTGCATGTGTGTCCTCTGTGCCGCGGTGAAAAGCTGCGGCGCGCTCCCCGCAAAGGCCTTCTCGAAAGCACGATATTCCGGCTAGTTGGACTTAGCCCTTATCGGTGCTCGGTCTGCGACAACAGGTTCATGGACCGGGTAACTGGATCGCCCCGGCGGCCGACCTAAGCACTGCGAATCAATTCTCGCGGCGGTGGGGTACAAAATCGGCGGCAAAATGCCGGCAGCACGAAAGCGCATCTTGTTTTTGGCTTTGAGTTTCGTAGGGCTGGCCGCCCGAGCTCCTTGCTGCTCGGGCGCGAATGCCAAATTCGTGAAATGCCGGTTCGTCTGCCGACGGACCCTACGGACGCCAGCTTGGCGAGGATGAATATCGCGGAAACTAGGACGAGATGGGCTCCCCGTATCACGTCTGAAACAATTCCGACGGCGTCGAATTTCGTGGGGAAGTGAATAACGGCCAAAAGGGATGAGGATGTCCTCCCCTTTTGGCCGCCTGCGAAATGCACTCGGGCGATTCGCGAATAGAAGTTCGCCCGACGGTCGCTAGTGCTTTTGGCCCTGCTTCACACCGCGTTCATCCGGCTCGTTGGACTTGTTGCGATCGCGCTGCTGGCCGCCATTATCCTGACGACCTTCGCCGCGATCATGGCCACCCTGCGGCATTCCGGTCTTGGGGTCTTCATGCCCGGTCTGACCTTCGCGCTTGCCAGCCTGCTCCGTGGGAGGCATACCGCCGCCCTGATGTTCGTTGTACTGATCGGGTCGGTTTCGCTTCTTGCTCGGATCCTCTTCAGTGCCCGGATGTTGCCCGCGCTCCGGGCTCTGATTCGGATTCTGATTTAGATTTGGATTCGGATTCTCGCGTTCCTGTTTCGTTCCTTCTCCGGCCATGTTGTTTCTCCTTTTTGTAAAATGAAGTTTGCTGTACTGCCACCACCAGTAACTCGATCCTGAGTGCCAAAAAGCTATGCGCGAGCCGCTTTCACAGATCCTCGACCGGCCAAGCGCGGTTTGAGTTTGTCGTTATTGTTGTTCTGGCCGCCGATAGCTTCGACGTTGATGCCCTCGGCGAGCTGAGTTAGCTCTTGATCTATTTCTTTTTCCTCGTCAAGTGTCCCCTCCATGAGATTCGCTACTTCATTTACGTTAAACGCTGCGAGGATTTCTAGGTATCCCGTGAAAGCTGTAAAAGTTGGCGAATGTTTCCCTACTTTCGTCGGGGACGATTTGGTGCGGGTTGCGAGTGAGGAAGCTACGGAGGCGACGAATTGTTAAATTCTTTGGATGCAGCGATTACAGAAACTTTACATAATTTCGCTTGCCCGATTGTAATAACTCGTTGACCATGGTGCTGTGTCCGCGATGCCCCAGTCCCCCGTCGCCGATTCCTAGAAGGATCGAATCTCGGCCTAAATGAAGAGGTTCTACATTGTTATTGTAGCGTCCGCATTACTCGCTGGTTGCGGCGAGGCGCGCAAGATTGCGGGCGCACTCGATACCGGAGCGGGCTGGTCGCCGTGGACCAAGAGTTCTGCGGCCGTCTATTCCGGCACTTCGCGGATCGTTTCCGATCCGTCGGTGATCGCCGATGAATTCGTTTTCCGACTCATGTACACGAGCGTGGATTTCACCAATCCAGCCGGGCCGCATGTGGGCATTTCTCTCGCCACATCTCCTGACTCCATGAAGTGGACAGCCGTTCCGAATTCTGCCGATGGCGCCATCACTCACGGTGAAATCTTGCGCGGACGCGCAGGCGCGTGGGACGAGAATCTCGAAACGCCGTTTCTGATGAAAACTCAGAACGGCTACTACCTTTATTATTCCGGCTATCGTGACGGCATGACTCCCGGCGAACCCGCGAAGGGTTTGCCTGCGTCTCTCGGACTCGCCACGTCGCAGGACGGCGTGACGTTTACTCGCGTTCAATCGGAACCGATTCTAACGCCCACTCCGGAAAGTTTCGACGCGGACGCCATCTATAGCCCCGATATCATTCCGTATCAGAGCGGCTACTTGATGGTTTACGCGGGGCATTGCTACAACGATTGCCCCGGCACGCCCGGCGTGCGCATCCTTTCCACCACTTCGCCCGACGGAATTCACTGGACGAAATCCGCGCAGCCGCTATTGTCGCCAACTGCGCCGCCCGAATGGATGCGCGATAGCGTCGCGGAGCCGGCCATTCTTCTCGGCCCCGACGGCTACCTCTATTTGTTCTTCACGGGAGTGAGCGGCACGAATCATGTGATCGGCGTCGCTCGCGCAGCATCTCTCACCAGCGCATGGGACATCGATCCGAAACCGATCGTGTCGCCGACCGCCGGAGGTTTCGACGAGACCGGCGACGCCGCACCGACCGTTCTGCTCGAAGACGGCAATGTGCGCATGTGGTTCTCCGGGACGAATCGCGCCGCGGAATATGCTATCGGATACGCGGAAGCGCCGTGGCCGCTTCGGCGCAATGAATCTCGAACGGTCAGTCCGGTGTTCGCGATCGCCACCAGTATTCCTTCCGCACATAAATAGCCGGTTTGCCCTTCCCGCGCGATTCATTCCGCAGCCAATAATTCGCATTCATCAGGCGAAGAGATTTGCCCGGCGGTGCGTCTAAGCGTGGCAGGAGTAAGCTCGGGTGGTCCTGACATTCGAAGGAAGAGGCGTGCGGGCGCTCTACCGAAACCGATCAGCGTACGCACTCGCAAAGGAGAATTATCGATGATGAAGAGGATTTGGGTCGCTGTACTCGCGCTGGGGCTCGTGGTGGGATTCGCGGGGAGAGCATTCGCCGGGCAGCAGGACGAGAAGGCCGCCGACAAAACCCCGTCGATTTACGACATCAAGGGACAGGTACTCGTTGATCTCCAGGATTTGCAGAAGAAGTTCACGTCGCTCGCCGGAGCGGTGCCGCAGGAAAAATACGGGTGGCGGCCTGCGGAAGGCGTGCGATCGATTGGCGAAGTCTATCTCCACGTGACGCAAGCGAACTACGGTTTCATCAAGCTGCTGGGCGGAACGCCGGCGGTTGATTTCACGACGAAGGATTTCGAGAAGTCGACTACGGAGAAGGCCAAGATCGTCGAGCAGATGAACACGTCGTTCGAATACGCGCGAACGTTCATTGACAAGATGACGAACGCGGATATTCAAGCCGCCATGAAACAGTTTGGCCCGGACGCAAATAAGGGTGACGTTATCTACCTCATCGCGGATCACGATCACGAACATCTCGGGCAATCGATTGCGTACGCCCGCGTGAACGGCGTCGTCCCGCCATGGACGGCGGAAGCAATGAAGAAGCAAGCCGCCAAGAACAAGGAAAAAGCGCCTCAGGAGTAACTACAGCTCAACTCGGCGGGGGATCGGAGACGGTTCCCCGCGTCATTTCGTTAGCCGAGCACCGGCGAGCAAATCTGGCCAGCGCGGAAATTCGGGTGGCCGTTCACCCACCCCCTCGGTGCATTTCGGTGGTAGATCAGCGGCCCGTTATGGCTGCTGGACGTCAGCTGTATCCCCACCGACCCTGCCAAGTCGCACGTCATAGTTGAAGGGCTTTCCGATCGGAACCGCGAAGCCCTTTCTGCTGGCGGGTCCGCGTCCAATCAGAACTGCCGGGGCTTGAAGGCCTCGCGACCATTACGACCTCGGCGTCTTTCTCGCTTGCAGCTTCTCGTCGTACCATTTCACCTGTTCTATAGCGTTCGTGATCGCAGCCGTTAACTGTGAATCGCTGATTTCGGCGGTGCCAAGCGAGCAATTCACGTATGTATCAGCCACGCACCTTTGAGCTTTGCGATAATTCCACTTAGCCCTTGAGTCGCCGTGAATTACTGAGTCTCTGAGTGTAACCAAGTCCCGGAAAAACCTGACAGGAACAGGGCCACATTCCCGAAATTCGGCGTTGAGCAAATCAATCGATTTGACAAGCCCTAACTCATCGAGATTGGCCCGGATTTCTCTGACGAATCTGCCGATCCAGTGTTGTATACGTGTAACTAACGCGACGGCGGCCAAATTGTTCGCGGATTTTCTCAAGTCTTCGTAGAAATAGTGGAGTCGCCTTTGCTCTGAGTCTTCAAGTTCGCCGGGCAAGATGCCGCTAAGCTTTTCCGACTCCTCGTCCTCATCGCGCTCGATTCCTTCAATGGTGAGCTTGTGATTTGCAACAACCAAGCAAGTCAGATCCACTTCAAATTCGTGCGCCTCCTCTATGGGTTCCAACCCGTCCAGTTCGACCATCTCAATGTCCTCCGCAATACATTTGCGTACTTACGAACTTCAAATGACCCGACCCACTCATCGTCGGCTCTTCATCGTTTCGATATCGAAACGTGGAGCCTCAGCGAAATACATAGAGCAGATTATCAAGGGTGTTCTATTTTTTATCGTTTCCAGTGACACTGTGGCAGCGCAGGAGCCCCGCGGTTGCCAGGATGAACAAAGTTAGTATGACCATAAGTGGCCACCAGAGTAGTTGTGCAAGAGCGGGCAATCCGCTCAGATGTGTATTTTTCACGCCTAGCGGCGCCTGAAGGAAATCAGAAAGTTTCGCAAACACGATTAGTAATGTGCAGGTGGCGAGACCGACACCGGTTAGCACAGTACCCAAGGCGCACAAGGTTAGGATAAGACGTCCTAATGCCACACCTGTCGATCCCAGTGTTCGTCCCACTCGATAGCCGTTCCACAGCCCAGCGGTCAACTTGGGCTGTCGTGCAGCCCGCGTGCTTGTCGGGATTTCCGCTTTCAAGCCTCGGACGATAACATGAATCCTATTGTCTCTCAGAATCGGCGATACACCGGCTAAAGTGCCGGTCAGGCCTTAATTTGACTGAGTTGACGGCTAACGACGCTCTGCTATACTGAGTTTTCCGGATGTAAAGTGGATGGCCGCGATTTCCTGCCTTTTAGCACTGCAACTGTGAATCGGCGAATCGCAGAATTTGACCTGACATACAATCTCGCAAGCAGAAGACTCCATGACTGAAGCGACCGAAGCAACTTGCAAGCGCGAACTCGAACTCGAAATTCCCGCTGAAAATGTGAAGAAGGCGGCGGACAAAATCGCGCGCGATCTGGCTAAAGTGGCGCGAATTCCCGGATTTCGCCCCGGCAAGGCCCCGGTGACGCTGATCCAGCGCCGCTTCGCCGACGACATCAAGGGCGAAGTCCTCGAATCGCTGGTGCCCGAGTTCCTTTCGCAAGCGTTGCAGGAAAAGAAAATGATTCCGGTCAACCGGCCGGAAGTGGATAAGGTCGATTTCGCCAGCGATGGCCCGGTAAAGTTCCGCGCGACGTTCGAAGTATTGCCCGAATTCCAGCTGGCCGATTACAAGGGCCTCGAAGTCGAGGTGGCAGAGATTGAAATCGGCGACGCGCAAGTGGACAAAGCGATCGAAGAGCTGCGCGAGCGCGCCGCCACCTACGCGCCAGTGGAAGGCCGCGCGATTCGGGACGGCGATTACGCGCAACTGAAGCTCATCGGCACGCCCGCCGGCGGCGGCGATCCCATCCAGGCCGACAACATCCTTTGCCACATCGGCGCGGAAGAAACTCTCGAAAGTTTCACCCAGAATCTCCGGGGCGCAAACGCCGGCGAAACGAAGGCATTCGAAGCGAAATATCCCGATGACTACCCGGATCCAAAGCTCGTCGGAAAGACGTACAACTATTCCGTGGAAGTTCTGGGCATCAAGGAAAAGAAGCTGCCGGAGTTGAACGACGAATTCGCGAAGGACATTTCGGCTGAATTTGGCGGCGCCGCGACGGTGGCGGATCTGCGCGCGAAAATCCGCGAGCGGCTCGACGCGGCGCGGGAGCAACAACAGAAGCAGCAAGCCGACGAGAAAATCATCGAAGCCTTGATCAAGAGGCATGATTTCCCGGTTCCCGAGACGCTCATCGAGCATCAGATGGACTCGCGGCTGGAGCGGGTGGTGAGGTCGCTTGCCGCGCAGGGCGTTGATCCCCGAGCCGTGAATGTCGATTGGGTTTCGCTGCGGCGGCAACAGCGCGACCGCTCGATAGATGACGTCCGAGCCGAGCTGATCATCGACCGCATCGCGACCGCTGAGAACATCGACGCGACCGACGAAGACGTCGAAAAAGAGATCGAACATCTTGCCGGGCACAGTGGCGAATCTGCCGCAGCCCTCCGGGCGCGCTTGACAAAGCAGGGAGCCCTCGATAGGATGAAATCGAAGTTGCGCAGCGACAAAACAATCGACTGGCTCTACCGACAGTCCCGAATTCAGACGATAGCGAAAAGTGAGAAATAGCTTCTGGATCGGGCTCCTCAGCGCAGCACATATTTCCCGATGAGACATATGGACGACGCGAATCCGCGAGCGACAACTCTTGTGCCGATGGTCGTCGAACAGACGAACCGCGGCGAGCGGGCGTACGACATCTATTCCCGCCTGCTGAAAGACCACATCATTTTTATTGGGACGCCGATTGACGATCACGTGGCGAATCTCGTGACGGCCCAGCTACT
The DNA here is from genome assembly GCA_963803835.1 of uncultured Acidobacteriota bacterium. Taxonomy (GTDB): domain Bacteria; phylum Acidobacteriota; class Terriglobia; order Acidiferrales; family UBA7541; genus Palsa-147. The sequence continues at coordinate 121,053 of CAWDOI010000007.1, read as the reverse complement.
TTTCCTGGCGTCTGAAGACCCCGAGAAAGACATCTCGGTGTACATCAACTCGCCGGGCGGCTCGATTTCGGCGGGAATGGCGATTTACGACACGATGCAGTTTGTTAAGCCCGACGTAGTGACATATTGTGTCGGCCAGGCGGCCTCGATCGCGGCCGTGCTACTCGCATCTGGTGCACCGAAGAAGCGTTACGCGCTGCCGAACTCGCGCGTCCTCATCCACCAGCCGTGGATGTCGGGCCTCTCGGGGCAAGCCACGGACATTGATATCCACGCCAAAGAAATCATTCGCACGCGCGAGTCGCTCAACAAGCTTTTGGCGCATCATACAGGGCAGACCGTTGCGAAGCTTGAGAAGGACGTTGAACGGGACTTCATCATGACGGCACAACAGGCGAAGGAATACGGCATCGTCGATGAAATTATCGCGAAGCACCGCTGACAGCGTTCCAAAGGGTAAGTAGCGAGCCCGATGAAAATCCTTCCGTCAGTCCTGCCGAGTCGTACAATGGGTTCCAGTTTCACACCGGGTGTGGGTTCCTTATTGGGGGGTCAGGCTTAGTGAAGCGATTCACTCCAGATGAACCGTTGCGTTGTTCTTTTTGCCATAAGTCGCAGGAGCAGGTGGAGAAGCTCATCAGTTCTCCATCGGAGTACACGCGCTCCTATATCTGCAACGAGTGCGTCGGAGTTTGCCAGCAGATTCTCGAGGACGAGAAGCGCGAACAAGCAAGCCCGGCGAATCGCCGGCTGCCGCGCCCGCCCGAGATCAAGACCTTCCTCGACGGATACGTGATCGGCCAGGAAAAGACCAAGAAGAAGCTCGCGGTAGCCGTTTATAACCACTATAAGCGGATCTTCCTGAATCGCCAGCCGAGCGACGTTGAGCTGACGAAATCGAATATTTTGCTGATCGGCCCGACCGGCACGGGCAAGACGCTTCTGGCGCAGACGCTTTCGCGGATGCTCGAGGTTCCCTTCGCGATTGTGGACGCGACGACACTCACCGAAGCGGGCTACGTAGGCGAGGACGTCGAAAACATTATCTTGAAGCTCCTGCAAGCCGCCGATGGCGACGTGCAGCGCGCCCAGCAGGGCATCATCTATATCGACGAAATCGACAAGATTTCGAAGAAGGACGAGAACCCTTCGATCACCCGCGACGTTTCGGGCGAGGGCGTCCAGCAGGCTTTGCTGAAGATTCTCGAAGGCACGATCGCCAACGTTCCTCCGCAGGGCGGCCGCAAGCATCCGCACCAGGAATTTACGCCGGTGGATACGACGAGCATTCTTTTCATTTGCGGTGGCGCTTTCGTCGGCTTGGAAAAGATTATCGAGCGGCGCATCGGGCAGAAATCGGTGGGATTCAATGCGGACGCGCAACCGTCCACGCCGAATCGCCGCAATATCGAGTTGCTCGAACAGGTGCAGCCAACGGATTTGATTCGCTACGGGCTCATACCGGAATTTGTCGGGCGCCTGCCTGTTTGCGGCGTGCTTGCGGATCTCGACAAGCCCGCGCTGATGCGCATCCTCACCGAACCGAAGAACGCGCTCGTGCGGCAATATCAGCGCCTCTTTGAATTCGAAAACGTCCGGCTGCGTTTCAGCGACGACGCGCTCGAGACCGTCGCCGACCTCGCACTTCAGCGCAAAGTAGGCGCGCGCGGCCTGCGCATGATTTTGGAAGATTTGATGCTCGAGATGATGTACCACCTCCCAGCCCAGCGGAAACTGCGCGACTTCGTAATCACCGCAGAAATGGTAAAGAGCCGCGAAATCAATTGGAGCCTGCTCGAGAAAGCCGGATAGCTTTTGGGACCAAGGGACCTCATGTTCAACCGCGAAAAAATCGACGTAAAGCGCGTGCCCATGATGCCGGTGCGCGATATGGTGATCTTCCCGCAGATGATGACGCCATTCATCGTCGGGCGGGAGGCGTCCGTGAGGGCGCTGGAAGAAGCGCTAGCCGGCGAAAAGAAGATTTTTCTCGCGACGCAGCACGACGCCTCGGTGGACGATCCGAAGCCGGAAGAAATCTACCAGGTAGGAACGCTCGCCAATATCGTGCAGAGCGTGAAGCTGCCCGACGGCAACATCAAAGTTCTGGTGGAAGGCGCCGAGCGCGCCAAGATCGTTCAGGTAACGAGCGACGAAGGATTCTTCCGCGCGTCGATTCGCGTGATTCCGGTCAAATCCGATCCCTCGCCGCAGCTACAGGAAGTCTCGACGCGCGTCACCGGCCTGTTTGAACAGTACGTCAAGCTCTCGCAGAGCCTGAACTACGACACGATGATCGCCGCCGTGCGCGTCGAAGATGCGAACAAGCTTTCCGACGCTATCGCCGCCAATTTGCAGATTCCCGTCGAAGAAAAGCAGGAACTTCTTGAGCTCTTCGACCCGCTCGAGCGCCTGAACCGCATCGGCGACATTCTCGAAGTAGAAATTGAAAAGTTGAACGTGGATCGCACGATCAACACGCGCGTGAAGCGCCAGATGGAGCGCGCGCAAAAAGAGTATTACCTCAACGAGAAATTGAAGGCCATCCAGAAGGAACTCGGCCGCGGCGAAGCGAGTGAAATCGATCAGCTCAAGAAGAAGATCGAGACTTCCGGCATGCCCGCCGAAGTGCAGGAAAAGGCCATGCAGGAACTGAAGCGGCTTGAAATGATGCCGCCGATGTCCGCGGAGTCGACCGTTTCCCGCAATTATCTCGATTGGATGCTCGCCGTGCCGTGGAAGAAAAGATCGCGCGAGCTGCGCGACATCAAGGCCGCCGAGAAGATCCTCTCCGAAGACCATTACGGACTCGAAAAAATCAAAGACCGCATCCTCGAATTCCTCGCGGTTCGCCAACTCGTGAAGAATCCGAAGGGCTCGATTCTCTGCTTCCTCGGGCCTCCAGGCGTCGGCAAGACTTCACTCGCGATGTCCATCGGCCGCGCCACGGGACGAAAGTTCGTCCGCGTCTCGCTTGGCGGCGTGCGCGATGAAGCCGAAATTCGCGGCCATCGCCGCACCTATATCGGCGCGCTCCCTGGCCAGATCATCCAGATGATGCGCAAGGCCGGAACCACCAATCCCGTGTTCGTCCTCGACGAAGTGGACAAGATGTCCATGGATTTTCGCGGCGATCCCTCGGCGGCGCTGATGGAAGTGCTCGATCCGGAATTGAACCACGCCTTCACCGATCATTATCTCGACGTCGAGTACGACCTTTCGAAGGTCATGTTCATCTGCACCGCCAACGTGCTGCACACGATTCCGCAGCCGCTGCAAGATCGCATGGAAGTTCTGCGGCTTCCTGGTTACACCGAGCAGGAAAAGCATGAAATCGCGAAGCGTTTCCTGATCGCCAAGCAGCGCACGGCCACCGGCCTCACCGATAAGAACGTGCAGTTTACGAACGAAGGCGTGACGCACATCATCCGCCATTACACGCACGAAGCGGGCGTCCGCAATCTGGACCGCGAAATCGCGAATGTGTGCCGCAAGGTCGCGCGCAAGGTGGTCTCCGAAGGTAAAGAAACGCAGGTGGAAGTGACCAGCGCCAATGCCGGCGACTTCCTCGGCGTCATGAAGTTCCGCGATTTCTGGTCCGAGAAGAAGAGCGAAGTCGGCCTCGCCGTGGGCCTGGCATGGACCGAATACGGCGGCCAGGTGCTCTCCACCGAAGCGACGCTGATGCAGGGCAAGGGCCGGCTGATGCTGACGGGCAAGCTCGGCGACGTCATGCAGGAATCGGCGCAGGCGGCCATGAGTTACGTCCGCGCTCGCAGCCATCTTTTCGGCTTGCCGAAGGATTTTTACCGCCATCTCGATATTCACATGCACGTGCCGGAAGGCGCCATTCCAAAGGATGGCCCGTCGGCTGGAATCACGATTTGCACGGCGATTGTCAGCGCGCTCACGCACATTCCGGTCCGCTGCAATGTGGCGATGACCGGTGAAATCACGCTGCGCGGCAAAGTGCTGCCCATCGGCGGCGTGAAGGAAAAGCTTCTCGCGGCTCACCGCCTCGGCCTCCGCACCGTGATTCTGCCGAAGGACAATGAAAAAGATCTCGAAGAGATCCCGGCTGATATTCAATCGGAGATGTCCATCCGATTCGTCGAAATGATGGATGAAGTGCTGGCGTTGGCTTTGGAGCAACCCTTGCCCATCGCGGGTCACACGCCGGTGGCTGAAGTTGAGCCTGAATTTGGCGCCGATGTGGCGCAAGACAGTAAGTTGACCAATTGAAATTCCTCGGGGTTCCTCGTTCGCGCCGGCTGAAATTATCCGGTCGCGGCGAGGCAATCACACTGTCTGTACGGGAACCCGTTTAGGAGTCTGGACGCAGCCGCTGGTGAAAATGTTCTCCTGCCCGGAGTCCAATCGGAATTAATTTGTGCCTGGATGTTGAGGCGTGAAGAAGGAAAAAAACTCGATGAGTGTAAGTCTTGCAGAACTGAAAGATAAGAACATTACCGACCTGGCGAAGATCGCCAAAGAGCTGAATATTCCCGGGTCGAGCGGCATGCGCAAGCAGGAATTGATCTTTCAAATCCTCCGCGCGCAAACCGAAATGAACGGCTTGATCTTCTCGGAAGGCGTCCTTGAATGCCTCCCGGACGGCTTCGGCTTCCTACGCGCGCCGGAGTACAACTATCTGCCGGGCCCGGACGATATTTACGTCTCGCCCTCGCAAATCCGCAAATTCGACCTGCGCACGGGCGATACGGTCTCCGGCCAGGTTCGTCCGCCGAAAGACGGCGAGCGCTATTTTGCGCTGATCAAAGTCGAAGCGGTGAATTTCGAGGATCCGGAAGTCGCGCGCAACAAGATTTTTTTCGACAATCTGACACCGCTCTATCCGCAGGAGCGAATCAAGCTCGAAACGACGAAAGAGAATCTCACGGGCCGCGTTCTCGACATGCTTTGCCCCATCGGCAAGGGCCAGCGCGGATTGATCGTGGCACCGCCTCGCACCGGCAAGACCATGATGCTGCAGTCCATCGCCAACTCGGTCACCACGAACCATCCAGAAATTGCATTGATCGTCCTGCTGATTGACGAGCGCCCGGAAGAAGTCACGGACATGCAGCGCACAGTGAAGGGCGAGGTCATCAGCTCGACGTTTGATGAACCGCCGCAACGCCACATTCAAGTGGCCGAAATGGTGCTTGAAAAGGCGAAGCGGCTTGTGGAGCACAAGCGCGATGTCGTGATTTTGCTCGACTCGCTCACGCGCCTTGGCCGCGCCTATAACGCGGTTACGCCGCCTTCCGGCAAAGTCCTCTCCGGCGGTATTGACGCCAACGCTTTGCAGCGGCCGCGCCGTTTCTTCGCCGCGGCGCGAAATATCGAAGACGGCGGCTCGCTCACCATCATCGCCACCGCGTTGATTGACACCGGCAGCCGCATGGACGACGTAATTTTCGAAGAGTTCAAGGGCACCGGCAACATGGAAATCAATCTCGATCGCCGGCTCGTGGATAAGCGCGTCTTCCCGACGATTGACATCAATCGCTCGGGCACCAGAAAAGACGAGTTGCTATTGCCGCCCGATGAGTTGAATCGCGTGTGGGTGCTGCGAAAAGTATTGAGCCCGCTCTCGACCGTCGAAGCGATGGAACTTCTTCTCGGCCGGCTGGTGAAGACGAAGAGCAACGCGGAATTCTTGGGTTCGATGTCTGGCGGCCCTTCCTAAACTTCCGGGCTCTCCTCCGGCCTTCGAAAAATCACACTTCTGGTCGGCGCGGCGTCCGATGCGCAGGCCAGATGCCATCTCAGAACAGCGACCGCGGCTCTCGTGCGATGTTCGCAGGGCTGGCCGGAAGGCCGGCCGGTTTTTGCTCGCCTACCTTGCAGCTAATTCTTGGATTGTTTTCCTTGGGCGAGAAGAACGATGAGGCGCGCCACTTCTTCAGCTTCCATCGCCGTGCTGTCCACGAGCACGGCATCTTCCGCGCGCTTGAGCGGTGAATTTTCGCGCTCGACGTCGCGCCGGTCGCGATCGCGCACTTCTTCAATCGTGCGCGCGAGGTCGATCGCGTCGCCTTTTTGCTGGTGCTCGCGCCAACGCCGCTCGGCGCGCACTTCCGCCGACGCCGTGAGGTAAATTTTCAAATCCGCGTCGGGGAAGACGATCGTGCCGATGTCGCGCCCCTCCATCACCACTCCGCCAAGCTGCCCCACGCGCCGCTGCTCCGCCACCAGCACGCGCCGCACGCCGGGAATCACGGCAATTTTCGACGCTGCTTGCGAAACTTCCGGGCTGCGAATCGCGGCGGTCACGTCCACGCCGTCGAGATAAATCCTTTGCGCGCCGTTTTCATTTCGCAGATCGATGTGCGTATCAGCCGCCATGCGCGCGAGATCGTCATCGGCGTCGAGCGCCTTGCCCTTCGGCCGCGCCTTCAACGCCAACGCTCGGTACATCGCGCCCGTGTCCACGTAAACGTAGCCGAGCATTTCCGCCACGCGCCGCGCGACCGTGCTCTTTCCCGAGCCGACCGGGCCGTCAATCGCGATGATGAGTTTTTTCATGGAACGTCGAGTTTTCGCATGAAGCCGGAAAACGTCAGATACGCTTGAAAGCGCGCTCGATTTCGCGCATCGAATAGCGCAGCACCACCGGGCGCCCGTGCGGGCAGCTCATCGGATAATTCGTGCGCGAAAGTTCCGCGAGCAGCCATTCCATTTTGACTTGATCGAGCGGCGTGTTGACCTTGATCGCCGCGTGGCACGAAGTCGATGCCGCGATTTTCGATTGTAGCGTATCGATCGATATCGCCTGGTTTTCGTGCGCGATGCCGTCCAAAATTTCCGCGAGCAATTTCTCCGCGTCGGAGGCCGTAATTCCCGCGGGTGCCGCGTGAATCGCCACCGTCCGCGGGCCCATCAGCTCGGCTTCGAATCCATTCGCGCGAAGTTCTTCGCCGATCTGTTCGAAAATCACGAGTTGCCGCGGCGTCAGCTCGACCATCATCGGCACCAGCATCCGCTGCCCGCCAAGTTCTCCTTCGCGCCGCGCCAGGAGATGCTGCTCGAAAAGAATTCGCTCGTGCGCGACGTGCTGGTCGATGATCCAGAGCCCTTCGGAATTCACCGCGACGATGAAACTGTTGTTCACCTGGCCGAGCGGCTTCAAATCCGCGATGTCTTCCGGCCGCGGAAGCGCTCCCGGCGATTCGGCGCGTTCGAGCGCCGGCGCCACGGCAGCAGCTGCGCCGGAGGCGCTCGACGCAGCATAGGCTGCAGCCGCCGCCAGCGGAAATTCGATCGCGTTCTCCGAACCAAATTGCAGCCGCTGAGCGATTGGCTGCTGCGGCTCGCCGCTCAATTCGAATCCGTCCGAATAGGCACCCGGCGTCGCGGCAAGCCCGCCAAGATCCGGCATCGGCGGAATGATCGCGCGCGGCGGTCCGATCGGCGCTGGCCCCGCGCTGCCTCCCGCGCCTTCGCCCGGCGCCACCGAATAATTTTGTTCCGCGCCATTTCCGCCCGTCGCCGCGGCAGCAGCCCGCGCCGCTGTGAATGCCGGAATCGATCGCGCGTTCGAGAGCGCATGCTTCACCGCGTCGCGCGTGAAATCGTGAACGAATTGCGCGTGGCGGAAGCGCACTTCAATTTTCGACGGATGAACGTTGACGTCTACTTCCGGATACGGCAGTTCGATGAAAAGCAGCACCACCGGAAAAACGCCCGGCGGAATAATATTGCGATACGCGTCGCCGATCGCGTGAAGGATCAGGCGGTCGCGCACCAGCCGCCGGTTGACGAACACGTAGATGCCATTTCGATTCGTGCGATGAACTTCCGGCCGCGACACAAAGCCCGTAACGCGAATTTTCGCCGATTCCTCGCCCGGCTCCATCGCCTGCTCGGTGATCGACGCGCGCATCGGGCCTTCCGCCCCGGGAATTTCCACCAACTCGTCGAGCGATTGCCTCCCGAACACTTGATAAACGCGCTCCGCCAGTTTCTCCACCGGCGTGGCATTTAGAATTTCTTGCGAGGGGGTCTTGAGAATGAAATGCCGGCAGGGATGCGCGAGGGCGTAATGCGTCACGAGCGATGCGATATGGCCTAGCTCCGTCGTGTCCGACTTCAAGAATTTTCGCCGCGCCGGCACCGAATAAAAAATGTCGCCGACGCTGATGGAAGTCCCCGTGGGCAGCCCCGCCGGCTTGACGTTGATCAGCTTTCCGCCCGCAAATTCGACGCGCGTTCCCTGCTCATCCTGGGCAGCGCGCGTTTCGAGCACGAGCCTCGATACGGCGGCAATCGATGGCAGCGCTTCGCCGCGAAATCCGAGAGTGGCAATCGAGAGCAAATCGTCCGCCGTGCGAAGTTTCGATGTGGCGTGGCGTTCGAAGGCGAGCAGCGCGTCGTCGTGATTCATTCCCCAGCCGTCGTCGGTGACGCGAATCAGCCGCTTACCGCCGGATTCGACTTCGACTTTGATCGAGCGCGCGTCCGCGTCCAGCGCGTTTTCGAGCAGCTCTTTCACCGCGGATGCCGGCCGCTCAACAACTTCGCCAGCCGCGATCTTATTCGCGACGTTTTCAGGAAGGATGCGGATCCGGCTCATTTCGTCCAGTTCACCATGTCTGCGTGCCTACCAACAAGATCAATTCCATTTATCGCATCGGCCCATGCGACGCTTTTTTCATTTCGTCTTCGTCTTCCTGAGAAAGGCTGCGCATGAAGCGCCGTACGGCAAACGGCATAAAGATGAATACCACGATGACGAGCGATGCCGCCAGCCAGCCCGGAAAGCGCGGCACTTGAACGATCGTCATAAGCAGGACGCCGATAGACACGCTCACGGCCACGAGCGCGACAAACTGCCCGCGCAGGCTCAGCCGCCGCATGAACCACAGCACCGCCAGTATCGCTGCCGCGACGCCAACTGCCGTCGGAACTCCAGCCGGTAGCCCGTGCATTCTTAGCTCCCACTGGTCACATCTACTACTCAGTCCCTGAGGAAACTCTTGTACAAAATCACTTCAGCCGAATTCCTAAATCATCCAATTGCGCTGGATCAACTTTACTCGGCGAATCAGCCATCAAATCCTGCGCCGCAGTTGTCTTCGGAAACGCGACCACTTCGCGGATCGACTTCTCGCCCGCGAGCAGCATCACCATGCGGTCGATTCCCAGCGCGATTCCGCCATGCGGCGGCGTTCCATACGTCAGCGCATCAAGAAAAAATCCGAAGCGCTGGCGCTGCTGCTCCGGCGTGAGCCCCAGCGCCTTGAACATTCGTTCTTGAATATCCTGCCGGTGAATTCGAATGCTTCCCGATCCAAGCTCGACGCCATTCAGCACCAAATCGTAGCCCTTCGAGCGGCATTCCCACGGCGCGGTCTCGAGCTTGTCGAGATCTTCTTCCACAATTCCAGTGAACGGATGCTGCGCGCTCACCCAGCGCTTGTCCGATTCACTCCATTCGAACAGCGCGAAGCCGGTGATCCACAGAAATTCCCAGCGCGCGCGGTCAATCAAATTCAGTTTGTCGCCAAGATGAAGCCGCAATTGCCCCGCCACGCCGAGCGATGTGTCGCTGTGCGGAATCTGTTCCTTCGCCGTCGCCGCAACGATCAGGTCGCCGGGCTTCGCTCCCACAAAGGCGGCCAGTTCTTTCAATTTTTCCGCGCCGAAGGTTTTTTCGAGCGATGATGTGACGCCTTCCCCCGTCACTTTCGCCGTGTACACCGCCTTCGCGCCCGCCGATTTCGCGTACTCCGAAAGCTCGTCGAGCTGCTTCCGCGATAACGCCGCCCCGCCTGGCGCGACGATGGCCTGCACATTGCCCTCGAAGTGCAGCGTCTCGCGCGCGCCTTCGAAGAATGGCGTCACGTTCTGCAATTCCATTCCGAATCGCAGATCGGGCTTGTCCGAACCGTAGCGGCGCAGCGCTTCGTGATAATCGAGATGCCGGAACGGCCCGTTCACGTTTACGCCGATCACCGCGCACGCGCGCGTCATCACGTGCTCGATTGTCTCGAAAATATCCTGCTGCCGCGGAAACGACATTTCGAGATCGAGTTGCGTGAATTCCGGCTGGCGGTCGGCGCGCAAATCTTCGTCGCGGAAACATTTCACGATCTGAAAATACCGGTCGAGGCCGGAGATCATCAGGATTTGCTTGAAAATCTGCGGCGACTGCGGCAGCGCGTAAAATTGCCCATGATGGACGCGGCTCGGCACCAGATAATCGCGCGCGCCCTCAGGCGTTGAGCGCGTCAGCATCGGCGTCTCCACTTCATAGAAGCCGATTTCGTCGAGCGCCTTGCGAATCTCGAGAATCACGCGATGGCGCAGCGCGAGATTCTTGTGCGGTTTCGGCCGGCGCAGATCGAGATAGCGGTAGCGCAGCCGCGTCTCTTCGCTCGCGTTCACTTCGTCTTCGACAACGAACGGCGGCGTCTTCGCATTGTTGAGCAGCAAGAGTTCGCTCGCCGCGATTTCGACTTCGCCCGTCGCGATTTCCGGATTCGGCTTCCCGCGCTTCAGCACGCGGCCCTTCACGGCCACCACGTATTCGCTGCGCAACTCTTCGGCCTTGGCATGGGCCGCCGGATGCTGCTCTTTGTTGAACACAATCTGCGCGATGCCCTCGCGATCGCGCAAATCAATAAAGATCAGCTGGCCGAGATCGCGCCGCCGGTGAACCCAGCCCATCAGCACGACATCTTTCTCCGCGTCGCCCGCGCGCAATTCGCCGCAGTAATGTGTTCGCTTCAGATTTCCGAGTTGATCGAGCATAGGCGTGTCAGGTTGTCCCTCGCGATGCATGCAAATGTTCCAGCAGGTCGGCCAAGGAATACTTCGTTTGCTGCCCATCGGCGAGCCGCTTCAGCGAATACTGCCCCGATGCGACTTCGTCTTCGCCGATGATTAGCGCGTATTTCGCGCCAAGCTTGTCCGCCAAGCCGATCGATTTCTTGAATTTCATTTCTTCCGGCGGCAATTCGACGGCGAATCCCGCGTCGCGCAATTGCCGCGCAAGCCGCACGGACGGCGCGTAGGATTTTTCGCCCATCCACGCGATGAAAACGTCCAGGCCGCCCGTCGGGGCCGTTCCCGGCGCTGCTTCCTTCGCCGCTTCCTGCAGCGATAAAATCAGGCGATCCGTACCGATGGCGAAGCCAATGCCTTTTGTCGGCGGGCCGCCAAGCAACTCAACGAGTCCATCATACCGTCCGCCGCCGCAAACCGCATTCTGCGAGCCGAGCCCCGGCGCGACGATTTCAAACGTCGTCCGCATGTAATAGTCGAGCCCGCGCACGAGCCGCCAATTGATTTCGTACGTGATCCCGCGCAGTTTCAGCTCCGCTTGCAGTTTCGCGAAATGCGCGCGGCATTCGTCGCAAAGATGATCCGCGATGCGCGGCAGCGTCTCGATGATTGCCTGCTCTTCCGACAGCTTCGAATCGAGCACGCGCAGCGGATTCGTCTCGATTCGCCGCTGGCTGTCCGGCCCGAGCTTGTCTTTCACTTTACGCAATTCCTCGCGCAGCAACTCGACGTACTTCGGCCGGCAATTCTTGTCGCCAATCGAATTCACGGAAAGCGTCGCGCCCCGCAATCCGACACGCTCGAAAAACACTAGCAGCATCTCGATCACTTCGGCGTCAATTGCAGGCGCATCCGACTGCCCGAGCACTTCCGCGTCGATCTGAAAAAACTGGCGATAGCGCCCCTTCTGCGGCCTCTCGCGCCGGAACATCGGCCCAATATTGTAGAGCTTCACGTTCCCCGGCAGCGTGCGCATTCCATGCTCGATATAAGCGCGGCAAACGCTCGCCGTCGCCTCCGGCCTCAACGTCACCGTATCGCCATCGCGATCGTCGAACGTGTACATCTCTTTCGCGACGACATCTGTTTCGGCGCCGATTGACCGCGCAAACAGATCCGTCTGCTCGAAAATCGGCGTGCGAATCTCGCTGTAGCCATATGTGCCAAAAACATCGCGCGCCGTCTGTTCGACGCGATTCCACAGCGCCGAATCCGGCGGCAGAATGTCGCGTGTGCCCTTGATGGCTTGAAATTTCATATCAATTAATTGCGACCCAATCGGCACTGAGTCCGTAGGGGCGCTGCTTGCTGCGCCCCGGTTTTGACGTTACGAATAAAAAGGGCGCAGCAAGCAGCGCCCCTACAACCGCCAAAATTCTACACGCCGCCAGATTTGTACGTCTCCTTGTAACCTACATACCGCTCGGCGTATCCATCAATCGACGCCTGATCTTCCACCGTCAACGACCGCCGAAATTTCCCGGGATGCCCCATAAACAGGCTCCCCGGCGCCACAATCGTGCGCTCAGGCACCAGCGTCCCGGCGGCGATGATGCTGCCCGCGCCAATTTTCGCGCCATTCAAAATAATCGAGCCCATGCCGATCAAGCAGCGCGACTCGATCGTGCATCCATGCAAAATCACGCCGTGGCCGACGGTCACGTTGTCGCCAAGCGTCAGCGGATATTCGTCGCGCATCACGTGCAGCACCGAGCCATCCTGAATATTCGTTCGCGCGCCAATTCGAATCCAGTGCACGTCGCCGCGAATCACCACGCACGGCCACACACTCGCGTCTTCGCCAATCGCGACATCGCCGATCACCACGGCGGATTCATCGATGTATGCGGATCGGGCGATGGCGGGCGTCCGCCCGAGATACGCGCGAATCAATTCCCTGCTCCCATACGGCGCGGCAACACGCGCAATTGCAAATTCCGGCGCGCTGAAGACGAACAGGCAAATTAGCACACGCACCGAAGCGCAGCAACTCTTCGGGCCGGCCAGTAGCGGGCTACTTTGAAAATCTGACAAAAACCAAATAGTACAGCAGGAAAGCCGATCCGAATAAACCGTAACAGCGCACGAAAGTCGGATACCACGGCTTCGTCACCAAAATGGCGAACATCTGTTTCCATTTCCGCCGAGAAACGTCTGCCCGCAGCCATCGTTCCCTGGAATAGTTCGCAACCGTTTGAGGCGCGACAAGGCAAAACGCACAAATAACCAATCCAATCAGCATGAGGACGTCGGTAGCCGAGATCATTCAACGCGCTCTTTTCGCCGCCACTTCAGCTTCCGCAATCTTTCAAGGGGCTGGAAATTTCAAAGTCCCGGCCCGGTCGGAAAGGCCGGTAGATTTCGCATTGCAATTCACGAAAGTGCCGGACGAAAATCGGTCCGGCGCTACTCGCCAGATGGCACTTGTAGCGGCGGCCTTACAGGCCGGCAGGTTTTCTTCTCTTCTGTGGTGAGAATCGTTACAGAATCTGCACAACTGACCCGGTAGAGGTCTTGCTTAGCAACGCGGCCCGTTCCGCCACATTGCGCGCCATCGCATAAATACTCGGCGCTCCCGGCGCATCTTCCCCAAGCGACGCCACCGGTTTCCCTGTGTCGCCGCCGATGCGAATTTGCGGCTCGATCTCGATTTCGCCGAGCAACGGCACGCCGAACGCCTTCGCCAGATGCGCGCCTTCGCCGTGGCCAAAGACGTCAATCCGCTCCTTGCAATGCGGGCAACTGAAATAGCTCATGTTCTCGACCACGCCGAGAATTTCCACGTTCACCTGCCGGAACATCTCAATCGCTTTGCGCACATCGGCCAGCGCCACAATCGAAGGCGTCGTCACGATGAGCGCCCCAGTCACCGCGACCGATTGAATCAGCGTCAATTGCACATCGCCCGTTCCCGGCGGCAAATCCACCACAAGATAATCGAGTTCGCCCCACTGCACGCTGCGCAGAAATTGCTGAATCACGCTGTGCAGCATCGGCCCGCGCCAGATCAGCGGCTTATCGCCCGGATTCAGCAGTCCCATCGAAATCATTTTCACGCCGTGGGCTTCAACAGGAATGATCGTCCGTTCATCAACCGCGCGCGGCTGCTCCGTGGTCCCGAGCATCACCGGCACGTTTGGCCCGTAGACATCGGCGTCAAGAAGCCCCACTTTCGAGCCCGTGCGCTGCAGCGCAATCGCCAGATTCACGGCAACGGTCGTCTTCCCCACGCCGCCTTTGCCGCTCGCCACGGCGATCAGATTTTTCACTCCAGGTATCGGGGCCTTATCAGGCATTTTGTCCTCGCGCATCCATCATAGAACGCGCGAAGCGATGCAGCAAGCTAGCGTCGCGCGCACCGAATCTCACCTCCGCTTTGCGCCAAATGCCGCCTACACGCTACAATGAATTGTTGCGCATTGCGGAATTCGATGAGCGCTGGTGCTCTTCGGCGCCGCTTTCGCTGATAATGGAGATTCGGGGTCACGCCGCGCGGCAGCGGAATCAATAGGCCACGCGCGGCATCCAACATTTGCTATGGACATTGAAAAGATAATTAACAGCGTCGTGGCGCGCTTCATCGGCACGAAGCACGAGCGCGACGTCAAGCGGATCGCGCCAACCGTCGCGGCCATCAACGCTCTCGAGCCGGAGATGAAGGCGCTCGCCGACGCGGATTTCGCCGCGCGCACCGCGGCTCTCAAAGCCGAAATCGCGAAGCGCCTCGAACGCGCCGATCCCGCCTCCAAAGATTACAAAGATCAATTGCAAGCGGCGGTCGAGCCCGCGCTCGTTCCCGCCTTCGCTCTCGTTCGCGAAGCGGGGCGCCGAACGCTCAACATGCGCCACTTCGACGTGCAGCTCATCGGCGGAATCGTCCTCCACCAGGGAAAAATCGCCGAGATGAAGACGGGCGAAGGCAAGACGCTCGTCGCCACTCTGCCCGCCTATCTCAATGCGCTCGCCGGCCGTGGCGTTCACATCGTCACCGTCAACGATTACCTTGCCCGCCGCGACGCCGAATGGATGAGCCCCATCTACAAGCTCCTCGGCCTCACCGTCGGCGTGATCGTTCACGATCTCGACGACAACCAGCGCCGCGCCGCCTACGCCGCCGACATCACCTTCGGCACCAACAACGAGCTCGGCTTCGACTATCTCCGCGACAATATGAAGTACGATCTCAAAGACTGCGTCCAGCGCGGCCATCAATTCTGCATCGTCGACGAAGTGGACTCGATCCTGGTCGACGAAGCGCGCACGCCGCTCATTATTTCCGGCCCCGCGGAAGAATCCACCGACAAGTATTACCGCATCGACAAAATTATCCCGAAGCTGATTCTCGACATCGACTACACCGTCGACGAAAAGCTCCGCACCGCGACGCTCACCGAAGAAGGCGTCTCGAAGTGCGAGCGCCTGCTCAGCCTCGGCAATCTCTACGACCCTGAAAATATCGAAGCGATTCACCACGTCTATCAGGCCCTTCGCGCTCACACGCTCTATGAGAAGGACGTCGATTACGTCGTGAAAGACGGCGAAGTCGTCATCGTCGATGAATTTACGGGCCGCCAGATGCCGGGACGCCGCTGGTCGGACGGCTTGCATCAAGCTGTCGAAGCGAAAGAAAACGTCAAGATCGAGCGCGAGAATCAAACTCTCGCCACCATCACTTTCCAGAATTATTTCCGCATGTACAAAAAGCTTTCGGGCATGACGGGAACCGCCGAAACCGAAGCGCCCGAATTCGACAAGATTTACAAGCTCGAAGTCGTCGCGATTCCCACAAACAAGACGCTGATTCGCCTCGAGAATCCCGACGTCGTCTATCGCACCGAACGCGAGAAATTCGAAGCGGCCGTTGACGGCATCATTCAGGAAGACGGCACAAAGGTCGGCGGCATCCGCCAATATTACGAAAAGGGCCAGCCCGTCCTCGTCGGTAGCATCTCGATCGAAAAATCCGAGAAGATCGCCGAGTTGCTGAAGAAGTCAGGCATTCCGCACCAGGTGTTGAACGCCAAGCAGCACGAGCGCGAAGCGAAGGTGATTTCGCAA
Source organism: uncultured Acidobacteriota bacterium (assembly GCA_963803835.1). GTDB lineage: Bacteria > Acidobacteriota > Terriglobia > Acidiferrales > UBA7541 > Palsa-147. Next base: position 105,204 of record CAWDOI010000007.1, on the reverse strand, counting down.
GCGGGGCGCAAAGGCGCCGTCACCGTTTCGACCAACATGGCGGGCCGCGGAACCGACATTCTCCTCGGCGGCAATCCCGAGGCGATGACCCGCGAGCATTTCCTCAAGAGCAAGCTCGCGATTCCCTACGCGCCCGTCGGATCGGTGATCGGCGCGACGAACGGCCCAAATACCGAGACGCCCGGCGAAGCGGATGCAACCGCCGGCGCGTCGGGAGGTGGCACGGCAACAGCTGTTGCAGACGTCGCCGCGCCCGCGAGCCACACTGTGCCGATGGTTCTCTTCCAGCAGGAAGGCAAGATTTTTCAGGTTCCGCTCGACCAATGGAAGCCCGTCTTCGATCAGTTTTCCGATCAGTGCCGCGCCGAGCACGATGAAGTGATCGCCATGGGCGGTCTGCACATCCTCGGCACCGAGCGCCACGAGGCGCGCCGCATTGACAATCAGCTTCGCGGCCGCGCCGGCCGCCAGGGCGATCCCGGCTCTTCGCGGTTTTTCCTCTCGCTCGAAGACGATCTCCTGCGCATCTTCGGCGGCGAAAAAGTAAAAGCCATGATGCACTGGCTTGGCATGACGGAAGGCGTTCCGATCGAGTCCAAGCTCATCAGCAAGCGCATCGAGAACGCGCAGATGGCCGTCGAAGCGCAAAATTTCGAAGCCCGCAAGCACCTCCTCGAATACGACGACGTGATGAACAAGCAGCGCGAGACGATTTATTCCATGCGCCGCGGCGTCCTCGAAGGCGCCGACCAAAAAGAATTCGTCCTCGAGCGCGCTGAAGAAATCGCGCTCGATCTCGTCGATACCTTCTGCCCGCGCGAGCAGCATCCCGGCAACTGGAACACCACTCAATTCTCGAACGAAATCCTGAATCAATTCGGAATTGATGTGAAGGCCGTCGGACTCGACCTCACCGCGCTGAATCACGATCAGCTTGGCGACGCGCTTGCCGATAAAGTGATCGAACGCTACGAAGAAAAAGAAAAACTCTTCGGCGCGCAGGTGATGCGCTGGCTCGAACGCCGCATCCTCCTCGATATCGTGGACGGCCAGTGGAAAGATCACCTGCTCACCCTCGATCACTTAAAGGAAGGTATCGGCCTGCGCGGCTACGGCCAGAAGGATCCGCTCGTCGAATTCAAGAAGGAAGCCTTCACGCTTTTTGAAGACATGATGGGAAGAATTGATACGGAGGCCGTGCGATTCCTTTTCCTCGTGCGTCCCGCCGAGGGCGAGCGCCCCGCGGAACCCTCCGGCGGGCCGCAGGATGGCCCTCCGCGCCCCAAGCCTCTCGAGATTCAGCAGCGCATCGAGCGCCGCCAGCAACGCACGCAGCAAAATCTCCAATACCAAGCCGGCCCCGCTCAGGCCGAAGCTCCCAAGCCCGTTCGCGCCGGCGCCAAAGTCGGCCGCAACGACCCCTGCCCCTGCGGCTCAGGCAAAAAATACAAAAAGTGCCACGGCGCCACCGCCTAGATCCTCATCGGACGGTGTCAGTTTGAAATTTTGGACCTTAAACGAAATGAGGAACGCTAACTAGCTATCGAGAGGGAGAGGCAGCACGCGCTCCGCCCGCCTTTTGGGAAGGATAAATCAAATTCCATACTAGGGTAGATAATGGACGGACGGCTAACGAGAGAAGCGCAGTGCAAACCGCCGCGCCTGTCACTGCTGCACCAAGAAATTTAAGAAATGTGGCCACCGCTTAACTCCCGTGTCCGTAAACCCAAACAAGAACGCCAGCCGTAATGCCTAACGTCAAGAATCCTACAAACAAGAGTATTATACCACCGCCAAAAGTGAAGTGATTGCCTCCCTTAACGATCCGAGACCTAGCAAATACTATGACTGACGAAAAGATTAAGTTCACCGCGATCACGCTTATTGCGACTAAAGCAGAGTTCGAACCGAAAGCTTGTTCGACTCGAGCGTTGTCGAATATGGCGCCAGTTGCTCCTAAGCTTAGAATTGTCAAATCCTGAGCCGTCTCCACAAGCACGTCCCAGCCTGGCATCGTAGGAGAAACAGCCGCGCTGAAAATAACGAACGCGAGCCCGAAGAATAAGGGTAAACCGATATGTGCAAGCAAAAACCAACCCATAATGGCGCGATTCTAACAAATTGCTCGTAAAGGGGAATAATTAGTTGAAGATCGTTACTAATTACCTCGCCATCAGATCATGCCGGTCTTCGCGTCTGTATGCTGTTACGCTGCGCTGCGTATGAAGTAGAGCTGTCGGTGCTCTCTCTCAAAACCGGTTTCCTCGCTCACCTCGTCTCACTCCCCACGTCTGAACATATCGGGCCGGCATTGCGTACCTATCGTGGGGCAAGTCACATCCCATTCCGAAGGAGCGAAACATGAGAACTAGTTTGCGTTGGTATCGGGCCGCGCTTGTGATCTCGGCGTTGGCCGCACTTACCGCATTTGCGGCACGGCCTGCCGTCGCCGCCGACGAAGGTCATTTCGATCGCACGCTCACCGTCACAGGCGCCGTTGACCTCGATGTTCAAACAGGCGCGGGCGACATCACCGTGCGCCCCGGAAACGCCGGAAGCGTCGAGATTCACGCCAAGATCAGGGCCAATGACTGGCACTTCGGCAGCAACAGCGCGCAGATCGAAGCCATCGAAAAAAATCCGCCGATTCAGCAGGAAGGCAACACGATTCGCATCGGCCACGTGGAGGATCGCGAACTTCTGCGCCACATTTCCATCAGCTACGAAATCATCACGCCGAAGGAAACGAAGCTGCACTCCACCTCCGGCTCAGGCGACGAAAAAATTGATGGCATCGCCGGCCCGGTGGAAACTTCGAGCGGCTCCGGCGGCTTGCACGTCCACGATATCGGCAGCGACGTTCGCGCCAACACAGGTTCGGGCGACGTGGACGTGCAAAACGTTCATGGCAGCGCGCGAATCTCCACCGGCAGCGGCGGCCTCCAGGCCACCGGCATCGCGGGCGCTCTCGTCGCCTCCACCGGCAGCGGCGACGTGAAGCTCGAACAGACCGCCGCGGGCGACGTGGATGTCTCGACCGGCTCCGGCGAAGTGACGCTCGACCACATCAAGGGCGGCGCGCGCGTGAGGACCGGCAGCGGAAGTATTCATGCGGAAGGCGAGCCGACCGGGCCGTGGAAATTGCAAACAGGTTCCGGCGACGTTGCGATCAAGGTCCCGGCCGGTGCCGCGTTCGAACTCGCCGCAGCGACAAGTTCAGGCACGATTCACAGCGACCGCGAAATCACTTTGTCCGGCACCATCAATCCGCACGAGCTTCGCGGAAAAGTAAATGGTGGCGGCCCGCTCATCGAGTTGCATACCAGTTCCGGCTCGATTCGAATTGACTGACCGCGCGCCGAAGCTGGACGGTAACCAGAGCGTAACTGTTTCGTAATAGAAACGGCGCACACGCACCACGCCGTCCGAATGCGCGCCGAAATGTGATAAGTTGGCCTCGGCCCCGCTGGATGGAATCGCGGGGCCGAAGGGTGTGTCATGCCGACAGCTGCCCCCAGAAGCTGCCGCGTGGATCGATGCGAAGAACAAGTGCCGCCGGCGCTCTCCGCCGAGGCCTTGTGCCTCGATCACTTTCTCGATCAATCGTTCACGCGCGCCGATTTCGCTCTCGACCGCTGCCAGCGCGGCGAAACGATGGATCGCGCGACGCTCGACTGGCTGCTCGCCGATGCACACGTCACTCTCACGGCGCTCTCCGAAGTCGCTGCGAAGCATGATCTCGCGCAGCAAAGCCGGATTCTCGAGCTGCTCCTTTGCATCGCAAATCTGAATGAATACATCGCTCATCATTCGGTCCAGCTCTCCACGCAGGCTTGACGCCCATATGACCCGCGGACCAATATTCCCTTCGCGTGCAGTTCTCCCGCTTACGGTTCGCCGTTCTTGCCCTGCCCGCACACTCAGCCTAGAATGGATTTTGAGATGACTGCCGGACCCGATCCCAAGCCGTCCTGCGAGTTTGACGACGACATGATCATGAGCCTGAGTTTTTCAGGCCCCGCCGACGTCGCCACGATCAATCCCGTGGTCGCGTGGGCGATGGACGCCGTGAAAAATATGGGCTGCGCCGTCGGCAAAGAATGGGAAGTCGAAGTCGCGCTGCGCGAGGCGATTTCGAACGCCATGATTCACGGCTCGAAGGGCGATCCCTCAAAAATCATCCAGGTTTGCATGGGATGCGACAAGGATCACGGCCTGTTGATCGTCGTGCGCGACGAAGGCCCCGGCTTCGTGCCCACCGAAGTCAAAGATCCGCTGATGGGCCAGAACGTCTACGCCGACCACGGCCGCGGAATCTATCTCATCAATCAGCTCATGGACGAAGTTACCTTCGATCGCGGCGGCACCGAGATACGCATGCGAAAGCGTTACCCCCCACCCGACTCGTCATCTTGAATTTTCCGTTTTGCCCCCCCAAGCTGGAACTCTGCGTCGCGGAGTCATCCATGGCAGAGCAGCAGAATCCAAAGCTCGACCCCTTTAAGCCGGCACAGCCGCATATTCCCGGCGTGCCTCATCCCGGCGTCTCGTCGACGGGCGTTTCCCCGAGGGGCTTGCTGGCCCTTCTATCTCAGCCGCACATACTTCTCAGCTTCCTCGGAACGCTGGCTTTTCTCATCGGCATTTCCGTGTGGCTATACTCGCGCCAGCCGGGCCAGCCGATCACGGCTGCGTCAGCGCCATCGGACTCGACCAAGCCCGCTTCTGCGCCCGGCGCGCCCAGCATTCCAGTCGCGCCCGGCGAAATCGCCACGACCGACGAATTGGCCAAGCCGTGGTCGTCGAAGAGATTCGATTTCGTCGACCCCGACACGAAACTCACCGTCCCCGCGTTGGTCGTCCATCTGGCGCACGGCGGCTACTGGGGATTTTCCCTGCGCGAGCCATTCGGCGGGTGCCATCTCGAATACGTCACGGATCTGAAGCGGCTCGCCGCCACCTACGGCGTCAAGAGCGACCACCCAATGATTGGCGATCCTTGCGATTACAGCGTGTTCGATCTCATGAAGTACGGCCCGACCACCGACAACTCCGTCGTGCGCGGCGCGGTCGTTCACGGCACAGCGCTGCGTCCTCCGATAGCGATCGAAATCAGAGTCGACGGCCACAAAGTCATCGCGGAACGTCGCGAATAATCTCGTAGCCGTTCGTAGCGCCGGCATCTTGCCGGCGATTTTTTGCGCGCTACCGCCGACCGAATTCTCAGGCAAGACGCACAATAAATTTTAAATCGGATTTAGCCGGCTGACGCTCGGTTTTCGATCGCCTCGCAGCGCCGCACTTCCGCTTCCATTTTCCGCTCACCACCAGCGCCACCATTCTTTGATCCGCCAGCCACGACCACAGCGGATGCGCGAACGTCGCCGGCCGATTGTGCTCGACGAAGAAATGCGAAAACCATGCGAGCGCGTATGGCACCACCAGCGCCGCGAGAATCCACCACGGGCGCCGCAGCAAAATCGCCGAAATCAGCAGCGTCCAACCGGCCAGCGTTCCAATCGTGTGGAAGATTCGCGTCGCCACCTGCCGGTGCGCCAGCACGTACGACGGCCAAAACTCCGCGAAGTTCGCGGGCGTTCCGCTCACGCGATTGCCCTAACAAACATTCCGCTCACGCGCGCCATTCTATACCAATCCAAAATCTCGCAAACAAATTGCGCCAAAAAATTCGCCCTCAAATAAAAATGCCGCTGCCCCGCGACTTTTATTTCGCGGAGCAGCGGCAACTATGAAGTAACAGCTATAAAGCGGCGGAAGCCTGACGCGAGCGATTACTCAGACGTCGGCTCTTCCACCGATCGCGCCACCAGCACCGGCGCCGGCGGATTCAACTGCGAATCAATGATGACGAATCCAACCACGCGCACCGGCGTAGTCGTCGGCGCGCCTTGCAACGCCGAAAGCCCGCTGAGATTGATGAACACCGTATCGTTCGTCGTCAACACCGTAAGCGGCGCCGGCAACAGCACTCCCGCCGTCCAGTTGTCAGTCAATTGGAAGCTGCCATTATTGCCGCTGTTGATCACGACGTTCCCGGCCAGCGTCCCCGCCTGTCCCTGCCGCCGCAGCACAACACGCTTCGGCGTCAGCACCGGAGTGCCGCTGGAAGTATCGAGCGTCCCGCCGACTCCCACGCGCTGCCCCGCCGCGAGCGCGGAGTTGTTGAAGAGCAACGTGGTGAGCGGCAAATTGATGTGCCCGATTCTGTAGACTTCGCTTCCATTCAAAGTGAGCGACGCAATGTCGCCTGGCGAAATGCCGTTGATCGCGGGCAATTCGTCGCGCACGTACACATCAGCCGACGTCGCCGGCCCCGTCGCCGGATTGATGAACGTAAACAAGCCGCCGAGGTAGAAGCCGCTGTTCGACACCACCTGCACCTCGGTCGCCACGATATCCTTCGACACAGGATCAAGCGTTCCCGTAATCCCCAGAATCGTGTTCGTCGTGTACGAACTCATCGGCACATCGGAATCATCGAACATCGTGCTGCTGTTCGTCTCGACGGTCCACTGCCGCCCGTGCGGTCCCTGCACCATAAAGTTCCCGTTGCCGGATGCGCCAACGTACCCCGCAAGAAAATCGTCAATCGAAACCTGCGAGTTGGTCGCGTCGAGCAGTTGCATGTGGAACACCGGATTCACCGCGCCGGTAATATTCCCGCTGCCGTCGGTCGCGAGCGATTGCCGTAGATCGAATTCCATTCTCAGCCCCACTAGATCCGCATTGTTCAGCACGAACGGATTGGCAAACGTCACCATCGCGCTGTTCATGCTGAGCGTCCCGTCCACAGTTTGAATCGTCGGCTCCGCGCCGCCTCCGGGAGCATTGATGAATCCGATCTGCGGATTCGAAATCGTCACCGTCGCCGATGTGTAAGTTCCCGGCTCCACGGCGTTGAGGTCCATCAACTGGTGCAAGCCGCTCAACTGCGCGAAGTCAATCACCTGCGAGCCTGAGAACACGCTGTCGTCCGTATTCGTAGTGCTGTTGTGAATCGTTACGCCCGTCACCGTGATCTGGCACGAAATCACGCTCGGCAGCGGCGCATCTGTCGCCACCGTATATACCGACGCGGTCTGCGTTCCGCTTCCACCCGATGACGAAGATCCCATCCCCCCACAGCTGGCCAGTAGAACGATAGGTAAGATTGCAAATAAAGCCTGAACACACCTTTGAAATTGAACACGCATTGTCCGCTCCCAGTTATTGAGTTGAGGTCGGCCTTCTAGGTGGCCGTGTCCCTCTACAATTTGAACACGCTCCCCCTCCGAAAGTTGCGTGGTTCCAGGACCATCTCTGTAAAGATTTGTCGTCAAAAATTGCCTGGTACTATAGAAATTCACTGCAGTTATTCGCCGCGTGCTTCATCCTTCGCGCCGTAGTTCGTAGGGGCGCTGCTCGCTGCGCCCTCTTCGCCGTTTCCGTTCCCACGTAAGGCGCGTGTTAGCACGCGCCGGGGTGCCGCACCCTTCGCCTCGCAAAGGGTGCGGGTTTTGTTCTTTCCCCCGTCGCGCCGGCATCCTGCCAGCGTTTTTGACTTTGCCGGGGGTGCCGCATCCTTTGCCTCACAAAGGGTGCGGGTTTTGTTCTTTCCCCCGTCGCGCCGGCTCTTCTCGTCGCCTGTTCGTAGGGGCGCTGCTCGCTGCGCCCTCTTCGCCGTTTCCGTTCCCACGTAGGGCGCGTGTTAGCACGCGCCGGGGTGCCGCACCCTTCGCCTCACAAAGGGTGCGGGTTTTGTTCTTTCCTCCATCGCGCCGGCATCCTGCCGGCGTTTTTGACTTTGCCGGGGGTGCCGCATCCTTTGCCTCACAAAGGGTGCGGGTTTTGTTCTTTCCCCCGTCGCGCCGGCTCTTCTCGTCGCCTGTTCGTAGGGGCGCTGCTCGCTGCGCCCTCTTCGCCGTCTCCCTTCCCACATAGGGCGCGTGTCAGCGCGCGCCGGGGTGCCGCACCCTTCGCCTCGCAAAGGGTGCGGTTTTTGTTCTTTCCTCCATCGCGCCGTTCGCCGTTCCCGATTCCGATCATAGGGCCGGCTCTTTTCTTGATCCGTTCGTAGGGGCGCTGCTCGCTGCGCCCTCTTCGCCGTTTCCGATCCCACATAGGGCGCGTGTCAGCACGCGCCGGGGTGCCGCACCCTTCGCCTCACAAAGGGTGCGGGTTTTATTTTTTTCCTCCGTCGCGCCCTTTCTTCTCTTTTCTCCGCCGCTCGTAGTGGCGTCCGCCGCGGCGGACTGCGCCCTCTTCGCCGTCTCCCTTCCCACATAGGGCGCGTGTCAGCGCGCGCCGGGGTGCCGCATCCTTTGACTCGCAAAGGGTGCGGGTTTTATTTTTTTCCTCCGTCACGCCTATTCTTCTCTCTTCTCCGCGTTTCGTAGGGGCGCTGCTCGCTGCGCCCTCTTCGCCGTCTCGCCCCCCAAATCCTACTAGCGAACAAAAGGCGAAGAACGCTACCCTCTCCCCATGGACGAAGGCCGCAAACGTGTCCTCCTCATCGCCGCTTCCATCCTCTCCGCTCGCCGCCTCTCCCAACTCGAATTCAAACCCTGCCCCGCCTACGACTCCGTCATCGCCAACGCCATCGTTGCCGCAGAAAAAATCCTCCGCCGCATCGATCCCCACTGGCCAAAGCGCGAGCACGATCGGGACTTCTGAAGCGAACCTACTGGCGGCACCCTGACTGTTTTGCTTTCTAGCCCGCTCGTTGGGGGCGCGGCTTGCTGCGGCTTCAAGGCTGCTTGTTTTGGTTTTCGCGTGTAGTTCGGACCCGCGCAGGTGGCACGCCCGGATTAACGCTTCCGAAACCTGGGAGCGAAATCTGCGCGGCCGAGAGCATCGAGGCGACGGTCTAGCGGGCCTGCTCCTATAGCCTTAAGAAGCGCCTTATACAACCGGAGAATTGACGCTCGAACACGATGTCGTTGCCGCACCAACCGATGGATTGCGGCGAAGTTATCTAGCGCGAACCGCCTGAACAAGTCTTGCTTCCCGTACGCCTCAATGATTCCGGTCTCGTAGTCTGGCATCTCACGATACCTGGTCAACAGATCAAAGCTAAATACGAGGAGAGACATGAGATTGCCAGCTTTCGCATGCACGTCAGCGATTGGATTCTTGTCGTAATGGACATCGGCTATGCCCGCCGCGACGGCGGCGAGCCTACGGATCACGCAGCCATAGCACGTCCCATCATGTCTTCCAAATCTTTGACTTATGCACGAGTGGGTATAGCGGAGACCCGGCTTATCCGGACAGATAGCCAGTACCTCCGCTTTGGTTAAGTCCTCGAACGGAGTCAAAATCTCGATATCTCTCCCAAGAAGAATCCTCATGACGGCACTGGCATATGCCAGCACGACAGGATGCGTGGTCATCGTTATTGAGTCGAATGGGGAAAACCTCGGCTGGTACATTGTAGGTCCGCACTCGGTCACCAGGAGCCTATCCGCTTGCAACAGATCCATCCACGCCGCCGAACCCACTACGTAGAGAAATCCACGCAACTGCGCGTATCCGCGGGAGCCCATGCTCGGTACCCTGAGCTCATGCAAGCCTATCCCGGCGCCCTTTAGCACTTTCCGTTCAATCTCGCGGACGATATGAATCATTCTGGCCTGGTCGGAATGCGCACAATAAACGCCCGCAACGCGCTTGAGTTTTCGTTTTGCCAGCAGGATGCCCGAGTACGAGTCAGTTCCCCCTGAAAAAAGACAGACGTCGCTAACTGTATTGAAGGATCGCGCATCTGAACGATCGCCGCGCTTGAAGCGCGTACCCCTTAGCCTAAAGGCAACGTCTTCCGCGAGGGTAAATATCGTCAAATCGTGGAGCAGGGCGCTCAGAGTTCCCAGGTCGTATCCAAGCGATCCGGCATCGAAGAGAGTAAGCTGGGCCTGGCGGACTCGTGCGCCAAACCTGATTTCCTTCTCTACGTTAAACACCGACTGTGACACGACAATTGCGTTGGCCGCCGGAGCGTGGCCTGGCTCTAAAAACACCGGAGGGATCGCACGGGGATCGAACCGATACACGTTTCCTCGATGGACTTTACTGGTCCGGTTCATTTTCCAGGCGATCTAGGGCGTAGGCTATCGCGCGCTTCTTCAGAACCTTAATTCGATCTTTCGGTAAACGAGCCGGAGAAAACTTCGTTTCCCGGACGAAGTATTCCGCCGCATACCTGGCAATCTTGCCCTGCTGCGATTCCGTGTAGTGCCGCTCGGCTACTTTGAATTCGGCGTACTCAGCTGCATACGATTCAGACTTTGCCATACCGTCCATAAGATGAAAAAAAATCTTCTCAAACATTACCGTAAGCGCTTCCTTGACCTCGGGAGTTTGCTTGGGCATGACTACTTCCTGCCCTTCCCGATGGCGCTAACTACGGCCGAAACGATGGCGTTGGTGATGATTGGGTCGTCTTCTAGATTCTCCTTCTTCTTGATGCGACTCCATTCCCGGCGCGCCAACGCAACCCGCTCTTCGTAAGATAGATCCTTACCTTCTTGGACCTGCTTCTTGACGAAGCCTGCGAGCCGCGCAGCATAGAAGAGTATGTCCACGGTCTTCTTGCTCTTTGCAAGAAGTTCGGCCGAGCTAACAGCAACTGCACCCGGATCCTCATCGGACATTGCTTTGGCGAATTTGCCGCGCTGAGCGGTAAGCCCGGATCCGACGATTTCCGTTAGCGACCGCGCCCGACGTCCGCCCATGCTCACACCTTTTCTGATAATGAGTTCAGAAGCTTCTGAAAATACATCGTCTTATTATTGACCACAGCGATGAGAACAAGGATGACAAGTATTCCGGCAACTGGCAGGACTAAGATCAGAAAGACGGCCCGCACGTGAAAAATCGACAAATCGATTTCCATTTGCGGATTCACGAATAGTGACGAAAGCCCGGCGATGAACATTGTGAAAGTAAGGGTCAGCGCGAGCCCATATTTCCATGCCGACAGGGTTTCAAGCCTGGTCCACTGGCTATGCCAAGTATTGAAAATCTCCAACACCTCGACATGGCCCACGTTCTGAAGCTTTGCGGAGGCCAGTATTTGCGCGAGTGCTTCCAGCTGATCATTCGGATTCGCAGGTTTGACGACCGAAAGAAAGTCTCGCTTTTCAATCTTCGTGGTCTTGAGAAATCTCTCTTCGAGCTCGCGAGTATCCTGATTTATGCCTCGAATCTGGTCACTCCAGCCCAGTAGCGCCACAAACAGAGCTAGGCCGCTTGCGAAGAGAAAAAGCGTCAATTCCGAAAAATCACGTCGTCTCGAGCGTTCATCGCGCAGAACCTCGGATTGGGATGTTCGATTCGGGTGGCTGCTGACTTGACCTTCACCGCAGGCGTCGAAAGGGTGGCCGCACTGAACCGCAGCACTGAGGACGCCCACAGTCCGGGCACTCTGCCCACTCGACGTCAGCACGATCGCAATGAAAAGTAAAAGGCGATACACGCGCGTCCCCTGACGAGCAATCGTACGCCCGGTGTTTCAGTTTGTGTTGTAACCTGTAACGTTGATAGCGTATCCGCCAATATTTCAGTTACGCTGCCACGGGACTTACTTGTACGAGTGGTAGAATCTCTCCCGGAGGTTTTATGGCCTACAAGCCCGGAGACAGTGTCCCTGAATCGGGGATTTACAAAGTTACGCATGATCCGCGACACGCTGAAGCGCACGAGGTTACATGCATTGAGGGAAAGATATTCCCACCATGCAAGGGCTGCGACCACCCTAGATTCGTTCTCGTCAGGTCGGCCAAGCACGTGAAAGAACAAAGGTCGTTCAAATCTTAGATTTGCGTTACAGGCCCACCGCCTGACTTCAAGCGCCCGCTTAATTAAGCATTGCCCGCCGCAATCTCCGGCGCAGCCTCTCGAGCTTTGGTTGCTCGCGCTTTCACGGCTTACCTTCGCCCCAAAATCCTTACGACAGGCTCGTTTGACGACCCGCCAACCGTCTGCTAGCGTGGTTGCGCAATTATAACTGGTGAAGCCCTATACGGAGCAGTAATACAAGCGGCCGCCGCTGCTACCCTCCCTGGCATATCTCGACACACCAAATTATTAAAACCAGGCCTAAATCAAACAAAACAAACAACCGCGCTCACTATATCGCGGCACAAAACCGGAACTACCTCAAACGCGATCAGCCGTGCCACCGCCGGCCTCAGAATCACCAGTTCTAATCGGTACGCAAAATTATTAGAAACGCGCGTATCTCAAACAAAACAAGCCACCGAGGCCTTTTCTAATCGGGACAAAATCGGCCCCCTCCCTGACGCGAACCACCGCTTTCTAATCGGTACACCAAAACGATTAGAAACGGCTCTAACTCAAACAAAACAAACATCCGAGGTCATTTCTAATCGGTACAAAAAAGGGGGGTCAATTTACTCCGAATGTAGCGCCGGGCTTTACCGCCCGGCAGGTTTTGTTTTATTGCCTTACTTCGAGGCGACTTCGGAGGGCGAAAGAACTTCTCGCACTTTGCGCAGCAGGACGGCGCGCGTAATCGGCTTCGGGAGAAACAGCGCGTCGGGATCGAGAAGTTCGCGGTGCGTCGAGCCCGTGTAGCCCGACATGTAGACGACGCGCAAATCGGGCCTCATCGGCATCAACTTGTCGACGAGCGCGCTGCCGTCCATTCCCGGCATCACGACGTCCGTCAACACCAACTGAATCGAATGCAGATGCAGCCGGGCAAGCTCGAGCGCCGCAACCGGGCCGTCGGCGGCAAGAACCGTGTAGCCATTTTCGACGAGCACGCTGCGCGTCAGTTCGCGGAGAGCGTCTTCGTCCTCGACGAGCAGAATCGTTTCCGAGCCGCGGAGCGATCGCGCGAGAGCTGGGCCTTCTCCCTCGGTCTCAACCGATCCCGCGACGCGCGGCAAATAGATTTTGAAATTTGTGCCGCGCCCCGGCTCGCTATAAACCCAAATGTGCCCGCCGCTCTGATTCACCACGCCGTAGACGGTGGAGAGCCCGAGCCCGGTACCCTTGCCGAGTTCTTTCGTCGTGAAAAATGGATCGAAAATGCGCGCTTGCGTTTCGGCGTCCATTCCGACGCCCGTATCGGAAACCGACAGCACCACATACGGGCCTGGCCGCTGCTGCGGATGCATGCGGCAGTAGTCTTCGTCGAGATTGACGTTGGAAGTTTCGATCGTGAGCCGGCCGCCGCGCGGCATCGCATCGCGCGAGTTCACCACCAAATTCATGATGACTTGATCGATTTGCCCCTGATCGGCCTTGATGCGCCCGAGCGGCGAGAAAAGCTCGGTCTTGAAATCAATGTCTTCGCCGATCAGGCGCCGCAGCATTCTTTCGAGATCGAGCACGACGGCATTGAGATCCAGGACTTTCGGCTCGAGAACTTGCTGGCGGCTGAAAGCGAGGAGCTGCCGCGTGAGAGACGCGGCCCGCTGCCCGGCCTTTATGATCTGCTCGCACTTCCTGTGCGCGGAGCCCGCCACAGGCAACTCGTCGCCGAGCGCTTCGCCGTAGCCGATGATCACGCCGAGAAGATTATTGAAATCGTGCGCGATTCCGCCGGAGAGTTGCCCGATGGCTTCCATTTTTTGCGACTGGCGCAGTTGTTTTTCCAGAATTTTTTTCTCGGTGATGTCTTTGATGATGGCAATGACGCATTGCTCTCCCGCGATTTCGATCATCTCGACTGAATCAAGGCATGTGCGCTGCTGGCCGGACTTCGTCCGGAAATTGAATTCCCAATCTCGGACAGTGCCGTGCGACTTGAGCGTTTCGATGATGGCGACGCGGTCCTCGGGGCACTCCCAGAAATTCAGTTCGGAGGAGGTACGTCCGATGACTTCCTCGCGGCGATAGCCGGTGACGCTGAGAAAGCTCTCGTTGACGTCAATGTAGCGGCCATCATCGATTGTGGTGATGACGATTGGTTCTGGGCTAGCGTTGAATGCCTTGCGAAATCTTTCGTCGCCTCGAAGCTCTTCGGAAAGTTTTTCGTGTTCGATTCCCAGGCGCTTCAGGCGAACGACCTCGGTCACATCTTCGACGCTGTGGAGAATGTAGGCGACTTTTTTGTCGGCTCCGAGCACTGGATAATTCACCGGCTTCCAGTGCCGCTCCTCGAATCCGCCGCCTTCACTTTCAGGCTTGCGAATGTCGTACTTCTGCACCGGCATGGCGTCCGGGAGTTTGCGCAGAAGCACGCGAGAGAGCGACGAGCGAAGATTGCTGACGCCATCGGCGGATGGATCGTCCGGATTATCGGGAAACACTTCGAACACGTCGCGGCCGACAATCGCTTCGCGCTTGGTCAATGTCGCGCGGAGATAGGCATCGCTGACGGCGACGATTTGCAGGCTGGGAGTTAGGACAAGATACAGCCCCGGCGCCGATTCGAACAGCGCACGAAAGTCAGGAGTTGGCGGTTTTTGGTCGCTCATAGTGACAACAATCCGCGACGATTTGTCGAAGCTAGCTGTTCAACGCCTGGCCGCTCGTCGCGCCGAAACGAGGAGTCAATACCGCAGACCCTGAGAATGTCCGGCGCAGCAAAAGCCATCGCCGAACGCACGCCATTAACGAGATGACCTCTAAGCAAGAAGATTATGTGCCCCCGAGAGTGGAAGGCAATGGTACACGGTGGAATCGGAGGCGTAAGAGTCATCGGAAAGCTACTCCTACAGCACCGTCCTGTCCCCGATGTGGTATAAGACCGAATAATGAATCGAAGAAATGCGATACGCAGATTCTTAGCGGCGCTCGGAGCTGCCGCAATCGCGTGCGTGATTATTTGGCAGGCCGCCGAAAAGCGCGCGGCTGCCGCGGACACGAACGACTCGCATCACGAACCAATCCTGCGGATCGAGACCGGGATGCATACCTCCGGGATCAGAGGCATCGGCATAGACGCAGCGAACAAATATTTGGTCACCGCGTCCTACGACAAGACAATTCGGGTATGGAGTTTGCCGTCACTACATCCCGTACGAGTGATACGGCCGCCGATTGGTGAAGGTGATGACGGCAAGCTGACGACGGTCGCTCTCTCGCCCGATGGCCGAACGATTGTCGCGGGTGTGCACGGCCCGCCGGGCGGCGAAACAGTCGTTCTCTTCGATCTGCAAACCGGCAAATTGGAGAAGCGTCTTGATGGGGTGAGTAGCACTCCGCTAGACGTCGAGTTTTCTCGCGACGGCCGCTATCTGGCAGTCACGCAATTTTTCGGTAACCTCCTCGTCTACGACGCCAGCAATTATAAGTTGATCGCTGAAGACAATGACTGCGCCGCGGAAAGTTATGGCGCTGCATTTGATGCGCAGGGCAGGCTGATAACAACATGCGATGACGGGTTCATTCGCGAGTACGGAGTGACGCAGACCGCTTCTCTTAACCACCTCGTGAGGGTGAAGGCCATGAGCGGCAGGCACCCGCGTCCCGTCGTGGTTTCACCCGATGGATCGGAAATCGCAGTTGGATTCGAAGACACGCCGAGGATTGATGTGCTTTCGTTGAAAGACCTATCACTTCTTTTTCTTCCCGACATGTCCGGCACCGACGACCTGGCTACGGGTGGCTTGTCGTGGTCGGCCGACGGCAACACGCTCTACGCGGGCGGCGAAAGACTCAACCCCGGCGACGAGCCCATCCGCGCGTGGGCCGATGGCGGGCGCGGCGCTTACCGCGAAACCGCGGCGAGCGACAATACGATCACGCAGATTTTGCCCTTACGGAGCGGTGGACTTGTGTTTTCCAGTTTCACGCCGTCGTTTGGAATCATCGATGGCAAGGGCAATCGATCGATGTACACCGGCCGGGCAATTCCCGACTATCGCCATAATCTAGATGGATTCCTACTTTCCGAGGATGGCTCGACCGTCCAATTCGGCTACGAGTTTGGTGGGAAGTCTCCCGCAAGATTTTCACTTGCGGAACGCCGGTTGGATACCGCGCCCGTGGGAACGGAACGTCTCAACCGCGCCGTCGTCGAAAGATTTCCCATCACCGACTGGGTGAATAACTCGTTACCGAAACTGAATGGCAAGCCACTCCCGATCGTGGCGCATGAGGTGTCGCGCAGCCTTGCAATTACTCCGGACCGGAACGGATTTTTGCTGGGGACGGAATGGAATCTATATTTCTTTAGCGCCGACGGTTCGCCACGCTGGAAAGTGGAGGCTCCTGGCACCACATGGGACGTAAATATTTCTCGCGACGGACGATTGGGCGTCGCGGCTTACGGCGATGGATCAATTCGCTGGTATCGAATGAGCGACGGAGAAGAATTGCTTGCATTCTTTCCGGATAACGACCGGAAGCGCTGGGTTTTGTGGACGCCGTCGGGATACTACGACGCGTCGTCGGGCGGCGAAGATCTAATCGGATGGCATGTCGACAACGGCCGCGACAACGCAGCCGACTTTTTTCCTGTCGGGCAATTCCGGTCAACCTATTACCGGCCGGACATAGCTGCGAAAATCCTGGAGACCGGAGACGAGGAGAAGGCCATTCTCGCGTCGAACGGCGAATCTGGACGAAAAGCGCGCGGAGCGAGCGTGACGCAGATGCTGCCGCCCGTGGTTGAGATTGTTTCGCCGGCGGACGGCGCGGACGTGACCTCGTCGAATGTTTCCGTGCGCTATGCGGTGCGTTCGCCTTCGGGCGAAACGCTGAAGGACGTGAAAATTTTGGTGGACGGAAGGCCCGCGAACGGCGAGCGCGGCGTTGCGCTAGCCTCGACGCCGGCGAATGGAGACGCGCTTGAAGCCGGTGTAAACGTTCCGCCGCGCGACACGGCAATATCTGTGATAGCCACCAATCGCTTTGCGTCGAGTACTCCCGCGACAATTCATCTGCACTGGCGCGGCACGAATATGGAGGGCACCCAGAGCAACGGCAGATTGTATGTGCTCGCAATCGGCGTGAGTCACTATGCCGATCCGGCGCTTCAACTTCACTACGCGGCGAAAGACGCGCAGGATTTCGCGGCAACGCTTGAGCGGCAAGAAGGCGGATTGTACCGCGATGTCCAAGTCAAGCTGCTTACCGACGACAGCGCGAACCGGGATGATGTTCTCGACGGGCTCGATTGGATCCGGACGAAAACGACGAGCGACGATGTCGCCATGGTTCTGCTCTCAGGCCACGGCGTGAACGATGAGCGCGGCAAATATTTCTTCCTTCCGCACGACGCAAACATGGAGAAGCTGCTGCGCACTGGCGTCTCCATGGACGACATCGAGACGGCGATCTCTTCACTGAAGGGCAAAACTCTCTTTTTCGTGGACACTTGCCACTCGGGCAATGTGAGCGGCGGACGGAAGGGCGACCGGCCGGACATCAACGGACTGATCAACGAGCTTGCGAGCCCCGAAAACGGAGCGGTCGTATTCGCCGCGTCTACCGGAACGCAATCCTCGATAGAAGATGCGAAGTGGTCCAACGGTGCATTTACGAAGGCGCTGGTGGAAGGATTGAACGGCAAGGCCGATTACGGCAGCACGGGCCGAATTACGGTGACCGGACTTGAACTCTACATCGAGAATCGCGTTCCGGAATTGACGCAGGACCAACAGACCCCGATGACGCAAAAACCCGGCATGGTCACCAATTACACGATTGCGCTGAAGCAATAATCCAAAAGCTATTCGTGCCCCTGCAATTTTAGCGTGCGCTGCTGCATGGAGAGAACGTTGTAAAAGCTGGAGGCGAGCAGCATGCCAGTGCGCTTGTCGTATTGATTGTCGATTTCTCCCGCGGCGTTGGATTCCACAATCACGACCGTAGAATTATCCACGCGCGAAACGGCCGTGCGCATTTTGGTCACTGGATCTTCATCGAGAACCTGGCCCTGCCGGAGTTGTCCCAAAGCGGCCGGGCCCGCCCACAATCCGTCGAATTCACTTCGGCCAAATGCCAAATCGGCGCGCGCGGGCGGAATGTCGGGCGCGCCCTGGGTGCGTTGAGTTGAGATCGCCGAAAATTGCGCCCAGTTGCGGCCGTGGGCGGCAGGTTCCATGTCAAACGTCAGCACGTTCGGGACAGTCGGAAGCGAGCCGTGAGAAATGATCGAGCCCCGATAGTGGAGCGCGCGTACGGTGGTCACCCAGTCGGGCATTGGTTCGCCCGCCCATGGAATTGTGACATCGCGCGAACTGACGAAATCGTTGCGTGTGATCGTCGTGTCGCCGCGTCCAAGGTCACCCGGTCCGACGAGCTTGGGCGCCGCACCGACGGAAGAGCTGGCGACGTGGACGCACAGCCCAGTCTTCGTGTCATAAATGTGATCGGAATAACTCGAGCCGTTCAAGACTTGAACGCGAATTCCATCGACAGCGTTTCCCGAGGCATTCCACGCTACGCGCGAAACGAGAATGTGCTCGGCGGGCGCCGTGTGCATGCTCGCGAGTTTGGCGGGATCCATCCAGTAGTCTCCGGGATCCATTAGGGCGGCGACGGAACTTGAACTTCCCTGCGGCACCGGCGCATTTTTGCCAAGCGATCCAGCGTTAGCGTAGCTGCTCGATTCGAGCACGACTTTGTCGCCTTCGATCGATGCGACGGTGATTTGAGTCCAGCCGGAGCCCGATGTTCCGGTTTGCGTCGTGCGCGAGTAGCGCTGGCCGGTGCTGTGCAAGATCATGTCGCCGTGATCATCCTCTTCGTAATAAGAGCCGTTGCCCGGAGCGACAGCGGCGTACCACGTGTAAGTGAGAACGAGTCCTTCGTGAAGCCACGGCAATCGCGGGACGGGACTATCGGCAGGCGCGGTTCCGCGCGCAGTGATTGAGATTGCGCAAACTGCCAGGACAAGAATTGATGCCGCGACGACAGAGAAAAGACGAAAGCGCATGGCGACCTCCGAACCGCGTGATTCACACCGAAGCAGCAGAAAATGAAAATGCGAAATGCGACGCGCCTGATTCTACGGCGCGTGCGGCGGTAGCGTCAAAGGTCTCCGGTGGCGGCCGACCGGGAACAAGACACCGTGGTTCTGATTTCCGAAGAGGCTTGCCCAGCCAGGTCCGATCACTTGCCTGTCGTTTAGTGTTGGGATAGATTTCGCCACACTCAACGGAACCGTGTCGCCCAAAATTGCGAGGAGCTTGTTATGGGATCGGCTGGTGGCCGGCGATCGATGGCACCGGAATCTGGGACAGTTGCAGGTTCTCTCGGTCAGGGTTTCCAAGCCGACGCTGCGGCTCAAGCTGCCGGACTGCGAGCGTTGCGCGCCGCCTTCCTCGGATTCTTTGTGGACATGTTCGACGTGTATCTTCCCGTCGTGGCGTTGGGGCCGGCCATGTCCTACTTCCAGCCGGCCACTCTGAGCCCTGCTCTGCAATCCACGTTGTTCTATATCGTTTTTGCCGTGTCGCTGGTGGGCCGCCCAATTGGAGCAACGCTCTTCGGCCATTATGGCGACAAGATCGGCCGGAGAAGAGTCACAATTATTTCGATGGGCGGCTTCGCCGTCGTGACCTTGCTCATTGCACTGTTGCCGGGCTATGAAAGTTGGGGCGTAGCCAGCGTCGCGATCCTTACGCTGCTCCGTTTGGTGGATGGCATTTTCCTCGGAGGCGAATATACCGGCGCCAATCCCCTGGCCATGGAGCACGCGCCGAAAGAGAAGCGGGGAAAGTGGTCGGGCTTCATCCATACAGGGTTTCCGGTTGCTCTGGCCGCGATGTCCGTCATTACCAGCGGCCTGTTGCGCGTGCTGCCGGCAGGCTCTCTACATTCACCGTACATCCAATGGGGCTGGCGAATTCCTTTCTTAGCCGGAGCTGCTTTTGCCAGCGGAGCCTGCCTCTACTACGTCAAGAGGGTTCCGGAGTCGAGAGTTTGGGCTAACGCAGAGAAAATCAAGTCGCCGCTGAAGGAATTGTTCCGCGGAGACAATTTCCGCTGCCTGTTGCAAGTCTTCCTCGTGATGAGTGGGGTCTGGTTCACGTTGAACGCGGTTACGTCCATTCTTCCCGGCGTTCTGTTGACTGTCAGGCACGTGAGCAGCGTCGTCGTCACCAATGCGCAATTGGTGGCGAGTCTCGTGCTGGCTCTCACCTTTGTTCCTGTCGGCATGCTGGGCCAGAAGATCGGCCGCCGGAAGGTCCTGGCTCTGTTCGGCGTAGCGGGACTTACCGTGGGCCCGTTCTTCTACTACGTGCTCGTCAAGTCGGGCTACCAGAGCGCCGTGCAAGTAATTCTGTTGGTGAGCTTGATCAATCTGTGCGCTTTGCCGGTATGGGCAATCGTCACTTCGTATATCAACGAACGCTTCCCCACGAGTGTCAGGGCATCGGGGTATGGAATCGGTTACAGCGCGGCGACGATCATTCCGGCTTTTTCGTCGTTCTACATGTTGGGGCTGAGGGAATTGGGAACGCCGTACGAATACACTGAAATCGTAATCTTCGCGGTGGGAGGCTTTCTTTTGTTGGCCGGCGCGCTGTTTGGGCCGGAAACCAAGCACGTTGAAATGTGATAACCGCGTGTACCTGAAAGGCGAAGAGCCGGCGGGACAACAGGGCGCGCGCCTTGTGCCGTTGCATATTGCGGATTGTGATTTATAATGCGATTCCCGAGGCGAAAGAAACCGACAAGCGCGAAATCGCGCAAGCGACAGCCGGAACTGCAACACCATCTCAACTTATCTTCCAGGAGAACAAATTATGTTGCGCATCAACGACGAAGCTCCCAATTTCACTGCGGAAACTTCGCAGGGCTCTCTCAACTTTCATGAATGGATCGGCAACGGCTGGGCGGTCTTATTTTCGCATCCCAAGGATTTTACGCCGGTGTGCACCACGGAACTCGGCTACATGGCCGGGCTGCAGCCGGAATTCGAGAAACGCAACTGCAAGATCGTCGGGCTGAGCGTGGATCCGGTGAGCAGCCACAGTAAGTGGGCCGCGGACATCGAAGAAACGCAGGGACACAAGGTGAAATATCCGATGATCGGCGACCCAGAACTCAAAGTGGCCAAGCTTTATGACATGCTGCCGGCGGACGCGGGCGATACGAGCGAGGGCCGCACCGCGGCCACGAACGCCACCGTGCGTACCGTGTTTGTCATCGGTCCCGACAAGAAAATCAAACTGATGCTCAGCTACCCGATGAGCACCGGCCGCAACTTCGACGAAGTCCTGCGCGTCCTCGATTCGATGCAGCTCACGGCGAAGCACAAAGTGGCCACGCCGGTGAATTGGAAACAGGGCGAGGACGTCATCATACTTCCGGCGGTGACTGAAGAAGAAGCCAAACTGAAGTATCCCGGCGGATGGAAAGCGCCTCGGCCGTATCTGCGAATCGTTGCTCAGCCGAAGTAGTGGGGCACGTTGGGCGGCCGGGGTTTCCTCGGCGGAACGAGATGAAGAACCTAAATTCGTGAAATGCCGGTCCGTTTGCCGGGCGGGCGAGTGATGCCGCGAATTTGAGATATTTGCCGCATGAGTGGAGAGGAAGCGCGTCTGACGACGCGCCCTACGATTGCCTGATTCCCGCATCGAAAGATTTAGATCAGGAGTAGCCGAAAGTCGCCGTTGACTTTCGCTTTTTGTTCGCCTACACTTCCTGACCGCACTCCCCCGAGTGACTACATCCTAGGAGGCATCTATGACATTGAGCGAAGCGCTGCTACCTGAGTTTGACAATGAAATGAGCAATACGCGAAAGACGCTTGAGCGCGTCCCTGACGGCAAGTTTTCCTTTAAGCCGCACGAGAAATCCGGATCGATGGGCTGGCTCGCGGGACATCTTGCGACCATACCCGACTGGGCTGTAGTTACGATCAAGCAAGATGATTTCGATTTTTCACCGGGCGGCGCGCCATTCGTTCCGCCGCCGCAGCCGAAAACGTCGAAGGAACTGCTCGAAACCTTCGATAAGAATGTGGCCGCGGCTCGGGGGGCGATTGCCGGGGCGAGCGACGCTGAACTCTTCAAGACTTGGACGCTCCTGAACAACGGCCAGAAAGTCCTGGCGATGCCGAAAATCGCCTGCCTTCGAAGCTGGGTGATGAACCACTCGATTCATCATCGCGCGCAGTTGGGCGTTTATCTGCGCTTGAATAACTTACCGGTGCCGGCGATATACGGGCCTTCGGCGGATGAGGGCGGCATGTAACGGCGTCGGGAGTTCGCGACGAACGCTGGCGGCGTTTCCGTGAGTGAGTGCATCATAGTAGATTGAAAGACGGCAAATTGAACGACGGTGAGTTGAACGACAGCAGGCAAAACACCGGTAAATTGATGCTCAGAGGCACTCACATGCGTCGGACTTTGCTAGCGCTCGCTATCCCGATGGCCGCGACGATTTTCGTTGCGGGCTGCTCGAAAGCTCCAAGCGATGCAGCGCTGGCAACCAGCATTAAAGCGGCGATGTTTTCGGATGCGCAGCTCAAGGACGCGAATATTGACGTGTCCGTGAGCAATGGCGTGGCGACGCTGAAAGGAAATGTCGCGAGCGGCGCGGCGCGCGCGGAGGCCGAAACGGTGGCTTCGCATGCCGGCGCCAAGACGGTGGACGATCAGATCGCGATTCAGGTGGCAGAGGCGGCACCGGTGCCAGAGCCGCCGCCAGCGGCGGCGCCGGTTGCGCAAGCCAAGCCAGAGAAACGCAGCCGCGGAGAAAGAGAAAAGGAATCTCGCAAGGCAAAGCTTGCACCTGTCCCGCAGCCCGCCGCGGCACCTGGGCCGGCTGAGACACCTTCAGCCGCACAAGATTCAGCGCCACCGCCGGCGCCGGTGCCCACGCCAGCGGTAGCGCAATCTGCGCCTGCACCTGCTCCAACTCCTGCTGTTGCACCGGCGCCCGCGCCAGAGCCCACCGAAGTGCAAGTGGGAGCGGGTACGAAGATGACGGTGCGGATGATTGACGGCGTCGATTCGTCGGTGAATCACACGGGCGAAATTTTTCACGCGTCGCTGGATACGCCGCTGATCGTGGACAACAACGTGATCGTGCCTCGCGGCGCCGACGTGTACATCCGGCTGACGGGCGCGAGCACGGCCGGCACGATGAAGGGGAGAAGCGAGTTGCATCTCGAACTCGTGAAAATGGATTTTCAGGGGCGGTCGTACTCGCTTGTTAGCGGCACGTATTCGCTGGCCGGCAAATCGCGCGGTGAGGGAACGGCGAAGAAAGTGGGAGGCGGCGCCGTGCTAGGCACGATCATCGGCGCAATCGCCGGAGGCGGGACAGGCGCGGCGATTGGCGCGGCAGTGGGAGCGGCTGGCGGCGGCGTTTACCAGAGCGCGACGAAGCCGCAGCAAGTGAAAGTGCCCGCGGAGACGAAGCTAGATTTCCAACTCGAACAGCCGGTGACGATCACGGTGCAGCCGCGCAGTGCGAATGCGCCGGATGCGAACAGCGCTTCGAACTGAGCATTGCGCGTTAGATCTGAAGTTAATTCAGAAATAGAGTGCTTGGCTTCTCGGAGTGTCTTCAGGGGCTGAAGCCCCGTTATTCCCTGCACTTTTGTGTCGGAGCTGAAGCTCCGACCCCCTAGAACTACCATCCCTAAGAGCCATGGACGCGACAGTTCAAACGCAAAATCAGTGTGAATTTTTTTCGAGGGCCTGGAGGCGTGTGCGCGCGTCTTTGTATCCGCTGTCGAGTTGGAGCGCGGCGCGATATTGTTCGGCGGCTTCCTGGCGCTTCCCTTCCTGCTCGTAGACGCGGCCTAGCCAGTAACGCGCGGAGGCGTGTGTGGGCCAATCGCTGCGGTCCGGCGTCGTCGCGAGATACGATTTCAGAATGGGCTCGGCGGCGGCGGGCTGATTATTCGCGAGAATGTGCTGGACGGCACGATAAAAACCGATTCGCGGATCGCCAGGCTTTACTTTTTCCGCGGCTGCGAGCGCGGACTCCATGTCCGCGGGGCGATTGAGCTGGCGATAGAAATCGGCGATTTCGAGATAGGGATCAATCTTGGCGGGATGCGCGTCGAGAACGAGCTGATATTCCTTCTCGGCGATATCACTTTTCTTCAGAACTTCGACATCGTAGGCGGCGCGGGCGAGGTGGCCTTGAACGGGATCGATGGCAGCAATTGCGTCCACTTGCTCTTTCGCGTCATCCTTGCTGCCGCCGACGATTCCCGGCGCCTGGATTTCGAATTCCTCGAGATCGCGCCGAGCTTCAATGTTTGAAGGATTGAGCTTCACCGCTGCTTCAAATTCCCTCTTCACTTTGCGCGCGACGAAAAAGCTGTGCTCGCGATCGGCCAGGCCGCCGTAATATTCGCCGAGCCAGCGATGGTAGTCCGAATTTTTCGGATCGAGTGCGATCGAACGCTCTCCTTCGGCGACCGCGTTATCGAGATCCTTCGCCTCGTAATAGCTTCGGCCAAGCCAATAGTGAGCCTCCGCGCTATTCGCGTTCTGAGCGATCGCGGACTTCAATGCAGCGATTGCCGCAGCGTAGTTTCCAGCGTCGAAGAGATGCCGCGCTGGCTCAACCGATGGATTCGATTGCGGAAGAAGGGGCAATAGCGAGGCGGACCGAATCGCCGCGGAAAGCGGCCGCGCGCCGGCGAAAAGCGCGCAAGAAAAAAGGATCATCGCGATGGATCGAGCGCGGCGTGTCATCGTGGCACCGTCATTTGGCGTCGACAGGGTGGACTTTCATGCCGTCCTGCAGCGTGAAATCGCCGGAAAGCGCGACGCGATCGCCGTCTGCAAGTCCGGAGACAACCTCATATTTTGAAGCACTGGCAATTCCGACGGCAATCTGTCTCTGATGGAGGCGGTCGTCGTTGACCAAATAGACCACGCGGCGCGGGCCGTCCGCCACGACGGCAGCGCGGGAAACGGCAAGCACGTTACTGCGCCGGTGCAAAAGAATCGTGACGCCGACGTTGGTATTGGGAATCAGTTCAAGTTTGTCGTTGTCCACCGAGCAGAGAACTTCGCCGACGTTTCGCGTTCCGCGAGCCACGACCTGCTTGGGAATTTGCTCGGTGTGGCCGGTCCACTCGTGGCTGGGCATAGCATCCCATGTGATGCGAATTGCCTGACCTGGTTCGAGGCCGCTCAAATCCGGCTCGTCCACGAAGACGCGAACCTGCACGCGGCGCAAGTCCGCCATCTGCGCGAGTTCCTGGCCGACGCTAACGTAATCGCCCGCGCGCACGGGGAGCGAATAGAGCGTTCCGTCCACGGGCGAAATCACCGTGGCGGAGCGCACTTTGTGCTCGAGCGAACGAATCGTCTCGGAATCCTGCTGCACATGCAGACTCAGGCGCTCAACATCGAGACCTGCCTGCGAATCAAACTGCGCTTTCTTCTGCTGCAACGTTCGAACATTGGTGCGCGCGTTTTCTAGATCGAGAGAATTTTGATCGAGTTCGGCTTGTGTTGCGGCTTGCTTGGCGAAGAGTTCGCGCAACGACTTCTGCACTTTCTCGAGACTCGCGACGCGCGCTTGAGCCGTGCTGAGTTGGCCTTGCAAATCAGCCGCTTGGTCGGGCGAGCCGCCGGCGCGGGCGCTCTTCAGAACGGATTGGGTGGTGAGCAAATCTTGACGGGCAGCGGCAAGTTGCGATTGGATGTCGGCATCGTCGAGGCGCAATATCTTGTCCCCGCGACGCACGGATTGGCCTTCTTTCGCGCTCACTTCGGAGACGTACGTCGGAAACTCGGCGCGGAAAACGAAGGCATTGATGGGCTCGATTTTGCCGTTGCTGGTGATGGAAGCTTCGAGATCATCGCGGGTGACGCGCACCACTTGCACGTCCGGCGGCCGATCGCGCGTGGCAATTGTGACGATGACCAGAACGATCAGGATGAGAATCGCGCTGAGTATGGTCCAGGTGCGTTTGGTCAATCCCGCCATGTAACGCCGGTTGCGCGGTGCGCCGGCATCCCCTCCAAAATCACTGGATTGTAACAGAGGGCTTTACCGCTTGCCTACGAAGCCCGTTCGGTGAATTCCATGTGGCTATTAAAACGGATGCTGGCTTGCCGTTCCGGGGATGCCGAGGCAGCCGCTGCTCGAAACCGGCGCGTCGAACTGCGCGAGCCATGATAAAATCCCGCCATGAGCGAGACGCATACCGCCAACGAACACGCCGAAAAGCCAAGCGACGGCAAGCCGAAGCCGAAGATTCACCGCGTCTGCATCGGCTGCAACAACATGTTCGAAGTGACGCTCGACAACTACGAAGCGAAGCACTGCCCCGTCTGCCACAAGGGCTGATGGACGGCTGGGGCCGCGAATTTTTCGCTTTTCCCGCATGCAGCAGATGAACTTCGTGCAACAAATGCCGGGCTGAAGCCCGGCGCTACAATTGCCATCGCTTCCAGGTCAGCGCAATTGCGACTCGTGTGCTCATACGGCGATCGAAGAGAGCGGCCGCCGGACCGAGCGCAGCGCGTCGAGAGCGATTTTAACTCTCCGCACACTTCCGTTAGAATGCTCGCGCCATTCTGAGAGGCGCGAATGAAAATCTATACGGACGTGATGACATTTCAAACGGAGAAAAAGCGCGAGTTCTTGAATATCACGCCGCAGGTGAAAGCGGCGCTCGAGAAGAGCGGATTTCGCGACGGGTTCATTCTGGTATCCGTGACGCATTCAAACGCGGCGATTATTGTGAGCGACGACGAGCCCGGCTTGCTCGAAGATTTGCAGTCGTGGCTCGAGCAGTTGGCTCCGGAGCGGGAGGACTATAAGCACCGCGGGCGATTCGAGAGCAACACCGGCATTCACCTGCAAAGCTTGCTGCTGCATCACCAGGTTGTTGTGCCCTTCACGGAGGGGCGGATGGATTTGGGGCCGTGGCAATACGTCTTGTTCGCCGAGCTGGATGGGCAGCGGCCGAAGCGCGTTGTAATCAAGGCGATGGGCGAGTAGCGGAAACGCACGGCAAATTCAGAACTGACCCGAAACTTTTCCGAGGTGACTCACGTAGTAGGACAACGTACGGGTTTCTCGCATCGAGGCTGCGAAAAAGCTCAAGGGCGAGCTGGAAAGTGCGCTAATGATTCAGGCAAAAAATCTCAGTAAGGTTTTCCCCGCGACGAAGAAGACCAAAGAGATTCGCGCTGTGGATGGCGTGAGCTTCGAATGCAAACCGAGTGAGATTTACGGGTTGCTGGGGGCGAACGGCGCGGGGAAAACGACTACTCTGCGAATGCTCGCCACGATTCTCGAACCGACGGGCGGGACCGCGATCGTCGCGGGATATGACGTGATCGAGGAGCCGGAAAAAGTTCGAGCAAACGTCGGTTTTCTTTCGACGGCAACCGCGCTCTACGGGCGCTTAACCGCGCGAGAAATGGTGGAGTACTTCGGCCGGCTGCACGGCATGGACGGCGAGCCTTTGCGCAAAGCCATTGACTCGCTCTTCGAGATTCTGGGAATGAACGATTTTCGAAACCAACGCTGCGAGAAGCTTTCGACGGGACAGAAGCAGAAAGTTTCCATCGCACGAACGTTGGTGCACGATCCGAAGGTGATGATTTTCGACGAGCCGACGGTTGGGCTGGACGTGATTGCATCGCGGTCGATCGTCAGCTTCATCCGGCAGTGCCGCGATCGAGGGAAGACTGTGATTTTTTCGACGCACGTGATGACCGAAGCGGAAAGACTCTGCGATCGCATCGGGATCATTCACCGCGGAAAGGTGTTGGCGGAAGGATCGCTCGCTCAATTGCGCGAGCGCTTCGGAAGGCAGGACCTCGAGGATATTTTCGTGGAAGTTTTGGGAGAGCAGCCATGAGCCTGCGAAATATCGGCGTCGTCTACCGGAAAGAGCTTGTCGATTCGCTGCGCGACCGCCGCACCGTGATTTCGATGACCGTCGTTCCGCTGCTGCTGTTTCCTGCGTTGACGATCGGGATGGGGCTGCTAGGCGCGACGATGATGAGCAAAGCAAAGGGCGAAGTGCCGCGCGTGATGGTGATCGGCGGCGAGGATTCGCCGAAAGTGGTCGACGCGCTGAAGAAAAATGAAAAGATCGAGGTCGTTCCCGGCACGGCGGATTTCGCCGATCAAGTTTCGAATAAGACCGTGCGCGCGGCGATTATTCTTCCGAAGGGATTCGACGCGGCGGCCGAGCATGGCGACGAGCAGACTGTTGCGGTGGATTATTACGAGGGAGACATCAAGTCGGAATTGGCGAAGGACACGGCGGAGACATCCCTGAAGGATTACCGCCTGTCGCTGGCGAAGCAATTAGTGTCTGAGCGCGGCGTGCCGGGAAATCTTGTCGAGCCATTCAAGGTGGAGAAGAAAAACGTGGCGCCGCCGGAGAAAGTGGCGGGAAGTGCGCTTGGCGGGTTGATTCCCTACTTCGTCATCATTCTCTCGCTGACCGGTGCGATGTACCCCGCGATGGATTTGACGGCGGGAGAAAAAGAGCGCGGCACGATGGAAACAATTTTGACGAGTCCCGTGTCGCGAACGGATTTGGTACTCGGGAAATTTTTCATGGTGCTGACGGCGTCGCTCGCAACGGCGCTGCTTTCGCTGACATCGATGGCCATTTCGTTCATGCTGGCGCGGAACATGATTGACAAGCTCGTTTCGGAGGACAATCCCGGCGTTCACTATGCAATTGATCCGGTGGGAATTCTCGCGGTGCTGCTGATGGTGCTGCCGCTCTCGGTGTTGTTCTCCGCGACGCTGCTGGCCGTCGCGCTTTTCGCGAAGAGTTTCCGCGAAGCGCAGACGTATCTTTCGCCGCTCACTGTGATCGTCATCATGCCGGCGGTTGCGGCGCTTCTGCCGGGCGTGGAACTTAACACGCGGACGGCGCTGATCCCGATTCTGAGCACGACGCTGGTGGGCAAAGACTTGATGTCCGGAGTTCATCCGTGGGGATTCATCATGCTGATTTTTCTGTCGTCGTGCGTCTACGCGTCGGTGGCGATCGGCGCGGCCGTGACGATGTTCAATCGCGAGAGCGTGCTTTTCCGCGCGTGATTTGGAATTAGATCGATCGCTGCCTGCGCAAAATTCGTGCTGCGCGATTCTGCAGTTGCCCACCGTGTGAGATAGAATCATCAGTCCGATGGCTGAGCCTCTGATCCAAGTCCGCGAACTTTCCAAACACTTCCGCACTTACCATCGCCGCGAAGGCATTTGGGGCGGCCTACAAAATCTATTCGTACGCGATTACAAGACAGTCGCCGCCGTAGATCGCGTGAGCTTTACGATCGACCGCGGCGAGATGGTGGGATACATCGGGCCGAACGGAGCGGGAAAATCGACGAGCATCAAAATGCTTACTGGGATTCTCGTGCCGACTTCGGGAGAGGCCGTCGTAAACGGATTCGTGCCCTACCGCCAGCGGCGGCGATACGTGAAAACGATTGGAGTTGTTTTCGGGCAGCGCACGCAGCTCTGGTGGGATATCGCGGTGATCGAATCGTTCAAGCTGCTCCGCCGGATTTACGACGTCTCGCAATCGGATTTCGACGCGCGCATGGAACTCTTCAACAGCATTTTGGGGATCAAGGATTATCTCAACACGCCGGTGCGAAAGCTGTCGCTCGGCGAGCGGATGCGCTGCGACCTTGCCGCCGCGCTGCTGCACAATCCGCCGCTGCTTTTTCTCGATGAGCCAACGATCGGGCTCGACGTGGTTGCCAAGCATCACATCCGCGAATTCCTGCGCGAGATCAATCGCGAATTTCAGACGACGGTGCTGCTGACCACGCACGGCATGGACGACATCGAAGAGCTCTGCCGCCGCATTCTCATTATCGATCATGGCAAGGTGCTGTTTGACGGCGAACTGCGGGAACTGAAGCAGCGGCTGCTGCGCACGAAGCAGATTAAGTTTGTGGTGAAGGACCGAGAAGTAGGCGAAAGCCTTAGCCGGTTCGCGGTTGATGGCGTCGAGTTCGAACCCGTGGACGAATTGACGTACCGATTTCGATTTGACCGCACGAAAGTTTCCGCCGCCGATTTGATCCGGCAGATTCTCGCAAGCGTCGAAGTGCGCGACCTGCTGATCGAGGACGAGCCGATCGAGGAAGTGATCAAGCGCATCTACGCGGGCGAAGCGTCGTTGGAAGTGCCCGCATGAGCGCCCTCGCTCCGTATTTCGAATTCGCGCGCGTCGGATTCGTGAACATCCTTGCGTTCCGCCTGCGCTATTACACGGGCATCCTCACGTACATCGTCAACGTGACGATCTACTACTTCATTTGGTCGGCCGTGTACTCAACAGGCGGGCAGATCGCCGGATACGATCTGCCGCAGATGGTGACGTACGTCAGCGTCGGATGGATTCTGCGGTCGTTCTACTGGAACACGATCGATCAGGAAATGGCGTACGAAGTGATCGAAGGCAAGATCGCGATGGATTTGATCAAGCCGGTCAACGTGCTGTGGATGTGGTTCAGCCGGGCGATGGGCGAGTCGGCGTTTCGTCTGTTGCTGCTGACGGTGCCGACGGCAGTGGTGGTGGCGCTGATATTTCCGGTGCGCGGCCCGGCGTCGCATCTCAATCTCGCGCTTTTCTGGGTCGCCGCAGCCGGCAGCTTTTCCATCATGGCCGCGCTCAATTTCATGATCGGGACGTGCGCGATTCCCTTGAAATCCATTCTGGCGTTGATTCGCGCGAAGTATTGGTTGATCGAGTTGCTCTCCGGACTTTTGCTTCCGATCTCATTTTTTCCGGCACCCATTCAGAGAATCATGGCGTGGCTGCCGTTCGAACATATCGCGTACACGCCGCTGCAGATTTATCTCGGGAAGCTCGACGCGCGCGACGCGCTTGTGATGATTCTGCGCGAATGGATTTGGGTGTTCGCGCTGCTGTGGCTGGCCGAGGCATGGTGGAATCGAGCCGTGCGCAAGATCACGATTCAAGGCGGATGACGTGGACGTGAATTCGCTCGCAACAAATCCTAGAGAGGATTCTCGGCAGGGCGCGACGTTTGCGCGGCAGGTGTGGCTGCATCTGCGGCTGCTCTCGGACTATTTCGCGCAATACGCGAAAGTGCGGCTGGGCTATCGGGGCGATTTCCTTGTCAGCGTTACGGCCAGTATTGCCGCGACGATTTTTGGGCTGATCTTCGTCTTCGTGCTGTTCAGGAACGTGCGGAGCCTTTCTGGCTGGCGATTCGAAGAAGTGACTTTCCTTTATGGCTTCGGGTTGATTCCGTACGGGCTATTCAACGTGCTCAGCCTGAATCTCTACGAATTCGGGAACACGTACATCATGGAGGGGAAATTCGATCGCGTGCTGTTGCGGCCGATATCATCGCTCTTTCAGGTCTTGTTCGAGACGTTTCGGATCGAATCGCTTCAGGAAGTTGTGATTGGCTCCGTCGTCGTTGTCTGGTCCGCGGAGCGCTTGGGAATCCATTGGACGCTCGCGAAAACGGCTTTGCTGCTCGGCTGGGCTATCTGCGGCGGAGTGATCTACGTTTCATTTTTTCTATTGCTCAGCACGGTTTCGTTCTGGTTCGAAGATCGCATCGGCGTGCATCCGCCCTTTTGGAACGTCATCGGATTCGGGCGTTATCCGCTTTCAATTTATAGCAGCTACATTCAATTCATTCTGAGCTGGATTATTCCATTCGGATTCGCGACGTTCTATCCGAGCGTACATCTTCTCGGGCGGGCGGAGTTCGCGCGCTACGCGCCGATTATTCCGCTCGTCGCGGCAGCGTGCCTGACAATCGCGATATGCGCGTGGAATTTCGGCTCGCGCCACTACTCGTCGACGGGATCGTGAATTTTAACGGCCATGAGGAAACGGGCGATTCGCCTGGAGGAACTGCTGCCCAATCAAGCTCAGCAATCGACGCGGCTGCTGCGGACAATTCGTTCGTAGCGCCGGCATCTTGCCGGCGTTTTTGTGTTGCGTGACTGCGCGGAAAGTCGCCGGCAAGATGCCGGCGCTACGATTGCACGGTTGCGATGTAGCTGAGGTATCGCGGTAGCTAATTATGGTTGTTTGCCGCGGAACTGAATTACTACTAGGGTGACGTCGTCGGATTGGGGCGCGCCGCCGGTGAAATTTTGCACGCCGGCGCGGATGGCTTCCGACAGTTCTTGAACCGTCTGGCCGCTAAATTCCTGAAGCAGCTTCCGCAATCCTGCATCCTCAAACAACTCGCCGGCAACGTTCGTGGCTTCCGTGACGCCGTCCGTATAGATCACCATGTAATCGCCGGGATACATCTGCGCGACAGCGCCGGTGAATTCAGTGTCGGGGAAAAGTCCCGCGGGAAGATTAACGGATTCGAGCGCCTCGAGCGAACGATCTTTGCGCCGGATCAGAGGCGGAACGTGCCCGGCATTCACGTACTTGATTTTGCCGGTCATGTCCAAGACGCCGTAGAAGAGCGTGGCGTAGCGTTCCTCGGCGCTGCGTTCGGTGAAGAATTGATTCACGCGCGCGACGAGGTCGGCGGGCGAGACGTCGAGGGCGGCAGTGGTGTAAATGACGCCCTGAAGCACGCTTGCCAGCAGCGACGCCGAAATTCCCTTCCCTGAAATATCGCCGACGAAGAATCCGTGGCGGCCGCCGGTCAGCTCGACGAAATCGTAACAATCGCCGCCGACGGAATGGCACGCGAGCGTGAAACCATCCACTTCGAACTCCGGCTTTTTCGGAAATCCCTTGGGCAGGAGCTGGCGCTGGATTTGGCTCGCGATTTCAACTTCGTGATCGAGCCGCGCCTTGTCGCGCGATGCGGAAAATAGGCGCGCATTTTCGATGACGTTGGCGGCTTCCCGCGCGAGCGTGCGGAGAACTTCGCGATCGAGTTCAGAGAACGCGCTCGAGGCAACGTGGCTATCGAGATAGAGCACGCCGAGCAATTCGCCCTGGCGCGCGGACACCGTGGCATCGAGCGCCTCGATGAGCGGCAGTTTCTCAACGGGAATGCAGACAACGGTGTGAAGTTCGAGCCGCGCGACGCTTTCCTGCTGGCCCATGGCCGTATCGTCGCCGGTGTCGCTGACGATCAATTCGCGGCGGCTATTCACCACGCGCTTCAAGACGCCGGATGAAATCTGCACCAGATTGTGTGGGATGGAGTTGTGCTGATTGTCGCGCGCGACCGTGGTGGTCAATTCGCCTTTAGGATCCGCGAGCAGGAGCACGCCGCGCTGCGTGCGAGTGAGTTCGATCGCGGCGTCCACCACCGTCGTCAGCACGTCTTCGAGCGACAGGCCCGTGCCAAGCGTTCGCGCGACTTCGAGGAGTACGCCGAGATGATGAAGTTCGCGCGAGCCGGATTGCGTGGGCGCGGGCGCGTCCACTTTATCGATCAGTTCCTCGAGTGTCGCCGCGTCGCCGACATAGATGAAGCGGTAGGAATCCGTCATCCCGAAATCGACGTTATCTTTCGGGCGAAGCTCGTGGCGCAGTACTTTTTCGCTGTTGACGTAGGTGCCGTGGCGGCTGCCCATGTCTTCGAGGACGTATTCGCCGTCCGCGGCAACGATGCGCGCTTGCTGGCGGCTGATGCGGCTGTCGCGAAGCGTAAGCTCGTTGCCCGCCTGCCGCCCGATGCGGAAGGGCATGGTAATAATTTCCACTTCGCGGCGAGCACCGCCGGGTTCGATCAAAATAATTCTAGGAGCGCGGGCCATGAGTGATTTGCCGCCCCGCTGCGCCGGCTATGGTGCACAGCTAGCCGATTACGCGCCAACGAGGGCGAATGCAACGCTCATGGTAGGTAAAGACGCGCTCGATGTAAATAGCTTCACGCGAGCCCGTGCCGTTTGGCGCGGGAACAGCCGGGTAGCAAGCTTGCGCGGTAATCGGTCCTCATGTAAGGTTTCAGCACTCGATTCGGGGCCCCTTGGCGAATCATTTCGCGCTAGGTAGAAATTATCGCTGTTAGATAAATGCGGCGGGCGCTAGCCCGCATGGCGGAGTTCATTCCGACACATTTTCTTCAGAGGATTTTAGGAGGCGATTATGAAAGGGTTTAAGGCGTTTCTCTTGCGCGGCAACGTTGTCGATCTGGCAGTCGGCGTGGTGATCGGAGCGGCATTCGGCTCCGTGGTGACGGCGATGGTGAAAGACTTGCTTACACCGCTGATCGCGGCGGTGGTTAAGGCGCCGGATTTCTCCGGCCTTTACTTCACGCTGAACGGCAGCAAGTTCTTGTACGGCGAGTTCGTCAACGCCACAATTGCGTTCGTCATCGTCGCGGCAGCTGTGTATTTCTTCGTGGTATTGCCGATCAACGCGCTTATCGCGCGCGCCCGGCGCGAACCACCCGCGGATCCGACGACGAAGAAGTGCCCGGAATGCTTGAGTGAAATTCCGATCGGCGCGCGCAAGTGCGCGTTCTGCACTTCGGCGATTTCCGCTTAGTATTTCCGGCCCAACCTGGAATCTCGGCGAGGGCTTGCGGGTCAGGCGGTTCTCGCCTCGGAGTGTTCCCGCTCCCATGCGTTGCTGAGACGGCGCGTGGTTTCGCGCAATCTAACGGCTAGGTCGAGGACCGTCTCGAGGCGCTGCAGCTGGTTCGTGGCGAGCTTGCCGCGGGAATGGGCGAGAAGAAGTTCCGCGTTCCCGAGAATTCCCGTCAGAGGATTATTGATTTCGTGGCGGAGTATCGATGCGAAATCCGGCGGCAACTCGCCCCACGGGAGATTCATCGGCGATTCCGCAAGTTCAGCCCATCTGAGGCGGCGCGCGATGAATGCCGCCGCCAAAGAAACAAATTCTCCCAGATTCGGCACAAATTCGACGTCGCCGCCGGCGATCCACCGCGCGAGCTCGACTTGACGCCACGGCGCCGCAAGCACGATCACAGGCGATGACTCGGTGAGCTGAAGCAACGTTTCGCCGAGAGACGGCGCGCCCAGGATGGATTCATCGAGCAGCATGACGGCCGCGGCGTCCCGCCGGAGGCAATCGCGAAGATCGGTCATGTTGCCACAAACGGTGAATCGAACGCGCTGGGCTTGATTCTGGGCGGCGGCCGTTATCGCCGCTGCGACGGCCTGGTCGCGAAGGCCGAGAACAACGTGGTGGCCAGGAGTGGCAATGCTTAGGTTTGTGCGTTTCACTGCGTGTTCTCGACCTCCGATTCGTTTGTGGCCATTCCGGCAGAATTATTGAATGGCGCGCTGTCAGCTTTCGCGGAGCTTTGCTCCAGAAGGCGATTGACGGCGATCTTGAGCTCCTCGAGAAGAAACGGCTTGTCGAGGTGCGGGAGATTCAGCGGCTCGAGGAAATCGCGCGTGCGAGGCGCGAGTGTATCGCCGGTGATGAAAAGAATTTTGTCGCGCAGGGGGCTTCCTGTGCGCACGAGCGATTCGTAAAATGCCTGGCCGTCGAGGCGCGGCATACGCAGGTCGCAAATGATGGCGTTGTAGCGATTGCGCGAGAGCCGCGCGAGGCCCTCCTGGCTATCGAGGACGGCGTCTACGTCATGACCTTCCTCGGTGAGTACGTCCGCGATCAGGCGCGCGACGGTTGGCTCATCTTCGACGACGAGAATGTAACCTTTGCTCGAGCCGGTTCGCGGCGCCGCTTCGGGCACCGCTTCCTTCTCCGGCTCATTCGCGGTGACGGCAACAATCGGCAAATCCACGAGAAAGCGCGCGCCGCCGCCCGGCCGGTTTTCAAAAGAAATTTCGCCGCCATGCTGGTGCACGATGCCGTACACGATCGAGAGGCCAAGTCCCGTGCCGACGCCGGATGGCTTTGTGGAAAAGAACGGGTCGAATATCCGGGAACTAACCTCGGCAGGAATTCCGGGGCCGTCGTCCGCAATTTCCATCGAGACTCGTTGCGCTGCGGAGCGAAAGGTCCGGATGCTGACGTGGCCTGAGCCGCGGCTTTCGAGCAGCGCCTGCTCGGCGTTGACGAGCAAATTCAAAAGGACCTGCTGCAACTGGTACGGGTCCGCCATCGTCGCAGGGAGTTCGGAAGCGAGAGAAGTTTCGACGATGATGTTCTCAATTTTCAGTTCGTAGCTCCGGAGCGCCAGGGTGCGTTCGACGATTTCATTCAGGTCCGCGCGCGAGCGCTCCGGCTTATTTTCGCGCGCGAAAAATAAAAGATTCTTTACTATTCGACGCGCCCGTTCGGCTTCCTGATAAATATGATTTGTTTCGGTGAGGTAACCGGGCGCGAGGCCTCGCCCCAGAAGGAGCTGCGCGTAACCCATGATGGCCGTGAGCGGATTGTTCAGTTCGTGCGCGATGCCTGAAACGAGCTGGCCGAGCGCTGCCATTTTTTCGGTCTGCAGCAGCTTCGATTGGAAGTGGCGCCGGCTGGTGATGTCTTGGTAGATTTCGAGCCATCCTGTCGCGCGCCCATCGCGATCTTCCACCGGCAGCGACGAACGCTCAATTACGCGAGGAACCGGATTCAACAATTCCAATTCGTCGAGGGCCGGCTTGCTATCGCCGTCGCGGCTTGCGCGCCATCGAAACGAAAGCGATTTCGCGGCGCGGAAACGATTCCGCAGAAGCAGCTCCAAATTTTCAATGTGGCTGGCGCGGCGCGCTTGCCGGAAATCAACACCGAAAAGCTGCGCAAACGCGGGATTCAGAAATTGCACTCGCCCCGACGTATCGAGCAAGAGCACGCCCGCCGGGACAGCGTCGAGAACGACACGTAGCTCGGCTTCGAGGTGTTTCGCCAGCGAAGAGTCCTCCGCGCCAATCCCCGGCGAATGCGGTTCCGTCTCTCGATTTTGGGACTCTACCGCCTCTCGCATCGTCCGCATTACCACCTGGCGTTGACGATTCCATAGCTGCACAGCAATGCGATCGAGATGGTGATGGTGTACTCGAAAACACGACGGGCGATTCTGCGGATTGTGTGCGAGTTGTATTTCATCATTCCCTCGCGCTTATCACTGCAAAAAGCTGACCAAGTTAACGGGAAGATAAGTGTCCTGTAATCCGTAGGATGGGTTGGAGCGTTCTGGAAAAAGTGGGACGGATTCCCAGTTTGAAACGCGACGCCATCCCCTACTGGAAAGTCGACCGCAGGTCGAGAATAATCGGATATCAAGAATCTCGACTCGGCCGCGCGGCTGGAGATGGTCAGACTTTGCGTATTTCGGCGAATTCAGCTTTCGGGGAGCGCTTGCGCTTCATATTGCTTAAGTTTGCGATAGAGAGTGGTCTTGCCGATGCCGAGCAAGCGCGCGGCGGCAAGCTTGTCGCCTCCGGACTCGCGAAGCGCGCGCAAAATCGCGCGGCGCTCGAGTTCATCGAGCGGCAGCACTTCATCTTTTTCGGGGAAACGATCGGAAGAACCGAACTGAAGATTTGACGGCAAGTCGGCCACTTGCAGAAACGGCCCGGAGCTGAGAGCGACGGCGCGTTCGATTGCATTTTCGAGCTCGCGGACGTTGCCGGGCCAATCGTAAGCAATCAGCCGCGCCATGGCGTCGGCGGCGATGGTGTGAGCTCGAGCTCCGGCCTGGCTGAATTTCTCGAGAAACGCGTTTACGAGAAGAGGAATATCCGTCTTGCGCTCGCGCAACGGCGGCAATTTGATTTGCACGACGTTCAATCGGAAATAGAGATCCTGGCGAAACGAGCCGTTGCGGACGGCGCCTTCGAGATCGCGATTGGTGGCAGCGATCACTCGTGCGGAAATCGTGACGCGCTCCGTGGAGCCGACGGGCTTGATTTCGCGCTCCTGGAGGGCGCGCAGCAGCTTGGCCTGCAAGTCCACGGGCAAATCGCCGATTTCGTCGAGAAAGAGCGAGCCACTGTCGGCCGCTTCCAGCAGTCCCTGCTTGTTCTGCACGGCGCCGGTAAACGCGCCCTTCACATATCCGAAAAGCTCCGATTCGATCAGCGTAGGAGTGAGCGCCGAGCAATCCACCGGGACGAACGGCTTGTGCTGGCGTGCACCGAGATAATGAATCGAGCGCGCGACAAGTTCCTTGCCGGTGCCGCTCTCTCCCAGAACGAGAACCGGATAATTGTGCTTGCTCACTTTTTCGATTAGTTTGTAGACGCGCTGCATCTTCTGGGAAAAGCCGATCAGCCCGCCAAAATCCTGGCGCGTCCGCAATTGCTCGCGAAGGACGCGATTCTCATTGTCGATTTCGAGCGAATGCGCGACACGCTTGAGCTTGCTGCGCAAATCATCGATGCGGAAGGGCTTTGTGACGTAGTCCACTGCGCCGAGACGCGTGGCTTCCACGGCGGTGTCAATCGTGCCGTACTGCGTCAACACGATCACAGCCGTCTCGGCGTAATGCTCGCGAATACGCTTTAGGAGTTCGATCCCGCCAAGTTGAGGGACGCGGAGATCGGTGAGAACGATGTCGACCGGTTCTTCGTCGAGGATCTCGAGAGCGGCTTCCGTCGTCGAGACAGCCAGCGCGTTGTATCCAGCTTCTGTGGCCACGTCGCAGCACAGGCGCCGCGTGGCGTCTTCATCATCGACAACGAGGATTTCGATTGTGGCTCGTCGATCGGCCAACGCTGCTGTGTCTGTGCTCGCACTCAATTCGCACCCCTCCGCAAGGAATCCGTGGATTGCCAAATCGAGTGCAAGCAGCGAACCAAATCAGGAAATCGCCGCAGCCGGCACGTGGTGCAAGACTTAGCGTGATTCTTCGCACACCCGCGGACGGGGAATGTATTCCCAAATTGATATCCGAAACAATCAGGAAAACTACGGAGTCGCCGGAACGAAACTCGCGGAATCGCCAGAAAGGATTGATTCGAAGCGCGATGCAATTTCAGAACCGCGTCAAAGACCAATCCGGGACAGTTTTGGCGGTTTCGAGATGAATTTCGAAAGTCGCGGCAATCGACTTCCGCGCGGAATCTATGAGGTGACGCGATTGCCTTATACTGCATCTGATTTCCTGTCGGCTTTCACCGGCGTGGAACCGGCGGACAGACAAGCTGAAATTCATCGCCCATTAGGGCGTATGTCATGGAGGAACCCATGCGTAGCACAGCTTGCTGGCTGCTGATGATTCTACTTTTCTCAGCGAGCCAGCCCGCCAGTCTTCGATCGCAGCAGCGTCCTGCATCGTCATCTTTCAACCCGTCAACCGGAGCGCCCTCGACTGTCAATCAGTCGACGGGGCAGCCAGAGGAGCCGCCGTTCGAGGTTCCGACTCGGACGCGATTTCTCGTTGCGCTTCAAAAGGACATGAGCACGAAAAACGCGAAAGCGGGAGAGCGGTTCGCCACGCGAACGCTCGAACCGCTCATGGCACCGGACGGCACGTTCATCCCGCGAGGGGCGGAAGTGCGAGGCCACGTAAGCCGCGTCGAGCCTGGAGGAACGACGGGCCGCGCGCGCATTTGGCTGAGCTTCGACGAAATTCAGACGCCGAGCGGACCGCTGCCGATCGTCGCGGAAGTGACGCAAGTGCCGGGCGAGCATTCCGTGAAACCCGGCGAGAACAAGGAAGGCGAGATCGAGGCGCGAACGAGCGTGAGCGCTCGGGAATTTCAAGCAGCCGCGGCCGGAGCGGCGATCGGGGTTTCCGCCGGCGCCGTGAAGGGCGGTCCGAAAGGCGCGGCGATGGCTGCCGCCGTCGGAGCCGTCGCTGGATTTCTCGCTGCGTCGGGCATTGGCCAGGAACTCGATCTGATGGAAGGCACGAAACTCGAGCTCGAGTTGCTCCGTCCGCTGGCACTCGGACGGCGCTAGCGCCAAATCAGAATCACCCATAACTGGCACCCCAAATAGCCCCGCAAACGTCTAGCAGCGGCGAGGGCTGAACCCTCGTCCGCGCGCGAAGCTGGGGTGTGTTCGGCTTGGCTTTCTCGCTCTCTGCTGATACATTGAAAAATCGGCCATGGCAGAGAATCCATCCCCTCTACGCATC
Source organism: uncultured Acidobacteriota bacterium (assembly GCA_963803835.1). Classification (GTDB taxonomy): domain Bacteria; phylum Acidobacteriota; class Terriglobia; order Acidiferrales; family UBA7541; genus Palsa-147. Next base: position 65,446 of record CAWDOI010000007.1, on the reverse strand, counting down.
CTCATCGTCGAGGACGAAGAAAACGCGCGAAAAGGCTACGAAGCGCTTCTACACCGCTGGAATTACGAAGTTCTCGGCGTTGGAAGCGGTGAGGATGCCCTCGCGCGCATGGGAGAATTCCATCCCGGCGTAATTCTTGCGGACGTCGAACTGCCGGGAATGAACGGCATCGAACTCCTCGAAAGGCTCAGCGCAGAAAAGGACGGAGTCCCGGTGATTATCATCACGGGCCGGGGCAGCGACGAGCGCGTGGTGCAAGCAATCGAATCGGGCGCGTTTTGGTACATCGAAAAGCCGCTGAAGCCGCCGGTTCTGAAATCGCTACTCGATCGTCTTGTGTCAATGCTGCGCGACCAACGCGCAGTTGCATCGTTGACACGGGAGCTGCGCGACGCTGGGAAATTGGGAAGCCTCGTCGGCGCGTCGAAGCCGATGCAGGAAGTGATGCACCAGATCGAGATGGCAGCGCCTTCGACGGCTGCGGTGCTGATTACCGGCGAAACCGGCTCCGGAAAAGAAATGGCGGCGCGGACGATTCACCAACTCTCCCCGCGCGCAGAGCGGCCATTTGTCGCGATCAACTGCTCGGCTATCCCTGAGTCGCTGATGGAAAGCGAAATTTTCGGACACGAGCGCGGCGCGTTCACCGGCGCGGCCGAACGCCGTCTCGGCTGCTTCGAATTGGCGGACGGCGGCACGCTGCTGCTCGACGAAATCGGCGAAATGCCCGCGCCGACGCAGGCAAAACTTTTGCGCGTACTGGAAGACCATAAGGTCCGGCGACTCGGCAGCAAATCGGAAACTCCGATCGACGTGCGAGTGCTCGCCGCCACCAACAAAGACCCGCAGCAGGCGGTCTCCAAGGGCCAGTTGCGCCAAGACCTCTATTTCCGGCTAAACGTGTTCCATATTCACTTGCCGCCGCTGCGCGATCACAAAGAGGATTTGAGCGGACTCGTGGAATACCTCTTGAAAGAGGTCAACGTAAAGCACGGGCGGCAGGTATCAAGCGTCGGAGCGGAAGTGATGGATCTTTTCAAATCCTATCCGTGGCCCGGCAACGTGCGCGAGTTACGCAACGTGATCGAGCGCGCCGCGATTGCATGCGACCGGGGCACAATTGGGCGGCAGCATTTGCCGTCGGACTTCGGCCACGCTGCGGTGACTGAGTCGTCCGAGCTTTCGGGCCTGCGGTTCCCTGTCGGAACGACGGTGGATGCCGCGGAGCGCGAACTCATTCTGCAAACGCTGACTGCCACCAATCAAAATAAAACCCGCGCGGCTGAGTTACTTGGGATCAGCCTCAAAACCCTGCACAACAAACTGAAAGAGTACGAAGTGCTGCAGAAGAATGCCACTGAGTCTTAAGACCAAGTTCACTCTGACGACCTCTCTTGTCGTGCTCGTGGTCGTGGCGCTCGTATCGTGGCTGTTCCTGGCACGCCTGACGAACATCGTTATCCGGCAAGCGAACGAACGCGCCGGATTCGTCGCGCAACAAGTATTTGACGCGTGCAGGCAGGCGCTCGCGAATTCGGCCGAGCACGGCGAAGCGCCGAATTCGGATAGTCCCGCGGACATGCGCGACTACGTTCAGAATTCGCTCGACAACAGCAGCGCGCTCAACACTCTCCTTGAATCCGCGGTCGGATACTCGCCGACGATTTACGAAATCACGATCAGCGACCAAAAAGGAAAAATTCTGGTATCGAGCGACGCGTCGATGCGCGGCGACGAAGTCGTAAGGCGGCCCAACGTTTCGCTGCTAGTGCATTCGAACTTTTTGCAGCAACTGCAAATTTTGTACGGTCCGCCGCGAGTCTACGAAGTTTCGATTCCGTTCGATCTCGGGTCCATCCCATTTGGCGAAGTCCGCGTGGGGCTCTCTTCGATTCTCCTGCGCGATCAGATTTTCCCTGGCCTCGAAAACGCGGGCTTGGTGGCGCTCGGTGCTGTGTTGTTCTCCACGCTGCTCGCCGCGCTGCTGAGCCGTATCGGCCTCGCGCCTCTCGCGCAGATCACGGCTCAGCTCGACCAGATTTCGGCCGGCAAATTCGATCTTGCGCCGGTGGCGCGCGCCGACGAATTGGGCTTGGTCAGCACGAAGATCAGCAACATCGGAAAGCAACTGCGCGACGTCCGCGAAGTTTTCAGCACGCTCCGTGAAAATCTGGATCAGGTGATGTCGGGCCTCGAAGACGGGCTCCTGCTGTTCAATGCGGAGGGGCGTTGCGTGCTGGGTAGCCCGTCAATCGAAAAATTTCTTGGCGTGATGCCGGGGACGATTCTCGGGCGGCGCGTGGGCGAAATTTTCGGCCATGGGCATCCCATGCGCGATGCGCTTGGCCTGCAGGGCGATCGCATCGCGCCGGTGGAGTCCGTGGAAGTCAGGCTGGATAGCCCGAACGGTCCACGGCGCATCTCCATTAGTGCGCAAGCAATCGCCGAAAAAGGCGAACAGATGGGGACACTGGTCTCGCTCCGCGACCTCGAATCGTACGAGCGGCTGGGCTCGCAGCTTCAAGTTTCCGAGCGCCTGGCCGCGATTGGACGCGTTACGGCCGGCGTGGCGCACGAAGTGAAGAACCCGCTGAATTCGATGCGCGTGTGGCTCGAAGTGCTCAAGGGGAGCCTCTCGACGGAAGCCGAACCCCAGCAGGCCGTGAAGATGCTCGACACCGAAATCGACCGGCTGGACCGCGCCGTGAAAACTTTCCTCGATTTCACGCGGCCGGTGGAAATCGAACTCGAGGAAAGGGATTTGCGCGGCTTGCTAAACGAGGTGATCGAGGGAGCGAGGCCTTCGATCGCGCGCGCGGGCGTGGTTCTCGCCATGGAGATTCCCAGCGCGTTTCCGACGGTGCGCATGGATCGCCGCCTTATTCACCAGGGTCTGCTCAATTTGATCTTGAACGCTTGCGACGCCATGACACCCGGAGGACAACTCACCGTGAGCCTCCGCCAAAACGGCGAGATGGCCGAGATTCGCATTTCGGATACCGGCAAAGGCATCAGCCCGGAAGACCGCGGGAAGATTTTCCAACTGTTTTACACGACTCGTCCTGGTGGTACTGGGATTGGTCTCGCGAATACATTTCGGTTTGTACAACTGCACAATGGTTCGATAGAATTCGTCTCTGAGGTCGGCCGGGGCACCACCTTTACCGTTGAGTTGCCGCTCGGCCGCTCCGTCGAGACTCCAGTTCCGAAACTGCGCGATTACACGAAGCCGTTCGCGCAAGGGAAAATGTAAGTGCCCAGCCATTTCCCATTCGGCTACGGTCTCGCGGTTCCGGCGCGTTGGTGTGCGCCGCTGCTGCTTGCCGTGGCATCGCTGCTATTTGCCGGCACATCCGGCTGCGGCCACAAGAATGTCCGTGCGGCGGTGGCAAAGCCGGCTCCGCCGCGACACCAGCAGATAGCAGTTCCGGCGCCGCCCGATGTGCGGCATGAGGCGCCGGACGACCTCGAGTTGGCGTACGTAACAAGCTCTTTGCCGCAGCCACCTCCTGAGCATCGCGCGGTTCCTCCGCCGCATCGCGCGTCGTCTGATACCACGCCCGCATCGCGTCCGGCGCCGCCGCAGATTTCGCCGCAGATTTCGCAAGTCGATCAAGCGGCATACGAGCACCGGACGAATGACAGCATCAACGAGGCAGAGAAAAATCTGAAGCAGGCTGGCGCGCACCAATTGAGTTCGTCACAGCAAGAAATGGTAGAAAAGATTCGAGATTTTATTTCTCAGGCGCGCGATGCACTGCAAGCCTCCGACTATACGCGGGCGCAGAATCTGGCGCAGAAGGCGCAATTGCTTTCCGTAGAACTAGTCAACACTCTTTAACGAAACACTCTCCGCCCTAACTACCAGGGAACCTTTCGCATCGCGGCGCGCTGCCGGTGGTCCGGTTTGAAATCCTGATAAGATGATTTCGTGAAAACGTTTGACGCCATCATCGTGGGCGGCGGAATTATCGGCGGATCGCTGGCCTTTGAGCTCGCAACTCGCAAAGTCAGCGTTTTGATTATCGATCGTCAGGTGCCGGGGCAAGAAGCTTCCTGGGCCGCCGCGGGGATGCTCGCGCCCGAACCGGAATCCGCCGAGGATATTCACATTCTTCCGCTTGCGAGCATAAGCCTCGCAATTTATCCGCGATTCGTGCAAGCGATCGAAGAAGCGTCGGGCTTGCCGGCACAATTTCGCCGCGATGGAACTCTGAAACTTTATTTCGGGCCTGACGGCAAGAGCGAGCGCGACCGCGCGGCGACATCTCAGCGTGACGCAGGCCTTGCGGTCGAGCTGGTTTCGATGACGCAAGCCCGCGAACTTGAGCCCAGCATAGCCACCAATGCAGCGGCCGCCGCATGGCTTCCGTACGAATGTTCGGTTGACCCGCGCGCTTTGACGCACGCGACTCTGACAGCCGCTGAACGCAATGGCGTCGAATTCAGTCGCGGAACTGCCGTGGAACGGGCGCTCACTCGCGACGGCCGCTGTGATGGCGTCGTGACCGCCGGCGAAACATTCCATTCCAAGCACGTAATTATCGCCGCTGGATGCTTCTCGGCTGGCGTGGACGGAATGTCGCGCTACGCGTCGACCTCTCCTGTACGCGGACAGATCGTTGCGCTGCAACCCGCGAAGGATGCCCCGAAATGCGTCCTGCGGGCGGATCACGGATATGTGGTGCCGCGCAACGATGGCCGCATCATCGCCGGAAGCACGAGCGAAAATGTTGGATTCGAAAAGCAGGTGACGACCGAGGGGATTCGACAGATTCTTCGCGCGGCGACAGAGCTCGCGCCAAGCCTCGCCAGCGCCGTGATTGTGGATGCGTGGTCAGGCTTGCGGCCCGACACGCCCGATCATTTGCCGATTTTGGGTCCGACGGACATCGAAGGTTTGTGGATCGCCACCGGACACTATCGCAATGGAATTCTGCTTGCGCCCGGCACCGCGCGCGTGATGGGAGAGTGGATCGTCGATGGAATGCCGTCGCTCGCGCTAGAAAAATTTTCGCCGCTTCGATTCTCCACGGAACAACGAAAAGCCGCGCGCTAGATCGGTTCACCCCAGCTCTTAAAGCAACTGCTCTCGCGGCTGATGCTCTTAGAACGGATTCAGTTTGACTCGCTGCTCTTCGCGATTGCCGGGTCCGGCGAGCGTTGAGGCTTGGCCCGGCCCGGTGAAAGTGATCTTGTCGGCGTCGAACGCGAGCGGGCGATCCAGCACGGCGTCGAGCGTCGTTCCGCGCGGCAATTCAGCCTCCGGCCCTCGCGTCAAAAGTACGGCTGCCAAGCCGGTTGCAAGACCTGCGGCCGCGCCAATCCCAAGGCCCGCGCCGGGTCTTCCCGATGCGGCGCCGGCGATTCCGCCGATTCCTGCACCCGCGGCGGTTGTCTTGGCGATTGTGCCTATGTCAGACCCCTTATCACTGGCGCCGATAATTTTTCCTTCGGCGTCCGTCGTTTCGTTGCCGCCGGTGCTTGTGCCGCTTGGCGAGCCGGCGAACGAGACCATGTACGCGTTCGGCAGAATTAGCGTCTCGAGACGCAGCATGATTTCAGCCTTCCCTTTCACTCTTCCAGGCCGCTTCGTTTCCGTGATTTCTCCGCTGACGTACGACCCTGCCGGGACGATCACTTTGCCGTTCAGCATGACCGGGAATAGCGTCTCGAAATAGACAGGATCGCCGACCTTCGCCGTCCGAGTTGATACTCCATTGTGCAGGACGAGCGGGAGGTGCGTTCCGACTGGCAGTTCGAGCTTCGTGGGAGCCGCCGCAGGGGCTGCAGCCGGAGCCGTCGCCGGAGCAGGCGAAGGAGCCGGTGCCGGGCTGATAGCTGGTGCCGCGGCGGGTGGGGCTGGTTCATTCTGGGGCGCTGCTGTCGGGGCCGGAGTGGGGCCTTCCTGCTGCGCATACGCGCTCGCGGCCACTCCCAGCGTGAACACGAGAAGCCCTAACGCAACGTGCGCAACCAAAAGGCGCGTCAACACGTGAGAAATAAGTCGCAATGGGCTGGAGGCGTAGCGGTTCATCGGATTCACCTCAAGTACTGTAGCTCTGGGATGCAGGCGCGTCCCAGCCGGATGCCAGCATCCCTGGCCAACGGCGGCTCCTCGTTACGCTTACTGTATATCACTCAACCATCGTCGGAATAGAGGCATTGTACGGTGGATATAATGCAGGAATGGGGCCACGTGTGCCTAGTACCAGCCGACAAGTCCGTAAGTCGCGCCGCCGGTCGCTGCGGCAGCGGACCCTTTGGTCCATTGGGATAACGATTTTTGTGCTGGTTTGCGGCCTTTACCTCGTATCGCGCGCCGTCATTCTAAACGGGTTTGAAAACCTCGAAAAAGAAGATGCCGAGCAGAACCTGACTCGTGCGGTCAGCACGTTCCACGACAGCGAGATGGGCGTCTCCCGGCAGGCAACAGACTTCTCTTCGTGGGATCAAATGTACGCGTACGTACGCAACGCTACCCCTGCGTTCGTCAAATCCGAGTTTCCGAACGAATCCTTGTCCACGCTGAGAATCAATTTTGTAGTAATTGCCGACACTTCGTCACACATCATCTTTAAGAAGGGCTTCGATCTTCATACGCAGCGCGAAGTGCCAGTTCCTTCGGACTTGGTAACCCTTGTCCGCCCGGGCACGATTCTGACGCGCTTTACAGAGACGAGCAGCAAAGCAGTCGGTCTCATCAATCTGAGAGACGGCCCGGCAATCATCTCGTCGCAGCCGATTCTCACGAGCGACAATCACGGTCCCATCGAAGGCACCTTCGTCGTTGGCCGCTGGGTCGACGGGCAGGAACTCGATCACCTCGGCGAAGTGACGCACCTGGATCTGAACCTGATACCTCTAGGTTCATCGCAAGCTTCACAAGAAACCGTTGAAGCCACGACTCACCTAACAAGCGATTCGCGGCAATACATTCGCGCGATTGACGACGAAAACCTGGGCGCGTACCGGCTTGTGGACGACATTTATGGAAAGCCGACGCTGATCCTGAAGCTCACCTTGCCGCGAACTTTTTATCATCAGGGTCGCGTGAGTTTGCTGCAATTCATGTTCCTGCTGCTGGCAGCGGGCGCCGTGTTTACGGCGGTCACGCTCGTAGTGCTCGAGCGCCTCGTGCTCTCTCGCTTGGGACGTCTCGGTTCGGACGTGTCGGCTTTGGGAGCCAGCGGAAATCTCGCGGCGCGGATTACGGTCCCGGGAGATGACGAGCTCACCAATCTCGGCGGGTCGATCAATCGAATGCTCGCGGCGCTCGAAAAATCGCACGAGGAGGGCGTTGCGCAAGGCGCGCGCGTGCGAATGCTGGTCGAGAGAATGCCCGCGGTTCTTTGGACTACGGACATCAATTTGAATTTTGTCTCGACCATGGGCGCAGGACTGAAAGCGCTTCAGCAGCGGCCGAACGAAGTTTCCGGCATGAGCATCTTCGACTACTACGGAACGCGCGATTCCTCGCACGAGTCGATTGCGGCGCACCTTCGGGCGATCAACGGGCAGCCATCGACGTACGTCACGGTCTGGCAAGGCCGCACATTTGAATGCCACACGGAGCCGCTCTTCGACGCGAACAACAATGTCGTTGGCGCGATCGGCATCGCTCTCGACAGCACGGATCGCGTTCAGGCTCAAGAAGCGTTGCGGAAATCCGAATCGAGTTACCGTTCATTAATTGAAGAGGCCCCGTACGGCATCTGCCGTTGTACGACGGACGGCGCGTTTACGCTTGTGAATCGAGCGCTCGTCCAAATGCTCGGTTGCGAGACCGAACGCGAGCTTCTCGCACTCAATCTGGGCGCGGATATTTTCGAAGTCCTGCAGGCCCACGAGCGCTTTGTGCGCGAATTGACGGAGCAAGGCAGCGCGGAAGGCATTGAAGCGCAATGGAAACGCCGCGATGGCAAGTCGATGCAGGTTCACTTGGGCGGCCGTGCGGTGCGGGACGGCAGCGGCAAAATCGCATATCTCGAAGTGATCTCGGAAGACGTCTCGGATCGAAAGCATCTCGAGTTGCAACTGCGGCAGTCTCAAAAAATGCAAGCGATCGGGCAACTCGCCGGCGGCGTCGCGCATGATTTCAACAATCTTCTGATGGTCGTAAAGGGCCACCTCGAACTGATTCTTTCGGGCCTGAAGGCAAGCGATCCGCTGTTCGCGCGGCTCGACCAGGTTCAGAAAGCCGCGAATCGAGCGAGTTCGCTGACGCGCCAGTTGCTCGCGTTCAGCCGGCAACAAGTTCTCCAGAGGCAGGTGCTCGATCTCAATACCGTTGTTTCCGGAATGATTCAGATGCTTTCCCGGCTGATCGGCGAAAATATTGAGCTGATTTTCCGGCCGGGCAGCGTGCTCGGCCGCGTCAAGGCAGATGCCGGGCAAATCGAACAGATACTTCTGAACCTCGTCGTCAATGCGCGCGACGCCATGCCCAACCGCGGGCGTCTCACGATTGAAACGACCAACGTCGAACTCGATGAATCCTACGCGCAGCGGCACACCGTGGTTAAGCCGGGGCCGTACGTCATGCTTGCCGTCAGCGACACGGGCATCGGAATGGATGCGGCGACGCAGGCGCGAATCTTCGAGCCATTCTTCACCACGAAGGAAGCCGGCAAGGGCACGGGACTCGGCCTCTCCACCGTGTACGGCGTGGTGAAACAGAGCGACGGATACATCTGGGTGTACAGCGAAGTGGGACACGGCACCACGTTCAAGATTTATCTACCGCTCGCGACAGACGCCGTTGAGACCTTGAAACCGCAGACATCGGCGCCCGCTCCGGCTCCGGGCACGGAAACGATTCTTCTCGTCGAGGACGAAGAGAGCGTCCGTTCGCTTGTTTGTGATTTCCTGAAAGGCACCGGCCACACGGTGCTGGAAGCGCAAGACGGCCCGGATGCCATCCGCATCGCCCGATCGCACGTCGGGAGAATCGATTTGCTGATTAGCGACGTTGTGATGCCCAAGATGAACGGCCGCGAAGTCTCCATCGAGCTGAAAAAGCAAATGCCGAATTTGAAAATTCTATTCATATCCGGATACACGGACGACGCCGTGTTCCGCGCGGGCGTGCTCGAGGGCGACGTCGCGTTCCTGCAGAAGCCGTTTACCCTTCGTGGCCTCTCCTCCAAGATTCGCGACGTGCTCGACAGCGACGCCGACAGAGAATTCTCCACACAAACACAAGAGAACTCCTGAGTCCCGCCAAAACCTGTATCATCCAATCGTAAGAATCTAGTGGGAGATACCTGATGGCAAAGTTGGCATTGGTCTATGGAATGCGGCTGTTCCCCCTCGACGAACTCGAGACCGTCAATGAGGCGACGGTGGCGCTAAAGAACGGGAACACTGGCCGGGTCACGATGCATCTCATCGAAGGAAGCCGCGAGGAAATCGAAAACACGCTGCGTCAGTCAGTGGACGCGTTTTTCGATTTGTATCCGGAGATCTAGGAAATTATCGGGCCGAGCGGGCTGCGCAAATCCGCGCTGGGTGGGCGCGCCGCATTAGATCAGCACGACGGTCTGCCCGGTGAGATCGAAACGCTTGCGGCAGCGGATATTCCGGCAGGCGACCATGTCGTCCACGCGAACCATGTACGAGCGCGCCTTTTCGTAGTGCGCGCGATCATTTTCGTTGGCGCCGCGCGGAAGCTGGGCTTTCTTCGTGCGCGTCTTCCAGCGAACCGGATACGAATTCTCCTGGCGGCAATGCGGGCAGGTGAGAGGGATCTGCTTCGTCTCTTCTTTTTCGTCGTAGAAATTCTTCTCGTCCATGATTCCGCCCCCTCAGGACTTCGGATTCCAATCGTCGACGGTTGCGAAACTCAGCCCGGCTTCTTTCCACCGTGGCAACCAGTATTCCATGGCACGAACCGTGTGGCGCCGGTCGCCCTGCGCGACGCGATGATCGCCGTCATGCAGGAGGACGATATCGCCTCCGCGCACGCGCCGCAAGCGTTCAATCACGGGCTCGGCCGGCTGCACTTTCCAATCCTTCGCCCACTTCGACCACATGACCACGCCGACGATGCCAGCCGCGCCCGCTGTTCGATCGAGGCTCGGCCCGCGCCCGCCAAATGGCGGACGCATCCACCGCACATCGCGTCCCGTGGCTGATGATATGGCCTCATGGCATTGCGCCAGTTCGCCAGCAACTCGGCGCGATGATTGGAAAGCGAGGTTGGGATGCGTCTCGGTATGGTTCGCAACGGCGTGGCCGCGCGCGACGACCTCCGCCGCGATTTTCGGAAATTCGCGAACGCGCCGGCCGATCATAAAAAATGTCGCGCGCGCGCCATGTTGCTCGAGGAGATCGAGCAGTGCAGGCGTCACCGCTGGATTCGGTCCATCGTCGAATGTGAGTGCGATGGCGCGGGGATCTCCGGTTCGCCGCATCGTGGGCCCGAACAACTGAGAGGAAGGCACGAACGCGCCCCACGCTCCTACCGCTGCGAATGCCGCGCCTGCTCCCGCAACCGTCGCTATTATCGCCGCTGGATCCATCGTTTCAATTTTCGCATGCGGCGCGCTTCGGCGTCAGCCGGAAATTCTGTTAGGATTCGCGCACTGGTTTGGACCGAATGGGAGAACTCGCGCGTTCATTTCATCCGCTTCCCGCGTGGGCGCGGCGGGCGGCGCTCATTTGGCTGGCGATCTGGGTGCCTACGTACCTCTATTACTGGGGGCCGAGTTCGTTTCTATTTCTTTGCGATCTCGCTGTGGTTCTCGCGTGTGCCGGAATTTGGACGAGTAATGCGCTGCTGCTTTCGAGCCAGGCGGTCAGCTCGCTAGTGGTGGATGCTGCGTGGGTTATCGATATTTCCTGGACGCTGATTTTCGGGCGTCACTTGATCGGCGGGACTGAGTATTTCTTTGATCTGCACTACCCGCTGTTCGTGCGGCTCATGAGCATGTTTCATGTCGCGCTGCCGATTGTGCTGCTGCTGTCGTTGCGACGAACTGGATATGATGCTCGTGCGCTGCAGCTACAGTCGTTGATAGCCGGAGCGGCATTGATTGCGTCGCGATTTGTTGGCCCGCGGAGAAATATTAATTTTGCGTTCGCCGATCCATTCTTCCGGCGATCGTGGGGGCCAGCGCCAGTTCATTTGGCTGTGATCCTCGTCCCGTTAATTCTCCTCATCTACGTGCCCACACACGTCGTATTGAAGCGCTGCTTCAGTCCAGCCAAGAATTAATCCGCCTGACTCCGAGCATCCGCCTCAGCCCCAGGCAGAGGCCTCGGAGTTCTGACGAAAATTGCGCGCGCAATTCCGGGAGATTCGATCTACTCCGAGTGGCGAATGGCGTGAAGATCGATGCCGAGCTGCTGGCATTTTTTGTAGAGGTGACTGCGCTCCAGCCCGAGAGCTTTCGCCGTGTTCGTCATATGGTTGCCGCGCCGCTTGAGCTCTTCGAGAATCGTCTCGCGCTCGAACTGCGCGGTTCTCTCGGCGAGTTCGCCGCTCGAACCCGCTGGGCCGGCCGTTCCATCGCGAGTTCCAGCAGCCGAGTGCGCCTGCGGCAACGCGAGACGCACATCGCCCGGCTGAATGGTGTCGCTCGTCGAAAGCAAAAGCGCTCTCTCGACCACATTGCGCAGCTCTCGCACGTTGCCCGGCCACGCGTATCCTTCGAGCTCCTGAATCGCTCCGGCGGAAAATGCTCGCGGCTTCCAGCTATTCTGCTCGGCGACTTGCCGCGCGAAATGTGCCGCCAAAACTGAAATGTCTTCGCGGCGCTCCCGCAGCGGCGGAAGCATCAGAGGGAAAACATAGACGCGGTGGTAGAGGTCTTCGCGAAACGTTCCCTGCTTGACCTGATTCTCGAGATCGCGATGCGTGGCAACAATCACGCGAACATCCACCGGAATCGCTTTCTCGCCGCCGACGCGCTCGATTTCGCGCTCCTCAAGCACGCGAAGCAACTTCGCCTGCATCGCGACGGGCATATCGCCAATCTCATCAAGAAAAAATGTGCCGCGATGAGCCTGTTCAAATTTACCGATGTGGCGCGATGCCGCGCCCGTGAATGAGCCTTTCTCGTGGCCGAATAATTCCGATTCCATCAGCTCGGCAGGAATCGCAGCGCAGTTAAGCGTGACGAACGGCCCGGCATGCCGCGCGCTCTTCTCGTGAATTGTCCGTGCGACGAGCTCTTTGCCGGTTCCCGTCTCGCCACGAATGCAAACGCGCGTTTCGCTCGCGGCAACTCGTTCAAGCTGCTCCATCAATTGCTTCATCGCCGGACTCGCCCAGAGAATCTGGTGCTTGCCGAGGCGTTTTCTCAGATCGCGATTTTCGTTTTCGAGGCGCGCGATGCGCAGGCCGTTTTCGATGGTGAGCAGTAGCTTCTCAGTGGAGATCGGCTTCTCGAGAAAATCCGCGGCACCGAGCCGCGTCGCGCGGACCGCCATTTCAATCGTGGCCTGGCCGGACATCATGATCGCCGGAATCGATATTCCGGCTGCCTTCAGATCTTCGAGGAATGCGATGCCGTCTTTCCCGGGCATCACTACGTCGGACAGGATTACATCGATCCTCTCGGCTTTCGCGATCTCGAGGCCCCGCGCCGCGTTGTCGCACACGGTTGCTTCATAGCCGGCAAGTCGAAACGCGCGAGCGAGTGAGGCGAGCGTGTTCGCGTCATCGTCAATAATTAAGATGTGTGCTTTTGCGGCAGGCACCGAAGATCACGTCTCCTCGACAGGAGCGGGCGTCCCGGCGCCGGTATCACTGGTGCTTGGCGGAATATCATTCACGAAAGCTTCGGCTTCGGGCGGGTGCGGCGGAATCAACTCGTGCGGATGCTCGTAATGGCTGACGGGAAGATCGATCCGGAACGTGGATCCGACGCCGGCCTCGCTATCGACCGAAATCGTTCCGCCATGATCGCTTACCACCGATTGCACGATGGCAAGGCCGAGACCCGTGCCGTGCTGCTTCGTCGTGTAATACGGCGTGAAGAGGCGATTGCATTCTTCGGGTGTCAACCCGGCGCCAGAATCGGAAACTTCGAGACGCACCGTTCCATCGCGATGCGATGTGGTCAATGCGAGCATTCCGCCGCTGGGCATCGCGTCCATCGCGTTCAGAATTAGATTTTCGATGGCGCGCTGCAGCAGGACGGGATCGGCCTGAATAATTGGCAGCGCCTCGTCGAGATGCAATTCCGAAGTGATGGGCGGCTTGCCAACCGCGCTGAACTGCGCTTCGTACAGCTTCAAGACGTTGCGGACCACCTCGTTCAGGTGCACCGGGCTCAACACCGGCGGCGGCATCTTCGCGAAATCGCTGAACCGCGCGACGATGGCCTTCATATTCTCGATTTCAAATAGCAGCGTCGCGGTCGACTCGCGAAATACCTCGTCGAACTGCTCCGGATTGTGTTCGCGCGCGTGGCGAAGATTTTCGACGGTGATTTGCAACGGGAAGAGAGGATTCTTCAGCTCGTGCGCGAGCCGGCGCGCCAATTCGCGCCACGCGGCCACGCGCTCCGATTGAACAATTCTCTCGCGCTGCGCGAGGAGCTGCTCGCTCATTTGATTAAATGCGCGCGCGAGCTGCCCGATCTCATCCTTCGACGAGACGGAAACCCACGTATTCAAATTCCCGGCCGCGATTTGCCTCGCGCCTTCGACCAGCTTCGTCACCGGCTGAGTGACTCGAGTCGCGCCCCACCAACTCAGTAGCGCGCCGAGGAGCACTCCAAGAACTGTAACGCCGACTGAAAGCAGGATGATCCGCCGCTCAACGCCCACGCGCTCGCGCTGCGAACTGCCAACCAGAAGCACGCCAAGCAATTCGCCGTTTCGTCCCTTGAGAGGCAGCACGTGAAAAGACTCCGCGCTTGCCGGGTCGGCGCTCCAATTAATCCGCATCGTCTGCTCGACGGGATGCTGGCGTTCCTTCTCGACGAGCGGCGCCAGCCGTTCGGCCTGTTCGAACGGCCCAGTCGCATCAATCAAATCCATAGCCGAAAAAGTCGGATCGAGATTGCGGTAAAGCACGGCGCGCATGCCCTCGGGAAGCGCCAGCGTGCTGAGGAATTCCTTCCCGAGTTTCTCTCCGCCGACGACGTAAAGATTTTTGTCGCCGACTCGGAGCGTTGCCACGGCGAGCAGTCCAAGAGCAGGCCCGGCCTCGGTATCCACGCGCGTCAGAAACGCGCCGCGCGTCGCCCAGTCCTCGGGCTGAATCACCCATTCCAACTTGTAGCCGAACCGCGTCGGCCAATCGGCGGATGAAATGATGGAGCCGTCGTTATTGATGAAATCGAGAAAATCAAGCTGGTGAGAAGTCGCCACGCCGCGCGCGTCGTTCACGTAGATGGACACATCGGCATTCTGGCGGCTCAATTCGATCGCCATCCGGATGGTCGCTTCGGCGTCCGCGATTCCGCGCACTTGCAGCGCCACTTCCTGGCCGCGCCGCTGATATTCACGCTGAAACTGGGCGACTAGCGCGTCGGTGTGGCGTGCGTCGAGCTGCTCGAAGGCGTGGCGCGTGGTGATCGTAACGCCCGTGGCCACGAGCCCGACGGCGAGCACGACGAAAAATGTGAATAGCCAAAAGAGCTTCGAGCGAAACGTCACTTCGCTTCCCCTTCAACCCAAACGTCGGCGAGCTGCCAACCCCCAAGAGCGTTTCCCGCGCGAATTTCCCAGTTCCTTACGCGATTTCCCACGCCGTAAATCTGCGGCAAATGCACGATCGGCACAACGATGTAGTCATCGAGCGCCAGGCGCTCGCGAGCATAAATCTCTTCCGCGCTCGCCGGATTTGGCAATGGCCAAAGATCCTTGCTCGCGACCGGCGCGAGATCGGCCAGCAAATCGTGCAGCGCCGCGCGCGGTTCCGGCGAGGCGAGCTGAAGCCGGACGAGTCGCGCATCGAAATCCGCCACAGTTGCCGCGGCCGGCAGCGCGCGCGTCGTAATCGTGATTCCCGCCCCTCGAGCGTTCACCTCAATTCGCTCCGCAATGGCCTGATCTACGGCCTCGCCAGAATCATAACGCAAGACCAGCGCGGGAGCAGGTCTGATCTCATCCGAGAGTTTGACGGCAGCAAGAGTGTCAGGAGACGAGGAAAACAGAAACGCTGTGCCGCTCAACCATTGCGGCAAAAGGCCTCCAGCCGCTTCGCCCTGTTTCTGCAAAATAAAATTGACGATCGACGTTCGGTCAATCGAGCGAGCTACCGCTTTGCGGACGCGCGGATCCTGGACCGCGCGGCGATCCATTTGAAATACCAAAGATATCAACTCCGTCGTGACTGATACCGTTGTGCGAAGCTTGTCGTCCACGGCGCGCCGCACCAATTCCGGCGGTAATTCCACCAGGTCCGCCTTGTCGAGTTGCAGATCGATCATGCGGGCCTGCGACGTATTCCCCATTGTGAGTTCCACAGCATCCAAAAATGGCCGGCCGGACCAGCAATTCGAATTAACGGTAAACAGAGCGTGCTTGCCCGCGTCCCACGACGTGAGCTTGAATGGGCCCGTTCCAGCGAGTGCGCCATCTCCCGCGAGATGCACGAGCGCGTGGCGCGGTTCAGCGAGGAGATAAGGTAAATCGGGAGTTGGATCGCTTGTCTCGATGCTCACGGCGTCAGGCGAGGTGCTGATGCGCCACGACAAATCGGGATTCGCGAGCGAAGCCGCAGCGATGTCAGGCGAGAGCGGCGCGTCATCATGAAAACGGATGCCGGGCCTCAAATGAAAATTCCAATGCCGGTTCGCGGCGTCGTGATCCCACGAGATCGCGAGCGCCGGCCGAGGAGCTCCTCTGCCATCGAGAGCGACGAGCGTTTCGAATACTAGGGGAATGAGCTCCGTCTTCGCGTCCCGTTCATAGGCGTTCAACGTGGTGCGCGCGGGATCGAGATTCGAGACGCTCGCGCCGATTTCAACTCGCAGCGCCCCGCCGTAACGCGGGCGTTCCTCGCCTCGAAACCCCGCGACCGCGATCGCGCTAACGATTGCAGGAAATAGATACGATCGAAGCTTCATACATTCCCGTCAAAAGATTTCGAGAGACGACGCGCGCCGACCTTCGATCGCTCGACGGCCACAGAACGAGCACCGGGCCGGCGTATTCGAGCGGCGCGCTCAGTGCCTGCGGCTGTTGATCAACCGGAGTATAGGCGCGGATCGCATCCGGCTGCGTCCAGTCTCCAATGCCACCCGCGAGCAAGATCGAATCCGGGCCGCACGTTTCATTGATCCTGACGGCATCGACATCTCGTCCGCTGATTTGGATCGTCGCGTCCGCCAAGAGCTGGGGCGCTTCTTCTTCCGATGGCGTTTCCGTGCATTGAATCGTCTCGGGATGATCGAAATTCCCGATGCAATGTAATCCCGGCAAGCTCGCACTGTGCGCTTCGAGATCAATCCTGCCGTGCAAATCCCGGGGCCACGGCTTCGCATGCGCAATAGCGACGGCTCGATCCAACTCCAGTTGTTCTCCTGCGGATTTGTAAAATGCCAATCGTTCAGGCTCGAGCACTACGAGAGCGAAACCGCCTCCTGCGTCATTCGTGCCGACCGCGAAATCAAGAATCTTGCCCGCCTGCCTCCAAATAATTTGACGCTGCAAGGAAATCGCTGGTTCCGGTGCAGCGGCGAGCGTTGCCGCGGCGCGCGAGACGCTTACAATGGCATTTCGCTCTCCATCACTCCGGTAAATGTTTGCAACCCAAACATACTCTAAGAGATTTTCCGAGAGCGTCAGCTCGATTGCCGTAGTTGCGGCTGCTTTCGCCGAATCCGGCGAGGATAGTACAAATCCGCGGCGTCGGAGTCCCATCTCCAAATCCGCGCGAATGCCGGCGACAGCAGCTGAATCGAGCGACGACAGATTTTTCACGGTCAGCGAAATCGTGGCGTGCAGCGCGACGTCTCCCGCAAGTTTTGAGGCGAGCGATTCGACCGCCGAATCCCACCAATGCGCGTCTTGAGGCGGAGGCACGGCGACGGATGAAAGCGCGAGTAAGAATAGTGTTGGAAGCGGAAGCAATCGGCGGGCGGCCCGCATCGTTGTGCGCCAAGCGTTCGTGATTCGTCATGATAGCACAGGGAGAATGCGGACTTCCGCGACGCCGCGGTGAATCGAGAATTGAGCCGCGCGGCACGATCAGCGCCGCGAGTCCCGATTCGTGAAATTTGATAATGGAAATTCGCGGCTTGCTAAAACCGCCGGCAGGGCGGCTTCGCTGCGGCGAAAGCGGATCCGCCCACAAGGGTTTTTGCCAGCGTTTACATCCGCACCGGCCACCGATCTTCGACGCGAACCGGCGAGGAACTTTCATGGATGCCGCACCCGTCCATCGAGCGAGCGCCTGTCCAAGCGGCGCACCGGCAGCACAACTTCCGCGCGATGATTCAAGCGTTCGAGTTCGAGCGCGAGATAGATGTCGTATCCCACCATCGCGACCATCGCCAGCAGGCCGAGCCCGCTCACCACCAGAAGCAACTTGAGAAACAGCATGACGGCCTCCCTGCCTCAGCCTGCTTCAACTCGCCTCATCGCCCAGCCGCGTGCAGCCGCAGCCGCCGCGAATGAATTGGGACCACGCGCTGTTGCATCGGCGCGGTAAGCACCGCAGGCTTCGGCGCCGGACGCGTCGCCGGCATCAGCTTCATCAAGCCCCACAAGATCAGCCACTCCAGCAACAGCGCGAACGAAATCGAAGCCAGCACCACCATTGTCAATCCAGCAAACTGAAAAGCGGCTTCCATTGGCGTCTCCTTCTTCCGGCTGGGCGCTCGATCCTCAACTCCCAACGTGCGCAATCGCACGCGGCGCGCCAAATTGATTTTGCTGAAAGTGAGGCGGTTAGAAGGGGCAAGCGGCCCCTCCGGCGTGGGGCCAGCGACACGGCGTGGAATCTCGGACGCAACGATTCTGGATTGCTATAATCGGCGGCGGAGGAATCGAATGGATCGCGCGTCCGGAATTCGGCTTGGAAAGGTGTTCGGGATACCGATCTATCTGCATCCGAGCTGGTTCATAATTTTCGCTCTCATCACGTTTTCATTGGGCACTCAGTTCACGGCGCAGCACCCTTCCTGGAGTCCGGCGCAGCACTGGAGCGTGGGGATCGCAACGTCGCTGCTCTTCTTCGCCTCCGTCGTATTCCACGAACTCAGCCACAGCATTATCGCGCTCCGCTACAAGTTGCCGGTGCTTTCGATCACGCTCTTCGTTTTCGGAGGAATCGCCCGGATCAGCGCCGAGCCATCGAGCGCCAAGCAGGAATTCAATATCGCCATCGCCGGCCCTGCCTCAAGCTTCTTCCTCTCGGGTGTTTTTTATCTCGTCGCCAGAGTTGTGCCCAGCAACGAAATCATCTTTGCCACCACCACGTGGCTGTGGCAGATTAATTTTGCCCTCGCGGCATTCAATCTTTTGCCCGGCTTCCCTCTCGATGGCGGCAGAATTTTCCGTTCGATCGTGTGGGGCATCACGAAAGATTTCACGAAGGCCACGCGGTTCGCGTCCGGTTCCGGCCAGCTTCTCGCGTACCTGATGATTTTCGGCGGCATCTGGCAGTTCGTGAGCGGCAATCGCTTCGGCGGGCTTTGGCTCGCGTTCATCGGTTGGTTTCTGCTCAACGCCGCGCAAGAAAGTTACGCGCAGGTGGCCGTGCAGTCCGTGCTGGCAGGCGTGACCGCCGGAGACATCATGTCCAAAGATGTGCCCACGGTGGGGCGCGATATGTCGCTCTCCGATTACGTGCAAGAAGTCCTGCGCACCGGCCGGCGCTGCCACATCGTGACGGGCGCCGGCACGCCTGTCGGCCTGATCACGCTTCACGCCGCTCGCGCGATTCCTCGCGACGAATGGGACACGAACTCCGTGCAAGCGGCGATGCTGCCGATTGACAAGATTCACTGGGCGGCGCCAGCCGATCCAGTCCTCAAAATCCTCGAGCGCATGCAGCGCGAAGACGTCAACCAGATGCCGGTTCTCGATCAGGGGAACATCGTGGGAATCATCGGGCGCGATTCGATTTTGGGCGCGCTGCAGACGCGCATCAGCGCCTCTCATCTTTCAAGCTAGCAGGGCAGGCTAATGGGACGTCGCACGAAGCTTGAATCCGCGGTCGAAACGAGTACTTATCACGATTCCAGCGAGCCGGATTTACGGCACTCGAAATACGATGCGCGGCATTCCGCTAGCCGCAGCCCAAACGCGCTCAACTTCGGAAAGCGGAAATGTTTTTGTCGCGATTTCGAAGCCGCCAGACACGGCTGCCTGCATCAATTCGCCGATTGATCTCACCATGCTGTCCACCGGAATGCTGCCGATGCCGCTTCCCATGAGCGTGATCGCCGAAGAACGAAGAGCCGCGCTTGGGAGCGTAATATTCAATCCGCTCACTGCGCCGATATGTACGAAGCGAATCGGTACGGCGTCTTTTCCCGCCTTCGCCCCGGCAATAATGATCCGCTCGGCGCTTTGCCCCCAGAGATAATCCAAAACGACATCGATTCCATCGCCGCCGAATTGCTCCTGTAACGCATCCTCATACGCATTCCCGACGTCACCGAGCGGGATTGTCACGTCAGCCCCCAACGCCGACAGTGCTTTCAGAGCTTCCGCATTTCTGCCTGTCGCGACAACCTTTCTTGCGCCCATATACTTGGCGATCTGGATGGCCAGACGCCCCGCCGTGCCTGTTGCTCCATTTACGAGGACGTTTTCTCCTGCCTTGAGCTTGGCGCGTTCTTTGAACGCAGCCCACGCCGACATGCCGGGATTTGCTACGGCTGCGGCGGTCACATCATCCAGATCGTCCGGCAGCGAAACACAATGAGACGGCAGAACCACCGTCTTCTCCGACATGCTTCCGAATGGCGCACTCGGAAGCACAAAATACACGCGGCGGCCATCATCGATGCGTCCCACCCCGTCAATCCCCACAACGAAAGGCAGTTGGCCAGACGAACTGTAGTGCGTGCCCGATGCCCTGCTTTTGACCACGTGGCTTAGCGCGGCGGCTTTCATCGTGACCAGGACTTCTCCATTGGCCGGGACCGGCTCTTTGAAATCCCCGTAGATGGGTGATTTGCCCGCTTTCACTACGATTGCGGCTTTCATATTTTGCTCCTCCTCGTTTATATGTGTATTATACACATATAAAATGCTACGCTGTCAATGGGAGACGCCTTATGAATAAAGAGATTCGCCTGCTTCACCGCACGCTTGTTGATCTGGTGGGCCTCATGAACAGGCCGCAGCGTGATAGCGCGCTGCTTCAGGAGGCGGGGGTTTCACTCGACCGGGCCCTATTTCCATTGCTGATCGCAGTTGAGCACAAAGGCCCGATAGGTGTAGTGGAGTTGGCCGAATTGGTCGGCAGGGATTACACGACCGTGAGCCGGCAAATCGCCAAACTCGCTGGCCTTGGCCTAATCAAACGGCGTCACTCGAAAGCAGACAGCCGGGTGCGCGAAGCCGTAATCAGCGCCAAAGGCAAAGAAATGGCACGCGCCATCGATGCAGCCCGCGGGCGAATGGCAAAAGTGCTCTTTGCGAAGTGGAGCAAACGCGATCTCAAAGACCTGGCGCGGCTGATGCGTCGGTTTGCAAATGATTTTCAGTCTCTGCCGACACCCGAACGGTCGTAATTCCTTGGGCGACTGTTTCATGAAGCGTCATTCGTGCATCGCCATTTTCTGCAGCGGCCTATTCTATTAGCGGATTCTTGCGTACGTCAGTTCGAGAAAGCCTTCTGGCTGGTAGGTCTTGCTATCTACCAGTTTGAAATTGCGCTGCGGGAAGCCGCTCGGGAAAAACGGGATGCCATCGCCGAGAAGAACTGGGTACACACCGATGTACACTTCGTCCACCACGTCATCCTGCAGGAAGGATCGGGCGAGTTCACCGCCGCCCATAACGAGAATGTTCTTTCCCTCTGGCTCCTTGCGAATGAAATCAACGAACGCCGCCGGCGTTTGGTTGGTGAAGATTACCCCCTCGCGCTCCCCGGCGGGCTTTGACTTTGAGAACACGTAAGTGGAAATTTTTACCGGAGGCTTGTACGTTCCACCGCCGTGCTTTGTCGCTGCGTCGAAAGTCTTGCGCCCGAAGGCGACGGTGTCCAGCGTGGCGAAGAAAGCGCTCATCGAATAACCTTTAGGCTGGCTGAGATAGTCGACTGCGCCGTCTCGCCGGGCGATGTAGCCGTCCAAGCTTATTCCCGCTCCGAGGATCACTTTCCGCATAAGAAGCTCCATGAAGCGAAGTGTTAGCCCGTCCGCGCCGCCTCAGATCGCCTGCCTACTGAGACGCCGTATGGGTATCGCGCAAGAGGACTGCGTCGGAGACGACGTGCATGCGCGTGACAGAGAGGGACTTTCCATCGGGCGAGATTTGAATCGTTCGAATTTGGTCTGAAGTGAAGTTAGTCAATCGGTGACCCGGCGAGCCATCGAGCGGCTGCGCCCAAACATTGCCGACACCGTTTTCGACGAAGCTGTAAGCCACAGCCTTGCCGTCCGGCGTGAAGGCAATGGGAGGCGTAATGTCAGGTCGGGGAACGATTGTTTTCGCAGCCGTCTCGGAGTTCATGGTCACGTCAACTAGAACGATCCTGATAGCTACCGATTGCGTCGCCGTTTCGGCTATATCTGCGACCTCCGGCATCCACCTGCCGTCGGGAGAAAAGTTTAGTGCCCCATCCATGAATCCGCTGGGTACCACGCTAGCCTTGACGAGTTCCGGAGATCCCCCGTTGATGGGCATCTTCATTGTCCGAAACGTGGCACGGTCAAAGTAGTAGAAGGACGCTCCATCCGGCGAGCAGAGCGGGAAATTTTCATCCTTGCCGTTCGTGAGCTGCTTTGGCCGAGACCCGTCCGCTTCCGTCCGCCAGATGTTTGTCGTCGTCTTTCCCTCCCGGAGATACGTGGCGAAGAGAATGATCCCGCTTCGACTGCAAACGGAGGAGGCGTTTATCGTCTCTGATGGATCGCTCAGTAGAGTGGCTTGCCGGCTGCCGTCAGGCGACATTCGCAGGATCGAATTCGTCGTCGTGACGATTAAATCTCCGTGCGCGTCCCAGTCCACGCCTTGAATTACGGCTTGATTGGGGAGGCCCGTAACGGCCGTGGGCGTCCCTTTACCTGTCACGGGTTGCAAGGAGACTGAATCCGTCTCTTGCCGCTGAATCGAGACCATCGCCTTGCCGTCGCCAGAAAGACTCAGCGTTTGGTAGCCGCGTGTGTCGTTCGTGAGCGATTGAAAGCGCCCGGCAGGATAGGAAACAAACCCAATCTGCTGGTTGGTTGAGCCTGAGGAGCGATAGCTCACAAAAAGCCCCCGGCCATCGGGATTCCATGTCAGATCCGAGAAAGTCTTGTCCGCGAAAGACGTGAGCGAAGCCTCTTTGCCATTCGCAATCTCGAGCGTGCTGATCTGTGCCGGAGCGTTGCTCTGTGAATAGGAAATAAACGCGATTCGTTTTCCGTCGGGCGACCATGAGAGATTGTCCGGGAAAGGCAACGGAGCGATTTGAAGAACCTTCTCGTCGCTTCCGTCCAGATTCGCGGAAAGGATACGATATTTACCGGTTTCCGGATCGTTCGCACGCATGTACGCCATGCGCTTGCCGTCTGGCGAAAACGATGGCCCCTGGTCAACATCGTGCGCCAAGGCTTGTGGCGTGCCACCGAGCACCGGCATTCGATACATGACGAAAACGGTCTGCGTGGCGTCCGCCGCTTTGCGGTAGAAGATATAGTTCGCGTCCGGAGAAAACCCGGCGCTGCGAATGGCAAACACGTCAGCTTCGAGAACCTGCGTGTTGCTGCCGGTCGGCACGTTGCGAAGCCAGAGACTTTGTTTTCCGTTCTCGTCCACCACGCTTACCACGTACTTCCCATCCGGAGAAATTGCCGCGAACACCGCCTTTCCCGAATTCGTGATTTGCGTGATGGCAAAACTCTGAAATGGAACAGTCAGGGTTCGATTCGCGAAAAGTGAGTAAAGGCCGAATCCAGCAGCGGCGATCAGCAGAAGCGCGACCACGATTCCACCGATGAGCGCTCCTTTGTGCTGCTTCGCCGCCGCGACGACCACGGAACTCCCCGACGCGTGCGCAGGCTGCGCCGCTGGAGCAGTCGCGACTGAGGCAACCGTGCCCGAGCCGGCGGAAGCGGGCAGCGTCGCAGACGAGCCCGACTGCGCGGAATGAGCGCCGCTGAGAGCGCCCGAAGCAGCGTCGCGCTGCATGCGCTGCAAGTCGGCGCGCAGATCGGACGCGTGCTGATATCGCAGCTTCACATCTTTCTCGAGGCACTTGTTGATGATCCGTTCGATTTCAGGCGGCACCGACGGATTCAGTCGCACGGGCGCGACGGGCGCGCGATTCAATATCGCGTCGAAAATTTCAACCGAACTGTTCCCGCTGAACGCCTGCCGACCGGTGGCCATTTCATAAATCACAGCGCCGAACGAGAAAATATCCGTGCGCGCATCCACTTCGCGAGCGCGCGCCTGCTCGGGAGACATGTAGGCGACGGTGCCGACGGCCGCGCCCGGCGTCGAAATGTTTTTGTCAACGAGTGTCGCGGCCGTAGCCGAATCGAGCGCCACGCCTTTCACCGGCACGAGCTTGGCCAGACCAAAATCGAGAATTTTCGCCTGGCCGCGCTGCGTGATGAAAATGTTTGCGGGCTTGATATCTCGATGGACGATGCCTTCGCTGTGCGCCGCGTCGAGCCCGTCCGCAATCTGCGTCGCGATTTCGAGCAGCGATTCGGTTTCAACCGGCGTGCCGCCAATGCGATGCTTCAGCGTTTCGCCTTTTAGCATCTCCATCGCGAGATAGGGACGCCCGTCATGCTGCCCAATCTCATAAATCGTGCAAATGTTCGGATGGTTCAGCGCGGAAGCAGCTCGGGCCTCGCGTTGGAAGCGTTCGAGCGACTGCGCATCGGAAGAAAGATCGTCCGGAAGGAATTTGAGCGCCACGCGGCGGCCGAGATTGAGGTCTTCAGCCTCATACACGACTCCCATCCCGCCGCCGCCCAGTTTCGACAGGACGCGGTAATGCGAAATCGTGCTGCCAATTAGTGAGGAGGAATCAGTCACGGCACGTAATCGGACGAGTCAATATCGCACTCCCGATACGCGCCGGATGTTAGTTCACGGATGAGATGAAGTCAACGCGCGGCGCAGACATACAAGTCTGAGCCGCGCGCTTCGTGCGTCAGTTGAGAGGTTGCGCCCGGACCGGCACGACGGCAAGCCTCAGCGTCGCTGCCGGGTCCTGAATCTTAACCAGATTCGCGTAGAAGGTATTGCCGTCGATCGAGTTTCCGGTCGATCCGGTGATCTTCAGCACTCCCACCGAAGCATCGGTAATGTCGTTGCCAACAACAACATTGCCGTTCCCCTGGATATAGACTCCAGCTTGATCGGCATGAGTCAAGGTGTTGAGCGCGACCAAATCATGGTTACCGACCACCGCAATGCCGATCAGCGTCACTGAGTTCGATACCGTGTTCCCAACGACCCTGGATTTCTGCCCGCCAATGTAAATGCCGACCTGATTCGTCGCCAGCGAATTGTTCGAGACCGTTACGCCATCGGACTCGAAGATCAGTACGCCAGCCGCGTTGGTGGAACACGCCGTCGGTGAAGTGCAAGTGGACCAGACGTTGTCGGCGATGGTGTTATTTGTCACTTTCCCGCCGGCGCCGAATCCGATCTGGATTCCGTTCTGCGCAGCGCCCATCGTTGGGCCAATGCCCGTCACGATGTTTCCGTCAGCCGAAAGCTGAGTGCCCTGCTCGTTTCCGGTGATGCCGTTCTTCTGATAGTCCCAGACGCTGTTGTCTGCGACTGTGACGTTCGAACTTGCGCCGCTTCCGGTCTCAACTTCGATTCCATTGCCGCTCTGGCAGCCGTTAACGCTGGGACTGGTGCCAAGGTTCATGTGGCGCACCGCATTGTGGCGAACGTGTCCCGACGCATTCGCGTAGAAAATTCCGATCAGTCGCGGCGCGCACCCGGTCAGGCCGTTGTTCGAGCCATCGACGATGAACCCATCGATATCAACGCCCTGCACCCCCGCAACGACAAACACGGCCGCAACGGAGTCGCTCCCGCTCGCGCCCGTCGAATTCTGCGTAACATTGCTCGGATTCACGATGACGCCGTTATCGGCGCGAAGCGTGAGCGGAGTCGAAATGGTCACCTGCTCGGGATACGTGCCGGCGCAAACTCGAATCACGTCCCCCGACGCCGCAGCATTAACGGCGGCCTGAATCGTCGTATATTGCGCGGACGGACACTGCACCTTGTCGTCGTCCACAAGAATATTGGCCTTCACATTCGCGGTTTGGGCCAACGCAGGACGCGTAGCGCAAAGAAGTGCAAACAGCGACGCGCACACCACGAACATTGTCTTCTTCATAGGATTTCCCCTTCCAGGGCCCATTGCCCTGGTCAACTGCGCAACGATCTGAGAGGGCTGATTCGGGCGCGGGGAGTATATCTCAGAGCACCCAATAAACGAATAGTACCAGCGGCCATCGGCTTCAAAATGCTTCGAGCACCCGCAAGAGCGATTCCATACTCGGATCCAGCGCGCAATCCGGCATTGACCCGAAGCGTTTATCCGCATAACATCCACGCGAGATGCCAGGCGATTCCGCATTCCCTCGTGAGCACGGGTCAGTCTCTCCATCCGCCAATCGCTCTACCAATCACAAGTTTCTCGTGAAAGCGTTTGCGAGCGCGCTGCTCTTCATCGTTCTCTACACCGCGGCGGCGCTCTGCTGCCTGCGGCAATGGGGCTCGCCGCATCCCTGGTCGCGCCTGGATATCTTTTCAGGTGGATTCCTGGCGATCAGCCTGATCTGGGTCTACGCCACGATGCAGTTTTACCGCGTCATTTTCCGCTCGCGCGAAGTCCTGCAGGAGGCCGTCGGCACCACCTACGACTCGCTGATGCTCTTCTGGATCGGCGTTTTCGGGGTCGCAGAGATCAGCGTCTACATGGATTACGGCCACTGGCATTTCGTTCGCGTCCTCGAACAGCCCGTCCTCCAAACGATCGGCCTCGGCATTTACCTTCTCAGCGCGCTCTGGCTCATCTGGACCGACCGGTTTCTCTCGCGGCAATTCGAGGGCGACCTCGGCAAGCGAAAAGTGCTCATGGACGGCCCGTATGCATTCGTTCGCCATCCGCGCTACGCCGCGCTGATTGCCGCGCGGCTTGCTTTCGCTCTCTCCCTCGCAAGCATCCTCGCTTGGGGATTCGCGATTGGCTGGCTCTGGGTGAATCTGGAGCGCGTGCGCCTCGAGGAAGCTCACTTGCGCGAAATCTTCGGCCCAGAATACGATGAATACGCCGCGCGCACCGGCCGCTTCTTCCCGATTCCCTCCCGGCGCGGGCAACGGCACCTGCGCACCACTTCCTAGAAACGACGCCTTTTATGTTGTGCAACCATTTGATTCGCAAACTCGTCCCATTTACTGATGGTCCCCACATCCACGATCGAAGAGAGGATCAGACCATGAAAGCCATCCGGCTCGGCTCTATCGCCTTATTGCTATCTTTCGCTTGTGCTGCTTTCGCGCTTCCGGCGAACGCGGACAAAGCTCCGTTCAAAATATTCATGTCGCCACGATCGAACGTTCCCCTGGCGGACATTGTAAAGAATCTGAATGACAAGTGCCCGAACGCCTCGATCGTTACAGATTCGACGAAGTCCGATTACATGCTCGAAGCGGTTGGCTGGCCGAACGGATACAAGTTCGTGCTATTTAAGAAGGGCGGCCAAGTCGTATTCGCCACATCCACCGCGTGGCTGAGCAATTCGGTCAAGGACGTCTGCAGGTACGTGAACGCGCACCCGGCGCAATAGCCGGCCGCTCACGAATCAATCGGCGAATCATTCCGCAATCTTTGGCCTCGTCGTCCGTTCATTCGGACGGCGAGGTTCTTGTTTGCATGTGCCCCGCGGAATCCCGCTCTGCTAGTTCTGTCTCTTCATCGACGACATCCCGGCCGTCGCGATTGACGCAACGAAAAACAGAATTGCCGCGTGCAAGAAACTGTACGAGCCAACCGGGTTGCCATGCGAACTGAAGAGACGAGCCGTCCACCCGAAGGTGGCATTGGCTCTAAGAATTATGGCCACCGCGGCGGAAATTATTCCCAGCCAATAAGTGACACCCGCAATTTGCTTTTCCATCGTCAGTCTCCTTATCTCGATTCTCGATCGGGCACTCCAGGGAGGGAACGATGGCTGGAAAATACTGCCTACGGCGACCCAAGTCAACAATTCTACCCGTCGGCCCGGCCCTGCAGTCGTAGCGCCGGCATCCTGCCGGCGGCTTTGACTCCATTTGGGCAAAGCCCCGCCAAGTTAAGCTCTCAGCGCGCGGCCGACGAGATTCGGAAAATTCACGAAAGGGATGGTGGCGCGATTTGCCCAATACTCTGAAAATACTAGAGACTCGGATGCCGCTCGCATGTACTGTGTCTGCATCCAACCGGACAGTCCGGCCGGTCTTTGACGAATGCGCCCGCTCAAAAAAATCATCATCGGCGTCGTCGCCCTGATCGTTCTCTACGCCGCCATTTCCGGCGGGTTCTACTTCGCCATGTGCCAGGGGCCCGATTTCTTTGCGCGCACGATGCGCCATTTGCCGGACATCTCGTTCCTAATTTTTCCGCTGAAGCCGCTCTGGATGAACGCGCGCAAAGGGACTCTTCGCGTCGGCGACGCCGCGCCCGATTTCACGCTCGAAACGACCGATCACAAGAGCCATTTCCAATTGTCCTCCGTGCGCGGCCAGAAGCCCGTCGTCCTCGTCTTCGGCAGCTACACTTGACCGCCATTCCGGCGGGAGGTTCCCGCTCTCAATAAACTCTACGAGGAATACAAAGATCGCGCGGAGTTCTACGTTGTCTACATCCGTGAGGCGCACACGACTGATCTCTGGGAGGATTCCGACAATCTCGACGATCACATCCTCTTCGCGAGCCCGAAGAGTTTCGACGAGCGCAGCGAAATTGGCCAACTCTGCGTCGTGAAGCTCGGAATTAAGTTTCCCGCCGTCGTCGATACCATCGACAACCCGACCGACCGCGCGTACACCGGCTGGCCCGATCGTCTCTACGTGGTCGATCGCGACGGCATGATCGCCTACAAATCCGCCCCAGGCCCATTCGGCTTCAAGCCCGCTGGCGTCGAAGAAACCCTGAAGAAACTCGTTCCCCAATCCGCCGCGACTCAATAACGCCGGTCGGTTTCGGCGACGATCCGCGGATCCATCGCCGCCTCCACCCGCGCCGCGATGAATGTCTATCCTGCCGCTCCCGCCACCCGCGCACCCTCCACTTCGACGAGCTTCCCCGACTTCACGTCGTAAATGAACCCGTAAACCGGAATCGACTTCGGAATCAACGGGTGCGAACGAATGCGCAAAACGTCATCGAGCACTGCCTGCTTCGGCTCCTTGAACGTCAGCCATTCGATAAATTCTCCCGCGCGGGAACCGGGCCCCTTGCCAACATCTCGGAACCCTTGCGGCGTCAACTCGGCCGTCTCGAGACTCGATGCCAGCAATCCGCGCATCACTTCATTCGTGAAATATCCCATCCCGCATTCCGTGTGATGAATCACGAAAAATTCGCGAGTGCCGAGCAGTTTGTAGCTGATCACCAGCGATCGAATGGCATCGTCGCTCGCTCGCCCGCCCGCGTTACGGATCACGTGCGCGTCGCCTTCCGCCAGTCCCGCGAACTTCGCGGGATCAAGCCGCGCGTCCATACACGTAAGAATGGTGAAGCGCCGAGCGGGCGGAACCGCTAGTTTCGCTCGTTCGCCAAATTCTGCGCTGTACTTCGCATTTGCACCGATCACTTCCGACAAAATATTCCCCATCGTATTCTCCTTTAGATGTCCCCGACCTTAGCGGCACGATGTCATTCGTAGCGCCGGCATCTTGCCGGCGTTCTTGACTTACCGACACGTCGGCCGGGCGGGTCTCAGACCCGCCCGGCCTTCTTCCAAATAATCCTGCCCGCCTCAATTCGCCGCAACCGCCGCCTTCGCATGCGTATTCTCGATCGGCGCGCCCACCAAATTTCCCCATTCCGTCCACGAGCCGTCGTAATTCTTCACGTTGCCGTAGCCGAGAAGATATTTCAACACGAACCACGTATGCGAACTCCGCTCGCCGATCCGGCAATACGCGATAATTCCATCCTTGCCCGTGATTCCCTTGCCGCCATAAAGCTGCGCGAGCGCGTCCGCGGACTTGAACGTTCCATCTTCATTCGCCGCCTGCGACCACGGAATATTCGCCGCGCCCGGAATGTGGCCCGCGCGCTGCGCCGTCTCGGAAAGTCCCGGAGGCGCGAGAATCTTCCCCGTGAATTCGTCATTCGAGCGTACATCAACAAGCTCGCTCGGATTGCGCCGTTCGAGAATCGCGAAAACATCTTCCTTCCGCGCTCGAATCGATTCATCGGAATTTTTCGCGGTGTATTTCGCGGGAGTGACGTTCGATGGGCTGGTGGTCACGGCTCGCTTCTCTTCAATCCACTTCTTGCGCCCGCCATTGATCAGCCGCACGTCCGCGTGGCCGTAATATTTCAGTTGCCAGAAAGCGTAAGCGGCGAACCAGTTGTTGTTATCGCCGTATAACAAAATGGTGGTGTCGTTTGAGATTCCCGATTTCCCAAGCAGCTGTTCGAGCGCTGCCTTATCAATCAAGTCGCGGCGAATGCTGTCCTGAAGCTGCGTCTGCCAGTTCCAACCCACCGCGCCGGGAATATGCCCCTGATCGTACGCCGTTGTGTCCACGTCCACTTCCACCAGCCTCACCTTCGGGTCGTCAAGATGCTGCGCGACCCACTCCGTCGAGACCAAAACTCCCGGATGCTTATAATCTGCCATATCGTTTCTCCTTTTCTATTTTGCCTTTTCTATTTTGGCTTTTCCAATTTCCCTTTTCCCTTTTCTATCTTCCCTTCCCCGTCCTTGCCCCAAAAAACAAAAAACCCACCGGCCAATCAACTCTGGCGGTGGGTTCTAGAAAATCGAGCTGGAATCAGCCTTCTAGAGTGCAGTTCTCCCCGTGCCAGAGGACACTGGTGGACAACAGATGCACCTACACATCTCTCCAGCCCTCTGAACACGAATCAACATACAAAAAGCGTACACGGAAATCGCGCGAGCCGCAACCGAACTTTTAACGCAATAAGCCGCTACTGTGCCAGGCCTTTCCGGGTACCCCCACTCTTGCGAAGCAAGGGTGGGCTCTTCGCTCTCGCGCTCCACGCCAATCCTTACAGCATGGTCATTTGCGCGATCGATCCCCGTCTGATAGCGTTTTAGTAATTATGAACGAGGGTTATAAGTTAGAGAACAAAACGGCGCGAGCCTCGGCGCCAATACAGGCAATTGTAGCGGCCGGCTTCAGCCGGGCATCCGCTCTAATCGCCCAGACTGCCCAACTCCAGCCAAAAGGGCGGGAGTGGTGGAGCGCCGGCCCCTTCTCCTTGGCTCCTGCGGGACCGAGATCCGGCCGGCTCCGGGCGCGCCGCGCGACAATCCCTGCGGAGACACGGGCCGCTCGCCCCGCCATTCTAATCGGTACACTAAAACGATTAAAAATCGCCGTAACCCAAACAAAACAAACGATGGAGGTCTCTTCTAATCGGTACAAAAACAGTACCCTCCATAGCGCACTCAAAACATGCACTCGTAGCGCCGGCATCTTGTCGCAGACCCTGAGCTTCGAAGGGCCGGCGAATTTTGGGTTCGGTGACACCGCGAAAAATCGCCGGCAAGATGCCGGCGCTACGATGGACCGGGAGCCCACTTCTACTCGATACACCGAATTATTAGAAACCAGCGTAAGTCGAACAAAACGCACAACGGCGGGCATCTCTACTCGATACAAAACGAGGGGTCACTCGGATTCGACTAGTCGCGCGGAGCGGTCACGATTCCAGCTTATATTTCGTCGAGGCAAGCCCATAGAGCCGGCGCCACACCAGCCGATTGATCGTGACGACCATCGCGGCGAGAACCACCGTCGCCGCGAGCAGCAACCGGAAATTTCCGTCGTCGGTCGCGCTGCTGATTACGGCTCCGAGGCCGACCGTCGAAAACGTCTTGCCCTGAAAATGGAAATATTCCGCGACGATGCTCGCATTCCACGCGCCGCCGGAAGCAGTAACGAAGCCTGTAATCAAATACGGGAAAATTCCGGGCAGAAGCAAATCGCGCCAGCGCTCCATTTTGCCAAATCGGAAAACGCTGCAAACTTCTTTCAAGTCCGTCGGAATCGCGCTCGCTCCTGCGATTACGTTGAAGAGGATGTACCACTGGGTGCCCAGCAAGAGCAGCACCACGGAGCCAATCCCGAGTCCGCCGCCCACGCGAATCAGCATAAGAAGAATGACGGGAAAAAGCGCCGTCGCGGGCACCGAAGCCGCCACCTGAGCGATCGGTTGCGCGATGGCCGAGAGCCGGGGATGCAGCCCGAGTGCGACTCCAACGGGAATCGTCCACAAGGCCGCGAGCACGAGCGTAAGCTCCACGCGGAGAAATGTGGCTCCCGCGCCCCAGAAGATTCTTCGCAGTTCCCCGGCATCGACCGTTGCCAGCAGCGCTGTCATCTTCACGAACGCGTATCCGATGCCGAGGGCCATCATCACCAACACGATTCGCCCGATCCACTTGGCGGCAACGCTCAATTCGGAGCTCTTGTGCTCGTCGCCCTGTCTCTTGGCAAAATACAAACCGGCGCGCTCGAGAAAAGGGCCAACTGTCTTTCGTTCGATGAACGGCAGGAGCTTGGAACTTCGCAGCAGGTCGAGTATGGGAGAGCGCGGCGCTTCGACGGCTTCTACTTGCTCGAATTTGAATTTCTGCGCCCAAGCGATGGCCGGCCGCCAAACAAGCTGATCGATCAGCACAACAACGCCGATCATTACAGCGATGCCCCAAATAATCGCGCGTGTGTCTCCCGCATTCGCGGCGGTCTGCAAATACGAACCGAGCCCCGGCAAGCGAAAATCGCGGCTGCCGAGCACAAACATTTCGCACGCCATCAAAAAGAACCAGCCTCCCGCCACCGACATCATCGAATTCCACACAAGCCCAATCGCGGAATAAGGCAATTCCATCTGCACGAATCGCTGCCACCAGCTCCAGCGATAAATCTCGGCCACTTCGCGCATCTCGCGGGGAATACTCTTCAGCGAAGAATAAAAGCTGAACGTCATGTTCCAGACTTGGCCCGTGAAAATCAGCAGTATCGAGCCGAGCTCGACGCCCAATTGTTTGGTCGGGAACAGCGCGACCATCGCCACCATCACCGGAGGCAAAAAACTCAGTACCGGAATCGATTGCAACGTGTCGAGCAGCGGAACCAGGACGCGCTCGGCTTTCGCGTTGTACGCGGCCACGTAACCATAGACGAGCGTAAACGCCAGGCTCACCGCGTAAGCGATGGCGATACGCAAGAGCGAGAACATCGCATATTTAGGCAGCGCGCTCGGCGCCAATTGAATTTGCGCGCCGGTGGTGACTGGCGACATCCACGAGTGCGTCAGCGCCAGCAACGCGTAGAAGAGCGCGAGCGCCGCGAAAAGTATCGGCAGCTCCCGAAAGATCGACGGGACAATGACGGGGAGCCTGTCCCACACCGGCATTCCCGACGGCGAATGTTGGGAATTTTGGGTCATCAGCTCTTTGGATTGCTTTCAACGGGTGTGGCAGGAACTTTGGCTGGAGTTTCCGGTTCGTACAGCGAAATTTCGTCGGCCTCCGAATCGTATTTGAAAATTTCGGCGTACCGGCCCCAGTTGAGCGCCGTTTCGATTTGCCGCTGGACATCCTCCGCCGTGAAATGCTCGTCGAGAATGTCGCGGAAAAATTCGAGCGGCATCTTGTGGTCTGATTTTCTCTCGAGAGCCGCTTTCATTTGCTGCAGCAACGCGACGCGGGCGAGCGCCGCTTCGCGAAACAACATTTTCCGGGTGCTGATATCCGCCTCGGCAAATCTTCTACCGTGCTCCGTGATTACGACGTCGCCTTCGCGTACGGTCGCGAATCCGAGCAGTGTCGCGGTCTCGATGATTGGTAGAAGGTCGTCGATCTCGAGAAGCAGATCTTCGGCGATGTGGTACATGTCTTCCTCGCCGCCGCGATCCACGAGCAATTCGAGAAGCCCGGAGACGGATCCCGGCCGCGAGTGCGGCAGCATTTGCGGGACCGGCCTCGCGCTGCCGCCGGCCGGAACCCTCGGCGGCGCAACTTCGACTTGCGGCTGCGTGATGACTTT
The DNA here is from genome assembly GCA_963803835.1 of uncultured Acidobacteriota bacterium. Taxonomy (GTDB): domain Bacteria; phylum Acidobacteriota; class Terriglobia; order Acidiferrales; family UBA7541; genus Palsa-147. Next base: position 32,101 of record CAWDOI010000007.1, on the reverse strand, counting down.
GTAGATGTAATCGACGTAGAGAAGAAACGCGGCGGACTTGCGATCGCGCGGCCGCTTCAAAGGCAGTCGCAAGTCGGCGCGAATTGTGGCGGGATTTCTGCCGAGAACGACGATGCGATCGGCGAGAAGCACCGCCTCCTCGATATTGTGCGTGACGAGAAAAATGCTTCGCGTGGGAATTTTGTGCGCGAGCCAAAGCTCCATCAATTCGCCGCGCAGATTCTCCGCGGTCAGCACGTCCAAGGCGGAGAACGGTTCGTCCATGAACAGGACTTCCGGCTCGACGGCAAGAGCCCGCGCGAAACCGACGCGCTGTTTCATTCCGCCGGAAAGTTCTTTCGGATACGCCGTCTCGAAGTTCGCGAGCCCGACAGACGCAATCGCGTGGAGCGCGCGGCTGCGGCGCTCATCTGCACTGAGGCCGCGCGCGAGCAATGGCGCTTCGACATTTTCGAGAACCGTGAGCCACGGAAAAAGCGCGAAGCTCTGGAACACAATCGCGACATTCGGAGCGCAACCCGTCACCGGCACGCCGTGCCACAGAACTTCTCCGGCCGATGGCGGCAAGAGCCCGGTGAGCATTCGCAGAAGAGTTGATTTCCCGGAACCAGAAGGGCCGAGAACCGCGAGGATCGTATCGGGCTCGATATCCAGATCGATCGGCGCGATGACTTGGATCTCCGGGCCGTCGGGTTGCTGGTAGCTCTTCTCGATTTTCCGCGCTTCGATAATTGGAGCCGGCGCTTGCGGAGTCGAGATCGGCTCAGCCGCCCCGGCAACTTGCGCCGCCTCAGCGTCGGGCCGGGCATCTGCTGCGTGCGTCGCTGCAAGCGTGGCCATCAGGCTCTGCCACGCTTCCTCGGGAAGAGCGTCGAGAAAATTATCGCGCTCGGTGGGATTCATGCCCTCGACGATGGCGTGCATCTCAGCGGGCGGGCGCGAATGCAGGAGAACGTACGCGTGGAAATACGGGAAGCAGCCGACGAGCGCAGCCGCGAAATCCACGGGCAGCTTCCGGAACAGCGTGCGCTGCTCTTCAAACGGCAGCGCAATCACCGCTTCAGCGGCTGCGTTTGCGTCGTACTGCCGCAAAAGATCGATCGCTGAATCCCAGCGGCCTTGCGAGCAGAGATCGCGAAGTTTGTCGGACGGTAGCGGCGACGGTGGCGGCATGGACGCGAGTCTTAAGCTACTACAAATTCAACCGATCGCCGACGTTGAAGAAATGAATGGTGAAGAATTGAATTTCGAAATTTCGAGACGCATTCCACCGCGAATCAGCTCCTATTCTGATAGGTTCGTTGCCGCAGCGCTGGGTTCGGGCATAGTCAAATCCTGAAACGCGAAGTGCGATTGCAATTGATCGAATGGCTTGCCATTCATTTCCGCATAAGGATAGACGAAGTAGTTCAATGGGTCGGATTGCTGCGGCGGATTCAGGCGAATATCGCGGCCGATGGAGAACTGAACGCGATTGACGTCGTTCGCGCCGAAAAAATAATCGTGTTTCGCCGGATTCTTCCAGGCTTCCGACGCATCGATCGGAACCCAGCCGATGCCGTTGAGATAAAACTCCGTCCAGCAATGGTAGCCGGGAATTTCGCCCTGGTATTTTCCGATCGGCAGCGGAAATCCGACTTCGAAGCGCGCGGGAATTCCGGCGGCGCGGGCCATGCCGTCGAAGAGCGAATGGAAATCCGTGCAATTGCCGCGCTTCGCGGTGCAGGCCCAGATTGCGTCGCCGCGGCCCCAACCCGTGCCCGATTTGTCATATCGCATCGTGGCGACAACGTATTCGTAAATCTTGCGCGCTTTCTCGAGTGGCGTCGTCGCGCCCTGCGTATTTTCTTTCGAGAGATCCCCGATCATGCCGTCAATCGGCACCAGGCGATCGGGCTGCAAAAATCGAGCCAATTCAATTCCAAGGGGCGCGGGAGAGCTCGCTGAAGGTACGGGATTGCTTAAGTCCACGCGGTGCTCTCTGCGGACTGCGGTGAAATGCATCGTGATGTCGAATGCGGGATGAGGTTGATCGAGCTTCACGTCGAAATACGCCATGCTGTTTCCGAACTGATTTTCTTTCGTGACGCGGTGGGCGACGGGACTTTCGATCGAGAGATTTGTAATCGTCTGCCATGAATCGGTGGAAGGCACCGGAATCCAAATGCGAAGCGGAGACGGAGACACAGGAAGATCTGGGACGTGAACCTCGTAAGTGAACTCGAAGCGGCGAGCTGATGAATCTGCAATTTGAGCTGCGAGCCTTGAATCCGCAGAGCTCGAACTCGTTTCCGCCGTGAAACCATTCCAGACAAACATCAATATCAACAACGCGCCAAGCATTCCGGTAAATCGCGTCAACCGTTGCATCGTCGATCTCCTATTTTGATCTCTTCTTTTTCGAGGGAGAGTGAAGTGCAAGCGCTTGTCGCCGCATCTTCAGCTGGATACTGATCCAATTTGATTGCGGTTTAATTGACTGCGAATCAGGCGACGGCTGCCCAGCCGCCTAGGAGAGGGCCGCTCAAGTGAATCCGGCGCGGGATCGGAAATTGGGCGTCATACGAACGGTCAGTATGATGCTCGGGATCAATTCGAGTGGCAAGAAAAATGCAGCGATGCCCATTGGAAATTCGACTTCACACGGTTTGCGATGCGCCGGCCGCTTTAACATCGCCGTAACAATTGCAGGGTACCGTCTTACCGGTTAGAGGTCGGAATGTCGCAAAACGGATTATTCGGTCCTCAGCGTTTTTTGAATCGTCATTTTTCGTGGCTGCAATTCAACGAGCGAGTCCTCGAAGAGGCCTACGATTCGAGCAATCCTCTTCTCGAGCGCGTCAAATTTCTCGCGATAACGGCGAGCAATCTTGATGAATTCGTCGAAGTGCGCGTCGCGGGATTGATGCAGCACGTCGAACACGGCAATCGCGAGCCGGGCCCCGACGGCAGAACACCGCAAGAAGTCCTCACGGAACTCTCCGAAAGAATTCAGATGTTCGTGCGCGCGCAATACGATTGCTGGCGCGATGAACTCGTTCCGAAATTAGCAGCGGAGTCCGTTCGTGTGCTGAGTCTCTCCGAGCTGCGGCCCGCCGCTCGAGAGTTCATAGAAGGCTTCTACACAAAATCGGTCGAGCCGCTTCTCACGCCCGTAACGGTCGATCCGGCGCACCCGTTTCCGCACGTCTTGAACAAAGCGCTCTGCCTCGCGTTTTTACTGCGGCGGAAACGCAGGACCTCGCATACGTATCTCGGCGTTGTGACCGTGCCACGGGCGTTGCCCCGTCTCGTACGCTTGCCGTCGGCGGAGGGTTCCGTCGAGTACGTGTTCCTCCACGACGTGGTGCACGCGTTCGCCGAGCGGCTTTATCACGGCTACGAGATTCTTTCCGCTGCGGCATTTCGCGTGACGCGCAACAGCAATCTTTATCTGGAGGAGGAAGAGTCGCGCAACCTCATGGACTCAGTGGATACGCAGCTTCATCGCCGGAGGAAAGGCGCGGCGGTGCGTCTCGAGATCGAAGCGGGCGCGAACCAGGAAATCATCGATCGCCTGGAGGCGAACTTCGCGCTGGCGCCGTGGCAAGTGTTCCGCGTGAACGGACCTATCAATCTTTCGCGACTCTTCCATCTTTACGAAGAAACTCCGCGCCCGGATTTGAAATTCAAAGCATTCGTCGCGCGGGAGGTTGCGCTCAAACCGGGATCGTCATCGCTGTTTGAATTGCTGCGCAAGCGCGACTTACTGCTGCACCATCCTTACGATTCGTACTCGACCGTGGTGGGGTTTATCGAGAGCGCGGCGGGAGATCCGAGCGTTCTTTCGATCAAGCAGACTCTCTACCGGACGAGCGAAAATTCGCCGATCGTTCGCGCGTTGATCGATGCGGCTGCGAGAAAAGAGGTGGCTGTGGTGGTCGAGTTGAAGGCACGCTTCGACGAAGCGTCCAACATTCGCTGGGCACGAAACCTGCAGGAAGCAGGCGTGCAGGTTTATTACGGCGTCGTTGGGCTGAAGACGCACTGCAAACTGGCTCTGATCGCAAGACGAGAAGCGGACGGACAGATTCGGCGCTACGCGCACCTCGGCACCGGGAATTACAACCCATCGACGGCGCGTTATTACACAGACCTGAGCTTGCTGACCAGCGATTCGCGGATTACATCGGCGGTGCACCACGTCTTCAACTATCTCACCGCGTATTCCGAGCGATCGAGTTACCAGCCGCTATTCGTTGCGCCGGTGAATCTAGGAAAAAACTGCTTGAGCTTGATCGAGCGCGAAACGGCTCACGCGAAAAAGGGCCGCCCCGCGTTCCTCATCGCGAAAGTGAACGCATTGCTCGATGAAAAAACGATCCACGCGCTCTACGAAGCGTCACAGGCAGGAGTGCAGATTGACTTGATCGTGAGGGGAGCGTGCGCGCTTCGCCCCGGTGTGCGCGGACTGAGCAGCAGGATCCGGGTTCGAAGCGTGATCGGACGATTTCTCGAACACAGCCGCGTTTTTGTTTTCGGAAACGGCGGGAACACGGAAGTCTATCTCGGCAGCGCGGATTGGATGCATCGCAATATTTACGAACGTGTTGAAGTGATGTTCCACCTGAAAAACGAAGTGTTGCGCGAGCAGATTTTGCGCGAGGTGATTACGCCGTATCTGGCGGACACTGAGAAAACGCGGATATTGCTGCAAGACGGGACATACGCCCACACGCGCGAATCGCACAAGGCTTCGCGAAACGGCACTCGGTTCAACGCGCAGGAGTTTCTTCTGGATTTTGTCCAGCCGTCCGGGTCAATTCGATCGATACCGGCTCCGCCGTCGTTTCTCAAGGTGCGCAGCCCAAGCAAATCCGGCTAACGTCTCCTTCAAAAACGTATTGCTGGCGCCGCCTTCCCGCGATTGCCGCCCGTAATTGGAACCTTAACCAGGGCGAAACGCGCTGTTAACACAAACCCAATAGAGTTCGCGAACACGCATGGCGTCATCGTTCGAGCCTTGCCACATGCAAATCGCTTGAGGAAAACGAATTATGCTTCCACCGAAACTGATTCTTTCACCAATCGACTTCAGCGAATCCTCGCTTGATGCCCTCGATGCGGCCGTGGATATTGCATCCCGATACGGCGCAGAAATACTATTGGCGCACGTCGTTCCGGTGATCCCCAAACTTCCGCAGAGTGTGTCGATCTTGAATGAAGGAGCCTACGAGCAAGAGTTGATCCACAGCGCCGAACATCGACTGGCGGACCTGGCAAGCAAAGTTAGCGAGCGCGGCGTGCGCGCCCGGACGATCGTAGGATTGGCTAACGACGCAGCGATGGAAATCCTCAGGACTGCCGAAGAAGACAAAGCCGACCTGATCGTGATCGCGACCCACGGAATGACCGGATGGCACCGGTTGGCGTTCGGATCGGTCGCCGAAAAGGTAGTGCGAACCGCCGACTGTCCCGTCCTGGTGCTGCGAAGCCAAAAGGTGGGAAAGCCGGGTGAGAGTGAAGCCAAGGCTGCAGCGGCGACGCCTTCAGCGAAATAATTTTGAAGCGGCAGGCCCGCATCGAGACCGAGCAAATGGCATTGATTAGCTGTTCACTCGACTGTAACGAAACTCTAACAAAGCGATAGTACGGTGTCCGCCGAATTCCAGAGTTGCCGCCGGACGATTCGAACAAGTCTGGAAAATTTTCGCAGGACATCATTTCCGCGCTGCGGCAGCTTCTCGCCGCACGGCGCACAGCACGCAGCGGTGGACAGACCGCACTCATCGCAAACGAGGTAATTACCGATGGCAAGCGAATCAGTAGTACTCGATTCAAAATTAGGAGCAGGCCCAGGCAAAATCGGCGTGATGATTTTCGGCATCGCGCTACTGATCGGCTGCACATATGCCGGAAGCCATCTGATTAGGGACCTTGCCGGCATCCATGATGTCGGCTTCCTGCCCTATTTGCTGCTCGGCGTTGCGCTGCTGATTGCGCTGAGCTTTGAGTTTGTGAACGGATTCCACGACACGGCCAACGCCGTGGCGACCGTGATCTATACGCACTCGCTTGAGCCGCATACGGCAGTGGTTTGGTCTGGCCTCTGGAATTTCGTCGGCGTGCTGGTATCGAGCGGCGCGGTGGCTTTCGGAATCGTGTCGCTCCTGCCTGTGGAGCTGATCTTGCAGGTTGGCAGCAGCGCGGGATTCGCGATGGTGTTCGCGCTGCTCGTTGCGGCGATCATCTGGAACCTTGGCACGTGGTGGTTCGGGCTGCCGTCGTCGAGTTCCCACACTTTGATTGGCTCCATCATCGGAGTTGGCATTGCGAACCAGTTGATGGCAGCGAAAACGGGAACGAGCGGGGTGGATTGGGGGCAGGCGCTGAACATCGGCAAGTCGTTGCTGGCATCGCCGGTTGTCGGCTTTCTGGGCGCGTATCTATTGCTGCTTCTTTGCAAGGCGCTGATACCGAATAAGCAGCTTTACGTGGCGCCGAAAGGGACCGAACCGCCCCCATTTTGGATTCGCTCGCTTCTGGTCCTGACGTGCACCGGCGTGAGCTTCGCACATGGCTCGAATGACGGGCAAAAAGGAATGGGTTTGATCATGCTCATTCTTATCGGCACGGTGCCGACTGCGTACGCGATGAATCATGCGGTGACGTACCAGCAGACGCAGGATTTCGTCGCGGTCTCCACGCAAACCGCCGATGTGTTGTCTCACTACGTATCGCCGACGGCCGTGATCGGCGACGCGCGCGAGGAAGTGACGGACTATATCCGTACGAAGCAGTTCACACCGAATACGATGCTGGCGATGCGGCAGCTTGTGAATGGAATCGGCACGGAAATGGCGATTTACAAGGACCTGAAGCTGGTGCCGCAGGATCGAGTGCGAAACTTCCGAAACGATATGTACGTGGTGAGCGAAGCACTCCGACTGATGCAGAAGGCAAAACAGCCCGTGTTCTCAGCAAATGACGCAGCCGTTCTCGCAAATTACAAGAAGCACGTGGACAACGCGACGAAGTTCATACCACTGTGGGTGAAAGTCGCGGTGGCGATGGCGCTCGGCCTTGGAACGATGATTGGATGGAAGCGCATTGTTGTGACGGTCGGCGAAAAAATCGGGAAAGATCACCTTACGTACGCGCAGGGAGCGGCGGCGGAAATTACCGCGATGTTTACGATCGGAGCGGCCGACTGGTTCGGATTACCCGTGAGCACGACGCATGTCCTTTCGTCGGGAGTGGCGGGAACGATGGCTGCGAATCATTCGGGATTGCAATGGGGCACGGTTCGAAATTTGCTGATGGCGTGGGTGCTGACGCTACCGGCGTCGATCGTGCTTGCGGCGACGTTGTTTTGGTTGTTTCGGAAAATTAGCGCGTAGAGAAATATTGCCAGGTGTTCGGGTCGGAGGCAGGAACGGCGGCCGGTGTATTCGGAGCTCCGCGATGTTGCGTCAGAACCCCGAGGCGAGGGCCTCGGGGTTCTGACTGTCGAACGGAAGAACGCTCGAAATCTAAGACAGATAACGCATTCGATGGATCAGCGGCTCGCTGATTTCGCGAGCGCGAGTGAAGTGCGAGGCGATTTCCGCCTCTCGATCTGAACCGTGCCGCTGAAAATGGCGCCGCTCTCGATCACGATATTCCGCGCTGTGAGATCCCCAGTTACAGATCCGTTTTCCTTGATCTCGATTCGATCAATCGCTCGAAGGTTGCCGGCGAATTCGCCGTAGATGATCACTTCCTGCGCGATCACCACGCCGGTTGCCTTGGCTTCGGGACCGATCGTCAGCCGATTGCACTTGAGCAAAATCGGTTTGATGACGACAGCGTCCAACTGCAGATCTGAATTGATCCCAGAGGTCCTCATCGCATCGGCGTCGGGCCATGTGTTAAAGGGCGGTCGCGAAGGCCGATGCGCCGGATGCCGAACTTCCTCGGTTTCAGGCGGATCGATAGTACCGGTCGAACTAAACGAGGGAGAAAACGATGACGATGTTGAATCTGAATGCTTGCTCCACCACATAGACTCCTCCTATTCGAGTCGTCTGGCGCAAGCGGACCGCCAAGAAATATAGTCCGTCGCACAAGATGCAGACAAGGTCGAATGGCAGGGAGTTGTCTCTTTAGATAGCGGCCTGCGGGGGGAGATCGGAAGGGATGATCGACGATTTGCGCGACGAGAGATTTTCTGCGAGGTAAATTACAATTGAAGACCCACCTTTGCTTCGCAAAGATGGGGCACCCGGAAAAGCTCATCGCGGCATTCTGCGCTTTATGAATTCGCATTGCTTCCGATTGCTCACCTGTGCCATAACTTCGGGCCACCATGGCGTTCACGCTGCTTGATTGGTCCGCAATCCTCGCTTACCTGGCAATCACTCTGCTTCTCGGTTTGTACTTTCGACGACGTTCCGGAAACACGACCGAAGATTATTTTGTTTCAGGACGAAGTGTTTCCTGGTGGCTAGCGGGGACGTCGATGGTGGCGACGACGTTCGCGGCGGACACGCCGCTGCTCGTCGCAGGACTTGTCTACACACAAGGAATTGCGGGCAACTGGCTCTGGTGGGCGTTTCTTCTTTCTGGAATGATGACGGTCTTTTTGTTTGCGCGGTTGTGGCGGCGCTCGGGTTTGATGACGGACGTGCAGTTCGCGGAAATGCGCTACAGCGGAAAACCGGCGGCATTCTTGCGCGGATTCCGAGCCGTTTATCTTGGGTTGATGATGAATTGCTTGATTCTCGGGTGGGTTACGAAAGCGATGATCGGAATTGTGGGGACGACGCTCGGACCGGAGATGCAACATTGGCGGGTGCTCAATAGTTTTTCGAGCGCGCTTACGTCCGTGTTTGGGCCGGTGTTTTCCGGAACGGACGGGCGCTCGTTGATTATCTGCATTTTTTTTCTGATTCCCTTCACCGGCATCTACGTATCGCTCGGCGGATTGTGGGGAGTGCTGTGGACGGACTTATTTCAGTTCGTGCTGAAAATGGCGATCGTCATTGGCGTGGCGTATTGCGCGGTTGCGGCGACCGGGGGAATGCACGCGATGATTTCGAAGCTTGGCGCCTTGCAGGCAGGAAACGGCGCATCCGACCCGCTCGCTTTTCTGCCTGATTTTTCGCGCGGATTTGCGAGCGAAGCGCTGTGGACGCTGCCCGTCATCACGTTTGTCGTTTACCTGGGAATTCAATGGTGGGCTTTCTGGTATCCGGGCGCGGAACCTGGAGGCGGCGGATACGTGGCGCAGCGGATCTTCAGCGCGCGCGACGAACGGCAGGGACTTTTTTCCGTGCTGTGGTTCAACATCGCGCATTACGCGCTGCGGCCGTGGCCGTGGATTTTCACGGGGCTGGCGGCGATCATTCTTTATCCGGGCCTGAAAAATCCGGAAACCAGCTACATGATGATGGTCAACGACCACGTGCCGCACGCGTTTCGCGGAATTATTCTCGCAGGATTTCTTGCGGCGTTCATGTCCACGATCGCTACGCAATTGAATTGGGGGACGTCGTACCTGGTGGAAGATTTTTACCGGCGATTCATGAATCGCCATGCGAGCGAGCGGCACTACGTGCACGTGTCGCAATTGGTGACGCTGCTGCTTGTCGCGGCGACGGGATACGTTTCGGCGCATCTGGTCTCGATTCGGAGCGGTTGGCAGGTGGTACTGCAACTTGGCGCCGGGACGGGAAGCGTTTATCTTCTGCGCTGGTATTGGTGGCGAATCAACGCGTGGAGCGAAATTTCCGCGATGACGACGGCGCTTCTCGTCACCGTGGCACTGAATTGGCAAGGACTGTGGTTGTCATTGTTGGGACGGCCTGAATTTTTTTCGGGATCAGGCACGGTCATTTTTGCAAAGACGGCGCTGACGGCAACTTTGGCAACGTCGCTCGTTTGGATTTTGGTGACATTCGCGACGGCACCCGAACCGAAAGAAATCCTGATCTCGTTTTACAAAAAAGTGCGTCCGGACGTAACGGGATGGGGACCGATTGCCGCACTGTCGCCGGAGATCGAGCGGACGCATGATCTCGGCCGCAACCTGTGGTGCTGGATTCTTGGAACGGTGATGGTTTACTCCGCCCTTTTCGGCGTCGGTAAATTGCTGCTGCAGCGCTACGGATTGGGTTCCGTGCTCGTGCTCATTTCGGCTTTTTCGGCGTGGCTGATGACACGCGAACTGAACCGCGTGTGGCTTTCCGCGGATAATCCCTGAGTTACAGTTTCGTTCACTGAGCGACGATTTATTCCGCCCGCTGCGCGCCTACCAAATTTTGCAAATCTTTTCGGGCGGCTTCACCATCGGCTGGCCTTCCTTGCAGGAGAATGCGCGCGAGAATTCCGGCATATTCACGACTACACCGTTGATGCGGTCCGTAGCGGGCGAATGCGGATCGCTGATGGCGCGGAGGCGGAGGTCTTCGGGGCGTTCGTTTGCGCAATCCCATTGCGCGAAGCCGATGAAGAATCGCTGGTCTGGCGTGAGGCCATCAATCGGCTGAAGATTTTTGTCCTTCGTGGCTTCCTTCCACGCGATGTACGCCAGAATTTCGCCGCCGAGATCGGCCACATCTTCTCCGAGCGTGAGTTTGCTGTTGATGTGGACGTCGTCCACAACCACGTATTGCGCATACTGGTCGCGAACGCACTTGGTGCGCTCATCGAATTTCGCGCGATCCTCTTTCGTCCACCAATTCCTGAGATTTCCCTTCGCGTCGAATTGGCTGCCTTCGTCGTCAAAGCCGTGCGTCAGCTCGTGACCGATCGTGCCGCCGGTATCGCCATAATTCGGAGCGTCGTCCATTTTTGCGTCGTAAAGGGGCGGCTGAAGGACGCCGGCGGGAAAATTAATGTCGTTCATTTGCGGCGAGTAGTACGCATCCACCGTTGGCGCGGGGATTGACCATTCGGTGTGATCCACTGGTTTGCCAATTTTGTTAATTTGGCGGCGGCTTTCGAATTCGGCGGCGCGCACCATGTTGCCCGCGAAATCGTCGCGTGAAATTTTCAGGGAACTGTAATCGCGCCATTTGTCGGGATAGCCGATTTTGTTGCGAATTCCGTGAAGCTTCGCGAGCGCTTGCTGCTTGGTCTCGGGGCTCATCCAGTCGAGCGCACGAATGCGCTGTTCCATCGCCGCTTCGATGCGCTCCACCATGTCCACGGTGCTTTGCTTCAGCTCGGGTGAAAAGACTTTTGCCACGTATGCCTGCCCGAGGGCATCGTCGAGATTGTGATCGGTGAAGCTGACGCATCGCTTCCAGCGCGGCTGCTCTTCTTTCACGCCGCGGAGGTACTTACGATAAAAATTAAATCGCTCGTCCACAAAGGCAGATGAAAGATAGGAGGACGCGGAATTCACGACTTGATATCGCAAGTAAGTTTTCCAGGCATCGATCGGCATGGACGCGATGAGCGCGTTCATTTCCTTGAAAAAACCGGGCGAAATGACGTTGACGATTTCAAACGCGGGATAGCGCGACTCCTGGTAGTACGTCGTCCAGTTGAACGACGGAACGAGCTTGCCGAGCTCCGCGGTGCTCATCTTGTGCTTCAGATTGTAGGGATCGCGGCGCTCGACGCGAGTCTGCGAAGCCTGGGCGAGCGAGGTTTCGGTGCGCATCACCGATTCGGCGCTCCGCTGCGCGGTCTCGGCGGTGTCGCCCATCAACACAAATACATTTCGCACATGTTCGACATATTTCGAGCGAGTCTCTTTCGATTTGTCGTCGGTTTTCGTGTAGTAGTCGCGATCCGGAAGTCCGAGTCCTCCCTGATCGAGATCGGCGATCACGCGTTCGGAATCATCGGGATCCTGGTCGGAGCCCGCGCCGAAAAGAATCGAGCGGCCGTAAATAAGCTGCAAATGCGCGATCAGCGCGGGCAGTTCGGCGGCGGATTTAATTTTGGCGATGCTGTCGAGTTCAGGTTGGATCGCGGAGAGGCCGCGCTTTTCCACGGCCGATTCGTTCATGCACGCGGCGTAGAAATCGCCGGTTTCTTGCGTCACTTTGTCGCGCGAGGGAGAGTCGGCCGCCGATTGCTCCAGAATTCCGTGGAGGAAATTGAGATTATCCTGAAAAAGCTTAGCGTAGACGGACCAGGAATTTTGATCGGGCGGAATGGGATTGTTCACCTGCCATTTTCCGCAGGCGTAATGGTAGAAATCCTCGCAAGGGTTCACGGATTTGTCGATCGACGTCAAATCGAGGCTCGGGCAATAGGGCAGCGTCGGCTGCTGCGAATCTTTTGCGGCGGGCTTGCTCTGCGCGGCGGCGGGCAAAGAAATGATTAGCGCGAGCAAGCACCAACTGACGACTTTGATTTTCATATCAGCCTCGGATTAGGTGGGTTCAACAGTGTTTTAGACGCAGCAAGGGTATTGAAACTCTCTTTTAGAAACAAGTTTTCCCAGAAATATTTATGGGCAGATATCTTAGTGCGAGCTTCAAATGAGCTTTACATAGGTGGAGTATTGCTCGTCCTCAATATTCGTAAACGGGAGGAACGCCACCGAGCGATTTGACGTTTCAACTTGCCAACTGCGCTGGCCGGACCGCTTCGCCGCCACCAACTGGGCGCGCGCGAATTTCTCTGGGCCCGGTGAGATTGCAAACAACACTAATGGCCCGCGCAGAACCGCAACCGTCTCTGCGTGGCGAGGATCGAGCGGCTCGAGGCGCGGCGACATCGGAAGTTCCAGTTGGATCCTGTCGCCGGTCCTCCACTCGCGGCGAATCATTGCAAACGTGCCGGGAATCGCGGGCGAGGAGATGCGATTGCCATTCACTGATATCGAAACTGACTCGGCCCAAATCGGAATTCGGAGGTTCAACTCAAGCTCCGTAGGCTTTGACGCAGCCAATTCGAATTCGATATATGGCTCAAACGGATAATCGCTTTTTTGACTTAGTGACACTTGGGCCCCGTTTTGCGCCCAATGCACGGTAGAGGGGATGTAAAGATTTACGAAGACGCCGGCCGGATCGCGAAAATAAGTGTTGATGCGATAGTCGGCAGCGACTTGCGGCAGCGTGCCGGAACAGCAGGGCCAGCGAGCTTGTTTATAAATCTTGCGGCCGTCGAAATTGTAATCGGAGTAGTAGAAAGTTCTGCCGTCGGGCTCCAGAGGCTTTGCGCCTAGGACGGTGTTGTACATGATTCGCTCCATGCTGTCGCCGTAGCGCGCATCGCGGGTGACACGCAACAGATAGCGCGTCAATTTGAAATGAGCGTAGGAGCCGCAAGGCGTCTCAAAGCTGTTGTGGGTGTTCACGAGGCTCGCGGCAAGATCTTGGCTGCCCGGCGCGCGAAGTTCTTCGTCAGGGCCCCAGCCACCCGTGACGAAACTTTGTGCCGCGAGCATGTCGAAACCGTTTCTGGCCGCGCGGAGATGCTTCTCGCTTCCCGTGGTGAGATAAGCCTGCATCGCTGAAGAGAGAGAATTCACGTAGCTGTAGGCATGACGGCCGGCGAGGACATCGCGGCCGTCCGCGAGCGGGCCGAAATATTCGTCGTCGAGATACTGGACGCCGAGCGCCCGATAGCGCTTCCCCGCTCCGCGCTGATAGGCGAGAAATAAATTCTCGGGCACCGTGTAAGACTCGTCCCAGGTGTAGGAAATATCGGTGCCGGGGCGCCAGGATTTTCCGTGTTCGACGGCGGCCTTCGGCAAATGCGGCAGCGCGGCATCGGTGGTGCGATCCAAAATAGCAAACGCGTCGGGATCGTGAACGAATTCGTGGGAATCGATCAGGCCGCAGACGAGTTTGTCGTAACAGTAGGCGGGAAAGCGGTTCCTCTCGTAAAAATCGCCGGAAATGGTTTGAGCATAGGCGCGATTCAGACGGAGGACTTTGTCGCGAGCTTCCGGAGATCCCGTAATCGCATGGACACGGGCCAGCGCCGAGACCCATTGCCCGAATGTCGCGGCGGGAGCGAAGCCTACGTCGCCGTGGTGATAATCAAAATTGGGATCATAGAGATACCAGCCGCCTAGTTCCGCGCCGGGCGCGGAGAGGCCAGACATTTGACGGAACGGTTTCAGCAGGCTGTCTTCACTGAGCCCCATCAATACGGCGTGAGTTTCCCGGAGTTGCTTTTCGTGGAGTTCGCTCGTGAGCGAGACTTGGCCGTAAGCGAATTCTTCGAGCGGCTCGGACGCTGAAGGACCGAAAGGCTTGAAGGACAACCACGGAGCGGGGTTTGCCACGCTTGCGACGGCCAAAGAAGTGGCCTTCAGAAAAATTCTGCGCGGTATCGAGCGGGATGGAACCATTCCGGGTTACACCGGAGGGTCGTCGTCGTGGCTGACGAGCCTTTTGAATTCAGGATCGTCGTACAGGCAAGCGAGATCGGGATCGTTGGCCGCCCAATTCCGGTTGCTGTACCCGGAGGCGAACACTTTTTTGAGAGTCTCGAGCGCTTCTGCCTTTTTGCCGAGAAGGCCGTAGGTGCAAGCAGCGTTGTAGAGAGTGCTGGGATCGTTGGGGCGAAGGGCGACGGCCGTCTGGAGGTGCCGGATGGTCTCGTCCTCGTCCTCATCCTGCTTGAAGTAGGCGAGATTGCTGGCTAGCAAAATGCGGGCGCGCACGTCTTCCGGCACGAGTTCGAGTTGCTGGCGGAGGACTTTAATTTCCCTGACGCGGAGACTCTCGGATTCCTTTATGCGCCCCAAGCGGAGCAGGGCCTGATCGTAGGGAATGTAGGTGTTGTAGTCGTCGCCGTTGGCTTCGATGGCGCGCTCCGCGACCGCGGCGGCCTCTTCGAAGCGGCCGCCTGCGAAATAAGCGCGGCCGAGGATGTTCCAGGAGCCCTCGCAGTCGGGCTTGCGCTCGATGGCGCGCTGGGCGAGCATTGCGGCTTCGTCGTACTTCCTCTGCGCATAAAAGATGCGCGCGTGCGCTACAAGCACTTCCGGCAGATCGGGAGCGAGGGCCGTGGCGCGATCGCAGGCGGCGAGGCCTCGCTCAATCCATTTCGGATTCTGGTCGCGAATTTCGAAGTTCAGACCGCAGAGGGTAGCAATCCCGGCGTGCGCGAGGGCGAAATTCGGATCGAGCTGGATGGCCTGCTCGAACATTTGCAGCGCATAATCCAAATTTTCGCGGCGGGTGTAGCTCCTTCCGCGCAGGTAGAAATCGTACGCCTGAGGGTTTTCGGTCGGCTTGCGCGCCATCGTCTTTTCTTCTTGCGGCGTCAGCGTAATGCGCAAGGCTTGCGCGATGCTGCGGGCGATTTCCTCCTGGATGGCGAAGACATCTTCCAGTTGGCGATCGAAGCGCTCGGCCCAGACGGAATGGCGCGTCGAAGCTTCGACCAGCTGCGCGGTGATGCGCACGCGATTGCCGGAGCGGCGGATGGAACCTTCGAGGACGTAGGCGGCGCCGAGCTGCTGGCCCACTTGCAGCGCCGTCACCGGCTTGTCGCGAAACGCGAGCATCTCCGAGCGGGGGAAGATTTCGAGTTGTTTGATTTTGGAAAGCTCGGTGACGATGTCTTCCGTGATCCCGTCGCGGAAATATTCGTCTTCCTTCGCGCCGCTCTGATTCTCGAAATAGAGCACTGCGACCGACTTTTGTTTGGTCGCAGTCACTTGCGGGCCGGAACCTGAAGCGCTCTTCTCGGCGGCGGGACGGCGGCTTGATTCGATGTCGCGGCTGAGGCGCTTGAGGTCGGCGCGGAGTTCGGCGGCCGTCTGGCAACGCAGATCGGCGTCCTTTTCGAGCAACTTGCCGAGAATGGCTTCCATCGCCAGAGGCAAGCGTGAATTCAACTTCGTCGCGGGCGTGGGAGCCGAATGCAGAAGACCATCGAAAATGACCGCCGACGTCGTGCCGGAAAATGGAACGGAGCCGGTAGCCATTTCGTACAGCACGACACCTAGCGAAAATAAATCGGAGCGCGCGTCGAGCTCTTCGCCTCGCGCTTGTTCCGGTGACATGTATGCGACCGTACCCATGGAGCTGCCGGGGCTCGTCAGTTGGTCGACATCGAGTGAATGGGGCTGCGAGCGCACGGAGGTCGCAGTTGCCGATAGCGTGGTGTTCGGAGCTGTAGGCGTGAGCTTGGCCAAACCGAAATCCAGAATTTTCGCCTGCGCGCGTTCGACGAGAAATACATTCGCGGGCTTGATATCGCGATGAACGATTCCCTTCGAGTGCGCCGCGTCGAGGCCGTTGGCGATCTGAATGCCGATCTCCAAGAGCTCGGACACTTCGATCTGTTTGCCGGTAATGCGGTGCTTGAGTGTCTGGCCTTCGAGGAGTTCCATGGCGATGAAGGGGCGGCCTTCGAATTCGCCGACATCGTAGATCGTGCAGATGTTGGGATGATTGAGCGCGGAAGCGGCGCGCGCTTCGCGGCGGAATCGCTCGATCGCTTGAGCGTCCTGGGAAATATCGTCGGGAAGGAATTTCAGCGCGACGCTGCGGCCGAGACGTGTGTCCTTGGCTTTGTAGACTACGCCCATGCCACCGCCACCCAATTTATCGAGTACTTCGTAGTGGGAGATGGTACGGCCGATGATGGGAGAGGTATCCGGCACAGCCCGTGCATTTTACGCTAGAGCGATGATTGAGGCAAACCGACAGGCACAGCGGCGGGCGTGCGAGCGATCGCGTGTCCAGGACGTCTTCACGTGCAATTGCGAGCTAGCACGAAAGTCGCTGAGAGCGTTCTCTGCGCGCCTTGGTTGAAGCTGTAGCTGAACTGGACTTCGTAGGTACCATTGTCGAAGATCGGGCCCAGATTTTGCAGAGTTCGGCCTGTGTTGAGATCCAAATAGTAGGGTGCGTTGGTGAACGTTCCACCGGTTGCGGGATGACGAACGACCGTGACGCTGGCGGCGGTCGGGCGACCGCTGTAATCGATAACCGCGACGGGGAGGCCGTCGGTTTTGTATTGGTTCGTCGGACAGCCCTCGGTTCCCGTGATTTGCGAGCCGGAGGGATAAATTTTCGTGCCAGCCGGGAGCTTGGCCCCTGCCCCTTGACTTGCCACCGAGGAATCAACGAACGCGAAACCCGTGAGGCTGGCTGTTGCGTCGCCGGTGGCGGAGGTTGCTTCCCGGGCATTTGCGGAATTCGGCGATCCGCTGCCTGAAGGCGTCGAGCTGCAGGCGCACAAACCGAATGCAAGGATGCCGGCGGTCGCGGCGTTTGCTAGAAATCGCATCGGAATTTCCATGTTTCTCGATTACGGATTCTTGGCCTGCTACTGGCCGGAGATTTTAGGACGCGTGGTTTAGCAAGTCAACGGGCGGACATTTTCAGGTCATTTAAAATTCAAGAGTGGAAGTGGCGCGCCCGGGAGGATTCGAACCTCTGACCTTGTGCTTCGGAGGCACACGCTCTATCCATCTGAGCTACGGGCGCGCAGCGGCTAACTTTGCGATATGGACGCTTGCAGGACATTTTCATTCTACCGCGAATGCGAAGGGCGCACTAAGGAAAGCTCTGAGTCTGGCGGATGGAGAGCGGCGCGTGCGGGAAATTGCGTGGCGATGATTGGCAGCCCACTTTCAGAGTGCGGGATTGGGCGGGCGGCCGGGTCCCGAGGCAGGGGCATCGAGGCTCTGAATGCGGCTGTGAGACCACTTCACTCGCGCCAACGGGTCGACGGCCTCTAAAGCGTGTTCAATGCCGCGGCTTGACTTTGCCAAGCAACTTTAATAAACTAACTAGTTAGTTGAAGAATGCGATTGGGCAATGGATTCCCCTAGTGCGGACAATTGCCGGCGAGATGCTTATCCAAATTCAGAGAATTTCAGATTTCAAATTTGAGATCTCAGAGAAACCCGCCTCCGGTTTGGCTGAAATAGCTGAGGATTCTGCGCGTAATTAGAATTGCGGGGATTCTCTGGCCGGGACGTTGCGAGGGAAGCGGTGGTCGATCGATGGTGGCCGTAGTCGGTGGTCGATATTTAGCGGGTTAATGGTTAGTGGTCAATATTTGGCAGTTGATAGAAGGACGCTCGATGAAACGCGGAAGGAAGAAGGCGGAAAATCCGGCGATGGCGCGGCGCATTCTTGCCGCGGCCGAGAATCAATTTGCCGCGCAGGGGCTCGCGGGGGCGCGCACGGATGAAATCGCGACGGCGGCGCGGGCGAATAAGGCGATGCTCTACTACTATTTCGGCGACAAGCGCCATCTGCATCGCGCGGTGCTCGAAAACTTATTCCGCCAGTTGCGAACGCTGCTCGACGATGTGTCCCTCTCGCAAGGGACGCCGCGCGAGAACCTCGTGAGGCTCATGGATCGTTACTACGATTTTCTAGCGAGCCATCCGAACTATCCGCGGCTGGTGCAGCGCGAGGCGATCGAATCGAGCCATGCGTTCGAACGAGTGTTTCGCGAGTTTTTCCATCCATTTCAGCAGCAATTGCGGCACACAATTGAATCGGGAGTGAAAAGCGGCGATTTCCGGCGAGTGGATGCGCGCCATGCCGTGTTTTCCTTGATCGGCATGACGAATTTTTATTTCATCGCCGCCGCGCGATTCGGCCACCTATTCGGCGACAACCCGCTCGCACCACGCGCGCTCGCCGAACGGAAACGAGCGCTAATGGATTTATTGATGCACGGACTCCTGCCACTCGAAGCGAGGCCTCGATGACCGGCAAGAAATTCTTCATATTTCTGGGAGCGGTGTTCCTCATTTCCGTGTTGGTGTATTTCCTCACAACGCCGCGTGGGAGCGCGATTCCATTGATTGGAGTCGTCGACGGAAACGAAGTGATCGTGAGCCCGCAGATCGCGGGACGGATGATCAAGCTCAATGTGGACGAGGGTTCGGAGGTGAAGAAAGGCGATTTGATCGCGGAACTCGATCCATCCGAATTGCAGGCGGCGCTGGCGCAGGACGTCGCCAACATCGCGAGCCTCAACGCGAAGGTGAAGCAGGCGCAACAGACGACGAGTTGGACTGACGAGCAAACCGTGGCGGCGGTGAGCCAAGCGCGAGCGAACCTAACGACATCGCGCGCGCAACTCGAACAGGCGCAGGCCACGCTCGAACTCGATGAAATTAATAACAAGCGCGCCGGGGCGCTATACGAATCCGGCGTGGAAGCCGCGCAGGACCGGGATACGGCGGTGCAGACGCTGAAAGCGGCGCGAGCGAACGTGCAAGCGCTTACAGATTCGGTGACGTCGCAGCAAGCGGCGCTAGCGGTGGCGGAAGCAAACAGGAGACAGGTGGCCGTGCAGCAGGCGGACGTTGTGTCCACGCAAGCGCAACTGCAGCAGGCGGACGCGTTGCGAGACCAGGCAACGACGCAGCTTGGCTATACGAAAATTTATGCGCCGCTTGACGGCGTGGTTTCGGTGCGCGTGGCAAAGCAGGGCGAAATGGTGGCGCAAGGCGGCCCGATTGTCGTCATCGTAGATGTGGACCATCTCTGGGTGCGCGCGGATGTGGAAGAAAGCTACATCGACGCAGTTCGCTTCGGCGACAAGCTGAAGGTGCAATTGCCTTCGGGAGACATCGTTGAAGGAACCGTGTTCTTCAAGGGCGTCGAGAGCGATTTCGCCACGCAGCGCGACGTCAGCCGCACGAAGCGAGACATCAAGACGTTCGCGATCAAAGTCGCGGTGACCAATCAAAACCGGCGCCTGTTTACCGGAATGACCGCGACGGTGCTCCTGCCTTCCCCGCCGAAGAAGAGCTGGTTCGCGAAGCTCTGAGCTCCAGACCAAACTGCCACGCGCAAGTAAGACCGCGACGAAAAGAGATATGGCTGACGAAACTACGAATCCGACGATGGACGCGATTGAAGTCGATCACCTGGTGAAGCGATTTGGCGACTTGGTGGCTGTGAACGACATCAGCTTCAGAGTCCACAATCGTGAAATTTTCGGGCTTCTCGGGCCGAACGGCGCGGGCAAAACGACGCTCATTCGCATGATGACGACGCTTACGCCGCCAACGTCCGGCACGGCGCGGATCGCGGGGCACGACATCGTGAAAGATGCCGACGGCGTGCGGCACGCGCTCGGAGTGATTCCTCAAGCATTTACTTCAGATCCGGAATTGACCGCCGAAGAAAACATGCTCATTCACGCCAAGCTTTATGGCGTGCCGAAGGCGACGCGGCGGCCGCTCGTGAAACAGCTTCTCGAGTCCGTGGATCTCGCCAAGTTCAGCGGAGCGCTCATACGAACATTTTCGGGAGGCATGCGCCGAAGGCTCGAGATTGCGCGGGGCTTGGTCCATTCGCCCAAAATTCTTTTTCTCGACGAGCCTACGACCGGCCTCGATCCTGTCTCGCGGACGAACGTGTGGGAAATGATTCGCCGGCTGCGGCAGGAAGGCGAGCTGACGATTTTGCTGACGACGCATTATATGGACGAAGCCGACAAGCTTTGCGACCGAATTGCGATCGTGGACCACGGGCGGCTCGCGGCGCTCGATACACCGACGAAACTGAAGGACAGCATACCGGGCACGGACGTGGTGGAAGCCGAGTTCGAAAACACGCCGGCGGATTGGATGGAGCAGTTGCGCGGAATCGTTCACGCGGCCAGCGTGACCGAACACGATGGCGTGACGCACATCGCATCGCACGACGGACCGGGGACGGTGGCGGCGTTGATGGATCTTGCGCGCGCGCGGGGCGTCAAGGTTCACCGGGTGACCGTTCAGAGCACAACGCTCGATGACGTCTTTTTGCATTACACGGGCAGCGAGCTTCGCGACGCTGTGGCGGCCGGAGCGCACCACGACATCGGGCACCTTTACAAACGCTAGAACGCCGCAGAAAGAAAGCGGGAGATTGAAGGGATGAAGTTTTATCGAATTTCGGCGCTGATCGAGCGGGACATGCGCAAATTCCTGCGAAGCCCTGCGCAGATGATGGCATCGATGGTGTTCCCGCTGCTGCAGCTCGTAGTGCTGGGTTACGCGTTTGGCGGGCATATCAAGGGCGTTACCGTGGCCGTGGTGGATCAAGATCATACGGCGGAGTCGCGCCAAGTTCGCGAGATGTTTGATGGAATCGCGACGGGCCCGGAGACATTCAAAGTTAGGGAATACGATTCCCTGCCCAAGGCGCTGGACGATTTGAAATATGGATTCGTGCGCGGCGTCATTTCGATTCCGCAGGATTTTTCGCGGCGGGTATATCAGGGCGATCGTCCGCGCATCGCGTTCGCCGAAGACAACACCGACCAATTCATTTCAAGCGAATTGCTCGAGCGCGTGCAGCAGATGGTGGATCAGATGAACGCGCCGGCGGTGACGCCGAGACTGGCGAGCCAAGTGGAACTTGATCCCGTGGAGATGTATCCGTACATCGAATACATCAAGTATCTTTTGGCGGGGTCCGTCGCGCTTTCGATATTTGTGATCGCAATGATCGGCGGCGGCATCACATTTATCGACGATAAAGCGCGCGGACTTCATGAAGGCTACCTGCTGACTCCCATCCAGAAGTCGGAGCTTGTTCTTGGATTGCTTGGCGCAGGGACGGTGAAAGGCATTATGGCGGGGACAACGCTGGCAATCACGGGCGCGTTGATTTCCGGAGTGACGGCTCTTTGGAATCCGATCGAACTTTTCTATTTGATGGTCGTAATTGCGGTGGCTTCCGCCGCAATGATCAGCATGATGTTCTTGTTTATGGTGCGTGTGGACGATCCGCTGGTGCCGCGCGCGATTTTCGGCGTGTTGAATACCCTTCTCTTCTTTCCATCGGGCGCGGTCTATCCGACCGCGGCATTTCCCTGGTGGCTGCGCTGGATCTCCGTGATCGATCCGTTCACGTACACGGTCCACGCGCTGCGGAACATCACGCTTAAGGGAACCGGCATTGAAGGAATCTATACAGACGTGCTAGCGTTGGCGGGATTCGCTACGTTGATGATTTGCGGCTGCATCGCTCTCTTCAAGCGGCAAATATAGTTCGGAGGAATACTTGGGACTTCTTGATTCGACAGAAGAACATCCGCATTCAAGGCTTCGCCGCTACATTATCACCACTGTTGTGTTCCTGCTGCTGGTGGCTTCGGGAATTTGGTACATGCTGCGATTCCACCAGGAAAAATCGACGGTGCGGCATTTTCTCGATGCGGTGGTCATGGGAAATATGGAACAGGCATACCAACTGTGGAAACCTCAGCCTTCGTATTCGTTCAAGGATTTTCTCGAGGATTGGGGACCGAACGGATATTACGGGCCGGTGAAGAGCTACCATTTTGAGGACGCCGAGCGGCCGAAGGGCGGAAGCTCTGGAGTAATTGTGGTGTTCGAAGTGAATCCTTATCAGCCGTTCCCGGATGCGAACGACAGCGTCAAGCAGAACAAAACGAAAGAAGTGCGAGTGTGGGTCGAGTTCAAAGACCAGTCGATGAGTTACCCGCCGTAATTTCGCTGCTCGTTTTTCCCACTATCGAATCTGACTGATTCTATCCAGCCACACCTGCTCGAAAGAGAGGAAGCGCCGGATTCGCGGCACGACCTCTCCCGAGGCGGGCGAATTCACAGCCAGAACATCGTTGATTTCGAAGTGCAGGCGCGCGCTTGCGGAGACCGTGCCGGATAGCTGATTCCACATGAAGTATCGCGAGCCTGTGTAGTAGCCGTCTGTGCCGAAAGTTTGCCGCGCGAGGAAGAATGTCGTGCGTTTGGCTACTTCGGGATTCCAAATTGGAGTGCCCTGCTCCAATTCGCGGCGGCGATCCACTCCGAGAAGATCCAGCAGCGTCGGCGTGATGTCGATGTGCGATGTCAGCCAATTGATTCGCAGCGACGCGGAGAGCGTCTTCGGCGCGTAAATGCGCATCGGAACGTGGAAAGAATAATCGTCCAGCGTGCCGCCGATGAACTTTGGATCCTCGTGCTGAGTGCGGATGCCGTGGTCGCCGAAGATGGCGATTACGGTGTTTTCGAGCTGGTGATGATGTTCGAGGGTCGCGACGATTTCTCCCAGCCACGCATCTTCCCGCGCGAGAATTCGCCGATTGCGCGTGGCGACATCCACCGAGCCGTCGTCGGGAAATTCATCGGGATACGGCAAATGGCTAATTTGAAACGCGAAGGCAGCGAAGAACGGTTGTCGAGCCGAGAGCCAATGCTCGATGTCGCGTTTCCCGTCGTCGAGCACGGCAAGATCGCGCGCAACGCGCTCCGCTTTCCAATCCGGGGATAATCCCGCTGGCCATTTCGCTTTAATCTCATTCGGATCTGGCGAAACTTCTCGGCTGAAACCGAAACCGCGAAATGTTTCGACGGCAGCATCGCCATGTTGAGGCGACGGAAGGTAAAGCGCCGTTGCGTATCCGTGCGCTTTCAGCGCCGCCGTGAGGCCGGGCGCGGTTGCATCCGGATGTTCTTCGGCGAAAGTTTGCGTGCCGTCGAGCGGATAGCATGACGAAAACGCCGAAAACAGGGCCTGATTCGTGTACGGGTACGTCGTGAAATGCTCGGTGGCAATGAAGGAATTCGATTCGAGGCGGCGAAGAGTTGGCAGATCGGAGAGAGCGTCGTCGGACGGGAGAAAACGTTCTGGCTCGGTTTCGAGAGCCAGCACGATCAGGTTCGCGCCGCGCATCGATCCGAAGTATGGCGATTCGGGGAGTGAGTTCGGAGCGTTCACCATTTCGCGGTACCTTGCTGACAGTTGTTCCAGTGACAGCTTCTCAAATTCACGCGTGTTGATTGCGCCGGGCGCCCATAGCGCGATCAGCGATCGTGCGAGAATGTTTTCGTTATATGGAGTCGCAGGAATAAGCGGCCGCGAGGCGAAGGCAGTCAGAAGAATTGCGCCCGCAACATAAATAAGCCCCGCATCGCGCCAGAGTTTTACGTTGGGTTCATTCAGGCTGGCGCTGCTGTCCTTCAACGCGGCCCACACGAGAATCGCGATCAATACTGCGAGCGCACCTAAGAAAATGTAGAAATCGCGAGTGAACAGATAAGACTTGTTCGCGCCAGGATCGTGAATGCCCCACGACAACGCGACGCGGAACATCGCAAACGAGACGAAATCGCCCACTTCTTCGAGCGAACGCGCTTGCACGAAAACGACTACCGATGCCGCGAAACAAATGGCGGACATCGCAATCCATCGCCAAGTGCGCGTGAGATATCGAAGCGCGACGAGTAAGACGAGTGGAATGACGAGAAACAGCCAGAGAATTTCACTGCGAAAGAATGTCAGGCGCTCGGCAACGGACAGGCCGGTATAGCCCGTGCCTTCGACGCGGCCAAGGTAGCGCGCGACGACGCGGAAGCCGCGGCCATTCGCGAGCGTGAGAAATTTCGTGATGACGCAAAGAAAGGCGGGAACGAGCCAGGCGACGACATATCGCGCCGATGAAATCCACCGCGCGCGACCGCGGTCCGAATCCAGCGGCTTCGCGGAACTCACTTCGAGCGGCCTCTTCCGGAACTCGAGACGCCGCGAATCGCGGAGATCAGTTCGGAGGGCGAGAGTGTTGCGGTGCCGAGTTTTGTGACGACAACTCCGGCGGCGGAATTTCCGAGCGTGGCGCCTTCACGCATACTGGCGCCCGCTGCGACACCGAGTGCGAGCGTTGCGAGAACGGTATCGCCGGCGCCCGTCACGTCGTAGACCTCGCTGCCTGGGCCTGATCTTTGCTCGCCGTGTTGGCCGATGGGGCGCTCGCGGCTGGTGGCCGCGATGTGGAATGCGCGCAGCGGGTGGCTTTCGCACACGGTGAGGCCGTCGCCTCCGCGCGTGATGACGACCGTCGAGCAGCCAAAGTGAGCAAGCAGCGCGCGGCCTCCCTCTTCGACCGACGCGTCGTCGTTGAGCGTCCGAGTGACCAGAAATCCTGCTTCTTTGCTATTGCAGACGACCGTCGTCGCGCCGCGGTACGTTGGAAGGCGCGACCATTTCGGTTTGACGAACACCGGCACTTCCCTTCGCGCGCAGGCAGTTAGGATTGGATCGATCAGGCCGTCGGTGATTGCGCCCTTGTCGTAATCGGAAACGATCAACGCGTCGAGGCGCGGGATTGCTTTGAGGATGCGCTGCGAAAGTTTCTTTTCGGCGTTGGCATCGAGTGGGGTGCGCGATTCGCGATCCACGCGCACCACTTGTTGTTGACGGGCGATAATCCGCGTCTTCAATGTCGTGGGGCGATCGCTGTCCGTGACGATTGCTTTTGTCGAGAGTTTCAAAGAGGCCATGGAAGCCAGGAGTGTTTTGCCCGCTTCATCGGTGCCGATGACGCCGAACGAATCCACATGAGCGCCGAGAGCGGCGAGATTTGCTGCGACGTTCCCTGCGCCGCCGAGACATTCGGTCTGCTTGGTAAATTCGACGACGGGAACGGCAGCTTCGGGCGATAGCCGCGTCGCGGTGCCCCAGACGTAGCGATCGAGCATCCAGTCGCCTACGACTGCGATTCGCAGGCCGCGAAATTTCGCGACGAGGCTTGCGAGGCGCGCTGGAAGAATTTGAATTGGGCTTCGGCTGGGCATGTCAGTTGTTCTCGATTCCAGAAATCTTCGCGGGAGTCTGCTCGACCGCATTAATTTTAGCCGCATGGATTACCAGAAGCGATTCGCAGGCTTCGCGAACTTGATCGGGCGTTACGGACAAGATGCACCGCGGTTCATCGAACGCGTAGCATCGGTGGCCTTTGCAAGGATTGCAAGCAAACTCATTCTGCACCACGCGGTGATTGGACTGCCACGGCCGCCAATGAACGGAACTCGTCGAACCGAAGATGACGACCGCAGGAACGCCCGTCGCAGCGGCGAGATGGCTTGGGCCCGTGTCGTTGCCGACGAATAATTTTGCGCCGGCGATGAGTGCGATCAGCTCGCGGAGATTCAACGAGGGCGGAACGACTCCTGACTCTCCGAATAGAGCCACGGCCGACGCCGCCATTTTCTGTTCGTCAGGGCCGAGATTGACGACGGATCGCAATCCGTGGGATTTCCATAGCCATCGCGAAGTCGCCGCAAAGTTTTCGAGCGACCACTGCTTCGTAAAATAGCGGGCGCCGGGTTGGATGACGGCATAGAGCTCGGCGGCGGAGATGCCGTGCTCGAGCAGCTTACTTGCGACAGCGGCACGCGCATCAGCCTGCGAAAATACTGAAGAGCGCGGAATTGGTCCGCGCGGAAGTCCTGTCCAGTAGAACTGCGTCATTCGTTGCTCGACCGAATGGACTTGAAGTGTGCCGTAGAATTCAACGGCGTCAGGCGCGTGCACGTTGTAGAGAAATCCGAATTGCTTTCCTTTCCAGCAAACGCGCCTTTCCGCTCCGGACGCTGCCGTGAGAAACGCGCTCGTCGGCCCGCCGTGTTGATTGTAGACGACGGGAAAATTTCGCCGATAAAGAGACTTTGCGGTCGAAACGAACGATCGAGAGAGCAGAATTTCCTCCACCGCCGGATTGCCTTCGAGAACGGCGGCGCAACCGGGCTCTACGAGCACGGAAATGCGCAAGTCGGGCCGCCAGGAATGCAGCGCTGAGATTGCGGGCGTGAGAAGAACAACGTCGCCGACGGATCGCAGACGGATGATGAGAATCTCCGCGCCGCGCGGGAGGTCAGGAAGGAGAGACGCTGGATCACTCGGGTTCAATGCGCGCTTCGTCGACCAGCATCACGGGGATGTCGTTCTGAATGGGATAGACTCGCCGGCACTTCGGGCACCGCAGGCCTTTGCCATCCTCCGTGAGCTTCACCGGAGTTAAATCTTTGGGGCAAGCGAGAATGTCGAGTAAGTCTTGAGCGACTGCCATGAAACTCCTCCCCGGCTGAACTCTAACAAACGCAGACGACTCGGAGCAACTACCTCCGCGCGGTCAGCGCAACTTTGCGATCCGTAGGGCAAGCCCACCTTGCCATGCCGTTCCCGGCTTCAGTTCGACCGGCCAAACGGCGAGAATTTGAGAGCCCTGATAGACGCGCTCGAATCCGCTTTCGGAATCCGAAACTGTTTCGATGGGAGCGATCCAAAACTCGTGCGCGCTGGGCGCCGCGAGCGTCGCCACGGTGTTCTGATATTCGTCAACGATTCGGACTTCCGATGCTGGAATGGCGGCGCTCCAGCGCAGAGGATGCATTCCATTGTGGGCTTCGATATAGCGATCGTGGGCATCGGGTGCGAGGAAATTGAGGACTGTTTCGATTCCGATCTGGAGTGTCACAGCGACGTCCGATGAAATCTCCAAGTCACAAGCAATTTCAAATGCGTCGCCGGACGAAGTCAGCTTGAATTTTTTGGTGACGCGCGGGCCGCGCTCGTTTTCGGATTGCAAGGTCGCAATCGTCTCATCCACACGTGCGACGCCATAGTCTCCGCCTGCGATTTCCGCATCCTCGTCGAGACGCAATTGCTCGTAATCTTCGAAGTTCTTGCCCGCGGCGAAAAGAAGCACGCGAAAGCAATGCCGGTTCCAACGGTCATAGCGAAGGAGGCGCTCGAGTCCTGGCTCCTTCACTTGCACCTGATCGTGAATCGATGCAGCAGCCTGCGTGCCGCGCGCAGAAGCGCCCTGAAGGCGCGCATGGTAGACCTCGACTCGGCGCGCAATTGAATTGACGAGCGCAACGTTCGAGGGGCGAAAATCGATTGCTGAAAAGGTGGCGCCATCCGCCGGCGCCAGAAGTGCCGCG
Source organism: uncultured Acidobacteriota bacterium (assembly GCA_963803835.1). Taxonomy (GTDB): domain Bacteria; phylum Acidobacteriota; class Terriglobia; order Acidiferrales; family UBA7541; genus Palsa-147. The sequence goes on along the minus strand of CAWDOI010000007.1, from coordinate 4,497 downwards.
CACGTTTCGGAAGTGAAGTAGATTTCTTCCCGTCCGTCGGAGTCAAAGTCGAAGCGCTTGACGGCCGACCACGCGGATTCCCGGCGCGCCAGGCGATCGGCAATGGCTTCGGCCTCGACGAGCGAGCGCCAGAGGGCCGTCCGCAAATGCGGAGAATACAGGCCGCCAAAAATGCCGTGCCAGTAGGCGTCGTTGCATTGCGACCGCAACAGGAGCGTCTCGGCTTCCGCTCTCGCCGCAAGGAACGAACTGCCGCGGCGACGGCTGAGCGCAAGCCTCCGAATCTTCGAGGAGACGTTGAGCATTTTTGCGTGGAGTAAGTTTGCCTCGGGATATTTCGCCATAAAGCTGCGCCAAATTCCGCCGCGAAGAAAGACCTCAACGTCGCTGCGCGAAGAAAATTCCTTTTCAATGGCTTCGAAGCGCTTGCGCGCGTTCGTGGGCAACGCCCATTCCATCATTTCGTTGTAGGACGCGGCTGGAAGTTCCGCGCGGCCAAGCGGGGCGTGAGAGCGAACGGCATCGCCGGGCGTGGACATCTCGAGCCAATCGGAATTTGCTTCGAGCGCGAGACAAAAACGTTCGAGCCAGCCGTTCGTGTAGCAGTGTTCGTAAGTATTCGGCCAAACGCCGAATTTTTCGCAGTCGTCGCCCATTGCCACGAATCCGCCTGGGTGTTCGGCGGCCGCCTGCCGTAAGAACGTGATGGTTTCCTCGGGTTCGCGATACGGAACGAGATAGCGAAGAATTTTGAGTCCGGGAATTAGTCTGACGCAATTGCCCAACTCTTCGGCGATGAAGGCGCCACGAAGTTGTGCAGGCTCGAATCCCGCGCCAAGAAAGTGATTGTCGTCCACGAGCGAGTATTCAATCCCGGCCGCCGCCAGCGTCGATGGCAGTTGCGGCTCCCACACGCGCTCCGTGAGCCAAGCGCCGCGCGGGCGGCGATGAAAATGTTTCTCCAGGAAATCGCCCATTCGATCGATCTGCTCGCGGCGGTCTTCCGGCGGAATCGAAATGAGGATTGGCTCGTAATGGCCGCCGCCAACCATTTCCAGTTGGTTGCGCTCCTCCAGCCGCCGCAGGAGATCGAAATATTCCGGGTGCGCTTTTTCGAGCCATTCGAGCAGGCATCCGGACAAATGCAATCCAAAGCGAACCTGCGGATGCTTCTCGAGCAATTCAACGAAGGGAAGATAGGAGTGCGCGTAGGCGTGCTCGATCACGTTGTCGAAATTGCCGACTGGCTGATGACCGTGAACGAGTGTGACGAGTTGAAATTTCCGCACTCACCGACTCCAAAGGGACTCATTCAGAATACCTTTACTGCGCGAAATTGTCCTGAGGTTCGATGGGATTCACAAAAGCCCGGCGTCGACGCGAAAATCGCGCGGGCGGTGAAGCTAAATTCACGAAACGACACCGATGTGAACGATGGCGCCGCCACCGGACTGCGTGATTGTGTCTGCAAGCTTTTGAAGAGCGCCCTCGATTGCGCTGGGTGCCGCTCCAGCGGGCGCGTAGATCACAGCGAGAAGATTGCGCGCCGCTTCGGTCACCATCGTTCGCGTGGAATCGCTGATTGGGCTGCCGAAAGCGCCATTCTTATCCGCTAATACGGGGCGGCCAGCGAGATGCCAGGTCTGTTTGCCGATGCCTTCGTAGGTCTCGCTTGTTTCGCCGGCGCGAAAAACAACCGGTGGCGAAATCAGCACGCGGTTATAGATTCCATACGGCCAGCCTGTCTCGAGTGAGCCAAGATTTCCCGCGTCGACGACATTCGAAATTCGATACAGGCCCTTGCCTTGTGCGACGCGGCGGAGGAGAGCTTCGGACGAGGGACGGTAACGCGCCGGGTCGATGCCCCAAGCGCGAAACATGGCGCGCACGGCGCGTACAGAATCGCGTTCAGAAACTTGGTCGACGGTTACGCTTCGATGGATTTGCTCGCAGAGGCGCAAGATTTCGTCAGCAAGCGCGCCGGTGGAAGTGCTTACGGTTACGCCGTCCAGTTCGAGAACGCCAAGCTTTACGCCTGCAAGTTTGACGCCGACTGCGATTGGCATTGGGAACGATGTCCTCCTGGTCCGTCGCGATTGCCGCCGACCGCGGCGAAACAATTCTACATGCTGCCTGCTCGTGTAGCCATTTCAGTGCGTTTGACACTCCGGGAACCGTGTGGAATCCTAGCGAATCAAACGCGCGTCGGATTCAACGGCAACTTGTAACGCGATCTGCCGAGAGGAGTCTTCCCGTGGCAGCCGATCGAGAAATGGTGATGGAAGCTCTCCGCAGGTGCTACGACCCAGAAATTCCAGTGAACATCGTTGACCTCGGACTAATCTACGACGTGAGCACGGACGACGCCGGGAAAGTCGCCGTGAAGATGACGCTGACGTCGCAAGGATGCCCCGCCGCACTTTCGATTCCGGAACAGGTGAAGGCGGAAGTCGGAAAGTTGGGAGGCGTCAGCGGAGTGCGAGTGGATCTCGTGTGGGAACCGCCGTGGAATCCAAGCATGATCAGTGCGGCAGCAAAGCAGCAGTTGGGACTCGACGTTTAACGCGTGCAGAAAAGAAAACGCGGCGAGTCAGACGACTCGCCGCGAGGTCGATCGCTGAGGCGGCACTGATCGAACGCCTGCCGGAACTGAAATTTTAAGCCTGTTTGTTCTTGTACCAATCGGAGTTGATCGGCGTAAAGCTGTTCCACTTTTCCGGCAAGTCTTCCAACGCGAAAATCGCGGTCACGGGACAAACCGGCACGCAGGCGCCGCAATCAATGCACTCGTCGGGATGAATATAAAGCATCTTTTCATTGGCAAAATCTGCCTCATCCTTGCGCGGATGGATGCAGTCCACGGGGCACACATCGACACAAGCTGTGTCTTTGGTACCGATACACGGTTCGGCGATTACATAGGCCATAAGGGCGTCTCCTCGAGGGTCACCAGGTAAATGCTATCAAATCGCAGTAAGAACGCTCACAAATTTTTATACCATCAATCGGCGGGGGGCACAAGACACGGGGTTCTGATGGCGTTCTCAAGGTTGAAGCGCGTTTGCGGAAGCGGATAGAATGCATGGCGTGAGTTGTCTGCGAAGATTTGCCGCAGGTTAGCGCGCTCGAAATTGGCGTCGTTTTAGGGGGTTCCATGCTTCGCATGCGGGGGAATCGCATTACGTGGCTCGGCCACGCTGCATTTCGGATTGTGACGACTTCGGGGCGTGTGATCCTGATCGATCCGTGGCTATCGACTAATCCCGCCTGTCCCGAGGCGCTCAAGAAACCGGATCGCGTGGACTTGATGTTCATCACCCATGGCCACTCGGACCACATCGGAGACGTTGTTTCCCTCGCGAAGCAATTCAAGCCCGACATTGTCGCCATTCCGGAGATGTGCGCGTGGCTGGGGTCGAAGGGTGTTGAGAAGGCTCAGGGCATGAACAAAGGCGGGACCGTAGCGGTTGGCGATGTGGGAGCGACAATGGTCCAGGCGATCCATTCAGGCGGAATCGACGACGGCGGGAAAATGGTTTACGGTGGCGAGCCGGCGGGATTCGTGATCCGGTTGCCGGGCGGGATGACGGTCTATCACGCGGGAGACACGGCTGTCTTCGGCGACATGAAAATCATCGGCGATCTCTATGCGCCGGAACTCGCTCTTCTCCCGATAGGAGATCATTACACGATGAGCCCGCGCGAAGCGGCGCTGGCTATACGGCTGCTCGGCGTCAAGCATGTCGTTCCGATGCACTACGGAACCTTTCCGGTACTTACCGGGCGCCCGGAGACCTTGCGCGAATTGACTCAGGATATCGCGGGGCTTGAGATTCACGCGCTGAAGGCGGGCGAATCGCTCGAATAATTGCGTTCGCGATTGCGTCTGCGGACGCATGACACGCAAAAAGGGGAAATCATGAACGGATTGATTCTCAACGGGGCAGTCGAAACGTACATGAACGATTTGCTGCCGAAGCGCGATGCGGTGCTCGCCGAAATGGAGAAGTTGGCGAAGCGCCGTGATATACCAATCATCGGGCCCGTCTGCGCGCGGGTTCTCTGTCTGATGGCGAAATTGACGAAAGCGCGGCGAGTGTTCGAAATGGGCTCGGCAATCGGATACTCGACGATTTGGCTGGCGCGCGCGGTTGGGCCGCAGGGTCGCGTTTACTACACGGATGGCGACGCATCGAATGCCCGCACCGCGCGGGAATTTCTCGCGCGGGCAGGCGTCGAACGCAGAGTGGAAGTGCTCGTTGGGGACGCGCTGAAACTCCTCGAGCAGACGCCGGGGAAGTTTGACATCGTTTTCATCGACGTGGACAAGCATCAATATCCGGAAGCGCTTCGCCGGGCGCTGCCTCGCGTGCGAAGCGGCGGGCTCATCATCGCCGACAACGTGCTGTGGTCCGGCAAAGTCGCCCGGCGAGCGCAGGATAAATTTACGAGCGCGATCCAGGAATTCAACCACGCGATCTACGCGTCGAAGAGATT
>CAWDOI010000006.1:0-38281 GCA_963803835.1 uncultured Acidobacteriota bacterium | reverse complement strand
GTGTCGCCGCAATTTGCATTGTGAATGATGCGCGCCGTGATGACAGTAGTGTCGCGCACTCTCACGCGCCTCAGCAAGCCGGAAACGATAACACACTCACCCCACGTGAACGTAAATCGTCGCGCGGGCATCCTGCCCGCGACTTCGTGCTAGTCGCAAGTTACTCGCCCAATCTAAAAAGTTTTCGTGATTAATCCGAGTGCCGCGACCGCTTGGCGATGAAGCGATTTTTTCACGCCTCTTTTGCTGCGACCCCGCGCGCCTTTCGGTGGGAGCCCCCTGCTTCAGCAGGGGGAAGCTGGACTTTAGTCCAGCGGAACAAAGCCGTCGCCCCCAAGATGGGCTTTAGCCCTGGGCTTCGAACCTATTTCCCAACGCCGAGATAGCGCTGGAAAAATCCAAGCGTCTCAAACACCAGCCGCGCCCGCGCTTCCGGCGTTCGAAATGTGTGCACGTCGTCGAGCTTCACGAATTGAACCGGCACTCCCGCCGCCTGCAGCTTCTCGTAAAGCTCTTGCGCTTGCGCAATCGGAACATCCGTGTCCTGCGTGCCGTGAACGATTAGAAACGGCGCGTTATTTTTCGCGACGTGAAAAACCGGCGACGCATCGCGCCACAATTCCGGGTACGTAGCAAAATCACCGCCAAAAAAGTTCGCCAGAAACGCTTCGTCATCGGGCTCGCGATTTGTAGTGAAATCGGTCGGCCCGCTCACGTCCACCACTGCTTGCACGCGACTCGAATATTTCGCAAGCGCCGCATCGGAATTGTCCCGCGTGTCTTCCATCCCGAGCAGCGCCGCCAATTGCGCGCCAGCGGAATGCCCGAAAGCGCCGATGTGATCGGGATCAACGCCATATTTCGCAGCGTTCGCCCGAATCCACCTTACCGCGCGCTGCACATCATCCAATTGCGCCGGCCAGCGATTGTCCGCGCCTTGCAGTAAACGATAGTCCACCGAAAACGCGACAATTCCCGTTCGCGCAAGAAATTTCCCCAGATTGCGCATCGTGCTTTTGTCAAAACTCGTCCACCCGCCGCCATGAATCAGCAGCGTTGCCGGACGAGGGCGCGCGCTCGCCTCCTTAGGCTCGTAAACGTCGAGCAGCAAGTCGTGACCGCTCACCGATCCATACGCCACATTTTCGTGAACCGATACTTCCACATCGGCATCTGACGCCGGCGCCTGAGTCGAAACCGGCGACTGCTGCGCTCGCAAAAGAGTGGGTATGCAGAGAATTGCGATAAGAACTAAGAAACAAAGGCCGCGCATGAATTTCATTTTAACTCAATCGCGTGGCAACGGTAGGGCTGGCCGGCAGGCCCGCCCCTCTCCCGATCATCCAAACGACACTGGCTGATCCAAAATCCCGAGCTCATGCGTTCGATGATTCAGCCTTGACACAAAGCCATAGTTCTGCAAATATCGAAATATGCCCGTCGCTCAAACCAAAAAAGATAGCCAGCGCGTCGCCAAATACGCCGACATGTTTTCCGCCATGGGCACCGAGCCACGCCTGCGCATCATGCAGATGCTTCTCTCGGCGCATCCAGAAGGCCTCGTCGTCGGCGATATTCAGGGAGAATTGGATATTCCGAATTCCACTCTCTCTCATCACCTCGACAAGCTGAAAAATGAAGACCTGGTTCGCGTGCAACGCGAAAGCACGTTCCTGCGCTACACCGCAAACACGGAATCGCTCCAAGAAATTCTGCAATTTCTGTATGCCGAATGCTGCACTCGGAACAAAGCATTGAAGCCCCGGGACATCATCGAGATCTGCAAATAGGAGAAATTCATGGCAGCTCCAAACATCAAGGAAATCGTGAAGGAAAAATACGGCGAAGCCGCGCTCCGCGTTAGTTCCGGCGGAAGTTCGTGTTGCGGTGCCGCTCCCGCAACCGAGGCGTGTTGCGATCCGATCACTTCGAATCTTTACGATGAATCCCAGAAGCAGCAAATTCCCGGCGCGGCTCTCGATGCGTCGCTCGGCTGCGGAAATCCGACGGCGCTAGCCATACTCAACCCCGGGGAAGTCGTACTCGACCTCGGCTCCGGCGGCGGCATCGACGTTTTGCTTTCTGCGAAGCGCGTCGGCCCAACGGGAAAAGCCTACGGCCTCGACATGACCGATGAAATGCTCGCCCTCGCAAACGAAAACAAACGCAAAGCGGGCGCCGAAAATGCGGAATTCCTCAGAGGCGAGATCGAGCACATCCCGCTGCCAGACAATTCGGTCGACGTCATCGTTTCAAATTGCGTGATCAATCTTTCCGTCGATAAAGATCGCGTGTTGCGCGAAGCATTTCGCGTCCTGAAACCTGGCGGGCGATTTGCTGTTTCCGACGTCGTCACGCGCGGCGAAATCGCACCTCAAATTCGCGAAAGCGTCCTCCTCTGGGTCGGATGCGTGGCAGGCGCGCTGGACGAAAACGAGTACCGTCAAAAACTTTCGCACGCTGGTTTCGAGCAGGTTGAAGTCGAGCCGACGCGAGTTTATCGAGTGGAAGACGCTCGCGAATTTCTCACGGCGAAAGGAATTGACGTGGAGGCAATCGCGCCGCATGTGGAGGGCAAATTCATGAGCGCCTTCGTGCGCGCTGCGAAGCCGCAGCCGCTGACGACTTCGGGAACGTGCTGCGCTCCGACGTGTTGCCAGTAACGCCTTAATCCGATCCGCGATTCTGAAAGCCGGAATCAAAAATGGATGCGCGATACAACGTCCTCTTCTTTTGCACGGGAAATTCCGCCCGCTCCATCATGGCGGAAGCAATCCTGAATCATAAGGGCAGCGCTAACTTCGCAGCCTACAGCGCGGGGAGCCATCCTTCCGGTTTCGTGCGTCCCGAAGCGCTCAAGCAACTCGAGTCAGCGGGATTGCCCGCGGAAGGAGTTCGCAGCAAAAGTTGGGAAGAATTCGCACAGCCCGGCGCGCCAAAAATGAATTTCGTATTCACGGTTTGCGACAATGCCGCCAAGGAGGCCTGCCCCGTCTGGCCCGGCCATCCGATCACGGCGCACTGGGGCGTTCCCGATCCCGCAGCCGTCGACGGCACCACGGAGCAAATCGAACGCGCGTTCCGCGAAGCCTTCATGCTTCTGGAACGCCGCATCAGTCTCTTTCTCTGCTTGCCTCTATCGAGTCTCGACAAGCTGGCAATTCAAACAGAAATCGATCGCATCGGCCGTCAATGAGACCGCGACTCGCCGCACGCGCAGTCATAAATGCCTATTTGTCTTTGTCGGATTCGGGGACTTGAACGTAGACGAGTTGAAATACCGCGCCGGTTCCATTGGGCTGGACTCCGACAATGTGCTGCTTTTCCTTCGTGCCCGACTTGAAGAGCATTCCTCCCGCGTCGGGTTTGTCGTCGCCGCATTCGAGTTTCTTCGATGATTCGCTCTTGTCCTTGTCGCTGCTGGAAGCGCCAGAATTCGCGCAGTCCAGCACCGGCCCATATTTCGCCAGCGCTTTTCTGTAGAACGCGGCAATCTTGTCGGGCGAATCGTTCGATTCCATTTTTATCACCGCAAGTTTGAACGCGAGCGAGCCTCCCCAAAGTCCGAGCTTTGTCGAAGGTGTGTCGTTGTCCTTATCTTTGTGAGGCCGCGCGCCGGGATAGATGGGGAGTCCGACATCTTTTGCGTTCGCATCCGCGCCGACGTAGACTCCGACGCCTTTCCCGTTCTCGACCTGCGCCGCCGCAGGAAACGCTGCAACCGCCAGCATCAAACAAAGCGACCCGACGAGAACGAAAGTCGAAATGAAGTTGAATCTCATCTGATCGAGCCCGTCGTCGCCGCGTGAAGTCGTTAGCGATCTCATATTTTCCCTCGCGCTTCGTCTCGCCTCATGTTTTGCGATCCCGAATCGCAATGCTCTTCGTCGCGGGGCGCAATTCTCGCGCCTTTTCGTTACCCGAAGATACGCCATTGTTTGCCGCAAAGTTCCCGAAGGCGCGCGATTTGCGGCGGGGAACGCGAACTGCGTCGATCTGATCGTAGCGCTGCATTCCTCCTAACGCATACACCTCAAACCGTTTCGCGCAGAAAGAAACTTTTTTCGCCCGCACGTGTTCAATTTTAGTGGTGAAGTCCGCGGGTTGACGCCGCAGTGGGAATTTGCGATTCGAAAAACGCGCAACTCCGCGTTTGCATTGAGCGTCTAATTGAGTAGAATGATCGCAAGATGTGGGGCGGCCCGGCGTCTCGCGCCACCGTGCGATTAGGAGGCTGAGATGAGCAACTCCACCTTCAAAAGTATCTTTGTCCTTTCTGCTGCAAGCCTACTCTTCATTTTTGCGCCATCGCCTGCGTTCGCGCAGCATGGTGGCGGCGGCCACGGCGGTGGCGGTGGTGGTTTCCACGGCGGCGGTGGTTTCCATGGGGGCGGAGGCGGCGCGCACTCGTCAGGCGGCAGCGTTCGCGGAGGCGGTAGCTCGCGCAGCGGACCGAGCGGTGGACGTTCATCTGCGTATGGGGGCGGGCGCACTTCGATTCCGGGTTATGAAGGTGCTTACGGCGGCTCGCGCGGATATTCTTCGCGTCCAGGCGGCGCGTACAGTTACGGCGGTTCGCGTCCTGCCACTTCGAACGGAATGAATGGAAGCCGGGGTGGAGTCTCAGCGGCTTCAGGCGCACGAAATTACGGCAATGCGGACGGTCAATGGCATTCCTTCGGCAATCGGACGAACAGTGCATCGCAATCTTTTTCAGCGCGAAGTTTCGGCGCTTCGTCTGGAGTAGGGGCGGCACGCGGCGCGGGCGCGGCGAGTGGCTCAGCGCATTCGTTCGGCGAAGCGCGCGGCACGAGCGCGGTTGGCTCTGGAAGTTTTCACTCGTTCGGCAGCGGTAGTTTGAGTTCATCTAATCGCGGTTCCATTGGATCGCGATCGTCAGCGATTTCATCGACGCGAGCGATGTCGAATTTCTCGAGCAACCACTCGATCGGCTCGACGTTCGGCCGCACAACGTCTGGAATTTCCGCCGTCGGTGGCACGCGATTCGGCAGCACAACATTTGGCGGGCGCTTCGGCGCATCGGCGTCTCCCGCTTCGCGATTTGCATCCGTTTCGCTTGCGGGCAATCGCTTTGGAGCGGCCGGAATCGGCGCGCGCGGTTTTGGTTTTGCGGGCCGCGGCTATGGTTTCGCCGGACGCGGATTCGGTTTCGGATGCTTTGGCTGCGGATTTGGCTGGGGCGGATTCGGATTCGGCTGGGGATTTGGTTGGGGTTTCGGATGGGCATGGAATCCTTGGTATTGGAATCCGTGGTGGGGATGGGGCGCTTCGCCTTATTGGTATACGCCGTGGCCGGGTTACTACTATCCGCCGGTGAACAACAACGTCGCGCCGTATCCTCCTCCGTACGGTCCTGGCGATTCGACGGACAACAATTCTTCACCGAACTCGTACGCGTATCCTGATCCCGGCGCGAACGACGATTCGCCAAGCATGATTCCAGCGAATAGCGTCGAAGCGGCTCCGGCGCAGGATACAAATTCTGCAAGCCCGGGCGTCAGCCCGACGCAACCGGCGAATTCAAATTCGCCAGCGGCACCGGCAACTTCGCCTGCTCCAGCGACTACGTCACCGGCTAGTGCGCCGGTGACGAAACCGGCCCCACAAATTCCTCAGACGCGGCCGAGCGTTCAGACCGCGTCTGAGCAGCAGGCTCAGTAAACTTCTAGTTTCCGAATCGTGCTGGTTTTCGTACCGGCGGAACCTTGCCTCGGCGATCCCATATCTCCCAGTGCACGGGTGCGTGGAAGATTGGCGGGCCGCCGGCCTCGGCGGCGGGCAAGTGGAATTGCACGTTGATGAAAACTTCCTGCTGAAGTCCCGAAGCTTCAAACGAAGTATTTCTCACCAGGTCGATCGCCGCGCGGCTTAGTTCCGGATCGGAATTCTGCAGCGCTTCCGCATCGAGCACGCGGCCTTCCTGCGCGTCCAAAATTGCGTGAACGATAACCGGCTGGAAGTAAGTTGATGTCGGCGCATCGGTGGGATCGACGCGCATCGGAAAGCGATCGGGCGCTCCCAGACCATACGATCCGCCCGCATCAACCATTTCCGGCGTCGGCTTGAAAAGACTTGGATCGAGATCCTTCGCGTCTTCGAGGCTTTCCACGCGAGCCTGAACGGCGAGGCGGCCTTCTTCGAAAATCGAAATTTGCCGCGCGATCGTGCGGCCGTGAAATTCGATGGCGCCATTGTAATCGTAGACCGCGAAAATTCCCGGCGCTTCCGACCACACTTGCAAAAGTCCGCTGTTGGGGTCGACGCAATATTCGGTTTCGTACCAGGAGCGCGGCGCGGGATTTGGCGGAACAGCGCCGCTGAGCAAGAGGCACCTCAGCTCCTTGCCGTCGCGATTTACATCGGCGGCGCGAATGGCGGCCCCGCCAGGGCGCGGATTGACGGGCCAGAGCAGCGCGGCGCGGACCATTTGAACGCGAAGCGGAACGGGCTCGGCGGGATTCGTACCGTAAACGTGATCGCCGTCGAGAATGCGCAGCGTCAGTGAATCGCCTATCTGCGCCATCCAGCGGCGTTGCGATCCGGCAAACTCTTCATCCATCGTCCCTTCGCCTTCGTTCTGGCTGGTGCCATTTGTTGTGAACGAGACTTTGAGCGCGGACGGAGTAGAGATATCGAACAGGTTGTAGTTTTTCCGAGCGCGATCGAGGAGATCGAATGCGGCGTTGCGATCGGCTGGCTTGGTGAGGATGCGCGGTTGGCGCGTCACCATTTCGTGCGGATCGGATGGCGGCGGATTTGTCTGAGCGAAGAGTGCGGGAACGAGCAGCAGGGAACCGACGAATAATCCAGCGACCGAACGCATGAACCGGGGGGTGGTTCGCATTACGCCTCCTCGAATCGAGTGAATTCTTGGAGGGGACCAGACGGGATTTTAATCAAGAATCGGGTTTGAAAGCAATTGCAAATGTTTTCGAATGCATCGAAAGATGCCTTCAGTTTGATGTCGCGTGGCTTTGCAATTTGACTCCGAGCAGACAAATTCAAAACCGCCGGCCCTTCGAAGCTCAGGGTCTTCGACAGGTCCGATCCAAGGACTCCGGTGGAGTCCATCGGACGCCCGATTCCGGAGATCGTGGCGCTACAAACATCACTATTTTCGCGACTTGAAGACCCCCTTTATTTGTACCGATTAGAAATGACCTCGACTCCTTGTTTTCTGTGATTTACGGCGATTTCTAATTGTTTTGGTGTCCCGGTTAGAAATGGCACTCCGGCAGCCTTCGCTGCCATCGCTACTCCCGCGCAAATAAGTTTTCCGAGCACAACTCCGCGACCACCCTAGCAGACGGTTATCGACTGTGCAAATGGCGAGTCTGTAAGAGTTTTAGTACTAGCGAACAATCAGCCGGTTCGATCTCGTCAGATGGCAACTGCCAGTGTCCTGCCTCGGCTGGAAATGAAGGAAGTGTTCGTCCGTCAATATAACGGGGCGTACACATGAAGAAACCACCGAAACACTACACACCGGAAAAGAACGTTGCCATTCTGAGGAGGCATTTGGTGCAAAGGGTGCCGATCTCGGATCTGTGTGACGAACTTGAACTGCAGCCGACCGTGTTCTACCGCTGGCAGAAGGAGTTTCTCGAGAACGGAGCGGCGGCTTTCCAACGAACGGGACGCACCAACCATCAGCCTGAACAGGAACGAATCGCCGCGCTTCCGTGGGGAGTCCCTGCATCTTGGTATGCGCGCGACGGTGGTCCAGGTCCTCTAGCGTTCGGCAAAGCGCGGCTCACTCGTCGGCGCGCTGGCCGGCGATGGTTGTTTTGCCGGGAGGAGTGCAAGCAGCGTGACTCCAATCACGCCAAAGATCACGATGTCCTGGGGGCTATCCTTCCTGTGCATCCCGTGCGCCACGGCCTGCGCCGACATGATTGTCATCGTGAACCCATGGGCAAGGCTTGACCACGCCCCATAGGCGATCATCAAGCGATGCTTGGCCGGCTGCTTAACGGCCACCAACAGACAGACCCCAAGCGCCGTGTTAAGGCTCAGGAACATCGGCATGACGTCACTATGCCCGCTAAGCCACCTAGAGTGCGACAGATCGTCGAACAGGAGATAGCCCCAAAAGCAATAAAACAAGCCCACCAACACCAACACTACCCGCAAGGCGCGCTCACGTTTCATACCGTCCTCCGTTTTGGGCGATGCAAGGTTCTTACCACCTTTTTTAGTTCAGAATGTGCGATTGTCAGCTGTGATGCGTCCGATACTGGAACCCTGCGAGCATCCGCAGTGTGAGCAGAATGCTTCTCCCCCTCGAATAGGCTTGCCACAGGAGCTGCAAGGCCCAAGGAGGGGCCCTCGGAACACGAAATAAAGGATGAATCCAATCAAATTGGGTATGAGGAAAGCGGCAATCACCCAGGCCCAAGCAGGCATTTGACGCCTTTTTGCGTCCCCATAGATATATCCGAGGGCAAGGAAAAAAGCCGCAGTGAAGACTCCAAACGTCAAGCCAAACCAAAGCGCTTCTGGCATGGCACTGAGAAATCCTTTGGAAGCGAGTAAGGAACGGCCCTGGCTGGAAGCAAAATAGATTACCCAAATCGGGATCGCCAGCGCTGCGATGACCATTGCAGACCTGGATAAAACATTCCGTCTTGCAGTTCCCAACAAGACTGCCGCAACTACAAGCCCGGCCAAGAACGCTATCAAAAGCACCGCCGATTGCTGTGTCATGCAGTACCTCTATTCTCACCAGGCGCCGCGAGCAGACGTAAGGCCGAGCAAAAAGATGGCAGGAGCCAAAAGACGAGAACGCCTGCCTGGACTTGAGCAGTGTCGAAATGCATTGGGACTGCCAGGAGCTTGGCCACCTGGTAGACAAGTGCCGATCCCACAATTGACATCGAGAGCGCTAGAGCAAATGCAGCCCAGACCTTGAATTGCACGTTGCGCTGGCGCATCGTCTCGGTCTGATGCGCGAGAATCTCACGGACCTGGGCATTCGAATCTGGTTCACTGGTAAAGGTAAATTCCCGCAAGCCCCGAATCGTACACGCAGTTAGCTCGACGTAGCGCTTGCAGACATCACAGTCGCGGATGTGGTCATGGATGAGCTGTCTTTCGCCCTCTGAAACCTCTTCTACAAAAGACCTGTCGATAAGCTCGCGGAATCTCTTGTCACCCTCCATGCGAATCACCCTCCTCAAATGCGGATCTCAGTGCTGCAAGACCGCGATAGATTCTGGACGTCACCGTTGTAGTAGGGGCGCCCAAGACCTGAGCCATCTCCGCAAGAGACAGGTCTTCTTGAAACCTCAGCAGCAAAGCCTCGCGATACAGCGGTGGCAGAATCTGCAGCCGGCCGGCCATACGCGTTGCGTCTTCGCTTCGGGCCGCGGCTTCGAATGGGGAAGGATCGGAAGAGGGTAACAGAAGAATTGCATCGCGATCATTTGGCAAGGAAGCTGTCTGTACCGCTTTTCGTTTTTTCCGGAGGTAATCTATTGCCAAATTGCGGGCGATCGCGAATAGCCATGGATCAAACCGCTGCCGCCCGTTGTACTGGCTGCCCCGTTGCAGCACGCGAATCCAGGTCTCCTGCGCAAGGTCCTCCGCATACTCTCGCCTCCCGGTGAGGTATAGCAGGTAGCGCACCAGTCGACGCTGACAGCGCTCGACCAGGTCTGCAAGAAGCTCCACATCCTTCTCACGTAAGCCTCGCGCAATCTTTGCCGTTTCTGTTTCGGCCGTCGTATTCAATGTCATGAGAAGAGCCAACATATATCCTGTATACGATTAAACCGCAGCGGATTACTCAAGTTTTGACCGAAAAATCACGCTAAGATTTGCCTCTGACGGATATCGGATCAGTGGACGGCAAGGGCCTGACGTGTACAACTCGTTGATTGGCAAACCCCAAATAGGATAGATAGTTGTCGAATCCAGGCGGTCACAACTCACGATTCGGGTCTGGCCGGTCTGGGTTCGGGCGGATTCACGGGCAAACCGGATGTTGAGAAACGGCAGCTCGTTGCGGAGCTATAATGATCTGGCCGGGCGAGGCGGAAGCGGGGCTCTGCGGGGACGCAACAATGCTGATGGATAGCCTGCTGGTCGTATCGATGCCTTCAAAAACCCCGCCCGAAGGGTGGAATGCTCACTAACGGAGGGCGTCCTCTCTCCATTTCAGGCTGAACCAACACAAAATGGCTGCTACCACTGCCGCGCCTCGGTTGGAAATGGAGAAAGCGTTCGTCCGTTAAGATAACGGAGCGAACACATCAAGAGACGACCGAAGCATTACTCACCGGATGAGAAGGTCGCCATTCTGAGGAAGTATTTGGTGGAAGGAGTGCCGTCAAAAGGATTAAACGTCGTACAACCTCGTGCGCGCGGCTGGGGAGCAGAACATATGAACGTACAAGAACAGATCAAGAAGTACATTGCCAGCCAACCGGAGCCAAAACGCAGCGACCTTCAAGAGTTGCATCGGCTCACACTTCAAGTGTCACCAGAATGCAAATTATGGTTCTTCGATGGTAAAGACAGCAAAAATAATACTGTTTCCAACCCCACGATTGGATATGGATTTTACACAATAAAATATGCCAACGGAAAAAGTAGAGAGTTTTTTCAAATTGGCGTGAGCGGAAACAAAACCGGAATCTCTGTCTATATTCTTGGCCTCAAAGATAAGAAGTACTTAGCCAAAACGTATGGAAAAAAACTAGGCAAGGCGAGCGTGACCGGATATTGCATCCGGTTCAAAGCTTTGAAGGATATAAACATCGATACGCTTGAAGCGGCAATACGATATGGGCTTGCAGCTCAGAATGAAGAAGGCAAGCTGACGAAATAATTCCACTGTTAAAGGCAAGCAGTTATCGATGTAAAGGCGCTCCAGTATTCGACCCCTACATCCCTGACCCGCGCCACAAAGCCACTCGGTATAAAACGGGTCTCCCGCAATCGTCATGCGGCTCTCTGCCAGCCCTCTCTGCCTTTCTCTGTTGGCCGTTGCCCACTGCGGAAGTATCACGGGCAATCCGGGAGTTGAGACCAATAGACGTGTGGGACCACGATGACCTTGCCCGAAAGGGCGAATTTCTCACTTACGGAAAGCGACCTCTCTCCATTTCCGGTCGAACCAGCGCACCAGATCGCGTGCCAGTTTCCGATTAATGCTGCGGGTTACCGGAAACTAGGAAATCTCACTTCTCCGATTAAGGCATTAAACTGGCGGCGGAACTTTCTGTATTTGCATTCCGTACCTCCATTTGTGTGTTGGGCACCAAACGAAAAGGGGGACTGAACGATGAAGGCTTTCACTTCTGCAAGAGTACTTCTGCTGTTCGGGGTATTTGCTTTGTGTTGTGTTCGAGCCGATGCTCAGGCGATCCCGGCGATGCAAGACATTAATTCCCAGGCGGAACTCGACAAGGCAATCGCCACGCTGGATACAGCCTTGTTCGATGCCTATAATCGGTGCGATTTGGAAAAGTTCGCATCATTCATTGCCGACGACGTGGAGTTTTATCACGACTTGGCGGGCGTTACCCTTGGCAAGGCAGCATTAACCGATGCCATAAAGAAAAATATCTGCGGCAAAGTGACACGGGAACTCGTTCCTGGGACACTCCAAGCGTATCCACTAAAGGGTTATGGCGCGGTCGAGATGGGAGTTCATCGCTTTCACCACCCGGGACATGAAGACACAGAGGGCGTGGGCGAAGGGAAGTTCATTCATCTGTGGCAATACAAGGAGGGCGCGTGGAAGATTACGCGTGTTATTAGCTACGACCACCACGCGAGCACCAAGTAGGGTTACCTGCAACTCCCGATTAGTCGCGTTAGAAGACATCGAGGGCGGTCAGCGCCCACGCGGAGCCGGTGCTACCATGAGAAATGGCAGCAGGAGCGGTGGATTGAAACACGTCGCATTGGCGTTAGCGTGGCTGTGCCTATGTACTTGCTCAGCCTTCGCCCAAAAACCTTGTGCGGAGTCCCCATCATGCGGCAAATGCTTTAGCTTCCACGGCCGATTTGCCAGTTATACAGCGGATGGGCTGGAAACTCTGTGGCCTGTGGGAACGCATCGACTTCTGAGGCCTATGTCTGGCACTGACCCGCTGTATAAACTTCTGGGCGACGATACACGCGACCAAGATGATTACTTCATCTTCGGAGATTTCGAGGTCTGTCCACTGGAGAAGGAGATTCCCGGGCAAATGCGCAATGTATGCGTCAAGACCGCTCGGAGTTTAAGGCGCGTGAAGCGGAAACCGTCAGACTGAGACACTACTAATAAACCCCATACGGGTATCGTCGCCGTCCCACTCAAAAGACAACTCCTGATAAGTCGCGTTACCGGAGATTTGACGTAGCACTTCACTTCTTCGATGAGCGTTTATCGGGCACAAACTCATTTCGGATCAGTCGTAGTGTCGGCTTTTTGATTACATTTCGTGTGGAACCACTGCTTTACGGAAAGCCTGGCGGAATCCATTTATCGGCGCGTTCTAAATCTCGGTTTAACCGATTCTCCATTGCTTTCGACATTCGAATGAACCAGTTCGGGCGCACCGCCAATATCCAACCGAGGAGAGACCAAGGAATCATAAGCAAATAGAGAGCTGCGCTCATGTGAAAGGCCCACTTGCAGAACATCAAGATCAGGGAACCTTCGCCTAACTAGATCAGGGCGAAAATTATCACGAATCTGGCGCTGCCCCCCAACCACTGTTTTCTCGGATCGGGCCGATCGGCGGTCATTCTTCTGATATTACACCCGGCATGAAGAACGTGGCGTCGCAGCGACCTGCTTCCTTATTCGGACGATGGCTTCGCGCCTGGAATGCGCTTTCTCAGGAATTTGATCTGGCCGTCGTGGTTCGATTCGTGTTCGGCGACATGGAACCATTTCGCGTAGTTGTTAGCCGAGAAGCCGCCCTCCGTAACGAGCGTCGCTAACCACTTATCGTCGCGCTTGCGAAATTCAGCGAGGCTCTTCTCCCGGGATTGATGCAAGGCATCGAGGTAATAGTCAAGACTGTTTCCCTTAATTGCCTTGCGTGCTGGCTCTCCGAGGTTCATGGGAATGTCCCACTTTTTCTTTACCTCGTCGGACCACGAATCCCACTTCATCCCGCCAAAGGTGTTCATCTGATAGTAAGTTTCGGTGGCCGCGAGATGCAGGAGGAGCGCGCCAATGGTGTTCGCATTGGCATCCAGCAGAAAGTCGAGATCCTGTTGTGACAGGCCCTGCACGTTATTTACAACCTGCTCGCGAGTGAAAGCCAGCATGGATGTCAGCGTTCCGACCTCGGGCGTGAAGCCCGGTTGCGGTCCGACAATCCATGCGTTTTCCGCGGCGTTGGCTGAGACCGGAAGAACGGCAAGTGTCGAGAGTCTATCTGCCATTCCGACGCCGCCCTTCAAAAAGTTGCGCCGAGTGGGCTTGCATTCGAGTTCGAGCATCAAGCTTTCCTCCATCAGAGAGGACGTTTGTTGGACGGATAATACTGCAGAGCGACCACTCTGGCCAGAGGATGTGGATGGTAAGCTGATTGAGAAAAGCATCGACTTCTCCGCGATACTTTGTGACTGAGAGGCACCTGTTTGGTAGTGAGGCCAGCATCCGATTAAAGCGTTGTGCGGGCATGTCGATTATTTCCGGACACTCCGTCATACCGCCGGAATCGCACCAATTAAGGATTGGAAAAGGATGCCGGATACCGCTTCCGGGGCGTTAGAGACTAAGCTCTGAACGTGAGAAACAGGTCCACAGGAGACGCAATGGAAACGCGAAAACTTGGAGCACGCAATTTGGAGGTTTCGGCTCTTGGACTGGGCTGCATGGGAATGAGCTTTTCGTACGGCCCGCCGAAAGATAAGAAGGAGATGACGGATCTTCTTCACGCTGCGGTCGAGCGCGGAATCACGTTCTTCGATACGGCGGAGGTGTACGGGCCGTTCACGAACGAGGAGCTTGTGGGCGAAGCTCTTGCGCCGTATCGCGGGAAAGTGGTGATCGCCACGAAGTTTGGGTTCGATCTGAGTGGCAGCGATAACCGGCCGGGAGCGCCAGGACTGAATAGCCGGCCGGAACATATCAAGGAGGCTGTCGAAGGATCGCTCAAGCGGCTGAAGGTTGATGCCATTGATCTCTTGTATCAGCACCGTGTCGACCCGAACGTGCCGATCGAAGACGTGGCGGGCGCGGTGAAGGAACTGATACAAGCTGGCAAAGTGAAGCACTTCGGCCTTTCAGAGGCGGGCGTAAAGACGATTCGCCGCGCCCACGCCGTCCAGCCGCTCACCGCGCTGCAGAGCGAATACTCGCTGTGGACGAGAAAGCCCGAGCAGGAAGTGATTCCCACACTTGAGGAACTTGGAATCGGATTCGTTCCGTACAGCCCTCTCGGCAAGGGTTTCCTCACGGGAAAGATGGACGAAAACACCAAACTCGGAAGTACTGATTTCCGCAGCACGCTTCCGCGCTTTACGCCGGAGGCAATGAAAGCGAATCAGGCATTGGTTGATCTACTTGCGCGGATCGCGGCAAAGAAGAAAGCGACGCCTGCACAGATTGCTCTCGCCTGGCTACTCGCGCAGAAGCCGTGGATTGCTCCGATCCCGGGCACGACGAAGTTGGCGCGCCTCGATGAGAACATTGGATCGGTTGCGGTCGAACTCACGGCGGACGATTTGCGCGAAATCGAAAGCGCTGCTTCGAAGATCAAGGTGGAGGGCGACCGATACCCGGAACGCCTTGAGAAAATGACAGGTCTCTGAGTGGCGGCCGGAGCATCAGCTGACATAATGACACTTAGTGAGGAACACTATACATGGAGATCAAAAGAGCTGGCTCGCAAGCTTCTGCGGAGGGACCGTCGGAGTGGTTCACTGGCACGGTGCGAATCGATCCGCTATTTCAGGCGCCTGAGCCGGCGCGAGTGCAAGGCGCCAGCGTAACTTTCGAACCGGGTGCGCGGACTGCCTGGCACACACATCCGCTCGGCCAGACGCTCATCGTTACGGCCGGATGCGGCAGAGTCCAGCGCGAAGGCGGAGCAATTGAGGAGATCCGGCCTGGCGATGTGGTGTGGATCTCACCCGGCGAGAAGCATTGGCACGGAGCCGCGCCAACCACGGCCATGACGCACATCGCCATTCAGGAAAAGAACGGCGGGAAAGTGGTCGACTGGATGGAACAGGTCAGCGACGAGCAATATCAAAGTCGGAGAGTGGCGTAAGAGGGCGAATCTGATTTAGAAATTCCCCTCGGGTTCCTGGCGCCATCGGGGCGCCTGAGAGATTTAAACTCTTCGTTCTGCATAGACGCTCGCTCGCGAGTAGCCCACCGTTGTTGACTTGGTATTGGGCGCAGCCCGCCACGGCGGATCGGACTTCAAATGCGGTGGCGCCGAGGTGCGTTGACTTGGCAGAACGGCCAGCATAAGATTCGCTTCCATGCCCGATTCATCTCCACTTTCCGGCCGAACGATTTCCCACTTCCGCATCATCGACAAGTTGGGTGGCGGCGGCATGGGTGTCGTCTATAAAGCCGAGGACACCAAGCTCAGCCGGTTCGTGGCGCTCAAGTTCCTGCCGGACGAGGTGGCCAAAGACCCACAAGCCCTGAACCGGTTTCAGCGCGAAGCCAAGGCGGCCTCCGCGTTGAATCATCCGAACATCTGCACGATATATGAGATTGATGAGCATAATGGGCAAGCGTTTATCGCCATGGAATTTCTGGATGGCGAAACGCTGAAACAGCGCATCGGCGGAAAGCCTGTGGAGACGGAGGCACTGCTGGGTTTGGCGATTGAGATTGCCGATGCTCTCGATGCGGCGCACGCAAAAGGGATTGTTCACCGCGACATCAAGCCTGCGAATATTTTCGTCACCGATCGCGGGCACGCGAAGATCTTGGATTTCGGGCTGGCGAAGACGTTGCAGTCGGGACCGGCGCTGTCGATGTCGGCGACGCAGGATACGGCCGACGCGTTAACTCCCGAGCAATTGACGAGTCCAGGGAGCACGCTCGGGACCATTGCCTATATGTCGCCGGAACAGATACGAGCGAGGGAATTAGACGCGCGAAGCGACCTTTTTTCCTTCGGCGCGGTGCTCTATGAGATGGCGACAGGCACGCTGCCATTCCGCGGCGAAAGCTCCGGTGTAATCACGGAAGCGATTCTGAACCGTACGCCGGCTCCGCCGATGCGATTGAATGCCGATGTCCCGGCAGAACTCGAGCGCATCATTTCAAAGGCGCTAGAGAAAGATCGCGACACGCGGTATCAGCACGCGTCCGATATGCGCGCCGACCTGAAGCGGCTCAATCGCGACATGAATTCGAGCCGGCACTCTGCGGCCGAAAAGAGCGACTCGTCGCACGTGCATCCTGCGCCCGCTACGCCAACGACGAAATCGGTCGCCGTGCTCTATTTCGAAAATCAGGGCGGCTCGAAGGAAGATGAGTATCTGCGCGACGGCATCACCGAAGACATCATTACAGAGCTTTCCAAAATCAGCGGCCTGAACACTTTCTCCCGCCCGACAGTTTTGGCGTTCCGCGACAAGCCCGTGACTCCCGCGCAGATCGGCCAGCAGCTTGGCGCGGCGTATGTCCTCACCGGCACGTTGCGTCGCGCTGGAGCGCGCCTCCGCATCAGCGCCCAACTCATCG
Organism: uncultured Acidobacteriota bacterium; assembly: GCA_963803835.1. GTDB lineage: Bacteria > Acidobacteriota > Terriglobia > Acidiferrales > UBA7541 > Palsa-147. The sequence continues at coordinate 21,594 of CAWDOI010000006.1, read as the reverse complement.
ACACGCGCACCGATTTTCCGCTGTGGTCGGAGCGCTTCGACCGCGAGATGAAGGATGTCTTCGAAGTGCAGGACGAAATGGCCCGCAAGATCGCCGAGGCCCTGCGCGTGAAGCTTTCCCCGCAGGAGCTCGAGGCCCTGGCGGACAAGCCCACTGAAAATCCTCAGGCCTACGACCTCTACCTTCGCGGAAAGCGCTACGCGCGGCGGCTGACTCGTCAGGACGTCGAGTTCGCTCTGCAGATGTTTGAAAACGCCGTGTCACTTGATCCGAGTTTCGCGCTGGCTTATGCCGCCAGCGCCAACGCTTGCGCCATGTACTACTCCTTCTTTACGCGCGATCAAGTGTGGGTCGAGCGGGCGCGCGAAGCTTCCGGCAAGGCCGTGGCGCTGCGTTGGGATCTGCCCGAAACGCACGTCAGCCAAGCCTGGGTCCTCTATGCCGCGGGGCTTTATGACGAAGCCGTTCGCATGGTGAAGAAGGCCATCGAACGCAAGCGTGACTGCGACGGCGCGTATTACCTGCTCTGCCGCGCCCTTTTTGCCGCAGGTCGCGCACAGGAGGTCGTTGACGTTGCGGAATCCACGCTCGAGGCGAGCGGTGAGGACTACAACGTCTATGTGCCGATCCTAAACGCTCTCGGTGACATGAACAGGCAGGAAGCCCAGCTCAAGATGACCCAGAGGTTTTGCGTCGCGCTGGAAAACCACTTGAAACATGTGCCTGAGGACGCGCGAGCGCGCATCCTGCTTGGCGCCAACTACGCCAGATTGGGGCGGGAGCAAGACGCGTTGCGCGAACTGAACTTGGCTGTCACGTTGCGCGCCAATGAGGCCTCGATTCTCTACAACGCGGCTTGCGTGTATTGCGGCCTCAAGAGAAAGGCCGAAGCCTTGGATACTTTGCGCCGAGCGTGGGAAGCAGGTTCGAAGGACGCCGTCTGGGCTCGACGCGACCCCGACCTCGCCATGCTTCACGGCGACCCTGAGTTTGAGCGCATGTACCCGGAAAAGCCCGCGTCTCCGTCCGCCTCGGATTCCCGCTAGCGGTTTCTCCTGGGAGAGGCGTTCGCTCGTTTAATCACCGAATGGCCGGTCACGCTGTCTCATCGAACCGCTCGGCCATTCTTCATTCAGCGCGCAGAGCAGCCGCTGGATCTACCTCAGAAGCACGCCACGCTGGAAGAAAACCTGCCAACAGAGCCACAGCCAGCAGAAGTAGGGAGGCGCTGGTAATCGTCGGCAGATCTCCGGGGGACAGCCCGAAGAGCATGCTGGCGATGAGCCGCGTAGCCAAAAGCGCCGAAGGAATGCCGATAGCTATCCCGACGAGCGCGAGCACAAGTGTTTCTCGCAGGACGATCCTGAGAACTGTTATCGGCTGCGCTCCCAGAGCGACTCGAATACCGATTTCACGCGTGCGGCGAGTCACCGTGTAGGACATGAGTCCGTACAGTCCAATGCATGCGAGCAACAGCGCGAGAAACGCGAAGAAACCGGAGAGCAGGGCAGTGACGCGCTCCTTCGCCAATTGCTGAGCCATCAGATCGGCAATCGTTCCCGTCCAAAACGGATATTCGCGTCCGAGCGATTCGATCTCATGGCCCACCGTGTTCGCGAGTTCCTCCGGAGGTTCTTTGGTGCGCACCACGAGGCCGCCCCATTTAGGAGGGATTTGAAGATAGGAAAAATAAATAACTGGTGCGGCCGCATCGCGAAGATCGAAAATCCGCGCATCGCGGGCAACGCCTACGATTTCGAGATTTCGATTTGCTGCGATGCGAATGCGTTGTCCGATGGCATCGCCGTCCGGGAACAGGCGTTTCGCCAGGCTGCTGCTCACGATCGCAACGCGCGGATGCGTCTCGTCGTCAGTCTGATTAAAGTCCCTGCCGCGAATCAGCGGAATTCCGAGTGTTCTGAAAAAATCCGGCGAGATCATTGTTCCATACGATCTCACTTTGACAGCTATGGCTGCATCGCCTGACTCGGGCGACACGTTGTCCTGCCATCCAGACTCTCGGCCACCAACTATCGAGTTGTTTGAATACGCCGCAGAAACCACGCCGGGTATGTTCGCGACGCGCTCTAGAAGCTGGGAGTGATAAGCGTTCATGTCGAAGTCTTGGTAGCCGCCAGGATTCGGATACAAGCTGACTTCGAGCACGTTGTCCGTTTGGAATCCGAGATCCGAAGATCGCAATTTTTCAAGGCTTTTCGCCAAGAGTCCCGCGCCTAGCAGCAAGACAAGCGAAAAGGCAACCTGCGAGCAGACCAAGATTTTCCCCAACTTACTAGTTCTCTTAGCCAAATTGTGCGTGCCCTGATTTAGCGCGGCTGCGGGATTTTGCAGTGAACAACGCCATGCGGGCACGATGCCAAACAGAATCCCCGTCAGGACCGCGAGAAAAATAGTGAAAGAGAGCACGCGCCAATCGGGGCTCAAATCAAGAGCGACCAGCATTGCGTTCCCCTGCGTGATGAGAAGCAAAAGAAGCCGACACGCCCAATAGGCGAAGGCCAGCCCTAAAAGTGCGCCGGTGAGTGAAAGAGTGAGGCTTTCGATCAATACCTGACGCACTAACGACCAACGGCTCGCACCGAGAACCGCGCGCACGCTCATTTCATGGCTGCGTGCCGCCGCGTGCGCCAACATTAGATTCGCCAAGTTCAGACAAGCAACGAGCAAAGTTAATCCGGCGAGGCCCGTGAGAACGGCGAGAGGTCTCGTAAACTGGGAGCGCAAGTCCTCGACGACGCCTACTTCAGCCGATGAGACATCCACACGCATCGAGAGATATGTTTGAAGTCGCGAGCCCTGCCGGTTTTCGGCGGTTGCCCGAAGCACTTCCGGCCAGATGGATTGAAGTTGCGCGCGGGCCTGCTCGATGCTGACGCCGTCCTTCAACCGGCCGATCACAAACAGCCAATAGGCGCCGCCCCTGTCGAGGCTAGAGTCTTCATCCTCAATCAGAGGCGCGGCAGTAATTGGTAAGGTAATTTCTGGCGGCTCGCCTCTCGTCAATCCGGTGAACCACTTTTGAGTCACGCCTATGATGGTGAACGGATGTCCCTCGACGCGAATTTGCTTGCCCACAACGTCGGGGGCGCCTCCAAGGCGGCGCTGCCAAAATTCGTAGCTGATGACAGCCACTTCTGATGCCGCGCCGTTTGCGGGATCAGCATCTTGCGCGGTGAACAATCGTCCCAGAGCGGGGGCCACGCCGAGTTCAGAATAGAAATTTCCGGTGACCCAAAGAAGGTGGTTTTGCGAAAGGACTCCGTTCGCTTCCACGTTGAGCATCTTGCCCGCGTGCCATTGGTAACCTAGATCGACTCCGATCAATCCAGTGAAGACGCGCTGGCCGCGCTCGAGTTCGCGAAACATGCGATAGGAGAAGGGGACTTTGTCGTCGAGGCGGATTCGGACCAAGGAAACTTCGACAAGGCGATCGGGCTGGCGGACGGGAAGGCTGCGAAGAAGCAGAGCATTGATCAACGTGAAGATGGCGGTGTTCGCGCCAATTCCCAGTGCCAGAGAAAGCACAGCGACGATCGTGAAACTGGGATTTTTTCCCAGGACACGAAACGTATAGCGCAGATTTTGCCAAAACATCTTCATCGTGACCGCACGTGAAATCGAAACATCGGAGAACCTAATCACGTGTAACCCAACCGAGATTCTCTTTCAAGCTCCTCGTTGCGGCCTAGTTCCGCGAATGTATCGTCTTCTTGAACGCTAGGTCCGGAGAAGTCGGGATGGCGTGTCAAAGCACGGAAATTACAGGCAACAGTTGAGGGGCGAGACTGCTTCGTAGCCTACTGATGCAACGTATATTAATCTAAGCAGCGCACGCGGGCTTACGCGTGGCGTTCACATGCACATAAAAATTCTCGCCACAATATTCGCGATCTCTCCGACGGTGATTTCGATGTGCGCCGCCGGCATCGTAATTTTCGTTGTCGCGCTCTGGGCTGCGAGGGCGGATGTCGCGCAGGCGCGCGGCCTGGACAAGATCGTAGCCTTGAGCAGTTTGTGTTTCGCCGTTCCCTTGGCGGTATTCGGCGCACTTCATGTCTCGGGCGTCGAGATCGTCTTGCCCTTGGTGCCCTCCTATATGCCGTGGCCATTGTTTTGGGCGTATTTCTTCGGAGTTGCATTGCTGTCCGCCTCTTTGAGCATCGCGACAAAAATTCAGGTGCGCTGGTCCGGTCTGCTGTTCGGGGTCGCGATGTTTCTTTTTGTAGCAATGATGGACATCCCGGGAGCTCTCGCCACCCCGAAAGACAGATTTGCTTGGACGCTCGCCATCCGCGAAATGGTATTCGGAGGCGGAGGCTGGATTCTTGCGGGAAATGCGGTGCGCGGGCCACTTAAAAACAAGCTCATCACTGTGGGCCGCGTGTTGATCGCTATCGCTGCCATATTTTATGGCGTTGAGCATTTTCTGCACCCACTGGCAGTACCCGGAGTCCCGCTCGAAAAACTGATGCCTGCGTGGATTCCCGGTCGCCTGCTCATCGGATATCTGACGGGCGCAATTCTTCTGGTCGCCGGAGTGAGTATCCTGCTGGCGAAGAAGACGCGGATGGCGGCAACTTATCTCGGTACTTGGATTGTGCTTCTGGTCGTGTTCATCTATGGGCCGATCTTGATCGCATCGCTGATCGACCCGAGCACCGCGGTTAAAATAGAGGGAATCAACTACTTCGCGGACACGTTGCTCTTTGCCGGGACGATTCTTGCGCTCGCGAGTGCGACGCCGCGCACCGATTAAATTGCCGGTGCCAACCTGCTTATGAAGCCGGCACGACGGAACATTCATGACTACACTGCGGGTTCACAATTTTACTATTTCCCTCGATGGCTACGGCGCTGGCCCCAATCAAGACCTTGCTAACCCGCTCGGTGTCGGAGGCAGAGGGTTACACCAATGGTTGGTTGCCACCCGAACGTTTAAGCGGATGCATGGAAGTGACGGCGGAGCGACGGGAGTCGATGACGACTTTGCGGCACGGTGGTCCGGAAATGTCGGAGCTTGGATCATGGGCCGGAACATGTTCGGGCCGGTTCGTGGGTCTTGGCCCGACAACCCTTGGAAGGGGTGGTGGGGCGAAAACCCGCCTTTCCACGCTCCCGTCTTCGTACTCACCAATCATCCCCGACCATCGATCACCATGGACGGCGGTACCGTCTTCCATTTCGTTTCCGACGGCATCAACGCCGCACTGGCGCGCGCGACCGAAGCGGCGAAAGGGCAAGACGTCCAAATTGGCGGAGGAGTTGAAACGATTCGACAGTACCTTCGCGCGGCGCTGATCGATGAGATGCACTTCGCAATTTCACCCGTGCTCCTGGGTTCGGGGGAGCATCTTTTCACCGGTATCGACACGCTAAAGCTCGGCTATCAGTGTACCGAGCATGTCGCGACTCCGAACGCCACGCACGTCGTTCTAACAAGGCGTAGCTAATCGTTCACCTTGTGTAAATCCTGATTGTTCAGGTTCCGCATCTCGCATCGATTGACGAAACCCGTAGCGTGCAATGACGCACCCTGCGTTTGCCACCGCGCGACATCTGCGCTTGCCTGCATCCATTTTTTCGGCGAGCGCGTTTTTCGGCGCGGGTGGAGAGGCTCCATTCACGTTGACAGTCAGGCAAACATGCGCTAAATGATGTGCTCGGCCCGTCTTCCATCTCCTTTCGCTCCAGTCGCGCAACCCAGCCAAACTTCGAAAAGAGGAAACACCCCGATGAGTAACAACGACAGTTCCGAGGCAATCAATCATGATCGCCGCCGCTTCGTCGGCACCGCGGCCATGAGTATTGCCGCTGCCAAGTTCGGCATGATGAGTTCCGCGAACGTTCCATCCAAACTGACAACTCCGCCGGGTTCGACCCCGGTCACTGAAAATCGGCCAGCCGATAGCGGAGACATCGCAATTCGCCCATTCCATATCAGCGTTCCGGAACAGGAGATCGTCGAACTCCGCCGGCGCGTTGCGGCGACGCGATGGCCTGAGCGCGAACTCGTCGCCGATGCGACGCAAGGTGTACAGCTCGCGACCACACAGAAGCTCGCGCGCTATTGGGCGACTGAACACGATTGGCGCAAGTGCGAGGCGCGGCTGAAGGCCCTACCGCAATTCATCACCTCGATTGATGGGCTCGACATCCACTTCATTCAAGTCCGTTCGAAACATCCGAACGCTTTGCCGGTGATCATTACGCATGGGTGGCCCGGATCGATCATCGAGCAGCTGAAAGTCGTCGGGCCGCTCACCGATCCGACTGCCTATGGCGGAAAAGCGGAAGACGCTTTCGATGTGGTGATTCCATCTCTGCCGGGCTACGGCTATTCAGGCAAGCCGACCGCGACGGGTTGGGACCCGGAGCGCATCGCACGCGCGTGGATCGTGCTGATGAAGCGCCTGGGATACAAACGATATGTTGCGCAAGGCGGCGATTGGGGGAATTGTGTCACGGAGCTGATGGCTTTGCAGGCGCCTCCGGAATTGCTCGGCATGTCCACCAACATGGCGGCCACTGTTCCGGCCGACATTGACAAGGCGGCGCTTGCCGGGGCTCCGCCAGCGGCCAATTTTTCAGCCGACGAACTTCGCGCGTACAACCAGCTGGTCTTTTTCTACAAGCACGGCCTCGGCTACGCCGGGGAAATGGCGAATCGCCCGCAGACGCTGTACGGCATTGCGGATTCGCCGGTCGGACTTGCTGCGTGGATCCTTGATCACGATGCAGCCAGCTACGCGCTAATTGCACGCGTATTCGACGGTCAGACCGAGGGCCTGACGCGAGACGACATTCTCGACAACATCACGCTCTATTGGTTGACGAATACGGCGGTCTCGTCGGCGCGTCTCTATTGGGAATACAAGGGTGGCTTTTTCGACGTCAGGAACGTCACCATCCCGGTAGCGGTGAGCGCGTTCCCAGACGAAATCTACCAAGCGCCGAGGAGCTGGGCGGAGAAAGCCTATCCGAAACTCATTCACTACAACCGGCTGCCGAAGGGCGGACACTTCGCTGCATGGGAGCAGCCGCAACTCTTCAGTGAGGAGCTTCGGGTGTCGTTCAGATCATTGCGTTAATTGAGACTCAGAAAAAGCTGCCAGATCAAGAAATAGAAAGGAAAGACGAATGAAAATAGTTATGGTGCTAACACCGCACGATTAACTCGGCAACATTCGTCGCAAGACCGGGATCTGGCTCGAAGAATTCGCAGCTCCATACTTTGTCTTCAAGGACGCTGGTGTCGAGCTGACCCTTGCGTCGGCGAAGGGCGGACAACCACCGATCGATCCGAAGAGCGACTTGCCGGGCAATCAGACTCCAGCCATGGCGCAGTACAAAAAGCACGATCCGCGAAAACAACAACTCTTACGAGGAGTCTGAATAGCCTTCTCGAATCTCATGGAATGAGCGAGACTCCACCCCTCAACAAAAACGGATGGGCAACCCGGAAAACGAGAGAGTGCCTCAGCACAGCGAAAGGAGAAACGAAAATGGCAACGACAAAACCGGCGGCGCTGCCGAGCCTGATAAAGGCGGTTCGGATCGCGCAGTACGGCGGCTCCGAACAACTGAAATACGAAGAGGCACCGCTACCGGAGACGGGCCCGGGCCAAGTTCTCGCGAAAGTGCGCTACGCGGGCGTGAACCCGATCGATTGGAAAATCCGCGAAGGCTTCATGAAGAAGCTCCGCCCGGCGAGTTTCCCGCTTACGCTGGGGCAGGATTTCGCGGGAGAGATCGCGACGGCTGGCGGCGACTCGGGCAAGTTCCGGACGGGCGAGCGAGTGTTCGGGTTCGGCGAAGGGAGCTATGCGGAATTCGCAGCGGCGGCGATTACCTACATCGCGGCGATTCCGGAAAAAATGGAGTTCGCGGTGGCCGCGGCGCTGCCGACTGGGGGACTGACGGCCCTGCAGGCAATTCGCGACTATGTGGAGCCGAAGCCGGGAACGCGAATTCTGATCCACGGCGCGGCGGGGGGCGTGGGTTCGTTTGCGACCCAGATCGCCAAGCTCTGGGGCGCGCAAGTGATCGGGACGGCTTCGGGCGAAGACATCGTGTACCTGCGCTCCCTGGGTCACGTGCAGGTAGTGGACTATAAGCACGAGCGGTTTGAAACCGTAGGCCAGGTGGACGCGGTGCTGGACCTGGTCGGCGGCGAGACGGCGACACGCTCCTTCGCAGTGGTGAAGAAGGGCGGCGTGATGGTTTCGACGGTGGGCGCGGCGAGCGCGGAGTTGGCGGCCCGGGCGGGAATTCGCGGCGTCAACATGGTGTCGAAGGGAAACCCGGCGGACCTATCGGAGATAGCGGACTTGGTGGTACGCGGCGACGTGAAGCCACGGATGGGCGAGGTGTTTCGGCTGGATCAGGCGCGCGAGGCACAGGATCTGAGCCAGGAAGGCCGGGGCAAGGGCAGAATCCTGCTAAAGGTCGCGTAAGCGTCGACTGTCACAAGCGCGCGAACTTCGCGCCACGAATCCCGTGAGGCGACGAGCGAAAAGCCAGCGAGTCGCGGGCGACCGTATTTTGCGAACAGAGGACACGGAAGGAAAATTGGAAATGAAAAAAGACCAGCGCGGAATCAACCCCGCTTCGAAGCCGAGTGGCGATGGGTGTGTCGAATGCCTGGCGTCACCGAAAGGCTGGTGGTTTCATCTCCGTCGGTGCGCGCAGTGTGGGCACATCGGTTGCTGCGACAGCTCTCCGAGCCAGCATGCGTCCGGGCATGCGGCGACAACAGGGCATCCGATCATCGCCAGCTTCGAGCCGGGCGAGCATTGGTTCTACGATTACGAGAAGCGGGGGATGATCAAAGGTGCGGAGTTGCTTCCGCCACATTCGCATCCAGAAGATCAAGCAGTACCTGGACCGGCAGGGAGAGTTCCAGCCAATTGGGAATCGCTCCTGAACTAGCTGGCGTCGATCGATTTTTTATGGATGAAAGCGTGACTCGGGACACCGCATTTGTAATGAACACCGAATCGAAAGGAGCCATCAATGAACGCGGTACAAGTCGAACAGAAGAGCTATGAGATGCCCCCCAGCGAGGGGTTCAGCGTCGCGTGTTTTCTCACCGTCGCCGACATGGAGCGATCGGCTCGCTACTATGAAAAAGTATTCGGCGCTCGCATTCTGACCATGGGTGACGGCAACGCACCTCCGTACCTTCAGCTTGCGAATATCTGGATCATTTTGAACGTGGGGGGCGGCCCGACCCCGGATAAGCCGACGGTAACGCTCAGCGTCCCCGACCCGGATCACATCAACAGCTTTATGAATTTCCGCGTCGCGGATATTCAAGCTTGCTATAAATTGTGGAAAAGTCGAGGAGCCGAGTTCCTCACGGAACCGATCCCCAAATATGGCGAGATTCGCTGCTACATCCGTGACCCTGACGGTTACATTATCGAAGTCGGACAAAGCACCACGCTCAAGTTCGGTTAGCGCTGGGCGCTGATTGAGGTTGCTGTGTACAAGCTAAGATCTCGGGAAACAGATTCGAATTCAGAGAGGAGAACGAAATGACAATAAAAGGAAAAGTCTTAGTGCTGGTATCGAGCGGTCGCGGCTTGCCATTGAAAGATGGCAAGGTTTATAAGGGCGCTGGCTACTATCTCAACGAGCTGACGGTTCCGGTTCGCGCCCTGATGAAGGAGGGCTACGAAATCACTTTCGCCAACCCCAAAGGCAACACGCCGCAAGTGGATGTGCATTCAGAGGTCGCCGATTTCTTCGGCGGGGACGCGGCCAAGCTTGAGGACTACATGCTATTCCGCGACGGCCTGACTGGGCTCCGAGATCCAATGCGCATCGCGGATGTCATCGCGTCGGGCCTGGATCAATATGACGCAGTTTTCGTCCCCGGCGGTCACGGCCCGATGATCGATCTTCTCGATGATCCTGACGCTGGCACCGTGATGAGGCACTTTCATGAGACATCCAAGCCTACGGCAGTGCTTTGCCATGGCCCGATTTCACTTCTCTCGGCTCTTCCCAATTCTTGGGAGGTGGTCGCTGCGCTGGCGGCGGGCGATGTCGCCGGAGCGCACGCCAAGGCTAAAGGCTGGATCTATGCTGGATATAAGATGACTATCTTTTCGACGGCGGAAGAGCAGCAGCGGGAACCGCAGGAGATTGGCGGCAAGGTGCTGTTCTACCCAGACTTCGCCTTGCGTACGGCGGGCGGCGATGTAAGTGTGCTCGCTCCGTGGTCGAGCTACGTTCTGCAAGATCGCGAGTTGATCTCAGGTCAGAACCCGTTCTCTGATGAAGCGCTTCTGAAACTTCTTCTACCGGCACTCGATGCGAAGAAGAAGTCGGCTTCAGCGGGATAAGGATCGGGGACGCCCAGAAAGAGCTAATTGAGAAGGGGACGGCACTTGGAGGGCGTAAATATCGATGAAAACTAGATTCGGCGGTTTGGATTTGGAGCGTCAATGAGCGGCGTACAAGTCGAACAGAAGAGCTACGAGATGCCCCCGCGCGACGGGTTCACCCTCACACATTTCATCACCGTCGCCGACATCGACCGATCGGCTCATTTTTATGAAAAGGTCTTCGGCGGCCGCGTTCTGAGCAGGGGCGACAGCAAGGGTGCGTCTGGGCACATTCAGATCGCGAATTCGTGGCTCATTGTCAACGTCGGTGGCGGACCCACCCCGGACAAGCCGACGGTAACGCTCGACGTCCCCGCCGACCCGGATAAGGTCAGTAGCTTTATGAATATCCGCGTTGCAGATATTCAAGCCTGCTACAAATTATGGAAAAGTCGAGGAGCCGAGTTCCTCACGGAACCGATTGCCAAGTACGGCGAGATTCGCTGCTACATCCGCGATCCTGACGGCTACATTATCGAGGTCGGGCAGACCACCGACTTCTAAGGCTGACGCCGGGAGGTCTCGCCTCCCGCATGAATTGAAAATATCTGGCGATGTTTTTGCATTTTCTGCACAAGGGAGGATTGTATGTCTGAGAAAGCCGGCGCTGTGAAGCGTGCTCAGCAAAGCGAAGTCCGGCCTCACCAACCCGGCCAGGACGTTTTCAAGACCATCTTGTCCGAAGATGTCGATTGGAAACCGTTCCCGTCGTTCCCACCTTCCGTTCGGCTGGCCGTCGTCGTGGGTCAGCCCTCGGAGCCCGGCCCTTACACAATCAGAGTTAAAGTGCCGCACGGCGTGAAGCTGATGCCCCACAAGCACCCTGAGGATCGAGTTTATACCGTGATTTCCGGCGTGTTTTATATCGGGCTGGGTGATGAATTCGACGCGAGTAAATTGGAAGCCTATCCGCCCGGAGCCGTGATCGTTCTTCCTGGCAACACGCCCCATTTCCACTGGGCGAAATCCGGCGAGTACGTCTCGCAAGTATCGGCGATAGGTCCGCTTGGACTGGAATACCTCAGCGCCAAAGACGATCCGCGAAACAACAACGCTTAATTCAGATTCAATAGGAAAGGAAGTTCCCATGGAACATCCAACTTCTTATCGCACGATACAGATCGACGGGCTCTCCATCTTTTATAGAGAGGCCGGGCCGAAAGATGCGCCGACGTTGCTGCTGCTGCACGGACTTCCGTCGTCATCGCGGATGTTCGAGCCTCTCTTCGCGCGGCTTTCCGATCGCTATCATCTTGTTGCGCCGGATTATCCGGGGTTCGGGCACAGCGACTGGCCTGATCCGACAAAATTCGCGTACACGTTCGATCGTTACGCCGAGATTATGAATCACTTCACCGAAGCGCTCGCGATCCCGCGCTACACCCTTTACATGCAGGACTACGGCGGGCCGGTGGGATTTCGCATGGCGCTGGCGCATCCGGAGAGGATTGAGGCGCTCATCGTCCAGGATGCTGTGGCACACAACGAAGGCTTGGGAGCGAATTGGAAGACGCGGCGGGCGTTTTGGGCAGATCGCGCCGCCAACGAAAGTGCGCTGCGCACAAATCTGCTGTCGCTCGCGACGACGCGGACGCGCCACCTAGGGACCGATCCCAACGTCGAGCGCTACGATCCGGATTTGTGGACCGATGAATTTGCATTTCTCAGCCAGCCCGCCCAGGCCGAAATTCAAAGCGATCTTTTCTACGACTATCGCACGAACGTGGAGTCCTATCCGAAGTGGCAGGCATGGATGCGCGAAAAGCAGCCGCGGCTGCTGGTGATTTGGGGCAAGTACGAGCTCTCGTTCGATCCGTCGGAGCCGGAATCCTATCGCCGAGATGTGCCGAAGGCGGAAGTGCACATTGTTGATGGAGGGCACTTCGCGTTGGACACGGCCGCGGATCAGATCGCGGAGCTCGTTCGGGGCTTCATGCTTCGTGAAGCAGCGGCGGGGATGTGAGGTCGCGCAGCGGAATTGATGTCGAAGCGTCGCTAAGTGTTTCGGAAGGACATTTTCGCGTAGGTGGCCGCTCGTCAACCGATGTACAAGTTCAATTGTTCGTAAACAACGGAAGCTACGATTTTGATTTGAGTGCGAGATAAGTTCGATCCAGTGCGAGGAGGCGCAATGACGAAACCTACGAGCTATCAAGCGGACATTCGTCCGCTTTTTACGGACCGAGATATTAAGGCCATGAGCGTGGCGTTTAACCTGGCCAGCTATGACGATGTGAAGAAACACGCCGCTGCCATTTACGACCGCATACGGGGAATCGGCGGCGCCGTGATGCCGCCGCCACCGCCAAGGGGAGAGGGTCCGTGGCCGCAATCGCGAATTGAATTGTTTGCCAAATGGATCGCGGACGGGTACCAATTTTAGGACGTAAAGATGTCGAGCGTCGCCGCCCATCGGTGACCGTACTCGGTCACACAGGGGCGAAGGACTCACGCAAGTCAGGAGGCGGCTGTGAGCACGAACGCAATCCGCGGCACTGATACGAGCGTTGCGAGAGTCGACTTGAAGCTCGAGGTCGTCGTGATTCCGGTTTCGGATGTTGACCGTGCTAAAGAGTTCTACGGGAAGCTCGATTGGCGGCTCGATGCCGACTTTCGATTCGATAACGGATTTCGGATCGTCCAGTTCACGCCGCCCGGCTCGGGATGCTCGGTGCAATTCGGCACGACCATGACGCCGGCGGCGCCCGGCTCGGCGCAGGACTTGTACCTGGTTGTTTCCGACGTTGCGGCGGCGCGCGATGAGCTCGCCGCCCGTGGTGTCGAGGTGAGCGACGTGTTCCACGCCGCGACGCCCGGCGCTCAATTCCTGCGTGATGGCACGAGCGGTCGCGTCGGCGGGCCGGCGCCCAAGCAGGCCACCTACGGCTCGTTCGCCACTTTTAGCGATCCGGACGGCAACGGCTGGCTGCTGCAGGAGGTTACGAACCGGCTTCCCGGGCGCATCGATCCCGCGACGACGACGTTCGCGTCGGCGAAAGATTTGGCGAGCGCGCTTCGGCGCGCGGAGGCCGCCCACGGCGAGCATGAGAAGCGCACCGGGCAGCGCGACGCAAATTGGCCCGACTGGTATGCCGAATTCATGGTGGCGGAGAACGCAGGGACGCAGCTGCCGACGTGAACGACTGCATGGCCGCCAACTATGGAGGACTTTCAAATGAGATCTGACATCGTTCCCGGAGCTAAATTCCCTGACTACGAGCTTTCCGATCACACCGCGATACGCCGGAAGCTCTCCGATTTGCAAGGACAACATCCCATGGTTCTCGTTCTCAGCCGCGGAGGATTCTGCCCCAAGGACCGCCGGCAGGCTGAAGGGCTTGTTCAACTCCATCGCGAACTTGAAGTCGCCTATTGCCGGCTGGTCACCGTCAGCACCGACAACATTACCGAGACCAACGAATATCGGACGGGAGTCGGCGCCCACTGGCCGTTCCTCTCTGACGCGGGGCGCATCGTTCAAAAGGATCTCGACATCGCCGAGTACACTGATCCCGCTCACAATCCCATGATCCCCCACGTAATTGTCCTCGAGCCGGAGCTTGTCGTTTACAAGATTTATAACGGCTACTGGTTTTTGGGCCGGCCCACGATCGAAGAACTTCGCCAGGACTTGCGTGCCGTCAGCAAGAAATGCCGGCCGGACTGGGACATCACGACGCCGGAACTTAAAGCGGCATGGCAGGAAGGTCACAAGGAACTCTTCTATCCGTACGGCAAGACTTACGTTCAAACGCTCGGAGAGCAGGATTAGGAGCCAGAGGCTAGGGAACACACTCGGGTAACAGCGGAGAATTGGAGTTGAGCCAGTGCAAGTAAGTCTCCATGGTGTGGCAGCAGAGGAGGTTTTTCTTGGCAAATTTTGAGGAATCGAACGGGTAGGGGTCGTTGACGTGATCGTAGTCGAGCACGACAGGGATATGGGGAGGAAGTTTTGGGACGATGTCGCGAGTATTGACGATCCTCCACGAATCGATCGGCAGTTGGTTGAACAAGTGCACAAACTCCATGTTGCCCACGCGCGGCGATGCGAAGGTGCAGAGTGAGGTGATGTCGAATTTGCGCTTGGCGTCATTTTCCATTACGAACAGAGTGGCCAGCGCCGCGCCGAGGCTATGGCCAACTACTATGGTTGGGCGCTCTGGGCGCACGCCCCATTCGCCTAAACGCGGAACTAGCCCGCGGTCGGCTTCGCGACTGATGGCCAGTTGCTCGAGTTGGTCGGCAAAGGAGCCGCCGAATGTTTCGGGCGCGGCGCTCGCCGCAGGGACGGGCGCTCCGGGCAGGTTGCGCTTGACGACCTTCAGAGTGCTGTAGATTTTATCGAAGCCGCCGGCCACGCGCCCGGCAGAAGGGACTTGGCGGAAGGGAACGGGAATTGCGGCGGCATCATCCAACCACTCGATTGCGCCTTCAGTGCCGCGAATGGCGATGATGCGCGAATCCGGATTGTTCACGCCGTGGGCCACGATGCCGTAGAACTTTGTTTCCGTGAGATCGAATATGAAGTCAGACATGTGAATCCATGCCCCAAGCTCGTACGCGGCGGGAATGCCTGCGGGCTCGGGCCTGAGCGGGTCCGGACCCTGCGGATTCTTGAACATGGCATAAACGGCCTCAACGAAGGCGCCGTAGAAGGAAGCCTTTTGATTGTCGAGCGGTTGGCCCAAGGGACGCCTCCTCAAACTGGGATCATAGCCCAAAACTGCGGGCCCGACGGCGAACGACCAGTCGTAATAGCTATTTCTTGGACTACTATATCAGTAAACTATGCGTGCTCGTAGCTTGGAAGCGTGTTTTTGGCGCTATTTCGAATTGCGGGTGCGCCGGAGAGAGTTGACGGCAATGATCCAGGAACCACCGCAAATTGCTAGAGCGATGAACGCGCTCGACCACTCGTTGGGGTCGTGAGAGCGGGGGGCGGTCATGATTCGGGGCGTGTGGAGCAGGAAATACCAGAGAAAAAACATTACGCCGAGGACGAACGCGCCCCAGAAGTCCATCCATTTCGCGCCGATCGTCAGTCCGGCGACGATGAAGACGACGCCGGTCAGATATGCCCAGAACATGCCTGAGCCGGGAATCCATGCGGGAATAAGACTGGCGATGAAGCGTGGAATGAGAAAATGGCTCACGCCGAAAACCACCGACGAAATTGCGAAGAGATATGGGCCGGACTTGATCAAGACATTTACGATGCTTTCCAACGGCCCAAAATCATTTCTTTCTATGGGCAGAGTCCCGGTCAGAGTGAAAGCGGAGGCGGCCAGGATCAGAACTTCGAACGCAATGGTGCGAATGCCGATATCTAGCGGGTGTGCAATTACTTGGGATACTAGAAAACAGATATCGCAAAGAAGAAACAGAATTCCAAACAAGATCGCTACCAGCCGCGCTCTGATATTTGCGGGGATGCAGAAGCCGGCGGTGAGAAGGGCAGTGCCCGTGAGGTATGCGAGCCACGGGATCGCTGGAACGAACGGGATGACGGGGAACATCGGTCCCGCGGATCGTGCCCAGACAAAGTATTGGACGCCGAAAGCAATGAGGGCGATGGCGAATATGAGGCGGCCTTGTTTGACGATTATTTCCATGAAGGCGCCATTCGCGAGGGCGACGGCTCGGACATGGTATGCGCCTCGCGACGCGGAAACAACGAAAGAAAAGGCGGCGCGCCTGTCCCGACCGGCTCGGGACGCAGAACGCGCGCCGGCAGAGCTCTACGACGGCATCGTCGCCGGCTGCGGTGATTGGGCACACTGTGGTGAGCGGCGACGCCGAAGCGAAATAATCGAGGATATAATCGGTGTGGCTTGACGTCGACGCGAAAGGAAACAGATGAGGAAGGGAATTATCGGACTAGTGGCGATCGCCGCGCTTGCGGCCGCTAGCGGCGTGGGGGCGCAGGATTTGCCGATGAAGGTGAAGGGCGGACATGAGCTGGGAGAAACGGCCGAGCAGTTTTTCGCCGAGGGCCACGAAAAAGAAGTGTTGGATGCGTGCGCGTCGGGAGATTTCAAGAGTTTGAAAAAATCGACGAAGCGTCTGGCGAAGCAATACTGCGATCAACTTACGGACTTGCGGCAGCAAGCCAAGAGCGGGAAGCGCCTCGAGTATAAGGGCGTCGGCGACGCGGCCGAGTTTCGAACGGACACGTTCACCTTCGATGGCGGCCACCTCGTAAAAGCGGAACTGATTTACGCCGCCCCCATTCCTGAGGACAATTACAAGGGCAAATCGTTCACGGAGATTTTCGCGGGAGTGAAAGAGGCGTACGGAGCGCCCACGAATGAAAGCAGCGAGACGACGCAGAGCGTCTATGGGCAAGACTTCGTCTCGCACCGCGAAATTTGGGTGGCGCCGCACGCCGCGATCGTGATCGCGGAGAAGCCCGGCGCTGACGGATCGACGACGCTGCTTGCCTTCACGCGCGAGGAGTACGACCGCGCGATGGCTTCGGGGAGACCGAAGACCGCTAATCCGCTACAATGACGCTTCCTATATCAGAGGAGCGATAAAGACATGTTGGTGATGTTCGTTCTTCCGGCAGTGGTGCTATTGGTGCTGGTCTTCAGTCTTCCGATTTGGAAGCATCCGAAGAAGTGGAGCTTTTATTCGATCGGCGGAATAAGCCTGATCATACTGATTGTCCTGATTTTATTTTGGACTGGACATCTGTAGGCGGCGCTTCGCGGTGATGCGTGTGGGCGGAGTTGAACGCGGGACGGATGGCTGTTACCATCCGCGGAAATGGCTGACGAAAGACTTCGCTTGGGTCTCGGAGATTTGCTCGGCAAGGCCGAGGTGTTGATTTACGGCGTGATGGGTGTGCTGCTGTTTATCACCGCGCTTGCGGCGGCAGTGAGCGCTGGCAGCATCCTCTGGGGCGACATTCGAAATTGGACGCTTTCCGCGGGCACGCTCGGCGTGCTCGACCAACTTCTTCTGGTGCTGATGCTCGTCGAGCTTTTGCACACGGTGAGCATCTCGATCCGCTCGCACATTCTGGTGACGGAACCATTCCTGGTTGTCGGGCTGATCGCGTCGATCCGGCGAATCCTCGTGATCACGCTGCAAGCGGCGTCACTCACGAAGGGCGGCGACTGGTCGAGTGAAAATTCGGCGCTCTTCCGTGCCAGCATGTACGAGTTGGCGCTTCTCGGCGTGCTGATACTCATTCTTGTGGTTTCGATTACAATGCTGCGGCGATCCGAGAGCAAGACCGTCGAATCCGTAATCAAGTAAGAAAACCTCGACGACACGAACCCGGAGGCAGGAGCATCCGGGCTCTGATGGGAATTGGGAACACCCGAACTCGATCCGTCGGTGGAGTGCGCAAATGCGGTTTTCTTTGGCCGGAATTGTATTGCTTCTGCTCGTGCTGGCGATCGCGCGATTCGCCTCGGGACAGCACGCGAAAACTGCGCCGTCCGCTGCTACGATGCCGCCCGCGCCGGTGGTTTCTCCTGAAGTACACGCTGACCGAAGTGCGACTTTTCGTTTTCAGGCGCCGAATGCGAAGGAAGTGAAGTTGGCGCTGGAAGGCGCGGAGCCGGTGGAAATGCAGCGAGACGCGCAAGGCGTGTGGAGCGTCACGACGGCTCCTTTGGCTCCTGACTACTACGAATATTCAATCGTCGCTGACGGTGTGCGATTGCTTGATCCGTTGAACGCCCAGATGACCGTGAACTTGCTGACGCCGGCGAGCGTTCTTCATGTTCCGGGACCGGCATCGCTGCCGTGGGAATTAAACGATGTGCCGCACGGCGAAATCCATCATCATTTTTATAAATCGGCTGTGGCGCAGGTACTGGGCGATTACTACGTCTATACGCCGCCGGGATACGAGGGCGCGAGTGGGCAAGAATATCCGGTTCTGTACCTTCTGCATGGTTTCAGCGATGACGCGAGCGCATGGACAGTCGTCGGGCGCGCGAACGTGATTTTCGATAATCTGATCGCGCAGGGCAAAGCAAAGCCGATGATCGTGGTGATGCCGCTCGGTTATGGCACGATGGAAATCGTGCGGCTAGGCTGGGGCGGGTGGGATCGCGCGGATTTGCGCGAACGCAATTTCGCCAGGTTTACAGAGGCTTTGCTCACCGAGGTGATGCCGCGGGCTGAAAGCGAATATCGCATCAAGAAAGATCGCGATGCGCGGGCTATTGCGGGGCTGTCCATGGGAGGAGCGGAATCACTGCTCACTGGATTGAACCATCTCGACAAATTTTCGTGGATCGGCGCTTTTAGTACGGCCAGGATTCCTGAGGATTTTCGGGAGGATTTTCCGCTGCTTGACGCGCAGGCGAACGAGCAAATTCATTTGCTGTGGATTGCTTGCGGCACTGAGGACCCTTTGATTCAGATCAATCGCAAATTGAGGGAGTGGCTGAAAAGCGAGGGCGTGCAGCATACGGACGTGGAAACGCCGGGGATGCATACGTGGATGGTGTGGCGGAGAAATTTGGCGGAGTTTGCCGGGTTGCTGTTTCGGTAGGGGTAAAATGGCAGACGCGGCGCCGGCATCTTGCCGGCGATGTTCAATCGTGTCGCTGGGAACAAAGACGCCGGCAGGATGCCGGCGCGACGAGTGCATTTTCCGCGTTGGGCGGCACGGTGGAACTGCTATTTTTGTTTTGATTCGATTGCCGATTCGAAGCGATTGAACTCGAGTTCTTCTTGCCATTCCAGGCGAGCCTTTTCGTTGGCCGCGAGAAAATTCCTGCACGCTGACGAAGACGGTTCGGACTTCACTGACTCTCCCGCACACGCTGGCGCGAAAGACTTGTAATCCGGCGCGGACCAAAGGCTTGCTCCCGCGACGAAAGCGTATTCGAGGCTGTTGCGCGCGAACGTCTTCAAATCCGGATAACCGATGTGAAAATCCACGACGCCGGTGCGGAAATATTCGGTGAGGTCGGAGCGAACGATAGCTTCGTCGTCGGTGGCGAGGGAGATTGGAACGCCGGCGCGAAGATACGTCGCGCAAGGGTTCTCGTTATTCGGGATCTCGCGGACGATCTGATAGCCGTGAATGGCGCACTCGACGAGGATGTGCTTGCGCGCCATTTCGGCGAGGAGAGCGGGCGCGTCGTCTTCGTAGATGATGTCGATACCGTGGCCGATACGCTCGGCGTGGCCGATCTCGATCGACTTGCGAATGTGCGACGCGAGCAATTCTTCCGGCTTCACTTCGCCGGGGGTGAGCTCGCCGGCGTGTAGCGTGATGTGGACCTTTGGATAGACGCCGTGGAGATAGTCGAGCATGCGCATGTGGAGATCGAAATCGTCGAGCGCGCGATATTCATCCTGCGATTGCACGAGATTGATTCCGACGACGCGCGAGTCTTTTCCGGCGAGCTCGAATCCAGCAAGCATCTGCGCGAAGACTTGTTCTTTGGGGAACGCGCGCAGGACCTGATTGAGGAAGCGAAGCGTGACGCCGCAGCCGGCCTTCGGTTGCGGAGTATCGCAGCCGAGAATCTGGCGCATGGCCTTTTCGCCGTTGTCGAGATTGCGCTGGCCCGCGGCGACGACTTTGTCCATCCCTGCCGCGAGCATCTTCTGACGTAATGCGGCGAGATCGTCGTCCCAGCCGACTTCGCGGCCGAGCTTGAGGCTCTCGCCTTGGTCGGGCGTGAGCATCGTCTCGAGATAGATTTCGTGTTGCAATCCGGCGCGTTGCGTGACTTCGGCGAACATTTCTCCCCAGTGCCGATTTACTACGGGATCGAATTTTCCGAATGCGGCGAAGAAGTGATAGCGGACGGAGCGATCGTCGCCGGAGCGGACGTAATTGCGGATTGACCACGCGTCGATCACCTGATTGCGAAAAGTAAAATTGGTGAGCGCCTGCGCGGCGGGGAGTTGCCCTTTTGCGGCGTCGCACGGAGGCTGCGAAATGTCGGCGTGGTGATCGATGCAGAGGCCGTCTTCGACCGCGTACTGGATGTAGCTTTCGGCGTAGATCGAGCCGGTGAGGTGATGATGCAGATCGGCGCCTTTAGGCATGCGATGGAGAAAATCTTCGAGCAGCATCGGATTGTTACGGACGGATTCGAGATATTGAGCCGTGCGCGCGGCGGGGGACTGTGCGTGCGCAATGACGGGCGACGAAGCAACGTAAGCAAGTGCTACGATGAGCGCGCATGAAACTCTTCGGTGCATAGTGAACTCCCGTGTATTTGTTTGAGTCGCGCGGCGCAAAAAATTAGCCGGCGCGGGCGCCGTCGGGCACGTGCGTTTCGGGAATGGCGAGCGCGGGCGTGATTCCGTCGGCGTAGCCGATGTCGAAGAGCATTCCTTCGGAGAGAATGCCAGCCATTTGGCGCGGTTCGAGATTGATGATGAAGAGAGCTTGCCGGTGCTCGAGATCCTTGCAGTTCACGCGCTCGCGTTTCATTCCGGCGAGAATCGTGCGTTTGTGATCGCCGAAGTTTACGGTGAGGGCGACGAGTTTTTCGGAGCCTTCGACGTTGTTGACGGCGTCGATCGTGCCGACGCGAAAGTCCAGTTGATTGACGGCGTCGAGTGTGACGGTGGGCTTAATCGGTGCCGGTTGCATGGCGAGAAGGGTAGCACGGGCGCGAGAATTCGGAGAGGGCAGACACCGTCCCAGAGTGGGGCATTTTCCGATATCACTGCGCGTCGAATGTGCCAGAGGCGAACGGTGCTGCGATGACTGGCGTGTTTTTGTTGTCGTTTCCGATAGGAGTGTGCGGTTCGAGACATAAATAAGAGTGCGCTGCGTGCATTCTTGCGATGCCGCGATTGCGACTGCGGACATTCCGAAATCGGAGGATTGCTACATGCATCTTACACATCGTTATATTGCTTCGCTATTTTTGACCGCAGCTTTGGTGGCTCCGGCGTCAATTCTGGCTGCTGCAGCGCCTCAAGAAGCTACCGTTCAGGTGCGAGTCTACGATCGTGACCACAAGGACTATCACAACTGGGATGACAACGAGAATCGCGCGTGGGGACGATATCTTGCGGAGAACCACAAGAAGCCTCACGAATTCAAAGCGGCGAATAGGAGAGAGCAGGCTTCCTACTGGAATTGGCGACACGCGCATCCGGATTAAGAACTGACGCAGGCGCCAAATCTCACGAAGAAATTTGCGATGCCAGAGGGACGTCCCGTCCGCAATGATGCGGGCGGGAC
>CAWDOI010000005.1:0-90389 GCA_963803835.1 uncultured Acidobacteriota bacterium | reverse complement strand
TTCGTGTTTTCCGGCTTCCTGCGCCGCGAGCCCGTGGAAATGGTCCAGTGCGAAACCGTCGATCTCGAAGTTCCCGCCAATTCGGAAATTGTCCTCGAAGGATATGTCGATCTCTCTGAGTTGCGAACCGAAGGCCCGTTCGGCGATCACACCGGTTTCTACTCACTGGAAGGAAAATACCCGGCGTTTCACGTCACCTGCGTGACCCACCGAAAGGATCCGATCTACCTCGCGACAATCGTAGGTCCGCCGCCGCAGGAAGATTATTGGATGGGCCACGCGATCGAGCGCGTTTTTCTTCCTGTTATGAAGCTGCAATTTCCCGAAATTGTCGATGTGGCAATGCCCGCCGAGGGAATTTTTCAAAACCTGATGATCGTCTCGATTCGAAAGTCGTATCCCGGGCAAGCCCGGAAAATCATGAATGCGATTTGGTCGTTGGGTCAGGCAATGTTCACGAAGGTCGTAGTCGTGGTGGATCACGATGTTGACGTCCAGAATTCGCGCGAAGTCGTTTGGAAAGCGCTCTGCGCGATAGATCCCGAACGGGACGTCGAATTCGTCCTCGGCCCGGTGGACACTCTCGATCACGCCGCGCGAATGCAGGACTACGGCTCGAAAATGGGAATTGATGCGACTCGCAAGTGGGCGAGCGAAGGCTACTCCGGCCGTTGGCCCGATGAAATCAAAATGGACGACGCCACGAAGCAGCGCATCAGTGCCATTTGGAGCGGCCTCGGAATTGGCACGCCCGGCACAAAGTAGACTTCGCGTGGCGTCCCCCGGATGCAAGCTGTCGAGTCAAGGAGTAAACTCTACGATAGTGAAACTTGGGCTCACCGCGATTGCGCTCGCTAGTCTGTGCGCAGCAACCTTTCCCGGAATCGACCTAGCCGCGGCACGTACGAGAACTATTTCACCATCCACCCAGGACGAAAACGCTCAGGCGCCGCCACCGAAAGCTCCCGCACCGCAAACCACCTCCGTCCAAGAGACTCACGTTCGTCCCTTGCAAGTAGAAACCCGAATGGTTCAGTTGAGCGTGCGCGTGGTCGACAAGCATGGCAAACCAATCGAAGGACTTACTAAGGACGATTTCTCCGTTTTTGACGACAAGAAGGCGCAACCGGTTTCAGTCTTCTCGATTCATACGAATCAACCGACTCCCTCCGCTTCGGATACTCTTCCCGCCGATACTTACACCAATGATCTCGGAGGTCCGGCAGTAGTTCCGTCAAGCGTCACCGTGATTTTGCTAGACGCGTTGAATACGGACTTCTTCGATCAGGCTCGCGCCCGCTCGCAGATCATAAAGTATCTCCGGACGATTCAACCCACGGATCGCGTTGCACTCTACCTGCTTCGCGACCATCTCCAGGTGCTGCACGACTTCACGAGCGATGCCTCGCGTTTAGTCCAGGCGCTCAACGATTACAAGGGCGGTAAGCTCTCGACGGATCTGGACACGCCCGAAACTACCGCTACGAACCGGTGGAATCCCCAAATGGCCGCGGCCGAAAGGGACGCCGGCATCGACGAATCTCAAGCGATCACTCCCGCTCGATTGCAGTTGACGACAGAAGCGTTGCGCCTGATTGCCGATCACGTCGGAGGTCTCCCCGGACGCAAAAGCCTCATCTGGGTTGCGGGTAATTTTCCGTTCAGTATCGAGTCCAATAATTTGGAGCGCACCGAGGATGGACGGCAGACGCAATTTGCTTCTGAATTCGAATTGACCGCTCGAGCGTTAATCACCGCGAACATCTCGATTTATCCCGTGGATGCACACGCACTCATCGGCGGCGGAGTGAACGACTCGGGCGTCGTTCAGGCTTCCGACATTACGGCTCTCGCTCCCATGCGAACGCTTGCCGCAAGAACCGGCGGGAGAGCTTTTTACAGCACGAACGACATCATGGGCTCGATTCGCGAAGCCATCAGCGACTCGCAGCTGACCTACGAAATGGGTTTTTATCCGAGCGACGTGAAATGGGACGGCAGTTTCCACACAATTCGCGTGAAAGTGAAAACGCCCGGCGCTCAGGTGCACACGCGCGAAGGCTACTTCGCGTTTGGTGAGTCTCGAGACGCCCCCGATACCCGAATGGCGCTGATGTCTGAAGCCGCGAAAGGACCGCTCGAAGCCACTGAGATTAGCATTCGCGCCCACGTCACATCCGCCCGCGCCGACGACGAAACCAAATTGAATCTCGCCATCGCCCTTGATCCCAGGCAATTCGATTTCGAAGAGAAGGACGGCGCGTGGAACGAGATAATCGAATTTGCGTTTGTTCAGTTTGATGACAAGGGGAAGATCATCCGCACAAGCCGAAGAAGATTCCCTGTGTCGCTCGACTCCGATACTCTGAAGGAACTGATGGCGCAGGGACTTTCCTTCGAGCAGGAGCTGCCGCTCATTCCAAACGCCGTCCAGCTCCGAGTTGTCGTGCTTGATGGCGGACGCAACAAAATTGGATCGTTGCAAATTCCGCTGGCGCCATATCTAGCCGCGGACAAGAAATGACGTAGTACCGTATCGGTCGTGTCCATAGCCCGCTGCTTGCCAGCACTATATGCGTCGCGCAACCGTACCAGCCCTGCATTTCAAGCCCACCCCAGCTTTCTCAAAATGCGCCACAACGTCAAAATTTGCCTCTCGACCCTGCCAACAGCGTAAATACCTTCCCAGAGTGATTCCAGTTTGCTCTTAACCAACAGCACACCGCACGAACACCCCGCTTGACACTCGGTGTCTGGGATGTAATAAACGAAAAAAGCGCGACGTACCAGCAGGGTTAGTACTACTGGCGCGTGGCGCGGAAAGTCGGCCTGTCGGGTGTGGGCCGGTTCGTAGAGGGGAGTCAGTACGGGGACTCAGCAGCACAGTTTTTGAATTTTGATTCTTCCCGATTCACGGCATGAGCATGAGCGCACTAACCGCGATTGCGGAGCAGGGAGCGAGGGGCCGCGCGATGTTTAATCTTGGAAAGACGAGGTCGTTGGTTGGGCTTGATATCGGGTCCAGTTCTGTGAAAGCCGTTGAGCTCAAGCGATCGAAGCAGGGATTTGAGCTTGTCAGCTTCGGACTCGAGCCGCTAGCTCAAGATACCGTCGTCGACGGCGCCATCATGGACGCGCCATCGGTCGCCGAGAAAATCACCGCAATTTTCGAAGCGCAGAAAATAAAGTCCAAAGATGTTGCCACGTCGGTTTCTGGACATTCGGTCATCGTGAAGCGAGTTCCGATGCCGCTGATGAGCGAGGAGGAGCTTTACGATCGAATCCACAACGAAGCAAGCCAGCACATTCCCTTCGACATCGCCGACGTCAACCTGAGTTACCAGCTTCTCGAAGCGACCGAGAATCAAATGGATGTTCTGTTGGTCGCGGTGAAAAAAGACAAGATTCTGAATCATACAAACGTTTTGGCGCAATCCGGGAAAACTCCGGTCGTCGTTGACATTGACGCGTTTGCGCTGCAGAACTGTTTTGAAGTGAACTATGATCCCGATCCGACGCAAGTCGTGGCCCTGTTAAATGTGGGCGCGAGCGTCATGAACATCAATATCGTGCGAGGGTTCACGCCGCTGTTCACGCGCGACGTTTCGGTCGGCGGCAATCAATACACCGATGCACTTCAAAAGGAACTCGATCTCAGCTTTGAGGACGCCGAAAAACTTAAGATGGGCGGCAGCCATGCGGGCGTCACTGAGGAACAGCGCACGGCCATCCTCCGCTCCGTCTCCGACATCTTGATTTTGGAGATCCAAAAGACGTTCGACTTTTTCCGCGCGACAGCCAGCGGCGAAAACATTCGCCGTATCGTTGTTGCGGGTGGAACGGCGCGCGTACCGGGATTGCTCGACCTTCTCCGCGAGGAATTCGCGATGCCGGTCGAAGAACTGTATCCGTTCCGAAAAATCGCGATCGCCCCGGACCGTTATGACGAGAACCAGCTCCGCGAAATGGCGCCTCGGCTGGCTATCGCCGTCGGTTTGGCCTTGAGGAGTTTTGACACACCATGATCCGGATCAACTTACTCGGTCAGGCCCGTCCGCGGGCCGCAAAGCAGTCGGTTCCGGTCGAAGCGACCCTCCGTATCGGAATGCTCATCGCCGCGCTCGTCGTGGCGTTCGTCTTTTTGTTCGTCACGTACGCATCACAGAAGAAAGATCTCGACGCGACGAACGATCAAATCCACCGGCTGGAGGCGGAAAGAGCGCGTCTCGAACAGGTGAAGCAGCAGGTGACGCAGTTCGAGGCCGAAAAGGCCGTCCTGCAACAGCGCATCAACGTGATTGAACTGTTGCAAAAGGGACGGACGGGTGGCCAGGATCTGCTTCAGAACGTGGCCAACACCGTCGCTCACACCGACGGACTTTGGCTCACGGATATGACCAAGGCGGGGAACACCATCACGTTTGACGGCGAAGCTAGTTCCGTCAACGCCGTGGCCAACTTCCTCACCCAGATGAAGCGCTCCGGGTATTTCGACAAAGTCGAAATCAAGGAAGCCAAGGAAAACGACATCGTGAAATCGGTAACCACATTCGCTTTCTCAATGACTGCGGAAATCGCAAGTTCGCAAACTGTGCAGGGTGCGAGCGCCCCGGCGGCGTCTGCTGCGCCTGCGCCGCGGGGCAGGAGCTAGACACATGGCGACGCCGTTCAGAGATTGGCCTTTGCCTCTGCAGGCCGTGTTCTATCTCGGCCTTGCAGTTGTGATCGTAATTCTTGGCCTCTGGATTCCGGGGTTCCCCAATCAGCGGGTACGCACCGATCTTGAGGCCGCCAAGACCCAATTGAAGCCGCTTGAGAATGAAGTCGCGAACCTGCGCGTCTACCAGCAGCGCCGCGTTGAATTGCAGGGCGAAATGGATGCTTTGCAAAAGCAACTTGCAACGCTTCAGACGATCGTCCCTGAAGATAAACAGGTGGATCAGTTCATTATCATGCTGCAGACGGCGGCGAGCACCTCTGGCGTTTCGCTACGCAGGATTACCACGAAGCCAGTCGTGTCCAAGGATTACCACTTCGAAATGCCGTTCGATCTCGAAGCGGATGGGCCCTATTACTCGATGTTGGAGTTCTTCGGAAAGTTGAGCCGTCTCTCCCGCATCATCAATGTGGGTGATCTCAGGTTCGACGCACTGGCGCAGAACGGCGGAGCGACGAAGTTTCCTGTGACGCCGGGGACGTCCGTAACGGGAACTATGACTGTAACGACATTTTTCACCGAGCCGGGCCAGCAACAGGCCGCGGCTACTCAGCCGGTAAAAAAGCGGTAGGGAATCAGGATAATAGAGATATGAAACTCTTGAACTCGATCGCCAGCACGATTGTTGTGGCAGGAATGGCGCTTGCCTTTGCGTCGACTTTGGCTGCGCAGGCGCCACCGCCCGCAAGCAGCGCGCCGGCCCAGCAGCCAAACGCCGCACACAAGAAAATGCATAAGGCCAAGGCGGCTCAAGCTACCGCTACCAAGCCCAAAGCGGCGGCGGCGAAGGCCGAGGGGCAGCCCACAGTTGCTGCCCGCCGAGATCCTTTCCAATCTTTGCTCAATGTCTCGAAGACGGGCACCGGCGCGAACTTGCCTCCAGGCAAGGCCGGGTTGGTAATCGCATCGATTCGGGTGGATGGGGCGATAAAGTCGCAATCAGGTATGATTGCGGTAGTCTCCAACCCTCAGCAACGCGTCTATTTCGTCCGCGAAGGTGATCGGCTCTACGATGGCGAGGTTGAAAAAATTAATTTGGATGGGGTAGTTTTCCGGGAATCGACCAAGGACGCATTTGGCAAGCCGGTCGAACGGGAAGTTACGAAGCGACTCTACGCGAGCGCAGGAGAGCAGCAATGAGGATGATACGGCAACCGTGGGGACTTGCCCTTCTTTTCGCGGCAACCCTTTTTTCGACGAGTGGGATTCTGCGCGCTGAGTCTGCGCCGGTCGTCCGGCTCAATAGCGAAGTTAAGGACGGCGTGGTGCGGCTAGTCGCACAGGCCACTGGTCCGTTCGGGTACACAACGAGCAGGCCCAACCGCTCGTTGTTTGTGCTCGATCTGAGCGGCGTCTCGGCCCCGGCGCCGACGTCCGCCCGGACTGTTGACTCCCTGTTGGTGACCGGCTACCGCGTGCTCTCTTACGGCGGGGCAAAGCCAATCGTGCGCGTTGAGGTTCGGATGAGCGCCGATGCCGAGCCGAAGGTCGAACGCGCCGGAACTTCCGAACTAACTCTCGTCGTGGCCGGCACAAGTTTGAATGCGACACCGGCCGCGTCCACGGACGATGTCCCCGTAACGGATGCAAAGCCTTCGAATACGTCTGCCCCTGGAATCGAACACGTTCGCCTCGAGCAGTCAGGCGGTGACACGGAAGTTAACGTTGCAGGCAGCGCGCCGCTGACGTACCACGTTTCGAGACTTGCGCATCCCGATAGAATCGTTCTCGATTTCGCGGGTGCCCAGGTAAAGACGTCGGATCGTAGCATCGCGAGCAACCTCGAACCCGTGCGAGCGATTCGGTTGGCTCAATTTTCTCCCGAAGTCGCCCGCGTCGTGATTGAACTGCGCGCAACTGCGCCATACACAGTAAACGCCAAGGGAAACACCGTTACCGTCGATTTCGTCGGCGGTAGCGCTGCGAAGGGTTCCACAAAGGGCGCGACGGATGCGAATTCGCCTTCGGTCAACACAACTCAGAACTCGGCTCCCGTATCGGCCCCGTCGGTGGCTTTGCCGGCCAGCTTGACTCAAGCGAACGCAGGATTGGCTTCCGAGCCTGACACCAAGAAGGCAGTGGCCGCACCGGGCCCCGCAGGTACGAATGCCGCAAAGGCGGCTGATGCGCAGCAAGCAACGACTCCCGCGCCTTCCGGACGGTATTCCGGCGAGCCGATTTCGGTGAACTTGAAGGACGTGGACCTCCGCGATTTCTTCCGCCTAATTCATGAGATCAGCGGCCTAAACATCGTCGTTGACCCAAATGTGAAGGGCAACCTCACAATCGTGCTCGACGATGTGCCGTGGGATCAGGCTCTTGATATCGTCCTGCACAACAACGATCTTGAGAAGCAGCTCGATGGCAACGTGTTGAGAATTGCGACTCGCGACACGATTAAGAAGGAAGCTCAGGAAGCGCACGAATTGTCGCAGGCGCAGGCCGAAGCCGCGGACATCATTACGACTACTCGCGTGCTGAGTTACGCGAAGTCCGACGAGATTGTCGCTACGTTAAGGAAGTTCTCGTCCTCGCGCGGCGATGTCATCGGCGACGCGCGTTCGAACACGGTAATCATTCGCGACATTCCGAGCGTCCTACCCGTGATGGATAACCTCATCCGCCAACTCGACCGTAAGTCCCAGCAGGTGGAAATTGAGGCGCGCGTTGTGGCCGCGAACCGCAACTTCGCTAGCGCGATCGGCACGCAGTGGGCGTTTTCCGCAGGTACCGCAAGCCGCAACAACGTTTTCGGCGGCGATCAGGGCGTTGGAATCAGTGAACTCACCCGTGGGCCTGGGCTCCCGACTCCTCCACTAATCGTCAGCACTGGTTCCTCGACGGGATCTCAGATGCCGTTGAGCGTCGGTCTTGGCGCATCCGCACCGACGAGCGGAATTTCGTACGGATTCACGTCGCGTAACTTCGCCCTCGATCTCATTATTGATGCGGCTGAGTCAAAGGGCGTCGGCAAGCTGATTTCAAAGCCTCGATTGATCACGCAGAACAACCAGAAAGCCCAGGTGAAACAGGGTACAAAAATCCCTGTCCAGACCATCGTCAACAACACCATCTCGGTTCAGTTCGTGGATGCCGTGCTTCAGCTCGAAGTCACTCCTCAGATTACAGCTGAAGGCACGATCTTCATGGACGTCAAGGTGACGAACGATCAGATCGATCAGGCCATCCCGCGCGTCGAAGGCATCCCGGCGATTGACACGCAGGAAGAAGACACTCGTGTGACCATCAGCGATGGTGGCACCGTTGTGATCGGCGGCATCATCGTCTCGAACCAGCAAACGGCCGTTTCCCAGGTTCCTCTGTTCGGAAGTCTGCCGATTATCGGCAATCTCTTCCGCAACACGACGGTTAGCTCGACTTCTCAGGAATTGCTCTTCTTCCTGACGCCCCGAATTCTTCCGAACTAGTTGACGAATAACAATCTTACCGATTACGGACTCCGGAGCCGGCAACAAAGGCTCCGGATTCGTTTTTCTGGGCTACACGCTGACGCAATCCTCGTCTCGCATCTCCCGGATATTCGCTATCTATGCGGCTTCTCGGGAAGCAATGCGCTTCTGATTGTCTCGTGCGGCGAATCGACGCTCATCACGGACAGCCGCTACACGATTCAGGCCAGCCAGGAGACGTCGGGCGTCGAAGTGCTGATCGCCCGCAAACCTCTTTTCGCCGAAGCTGGAGGGCTACTGTCACAATCGCGTGTGCGCAAAGCGGTTTTCTATTCGCCTGGGCAGGTCACCGTCGCCCAGTTTGCGGTGCTGCGGAAGGCCGCTGGGACCCGCGTCCGCTTGCGGAGGGACCCCGGTCTAATCTCCAGCCTCCGTGGCGTGAAAGACCCAGAGGAGATTCAGGCGATGAAGGAGGCAGCCGAACTCGCGAGTGCTGTTTTCGCCGACCTACTGCCGCTAATTCGCCCCGGAGTGCTCGAAAATGAGCTCGCAGCCGAGATTGAATACCGCATGCGGCGTCGCGGCTCAAGCGGCGCCTCGTTCGAAACGATTGTGGCTTCCGGCCCTCGCTCTGCGTTGCCTCACGCCCGTCCCACCGATAAGCCCATAGGCAAAAACGAGTTGGTCGTCCTTGATCTGGGTGCTATACTCCGCGGCTATTGTAGCGACATGACGCGGACCGTTTTCGTGGGGAGGGCGCCTCGCCGGGTTCGCGAATGGTACGGGGCGGTGCTCAGTGCTCAGGAAGCGGCCATCCAGGCCCTGAAACCTGGAGTTAGCGCGGGAGACGTCGATTCGGCGGCCCGGCGCGTTCTGCACCGCCACCGACTGGCGCGGTATTTCACTCACAGCACCGGGCATGGTTTGGGGATTGAGGTCCACGAGGCCCCACGCCTGGGACGCGGTGAAACAACCAAGCTGGTGGCTGGCAATGTTGTCACAATCGAGCCCGGCATATATGTCGAAAATGCCGGCGGAATTCGCATCGAGGATGACGTTGTGGTACGCAGGGATGACGGAGTTACGGCGGAAAATAGCGCTCAAGTTCTCACCAGCGCACCCAAGGAATTTCTAGAGCTCTGATGGCGCATTCGAAGAAGGCCCGAAAGAATATTTCAACTGACACTGAGAGCGTCGACCTCCCCGATCTCGAACGTCTGCTTGCTTTCATGAGCAAACATGGCCTAGAGGAATTCGAATACGAGCGGAGCGGCTTTCGGGTTCGTCTTAAGAAAGCCTCTCACAATGCCGTGCCCGTTTTCCGCCCGGGAATTTCCCCCGAAATTGTCATAGCTTCGCCATCTGTGGCCGTCGCGTCTCAATCGGCGCCTGCGAAGGAATCGGCCGCGGATGCCGCGCGCGGTGACGATTTGCATGTCGTTAAATCGCCGATTGTGGGAACGTTTTACGCCTCGCCGAACCCTGGCGAAGAGGCGTTCGTGCGAGTTGGCGACCGCGTCAAGTCCGGCCAGGTGCTCTGTATCATCGAAGCGATGAAGCTAATGAACGAGATCGAATCCGATGCCGACGGCGAAGTCATGCGCATTTACGTGGAAAATGGCCAGCCTGTCGAGTATGGGGAAGCTTTGTTTGGTATCCATCCGCAGCGCAAGAAATAGGCGTCCGGACGCTCCGGCGCGTCGAGCCAGATGTTTCAAAAACTCCTGATCGCCAACCGGGGCGAAATTGCCCTACGCATCATTTCGGCCTGCAAGGAACTCGGCATCCGCACGGTTGCCGTGTACTCCGAAGCCGACCGTAACGCCTTGCATGTCCGATTTGCGGATGAGGCAGTCTGCATTGGGCCTCCGCGCAGCAGCGAAAGTTACCTCAATATCCCCCACGTCATTAGCGCCGCGGAAATAACGAATGTTGACGCGATTCACCCTGGCTATGGGTTTCTTTCTGAAAATGCAAACTTCGCCGAGGTCTGCGAAGCATCGCACATCGCTTTTATCGGACCGTCTTCCGAAAACATTCGCCTGATGGGCGAAAAGGATAAAGCACGGAAGGCCATGGCGGAGGCGGGGCTGCCGGTGATTCCGGGTAGTGACGGAATCGTGGCCGAAGAGGACGAAGCCAAGAAGGTGGCCGCTGAACTCGGCTATCCGATCATGATCAAGGCGGCCGAAGGCGGCGGAGGCCGCGGGATGCGCGTCGTAACCAGCGCCGCGGAGTTGATCTCCCATTTTCAGACGGCTCGCGCGGAGTCGCGGCAAGCGTTTGGTTCGCCTGATGTTTATTTTGAAAAGCTCATCGAGCGACCGCGCCATATCGAATTTCAAATACTCGGAGATAGCTATGGCGAACTGATCCATCTCGGCGAGCGCGAATGCTCGATCCAGCGCCGCCACCAGAAAGTGATTGAAGAGTCGCCCTCGCCGATCCTGGACGCGAAGACGCGTCGCGAAATGGGTGAGAGGGTTGTCGCGGCGCTGAAGGCCGTGAAATATTCGAGCGCCGGCACGGTGGAATTTCTGCGCGATGAGACCGGAAAGCTTTATTTTATCGAAATGAACGCTCGAATTCAGGTCGAGCATCCCGTCACAGAAATGGTTACCGGGATTGACCTCGTCAAGTCCCAAATCCGCGTTGCGGCTGGCGACCATCTCGCCGATGTCGTCGGCAAAGTGGAATTTCGCGGTCACGCGATGGAATGTAGAATTAATGCCGAAGATCCGGAAACCTTCGCGCCTTCGGCTGGACGGATAACTGCGTTTCGAGTGCCTGGCGGCCCGGGAATTCGCGTCGATACAGCCGTATACGCCGATGCCGTCATCCCGCCTTATTACGATTCCTTGATTGCTAAACTGATCGCGCATGGGCATGACCGCAGCGAAGCGATGGCGCGGATGCGGCGCGGCCTCGAGGGATTTGTAATCGAGGGAATAAAATCGAGCATACCTCTGCACTACAAGATTCTTTCCGATCCGGATTTCATCGCGGGAAAATTCGATACGCATTTTCTGGATAAGACGGCCACGTTCGCTGCGAAGTAAATCCGGAGCACATGTTTCCGAGTCTTTACGCGATTCTCGATGCAGAACTGGCGGGCGACCGGGTCTTCTCAATCGCGGAGGCGCTTGCCTCGAGCGGCGTCGAATTAATTCAATACCGCAACAAGGGGGCTTCCTCTCGCGTTGTGTGCGCGGACTGCGCTCGCCTGATTGCTCTCTCCCGCGGGCGTGCGAGGTTCATCGTCAATGACCGCGCTGATATTGCCTCGCTGTGCGGCGCGGACGGCGCGCATATCGGGCAGGAGGACATCGCGGTTGAAGATGCCCGGGCGATTTGTGGCGACGAGCGCTGGGTTGGCGTTTCCACGCACAACCTCGCGCAGTTCGAAGCGGCGATAAAGACTTCGGCTGACTATGTCGCGGTGGGCCCGATTTATCCGAAGGCCTCAAAAAGCAATCCTGATCCTGTCGTAGGTGTGGACTTCGTGCGTCAGGTTCGCAAGCTGACTTCCAAGCCGGTCGTCGCAATCGGCGGCATCACTTTGGAGAACGCCGAGGCAGTGTATCGAGCGGGCGTGGATTCCATCGCCGTGATCCGCGATTTGATATCGGCGCCCGATCCTGCTCGCCGCGCGGAACAGTTCTTGAGCCTTGCTAAGCAAGCTCGCTACTCACAGGGTTAGATAATGACGAGCTGGCGGGCGCGGTAGATACTTCCCGCTCTTAACCTGAACACGGCACTCTTTGTCGAAATTGAGGTGTTGATGTATAAACCGCAGTACACTTGGCCGAGTTTAATCGGCGTGCTATCTAGTAGCAGCGCACGAGAAATAGAAAGAGCGTCAAGGCTTTAGATATACGAGCGCGTGACTGGCGGTTAGAAGCTCCGGCCAGGAATAGTTTGTGGAGGCACTCGATGGCGGGTTCGATCTTTGCCACCAAACCGATCAACACGATCATGAGCGAGGCGTCGGAGACAGGCGAGCATTCTCTCAAGCGCGCGCTCGGTCCCGTGAATTTGGTGTCGCTCGGAATCGGCGCAATTATCGGCGCCGGCATTTTCGTTCTAACCGGAGCTGCGGCCGCAAAGTACGCCGGCCCGGCAATCGTTCTCTCGTTCATCCTAGCGGGTTCGGCCTGCGCGTTCGCGGGACTCTGCTACGCGGAGTTCGCTTCGCTGATTCCGATCGCTGGTTCGGCCTACACCTACGGTTACGCGACGCTGGGCGAGATCGTCGCCTGGATCATCGGTTGGGATCTGATTCTCGAGTATGCGTTCGGCGCGGCGACGGTTGCTTCCGGCTGGAGCGGTTACATGCTCAGCTTTCTCCAGGATTTCGGGATCCGCATTCCTCCTCAATTCACGAGCGCGTACGGTGAGCCGCTTGTTCAATACAACGGTCACTGGGAGCACTTCGATAGAATCAAAGACACGCTGGCGTCGAGCGGAATAAATCCCGATTCTTTGCCCCATATGACCGCGTATTTCGATCTTGTGGCGTTTCTCGCCATTATCGCGGTGACGGCAGTTCTCATCATCGGCATCAAGGAATCCGCAAACCTGAATTCCGCGATCGTGATGATCAAAGTTTCCATAGTGCTCATTTTTATCGGTGTGACGGGAATCTATTTCTTCAAGAATCCGAGCCACTTTACGGCGAACTGGCATCCGTTTATTCCGCCAAATACGGGCACATTCGGACAATTCGGTTGGTCGGGAATCGCGCGTGGTGCGGCCGTGATTTTTTTCGCGTACATCGGATTCGACGCCGTTTCGACCGCAGCGCAAGAAGCGATCAATCCGAAGAAAGACATGCCCATCGGTATTCTCGGCTCGCTCGTGATCTGCACGATCCTGTACATCGTGGTCTCGGGGCTGCTGACCGGCGTGGTGTCTTATACCGCATTGAATGTTTCGGACCCGGTTGCTATCGGCATTGATGCTGTGCCGGGCGTGAGGTGGGGAAGCTTTCTCGTAAAACTCGGAGCGATATTTGGGCTCGGCACGGTCATGCTAGTGATGCTCCTCGGGCAATCGCGTGTATTTTATTCGATGTCGAACGACGGACTTCTCCCGCCTTGGGCCAGCAAAATTCACCCTCGATTCCGTACGCCTTATCTGTCGAGCATGGTCGTTGGAATTTGTGTGGCCGTGTTCGCTGCGATGATTCCGATCGCCGTCCTCGGTGAGTTGGTGAGCATCGGAACGCTGCTTGCCTTCGTGATCGTATGTGCCGGCATTTGGATTCTCCGCGTGCGCCGCCCGGAGATGACGCGGCCGTTTACATGCCCGTGGGTTCCTTTCGTTCCAATTATGGGCATCCTGATTTCGGGTGCACTGATGGTTGCTTTGCCGCTCGCAACTTGGCTGCGCCTCTTGATCTGGCTCGCGATCGGAATGTTCGTGTATTTCTTCTACGGTCGCACCCACAGTCGAGTACAGAAATCTTTGAATCGCTGAGATCTTCGCCCTCCCTTGATTTTCGGTGGGCTGCGGAAGTCGATCACAGAGTTTGTGCGAAGCTGTTGAGCGCAGCCGCCCGTCTGCGTCACAATGACTCTTCATGTCCCGGTTCTCCATGCTTCGTATTCGAGCGCTCTGGCGGCGGCTGTCGCCCTATGATGTTGCTGCCGTTGTCGTTGCGACCGCGTATGTTCTCTCACAGGCCGCCGGGGCGATCGGCATCGCAATTCCGTTCTCCGGTTTTCTCGGATTCCTGTTCATTCTCACGATCGTCTACGCGCTGTTCCGCCTGACACCATGGGTCCGCACGAAACTGCTCTGGAGCCTACGAAATCGGCTCATCGTCGCTTATCTATTCATTGCGGTCGTCCCGGTTGTGCTGCTGCTGACGATGGCATCGCTCGGGTTGTATCTGATCTACATGCAGTTCGGCGCGCACATTTTGCGCGACGATGTTCAAGAGAGAATCGCTGCGTTGCAGGGAGCGTCGCGAGCGATTAAGTCAGCGGTGGTGCAGGAGGCGTCGCGAGGCAAGACGAGCGATCCCTTCACGCTCCTGATCCGTCCCGATGTGGTCGCCGTCATTGCTGGCGAGTCGGGAGACTTGCCGGGTCTGCGCGTGGAAGCGGAACGCACCAACCATCTCCTCGAAAAGTGGGGAGAGGGCAATCGGCGCCGATTTGCGGGAATGGTAGAGATCAACGACGAACTCTGGCTGCGATGCACGACCCTGGTTGATTTACCGAAAATGTCATTTCCACTCTCGCTTTCAGTTCCGGTCACTTCCGAGATGCTCGACGACCTCAATTCCGAGCTTGGCCCGATCAACTTGACGATTCTCCGGCCGGCGGATGGGCCGCGATCCCAAGGCCTGCGCATGTCAATTGACAACCGCGATTTCGTTCCCGCTAGGGAATTGACGAGCCGGCGGCGAAAGGTCGGGGCGCGCGCAAACTGGTTCGACTCTGTTGTGACTGGCGGTTTCACGTGGCAAGCAATTCTCCTTGACCCGCAGGACGGCGATAGAGGAACGATCCCTGTTCTGGCTGCTTTCTCCGCCCGGCCATCGCGATTGAATCAGAGGCTATTTGCGTCGCTCGGCGATTTCGGTCCGCTCCTGACGCTGATCTTGGTTGTCACCGCCGTGATTTTCCTCGTACTAGAAGCCGGCGCGCTCATCACCGGTGTTGTCTTGACGCGGCGGATCACCAGCGCGGTCGCCGACCTCTACGAGTCCACTCGATTTATCCGGCGCGGGGATTTCACGCATCGCGTCCGAGTGCAGCGGCGCGACCAACTCGGCGCTCTCGGCGAGTCGTTTAATGAAATGACTAGCTCGATCAGCGAGCTGATCGAAGAGCAGAGGAAGCGTCAGCGGCTCGAAAATGAAATCTCGATCGCCCGCGAAGTACAGGAGCAACTCTTCCCTCAGTCGATTCCGCAGGTGCAGGGCGTCGAACTCGCTGCAATCTGCAGGGCGGCCCGAGTTGTCAGCGGCGACTACTACGATTTCATTCGCTTGAGCCCATGCAGGATTGGCATCGCCATCGCCGACATCAGCGGAAAAGGAATTTCAGCAGCTTTGCTCATGGCGAGCCTTCAGGCCGCGCTTCGTAGCCAGGCGGTACTAGATGCGAACTGCAGCACCGCGCAGCTCGTGAGTCGCTTGAACCATCATTTATTCCACAACACTTCCGACGACCGATATGCCACGTTCTTCTACGCCGTATTTGATTCGAGCACGCGAAAACTCGAGTACACGAACGCCGGTCACTGCGCGCCGGTCTTTGTGGCCGACGGAAAAGTAACCAAGCTCGACGCTGGCGGGACGGTTGTGGGACTTTTCGATGAAGCCGAATACGAGTCAGTTACAATCGAGGCGCCGCCGGATAGCCTTTTGGTCGCGTTTAGCGATGGATTATTCGAACCGGAGAATGTTTACGGCGAAGAATTCGGGACGCCGCGCCTCACCGATGAAATCCTTCGGCATCGCGACGCAGCGCCACAGAGAATGGCTGAGAGCTTGATTGACTCTGCGGAACAGTGGGCTGGAACGCCCGAGCAGGCGGACGACATGACGGTGGTTGTTGCGCGCCTATGTGTGAGCGGTGGGCGAACAAGCTAGGGCTGGCGACACGATTCACTTATACTGACGGAAATTCTTGAGGAGGTAGCGTGGCGCTTCGGCAGCGATGTGCGCTCATTACGGGAGGCACCCGGGGCATCGGCAAGGGCATCGCGCTCAGTTTGGCGCGGGAAGGCGTTCGCGTTGCCATTTCTTATCGCACGAATAAGAGCGCCGCACAGAATACGTTGCGCCAGATTCAGTCGCTCGGTGCGGAATGCTTCGCTGTTGAGGCCGATGCCACCGACTCCAATAAAGTGCAGTTTCTCGCCGATACGGCTGTGGAACGCTTTGGCCGCCTCGATATTCTAGTGAACAATGTTGGCACGTTCTATTGGAAGCCGGTCGTCGAGACCACGCACGAAGAATGGCAGCGCGTCGTCGCGTCCAATCTTTTCAGCGCTTACTACATGAGCAAGGCCGTCCTGCCAGTGATGCGCCGCCAGCATTGGGGTCGGATTATCAATATGGGAGCCGTAGGTGCGGAGCGCGCGTTTGGCCAGGCGACTATTTCCGCGTATGCGGCCGCGAAAGCCGCTGTGGTCTCATTCACGCGGTCGCTCGCGATCGAAGAGGCGAAGCACGGCATCACCGTGAATGTCATCAACCCGTCGAATGTGGATGAAAAGGATTTGACGCTCGATGAGGCTCGGCGAATTCGCGACACGCGTTCGCCGATTGGCCGGCCGCCGTCGGCGGAAGATGTGGCAGCTGCGGTTAAATTCTTCGCTAGCGACGAGGCCGATTTCATTACCGGCCAGGTTCTCAACGTGAGCGGCGGATGGATGCTGTGATGCCTTCGCGCCGCGAGAATTCCTGCCTGTTTTATAACGACCCGATCCACTTGGTGTAGACCCGTGAAAGCCCTCACAGCCGCACAAATGCGAGAAGTTGACCGCATCTCGACCGAGCGGTACAGCATCTCGGGTTTGCAGCTCATGGAGAATGCGGCCGCGGGTGTGGTCGATTATCTCGTAAAGAATTTTGCGAATTTGGATCGCCTGGCAATCGTAGTCGTGTGCGGGAAGGGAAACAACGGAGGCGACGGATTCGCGATCGCGCGACTGTTGCGGACGTGCGCCGCACGTCCGGTTGCGATTCTGTGCACCGGACCGGAGGAAGTCCGCGGCGATGCCGGTGTCAATCTCGATCGCTATCGTCGAGCGGGCGGAGAGATCGCTTTCGCGCGCATGGCCGGCGATTGGCCGGACGCAAAAAAGATTCTTGCGCGAGCGGACATCGTAGTTGATGCGCTGTTCGGAACGGGTTTGAGAGGTCCAGTAGAAGGTTGGCTCGCTCGCGTGATTGACGATATCAATTCACGCCGCACTGCGGCGCGCATCGTAGCTGTCGACATTCCGTCGGGGCTGTCCGCCGATGTCGGCGAGATCGCCGGGCCAGCGGTGGATGCACACGTGACCATCACGTTTACGGCGCCCAAGATCGGGCAACTTCTCCATCCTGCGTCGCAAAAGGTTGGCAGGCTCATTGTCGTTCCTATCGGTTCGCCTCGCGCGCTGGTGGAAGAATGCTCGGATTCAAAAGTTCGATGGCTCGAGCCCGGAGAAATTTCGGGATTCGACTTGGGTCGACGAGCCGACGTGAATAAAGGCGATTTCGGTCATGCGCTCGTGGTGGCGGGCTCGGTGGGGAAGACAGGCGCCGCCGTGATGGCTGGTTGGGCCGCGCTCCGCTCCGGGGCCGGATTGGTAACCGTCGCGACGCCCGAGCCGTGCCTGCCCGTCGTTTCCGGGCAGGTGCCAGAGCTGATGACCGAGTCACTCGCCGCGACGGACGCCGGATCAATCAGCTCAAAGTCACTCGAAAACAACCGATTCGCGGGCTTACTCCGTGGTAAGGCGATAGCGGCCATCGGGCCCGGACTATCCACCGACGCAGACACTCAGCAATTTCTGCGCGCAGTAGTTCGCGAGAATCCGATTCCGACCGTGCTCGATGCGGATGGACTTAACGCTTTTGCGGGTCATAAAACGGAGCTTGCCGCCCATAAATGCGATTCGCTCGTGATTACTCCTCATCCCGGGGAGATGGCGAGGCTCATCGGAAGTTCGGTGCCAAACGTCCAGCGATGCAGGATCGACGTCGCAAGGGCGGCTGCCACCGAGTTTAAAGCGACGGTGGTCCTGAAAGGGCATGAAACGGTAGTCTCCTCGCCTGCAGGCGACGTCTGGGTGAATTCCACCGGCAATCCGGGGATGGCCAAGGGCGGGACGGGCGATGTTTTGACGGGCATGCTCGCCGGAATTCTCGCGCAGCATGGCCGGCAGGATTGGACATCTGCGGTTTGCCTGGCGGTTTATTTGCACGGCCTGGCCGGAGATTTGGCGGCCCGGGAAATCGGCGAGATTCCCCTAATGGCGACAGATTTGATTCGCGCGATTCCGCGGGCCTATTCGCACTTCGTCGCTGAGTTGGCACATGCCCGCGCGTGATTGGGTGACGCACTCCGCCGACGACACGATTCGCGCCGGAAGGGAATTAGGTGCGCGGTTGAAGCCACCCTTGCTGATTCTGCTTCGCGGCCAACTGGGCGCGGGAAAAACGACGCTGACGAAAGGGATAGTTTCCGGGCTCGGCGCCGCTCGCGAGGAAGATGTCACCAGCCCGACATTCACTCTCGTTCACAATTACCACAACAGCGTGCGCGTCTATCACATCGATCTCTACCGCATCGGGGATTTTCGCGATTTTGAAACGCTCGGCGTGGAAGACCTGTTTGCAACGCCCGCGATCGTTATCGTGGAATGGCCGGAGAGAATGACGCTGCGCAGCGAATGGCCGGTGGTGCAGATTGACCTCGAGCACGTGGACGAAGATAGCCGGCGAATTCGCATTTCTGATCCGGACAATGTGCTCGGCCGCGTTTGATTGAACGATAATCGCGTTGCACGCTGCGTTGCGCGCTTCAACGAATCCAGCGGGCAATCTCGCGTACCAAATCCGCCACCAACGGCCACAGAAACACCATTAGCAACAGGACGGCTGCGGCCAATCGGATCACAGGCATCATTGGCCGTGGCGGAGCCTGCGGATCGTGTCGCTCGCAGAAGACACCGAAACGCGCAGTCCGGGTGCAGCGCTTGCCGCTGGGTGCGATATGAAGGCATGTCCCCGCTGAAGACGAAGTTCGGATCTCGCCATTAACCGTCTCGCCCACCGCGGTTGCGCCTCCGTCTCATTCTGCTACAGTGAAATTTTGATTGCCAGAAGCGCTCAAAATGCCTGACGCTCCGATCGCGCCTTCACCTACGCAACCGGCTCGGATGAAGCTCGAGCCGTACTCGGCCGAAATTCGCCTGCAATCCCTCAACATTGGGATCGATAACATTCACTTTGATGTGTTTCTGAGCCCGGTGTTCGCGGACTTTGCGCGCCGCTACCTTCTTGACCTGATTCGCCAGACGGCAAATCTAAACATCTTCTGGGAACATGGCCGAAAATCGGCCACGCCCGAAACGGCATCATTCAAGAAACAGCTTTCCGAGCTGCTTCAGATTTCGCTCACGCGCTCCAAGTTCTCGCAGAACATCGAAGTGGACCTGCTGTATCGAATCTCGCTCTTGAAATATCTTCTCGGAGAGATTACGAATCAGCTTTCGAGCTTGATCGTCGAGTGCAAAGATTGGATCCATTCGCGCGGTGTGCACTTCGAACACGGCGAACAGGCGCACGTGATGCGCGCGCGCATCGCGGAGCTCCAGGCCGACCGCAAGAACATCTACCGTCAAGTGGGCCAAACTCTTTTTCAGATTATTCGCGATCTTGATGACACGACGCTTGCGAAGGCCCGACGCGCTCTCTTCGGGGACGATTACGGCGCGATGTACGACCTATTGAAAAATCGCCTGCTTTTCGTGGAGGACGGCAGCGACGAGACGGTATTTCTTGAGCACTACGTTCTACTTGGGAATTTCAGCCGTGACCCGGACCGTTTCGAAGTTTTCGACGAGCTTCTTCTCGGATTGGTTCGCGAATTCGTTTTGGTTGACGACAACGCCGAAGAACTGAGCCAGACGCAGCAATCCTACGAGCAATTAATGGAGCAAGCCCGCTCGTTGCGCGCCGAACTCTTTCGACTAGAAGAGCAGCAGGAGGAGCTTCGGCGGAAAATGGACGGCGGCGGCGATTCGTTTCATTGGCCTTGGAAGCGGCGCGGGGCTTCGTCAGAGAAACATGCCGAAGCCGACGAATTGAAACTGCGCATTGACGCACTTGAACTGAGCCTGCAAGAAGTTGCTCCTTCCATCGAATCCTCGAAGCAGAAGATGGAATTTCTGACGGACGAATACCGCAGCCGCATTGGTAACTATCTGAACGATCCCGAGAATATTCGGCGCCTGTTTGATTCGCGCACCGCAAACGGGGAAGACGATACTGCGCCCGAGATTCGAGACCGGCTCCTTAGTGAATTTGTGCATCGGCTTGAGGAACGCGATCTGCTCGTTCACGTTTTGGCTGGTTACGAGGCGCGAAGTCTGTATCGAGATTACTGCCCGCCCGTTCACTTGCAGCAGTTGAAGAAAGCGCTTGTGATCAGCGAAGAGCAAAAGCGCGTCGAGCAAATTCTCGAGCAATATCCGGCGCGGAAGTTTTCGATCAAGCGCCTCCAGGATTCCGCACGCATGATCCGGCGAATTTCGGCCGAGGAGACGCGCTCGACGGCGCTTCGCTTCGCCGAAGACCTGGCGCGTCTTCGCCGCGATCGCCGCAATTATTTACATGTTAGCGGTTGGATCGAGCGCGTGAATCTCGTTCGCTCGGAGCATTCGCGGGAGCTCTCACGCATCAACAACAGCCTGTACGAGCTGGTGCTCCCGGCCGAAGTCCGTAAGGAAGCCGACGCTGTCGTTTCTCACGCTGTGATCAAAGCCGACGTTCGCGGCTCAACAGGCATCACCAAGGATTTGCTCGCACGCGGGCTTAATCCGGCTTCGCATTTCAGCATGAACCTGCACGAGCCGGTGAAGCGGCTTC
Source organism: uncultured Acidobacteriota bacterium (assembly GCA_963803835.1). GTDB lineage: Bacteria > Acidobacteriota > Terriglobia > Acidiferrales > UBA7541 > Palsa-147. The sequence continues at coordinate 69,661 of CAWDOI010000005.1, read as the reverse complement.
TCAGCCGTCACGGCGCTGCGAAGGTCTTCATCGAAGGCGATGCGATCATTCTCGCCATCTACGAGACGGAATCCACGCGCGCGACGCAGCACGCCGTCGCAAAAGCCTGCGTTCTCGCGCGAGAAATTCTTGCGGCAACCGCGGCGTACAACATCCGCGCGGAATCAAGCGACCTGCCGCGCCTCGAACTCGGCCTTGGCGTCGCATTCCAGAATTCGGCGCCGTCTCTGTGGATGGACGGCGACTCGCGCATCATGATTTCGAAGGCGCTGAATTTGTCGGATCGGCTTTCGAGCTGCTCGAAGATGGCGCGGCGGCTTTTCGCTCACAATCCATCGCCGTTCAACGTGTTCCTCGTCCAGACGCTAATGGAAGACGCGGTGGAGGACGAAGGCGAAGAGCTGCTCGTTCGCTACAATCTAAATGGAATCGAACTGAACGAAGAAGGCTTTCAAAAGCTTTCGCGCGAAATCTCATTGGCTCCGATGGCGGGAACGTTTACGCTGCCCTGGGGCAAGGAACGCGTTCAGCTTTATTTTGGAGAGTTGCCAATCGCCAGCGCTCTCGAGCCAATCGTGGTGCGCAAGGGAGCTGTGCGGCAGTTGCTTCCAGGCGGGAAAATCGGTTTACCGGGGCCGCGTCCATACTATGAAGTCTGCACGCATCCGCGCTTGCTCGAAATCGCGCGCAAACGCATCACCGAAGGCCCGCCGAAGAGTTGAACGCTTCTCGCGTCGAACTTATACTCGCTTCGGAGGCGCAAGGGGTCCGGTGATCCTCCCGGCCTTCAAAGCCGGCGATTCGGCCCTTCGCGGGTCGAGTGGTGGGTTCGACTCCCACACGCTTCCGCCACAGTTTTATTGTTCTCGGTAATTTTCATGTTCGAATTGCCCCATCTCCGGGCTTGAATCGCGAATCTGTCCGCCTTGCGATCGGTTACTTAATCCCTACGCCTCCAAAATGAAGCGGCGCGAAACGAACAGTCAGTGTCACCATGATTAAGGGAATATGAAATTACATCCGTACGCGCTCCATCTAAATGAGGGTTGAACGGTAGGCACTATCTCTATTCGCTCCTCTGCATTTTCGTTGGCGGAGGAATAACCTGGACGGGTTACAGGCTGAAAGCCCCCTATGAACGACCGCCTGGCGCAACCGGATTCGCTGGCCCGATCATTAGCCGGCACCTGCTGATTGGCGGCGCTGGGGACCTGTTGGTTGCCGTCGGTCTCGTAATTGCCGTGCTGTTCTCGCTGATCTTTATTCTCACGTGAACGAACTCGCGCACCGGCGCGATACGCTTTTGTCGCGAGGTCCGCGCTCATGAACGGCCCGCGCGAATCGTGATAGCATCCGTGCTGAGGTGAATCGTGCGCTACGCTTTCCTTGTTCTCGCCGCTTTTCTTGCGGTCATCTGGGTGATTGCGTTTCTCACGTTTCACATCGTGGGCGCGTTCATTCACATCCTGCTCGTCTTGGCTCTTGTATTCTTCATTGTTCATCTCTTTCGCTCGCGCGGCGCCACCTAAGAATTCATCTTAAGCTTCACCCACATTCAGTTAGCTAGGTTGCCGCGGCTGGTTCGGAGTCATGGCCTTTGCTCGCCGACGCGTCAAAATGAAAGTGCCCTTCGTAGTCGTTTTCTCGTAGCTGACTTTCCTCTGCAGTTCTTAGCTCCGACGCGTGATTCTCAACAATCGAGCGTGCGGGAACTCCACCTTCGCGAAGCCTGAATGTCCCCTTGCGCTTCGACAAGAGATTTTGTATCCTCCCCTGTAGAAGCAGAAGGGGAGCACATGCCAGATCAGCGCATCGATCTTCCTCAGGGTACGTTGGACTTGCTGATCCTGAGGACGCTCGCACTCGGGCCCGAGCACGGCTGGGCCATCTCCGAGCGCATCCATCAGGTCTCGGACAAAGTTCTTCAAGTCCAGCAGGGATCGCTGTATCCCGCGCTGCATCGCCTCGAGCGTCGCGGCTGGATCAAGTCGAAATGGGGAGCCTCCGAGAACAATCGCCGCGCGAAGTTTTACGAGCTCACGAAAAATGGACGGAAGCAGCTCGAAGCGGAAGAGGGCGAATGGAAGAAGTTGGCGGCCGCCGTCGCCCAAGTTCTGGAGACGGCTTAGGAAAATGTTCGTGCTCATCGATTCACGCAGTGAAAATGCTAAGTGATCTTTTAATTCGCCTGCGCGCCCTGTTTCGGCGCGACGCCGTCGAGAATGAACTTGACGACGAACTGCGCTTTCATTTCGAGCGGCAGGTCGATAAATTCGTTCACTCCGGACATCCGATCACCGAAGCGCGCCGCCGTGCGCGCCTCATGTTCGGCGGCTCCGAACTAATCAAAGAGGAATGCCGCGAGGCTCGCGGAACACACTTAATCGAAACTCTCGCACAAGATGTCCGCTACGCTCTTCGCACACTCCGTAAAGCTCCCGGATTCACGGTCGTCACTGTTCTCACGCTGGCTCTGGGCATCGGCGCGAACACCGCGATTTTTTCGGTGGTCTATGCGGTGCTTTTGCGCCCACTTCCGTATAGGGACGCATCGCATCTGATCGTGTTGAACGAGACGACGCCCAGAGTTGGCACCGTCAGCGTGTCATATCCAAACTTTCTCGACTGGCGAACTGCGAGCCGTACGTTTTCGGAGATGGCCGCGGTTGAGGAAGTTGGATTCAATATGGCGGGCGTTGCGCAGCCGGAATACATCCGTGGCGATGCTGTTTCACCCACGTTTCTTTCGATGTTGGACATTCGTCCATTCCTCGGCCGCGACTTCAACGCTTCAGAGGAAAAGCCGGGCACGCCGCCAGTGCTGATGCTCAGCTACGAGCTGTGGCAATCCCACCTCGGAGGCGACCCGAACGCCGTCGGCAAGACAATCACGCTCGATGGCAGCAGCTTCACGATTGTCGGCGTGCTGCCCCCGAATTTTCGCTCGCTCGATAAAACGGACGTGATCGTGCCGACTGGCGTCTGGTTGACGAACAATCCTGATGCGATGGGTCGCGGCCAGCGCGGTGATATGTCTGTCGTTGCGCGACTCGCGACAGGAGTGACGTTCGCGCAAGCGGGTGCGGAGATGGAGGGGATTGCGGAGCGGCTCGGGAAAGCCTATCCCCAGAGCAACGATCAGTTCGGCGTATCGCTGATGCCGATTCGCGACAAAATGTTGGGTCAGACGCGCACGGCTGTTCTTATTCTTTTCGGCGCGGTGAGTTTCGTCCTGCTGATTGCGTGCGCGAACGTGGCTAATTTGCTTTTGGCGCGCGGCGCCGCGCGTACCAAAGAAATTGGCTTGCGAATCGCTCTTGGCGCGAGCCGTAGCCGCATAGTTCGGCAAATGTTCACCGAAAGCCTCGTTCTTGCATTTCTAGGCGGCGTCTTGGGTCTGGCATTGTCAGTTGCCGGCATTCGCGGGATTGGAAAATTCATTTCAGCGAACATGCTCTCAGGTACAACCTTGGATTTGAATGGCCCGGTACTTTTTTTTGCGGCCGGCGTGGTAGTGCTCGCAGCGTTCATTTTCGGGTTGGCTCCGGTAATGTACCCGGCGAGGTCGGACGTTCATTCGGAATTGAAGGAAGGAGGAAGAACCTCGAGCGCGAGCGCGACGCAAAACAGATTGCGCGGCGCGCTTGCCATCACCGAGACTTCGCTGGCGCTGATTCTTCTTGTGGGAGCAGGGCTGATGATGAGGAGTTTATACCGGCTGACGGAAGTGGATCCTGGCTTCCGGGCCGACCGCGACCTGATCATGGAAATGGATTTGCGAACGCAGCAGTATTCCAAAGCTTCGGCAGTCCTCAATTTCTGGCAGCAAGTGCTGGACCGCGTTCGAGCGTTGCCAGGCGTTCAAGATGCCGCCGTCGGCACGGACATCCCGCTGACGGACGACCACTCGCGTAGCGATATCACCATCGAAGGGATGGCCGCGCCAACGCCCGGAAATTTTCCGCATCCGGATGGTCATACCGTAAGCCCTGACTACATCAGCACGCTCGGAATCCCGTTGTTGCGCGGGCGAAAGTTCACCGACGCCGACAACGAAAACGCTCCGCTCGTCGGAATGATCAACTCCCTCGTGGCCAGGCGCTTTTTTCCCAACGACGATCCGGTCGGCAAGCGCTTTATGTTCGGTCATCCGGATGACAAAAACGATTGGATCACGATTGTCGGCGTGGTGGGTGACACAAAGCTCTACGGCCTGGCAAATCCCTCGCGCCTTGAAGTTTACATCCCGCTCCGCCAGAGCCCAACGAGCGACATGGATTTGATCGTGAAGTCGTCGGTGGACGCAGCAGCCCTGACCTCAGCCATTCGTGCTGAGGTGGCAGCGGTCGATAAGGATCAGCCGATCTTTGCAATATCGACCATGAACGACATCGTGAGTAATTCAATCTCGACGCGTCGAATCACGCTCCGCCTGCTCGGATTGTTCAGTGGTTTGGCGCTGATACTCGCCGCGATTGGAATTTACGGCGTGATATCTTATTCGGTGGCGCAGCGCACCCGCGAGATAGGGATTCGCATGACCCTCGGCGCGCAACGTGGCGAAGTCTTGCGGATGGTACTGAAGGAGGGAATGAAGATCGCGAGCGCAGGTGTCGCGATCGGTCTCGCGGCCTCGATCGGGCTGACGCGATTGATGTCTAGCTTGCTGTTTTCTGTGAGCGCGTGCGATCCCGCGACGTTTGCGGTTGTGGCGATCCTGTTAGTTCTCGTTGCCCTATTTGCCTGCTACGTGCCGGCGCGGCGGGCGACGAAGGTCGATCCCATGGTCGCGCTTCGATACGAATAGATACTCTACCAAGCAAAAGCAACGCTCCTGCCCTCTGGTCGAAACCTTTTGTGCCTCCCGAGCGTAAACTAAGTGGCATGGATGACGTGCGCAAGAACCGCGTAGTGTCGCTGCGCGAGCCGATCGGCGTCGCGCTCGAAACGCTGCGCGCTCACAAACTCCGCTCGTTTCTCATGCTTCTCGGGATCATCCTTTCGGTTTCCACGCTCATCATCGTAATTGCGCTGATCTCCGGGGTGAATCGCTACATCGCCGAGCGCGTCGCGAACCTCGGCTCCAACGTCTTCGTAGTCGCGCGTTTCCCGATCATCACCGAGGTGGATGAGTACGTCAAAGCCACCCGCCGCAACAAGCTGATCACGCTCGACGACTACCAGGCGCTACGCGACAACTTGAAGCTGCCCCTGCGGCAGGGCGTCGAAGTGGATACAACCGGGAAAGTCCGCGCCAACGGCCAGGGCATCGATGACACCGAAATCCGGGGCGTCTCCGCGGATATGGCCGATATTGACGTCGAAGAGCCGGCATCCGGTCGTTACATCTCCGGAGCAGATGATCTTCATCGCGCGATGGTCACGATGATCGGCTCAGATCTGGCCACGAAGCTTTTCGCCGGCCTTGATCCCATCGGCCGCGAAATCGAAATTGACGGCCGCCCGTTCGAAATCGTTGGCGTCGCCAAGCCCATCGGTAGCGTGCTCGGACAGTCGCAAGATAATTTCGCCTACATACCTGTGCTGACTCACGTGAAGATTTATGGCGCACGAGACGGCGTCAACATCAATATTCAGGCTCGCGGGCCCGAATGGATGGCTCGCACGCAAGACGAGGCTCGTGTTCTCATGCGCGCCCGTCATCACTTGAAACCGGACGAAACCGACAACTTCGGAATTCTGGATTCGGCCACGCTTATGGATCTGTGGAAGCAACTCACTGGCGTGATTGCCATCGCGATGGTCGGAATCGTCTCCGTGTTCCTGGTAATCGGCGGCGTAGTAATCATGAACGTCATGCTCGCCACGGTCACGGAACGCACCCGCGAGATCGGCCTTCGCAAATCGCTCGGCGCGCGGCGCAGCGACATTCTGTTGCAATTCCTTATCGAGGCGGCGGTAATGGCGGCATCCGGCGGCGCGATCGGCGTGGCCGTCGCTTACGCGATTACGCTCCTCGTCAAGGCCACGACGTCCGTGCCGATGTCCGTTCCGCTTACGGCGGTGATTCTGGCCGAATTGATTTCGGCGGCGGTTGGTGTTTTCTTCGGCGTCTATCCAGCACAGAAAGCGGCGCGACTCGAACCCATCGAGGCGCTGCGGATGGAGCTCTAGCCGTGCCGAAATCGTCTGTTTGGCTTCAGCTGGATGAAAACGCCCGTATGGCGGTCAGCACGCTGCGCGAAAATAAGATGCGCTCGTTCCTCACCGTTCTGGGCGTCGTCATTGGCATTACCGCGTTGCTCGCCGTGGTCTCAATTCTCCTTGGCGTGTATAAGGACGTGAACGCGGTCCTTTTGGACTACGGACCCAACACGCTCTTCATTTTCCGCTTTGAGCCTGGCATACATACAGGCCGACTGACCACCGAGGAGCGCTCGCGGAAGCCGCTGACGTTGGAAGAGGGAGAAGCGATTAAGGAATTCTGTCCGGCGGTGAGTGAGGTTACCGTCAGCGTGATTCCCCGAGTCACTGACGTAGGCCCTCGTCCGCCCGTCACCGTGAAATACATGAGCAAAGAAGTGAATGGAGCGGATTTTTCGGGGACTCTCCCCGAAACAGAGGAAGTGTTCAACTCTGTTCCCGCGAGCGGGCGTTTCTTCACGGAAGCGGAAAACATCCATCGTTCGGATGTCGCCTTGATCGGCTCCGAAATTGCCAAATCTCTCTTCCCGGACACGGACCCGATCGGCAAGCCCGTCGAAGTCGGCAATGGCACTTACACGGTGATTGGAGTCCTCGAGCCGCGCAAAGGGCAACTCCTCAAGAGGCCCTCTGCCGATAAGCAAGTGCTCGTCCCTTACCGGACGTATCAGAAGCACAATCCCGAAGATGATGAAAACCTGATCGGGGCGGTGGCGTACCCCGGCAAAATGCCGGAAGCCGAGGATGAAATTCGCGGCGTGCTGCGCCGTATGCGCAACGTGCCTTACGACAAGCCGGATAATTTCGGCGTTTCCAGTGCGCAGCAGATTGCAGATCAATTCCGTAAGATCACGGCCTCGGTTGCGCTGCTTGTTTCGGTAATCAGTTCGATTGGATTGCTGGTCGGCGGCGTCGGCGTAATGAACATCATGCTGATGTCCGTCACGCAGCGGACTCGCGAGATTGGCGTGCGCAAAGCAATCGGCGCGCGTCGACGCGACGTCATCTCCCAATTTCTGATTGAGGCGATCGTGCTCACGGGTTCAGGAGGAGTGATCGGCGTCTTGCTGGGTGTTGGCATCAGCCTCATGATCAACCTTGCCGTTCCAAAGCTGCCGTCCTACGTGCCGCTGTGGGCGATTGTCATGGCGGTCGGTGTTTCGATGAGCGTAGGCCTATTTTTCGGCATGTATCCGGCCGTAAAGGCCGCCCGCCTCGATCCCGTAGAAGCCCTGCGCTACGAGTAGCGGCGACGTGCCCCGTGTAGCGCCGCACCGATCTTCGTGCGGCAATTGTAGGCAATAATGACTTTAGCGTTGCAAAGTGCCGGACAAGCCCCGGTCGGGCGCCACACTTCGCCATAACTCCGCAATCGCAATCGCCGTCAGCAACATAACAATGGGGTCAATCGGATGCCGGTAACGCAGCAGCGCCTGCGCGAGATATTCCGCGAACGGATACACAATCGGAAACACGCTAACAGGAAACGCGTACACGCTTTTTCTCCGCCACAGCACGAAAATTCCCCCGAGCGCGCCAATTCCCGCGAGCAGATTGCTCACGAATAATCCGCGAATCACGAACGAATGCGTATCGAGAAAATCGTGGATCGGTGTCGCGCTGCCCGTCCACGTGGAAACAAACCGCCGCGAAATCATGTGCGCTTCGCGCCGCGGATGCGTCAGCATGAACTGGATCGCTTCGTCACGCTTTTCCGCCATGTACGCGATTTCGCCCATCGCCACGTATTTGTTTCGCTCGTCCTGATTGTCGAGCGGGTCTTTCCAGACCGCCCAGCGATCGCTGTAGTGTTCGTTGTTTCCAATCCAGAGCTGCATTCCGAAGGCCGAGCGCGTCGGAACGAACGCGTGAAACACCATGTAGTTTCGAATTGTCCACGGCACGCAGCATAGGGCCATGACCGCCGCCGAGAGCGCCACATTCATGATCCAAGGACGTTGCTCTTTCACTGCGCGATAAGCGAGCCAACCTAGTAGCAAAGGAAGTAGCGATGACATCGTTGGATTCGTCATTAGCGTCAGGCCCCAAAGCAGCCCATAGCCGATCCAATCTCGCGCCCGCCGCGATTCGGCCAGTGCAAGCGTCGCCCACAAAATCGTCGCCGCCAGCAGCGTCGAGATCGAAGTGTCCCAGATCCACTGGAAGGGAATGATGACCGCGTTGGGAAAGACAGCCCAGAGCCACGCCGCCCCGGCCCCCAGTCCCGGCCCGCGAATCCGATTGCCCGCGTAGTAAAGCGGCACACACGCGAGTGCCGAGCACAGCATGTTTAAGCTGATCGCGGCCAGAAACGCGTTGTAGGCGTACGTTCCGAATAGTTCGAAAAATCCCGCGACAATGTATGGATATACCGGCGCCGTCCAAGCTGTCGGCCCAGTATCCGCGCGGAACGGCGATCCGAACCCGTGCCCGATGGCAATCGAATACGCGATATTCCCCGGCTCGTAGAGAAACGGCACTGCCCGCAGCACCTGCGGCGAAATCTTCTGCGTCTGCGATATCGTGTAGCCGACGCGCAACGCCATCGCCGCCAGGACGATAATCGGCAGCGAAGCCGCAATCGTGCGTAGCCTTCGGAAGCCGCTCATGCTCTCCGTGAATTCCCGCCCGCCATTTTCGTTTCACCTTGTAGTGCGGTTCTCTTCATTGCTAATATTCCCGCGCGATGTCCGACACGTCTTCCTCTTCGGCGTTCGTTCCAGGCGCGACGGTCGCCCACTTTCGCATTCTCGAGAAGCTTGGTGGCGGCGGGATGGGCGTCGTTTACAAAGCCGAAGACGTCAATCTCGGCCGCGCGGTTGCCCTCAAGTTTCTCCCCGACGACGTTGCCAAAGATCCCACGGCCCTCGAGCGTTTCCGCCGTGAAGCCCGCGCCGCTTCCGCGCTGAATCATCCCAACATCTGCACGATTTACGAAATCGCAGAGGATCGCGGCCGCCTCTTCATCGCCATGGAGTATCTCGAAGGCCAGACGCTCAAGCATCGCCAGGCCGGGAAGCCGTTGCCCCTTGATGAAGCTCTCAACCTCGCCATTCAGATTTCCGACGCGCTCGCCGCCGCCCACGAGAAGGGAATCGTACACCGCGACATCAAACCGGCGAATCTCTTCGTGACGCTCCGCGATCAGGCCAAGATTCTCGATTTCGGCCTCGCCAAGACCGTCACCCCCGCCTCGTCGAAATCCATCTCGATGGAGGAGACCGCCGCGACCTCCGCCGAAAAGGACCTCACCAGCCCCGGCTCGACGCTCGGCACCATCGCCTACATGTCTCCCGAGCAGGCGCGCGGCCGTGAGCTTGATTCGCGCACCGACATCTTCTCATTCGGCGCCGTTCTCTATGAAATGTCCACCGGCAAAGCAGCATTTTCCGGCAGCTCCACCGCCGAGATTTTTGAAGCTATTTTGAATCGCACTCCACAGGAAGCGGCGCACTTGAATCCTGCCGTGCCCGCGGAGCTCGATCGCATCATCAACAAGTGCCTCGAAAAAGACGCCGCGCTGCGTTATCAGCACGCGTCCGACATGCGCTCCGATCTTCAGCGCATGAAGCGCGATCAGGAATCGAGCCGTTCGACATCCGCTGTCGCGAAAACTTCCGCGCCCAAGACCGCCGCTCCATCGCGATCCGCACCCGTGATAGCCGCTGCCGCTGTCGTTGTTCTCGCACTCGCCGCAGGCGCCTTTTGGTGGTTCAAGGGACGTACCAGCAGCAAATCGGCAACGCTCACCGAGCGCGACACCGTCATCGTCGCCGACTTTGCGAATTCCACCGGCGATCCAGTTTTCGACGACGCGCTCAAACAAGCGCTCAGCGTCTCGCTGCGCCAGTCGCCATTTCTCAACGTCCTATCCGACGAGCGAGTTTCCTCCACCCTGCGCCTGATGACGCGCCCCGCGGACACGCGGCTCACGCCCGATGTTGCCCGCGAGCTCTGCCTCCGCGCCGATAGCAAAGCTTTCGTCGCCGGCTCGATCGCCAATATCGGCGGCGACTATGTCGTCGGTCTGAAAGCCATCAATTGCGCCACCGGCGACGTCCTCGCGCAGGAGCAAGTCCAGGCCGCCGGCAAGGAAAAGGTTCTCGACGCCCTCGGTCAGGCCGCAAGCAAACTTCGCTCCGAGCTTGGCGAATCTCTCGCCTCAGTTCAAAAGTTCGACGTCCCGCTCGATCAGGAAACCACTGCCTCCCTCGACGCATTGAAAGCGCTCAGTCTCGGTTCGAAGACGTTCGACGAAAAAGGCCCGGCTGCCGCGCTGCCTCTCTATCAGCGCGCCGTCGAACTGGATCCCAAATTTGCGCGAGCGTATGAGGACTTGGGCCTGATGTTCTCGGACTCGGGCCAGCCCGAAAAGGGCAACGCGTATATCGCAAAGGCGTTCGAGCTTCGCGATCGCGCCAGTGAACGCGAGAAACTGCACATCGAGTCTCTCTATTACGAGCTGGTTTTGGGCGATCTGGACAAAGCCACGGAAGTCTTTCAGCAGTGGCTCGGGAGCTACCCTCGGGATTCCACGGCTCACGAAAACCTCGCGATTATATATGTTGCAAAGGGGCAGCTCGAAAAGGCGCTTGCGCTAGTGCTCGAAGCGGAGCGCCTCGAGTCGGCCAGCGTAATCACTTTGGGGAATGTCGCGGGCCTGCATTTGGCCTTAGATCAAGATGATGATGCGCGGAAGGCGATCGCTAACGCCTATGCCCTGAAATTCGACAACGATAGTCTGCACATCTACGGATATGCGCTCGACTTCATCGCGAATGATAACCGCGGTATGGCGGAAGAAGGTTCGTGGTACGAGTCTCATCCGGATCTAAAGCATGAATACTTCGCGCTTGAGGCCGACACGGCCGCGTATTACGGTCACTTGCAAACGGCTCGGGAGCTGACGAAACGCGCTGCAGACGCCGCCGATCGCTCCGACAACAAGGAATCGAGCGCTCTCTGGCAGGATAACGCCGCTTTCCGCGAAGCCGTCTTCGGCAATATGACCGAAGCGCGACAGGACGCCGCGGCCGCGATGGCTCATGATGCGGTCAGCGAAGATGCGCAAACCGAGTCGGCGCTTGTCTTCGCCATGGCCGGAGATTCGGCGCGCGCGCAATCCATCGCCCAGGCGCTAACGAAACACTATCCGCTGAATACGCAAGTCCAATCTTATTGGCTGCCTGTGATTGAGGCTCAGGTCGCGCTGTCGCAAAAAAATCCGGGGCACGCGATCGAACTACTTCAAACGCCCGCGCCGATGGAACTCGCGCCGACGTTTTCTGGGCTCAACAATTCCTGCCTATATCCAATTTACATTCGCGCCGAAGCCTACTTGGCGCAGAAGCAGGGAAGCGCCGCCGCCGCCGAATTCCGAAAAATCCTCGATCACCGCGGCCTCGTCTGGAATTGCCCGACGGGCGCCTACGCGCGCCTCGGCCTCGCCCGCGCCTACGTTCTCTCCGGCGACTCCGCCAAAGCAAAATCTGCTTACGCTGATTTCCTCAATCTCTGGAAAGACGCCGATCCCGACATCCCCATCCTCCGCGAAGCCAAAACCGAATCCTCCGCTCTGCACTAGCGCGCCATCGCAATTACGCTCTGGCACGTCGGCGGGAGCCCCCTGCTTCAGCAGGGGGAAGCTGGACTTTCGTCCAGCGGAAGAAATCGTCGCTCCCCACGGGCTTTCAGCCCCGGGATTTCTGTTCTTCCAATCGAATGCGACGTCAGAAAGTAAAATAACGAATCTTATTCAGAGCCCGGAGGCCCCCGCCTCCCGGTCTGCCGCGAGTCCAATCGTGAGACGCTCTTGCCTTCGCATTTCGGATCTCCGCCGCGCTCGCCCGGAATTCCGAACATCCTTGAGGCAAATCACCACACTGTCATTCCGAGGCCGACCCGGCCAGGGTCGGCCGAGGAATCTGCGTTTCGTCCTCGTCTCGACGCTCACGATGCAGCGCCATTGCAAAGAAAAGGGCCGCGAAAATCCGCGGCCCTTCGTGATCTCGCAATTTTGAATTCTATTGCTTGTCGTAGACAGCGGTGCTGCTAGTTTTCTTTCCCATCGCGTCCGTTATGCTTACAGTGACGGTGCGTGTTTTGCCGTCCGCCGACACTGCGATGCGGCCCGTCCCAACTACCTTGCCGTCTTTCTTCAGCGTCATCTTCAACGTGTTCGCATCCACTCGCGTATACGACCGCGAGTCGTAAGAAGGCTCGCCAGTCACGGGGTAGTCTTTGCCGTCGAACTTGCCCGTCCATTCGTCATGCACGGCCTTGCCGTCCGCGGTCACTCCGTCCACGGTGACTTTTACGCTGTCGCCCGCCGCGGAGTATACGACCATATTATTTTTCGTCGCGCCGGCCGGAAACTTGGATTTGGCCTCGTTCAATTTCCAGGTTCCCATATTCGGATTGTCAGCCGCAAAGCACACCGCCACGACGGCAAACATCGCCGCCATCGTCAACAAAATTGTTCTCTTCTTCATGTAATCTCCTCTCACAAACTCCCCGCTTGAACCATAAATCCGCCGCCATCATACACCTGATTCGATTCTTGCGTACCCCGTGTGACGGAGCGCCGATTGCGGTATTCGCGATACAGTCCATCGTGATCGGCGATGTACGATGACGTTAGCGCGTTTGTAAGGGCGCTTCAGAAAACGAGCCTTCGCTCGAATTGAATTGGAGCACCGTCTTGTTGGCGATACGCTGTGCCTTGGGTTGTAGCAAGGACGACCGAGAATGATGTTGGAAAATACAGATCGCGCCAGTGAATTAGAAGCGAAGCTACGGGCCCTTCCAGGCGTCCGAGAAGCTGCCGTCTTCCTCTGGAAGCCCGCCGAACGGGGCCAACGTCTCGTTGCTTACCTTGTCCCGGATAATGATTACCTCGATCGAACGCTGGCTGGAGCGGACGATGTCACTAGGCGCATTCAGAAATGGCGTAAGACGTACGAGCTGACGCAAGTAGGGAAAGAATCAAGCGTCTCGCAACCGGATTTCAACATCCTTGGATGGAATAGTAGCTATACGCGCCTTCCGATTCCGGAAGAAGAAATGCGCGAATGGGTTGAACTTACAACACAGGAAATCGCGAGATGCGAGCCGTCGGAGGTTTTGGAGCTTGGCTGCGGCGTGGGACTCCTGTTGCTTCGTCTCGCGCGTCAATGCCAGCGCTACGTGGGTGTAGATAATGCCCCCGCGGTCCTCCAAGCTCTCGAGCGGCAGATGCATCAACTCGGCGGCGACTGGAATCAAGTCGAGCTTCTGGAACGCGCGGCCGATCACTTCGATGGATTCGGCGCGAATTCATTCGATACCGTGATCCTCAATTCGGTGGCGCAGTATCTTCCAAGGCTCGGATATCTCGTGGGCATACTCGAGAAGGCGGTTCGGGTGGTGAAGCCGGGTGGCAGGATTTTTCTCGGCGATTTGCGGAGCTTGCCGCTTGAAGGACCGTTTGCTGCTTCGGTCGAGTTGTTCCAAGCATCAGCGGCAATGACCGTCGCGGAACTGCGCGAGCGTGTCCGAAAGCGGATGCAGTTCGACGAGCAACTGGTTTTGTCACCTGCGCTTTTTCTGGCTCTGCGTCAACGCTGGCCGGAAATCTCGCGGGTCGAACTTCAGCCGAGGCGCGGCCGTTTTGATAACGAAATGAACCGCTATCGATATAACGCAATTCTTCACGTGGGCGCAGCGCCTGCCGAAAAGTTGAAGCCGGAGTGGATCCCGTGGCGGCCAACAGAAATGACATTGGAATCGTTGGCTACTACGCTGGAGAGACAAACTCCCGAATTATTGGGGTTTACAAACGTGCCAAACCGCAGAGTTGCGAAGGATGTTCTTGCTTTTGACAAGCTACAAACGCGGCGCGGCTCGGAGCCGGTCGAAGCATTTAAGAAGGAAATCGAATGCATTACAGAGTTCGGCATCGATCCGCAAGATTTGTGGTCGCTTGCCGGGAAATCCAATTACGACGTTCGGATTAGCTGGGCGGCTTCAAGGACCGACGGGAATTACGATGTGCTTCTTTGCCGGAAGGGTCAGGGCGCGGTGCCGACCGCCGGCGATGTAGCATGGCCCGAGCCCGCCGCGATCCATTCCGACTTGGACGCTTACTCAAACGCACCCACGAGAGCGATTCCACTGGAGAGGTTCCGAAACCAATTGCGCCAGTATTGCGAGCAACGTCTTCCAGAAACGATGAGACCTCTCGACATAATCCTGTTGAATGCCGTAAATCTCGCTCCGGACGGCAAACCCGACCGCCAGGCCTTGCCGTTTCCGGATTGATTTTGAAATCTCATCAAGTTTTGCCGGTCAAGAATCCGTGCCGCGTCCAATCATTCAGCATTTCGAGCGCCCGTTGAACGCTCACAGTCTGCCGGAACATCCCAGCGTCAGGGGGGTTCTAATCGCTACACCAAAACAATTAGAATTGCTCGCAAACCATTGAAAACATGGAACCGCGGTCAATCCTAATCGCTACAAGAACGCCTCCCAATTCCGCGGACGAAACTCGACTCGCTCCCACACAAACCAGGTTGAACCGTGAAGTTTTGTTGTATACTCCCGCCGCCCCGTAAGACAAATCAGACCTGCACGCAAGGAGCGCGCCTGTGCCGAAGCATGCGTTTTTCGCTCTCACCAAGTTTTCTCTGGTCGTTATTGCCGCACTCATGATCATTGCGGGACAATCTTTTGCTCAGACTCCTCCGATTCCGCCGCAAGACGGATCGCAAAATACCGTGACTGCCGACCCTCCGGTACCGCGGCCGCGCACGACGCCCTGCGTGGTCACGCTTTTCTCCGATTACGCTTTCGAAAATTTCAACGCGCAGACGTTCAGTTACACACCGCCCGCGAACTGCGCAGGCCCGTGGGCAAAGATTGTCTTCGAAGCAAATTTCAACGTCACCGAAGGCGTGCAGTACGATCGCACCGCAGCGATTTATCTTGGCCACGCAAATATTTATTACGGCACCACGGCGGAGCCATCAGCGACCTTCGGCCCGTCGTGGCACGTTGAGCGCGACCTCACCGATTACGCGTCGCTGTTCACCACTTCGCAGACGGGTGAAGTGGATCTCGGCAATCTCGTGAACTCGACATACACAGGAATCATCTACGGCACCGCCGCCGTGGAATTTTATCCAGTGGCGGAGAATCAGGGAGCGCCAGCCACTGCCGACGCGGTCTATCCGATGCCCGATGCCGAGGGCGGCGCAGCCACGCTCAATACGACGACGGATCAGCTGACCGGAACGTTCACTCTGCCCACGAACGTCGAGCGTGCGTATCTCGACGTCATCACACAGAATCAATCGAACGACGAATTCTGGTACACATGTGTGCCGAACGACGTCGCGGCCGAACTCGAAAGTTGCGGAAACACAGCCTTCCGCGAAGCGGAGGTCAGCATCGATGGAACTCCCGCTGGAGTCGCGCCAGTTTATCCGTGGGTATTTACTGGTGGCGTGGACCCGTGGCTTTGGTTTCCGTTGCCTGGCGTGCAGACGCTCGATTTCGTTCCGTATCGGGTGGATTTGACGCCGTTCGCGGGCATGCTCAGCAACGGCCAGCCGCATACCATAGCAGTGAGCGTCTACAACGCGGACAGTTACTTCCTCGCGACCGCATCTTTGCTCGTCTATCTCGATCACGGCTCAACTCAAGTGACCGGCGAGGTGACCGAGAACACCATCGGCGCGGGGCCGAATCCAGACGTGGATGAAAATCTGACGACGAATCCAGACGGCAGCATTGACGGATCGGTTTCGGTTGCATCGTCGCGATCGTTTCTAGTAGCGGGCTACGTAAACACGTCGCACGGTAAAGTCACAACGAATGTGTATCAGGATGTGGACTTCGAGAGCACGCAGCAATTCACGATAAACGCCGCGCAGTACGATCAGAACATCAATCAGGCGACTCACGTGAACTCGACCACGCTCACTCGAATTGGGCCGCAGATTGTTGCGACCTACGAACAATTCAAATACCCGCTCGTGTTCGATATTGACGTGACGTTTAATTCCGACGGCTCGGCAGATCAGGTTTCGACCGTGCATCAGGGATATGAGACCGACGTAATTTCGCCGAACTTCATCGGTGCGGTGTCGAACCACATCGATTCCACCGACACGCTCGTGTTCGCGGCGGATGGAAGCTATTCCAACCAGAATCAGAAAAGCGATCAGACCTACACGACCGCCAATACGACCGGCTATCGCTACGATTGCACGCTCGAAGCTGCAAACAGCGTGTTGACTTCGATTGGCCGCGGCTGCTCGCAGAAATAAAATCAATCAGCGACGTGGCAGCGGGGCATTGATGCAAGTGAGTTACGGTGGGGCGCTTGCGGTGGAGCGGCATGGCGCGGAAAAAGCAGCGTCGTTTTCGAGTGGAAAAGGAGGCGCGGCGTCGCGCGCGTTTGGGCGCGGGGTCGCCGCCCGCCGCGCGCGTGATTCAAGACAAACGCAAGAGACCGCCGAAGCATAAAAAGGATGTTGTGGAGCACGAAGTCGAGTGAGTTAGGAAATGCTGCTTCGCTTCGGAAGGTTTTAGGTTCCACCGGAACCTAGTTGCGGGAGCCTCAACCAGGCTTGTAATCGGGAACGATATCGCTCGGCGCGAAGAGCGGAATGACGGGCTTTCCGCTGGGCGCCGCAAACCTTTTCGCAATCTCATCCAAATCTTTTTTCGAAAATCCCGTCACGCTGATGCTGATTGTGCCGTCAGGCTCGATGAAGAAAAGGCTCGGGACGTTGGTGATGCGGTAGAGGTTTGAGACTGGATATCCGACGCGATCGGGAAGAGCGGGGAAACTGAGATCAAATTCTTTGTAGAAATCCTTCGTGTCGGCTGCATCGTCCTGAGAGATTCCCCAGATCTGCGCGCTTCCGCCGCCGTATCTTTCGAAAATCCGCTCGATAAAAGGAAATGTAAATTGGCAAACCGGGCAGGAAATCTTGAAGAATGCCGCGAGGACTGGGCCATTCTTCAGCGCATCGGACAAGGAATACGGTTTGCCATCAACGTCATCGAGGCAGAAATCCGGAGCGACTGTGCCGGATTCCAGCATTCCTCTCGTATTTTTCTTGTTCCAGAAAGCGCACACGATTCGTCGGCCACCAGACTACATTTTAATCCACAATGATTCGATGTTGCTCGCCACATCTGGGTTCTAATTTCTTGTGCGACACTGGCCGTGGCAAAAATAACCAACTCGTTGCCTCTTCCTGCCTCAGTGAATGTGGCGAGTTTTTTTCTGAACGTAATCCATCAAAAGATACTGGCCAAGGGTGTAAGGGGTGGTGAAATACGCTTTGCCACGGCATAGCTCGGTCACTTTCTGTACGAAGTGGACGAGACTGTAGTCGCTCGCGAGCATGAACGTATTGATCAGAATGCCCGCGCGGCGGCACTTCGATACTTCCTCGAGAGTCTGCGTGACTACCAGCGGATCGAGTCCGAATGCATTTTTGTAAATTCGGCCATCCTCAAGCGTCAGTGCAGAAGGTTTGCCGTCGGTGATCATGACGATTTGCCGCATGTCTTTTTTCTGGCGATTCAAAATACGCTGCGCCATGCGAAGCCCCTCGCGAGTATTCGTGTAATACGGGCCGACCTGCACGCGCGCGAGTTTGCCAATCGGAATTTCCTCGGCGGAATCGTGAAAGAGAACGCAGTGCAGCGAATCGCCCGGATATTGCGTGCGGATCAGATGGGCGAGCGCCAGCGCGACACGCTTGGCCGGCGTGAATCGATCCTCGCCATACAGAATCATGCTGTGGCTGCAATCGAGCATCAAAACGGTGGCGCAGGAGCTTTGATACTCGCATTGGTGAACCATTAAGTCTGAGTAGTCGATTTCAATCGGAACTTGCGCTCCGTTGCGGCGAACTGCCCGAAAAAGTGTTTCGCCGATGTCGAGATTGAGCGTGTCGCCGAATTCATACGGTTTAGAAACGCCGCCCGATTCGACGCCGGTGGCGAGGTCGCGCGTATCATGGCGGCCAAAGCTGGATTTGCCGAGCGATGCGAGCAGATCCTTCAAAGTTTTAAACCCGAGAAAATCAATGGCCTTATCCGTAATTTCAAAGCGAGCATTGAGATTGGGTTGATCGCGGCCAATTTGCCCGCCAGGCGTTTCCGTCGGCGGCGCAGTTACTTGCGGCGGCTGACTCGAAATGAAGTTCTCCCGCTCGAGGCGTTCGATCAGACGATCGATCAGTTCGCGCAGTTGCTGATTTTCTGAAAGGTTCGGATTCTCCATGAGCTGCTCCATCAATTCCGGCGGGAGCAGGTCGCCCTCTTCGAGCGCGCGGAGAATTGCTTCGCGGAGTTCGTCGATCGCGCGCTCGGACGACATGGAAGAAGAATCCATTTCGTACATGCCATATTGCGATTCGTAACCGCTCTGCAGCAGAAATTCAGAGAGGCGATTCATCAGCTCCTGAAGGTCCAGGTCGTCTGCCGCCTCGCCCGTGTATTTCGAATATCGGATGTATTTCATGCGCGCTCTGTGAGACCCCTAATTGAATTGGCGCCGCGGAGTGCGGCCAGGCGCCTGCGGCTCGCGCTGTTCGGGGGCGCGCCGCGCATCGGCGAAGAAGCCCCGCTCTTCGCTGCGGCTGATCCGCTTGTGCGCCCAGAGACCTTCGAGGACAAATTCAGCCGCGGCGGCGACGACGGGCTGCTCGGATTTCGAGCCGACGCTGAGGGGAGCGAGATTGTCGAGAAGCCCGGGAATCTTCTTGAGCTGCGCATGATGCTCCGTAGCGGAGGCATTGACAGGGACTTTTAGATCTCCGCCAAGCTCGAACCATTGGACCACCGGCTGGAGATTGACCTCGGAAAAATATCGCGTGAACACTTTTCCGATTGCGGCGCGAATGAGCTCACGCGCAATATTATCCGCGCCGCGCATCTCGCCTTCGTATTCAAGCTCGAATTTACCGGTCATCGCGGGAATGGCGGAGTAGACATCCGCAACTCGCGTGACAGCGAGCGATTCCTTGTTGCGAACCGCGCGCTGCTCGGCGCTGCTCGCCACATTTTCGAGAGCGCTGATCGGCAGGCGCTGGCTGACGCCGCTGCGACGATCCACGCGTTTATCTTCGCGCGCGAGAAACGCGATCTCTTCAATCACCTCCGCGACGTAGTCGGGAACGACCACTCGGCGGCGGCCCGTGCGATCGGTCCACGATTCCTGCGCCGTGATGGACATGCCTTCGCGCACCGTTGACGGATAGTGCGTACGAATCTCCGAGCCGATGCGATCTTTCAGCGGCGTTATGATTTTTCCGCGTGCTGTGTAGTCTTCCGGATTGGCGGTGAAAACAAGCAAGACGTCGAGCGGCATCCTGACGGGGTAGCCCTTAATCTGGACATCGCCTTCCTGCATGATATTAAAAAGACCTACCTGGATCTTGCCCGCAAGGTCGGGCAGTTCGTTGACGGCGAAAATGCCCCGATTTGCGCGCGGGAGCAATCCGTAGTGAATCGTAAGCTCGTCGGAAAGATCGCGGCCGGCGCGCGCGGCTTTGATGGGGTCGACGTCGCCGATCATGTCGGCAATGGTCACGTCCGGAGTCGCCAATTTCTCGACGTAACGAAGATCGCGGCCGAGCCAGGCGATGGGCGTCGCGTCACCTTCTGCGCGGACGCGCTCGCGGCATGCGCGGCAGATGGGATCATACGGATTGTCGTGGATCTCGCAGCCGGCGATCGCCGGAATTTGTTCGTCGAGAAACGACACGAGGTCGCGCAATATCCGCGTCTTCGCCTGGCCACGCAGGCCGAGGAGAATGAAGTGATGCCGGGAGAGCAGGGCATTCACGATTTGAGGGATGACGGTGTCTTCGTAGCCATGAATACCGGAGAAGAGTGGCTCGCCGGATTCAAGTCGCGTGATGAGATTGTCGCGCAACTCCTGCTTGACGGAGCGATGGCCGAATTTCGCTTCCGACCAGGCACTGCGGCGAAGTTCACCAAGACTAGCGGGACGAGCATTCATCGGGGCCTCATTCGACCGGAAAACGCAAGCACCGGTCGTTGCGCGCTGTTCAGTCTTCATTATAGATGATGCAGGAGCGCGCAGATAGTTGCTCAGGCTTGGGCGTGGCCGTTGCCGCTGGCCTTGCGGCGCATGCGATAGCGGACTTCGGCCTGCGGAATCAACTGCCTGAGCATCGGAAGGAGATGCGCGAGGCGGTCATTTTCGTCGCGCAGGGCGAGAATCGTCTGCTTGTCCTCGAGATCGAAGGGAAGATTCTCTGCGATGGCAAACGCGATCGATTCGTTCACGTCGCGATCAATCTCTTCGGGCTCGCTGCCATAGAGAAGCGCGTGGCATCGAGCGTAGACATCGAGCAGGCCTTCGGGAATCTCCGCGATCTTTGGATCGGTATCCTCTTCGAGAATTCTTACGTTAGCCTCGTAATATGGCTTTTCCTCGACGACACTCTCGATTTCAAATGCTCTGTGGCCTTCGATCTGAATGTCCATCCGGCCATCTTCGAAAGTACGAGTGACCTCGACAACTTCGGCAGTGCAGCCGACCTTGGCGATGCCGCGTTCGCCCGCTAGGATGACTCCGAATTTCGTTTCGCCGTCAACACACTCACGGATCATTTGTTTGTAGCGCGGCTCGAAAATGTGAAGCGGCAAGTTGGCGTGCGGGAAGAGAACCAGGGGCAGTGGAAAGAGCGGAATGCGAATCGAGCTCATGGGAATCGTTTCTTCACCGTATTTCGATTTGCAAAATCAAGGGAGAGCCGCAAGCGCAGCCTGCATTTCATCTCGTGCGTGCAGATCGCCAACGTTGTCGGCTACAGCGACTCCTTGCGAGAGAATGCGGCGAGCTTCGACGTACTCGCCAAGGCGCGCGAGCAACTGGCCATATTGGAAAAAACCCGCGACATAGCTCGGGTTCGCCGCGAGGAGCTGCTGAAAATGATTCTTCGCCGCCGCGTCGTCGCCGAGCTTGGCGCATTCGAGTGCAAGGCCATAGCGCGCGAAGGCGTCGTTAGGATTTGAATTAACGAACCCTTCGAGGCTTTCGCGGCGTGTCTTGGTTGTTTGGGTCACCGAGGCTAAAAGCGTATCATAGCGGATTCTTGGCTGCGAGAGATGTGGTGAGGTTGGGTGATGGCGTTGGCTGGAATTCCAGACGAAGCCCATCGAAGCGATACACTCTGATTGGAAGACAAATGGCGAAGAAGAAGTCGAACGTAAAGTCGAAGGCGAGAGCCGGCCAAGGTAAGACGGACGCGCTGCCGGGGAAGCCGGTAAGCGCATCGCGATCGGAGATGACGGAAGTGGTGCTGCCGAATGACGCGAATCCGCTTGGCTACATTCTTGGCGGCCGTGTGATGCATCTTGTGGACATTGCTGGAGCGATTGCGGCGCATCGGCACTCGAACAGCCATGTAGTGACAGCGTCTATGGACTACGTCGATTTCCGAAATCCGATCAAAGTTGGCGAGTTGATCGTTCTGAAATCCAGCGTGAACCGGGTGTTTCACACTTCGATGGAAGTCGGGGTAAAAGTGTTTTCTGAGAATGTGCTCACGGGCGAGCGCAAGCACACCAGCAGCGCTTATCTAACATTTGTGGCGATCGATATCGAGCGGCATCCTCGGTCGATTCCGCCGCTGATTCTCAAGACTGCGCCAGAACGCCGGCGATATCGCGAGGCAGAATCGCGGCGGCGGATTCGACTAGCTCACCGGTACAAACGGCCTCGCGGAAAATTCTAACTAACGAGGGGAATTGTGGACTGCGCGTCCGTTGGTGAGGTTTTTCCCGATAGATAGGACTGAGTGGATTCAGCTGCGCGCGCTCCCGCCTCAACGCAATTTCCGAGCGCCGGACCGATCCAGTAATTTCCAGTCAAGAAAAGCCCACGCACGTTCGCGAGCTCCGCATTTATGTTCTCGAGAATGTGCGCGTGGCCGAGATTATATTGCGGAAGGCCCTTCTCGTAACGCCAGACGTGCTTCGCTACCGGTGCGCCGCTTATGTCGAGAATTCTGCTGATTTCGCCTTCAACCGTGGTGCTGATCTCGTCCGGATCCTCGTGAACGATTTCGGTATCGGTGGCGCCGCCGACGAAGCTAGTGCTGAGAACGGAGTCAGCGGGAGCGCAGCCTGGGAAGAGCGACGAGTTCCAGACGGTGCCAAGAGTGCGAAGGCCTTCTTTGCGGGGAATGAGCACGCCGAAGCCGATTAACGAATTGCCCACCTGCCGTCGCTTGTAGCCGTGTGCAACGACAGCGACGGGAGCGTAGGGAATGCCGAGAAGCGATTTGCCGAGATTCGGCGAAAGGTCCTCGACGATGTGCCCGGATATGTAAGCAGGGGTCGCGACGACCACGGCTTGAACTTTCATTTCTTCGCGCTGGCCGCCTCGCGTGAATCGAATCGTAAGGCCGGAACCCGTGGCGCTCCTTTCGATCGAATCGGTGCGAACGCCGGGAACGAATGCGGAATCGAGGCTGCGAGCAAGTGCTTCCGGAAGCGTCTTCATTCCTCCGCGGAATGAGCAGAGGCTGGGGCGCGGGCCAGGCGCTGCCTTGCGCGCGTTCATCGCGCCGCGAATTACGCTGCCATGCTGGCGCTCCCATTCATCGAGAGAAGGGAATGCGCTCTTGAGGCTTAGCATTTCGGGATCGCCGGCGTAAACGCCGGAGACGAACGGAGCGACGAGATATTCGAGAATTTCGTGTCCGAATTTTCGGCGAACAAAATCGGCGACGGATTCTTCGCGGCTCTGCGGCATCGTGCGACGGAACGGCTCGGAGATGATGCGATAGCGCGAACCCAGGCTGAGAAGCGAACTCGTCAGAATGGCGGGCGGGGACATGGGAACGGCGTGCAACCGTTTATTTTTGTATATGTACCGAGGTGCGCGAGGATCGGAATGCAATAGCTCGCCCTCGATATTGAGCGCGCGTATCAGTTCCAGGACTGGCTTTGTGCACAGGAAGCTTTGCGGGCCGGACTCGAAGCGAAAGCCATTGCGCTCGACTGTGCCGACAAGCCCGCCGCCGCGTTCCTGAGATTCCAGGACAAGAGCGGATATGCCGAGTTGCCGCAGGCGATGAGCGCAGGAGAGGCCGGAGATTCCGGCTCCGATGACGGCGACTTGGATTGGCTGCGGCACGATGTGCGCGACTTCAGAGAGTCTTCGAAAACAGCGGGCGGCTATCCATTCGCTGCTCGCGTAGATAGCGATCGAAAGCCATGCCGGTATTGCGAATGAAGACGCGGCCGAGCGGAGTGACGCGGATTTCTTCGTCGTCGAGAGTGACGAGCCCGTCTGCGCGAAACTCTTCGAATTGCTGCATCTCGGGCGCGAAATATTCGTCGAAAGATATTCCGAATTCCTTTTCGATTTCGCATTTGCGAATCACGGTGTGGCAGAGCAAGCGGCCGATTACTTCGCGACGAAGGCGATCATCATCGGTAAGGCGATAGCCGCGCATCGTGGCGATGCCGCGGCGCTCGACAGCCGAGGCATATGCGGGGACTTCGCGATAATTTTGCGCGTAGGCTCCGCCGAAGCCGCTGATCGCACTCACACCCATGCCATAGAGATCGGCGCCGGCCTTCGTCGTGTAGCCCTGGAAATTTCGGTGCAGGGTGCGATTGCGCTGCGCGATGGCAAGCTCGTCACCGGGCCGCGCGAAATGATCCATGCCGATATATTCGTAGCCGCCTCCGATGAATTGTGCGAGGCCGGTGCGAAAGATGCGAAATTTCTCCACCCCTTCCGGCAGATGCCCGATGAAGGAGCCCTGCTGCTTCTTGAGCCACGGAACGTGCGCGTAGCTGAACATGGCGACGCGATCGGGAGCGAGACTGAGAACCTGGTCGACGGACGCGGCGAAGCTTTCCATGGTTTGATAGGGCAGGCCGTAGATTAAGTCCACGTTGATGCTGTCGAAGCCGAGCGCGCGTGCGTCGAGAATGAGGTCGCGCGTCATTTCGAATGGCTGGATGCGATGAATCGCCTGTTGCACCTGCGGATTGAAATCCTGAACTCCCATGCTGAGGCGATTAAAGCCGAGGCGGCGAAGCGCCGCGAGATGTTCATGGGATGTGACGCGCGGGTCTACTTCAATTCCGATTTCGGCGTCGGGGGCGAATGTGAATCTTTCGCGGGTGAAACCGAATAACTCCTCCATTTGAGCCGGGCTGAGATATGTTGGCGTGCCGCCGCCCCAATGGAATTGCACCACCAAGCGCGATTTGGAGACGAAGCGGGCGGTATGCTCGATTTCATTCTTCAATGTGGCGAGATACGGAATTGAGACGCCCTTGTCTTTTTGAATCGATACCGTGCATGCGCAAAAAAGGCACAAGCTTTCGCAGAATGGGATGTGCATGTAGAGAGAGACGGGCGTGGATTTCGCGTCGGCTGCGGCGAAGACTTTCTCGAGATCGTCGGGGCCGAAATCGTCTTTCCAAACGGGCGCGGTGGGATAGCTGGTGTAACGCGGGCCGGGCCGATTGTATTTGGCGAGGAATTCTTCGGAGACCTGCGAGATCGTGCGGGCGTCGAGCGGCTTTGTGTTTGAATCCGGCATTGCGTTTCGATCCTGTGACTAAGCTCTGCGCCCTGCTTCGGCGCGCGAGTCTTCCGCGGCCGTCAATTTGTATCGCTGCCCGGCGCGAACGAATGCCTGCGCGATTTCGACGGGCGTATTGGGCAAGATGCCGTGGCCAAGATTTAGAATATGCCCGCGTCCGGCTGTCTTAGAAATTGCGGCGCGCGCGGCATCGGCGGCAATGTCTTCGCGCGTCAAGAGAATTCGCGGGTCGACATTTCCTTGAAGCGCCATGCGATGGCCGGCGACGCGGCGAGCTTCGTCGAGCGGGACGCGCCAGTCGACGCTGAGGACATCCGCGCCGGATCTCGCAAGCGAGGCGAGGAGATGCGACGTGCCCTTGGAATAGAGAATCACGGGCGCGCCGGTTCTGCGAATCTCCTCGATGACGCTCTGCGTGGGAGGAAGCGCGAACGCTTCGTATTCGTCGAGGCTCAATTCGCCCGCCCAGGTGTCGAAGAGTTGGACGGCAGCTGCGCCGGCTTCGATCTGCGCGCGGAGATATGGCGCAGTGGCGCGTGCGATTTTGTCGAGAAGGGCGCGCAACACATCGGGCGCGGTGTAAAGCATCTGCTTGATCTTGATTAGCTCGCCGCGCGTTTGGCCCTCGACCATGTAGCAGGCCAGCGTCCAGGGAGCGGCGGCGAAGCCGAGGACTGGAACGGTTGACCCGGCGCTTTGGCAGATGGCGCGGATGGCGTCACCAAGGAACCGCGTTGCTTCGTTCGGGTCGAATACTCGCAGATGATCGACGTCGCCGGCGTCGCGCACCGGATTCCCGAGGACGGGCCCTGAATCGGGGACGTCGAGGGGTAGGCCCATAGCTTCGGCGACGATCAGGATGTCGGAGAAAACGATGATGGCGTCCACACCAAGGCGGCGGAATGGCTGGAGTGAGACTTCGGCTGCGAGCTCCGGTGTCTTGCAAACCTCTAGAAATGAATGCTTTTCCCGTAGAGCGCGATATTCAGGGAGGTAGCGCCCCGCCTGGCGCATAATCCAGACCGGCACACGCTCGACAGGTTCGGTGCGGCATGCACCAAGGAACAGCTGCTTTCGGTTCTGAGTATCTGGCTCCATGCGCACTCAAGGTCCTCAGGCTATGATAGCAGATGGGCAGGCATGGAGGGATGGCCGCAGGCCGATGTGGAAACGGGACGCGCGAAGCATCGCGCGATTCAGGACTATAATAATTCGACGGGGAGTTTGCGGGGTTGACTGCCAATATGAAACACCGATTCCCATGCCGGCATCTTGATGAGGTGGGATGAATAACGCCTGGGGTTACGCCTGCATCGCCGTCTACGCCGTCAGCTTTTTCTGCTACGCACGGTTTCTTTATACCAATGACCGTTGGATCGGACGCGTTGCGACGGCGTGCCTCGCGAGTGGAATTATTTTGCACTACGCAGCTTTGCTCGAGCGTTCGCGTTGGATTCATTCGGTGCCCTACGACGATCTCTATGGCTCGATGTCGCTGTTCGCGTGGCTCCTTGGCGTTACGTATTTGGGGCTCGAACTTTTTCACCGGCAGCGTTCCGTCGGCGCGTTTGTTACGCCGATTTTGCTGACCTGGATGAGCTTGGTTACGCTTCTCGCGCCACGAACCGCTCCGACACCGCCGCCTGCGCGCGGCGTGCTCTTCGCTTTGCATGTAACTCTAAATACGCTCGCGTACTCGGCTTTTGCGCTCTCGTTTGCGCTCAGCGTGATTTATTTGATCCAGAGTCGGGTGCTGAAAGCGCGACGTCCTGGGCTGGTCTTCTGGCGGTTTCCCGCACTCGACGTGCTTGAACGGATGAGCCGAAGTAGCGTCTGGGTGGGGCTGGCGTCGCTCGCGCTGGGAGTTTCGTTCGGCTTCGTGTGGGAACGTCGCTTGCTTGGCCGGTATTCTGCGACAGATCCGAAAGTCATTGTGACATTGGCGATATTTGGTGCATACGCGATGTATCTTTGGCTGGCTGGAAGCGCGAATTGGCGCGGCGCGCGAGCGGCGTATATTTGCGCATTTAATTTTGTAGTCGTGTTATTCAGCTACACAGTGGTGAATTTTTATTTGACCGGGTTTCACCGGTTCTTTTAATGCCAACGGCAACCGCATCGGCCAATCTCGCAATGGGCCGCGTTCAGATCGCCCTCATCGGGTGCAATCATCGAACGGCGCCCGTCGAACTGCGCGAGCGAATCGTGTTCACGCCGGAACAGGCGGTACGGGCCGCCGACGAACTGCGGCTGAGCGGCACTCTTGAAGAAGCTCTCGTTCTTTCCACGTGCAACCGCAGCGAACTCTACGGAGTTGCGCCAAGTCCCAACGCCGACGTGCAAAACGTGATGGAAAGATTGTTGGCGGATTTTCACGGGCTTGCGGCAGCGGATCTCGACGGGCGGCTCTATCGCGAAACCAATACGGATGCAGTGAGGCATTTGTTTCGCGTGGCTTCAGGCCTCGATTCGATGCTCCTCGGCGAAACGGAAATTCTTGGGCAGGTTCGCGAGGCTTACGGGCGTGCGCTAGAGCATGGATCAACCGGGCCCGTTCTGAATCGTCTCTTTCAAAGCGCGCTCGAAGTTGGGAAGCGCGTGAGGACGGAAACGGAAGTGGGAGCTCGGCCGATGTCTGTGGCGTGGGCCGGCGTGAAACTGGCGGAGAGAGTGTTTGGCGATTTGGATGGGCACGAAGCCGTCATTATTGGCGCCGGATCGGTGGCCGAGAGAGTGGTCGAGCACTTGCGCGATCGCGGTATCGGGCGATTGGTGGTGGTGAATCGCTCTCGCGAACGCGCCGAGGATTTGGCGCGGCGGATGGGCGGAGAATCAGCGGATTGGGTGACGCTCGAGACCGCGCTTGCGCAGACCGACATCATCGTCACGTCAGTGAACGCTGAGGGCGCAATTACGAAAGCGATGCTCGAACGGGTACAACAGGCGCATGGCGGGCGGGCCCTCTTCGTCGTGGATTTGGGTGTGCCGCGAAACGTGGAGCCTGAGGCGGCGAGCCTATATAATTTATATCTCTACAACATTGACGACCTCGGCGAAATCGTGGAGCAGAACCGCAAGGCGCGCGAAGCGGAAGTGCCGAGGGCGGAGTCGCTGATTACCGAACACATCTCGAAATTCGAGACATGGTGCAGCAGCGTTGAAGCGCTCTCGATGACTGGCAAACTGCGTGACCGATTGCTGAAGGAGCGTACGGCACTGCTCGATGAGCGGGCTGAAGAGCTTTCAAGTTTGCCGGTTGAGGAGCGCGAGCGAATTCTGCAGCTGACGGAAGAATTGATCGAGCGCGTCGTGCAGACGCCGAGCGACCGTCTGCGCCGCACGCGCGAATTGCGGCAGCGCCTTGCTGGAATCGAAGCGCTGCGCGATCTTTTCGGGCTCGACGGTGAAGAAAAGTGAAAGTTTTGAGGATCGGAACGCGGGGTAGCGCCCTCGCGCTCTGGCAGGCAAATTTTGTTCGCGATCAACTGGCCGAGCGCCAGCGAGTGAGCGCCGAACTCATTGCAATCAAGACTTCGGGCGACAAGTTTCAGGAATCGGCGATTGGGCAGATTGGATTGAAAGGCGTGTTCATCAAGGAACTTGAGGACGCGCTTTTGGCGGGCCGCGTGGATTTGGCAGTGCACAGCATGAAGGACGTGCCGACGGATTTGCCGGACGGCCTCCAGATCAGCGCGATCACAAAGCGCGACGAGGCGCGCGATTGCATTGTCGCGCGAGGCGGCGAAAAGCTCGATGGTTTGAAGCCGGGAGCGCGGGTCGGGACGAGCAGCTTGCGGCGACAGTCGCAATTGCGGCATCGCCGACGCGATCTCGACGTGCAGGATTTGCGCGGAAATGTGGACACGAGAATTCGTAAACTCGACGACGGGGATTTCGATGCAATCGTTCTCGCCAAGGCGGGGCTCGATCGACTGGGCCTCGGTGCGCGGGCGACGGAAGTGCTCGAACCAGCAGTAATGCTGCCGGCTGTGGGGCAGGGCGCGTTGGGAATCGAGACACGCGCGAGTGATGCGGAGACGATTGCGATTGTGCGGGACTTCGACGACGAAGAAACGCGTTCCTGCGTTACGGCGGAGCGCGCGCTGCTGGCCGAGCTCCAAGGCGGTTGCCAGGTGCCGCTTGGCGCGTGGGCGCGGATCGCGACCGGCTCGCTTCATCTCGATGCCGTCGTGCTGAGCGTGGACGGTGCGGATTGCGTGCGCGGCGATGCATGCGGTGGCGTTTCAACCCCTGAAGCGATTGGCAGGGCATTGGGTCGGCGGCTACTGAATTCCGGCGCGGACAGAATTCTACAAATTGCGGGGCGTGTTACTGGCGGAGCGGCATCGTGAGCGCTGGGAACAAGCCGCTTGCAGGGAAGAGCGTTGTCGTTACGCGGGCGCCAGAGCAGGCTGCAGAATTGATTGCGCAGCTCGAAGGCCATGGCGCGAATGTTCTGCTGATTCCGACGGTAAGTTTTGCGGATCCGGAGGACACAGTAATTCTCGATGCGACTTTGCGGTCGCTCGACCGGATGGACTGGATCGTTTTCACGAGCGAGAACGCGGTGATGTTTTTCGCGCGGAGGGCTCGCGTGCTCGGGATTGCTCTTGGTGAATTGAAGGGCGAAACGAAGGTTGCTGCGGTGGGTCCGAGGACGGCTGCTGCCGCAGCGTTGGAAGGGATGACGGCGGATTACGTCGCGACACGCCAAAATGGAGAGGCGCTGGGGCAGGAATTGCGCGGAGAATTAACCGGGAAGCTCGTCTTGCTGCCGCACAGCGATTTGGCGAAGGATGATCTGGCGCGAATGCTGCGCGAGTTTGCGGGACAAGTGATTGATGTTGTGGCGTACCGGACGGTCGCGCCGGGAAGCGAGGTTCCCGCGCCGACGGGACGAATTCGCGGAACGGAAGAAACGCTGGATCCCGCTGCGGCGGCCCTTTCAAGAGTTCGTAGCGGCGACGTAGACGTGATTTCTTTTGCGAGCCCTTCGGCATACCGAAATTTTGCGGAATTGATGGGAGCGGAGGCGATGCGAACGCTTTCCGAGTCGGCGAAATTCGCGGCAATTGGGCCGACCACGGCGCGAGCGATACGCGAAGATGAATGGGACGTTGCAATCGAGGCGTCGGAATCGACGGCGCATGGACTCGGCGATGCGATCGCTTCGTATTTCGAGAGAGAATCTTCGGGAGTGAAGACTTCATGAGCTTTCCGGTACAGCGGCCGCGCAGACTGCGGCGAAATGAAGGCTTGCGAAGTCTCGTGCGCGAGACTCGACTCAGCTCGCAGGGCCTCGTCTACCCAATGTTCGTTTGCCCCGGAACGAATGTGCGGACCGAAGTCAGCTCGATGCCGGGAATTTACCAGCAATCCGTGGACAAGTTCCTCGAAGAATGCCGCGAAGTGGAGCAACTCGGAATTCCCGGGATCATCTTATTTGGCTTGCCGGAAAAGAAAGATGAGAAAGGCTCGAAAGCGACCGCGGCAGATGGTCCCGTGCAGCGCGCGATTGAGGCGGTTCGCAAGGCCAAGCTGAAATTGATCGTGATGACAGATATTTGCCTCTGCGAATATACGAGCCACGGGCATTGCGGCGTGGTGAAAGACGGCGAAGTTCTGAACGATCCGACGCTTGAAATTCTAGCGGATGAAGCGCTGTCCCACGCGCGGGCCGGAGCGGACATCGTTGCGCCGTCAGACATGATGGATGGGCGCGTAGGTGCGATTCGGCGAAAGCTGGATGAGAACAAATTTGCGGACATTGCGATCCTTTCCTATGCAGCGAAATATTGTTCGGCATTCTATGGACCATTTCGCGAGGCCGCGCAATCCGCCGCGCAGTTTGGCGATCGCAGCAGCTACCAGATGGATCCCGCGAATACGCGGGAAGCGCTGCGGGAAGTGGCACTCGATCTTGAAGAGGGCGCGGACATGATCATGGTGAAGCCCGCGCTGCCTTACCTTGATGTCATTCAACGCGTTCGCGAGAAATTTGATGTTCCCGTGGCCGCGTACAACGTGAGCGGCGAATATTCGATGGTCAAAGCGACAGCGAAAAATGGATGGATCGACGAGAAGCGCGTCGTGCTCGAAATTCTCACCGGAATTCAGCGCGCTGGCGCCGGAATTATCTTGACCTACCACGCCAAAGACGCGGCGCGGTGGCTGAAGTCTTGTTGAGGAGCCACCAAGGAATGCCATCGAAGTCGAGGCCGCGCTCCGCAGAGATTTTTCAACGAAGCGAGAAGATTCTTGTTGGCGGCGTGGATAGTCCTGTGCGGGCGTTTCGCGCGGTCGGCGGGAGTCCTCTTATCATCGAGCGGGCCGACGGCGCGCGACTTTACGACGTGGACGGCAACGAATACCTCGATTACGTCTGCTCGTGGGGCGCGATGATTTTGGGCCACGCGCATTCTTCCGTGACGAAGGCGATTCAAGAGCAGGCGGCTTGCGGGACGAGCTATGGCATGACGTCGCCGCTCGAAAGCCAACTTGCCGAGCAAATCGCGCGTGCAATGCCCTCGATCGAGATGATGCGCTTCGTCAGTTCGGGCACCGAGGCGACGATGTCCGCGATTCGCCTCGCGCGTGGATTTACGAGGCGGGAACTCATCGTGAAATTTGAAGGCTGCTATCACGGACATTCGGATAGCTTTCTTTCGCAGGCGGGCTCGGGGTTGGCGACGCTCGGGATTTCGGCAAGCCCCGGAGTGCCTGAAGCTTTTGCGAAATTGACGATTAACGTTCCTTACAACGATCTCGCGGCCGTTCAGAAAGTGTTCGACGCGCAAGAGGGTAAGGTCGCGGCTGTGATCGTCGAGCCGGTGGCGGCGAATATGGGTGTCGTGCCGCCCGCGGCGGGATTCTTGGAAGGGCTTCGTGAAGTGACGCGGCGAGAAGGTGCGCTGTTGATTTTTGACGAAGTGATTAGCGGATTTCGGATGGCTTTCGGCGGGGCGCAAAGCGTTTACGGGATTCAGCCGGATTTGACGACGCTCGGCAAAATTATTGGCGGCGGTCTGCCTGTCGCAGCATATGGAGGCCGGCGGGAGATCATGCAAATGGTGGCGCCGCTCGGACCGGTATATCAGGCGGGGACGCTTTCGGGAAATCCGCTGGCGATGCGCGCGGGGCTAGCGACGCTGCCGCATTTGCGCACGCCTGGATTTTACGATGAGCTGGATCGCAAGGCGGCGCGGCTCGCCGAGGGAATCTCGGGTGCGATTCGAGACGTCGGGATAGCGGCGCATGTGAATGCGGTGGGGTCGTTGGTTACGCTGTTTTTCTGCGCCGGCCCCGTACGAAATTACGACGACGCGAAAAAGTCGGACACGAAACGATTCGCGGCGTTTTTCACGGCGATGCTCGATCGAGGAATCTTCCTAGCCCCTTCGCAGTATGAGGCGCTGTTCGTCTCTGCGGCCCATACGGACGCCGATATTGACAGAACGATCTCAGCAAGCCGCGAGAGTCTCAGGACGCTTCTAACGGCTGCCCAGGGCGATTAGCCCCTATTTCCCGCGTACGGCCAATTATCGTCCAACCTACCCTGTTCGCTTGTTGTGAAACTGTTTTCCACAGGAAAGCGCAGGCAATTGCCGAAGCTGGTCTAAGAATAGCTCTATGTCCTGCTAACCTCCCCATTTCTAACGACATAAGAAAGTACTGCCGGGAAGGCTCCTATGGCCTCGTTCTTGCGTTATCAATAGTGCGTGGATTTGAAGGTTATCGGAGTACCAAGCCATGATAGTGGCCGCACTAGCTCTACTGTTTCAAGCGCCAGCGGTTCCGGTGAGAACCGATGCAGCACTACGGAACGCACCGAGTGGCGTTTATTACGCCGCCAACCTGACTGACGAACGAACTTCGGTCGCGGCGTTCCAGCCGAAAGCCGCCACCGCGACTACCGCGCCTGCCCCTTCTCGATTCGATCAAGACGGAATTCATCTACTTAATCTTACAGACGACGGAAGCAAGGTAAAACCGACAAGCGCAGAGCCCGTATTCCCGGATATGACCTCGAAGGTTTTGGCGTCCGTTCACATTCCAACTCAGCTTGAAAAATTGCCGCCGCTGCCCGAGCGCCGAACTTCGGTTATGCGCCCGGGACACAGCTGGCTGGCGCTCGCGCTCATGCAATCCAGCGCGGCGACTTTTGATGCATGGACCACGAATCGCGCGGTCGCGCAGGGACACTCGGAATTGAATCCGATGCTGCGCCCCGTTGCCGGCACGCCGGCGATATACGCCGCGATTCAGGTGACACCGATACTTTTCGATTTCATCGGGCGTAAGATGCAGCACAGCGAAAACGGAATGGTGCGGCGGATGTGGTGGGTACCGCAGGTGCTTGGGACAGCGACGTCGTTCGGCGCTGGCATACGCAATCTAGCCGTCAGCCACTAATTGCAGCAGAGGATCGAGGCGAATTCTGATGCTTTACGAGCGCACAGACACGCAGGCTTTGAGCCGGTTTTGGGAGCACGTCGAGCATTGCGACGAGTGCTCGCCAGAGGGCGCTTGCGCGGAATGCAAGAAGCTTTTGGAAGCCGTAAAATTCGCGGCCAAGGCGAGTGCGAGAACAAGCCCGGATTACTTCTTTGCGAAATCGAATCATGCCGCGGGCGCCGAGGAATTGCGCACGCTTACGGATGCGGAATTGATGTGCGCGTATGACGGAATTACTGCAGTAAGCGGCGGCGAATCACGGCGAGCTGCCATCCTCTCCGAAATTAACCGCCGCGCTCTTTCGACGCTTCTGAACTAGCCACCAAAGCCTACGAAATCGGCAGCGCGCCGCGCGGAGGCTCCCGCGAGGCGCTTGTCCACCCAATCCACGCCCTTCCTTGATGCGGCGACTCCTCCAGCCGCGAGTGATTCCGGGCCCTCTGAATCCGTGTTTGCAAAAAAGACGCGATCGAGCGGCTTTCTTGCCGCGGGGATCGTCTTCGTGAAATTGCCGGGCGTAGCTACGAACATTGGGTGGCCGCGGCGGTACATGTGAATTTCGATCGGATCCACGTTGAATTCAGGCAGAAGCTTTTTGAAATCGGTCAACACGTTCGTGGCGATTATCTGGCAGCCTTCGATCGTCAGGAGCTTCTTGCGGTCCTTTTCTGCCATTGGCGTGTAGAACGAGAGGACGTTGTATTTTTGTTTGTAGCCGGGCTGATTTCGGATGGTCCAATCGGCGACAATGAAATCGGTGAAGCTGTTTCCGGGGCACCAAGTATCGTAGCCGCGATTATAGACGGGCTTGTCGAAGATCAAATTAATCACCGGGTAGGGCGCGTAGCGAATCGCCTGCATCGCGTCGACCTGATCGTCGGGGATGCCGGAGACGATGCGCGAGGAGATGATCTTCGGCGTGGCCATGATCACGGCTTTTGCGGCGACGGTCTGCAACCGGCCACCAAGCGCATAGGTGACGTTGACGGAATCTTTTTGGGGTTCAACGGAAATCGTGGTTGCGCCGGTGAACATGCGATCGGCAAATTTTGCGAGGAGAACTTCGGATAGTCTCCGGGAGATCCCGCCGTTCCCGCCGGGGAGAGTGATGCGTGTATCCTCGAATTTCTCACTCGCGATTTCGATGAAGTCTACAAGGGCGACGAATACGGAAGTGTCTTTCGCTTTAGCGCCCCAGTTGGATTGACCGTAGGCATCCCACCACTGAGTGACTTCGGGCGGGTAATCCTGCAGATATTTTGTCAGCGGCTCGCTATCGAATCGCTCGAGATTTCCCGGTGCGGCGAGCTTCAGCATTTGCGCGCGGAATTTCTTGAAGGAGTCGCGAACGTTTTGCGAGTAGGGAAGCTCATCGAGTCCCCCGCGCCAGGTGTCAGCAACCCATTTGCCGTTGACGATCGTTGGGTCGGCGCAGTTGACCGGAAGTTGTTCGAGTCCGATTTCCTTCGCGAGAACGGCGCTGTCTGAGCCGACAAAGTCGTATGCGGACCCGGTAGCGTAGCCCTGGCCTTGAAAATCTTCGCGATAGGCGTTGCCGCCCCAGTGTTCCTCTTTTTCGAGAAGCAAAAAATCTTTCGAGCGCAGGAAGTATGCGGCGCTCAAGCCGCTGATGCCGCCGCCGACGATGACGACATCATGACTCTTGGAAACGGGCGGACGCGCAAACGTCTTGCCATCGCGAACCTGGTGGCAGATTTCGAAGTGCTCGCCATCGACTTGGGGCTCCGCGTCACGCGGAAACGCGAGCAACGAAGGATCAATCGGACACCCGGCGGCGATCGAGCCTGCAACAACGAACTTGATGAAGTCCCTGCGCGTTGGTGTCATGCTCGTTCTCCTTGAATAGCCGTGGAAAGCACGGCTGCGCTTTCGTCGCGTCTTTCGGAACGCGTTCTGAGGCGATACCACACGAGAATTAGAAAGATTGAAAAAAGCAGAATGATGGAGGAAATCGCGTTGATCTCAGGAGTGATGCCGCGCCGAAGCCTGGACCAGATTTCGAGGGGCAAAGTATTGTTGCGGCCGATGAGGAAAAAGCTCACGGCGATCTCATCGAGCGAGAGCGTGAAGATCAACAGGGCTGCGGCGATCAGAGAGACTCGAAGGTTCGGAAGCGTCACGCGCCAGAATGTAATCAAGTGATTTGCGCCGAGATCAAGCGAGGCTTCTTCCTGCGCGCGGTCAAGTTTCTGGATGCCGGCGAAAATCTCGGTGGTAGCGACGGAAATAAGCGCAGTGCCGTGGCCGAGGGTGATGGTGACCAAGCTCAGTTTCATTCCCGCCGCGACGAAAAGCATGAGCAGCGAAAGACCGGTGATGATGCCAGGAAGAATCAGCGGAAGCAGCACGATGCGGCGAAAAAAAGCTTTGCCGGGGAAACTCACACGGTCGAGAGCTAGAGCTGCCATCAAGCCCAGAATGATGGAGATCGCCACAGCGACCATTGCGACGATGAAGCTATTCAGGAGAGTGCTCCAGATCGCGTCGTCCTGAAACAGTATTCGATACCACGAAAGCGTTAAATTGCGCGGCGGGAAGCCGCCAACGCCGCCGGCATTAAACGAATAAACGGCGAGAACGACGATCGGCAGGTAAAGAAATGCATAGACAAGCGCCGCGTAAGCGCTGAGCCATCGCGAGCCCGGAGATGTGATGTTTCGGGAACTCATGAAAAACTCAACTTCTTCTCCACGCGCTCGACAACGAAGAGCAGCGCCACGACGAGAACCAACATACCGAAGGAAATTGCGGCGCCCAGAGGCCAGTTGTATGCCGCGCCGAACAGACTCACGACGATGTTCGAGATCATGATGCCGCTCGGCCCGCCGACGAGCAGAGGAGCGAGAAAATCGCCGAGCGTAAGAACGAAGGCGAAAGTCGCTCCGGCGAGAACGCCGGGAAGCGAAAGAGGAAGGACCACGCGCCAGAAAGTGCGAAGTGGAGACGCACCGAGGTCTTGCGAAGCTTCGACCAGATTTCGTGGTACGTGTTCGAGCGACGCGTAGATCGGAAGAAACGTGAATGGAGTGTAGATGTGCGTCAGCGTAAGAACGACGGCGAACGGGCTATAAAGAAAGAATTCGACCGGATGCGACGTGATGTGCAGGTATTGCAAGAATCCATTCAGAATGCCGTCGCTTCCGAGAATCGTCTTCCAGGCGTATCCGCGGACGAGGTAGCTGACCCAAAGCGGAATAATCACAAGTTGATAGAACAAGTCTTTCCGGCGCGTCGCGCAGAACGAGAGGAAGTAAGCGAGGGGATATCCGAGCAGAAGCGCAAGGATCGTGACGGCACCGGCAATACGCATCGAGCGAAAGAAGACTTGCAAATACATCGGATTACGAACGAGTTCGCGGTAGTTGTCGAACGTCCATGCGTGGATGATGACTTGAAGGGGAGAAACTTGCCAGAAGCTGTAGCAGAAAAGAATTGCATACGGAACCAACAGAAAGATGGTCACCCAGAGAAGCGGGGGGATGGCCACAGTCGCTTTGTAGGCGCGCGTATACATATCTAGTTCGGCTCGGATTCGCGGACGCTAACCGCGTCGGCGGGAGTAAATTCGAATTCGGCCTCGCCCTGGAGATTCCCGGAACTCGGAATGCGGACGCGAAGCGAGCTGTTGTCGGATAGTGAAACTTCGAGAAGATCAGTCGCGCCGCCGAATGTCTGAGTCTTGATTCGCGCGCGAAAGCGAACGGGTCCGCTATCGGCGGCGCGAACACCGGGAGCAAATTGCCCCAGAAGACGAATGGATTCCGGCCGCAAAGAAAACGTCGCCGCGCCGGACTCGGATGACGCGCCTGCCACGCGCCAGGACATTCCGCTTGCCGTCGCAATGCAGCCGCTTACTTGCGCGCGAAGAAGATTGGTTTGACCGATGAAACTGGCCGTATAGGAGGTAGCGGGCCTAGCGTAAATTTCGCGCGGGGTCGCAACCTGCTCGAGTGCGCCGGCGCGAAGCAACGCGATGCGATCGGAAAGCGCCATGGCTTCTTCCTGATCGTGCGTGACGAAGACAAAAGTAATGCCGACTTCGCGCTGGAGCGATTTGAGCTCGATCTGCATTTGACGGCGCAGATTGGCGTCGAGCGCGGAAAGGGGCTCATCGAGGAGCAACACTTTCGGCCGATTTATGAGAGAGCGCGCGAGCGCAACACGCTGCTGCTGGCCGCCGCTCAGTCGGGAGGGCGCCGAATGCGCAAAATCCGTCATCTTGACCATCGCAAGCGCCTGATCCACGCGCATAGGGATTTCCGACTTTGCGACGTGCTGGACGCGAAGGCCGTAGGCGATGTTTTCGAAAACAGAGAGATGAGGAAACAGCGCGTAGCTTTGAAAGACCGTGTTGACGTGACGGCGATGCGGCGGGAGCGTGTCAAGCCTTTCGTCCTCCATCCAAATGTCGCCGCTATCGGGCTGCTCGAATCCAGCAATTAGGCGCAGCAACGTGGTTTTTCCGGAGCCGCTTTCACCGAGAACGGTCAAAAATTCGCCCGAGGCGACATCGAGCGAAATCCCGCGCAGGACCTCGCGGTTCTGAAATTTCTTCGCGACATTTCGGATGGATAGAATCGAATTCACTGAGCGGCCTTTACCTCGTTCCAGATCTCCGTGTACTTTGCTCGGCGCGGAACCTGCTGCCAGAAATAAATCCGCGCCATGTAATTGTCCACATTGTCGAGATGAAGGCTCTTTCTTTGCGCGTCAGCCATGAATTTCGCCGCGCCCGGGTTTGCGGGATCGTATCCCGTGACGTCCGCAACTTTCTTCTGAGTTTCGGCTTGAATCATGTATTCGAGAAATTGCGTCGCGAGATCCTTGTGTTCGCTAGCGGCGGTGATCATGAGGTGGTCGATCCAACCGGTGGTGTTTTCTTTGGGAATCGTTTCGCCGATGGGGAAATTCGCGGCGCGCAGCTGATTGGTCATGAGCGGCCAGCCCATCGCCGCGACGATTTCGTGATTTTCGAAGAGATTTGTCAATTCACCGCCGGTGGCCCAGATTTTTCGGATGTTGGGCTTAAGCTCGAGGAGCTTCCTTTTGACGTTTTCGAGCTCTTCGTCGGACAGATTGTAGAGGTGATTGGGATCGGGCGTGTCGTAGCCGAGAAGTTGAGCGGCCATATAGAGCGTCGAAAGTTCATCCCAGACCGAAATCTTGCCTTTGAATTTCGGATCCCAGAGCACAGCCCAGCTATCGGGCGAGGAAGGAAACGCCGTTGTGTCATAGAGAAGCGGATTCGGCCCCCATGTAAACGGCACGCCATAGACGTTGCCATTGACGCGGACGAGCGGAAGCGAACGAAGCCGCGGCGAGAGCTGTTCGTAGGACGGAATCTTCGAGAGGTCGAGCGGAGCCGCGAGGCCGGACGACGCGATCATCGTGGCGACGTCGCTCGACGGCGAAATCACATCGTAATTGCTGGCGCTGCCGCCGCGAAGCTTCGCGACAAGCTCGTCGCTCGATCCCATGTAGGAGGCGCTGATCTTGCAGTTGTGCGCGACCTCAAAATCGTGGACGTAGGAGGGATCCGCGTAACCTTCCCAAACGAGAAGGCTAAGTGACGGCTGCTCCTTTTTGCAGGCTACAACCGCGAAAAGAATCGCAATTGCCGTCGCGAATAGAAGAACTCGACGCGTGCATGGCGATTGAACGCTTCTCTTCATTAACGCTCCTTCGCTCAAAATGTCGGCGGCGTGTTGATCCAAAGTACGGAGACTTCTTGTTTGCCCCGATTGGTCCAACGGTGCCGCGTGTTGCTCGTGAAATAAAAGCTGTCGCCTGCGCGGAGAAGGGTGGGTTCGCCACCTTCGAGCGCGATTTCCAAGTTGCCGCGCAAAATGTAAAGGAACTCCTCTCCTTCGTGAGCGTAGGAATCTCCGCTGCCGGCGCCAGGGGCGATGTGGAATAGATGAGGCTCCATCACGGCATCGCCCCACGCGAGCAATTCCATCCGGACACCGGGCCCAGCTTCGAGAATCTTTCGCTCATTCGGACGAACACGGCTCGGGCTTGCTGCTGCGGCGTCGAAGAGCGAAAGGATATTGACGCGATAAAAATTCGCGAGGCGCAGGAGAGTGGCGACTGACGCGCTCATGTGGCCGCGTTCGAGCGCGCTCAGAAACCCAACAGAAACCGAAACGGCCTTGGCGACCTGTGAAAGGGAATGGCCCGACTTCAGACGCAAGCGGCGAAGGCGCGGGCCGACGGGACCGGGCTTCGCAGTAGCGCGATTTGCGATCAGGCCTTCGGATCGGAGCAAGTGAACGATGGCAGGAGCGTTCATGCCGCGAGCGCGGCGTAAGAATTGTGCGCGCTTCAACAATCGGACATCGCGCGAGGTAAATAGGCGGTAGCGGCTGTCCGTTCGCGCCGGAGAGACGAGGCCGACGGTCTCCCAAGTACGCAGGACGGATGGCGAAACGCCGACCAGGCGAGCGACATCGCTGATGCGAAGATATCCATGCGTCCGATTCATTTTTTTCGAGTGACGAAACGCGGCGGCCACGCGAAAATCCTTGACAACCCGCAACCCTTACACTAAGGTTCGCGGATTATAGTAAGGTTTTTTCTTACGGTGCAATTAAAATCTCGGGGGACAAAATAATTTCCTACGAGTGGGGATGAGTCGCAAAGGAGCGCAAATGAGGACAAGAGCGGGCGCGGGGGTGTGCGTTCTTGCGTTTCTGGGAGTACTTCTTTTCTCAAACGTTGCGTCGGCGCAGACCACCGGCGCGATCCGCGGAACGGTAAAGGATCCTTCGGGCGCCGTTGTGCCCACCGCGCAGGTCATCGCGACGCTGCCCGGCACGGATACGACCCGGTCGGTCAGTGCAGATAAGGACGGCGCGTTCGAAATTGTCGAGCTGCCGGTAGGTCATTACCAAGTCACTGTTGACGCGTCGGGGTTCAAGAAATTTGTAGAGAAGGATGTTGCGGTTGATATCGGCCACGTCGCGCTCGTCAACGCAACGCTTCAGGTTGGCGGTTCGACCGAAACCGTAACTGTCGAGGCGAATGCAGTACAGGTAGAGACGACAAGCACTCAGATCGGCGCGGTGATGAACGATGTATCCATCCGCGAACTTCCGCTCAGCACGCGCAACGCTTATCAGCTTCTACAGTTGCAACCGGGCGTGCAATCGCAGCTTGGCTCGGATCTATTTTACGGCAGCAGCAATCCGGGTGTGGTGTCCGTTAACGGTGGCCGCGGACGATCCAACAATTACATGGTCAACGGCGGCGACGCGAACGACATTTTCGTGAACGCTCCGGCGATTCAACCGTCGCCTGACGCTATCGAAGAATTCCGCGTCATTACGAACACATTCGATGCGGAATTTGGCCGAAATTCAGGTTCGATCGTTAACGTCGTGACGAAATCTGGAACGAATGAAGTCCACGGCGACGTTTACGAATTCTTGCGGAATAACGCCCTCAACGACCGTGGCTATTTCGATCCAACTGTTGCGGATTACCATCAGAATCAGTTCGGCGGAACGCTAGGTGCTCCGATTAAGAAGGACAAGTCCTTCATTTTTGGATCTT
The DNA here is from genome assembly GCA_963803835.1 of uncultured Acidobacteriota bacterium. GTDB lineage: Bacteria > Acidobacteriota > Terriglobia > Acidiferrales > UBA7541 > Palsa-147. The sequence continues at coordinate 28,862 of CAWDOI010000005.1, read as the reverse complement.
ACGAAGGCAATCGCCGGATTCAGGGTCAGCCGTCAGGCGCTGTTTTTCTTCCGACCTCGGACGAAGCCGCGGGGAACTTTGCGCCGGGAGGCGGATTATCGGGAACCATCTCTGATCAACCATTTGCGACCCAACTCGCTGGACGCTCCACGGGAACGAGCGGCCAGACATGCCAGCAGGCAGTTACGACCGCTGGCGGCGTGCCAATCACTGCGGGAGCTGCATATTCAGATATTTTCCCGGGTGGCGTCGTGCCGACTCAGTGTTTCGACCCTACCGCTCTTGCGCTCTACAATAAGTACGTCGCCCCATTTGGCACAGGCGAATTCAGCGCCGTCCCGAACGAAGCGGAATACGTAAATCAGGCCACGGCTCGTTTCGACCAGAAAATCAGCGCTTCGCAGCAGCTCAGCGTTTACTATTATTTCAACAACGACAGCGACACCGTTCCGTTTTCCACGTTCCAAGAGGCTGGGGCGAACCTTCCAGGATTTCCCGCTCTTACGACCACGCGCGGCCAGCAATGGAATGTCTCGCATACATGGACGATAGGTGCGAGCGCTGTAAACGAAGTTCGATTTAACTATTTCAGGGAAGGCCAGGCCAACCTGGACCATCCGCTCAGCACGCTCGCCAGCATCCAAGATTCGTGCGGATCGGCCGTGCCCTCGACAAATTGCTTCACCGATCCAACGAACCCTTTGTTGGGGATTACAACGAACCTTCCGGGACACGTCGGCACTCCGTTTATCAGCGTGGATGGCGGGTTTGCTATCGGCAACAACGTTGAAGGCGAACTGCCTCAGACCGGCAACTCGTTCCAGTGGACGGACACATATACGAAAACGTATGGCAATCACACGTTGAAGTTTGGAGGGGACTTCCGGAAGGCATACTTTAACCAGTTCCTCTACTATAACGTAAATGGCGATTTCAGTTTCATTAGCACTCCGGGCGAGGAAAACGACCTCGGCTACGGTAACGGCTACGCTGACTACTTTCTAGGCGCGCCAAACTCGTATTCCCAGGGCGCAGCCCAGGGCGAGGCGATTCGCAATACCGCCTTCTATCTCTTTATGCAGGATAGCTGGAAGATCAAACCGAGCTTCACGCTTAACTATGGAATGCGTTGGGAGCTGAATACTCCATATTACGATACCGGCAACCGTCTTCAGACATTCCGGCCTGGACAAGTTACGACGCAATACCCTTGCTATATCTATACGTCCGGTTCTGAGGCGGCCGGGTTGTCGCCGGGAGATTGCGGTCAGAACAGCGCGCAAAACTCCGTGTTCCCACTGGGGCTTGTATTCCCAGGCGACAAGGGAGTTCCGCGCGGCTTGACATCCACATATTACAAGGCATTTGCGCCCCGCATTGGTCTGGCGTGGAGTCCTTCAATGACCGAAGGTTTCCTAGGAAAATTGTTTGGCGGCGCCGGCAAGTCAAGTATCCGTGCAGGATTTGGACTTTTCTATAATCCGATGGAACAACTCGTTCTGGAACAATTCAGCGCGGAGCCGCCTTTCGGTGGCAGTTCGTTCTCCGACTATCCGAATTTTAATTTGCCGTTCCTGCCTCAATCTAGCGATCCGATGTCGGGGCCGTTTACTCCGAATCCGTTTGGCGGCGTAATCAAGCAAACTCCTCAGACACCGTGTCCCGGCGCGGGTGGTCCTGCGGGCTGCGTGGACTGGGCGTCGTTCCGGCCGATTCTGCTCTTTGGTGAATTCACGCCGAATCTTCGCACACAGTACGCCGAACAGTACAACCTGACGATTGAGCGGCAGGTAAGCAAGGACATGGTGTTCCGCGTGGCCTATGTTGGGACTCAGGCTCACCGGCTACTCGCATCCCACGACCTCAATTACGGGAATCCCGAGACCTGCCTCCAGTTGAACAATATTCCCGCCTCCGGCGGGTGCTCATCGTTCGATGCGGATAGTTCGTTCTTTCTCCCGGCAGGGACCGTGATTCCGGCTTATACACCACCTCCCGGAGTCGCCGTTGTTACAGGATGTACTGGTCTGTATCTGCCGTACAACGCCGGCTCGGGAGGGAATTGTCTGCCGGCAAACTACCAAGTGGGCGCAGCCGGTGTGACACTGGTTGGGCTTCGCAAGTACTCTTCACCGAACTGCCAGCCTCTCACGGGTATCGGCTGCCCGCCGGATGACGTGCCGGTGTTTAGTAACATCTTCCAGGAAGACACGATGGCCAATTCGAATTATAACGGCCTGCAGATCTCTCTCGACAGGAACTATTCCCACGGCCTGAGCTTCCAGGCGTCGTACACATTCAGCAAAGCGATTGATCAGGGCGCGTCATTTGAAAACGAGCTCAACCCGATTAACTACGAGGCCACTCGCGGCAACTCGCTTCTTTCCGCAAAACACCGATTCGTCTTCAGCCCGATTTGGACCTTGCCGGTGCCAGAATATTCCGGCTTTAAAGGAAAGGCGCTGGACGGATGGGGAGTGTCAGCGATCATCATCTACCAGAGTGGCTTCCCGATTCGCGTGCAGGATGAAGATGACGCCGAATTGATGAGCAGCGTTTTCTTTGAGTCTGCAGCGACACCGCAGGTCACCGGCCCAGTCCAATTCGTGAATCCTAAGTCGAGCGCGAACCCAAACGCATGGTTCAACGCCTCAAACTTTTCGGATCCCAACCCCGGGACGTTTGGCAATGTTCCCCACGCTCTCTGCTGCGGTCCCGCGATTAGCAATACGGACCTCGTCATTTCAAAATCGACTCCGATCAACGAGCGATGGAAAACTGAATTCCGGGCGGAATTCTATAACACGTGGAATCACACTCAGTTTGCCAACCCTGACGGCAACTTCTCGGATGGCCCGGCGCAATTCGATAGCACTGGCACGAACATTGGCGGTACGTTTGGATTGATTCCGAGGACTCGTGAAGATCCACGCGTCATTCAATTTGCTTTGAAGTTGATGTTCTAGGAAGAAACGCAGCCATCGAGAGCGAGGGGCTTCGAAAGAGGCTCCTCGCTTTCGCGCGTAATGAGAATAATTCGAAGGCCGCTTCTGACCCCGAAAGCAAGCATGAAAATCACCGTCCTGGGAGCAGGAATGATGGGCCGTGCGGTCGTTTACGACCTGGCGCGAGCCGCGGACGTTTCCAGTTTGATTGTTGCTGATTTTGATCGGAAGCGGGCTGAAGAGGTGGCGCTCCAGTTTGGACGCGGGAAGGCGAAAGCGGCGTTTGCCGATGTTCGCGAGACGCGAAAACTGGCGCGGCTTCTACGCGGCTCGACGTCGGTTGTGAATTGCACGCAGTACAATTGGAATCTGGACGTGATGCGCGCGGCGCTCGCGGCTCGAGTGAATTATCTCGACCTCGGCGGCCTTTATCACATGACGCGGAAGCAATTCGCGCTGGATGCGGACTTCCGCCGGATTGGCCGCATCGCCATCGCTGGGATGGGCGGCGCGCCCGGCACAACGAACATCATGGCGCGTTTTCTCGCTGATTCGATGGAGCGCGTGGAATCGATTGACGTGTTCAATGCGTCCGCGGATTTGCGCCATTACGATAGCCCGATCGCTTACACGTTTTCGATCGCAACGATTCTCGACGAGTTAACGATGCCGCCGGTTGCCTTTCGAAATGGACGATTCGTCGAGCGGCCAATGCTGTCGGATCCAGTTAGCGAGCGATTTCCAGCACCGATCGGGCGCGTGACTTTGCGGAATTCAATTCACTCGGAACTCGGCACATTGCCGGAGAGTTTTCGGAGCAAGGGCGTCCGCGAAGTGCATTTCAAGATCAACTATGATCCGCAACTCGTGGGGTTAATCAGGAATCTCACTGACGTGGGATTCGCGAGCCGCGACTCAATGCCAGTGAACGGAACTCGCGTGGCGCCACGCGACGTCTTGCTAGCGCTGCTGAACCGCAAGGCGCCAAAGATGAGTGCGAAGGATGTAGAAACGATTCGCGTGGTGGTTCGCGGGCGGAGAGGTGGGCGGCGCGTGGCTGCCGCAGCGGAGTCAACGGCGCGATATACAGCCAAGCCGGCGTTTTCAGCCGTCGCCCGCGACACTGGATTTCCAGCGGCCATCGCGGCGCTAATGCTCGGGCGCGGACAATTTTCACGGGTGGGTGTGCAGGCGCCCGAAAACGTGGTTCCGCCACAACCGTTTTTTGAAGAACTGGCTAAGAGGCGCATGCCGGTTCGGCACTGGAAAATTAAAGTGGGCCGAAATTGAACGCGTCGAATTCGCAAGCATCTTGAGATTTGCCCTGGGAGGGCCGTATGCACGAAGGACTTCGGAAAGAGATCGAGACTTACGAGAAGCGCACGCCGAAATCGCGTGAAGCTCACGCAAAAGCTACGAAACGGATTCCTTTAGGTGTCGCCAGCAACTACCGTGCTTACGATCCGTACCCGATTTTTGTGAAAGATGGCAAAGGTGGCCGGATCCGCGACGTTGATGGGAACGAATATGTCGATTTCAATTTGTGTTTTGGCGCGTTGATGGCGGGGCATTGCCACCCGGCTGTAATTAAGGCCGTGCAGGAAAAGCTCGCGACCGGCACGATGTTCGGCATGCCACACGACGCAGAAAACGCGCTGGCGGAAGAGATATGCGCGCGCTTTCCAGTCGATATGGTGCGCTTCAGCAACAGCGGGACGGAATGCACGATGCACGCTGTGCGCCTCGCGCGTGCCGCAACCGGCCGCGATCGCATCATCAAGATGGAAGGTGGCTATCACGGCCTGCACGATTCAGCGCTTGTTTCGGTAAAGCCGAAAATCGGCGAGGTAGGCGATCCCAATTTCCCCAATTCCGTTCCGGGCGGCGAGGGCGTGACGAAGGCGACGCTTGCGAATACCGTAATCGCGCAATTTAATGATTTGGCCGGCGTCGAGCGCCTTTTTGCCAAGTTTCCCGGCGAAATTGCCGCCGTAATCGTCGAGCCCATCATGATGAACGTGGGAATCCTGATGCCGGATCCGGGGTATCACAAGGGCTTGCGGGAGATCACACAAAAGAATGGTGCGCTCCTGATATTCGACGAAGTGAAGACGGGAGCGAAACTTGCTCGAGGCGGAGCATGTGAATTCTTCGATGTTAAACCGGACATCGTTTGTCTGGCGAAATCGATCGGCGGTGGATTTTCGCTTGCCGCATTCGGCGCGCGCCGCGAAATCATGAATTTGATTTCGGATCATCGCGTGTTTCACGGCGGGACGTACAACACGAATCCCGTGGCGATGGCGGCGGGCCTCGCTACGTTCCGTGAAGTTCTGACACCTGCCGCATACGAACATGTAACTCGGCTCAATAAGAAGCTGCTCGATGGCTATCAGAAGCAGCTCGATAAGACCGGGCTCGTCTCCTACGTCGTCGGCGCGGGCTCGAACGGAGCGCTGATGTTCTTCCCGAAGCCGATTCACCGCTATCGCGATTGGCTGAGCGCCGACACTGACCTGTGGCGGCATTACTGGTTCGCAATGACGAACCGCGGCGTGCTTCCGCAGCCTTATTGGTGGGACGAGCAGTGGACGATTTCAGTGGCGCATACGGATGCCGATATTGAGCGGCATCTGGAATGTTTTGCGGAAGTGGCGCCTGCCCTGGCTGCAGCACAAAAAGAACACTCGGCCGCTGCCGCTCGCTAGGGGCACCGACCACGAGAAACACCGCGGGGAATAGAGGAGCAATCGTTGTCCGCAGAAGCTTCGGCGGTTGAACAGCCCCATCTGAAGCGCGCGCTGGGCCGATGGGACCTTGTAGCGCTGTTCGTTGTGGCTGTGTTCAACCTCAACGTCGTGCCGAGCATCGCTGCGAATGGCGGTGTCACGGTGTGGCTCTGGCTCGTCGCGCTGGTGATGTTCTTCTGGCCTCAGGGAATCGCGGTGATCGAGCTGGCTCATCGCTACCCTGGCGAGGGCGGAGTTTATTTGTGGGCCAAGGAAGTCTTCGGAGATTTCCACGGTTTCCTTTCAGGGTGGTGCTACTGGACGAACAACATGATGTACGTTCCGACAGTCCTCCTATACTTCGTGGGCGTGTCGGTGTTCGTGCTCGGTCCGGGGCATGAGGCGCTCGCCGACAACAAAGCATTTACGGTGATTGTTTCGCTCGTCTTGTTTGGGCTGCTCGTGGTGCTCAATATTCGAGGCCTTGGCGTCGGTAAATGGGTGAACAACCTCGGCGGGATCGGAACGGGCATCGCGGCAGCGACGTTAGTGATTCTCGGCATCGTTATCTGGTCTCGATTCGGAACGACGGTCACCGCGGCGGACTTTCACATCCCGAAGGATCCGCGATTTGTGCTGAATTCTTTCGGCGTGATTTGCTTCGGTCTAGTCGGTCTCGAACTCGCGTCCGTGATGGGAGACGAAATTCAGGATCCCGAGCGGAATTTGCCCGTCGCGGTAGCGTGGGGTGGAGTGATCTCCGGCGCGTTGTACATCGCCGCGACGGTGACGCTGCTGATGGCGGTCAGCAAGAACGATATCAGCGTTCTACAGGGAATTGTGCAGGCCGTGGCGCATATGGCGAGTCGAGTCGGGGTCAATTGGATCGTTGCGCCGTTCGCCCTGATGTTGAGCCTCTCGATCGCCGGAATCGCTTCCGCATGGCTGGCGGGATCTGCGCGAATTCCGTTTGTGGCGGGACTCGATTCGTATCTTCCGGCGTGGCTCGGCAAAGTTCATCCTCGCTACGGAACGCCGTACGCAGCGTTGATCGTGCACGCCATCGTGTCGATATTGTTGGTCGGACTCAATTTTCTCGGAGGCGGCGTTCAGGAAACGTTTCAGAAGCTATTGTCTCTCGCTGTCGTTCTGCAACTGGTTCCGTTCATCTATATTTTCGGCGCGCTATTGAAGCTCGCGTTCGCTGAATCATTTGTGCGGGGGCGATACAGCAAGAGCGTGCTGGTCCTTTCGGGATTGAGCGGCCTGACGACAACGATTTTGGCCATAATCGTGGCATTTTTCCCGGCGCAACAGATCACATCTGTGCCCTTGTACGAAGCGTGGATGTTCGGCGGCACGGCGCTATTTATCGGCCTCGCAGCATTTTTCTTCTTTGTGTACGGACGGCGCAAGAGTGCGCAAGCGGCGGCTGCGCGGCCCGTTTGATCGAAATTCAATGCAGGAGAGCGTGATGGCGACCGAAGCGAAGGCAAGCGTCCGCAAGTATCAGCTTTATATCAATGGGGAATGGTCGGAGAGCGAGAGCCGCAGCTACTTTCCGGTGATTGACCCATCCACTGAGGAAACGATCGCTGAGGTGGCGAATGCAAACGAGAAAGATGTGAACCGCGCTGTAGCCGCCGCACGCGCGGCGTTTGATTTCGGCACGTGGCCGCAAACTACGGCGCAGGAACGCGGTCGCATACTATTCCGTCTTGCCGAGCGCGTTCGAAAAGAATCCGCGATGCTGGCCGATCTTGAGTGCCGGAATACCGGCAAACCGATCGTCGAAGCGGAATACGACATCGCGGATTGCGCCACTTGCTTCGAATACTATGGCGGGCTCGCGACGAAGGTCGTCGGCCACGTGAATCCGGTACCCGACAACGCCCTGAGCCTCTCCCTCCGCGAGCCAATTGGAGTGGCCGCCCAGATTATTCCCTGGAATTATCCGCTCTTGATGGCGGCATGGAAGCTCGCGCCCGCTATTGCGGCCGGCTGCACGTGCATCCTCAAACCCGCCGAACAGACGCCCCTGACCGCGCTTGAATTCGCCAATTGGCTTGCGGACGCGGGACTTCCTCCTGGCGTCGTCAACATCATCACCGGCTTCGGCGAGACGTGTGGCGCACCGCTCGTGCGGCATCCGGACGTGAACAAAGTTGCGTTCACGGGCAGCGCGTCGGTGGGGAAGCAGATCGTGAAAATGGCCGCGGACACGGTAAAGCGCGTCACTCTCGAGCTCGGAGGTAAATCGCCGAATATCTTTTTTGCCGATGCGGATTTCGACGCTGCGATTGACGGTGCGCTCTTCGGCGTGTTCATCAATCAAGGGGAAGTTTGCTCGGCGGGCAGCCGCATTCTCGTCGAGCGTTCCATTTATCCGAAATTCGTCGAGGCGATGGCCGCCAAGGCGAAAACGATCCGGCTTGGCCCGCCGCTTGAGCGCGAGACGAAGATGGGCCCGCTGGTGAGCAAGGATCAATACGATCGCGTTTCGTCTTATCTCGAGATCGGCAAGAAAGAAGCCAAGCTTGCCGCTGGGGGCGCGCGGCCGAAAGGTTTTGCAAAAGGATTTTACGTCGAGCCGACGGTGTTTTACGACGTCGACAATTCCGCACGGATCGCTCAGGAGGAAATATTCGGGCCGGTGGCGTCCGTGATTCCGTTCAGCGACGAAGTCGAAGCCGTGCGTGTTGCGAATGCGACGCCTTACGGCCTCGCAGCTGCGGTATGGTCGCGTGACATTTTCAAGGCGTTCCGGGTTGTGAAGGCGCTGCGTGCGGGAATCGTCTGGGTGAATCACATGCAGCCGACGTACGTCGAAGCGCCGTGGGGCGGCTATAAGCAATCCGGATTCGGTCGCGAACTAGGCCCGTGGGGAATCGAGGAATATCTCGAAACGAAGCAGGTGCACATCAATTTGAACGAGCAGCCGATCGGGTGGTATTGATATGCCTACGATTCAACTCCGCACCTCCATACCCGGACCGAAATCACAGGAATTGATGCAGCGCCGCACGCGCGCTGTGCCCCGGGGGATCTATCACGCGACGCCGGTCTTCGCGGCGCGAGCCCAAGGCGCGACCGTGGAGGATGTTGACGGCAATCGATTCATCGATTTCGCAGGCGGAATTGGCTGCTCAAATGTCGGCCATCGCGCGGATCGCGTGGTCTCCGCAATCCGCGCTCAACTGGACCGATTCTTGCACACGTGCTTCAGCGTTGCACCATATGCCGATTACATCACGCTGGCCGAGAAACTGAATGCGTTGGCGCCGGGCGACTTTCCGAAGAAAACAATCTTGGTGAATAGCGGCGCGGAAGCGATCGAGAACGCGATCAAAATCGCGCGGTGCCACACGCGGCGCCCCGCGATCATCTGTTTCGAAGACGCGTTTCATGGCCGCACGATGCTGACGATGTCGTTGACGAGTAAGACGCAGCCGTATAAAGCCGGGTTCGAACCGTTCGCGAGCGACATCTACAGGATTCCCTACGCGTATTGCTATCGCTGCTCGTATTCGCTGAAGTATCCGTCGTGCGAGGTCTTTTGCGCGCATCACCTCGAGGATACATTCAAGCGCGTCGTTGCGGCTTCGGCCGTCGCGGCCGTACTTGTCGAGCCCGTACTCGGCGAGGGCGGATTCGTCGCGCCGCCAAGCGAGTTCTTCCACGTTCTTCAGGAGATTTGCAAAAAGCACGGCATCCTCTTTATTGCGGACGAAGTGCAATCGGGATTCGCCCGTACGGGGAGCCTCTTCGCATGCGAGAGATACGGCATCGAACCGGATCTTCTCGTGACGGCGAAGTCGCTTGGTGGCGGAATGCCACTCGCCGCAGTGACAGGGCACGCAGAGATCATGGATTCGCCGGCCGTTGGCGGTCTCGGCGGCACATTTAGTGGCAATCCGCTCGCGTGCGCCGCTGCTCTTGCGGTGATCGAAACAATGGAGAAAGAAAACCTGAGCGCCAGGGCCGAATTGCTTGGCGAGAAATTCACGGCGCGGGCGACGGAGTGGCAGCGCCGCTGGCCAATCATAGGCGAAATCCGAGGATTGGGCGCGATGCGGGCGATTGAACTGGTCACGTCGCGCGAGACACGTGAACCTGCCAAGCACGAAACGGAAGAAATCATGCGATATTGTTACGAGCATGGTTTGCTGACGATTTCGGCGGGCACGTACGGTAACGTGATCCGGCTTCTCGTGCCACTGATCATTTCGGACGCCGAATTCGACGAGGGGCTCGATGTGCTCGAGGGCGCGCTGGCCTCGATCAGCGAAACACATGCAAGTGCCGAGTCTCGACACGCCTGACGCTCGATAGCTTTGGGAGGCCCCGATGTCCGTTTCCACGAAAGCTCCGGCTAAATCGTGTCCCTTCCTCCTGGATGGAGAATGGGTTGCCTCGGGAAAGCCTCTCGAAGTTTTTTCTCCGTTCGACGGCAGCCCGGCCGGGACGACTTACTGGGCGACTTCAGAACAGCTCGAGCACGCCATAGCCGCGTCGGTGCGCGCGTTTGAGACGACTCGCCGGATGGCGTCGTATGAGCGCCAGCGGGTGCTTCGTGGCATTGCCGACGGAATTACTGCCCGGCAGGAGGAGTTTGCGCAATCGATCGCGTTGGAGGCTGGAAAGCCGATCAAGACGGCTCGCGCTGAGGTCGAGCGAGCGATACTGACGTTCACCGTCGCGGCGGAAGAGAGCGTGCGCATCGGTGGAGAATGGATCCCGTTGGATTTGCTGCCGGCGACCGCGGGACGATCGGCGATCGTGCGGCGCTTTCCGCTCGGTCCGATTGCCGCAATTACGCCATTCAATTTTCCGCTGAATCTGGTTGCTCATAAGATCGCGCCGGCCATCGCTGCTGGCTGCACGATGGTCCTCAAGCCTGCGCCGAAGACGCCATTGACGGCGCTTTTGCTGGCGCAGGTGGTCCAAAAATCTGGCTGGCACGCCGGCGCGCTGAATGTCCTCTCGCTTTCAAATGAGGATGCACAGACTTTGGTTACGGACGATCGGATCAAGCTGCTGACGTTTACAGGAAGCGGCGCCGTGGGCTGGGGACTCAAGCAAAAAGCCGGAAAGAAGAAAGTAGTGCTCGAGCTGGGCGGCAATGCGGCAGTCGTGGTGCACAGCGACGCGGATGTGGACTACGCCGCCGAGCGGTGCGCTGTCGGCGGTTTCTCTTACTCGGGACAGAGTTGTATCTCCGTACAACGCATTTATGTGCAGCGCGACGTTGAGGAGGAGTTCACTGCCGCGCTGTTGGCGCGCGTGGCGAAACTGAAAGTAGGCGATCCGCGCGAAGATGCGACAGACGTTGGGCCAATGATCAACGAGGACGCCGCTAAGCGAGCGGAATCCTGGATCAACGAGGCGGTTGCGGGTGGCGCAAAGCTTTTGGCGGGCGGCAAGCGCCGCGGCGCGGTGGTTGAGCCGACTGTGTTCGCGAATGTGAAGCCAGACATGCGCGTCAGTTGCGAAGAGGTTTTTGCGCCGGTCGTCGTCATCGAGCCGTACGACGACTTTTCGGATGCGCTTCGCCGTGTGAATGATTCGCCTTACGGTTTGCAGGCGGGGCTATTCACTCGCGACGCCAAGCTCATTTTCGAGGCTTACGAAGCGCTCGACGTCGGCGGATTGATGGTCGGCGAGATGTCGGCGTTTCGGATTGATCACATGCCGTACGGCGGAATCAAAGACTCGGGGCTCGGTCGGGAAGGCTTGCGCTACGCGATCGAGGAAATGACCGAACCAAAACTCCTGATGCTAAATCTCCGCTAGTAATCTCTTTCGCTACCTACTTTGCATTCTGACGCTTGATGCCAGCACGGTAATGAGCAAGATTGCGGCAATAGCCGCAAGCGACGTCACGCTTGATATCCGGTAGAAACCAGAAATCAGCATTCTGACTCCGACAACTGCCAGCATCGCGGCCAAACCCTGACGCAGATATCGCATCTTCGGCAATATGCCAGCCAGCGCAAAATACAGAGAGCGCAGACCGAGTATCGCAAACACATTCGACGTGTACGCGATAAATGTGTCCTGCGTGATCGCGAGGACGGCGGGAACCGAATCGACCGCAAAGAGGACGTCGCTAACTTCGACCGCGATCAGCGCGAGGAAAAGCGGCGTCACAGACCAACTCCCTGAACGCCGGACGAGAAGGCAAGTTCCCGCGAAACCCTTCGTAACAGGGAACCACTTTCGGACGAAGCGCACCGCTAAATTCGGCTTGAGTTCGGGTGGCCGCCACGACCGTAACGCCATTCTCGCACTGGTAGCGATCAGGAATGCTCCAAAAACGTAAATGACGACGTGGAAATGGTGAAGCAGCGCGACCCCACCGATGACGAATATGGCGCGGAGAGCCAGAGCGCCTACGACTCCGAGGAAAAGGACTCGATGTTGCGACGCGGGCGGGACGCGGAACGACTCGAACACCATGATGAAGACAAGGATGTTGTCGACGCTCAGAGATTTTTCGACCAGGTATGCTGTTAGAAAATCAAGTCCGAGCGCGGGGCCACGATCGATATAGATCCAAATATTGAAGAGCAGCGCCAGGGAAATCCAGCCCGCGCTCGTAAGCAAAGCTTCGCGAACTTTCACTTCGTGTGGTTTTCGATGAAGTACAAAAAGATCGACGGCAAGCAAGGCCAATGTGCCCGCGACAAAGATGGCCCAGGCGTAAATTGGCGTAGTCATGGGCACGATTGCTGGCGTCGAAACGCTACCGTCGAATGCCGAATTTGACAAGATAGTCCGCGCGCGGAAATTGACGGAACGTTTCGACAGCTGATTCGAGTTTCATCTTTGGCAGCTCGCATGGATGAGTTAGATTAACATCAGCTGCAATCACGATTGTTGCCTGGAGAAAGTCGAACCCATGAAATTGGTGACGTTCCAGACCGGTCCGAACCAAAAGCGAATCGGGGCGATGGCGCCGGATGGCCAGGTCGTTGATCTAAACCTCGCCTACGCTTTGTATCTGCGCGGCGAGGAACACGACCCGGCGGCCTATCGAGTTGCCGACGCTCGAGTTCCATCCGATATGCGCGGCCTTTTCGAAGGCGGCGATCAGAGCTTGGACGCAGCGCGCGTAGCCCTGAAACATGCGATAGGCGCTGGTCCGAAGGTGCTTGGCCCATCCGGCGAGCGGATTTTTTACCGAATTGATGAAATAAAGCTCAAAGCGCCGATCGCGCCGAAGAAATTCTTCCATACGGCAGGGAATTTTCGCGAGCATCACGAAGAAGCGCAAAAGGCGGGGTTCTCTCATCCAGTGATGCCCTGGATCGTATTTTTTCAGAACGTGGATGCAATCATCGGGCCCGACGAGCCGGTGATTTATCCCGATCAGCTCACCGAAGAGCTCGATTATGAGCTCGAGCTTGCGGTGGTTCTAAAAAAAGCGGGACGCCACTTTTCTGCAGTGGATGCGGTGGATTATATCGGCGGCTATGTGATTTTCAACGACATCACGGCACGCGATATTCAACGCCGGGAGATGAAATCTGGCGTCTTCAGCTTCTGCAAAGGAATCGATTCCTTCTGCCCTCTTGGGCCGTGGATCGTGACCGCCGATGAAATTCCGGACCCGCACAATCTGGCGATGGAACTTCGCGTGAACGGCAAAGTACGGCAGCAGTCGCACTCGAAGAAAATGTCGGTAAAGATTCCCGAGATCGTGTCGCACTACTCGCCGATGGGCTACAGCGCAGGTGACGTGCTTTCTACCGGAACCGTGTCGGGTGTGGCGGCGTTCAGCGACGATCCGAAGTCGCTATTTTTGAAGCCGGGCGACGTCGTCGAATGCGAAATTGAGAAAATCGGCGTCCTGCGCAACCCTGTGATTTCGTGGGAACAGGCATACGGCAAGAAATCTACGGTGGCGGGCTAGGTCGAGGGAACGATGAACAACGGCGGCGAACGCAAATTCTGGGTGAGCGCGCGGGAAACGCGGACCTCGGCGAAGTCGCCATGGCGCTCGAGTGCATCTACGGCGTCGAGACGGAATTGAATCTCGGGAAGATTCGCGACGTATCTCGCCACGTGCGAAGTGTGTCAGGCTACGCGCTCGAACCGTGGAAGCCGGTGGTCGGCGAGAATCTGTTTATGCGCGAAAGCGGAGCGGTCGCCAGCCAGTTTCACATTCCAGAGGCGATCGAGCCGTTTTCGGCGGACATCGTTCGCGCGCGCCGGGAAATCGTGTTGGGGAAAAAGAGCGGGCTCGACAGCATCGCGATCAAGAGCCGGGACCTCGGCCTGGATGTGCCCGAGGCGCGGCGCGCCGCCGTGCTCGCCGCGGTCAAACAGAAGGGAATTGAAAAGCGCGGCTTGCTCACTGAGGAGGAATTCCGCGCCATCGTCAGCTCTCTCTGTTGCCGTTGAGATTCGGTCACTAATCTTTTCGCCGCATTTACAATACTTCCGCTCGTGCCCGCTCTCCTCTGCGAACAATTTGCTATATGATGATTTTGCGTCGCGGCATGCGGCGCGAATTGTGTCGATCGCGCTGGAGCGCCAGGAGAATTTATGGACCGCGAGCACTTTTACGCAACGATGAATGGCGACGGGACGCTGGATTATGAAATTTATATCAATACGAAGGCTCTCCTTCACTGCCAGAAAGACTTTAAGGATTTCTGTAATGGCGATGAGCTTCAATTCCAGGTGGTCCATCAGGTCGAAGAACTGTGGATGAAGTTGATCGCTTACACGCTGCTCGACATCGACGACTTCTTGCAACAGGAAAACACAAATCGCGTGATCACCCTTTTCCGGCGGGTACATAGCGCGCTGCGATTGATGATCAATCAACTCGACCTGCTTGAGACGATGTCGCCGAAGGAGTATCAGGAGATACGCCTGCAACTAGGGAACGGCAGCGGGCAGGAATCGCCCGGCTTTCGGACACTCCTAAAAATGCACCAGCCTCTCTGGCATTCGTTTAAAGCCCAATATCTCGACAAGCATGGCCTTACGATCGAGAAAATCTACAATTCGGAGTATGCACACTCGGATGCCTATGTAGTCGCCGAGGCGCTCGCGGAGTTCGACGAACTCTTTCAACGATTCCGCTTCTGCCACATTCAACTGATCCATCGCACCATCGGACTGGGCGCGAAATCGTTGAAAGGCCGCGGCGTAGATTTGCTCAACGAAGGACAGCGCGTGAAATTCTTCCCGGAATTGTGGGAAATCCGCAATCAAATGACGGATGCGTGGGGCGAAACGTATGGAGTTGTCCGCGATTCAATCGGCGGGCACTAGAAGGTCACGCGCCGCAGCCTGCAGCACGCGTTTCGCAGATTTGGCGTCATCGATTGGAATTCCCACTGCTCAGTGTTTGAAGTGCGGAAGCACCGCCTCGCCGAAGAGCTTCGCCTGTTCGAGACGATCGTCGCCCCAGAGTTCGAGCAAGATATGCGTGCAGCCCGCGTCGCGATATTCCTGAATGCGGCGAACGCAATCCTCGGGCGAGCCGGCGATCGGCCGAACCTTCTCGAAGACTTCATCAGTCACGGCGCGAGCCGCTGCTTTGCGACCGCCGCTCTCCATCGCGTCGGCAATCGGGCGAATTTCTTCAAAGCTCAAGCCGGCTTTTTCGAGCAGCATGTCAGCTGAGCCCCGAATGTTCTGAACTTTATTGGCCAGATACATGGCAGCCATTTCGCGCGCGCCATCCCGCGCGTGTTTTGGATCCCTGCCGACGCTGCCCACAATCACCGCGCCGAGGTCTTGATTCGCGGGATCGCGGCCCGCTTTTCTCGCGCCTTCCTCCATAATTGTGCGCGAGTAACGGACGAAATCAGGCGTGGTAATGCTTGCTGTTAGAAGCCCATCCGCCATGCTTCCGCCCATCCGCTGCAATACGGGCCCTGTCGCGCCAATGTATATCGGCACTTGATGGCGCGCGACGTGAGCATCGGGCTTGAGCGCAGGCACGTGAGCATCAAATACTTTTCCCTCGTAGTGAAAGTCTTCACCGCCGAGCACACCGCGAATGATCTCGATGCTTTCCTTCATCACAGTGGCGGGGCCGGCGCCCTTGCCCGTCTCACCCTCGCCCGCTTCTTTCATAAATATTTTCGAGGCGCCGAGGCCGAGAAAGAATCTTCCGGGGCCAGCAACATCTTGAAGGACGCGCGCCTCCATGGCGATCTGGATCGGGTTGCGCGTATAGGGCGAAATGATGCCCCACCCGATGGGAATGTGTTTCGTTTCCCGCGCGATGATGGCGGTGATCGCTGTGGACGACCGCGCCTCATACGAGTGTTTGCGCCACCACGGATAGGCCTCGGCAAGCCAGAAGGCGTCAAATCCGGCGCGTTCACACGCCTGCGCCATCTGCACCGTTTCCGCAACGGGCTCCATGCTGAGTTGCAAGACGCCAATTCGAAAGGGAACTGCCATAGGATTTCCTGCTCCGTGCTTCTAAAGAATGAGATCTAGGGATTCGTCCAGGAATGTTCGAGGCCCTTGATCAAGGCCCACATCGCTTTATTCAGCGGAGTCGGGACGCCCGCCTGTTCGCCAGACTTCACAATCGCGCCATTCATGAAATCGACTTCGGTGATGCGGCGGACAAGAACGTCCTGCAACATACTCGCGTTGTGTTTGCCAGGCGCATTCGCGCCTTTTTGCACGAGAGCGCGCGGATCGCCGTGAAGCGTAATGCCGAGAGCCTTGGCGACGGCCTCGCCCTCGGCTATCAAATCGTCGAAGAGCTGACCCGTGGCCGGCAGGCGCGTGGCCGCACCGTGATGCAACAACGTGAGAGCGCCGACGGGATTCGTGGATGCATTAAATATCAGCTTCGTCCATTGCGCGCCACGGGCATCCTCGAGCGCGATGGTATTAAGCCCCGATTTGGTGAGCATTCCCGCGAGTTCCGTAACCCGGGCCATCGGAGTATTGGTTGGTTCGAATGGGCCGATCCAGGTGTCCCCGCGAATATCCAATCCGACGTGACCGGGCTCGACGATGTGACCGGCTGGAAACGTCGTGCCGCGAATCACGAATTTCACATGCTCGGCGATGATGTCTTCATTTCCGACGCCGTTCTGAACCGAACAGACGGCACTCGTTGGGCCAAAAATGTGCGCCGCTTGAGCGATTGCCGACTTCGTGTGCGTGCTTTTCGTCGCGACAATGCCGTAATCGCACGGCGGTATCGCTCGAGCGTCGGTGGTTGCGTGAAGGCGCGCCGTGAAATCCGCGGCCCCGGAAATTCTTAGCCCGTTTCGCTCTATCGCATCCACGTGCTGCTGCGAGACGTCGTAGGCGTGCACCTCGACTCCGTCCAACCGCGCCAGATGGGCGCCGAAGATGCTGCCGATGGCGCCGCACCCAACAATGCAGATCTTCATCGTCCGTTTACCTTGGCCTCTCGGAGCCCGAATAGAATTTCCAGTCAACGTTCGCGAAATTCTCGCCTTCTTTTTTGCCAACGCGATAGGTGTCCTGCGTGTAGAGGCACACCTTCCCGTCCTGATCGACGACCTGCGGATGAAATGAGAAAACCATGTTCTCGCGCAAAAGCGTTTCGTTCGTCGCGCCGATCGCGGGGTGCTCGATCATCGTCATACCGATTGAGTGACCGGATAAATGGCCGAGACTGAAGCCCTGCTTTGCAAAGATATCGGCCGCCGCGCGGTGGACATTCTTAATCGGTTCGCCATCCCGCATCAGGACTCGCGCGGCTTCAAGAGCTTCCGGATAGACATCTGCCATCTTCTTCGTGGTTGCGCTGATCTTTCCTTGGATTAGCGGTCTCGAAAATTCTACCCAATAGCCTTCAGGACCGGCAATTTCGAGTGAATAAAGAAGAAGATCGTCGGCACTCACCTTGCGATCGCGGGGGACTTTGAAGTGTGCCTGAGCTTCGCCGTTCGTGCCAGAGAGAACGATGTTCATCATCTGCAAGCCAGCGCCGCCGGCAAAGAAGCGGTCGACGGCGGGAGCCATGATTTCAGCTTCTGTCTTGCCAGCCTTGTATTCCTCCAGCATGGCCCAGAAACCGGCCTCGATAATTTCCATGCTGTGGCGAATGCCTGCGAGTTCTTCGTCGCTTTTCACCGCGCGCGCCATGTCAAACGGCCGATCGAATGGAACGAGTTCAGCCGAGCCCTTCTGCAATTCGCGATAGTCTCGGACCGCCATCACCGCGTCCAGGCCGTAGACGCCGAGCCGTTTCCAATTCTTCGTTGCTGCAAAATCAGAAATCCATTTGCCCGGTATGTCGGCCCACACGTGTTCGCGCACCCAAGGCTTGCTTTTGTCGCCGATCCAACGCGCTTCAGCAGGAAAGATGAGGCGCATATCGCCTCCGAGCGGCACCAATACGTATACGTAGCGATGAACGATTTCAAATCCTGAGAGGTAGCGCACCGCGCCTTCGAATCCGGTGTACTCGCTGCCGCAGACGATGAGCGCGTCGAGATGTTCGTGCGCCATCGCTTCGAGTATATTGCGATTCCGTCTCTGGACTTCAGCCGGACTGACCATGCGCTCTCCCCGTTCGATTCAGACGCAACTTCGCGAAGCTCGCCGCACGCAATGGCCAAAGCTCCTATTCGATGACGCCGCAGATCTCGGCCGCAGCGAGGGCATAAACCTTCGTGATGTTGACGAATGTCTCCACGGCCACTTTTTCGCCTTCGGCATCGCGAGGGCCGCTCGAAGGCCCGTAATTCAGAGTTTCGATCCCAAATCGCGTCATCACAGACGCATCCGAGCACCAAAGCACAGTGTCGCGCCGCGGCGCGGAGCCCATGATGCGCGTGTGAGCGGCGTCAATCGTCCGGACGAGCTCGTGATCTTCGGCGATCTGCGCGCCTGGAACCGAGACAAATGTCTCGAAGTCGATTCCATAGTCGGGGAAGCGTTTCTGAAGATCGAGCACGAGCGATTTGACGGAGCGCCGAGCATCCGCCAACGCCATTTTCGGCGGAATGCGCAGATCGAGAAACACGTCGGTGCGGTCGGGAGTTCGGCTCGCGCGCCAGGGATGGCCACCGCGGATGCAGCCGATGTTGACGACGCCCCGCTTCCCATTGAACGCGTTTTGGGACTCGAATCCAGGAATCCATTCGTAAATTGCGTCGAGGACTTCGTGCATTCTACGGATTGAACTATCTTTCTCTCGCCCCGCGGCAAAAGCGGTGTGGACGTAACTGCCCCGCGTGCCGATGCGCGCCCACATGGAGCCATAGTGCGCGAGCACGATCTGCATGTCCGTGGGTTCGCCGAGGATGCACATATCGGGCAGAACGCCGTGATTCACCATATAGTGCGTGCCGGCGCCGTAACCGCGATATTCTTTGCCGACAAACTCATCGCTCCACTGCGTCTTCTCAATTTCACCGACGACTGCGGCAATTAAAATGTCTCCTTCCAAGCGGACGCCGGCTCGCTGCAAAGCTTTCAACGCTTGCGTGTAGCAGACGAGCGCGCCCTTCATGTTGTAAATCCCGAGCCCGTAAATCATTCCATTCTTCAGGACGGCTGTCGGCTTATAGCCGATCCCACTGAGGAATGTTTCGCGCCCTGTGTTCGACGTGTCCATATGGCCGTTGAACATCAGGCTCTTTCCGGTGCCCTCGCCCTCCCAACGGCCAATCACATTGGCGCGACCCTCTTCCACCTCCTGCCAGCTCACTTGAAGTTGGGTGGCCTCGAGCGCGCCGCGCATGTACTTGGCCATCTCGAGCTCTTCGCCGGTCGGGCTTGCGATGTTCACAACGTCGAAAGCCATTGCGACGATCTCGTCCTCGCGAACTTGCTCCGTAATCTTCTTTGCCAGCGATTCAGAAATCGCCAATCGAGCCTCCTGCTAAATGCGGAAATCGTCTGGATCGGTGCAGAGCTTTTCGCTGCCACTTTCCGTGACGAGAAAATTATCTTCTAATCTCAGCCCGCCGCCACCCTCCCAGTAAATTCCCGGCTCGATGGCGAGCACCATGTTCTTCTTCATCACGCCAGGTGCCGCTTTGTGTGAATAAGGCGGCTCATGCGCCCTCGCGCCGACGCCGTGTGCGACCGGATGCGACGGTTGGCCTGTGTATCCGGCCTCATCAATGCGAGCTCGGATCACGCGGTCAATTTCGCCAAGCGGCGCGCCATCGCGCACGACCCCAGCCGCCTCCTGAAATATGCTCAACAACAGTTCGAGCAATTTCGTGTACTCCGGTGTCAGCGTGCCCGGGCAAATGTTCTTGGTCAGGTCGGTCCAATAGCCGTCAGCGCACACCCAGATTTCCACGAGAGTTGGTTCACGTTCCTGCACGGGCCGATTGCTTGTTGCCGTAAACGTCGCGATCCCTTTTCCCGACCAGACAAGCGTGAAAGCCCGCGCCATCGCAACTTTGTCCTTGTAACCGACTCCAACGGAGTGGATGTGCCCTTCAATCATGGCGGCGACTTCGCTCTCTTTCATGCCCGGCCGAATATTGGTGCGCGCGTAAGCCATTCCGATTGCGGCAAGCTCGTTTGCAAGGCGCATCCTTTCGATTTCCTGAGGAGTCTTGATCATTCGCAATTCAGCGAGAATCGGCGTGGCGTCGACGACCTCTTTCGCCGTGCCGCGAAACGCATCGAAATATCCCTGCGTGGGGAGCGTCGGCTCTCCTACCATTCGATCGCAAATTTGCGAACCTTGCGATAGCTCGATGCCGACGCGCTCGGACAGTTTCTTCTCGCGCAGGACTTCGAGGCATATGTCGAGCGCGCGAAACGTCGGCGGCCGCGGGTCCGTGGGATGATAGAAATTGAAATAGCGGACATCTTTATTCCACGCAGCGCACTGTGCTTCGCGAAATTGCGGTTCGACTACAATCAAAATCGGCTCGCCCTCGCTTGGGAAAATGACGATGTCGTATCCCTTCATCGTCCAGTAGTTCGTCAGATAAAGGACATTATCCGGTGCGCGAACGACAAGCGCGCTGAGGTTTTTC
This sequence comes from uncultured Acidobacteriota bacterium, assembly GCA_963803835.1. Taxonomy (GTDB): domain Bacteria; phylum Acidobacteriota; class Terriglobia; order Acidiferrales; family UBA7541; genus Palsa-147. The sequence goes on along the minus strand of CAWDOI010000005.1, from coordinate 8,216 downwards.
TCTCCCATTACGCGCCTTACGCGCGCCCATTTTTCCTGGTCAAGCGGATACGACATCACAGGCCTTTCGATTCGTGCGGTGCCAGCTGGCCGCCAATGCTGTCAGGATTTCGTCTCGTTCCGGACGGCGGGACGCGCCCAGGACGATTCTTTCCCCTTAATCAGGCGGTACAGTGCCGTATTCAAAGGCGCGGGAATTCCTGCGTTCGCCGCCTCGCGCGCGATCGCGCCGCAAAGAAAATCCACTTCGGTTTGCTGATGGTGTTGCACGTCGTAAAGCATCGAAGGTGGGTGATCTGTGCGAGCTCCAATCTTGTTCATCTCCCAGGGGTCGTCGTGCAGCGTAACTCCGAGAGCTTTTGCTACCTTTTTGCCTTCCTCGATCAGCGCGTGCAGCAAATGTCCCAGATCGTCGAACTTGTCCTCTTCGGCGAAGCTCCAGCAGTGGGGAAGTCCGGTGAGCGCGGACACAGAATTCACCGATGCATTGAAAATCACTTTGGACCATTGAGCCGGCTTGGCATCCTCGAGAGCGACTGCTTTCAAGCCGGACGCGATGATCCAGTCAGCCGCCCGCTTGACCGTCGCGAAAGGCGTCCCGGTCGGTTCGAAGGGGCCCAGCCAAGTTTCTGTGTCGAGCTCGTACTGCACATGCGTATCGCTGTGCCGGGTCCCGCTCATGAACGTCGTACCGCGAATCACGCGGCTTTTCGTGACATCGGCGATAATCTCCTCGCAGCCCAGTCCGTTCTGCGCGGAGAGGACGGCGCCGTTCCGAAATTTGTCCGCGACGGGCGAAAGAGCCTCGGCCGTCTGCGTGGCTTTGCAGCAAACAATTCCAAGATCGCAGTCCGGAATCTCCGCCGGTTTCGTGGTCGCGCGGAGATTCGCTGTGAACTCATGCGTGTCCGAGACGCGTAGCCCTTTTTCGTTCAGGGCGCAAGCGTGTTCCTCGCGGCGGACAAACGCGTACACATCCGCGATACGGCTCAGATGCGCAGCGTATAAACTTCCGATCGAGCCGCAACCGATTATGCAGATTTTCTGCGCCACCCGAATCCGCCCGTGGTCATCTCATTTCGTGCTGGAATTGGATCACTAGAAATTCGCCTCCAAGGGGAGACGACCGAAAATTGCTGCTCACCGCCGGGACGGCCGGCTCTCCACTCGAACCGTCGTGCCGGCCGCGCGGCCTTGCAAAGCCTGAAACAAACTGTCCGCGGTGTTATGTGAATTCGAAATTATGATTCCCGCGGGCTCGAGCGCATCCTGCAACGCCGCGCAGACGGTGTGCAGCGGCGCTGCGCCACCCTCGCCCATGCCCTTGGCGCCATTGAACGTAAACGGCGACGGCGACTCGACGCTGCCGTACAACAAGTCCGGAATATTCATTGCCGTAATCGGGGTGTAATCGCTAAACGTGCTCGTCAGCATCGTGCCTTCTTTGTCGTAAACACAACTCTCCATCAGCGCCGCGCCGATTCCGTGTGCCGTAGCGCCGTGGACTTGGCCCTCGACGATCATGGGATTGATCGCGCGGCCGCAATCTTCCACCGTCGCATAAGCCAGAATCTTCGGCTGGTAGGATTCGCGCTCCACTTCGACCACCGCAATGTGAAGCTGGGCCGAATACGTGAGGGTGAGATTGCCATACTTTTTCGCAACGTCGGGGACCGTAAACGGCGCGCGATACACGTATCTGCAATTCAGCGTGATGTCTTCAAAATCCTGCGGCAACCCCGCGTTATTTACATAGATCATGTTCGCGATGGACCAGAAGTTGACCGACTTTTTCGTTCCGCACACGCGAACTTCCGGCCCCGTATCGCCGACTCCGAATTCGAGATCCTTTTTTTTGGCCTTCAACGCAAACGCAGCAACTCGTGTGATCTCCGCCTTCAATTTCTCGGCAGCGCCATGAATTGCCGAAACGCCCGTCACAGCAAATTGGCTGGCATAAGTTCCGGTGTGGCCTGTGTACACGTTCTCATCCGTGTCAAAGCCGGGATGCACTCGGATCATCTCGGGAGGAACGTTTAGCGATTCCGCGACTACCTGCGACGCGATCGTTTCGTGCCCCTGGCCCTGTGGAACGGAGCCTACGCTGACGACAATCTCGCCGTAAATGTCGAGCTTTACGTTCGCAGCCTTCGACTGCCCTGAAAACGGGGCGTGGGGATTGATGATTTGTGCTTGGCCGAAGTTATTCGTGCCTGAATCGAGCGTCGTGCCGATGCCGATTCCCAGATATCGGCCTTCCTTCCGTGCCTTCGCCTGCTCTTTTTTCCACTTGTCCCAGCCGATGAGCTCCTTGCCGACGTCGAGCATCTTCTTATAGTCGCCGGAATCGTAGATGCAGCCATTCGGTGTGGAGTACGGAAACTCGTCTTTGCGAATGTAATTTCGTTCGCGGATCGTGTCGGGTGCCATTTCGAGTTTGTGCGCGCAGATGTCAATCACGCGCTCAAGAAACCACAGATGCTGCATTCGAGAGTAGCCGCGATTGGGGCCGACAGGGCATTTATTGGAAACGATCTGCGAGAAATCGAAGCGCGCGTTCTTGAAGCGGTAAGCGCCAGGAAGCACCTGCGCCCAGATGACGCATCCAAGCGGCTCGTAACGCGGAAATGCGCCGCAATCATCTACGTGGCGCGAATCGATTGCGGTAATCACGCCATTTTTGTCTAAGGCAACGCGGGTGTCGAAAAACGTGCGCTCGTTGCCGTGGGCGCTCGCGAGCAGATGTTCAGAACGCGTTTCCGTCCATTTGACCGGACGTCCGCCGAGCTTGCGCGAGGCAAGCGCGCACATCGCCATATAGGGATAATTGGTGATCTTGATTCCGAATCCGCCGCCTATGTCGATGCTGTGAATCCTGATCTGATCAATCCCAACGCCGAGCGCCGGCGAAAGAAATTGCGCCGCAAACGCGGGGAAGGAATTGTTCGAGTAGAAGCTGATGCGCTCCGTTTTTGGGTCCCAATCGCCAATGATGGCGTTGTTTTCGAGAGGTGTGCTCGAAAAGCGATGAAAGTGCAGGCGGCCGATTTCCACGACATGCGCGGCTTGCTTGAATGCTTTCTCGACATCGCCATATTCGAAAACGCCCTTCCAAATGCAGTTCGTTCCAGCTTTCTCGTGCAGAAGGGAATCGCCCTTGAGCGCGTCCTCGGCGGTCATGACAGGCGGCAGAATTTCGTATTCCACTTCGACGAGTTCCGCGGCGTCTTCGGCAGCGAGGCGTGAATCCGCGACGACTACAGCGACCGGTTCGCCCTGAAACACAACCTTTTCGACGGCGAGCGGATAATCCTGGATTTCCTGCCCAACACCTGGGCCGATTTCAATGAATGGCTTCACAAGGCCAGCGACTTCCTTGCCCGTCAGGGTGCACACGACTCCCGGCGCGGCAGCGGCACTCGAGATATCCAAGCGCGTGATCTTGGCGTGCGCGTAGGGAGAACGTATGACCCTCATATAGGCCATACCAAGCATTTTCTTGTCGTCCACGAAACTGCCCTTGCCTTGAACCAGGCGAAGTTCTTCGCGCCGGCGAAGAGATTTGCCGATCCATTTGCCGCTGGCGTCGTCGCCGAGCTTCATGCCGCCCGGTTTTCCGCGACGCGGCTTTTTTGCCGATATAGTAGATTTCTGCTTCACGCGAGCCAGTGCCTTCTTAAATCCGATTCGAGAGCATCATCAAGACAGCGCCGCTTGCAAGGCATCTATCAGTTTCTGCACATTCTTCTTAGCTAACGGTTCGAGCAGCCCACCTGCGATGGATGGCAGCCGGCCGGCGATTTGCGCGTCGCCCTTCCATAAAACCTTCGTGCCAGCCCCGTTCGGCTCGAGATCGAATCCCGCGCGTATAATCACGTTTCCGCCGGGGACATCACCCTTGCCATCGTAGACCGCGTGGCTCGTGGGTTTTTCCTCAGCGAGCGACATCCGCACGATCGCATTGCCGCGAATATGCGAAATCCCCACTCGCATGACCACGCTGAATTCCTTGTCACTCTGCTTATTCATGCTCTGATAGTCCGGCAGAAGCGGGCAAAAGCGCTCGGGATCGATAAGGAATTCGTACACTTCATCCGGTTTCTTCTGCACTACAAAGTCACCGCCGAACTGAATCATCATCCGAAATCACCCGTTGTGCTCCGCGTTAGCCGCCGCAGCACGAATCGCTTTGAAGACATTTTGATAGCCGGTACAGCGGCACGTGTTTCCCGCAATGCCCTTGCGAATTTCCTGATCGCTTGGCTTCTTGTTCTTCGAAAGCAAGCAAACGGTCGACATGACGAGACCAGGCGTGCAGTAACCGCACTGAAGGCCGTGATTGCTCGCGAATGCTTCTTGTACGGGATGCAGCTTGCCGTCCTTGGCCAAGCCCTCAATGGTCGTGATCTCCGCGCCGTGGGCCTGAACGGCGAATAAGGTGCAGGATTTCACATTCGCGCCATTCATCAGAACCGTACATGCGCCGCAATATGTGGTGTCGCAGCCGATGTGCGTGCCCGTGAGGTCGAGTTCCTCGCGTATGAAATCCACAAGGAGAACTCGCGGCTCGATTGTCCGCTCGTAGAGCGTGCCGTTCACGCGCATCTCAACTGCGATGCGGTCAAATCCTTCCGACATATTCGTGCCCTGCCTCCACGTGCTCTCCACGCGCCCTGCGGGCTGCGATGTGAATCGCCCGCTTCACGAGCACACGCACCAGCGCCCGTTTATATTCCGCCGAACCCCGCATGTCGGATTGCGGATCGGCCGCAGCCATCGCGGCCTCAGCCGCATTCTCGATTGATTGTGGTGTCAGTTTGTTCCCAATCAACGCCGCCTCAGCTTCGCTCGCGCGAATCGCCATAAGTCCTACGCAGCCAAGGAAAATGCGCGCTGCCTTGCACATCTCGCCGTCATCAAGGGTCAGCGACGCAGCGACGCTGGCGCTCGCATAAACTGGCGCACAGCGCTTGAACGCGACGTATGCGCCGGCAGTATTTTTCGGCGGCGCCTTCACCGAGATCTCATTCACCAGTTCGCCGTGAGCGAGAGCAGTCGTGTAGGCGTCGAGAAAGAATTCAGGCAGTGGAATCGTTCGCGAGCTGCCAGGGCCGATGACATGAACTTCCGCATCGAGGGTGAGAAGGACCGGCCCCCAATCGCCGCTCGGATCAGCTTCCGCGACCGAGCCGCCAATGGTCCCGCGGTTGCGCACTTGCGAATCGGCGATTCCTGCCGCGCAATCGTGAAGGATCGGCACGCGGCTCGCGATATCAGAGCTTTCGATCTCAGCGTGACGCGTCATCGCGCCGAAATGAAGAGTGCCGTTGGTCCGTCGAATATAGGAGGAATCCGGAATGAAATTGAGGTCCACAAGCGCCGACGGGCTGGAAAGGCGCAGTTTCATGAGCGGTATGAGGCTTTGACCGCCGGCGAGCGCCTTGGCGTCGTCACCGAGTTCAGTAAGAATTGCTGAGGCTTCTTCGAGCGTGCTAGGCCGGAAGTATCGGAATGAATTTGGGTACACTGGCTAGATGCGTCCCCCGGGGCGTTCGCGGCGCACTCGCGCGAAAACCCCTGACCGGCTCTCGCGTGCAGATTCTAAATCGTTCGCCCTCTGGGTTCAACAAATAACGCAGGATTCGGCCGTCGCTTCTGAAGTGGCGCAACGCCAGCGATTCGCTATGGCACAGCCCAGCCGCTACACTATATTCTCAGTCCGCTTCATGCGACCCACTCGAATCTTTCCTATCATTCTCGCGGCCGGCGGTCCGGGAAAACTTGGATACGCGAAAGCAATAGCGCGATTCGGAGACAAGACAACGCTCGAAATCGCAGTTGAAAACTGCGCCGGACTTGAGTCTCCGATTGTCGTTCTGGGTTACCGCGCCGCGCCGGTTCGCGAGAGCCTTCCCAAAGTTGCCCGGTTTGTATTGAATCGCAGATGGCGCCGCGGTCAGCTTACGTCGCTCCTTGCCGGTTTGCGGCGGGTTCCTCGAGGCTGCGCATTTCTTCTTTATCCGGTTGACCAGCCGCTTTTGACACGGGAGTTAGTCGAGCGGCTTGTGAAGGCGTTTCGCGCGCGGAGACCAAGGCAAAAAATAGTCATGCCGAGAGCGGGGAAGCGCGCCGGCCACCCCATTGTGTGCGACGGCGGTTTGCGCGGCGAACTACGCGCAGCTCAAACGGCGCGAGAAGTCGTGTACCGCGACCAATCGCGCATCCGGTACGTGCGCGTCGCCGACGACTCCATTTGGAGCGACTTCGATTCAATCGCGTCTTATCGGCGCTGCTTGCGGGAGTATCGCCTGCGTCAGAATCAACGGGAGAAGCCGGCAAGTCGACTCCACAAAGCCCCCTCTCCCGAAAACGATGCCAAGAACACGATTAGAGTCTAACTGGAAGAGGCGGTCACACCAGGGGGTCATCGTTGAAACGCTTATACTCGCCGGCGTGGAACAAGAGCGGTCGTCCGTCGCGCACGATCAGATCCACTACCTCACCGATGAAAATCGTATGGTCGCCCGCGTCAACTGATGAGGTCAATCTACAGTCCAATTGTACGAGACTTTCTCTGAGGATAGGCGTCCCACGCGTGGTCGTATGAAATTCAACGCCGAGCGACCGTGCAGCCGCAAGATCCTGCTCAGGCCGGGCAAAAAAGCGAGCAAGCGGTTCCTGATCCTCGGAAAGTACGTTTATGGCAAAATTCTTCCGACTGAGAATAAACCCGTGAGCCAGAGCGCGGCGACCAATGCAGACCAAAATCTCAAGCGGTTCGAGCGACACGGATGTAAATGAGTTTGCCGTCATGCCGTGGACGCTTTGATCGTCGCGCATGACGGTGACGACCGTGACTCCGGTCGCAAATTGTCCCAGCGCCTTGCGAAACGCTAGTGTGCTGATCCGCATTAGCCGTCGGTCCCAATCAAGTTGGCGGCCGCATCGCGGGAACATCTCCCGCGAGAGGAAATTCTCCCATCTGGAGTTTAAGCGAGTAGCTTGGAGCCGGCGAATCCCGCCCGCAAAATCCATCGCAACAGAGAAAGTAGCGGCGGTTGATGTTCGTCCTGTTCGCCATAATAAACGCTTTAGATATGAATCAGTAGCAACGATTATATCCCGCGTGGATCTTCGATCGATCTTTTCCGGAAGCCCATCCGCGAGTGCATTGTGGAGTATTCCGCGGTGGCCATTTTCGGGACTAATGGCCCCCGGGAGCGATTGTCAACCTGAATCGCTCCGAAATAGAATGACGATTTGCGATTCGTATTCAGATATTGGCGGAGGTGCCGGGCGCTATCGCTGAGAGCCGGGGTCGCTCGCAAGATCTGCGGAATTCATATCCGAGGCAGTTGGCTCAAGACTTGAAACGGGAAGGCACGGAGCGGTAGACAGACGGCTGCCTGAGCGCGCGCGGAAGTAACTCTTGCCGTCCGTGAAGAGAGATTCGCCGCGGCGCACGAGAATTCGTTCAGTAGTCCAAAATACGCCGGATTCCAAGCGGTAAGAAACGTAATAAGCCGCGTCGCGATCAAGAATCACAAGCCGGGCGCGAGTGAAATCGAAATCTGCTAGGTGCGCTGCGACTTCGGGATCGCTGCCGATCGCTTCGCGAATCTCGTCCTTCGACGAGACGCCGCCCGGAATCACAGAGTACGGATACTGATATCGCATTCCCGGCGGAGCAAGCAGGGTTGGTCGTAGCCCCGGCGCAGCAGCGAAGCCTGATGCGGCGACGACCGCATTTCCCAAACGGTTCTGCGTGGCGCGTGGCATTCCTGCGAGCGCGACTATTCCGAAGATCCCCAGGCCCGCAAAGAACATGCCGGTGCCCTCGATGAAGTGCAGGACGCGCGAAAAATTAGTTTCCGCAATCCCTGCGTCCGAAGGTAGTCGCAGATTTCCCAAGCGAGCAAACACGTACGTGGCTCCCAAGCCAAGGATGGTACCTTAACTCTCTCGTTGCTGCGGCTCATCGCCAGGGCTAGCTTGCACCGATCGGGGGGCGATTCGGTGATTAAAATCGAGAGCAGTCAGCTTTGAGAAAACAGGCATCAACTCTGATAAAAGTTGTCCGGCCGCGAGAAGAATACACTCACGCTAAGCGGTCGCAAATGAAATTCGTGGATTGCGCCAGCACGCACTCAGTTTGACGCGCATGTCCGCTTCCGTTATTATAGCTCCGCGGGGTGGAGCAGCCTGGTAGCTCGTCGG
>CAWDOI010000004.1:0-32288 GCA_963803835.1 uncultured Acidobacteriota bacterium | reverse complement strand
CAGGTCCTCAGGAGTGGCTCCTGAGGGGGCGGCCCGCTATGGAGTAGCTAGCACTAGCAGCTTGCCGCCGCCTTGCTGCCGGACATCGTCGAGGCCGACCTCCGCGCGATTGATCCATTCAGTCACGCGGTCTTCGTTGTCGTCGCTCTGCCGCGCCGTCGCCTCGGCGACGATCGTGCTCACGTCCAAGCCCTCGCCGTTCCAAGGTGCCGGAACCGTCGCGGCAACCTGGCAAAGTTTCTCGGCAAGAACTTTCGCGGCGCCGAGACCCGTGTCGGGAAGAATGAATGCTAGCGACCATGCCGTGTACTTCACGGCCAAATCCGTTTGACGTACAGCGCCGCGCAGCGCACGCGCCAGTTGCTCAGTATATTTTTCGAGCTCCGCGTCGCCATGCTGGCCGAGCAAATCCTTGCCTCGATCAATCTGCAGGATCACGAGCGAAAGCGGACAGCCTTGCGCGCGAGCGCGCGTGGATTCGGCAAGCAGGCAATCCAGATATGCCCCGCGGCTAACGAGGCCGGTCTTTTCGTCGGCAAACGCAAGGCTTCGTACGACCGCCTGCGTTCGCGTGTGATTCACGGAAATCAGCAGCTGGTCCCCGACCGCCTGCAGGAAAAAGCTCTCATTCGGTCTCCACGCCCGCTGCCGCTCGCTTCCGATCAGCAACGAGCCCGCGGGAGTTTGCGTTTCCTTGTCCACGAGGCGGACGCCGAGCGCGGCTTCGAGCTTCAACTCGCGCAGCGCCGGCATATCGGATCCAGCCAATTCGACACCGCCAAGCGCATCCGGTGACGCAGCCGAGAGCAATGCGAGCACCGCGGAAATCTGCGCGCTTCCTGCTGGTACGACGCCCGGCCCCGTAAATTCCGCCATGAGCGGCGGCCCTTGTTTCCCCATCGAAACAGAAACGATGCACCGCGAAGCGTTCAGGAACTTCCCGATTTGTTTCACCGCAGTAGATAAGACGTCGCGCGGCGTTGCCTGGCGGTACATCAGCCGCGTGAATTCCGCGATCTCGGCCAAATCGCGCTGGGTCTCGGCATTGAATCCGATATTCAGCGCCGCAGGAGCAAACAACGACGGCGGCGTGGCTTCGGCGTCAGGCGTTACGGACGTCACGGATGGCGCCGATTCAGACTTCGGAATCGGCTTGACCGGCTTCCCCTTCGGCCACCAGTTCGCCCGTTCATAAACGGATCGCAGCCTCTCGTTTTTCTCTTCCTCGTTCGGGAACATGTCCGCGATGCGCTCGAGGCGTTCGACAGCTTTTGTGTGCAGCGAGTATTGAAGAAAAATTTCGACTTGCACCAGCAAATCTTCGAGCGCTTGCTGCTGGCGCATATCTTCGGAGAGCGGCGCCGTCCGCTCGCTCGACGCTCCGCCGAAGCCTTCATGGCGCGTCGGAATCGTGGCGGCTTTGGCCGCGCGGGAAAGAATGCTCTTCAAAAACGCGGGATCCGCTTTTCCCTCGAGCCTCTTGATGCGTTCCTGATTGCGGTAATCGTAAGGATCGATATCCACCAGCCGATCGAGGACGTCACACGCGGGCTTCACCTGCCCGGCCTCGAGATACAAATCGAAAAGCCGCACGAGCGAGTCGAAGTATTTTGCTTCGCGATTGAGTTCCTCATAAAGGGCGGCAATGAGCTGCGCTAGCGCAATCGAATTCGGAAAAATCGTAGTCATCCGGTCCAACTGCGCCGCAAATTCATTCTCGCGGCCGACGATCCTCATCCATTCCTTCGCCTGGTTCAGAACCTCGACGGCTTTATCGTCCTGATTCGCGCGCAAGTAAGCGCCCGCTAACTCAAACAGTTTCGCGAAGCTATCCTGCCTCTGCCGGTAAAAGGCTTCGAAGGCTTCGCGCGCACGATCGAGCTGGCCCATGCGCAGCAGCGCTTCGCCAAAAAGCGCGAGAAAGGTTGTGTCGCTGTCGGCCGGCGAGAATGGTTGAAGGAGTTCGGCCGCGCCCGCAGCGTCGCCTTTCCTCAACTTTGCTTCCGCAAAGAAGAGCGCGATCGTCCTGTCTTTCGGCAGCAGCGAGTGCGCACGATTGAAATAATCGAGCGCCGTATCGATGTCGACCATTCCCTGGCTCAGCTGCCCCGCGCGCAGAAAGCTCCGCGCCGCGAGATCAGTCTGGCCGAGCTTTGCCGCCATCTCACCGATCGCCAAATGGCGTCCGGGATTTTCTGTATCGAGTTGCGAGATTCTTTCGTAGCACTCGAGCGCCTCGGCGTCGCGGTGCATTTCCTGCAAGCGCTCCGCCGTCGCGTCGAATTGCTCCACAGCCTCCGCGATGCGATTCTGTTTTTGCAGCGCGATCGCGAATCTCAACAGCCTCTCGGGCGGCTGATCGACTCCTCGCAAGAATCGCGCGTAGATAGCGGAAGCCTTCGCCGCATCGCCCGTTTCGAGCATCCGGTCAAATTGCAGGCCGTAAAAATACGCGGCGCTCACCGGATCGCTCATCCGCAAATAAAGATCCGCCAGAGCTTGAATCGCTTCCTGATTGGAGGGAGATTCGTCGAAAACGGCCTGATATTCGGCGACGGCGTCCCGGAGTTTATTTTTCTCCAGGCTGCGACGCGCACGCTCGAGCTGCTTGGCGATGTCTTGGGCCATCTGAATTCGCAGGTTCTACGGGAGTCGTTGGGAGCGCCAACGTGTTCTCCGGCCCCCGGCCGGCGTTAACACGGAAAAATCTCGCGCGCCTTCGGAAAATACGACTATACAACGCCGGACGCGACCCCCTCAAAACGAAATTCGGCTAGGTTGCACAGGAATTCAACGCGGAGAGGTTGGCGGGGCTACGGGCAGACGGACTGTACGGGACGTTTCTGAGCCTCTGATGGCAATTGCATGATTTTCTCGCGTAGGGTCCTGAGCGATAGACCGCTTCGTAGCAGCGCCCCAAAGCCCAGAAATACGAACGGCAATGTTAGCGCGAGAAACGCAAAGATCGAAAAACCGGCTGCCGTCGACCGCTCCACCGGGAAAACGCTCAGTCCCAGCACGCAAAAAAACTGATACGAACCCACGTTCGCCGGCGCGTTGGGAAGCGAGATGCCAAGGTTGATCACAAGGAGAACGACGACCGCGGCCAGAATCGGCAGCGTCATCCCGTATGCTTTCATCATGCACCACAGCGCCACCATCTGACAGGCGGGCATCAACATCGACACGAGCACCGCCGGATAGAAGCTTGGCGCCGTGCCCATCGTATGCAGCCCGATCAGCGCGCGCATCCACCGGTTGGGCAAATGAGGATGCAGATGAGGATGTTTTGTTGCAACCGGTTTGTCCCCGAAATAATTGGGATTGCCGGCAAGTTTGAATTCCAGATAAAGAATGATGCCCACGACGATAGCGAGCAGGATCAGCGCCGCGCCTCCGAGCGCGTCGGCGACAGTTCTGAAGCGCATCGGCAAATCAACGAACAGCGAAGCGACCGCGAGAGTAGCCGTGGCCACGACGAGATCGACGAGCCGCTCGACTCCCACGGACCCGAGCACGCGGCCCCATTTGATATCTTCCCAGCTCGAGAGCAAAAAACTGCGCAACACTTCGCCGGGACGCAGCGGAAACACCAGATTGGCGAATAGACCCGCGAATATAGCCCGCGTCGAGCGGATCAGCCGCACGCGCCCGAATGGCGTAAGCAAGAGCTTCCACCGGACGCCTTGAACGAAATAGCTCAGGACGTCAAAAAACATTCCGAGAAATACCCACTTCCAACTCACATTTGAGAATTCACGGATCGTACGGCGGAGATGGAAGTCGCGGAACACCCAAACAAGCGAGATGAGAGCGAGGCCGTACCCGATAATCTGCAGCACACTCGTCTTACGCGCAGGTACAACGGGTGCGAATTGTGTCGTATCGCCCAGAGACATAAATCCTGAATGGCCTCCGCCTCGGGGCTGAACCGGGCGGTCAAAACCCGCCTTAGCCTACGATAACAGCCCGATGCAGGCAATCCCGGCGAGGACTTTCGCTACATTTTCTGCGCCGGTGGCTTGCCCTGAGGAATTCACGCCGCAGACTGCCTACGCGCTTCTCGTCGCGTTCGCTTTCGCGCATACATTTGAACTGAGGACCATCGGAGCGATGGTCATGCTGCGCCAATAAATCGCAGGAATTGCGGCGGGCATTACGCTTGCGGATCGTCGTGTAACCAACAATCGAAACCTCCAACGGATGCGTGAGGGCCCCGACTCATGCAATATCTAGTGCGGCTGTGCGTTCGGTTGCGGTGGCGTTACGACGTTTGGATCGGCGGGTGGCGTGGCCGAAATCTGGGATAATCGCAATTCCCTGAAAATAGTCGGCCAGTACTCCTTCACGACATTGATCGCGCCATCAAAGCCAACTCGGATGCCATAGCGCCGGAATGTTTTCGCCACGGTGCGCTCTTCCGAAGGCAGATAAACGTTCGCTAGTCCCTCGGCCATCAACGGTCCAGCAATTTCCGACCAATTGATTTCCTCTTTCCGCGAGTCCGACTCCGTCACTAAAACGCGTGTCACGGCGTACAAGATTCTTTTCGCCGGCGTGCCGTGCAGGAGCACGAAATAGCGTGGATCCTCATGCAGCCAAGTAGGCAGGAGAAACGTCCTGAAATATTGGTCCGTGGTTCCCGTCGCGAGCGAGGACCCAAATCTTTTTCCATAGCCTCCCCAGCCCCCGCCATATCCCGATAGCGAATTTGTCGCTTGGTCGTATGCCGCGCCGATCAAATCACCGGCGATGGTCGACGGAGCGACGCTATTGTCGGTGGCCAGCTGCAACTTTTGCAGCGGGCGGAGCGCGCGTTTGTCCGTGGCGAGGTCGGGGAAAAATATAGACCTTTTCGCAAGGAGCTTCATCGTATCTTCGATTGCCACCGGTATGTTTTGAGGTTTTTCGGGAGGTTTAGGAGCCGTTTGGTCCGGCGCAGTTCGATCCGGCGACGACGGGCTCGAAGGCTTCGGTTCCTGCTGCGCCATCGCTGGCAACCACGTCAGCGCGATCAACGCGCCTACCGACACAATCCGAAGGGCGAACGCCGCCCGCAATTTGAAGTCTTTGGTCACTCTGTCTTCCGTCTGCCTGATGGGATGAGTGTTTGCAGCGGAGGGTTTCGTTTCCGCGGACATTGTTCTCAAACGCCCTGATCGGCGCGCAACCTTTTGTCGCTATTTTTCGCCGGGCACGGGCGTCGTCGGAATATGCAGCGAGCTGACAAACCGCGGGAAAAACTCGAAGGCCGCCGCGGTCGCGAGCAATTCGATGATCTGCGGCAGCGTGAATTCCTGCTGCAGCCATTTGTAGAAAGCATTGTCAACTTCATCCGCAGATCGATGCAATCGATCGGCGGCCCGGAACCCGAGCTTTTCGCGTTCGGTGTAAGGTCCCGTCTCGAAATTGCCAACAGATTCGATCTGCCCAGGTGACGCGCCTCGCAGTTTCGCAAGATAGGAGTGCGACGACACACAATATTCGCAGTTGTTGAGCATCGCCACGCGCGTGGCCACCAATTCCTTGTACCACGCGGGCAGCGCTCCTTCTCCCATCAGCGGCTTCAAAAAGGCGGCAATCCCGAGAGCGAGCGCCGGAACGTGCCCCAACATCTTGAACATGTTCGGGACCACACCCCGCTCTTCGAGCAGCTTGTCGTAAATCGCGGCAATTTCCGCCGGAACTTCGTTGCGTTCGAGAAGCGGGACCCTGTCTCCCTTGTAACCTTTCAAAATGCGTACCTCAAAGAGAATTGAATCACGCGCGGGTTGTTCGCCTGCGTCTGAATTTCGCCGAACGTTGCGGGGTTCTCGATGTCCGTGAAAGACGGATTCCCGAACACCGGATGATTCCAAATGTTGAAGAAATCCGTGGCGAATCGCAAGTCTTGAGTCTCGGTAATGCGGAAATGTTTGATGATCGAGAAATCCCAATTTTGCTGGAACGGCCCCCGCAATATATTTCGGCCCAAATTTCCGAATCCAGTGGCGACTCCGTCGTCTCCGATGATAGGAGCCGGAACGAAATCGGCGGAGTTCACGTAGTGGATGAGCTTCGTCGCGAGGCTGCCGCCGGTGTACGCGCTCGAAAGCGATCCTCCCGGTGCGAGGTTCGCGCCGGCGGTGATCGTCGTTTCCCCGTCATACGCGGTTCCGGCAGCGGAATCGACAATCGAGAACGGCAATCCGGACTGGAAGATCGTCACGCCGCTCACTTCCCAATCACGCAGCGCCGCTCCCCTTAATCCCGTGGCGTCCTTTGCGAAAGGCAGAGTGTACACGTAGCTGAACACGAGGCGATGCGTCCGGTCGAAATCGGAAAGCCCGCGTGAGTCGCTAATGTCGGCCTGATTGTCCCAGGCAGTGTTGAAAGCCGTGTTGCCGGTTGAGGTCGCGTCGGTTGACCGCGCGAACGTATATGCGGCCTGAAAGTATCCCGCGCCCCATCGCCGTGAAATCGTGGCTTGCAGCGAGTGGTAATGCGAGTAGGCGTCGTTCGCAAACAATTCAAATCCCGAATAGCAGTTCAGTCCCTGATAAATGCAACGCGCAGGCCCATTTGCAACGGTTGTAGTTGTGATCGGGAATTGCTGGCCGCCCGCGCCGGTAACGATCAACTGGTCAGCCTGAGTCGCGAGGACGGACTGGATGGCATCGCGCGTCTCGCGGAGATGGATCGAATGGCTGCCGACGTAGCCCACTTCGAGTATCCACTGGCCAGGCAAGCTGCGCTGCGCCGTCAGGTTCCACTGCTGCGTGTTCGGCACGATGAAATGCTGCGGCACCTGCAGTCCGAAAAGATCGATCGAATTGTTGTTGTAGATCGGAGACTGCGACGAATCACCGTTCGTGAACCCGGTCAATTGGGAAATCACGGGAATGAAGGCTGGATCGATGACTCCCGCGGGCGGCAACCCGTTCGGATTCCCATTCCCAATCACAAAGAAATTCGCGAGGCTTCCCGGCGCTCCGCCTGCGAACGCGATCGGTAGCAAGGGCGATTGAAACGAAAGCTGATCTACCGCGCCCACATCCTCGCGAACGTAGTAAATGCCATAGCCGCCGCGAATCGTCGTCGTGTGATGCCCGAAGAGGTCGTACGCCAATCCTATGCGCGGACCGAGACCCGTCGAGTAGTCGTTGCCAAGCGTCGTTTCGCTCGCCGAGCCGGTGAATCCCGGGATGCCAAAATTGTTCACGCCGCTCGGATAAATGAACGGATATTTTCCCTGGAGCAAAAGATTTGGATCGACGTTCCCGATGTGGTTCAGCAAGTCGTGAAACGCGCCGTTCACTTCCACGCGCAACCCGATGTTCAGCGTCAGATCGTTCCGAACTTTGTAATCGTCCTGGATGAACAGGCCGTAATTGTTAATTCGATATTCGTGGTTGTACACCCCACCGCCTCCGAAACTAAACGCAGGCGCGCCAAGCAGGAAGCCCTGGAAATCGTTGATGCCGTTGGCTCCAAAGGTTGGCAGCAGCGACGGAAGCGGCGCGGGACCGTCGGCAAAATATAGCTGGCCGTTGAACACTTGTGGAAATAGCTTGTTCAAATTGACGCGATTGACCTCGCCGCCAAACCGGATCTGGTGCTTGCCCCGCACCGTGCTCACCGTATCGACAAAATCGTAATTGTCCTGCGTCTGGTACTGGTTGGCCTGCGGCGTTGGTCCGATCTGATAGCCCGAGGAAAAAAACGTGAACTTGTAAATCGAGTCGGTCAGATTGCTCGTCGGCCGGTTGATGCCGAGGTCGCTCGCGGTCACGATCGGAGAATTGATATCGCTGTTGTTGATGCGCACGAAGCCGAATCGGAATTCATTGATGAACCCCGGCGAGAAAACGTGCGTCTCGGTAGCGCTCAGAAAGCGCGAGGCCACCGGCGTGTCGTATGGAAAATTCAAGTCCGTCGCGTTCACGCTACCGCCCAGTGAGGCCGTCAATCCGCCGGCGCCGAATGGCTTCAACGAATCCGCGTTGCTGAAAAAGAACCGGACGGACACTTTGTCTTTCTGCGTGTTGAATTCGCGATCCCAGTTCGTCGTGAATTGGTTGTCGGTAAATCTTCCCGGGCTGCTGTAGACAAAGGGAGCCGAGTTGATTATGGGCGGCCCGCTGGCTTGCAGCGTGTAACCCGGCGTTCCGGGCAGCGTCGGAATCAGAAATCCGCCGCCAGCGCCGCCGAATTGATTGCTCTTGAAATTCAGGAGAGCGAGTACCACGGGATCGATCGGCGTCGTCGTATTGCCAAAGAACGCCTGAGACAGCGAAGCTTGATCGCGAACCGCCGGCAGAATCGGAAACGTCGTGCTGATGATCGTGCCGTTGTCAATTCCGCTGCGCTGCCGCGAGCCCTGATAATTTCCAAAGAAATAGCCGAACTTGCCTTCCGATCCCAGCGGGCCGCCGCCGCTGCCGCCGAAGATGTTCTGCTTCAAGTCGCCACGCTTGACGCCTGCGGCATTCTGAAAAAACGTGTTCGAATCGAGATCGTCATTGCGGAAGAACTCATACGCATCGAAATGAATTTTGTTCGTACCGGATTTCAGAATCGCGTTGATGTTTCCGCCGCCGTTCCGTCCTTGCGTGGCGTCGTAGAGGCTCGTCTGTACCTTGAACTCTTGAATCACATCCGGGCTGGGGAGCGGCGTGGTCGTCAATTCGGCGACGTTGTAGTCCGTCGCGGTAATTCCCTCAATCAGATAATTGTTGTTGTCTTCGCGCTGGCCGTTCACCTGAATACGCACGTCTCCGCGCCCGAGTTGCCCCGCATTGTTCAGCGCGCTTTCCGCCCCGGTCGAGAGCGTCAGCAATTGCTGGAAATTCTGCGTCGCGAGGGGAAGATTGCGGACCGTGTCCGTCGTGATGTCTTGCCCAGTTGTGGCATTTTCTGTATCCACTTTCACGACTTGAGCGGAGACGGTAACTTGCTGGGAGAGTTGGCTCGGGCGCATCGTGATGTAAACGGCCGTCGTCTCGGTGACGCGAACTTCAATTCCTTTCGTCGTGTTCTCGCCGAAGCCCTTCGCGTTCACCGTGACCGCGTAGATCGATGGCGGCAGCAGCGTTCCGGCAAACGTGCCGGAGGCGCTCGTTCGCAACGTACGTACGACGTTGCCCGTGCGTTCGTCAGTGATGGTAACGCCCGCGTCTCCCACGGCGCCCCCGCTCGAGTCAAGCACCGTGCCATCGAGCGCCCCAGTCGCGCCGCCTTGCGCGAACGCGCTCCGCGCTCCCATCGCCAACATTACGAAAATAAAAATCGCAAGAAACGCCGCCGCTTTTTTCATGGAATTCCCTCCCCGAATAGCGATTTCCCCCGGATCAACCGAGCACAAATACTACAGTTCCGTAATGGTTTTAAACTGAATTACGACGGAATTTGAACTAACAACACACTCCACACCACCCCTGCCAGGTGAATGCAATGACCTTTCAGTCACAGCCGGTGCCCACCCCAAGGATCACCGAGTCCGTGTCCGAGAAAGGCCGGGAATAGTCGACTCAAAAAAACGCTGGCAGTTGAGATGCGTATCGCGCACTGAGGACTCAAAAAAGAAGCGTGAACTCTTCCGCCGATGCAGCGTGCGCCTAAAAAACCCGCCGCCGCGATCGCCCGTCCAGCACCCGTAGGGTCCGTCGGCAGACGGACCGGCCTCACACGATTTTGTGTCTCCGGAGACAACTACCCAATGTCTATGCCCGATTTCATGCTGACAGCAAAAAAAACGCCGCCGGGGCCGTCCCCCGGCGACGCTTTTCATTTCGAACTAACGACTTCGTTCTCTATGGCTCGGATGAGCTTCTGACGCTCTACCACTTCACTGTCAAGGCCAGCGTCGTAGTATGAGTCAGATTGCCCGACGTCCCCGTCACGGTGATCGTGGAAGTGCCTATTGGAGCAGCGCGGTCCGGAGTTCAGTGTAATTGTGCTCGTAGAAGTGTCCGGATTCGGAGTGATTGAAGTTTATCACTCCGGCCGGCTGGCCCGAGACGGCCAGCTGCACGCTCCCCGTAAAGCCGTTAAGCGGATTTACCGTGATCGTCGTGGTCCCGTGGAATATCCGGAATACCGTAAGACTGCTCGCCGACGACGACAGCGTGAAGTCCGGCGCTGGCGTATTCACGGTCAAACTAATAGTGGTTGTATGAGTCAAACTGCCGGAAACGCCCGTAATCGTCACGGTGGCCGCGCCCGTCGTCGCCGTGCCGCTCGCCGTCAGCGTCACCACGCTCGTCGTCGTAGCCGGATTCGTTCCGAACGCAGCGGTCACGCCCGACGGCAAACCAGATGCCGAGAGCGTTACGTTGCTCGCGAATCCGTTGGTCGGAGTAATCGTGATCGTGCTTGTTCCTCCCGCTCCGCCCTGCGAGATCGTCACGCTGGACGGCGCAGCAGATAAGCTGAAGTTCGGCGCCACGGACGCGCCCACTGTCAGGAATACGTTGGTCGTGTGAGTCAAACTACCTGACACACCCGTGATGGTTATCACGGTAGTTCCCACCGATGCCGAATCGCTGGCGGTTAACGTGAGAACACTATTGGCCGTTGCTGGATTCGTCCCGAACGCGGCGGTTACGCCCGTCGGCACGCCCGTGGCTGAAAGCGTCACATCGGAATTGAAGCCGTTGGTCGGATTGACCGTGATTGTGCTCGTGCCGCCCGCTCCGCCTTGCGTCACTATGACGCTACTCGGAGCGGCAGACAAAGTGAAGTTAGGAGTAGATGATGATGGCCACGCATTCGCGAGATTCGTGACGTTTACCGTGCCGATGCCGGTCGCAAAATCCCAGCCAGTCGCTGTTCCGTACGCGAGCAAATAGGAACTACTCGACGTGGAAAGCACACCGTTCGTGCCCGACGGCAAGTAGCAATTGTGCGTGCCCGTGCAGTTCACATCCATGTCGCCCTGCGTGACGTCGTAGAAAATGCACGTACTGCCGACGGCGTTGCCGAGCGTTGAATTGCACGTTGTACTTCCTGTGGTTCCATACTCCGTCTTGGCGAGGCTGTAATACTCCGGATTCGGATTGCCCGCGGGCCCGCCCGCCTTTTGATTAATCAAAGCTTGAAATCCCGCCCAGATCGGCGACGCAAACGACGTGCCGCCCGCTCCGGCCCAGGTACTCGGCGCTCCCGTGCAGGACGCTCCTCCGGCCGTCGTATCCGTGAAACAGAAAACGTAGTAGTGAGCGAATATTCCGTTCGCGGAAAATAGCGAGACGTCCGGAATGTCACGCAAGCTGTCTGCCGGTACGCCCACCAGCGATTGCCATGATGGCTTGGCATACCCGGCGCAACTGCCGCTTACAACCCCGCTTGTTGTAGGTGAACCGGTCGCGCAACCGCTTGGTCCACCGCTGCCGGATGCCGTCGTAAGGAAGTCGTCCTTGCCGGTGACGCTATTGCAGAAACCGCTGGTTCCGTATGTCGTTGTGAAGCCCTCGAGAGTTGAGATCAATACGCTGGCGCACGAATCGTTCCACGGAATCTCCGGGATATAAGAAAGCGCCGACCCGAACGTGGTGCCATTCGAGGAACTCCAGTAGGTACTGTTCGTGCCCGCTGCCGTGTCGCCGAAATCGGTTCCTCCCACCGACACGTTATAGATGGTAGACGTGAAGCCGCTGACGCCAATGCCATGTGTTGCGATCGATTGGTTCGCGTCGCAGCTCGCTGCGCCTTCATCACCTGACGACACGAACACCGACACGCTTTCGGTCACAGCTTGCTGATATGTGGAACTGTACGCTGCATTCGACGCCGCTCCATTTCTCGCCTCGCACTCGCCGTAGCTGATGCTGACGATTGACGGAGGCGTGGCGCTTTCGTTGAGTAAGTTCTGCAGGGCGATCAGGCCGCCAAATGTGCTGGTATCCGTACACGACGCGAGCACAATCGCCGCGCTTGGTGCCGCTGCGCTCGCCCACTCTGCGTCAAGGGTGGCTTCGCCGTCGGGGCCGCTAACAGCACCCGGATCCGTGCAGTTTGTAGGGCCGGTCGGCGGTGCTGGGTGAACCTGCGTGAACGATCCCGACGTAAAGCTGGAAAGTCCAAAGGTCGACCGGAAAGTCGTGAAATCAGCCGTGTTGAAGACGTCCGTGTCTTCGATTACCACGACAGTCTGCCCTTGCCCCGAATTCGAGGCTGTAAAGAGCGGATTGAGGTGGTAAATCGTCGCGAGGTCAGCTGGCACCACTGCATAGTATGTGCCGCCCCCACTTGCGTACGTATACTTCGAGCGCATCTTGTAAAGCGTGTGCGGTTTGAAATCGTGGAGCGATACAACGCCGGCAACGGCTGGCGCGAGCGCTGCGGGAATCTTGGGATCGCTCATGTTCGCGTAGTGCTTCACGCCATCCACATCAAGCGAGTGAATCTCAGTTTGAAACGCTTCGTGCACCTGGCCTGCGGTCCCCGAAAAATCGATCAGAATCCGGTTCGTGTAGATGAGGTTTACGGTCAAGCCGTGCCCGGAGAGCCAGCCGGTAATCGTATCCAAATCGCGTTGCGCCAAGCCGTACCGTTCGCCAAATTGTTGCGCCGTCAGCCATTTGTGATAGTTCGGCGAGCCGGGCGTTTGCAGCTCATCAATGTACTGCCGGAGCGCCCTTTCCTGCTCGGGAGAGCGCTGCAACTGCAGCATCATGTGTTCCATTCGGGTTTCATACGGCAGCGCACCTCGATCATTCGTCGGATTCGCTTCGGGCCGCGTGTTTCCCTGGAGTGTGAAGAGTTTCCCTGAGTCAACCCGTTGGGTGATAATCGGACGCACACTGCTAACTTGGGCCTGTGCCGGTACCGCAATAAGCAATCCAAAAATCACGGCGAGTGCGACCATCGAAACGCAGGCTACGACGAGCTTTCGTTGCATAGTTTTCCTCTGTGACGCAGAGATTTGGGCCGATCAGCGCACACGGATTTTCTCAACGACCTAGAGCGCATCCAGATTGAAATAAGAGTTCGTGAATGGGATTGATAATAAGTCAGCTTCCCTAAAGGTCAATCGAAAAGAGCGTCTTACCGTTGTCACCCGGTTGTCATTCACAGCACAGGGCGCACCGTGCATCTAAAACCCGATGAGAGTTTGTACATCACCGGCCATGGCCGTTCAATAGTACCCTCCCTTTTCCCCGTGAAATTTCCGCCCGCGCTGGCTGCACGCCGGAATCTATGGCAAACTCAAATAGTTACAAAGCGCGGCCGGAATGCCGCGGCGGTCGTCGCTTGCGAGTTCTGCGGCATTTCTGAGAATCCGCGCAAGTGTTTCCCGCCGCGCGGCGATCACAAACATTCACAAGCCAAATACCGGCTGGTCAGGAACTGATGGACCCCCGCTACATCCGGAATTTTTGCATCATCGCGCACATTGACCACGGCAAATCCACGCTTGCCGACCGCCTTCTCGAACTCACTGGTGCGCTCTCCCAGCGGGAGATGCACGAGCAGGTGCTCGATTCGATGGACCTCGAACGCGAGCGCGGCATCACCATCAAGGCCAAGAGCATCCGCCTGCATTACACCGCGAAGGATGGCCAGGAATATCGCCTCAACCTGATTGATACTCCCGGCCACGTGGATTTTTCCTATGAAGTCTCGCGCGCTCTTTCCGCCTGCGAAGGCGCGCTCCTGGTCGTGGACGCAAGCCAGGGCGTCGAGGCCCAGACCGTCGCCAATGCCTTTCTCGCTTCGCGCCACAATCTCACAGTCATTCCCGTCATCAACAAGATCGATCTCCCGGCCGCGCGCCCCGATCACGTGAAAGAGCAGATCGAAAACGTCCTGGCCATCCCCGCCGACGATGCGTTGCTGATCAGCGCCAAAAGCGGCATTGGCGTTGCCGACGTTCTCGAGGCCGTAGTGGCGCGCGTCCCCGCGCCAAAAGGCTCGTCCGACGCGCCCTTGCGTGCTCTTATTTTCGATTCGTGGTTCGACGCCTATCGCGGAGCCGTCGTCCTCGTGCGCGTGATGGAAGGCCGCCTCGCGCCGCAAACGAAAATCCGCTTGTGCGCGAACGACGAAATATATGAAGTGGAAAATCTCGGCGTCCTCACTCCGAAGCCCATCGTTCTAACCGAACTGGCGGCCGGCGACGTCGGCTTCATCATCGCCAACATCAAGCGCGTAGCCGATGCGCGCGTCGGCGATACGATCGTTGAAGCCGATCGCCCGGCAGCGCCGCTTCCCGGATTCGAAGAAATCAAGCCGATGGTCTTCGCCGGACTGTATCCCGTGAACGCCAGCGATTACGAAACTCTACGCGATGCCCTTTCGAAACTTCAGCTCAACGATGCCGCATTTTTCTACGAGCCTGAAACTTCCGCCGCCCTCGGCTTCGGATTTCGCTGCGGCTTCCTCGGCCTCCTCCACATGGAAATCGTGCAGGAGCGCCTCGAACGCGAATTCAATATCGACCTCATCACCACCGCGCCGAGCGTTCAATACCGCATCACCACCACCGCCGGTGAAACTCTTGAAGTGGATAATCCCACGAAATTTCCGCCGCCTACTTCCATCGCGAAAATCGAAGAGCCGATTCTCACCGCGATGATCATCACGAACGACGAGTCCGTCGGCGGGATTCTCGCGCTCTGCGAGGAAAAGCGCGGCATTCAGAAAAATTTCGAGTACCTGTCGCCCACGCGCGTCATGCTCTCCTACGAAATGCCGCTCAACGAGATCGTGCTCGATTTCTACGATCGGCTGAAGAGCGTTTCGCGCGGCTACGCTTCGCTCGATTACCATCTCTCCGGCTATCGCCCGGCCGATCTCGTAAAACTCGATCTTCTTGTCGGCGGCGAGCCGGTGGACGCGCTCACTCTAATTTGCCATCGCGAACAATCGTACGAACGCGGCCGTGAGCTCGTTTCCCGGCTGCGCAAACTGATTCCGCGCCAGATGTTCGAAGTGCCGATTCAGGCCGCCATCGGCAGCCGCGTCATCGCTCGCGAGACGATTAGCGCCATTCGCAAAAACGTTCTCGCTAAGTGCTACGGCGGCGATATCACGCGCAAACGCAAGCTTCTCGAAAAGCAAAAAGAAGGCAAGCGCCGCATGAAGCGCGTCGGTCGCGTCGATATTCCCCAGGAAGCTTTCCTCGCTGTCCTGAAAGTCGCATCCGAATCAGACGATTAAGCTTTATTCGTGTAAGATGTGGAACCCAATGTCCAACACCAGAAAATTCGTGCGCAATCGGAAGGGTCAAACGACCGCCGTGATTTTGGATATTAAGGAATATCGCAAAATTCAGAAGGATCTTGAGGAACTCGATTCCATTCGCGCCGGGGAACTGAGAAAATCTTCCAGTGACGCCACTCTTCATTCCGAACAGGCGGTCGCTGAAATCGAACGATCGCGTAAGTACGTAATCCGCTGAACGCTGCCACTAACCGTTGTTCGTCTTCCTATTCTTGACCTTCGCGCCCAACTCGCCGCGCGCGAGCCGCACAGAAATATCCTCACCAATCGCAACTTGATCCGGCGATCGCAGCACGCGCCCCTCGGCGTCATACGCGATCGCATAGCCGCGCTCAAGTAGTTGGAACGGGCTGCGCTCTTGCAAACGCACCGATGCGGCTTCGAGACGCCGCCGCTTTGCCGCCAACATTCGGTCCGCGCGAACGCGCAGCTCATCCGCAATCTTCTCGTATCGCCGCCGCAGCCGTTCGAGCCGCGCGCCAAGTTCGAACGATGCCACGCGCATCTGCGCTGCGTTGAATCGCCGCCGCTTCCGGCTCACCACGCGCTCGAGCGCCCCGCGCAATTCCGCATCGCGCCGCGAGAGCCGCAGCCGGAAGCCATCCGCGCGCCCGCGCAAATCAAATGACGCCACTCGCGCGCTCGAAGTGGTGAGCCGCCGGTGCGTTTCTTTCAGTCGCGCGCGCAAACCGTCGAAGAGAGCGCCCGCAAACTCATCCACTTGCTGCCGCCGTCTCCGCACAAACTGTTCGAGTTGGCGAAACGCGCGGTGCGATTCGAGGTCGCGCACGCGATGCCGCCATTCGAGCAGCAGGTAACGCAGCCGCTGCTCGGCGCTCCGCTGCAATTCGATCACGTGCTTTTCAAATTCCTGCCGCGTCCGCACCACGATTTCCGCGGCGGCCGATGGCGTCGGCGCGCGCACGTCCGCCGCGAAATCCGCGATCGTGAAATCCGTTTCGTGCCCCACGCCGGTGATAATCGGAATAACGGATTCGAAAATCGCGCGCGCCACGATTTCCTCGTTGAAAGCCCACAGGTCCTCGAGCGAGCCGCCGCCTCGCGCAAGAATCATCACGTCGATCAAAGCCGCGCGATTGAAATATTGTACCGCCGCCGCAATTTCTTTCGCCGCGCCCTCTCCCTGCACCTTCACGGGAAAAATCTGCACGTGAACGTTCGGGAAGCGCCGCTTCAGCACGCGCAAAATATCTTGAACCGCGGCGCCCGCCGGCGAAGTGACGATGCCGATTCGCCGCGGCAGCACGGGCAGCGGTTTCTTGCGCTCGGCCGCGAAAAGTCCTTCGGCTTCGAGGCGTTTTTTTAATTGCTCGAAAGCGAGTTGCAGCGCGCCGAGGCCCACGGGCTCGATTTGCGTGACGTACAGCTGATAGTCGCCGCGAACTTCATACACGCTGATCGAGCCGCGCACCGTCACCTGCAGCCCATCCTCCGGCCGGAACTTGATGCCGCGCAATTGATCGCGGAAGCATACGCACCGCAGCTGCGATTTCGCGTCCTTCAATGTGAAATACAAGTGCCCCGATTGCGCCGAATGGAAATTCGAAACTTCGCCTTCCACCCACACATCCGCAAATTGGCCCTCGAGCAGAACGCGAATCTGCGCGGTCACCTCGCTGACTTTCCACACCTGCCGCTTCGGCGCCAAATTCAGCGGCTCGAGATTGAATGGCAATTGGCTCATAGCGCTACGAAGTCATTTCATCAGAAAAATTGGCTCACGGTGTTAAGAGATTCAGTTCATCGCGTCTTTCAGGGTGCTTCAGTTTATCGAATCTCTCAGTGAGTCCGGGCTTCAGCTCATCGCGCATTCCAGGGGGTCGGAGCTTCAGCTCCGACATTTGCGAGCAGCAATCGTTCGGGCTTTGGCCCCTGAGGATACTCTGACAGATCCATCGCGCGGAGAAGAACTTCTGCATTGCGTACTCCTGGCTCTCAAATCTACAAACTAAAATCGGAAGTATGCTCTCAACGCAAAGACCGTATTCAGAAAATGCTCGGTTCTAGGTCATAGAGCTTGGTGAGGCGCGTTCTGAAACACTCCGCGTGGCAAAACCATACTTGCCATTTGCCGCTTTGCGTTTGCACAGTAAGCCGGCAAGGCTCCACCGCCGTAGGTTGGATTTGTCCGCCGCAAAAGCAGCACGGCCCCCATCCAATTTCGACTTTAGGAGTTATCACCGTCCCCCTGCTTCGCCTCAAATTTCAATTCTGAAATTCCTCTGTGCCTTGGAACTTGGGACCTCACATTTCAAATCTGAAATTTCACATTTGAAATCTCTTGCGTTTCTCTTTACCGCCGGAACTGCCCGATAATCCAAAAAATCAGCGTCAGCCCGGCACTCAAAAGAACGCAAGTCACAATCGGAAAATAAAACGTCCCATGCCGCCCCCGATAAAAAATGTCCCCGGGCAATCGTCCCATTCGAAACGGCAGCCTCGCCCCAAAAAACAAAAGCCCGCCAACAACAACCAGCACGACTCCAACAATCAGCAGCGCCCGTCCGGCTTCGCGCAGCGGTTCCATTCGGCGCTGATTCTATCGAACTCGCCGGCAGAACGCGACCTCAGTGCCAGTGAATCAGCCTCGAAATTTCCGACGTGCCCATCTTCAGTGCGGTAATTTCAGAACGTAATTTCCCGAAAGCAGAAACGCAGGAGGCGTAGCCGTGGAACGCAAATGCACAAGAACGAAATCGAAGGAATCGAACCCGTCGTCTTGCGAACATCCGGCGCGGGCAGAACTAAAACCTAAGCGCTACGGACGATAGCAGGCCCAGTTGACCTGGCCTTGCTCTTGGGCTTCCGGACTTCTTTCGTCACCCACTGCACGAACAATTTCTCGAACTCATCGTTGGTGTAAATTCCCTTGTGGATCAAAAGGGTGTTCATCGCATACACGGTTGCCTTGAACCGATTGTCCCGGGACACCAATTCAAGCGCCTCTTCGTAAGACATGCACTCCTCCACTGAATATCTCGGCTGGACGGGACGTAATTAAACACCCAGCTGATTGCGCGTCAAGAACAGTTTCACAAAAAAAATTCTCGTTATAGCCAGCCGCCTACTGCAACTCGCTTCCCGAAAAAAAGTACCCGATCTCGAATGCCGCCGTCTCCGGCGCGTCAGACCCGTGCGTGCAATTGAATTGAATGCTCGTGCCGAGTTCCTTGCGAATCGTTCCCGGCGCGGCCTTCGCGGGATCCGTCGCTCCCATCGTCTCGCGCCACTTCGCGATCGCGTTCTCCGCTTCGAGCACCATCGCCACCGATTTTCCCGAGCTCATGAACTCGACAAGGTCCTTGAAAAATGGCCGCTCGCGATGCACCGCATAAAATCCTTCTGCTTCCTGCTTCGATAGCGACACCGACTTGATCGCCGCAATCTGAAATTTCGCCGCGTGAATCCGGCTCAAAATGTCCGCCGTAAGCCCGCGCTTCACCGCATCCGGCTTGATAATTGCCAACGTTCTCTCGACTGCCATTCGGATCGTTCTCCCTTAATTTGAATTCTTACCCGCGTCTCTTCTTGCCGCGCGCGGCCTTGCCCTTTTTCGATGCCGCCTTGCTCTTCTTCGGCGCGGCGCCCTTTTTCTTCAACGCCGCCGCCAGCGTATGCCCAATCTCCGCCGGACTCTGCACCGTATGAATCCCCGCCGCCTTCATCGCCTTGTATTTGTCCGCCGCAGTCCCCTGCCCGCCGCTGATAATCGCGCCCGCATGCCCCATGCGCCGTCCCGGGGGAGCAGTCTGTCCCGCGATAAATCCGACCACCGGCTTGCGCACATGCTTCTTAATGTACGCCGCCGCCGTCTCCTCCGCATTCCCGCCGATCTCGCCAATCATCACGATCGCGTGCGTGCCGGGATCCTCGTGAAAAAATCGAATCGCATCGAGAAAATTCGTCCCGATAATCGGATCGCCGCCAATTCCAATGCACGTCGATTGCCCGATGCCGAGCCGCGTCAATTGATCGACGGCCTCATACGTAAGCGTCCCGCTCCGGCTCACCACTCCCACATTCCCCTTCTTGTGAATCCGCCCCGGCATGATTCCGATTTTGCATTTCCCCGGCGAAATAATTCCCGGGCAATTCGGCCCGATCAGCCGCGTCGACGAATTTTTCATCGCCGCCGCCACGCGCACCATATCGAGCGTCGGAATCCCTTCCGTGATGCAAACAACGAGCGGTAATTTCGCCGCAACAGCTTCAAGAATTGCGTCCGCAGCAAACGGCGGCGGCACAAAAATCACCGAAGCATTCGCGCCGGTTTTTTTCACCGCGTCCGCAACCGTGTCAAACACCGGCACGCCAATATGCTTCGTCCCGCCTTTTCCCGGCGTCACGCCGCCGACAACTTTCGTCCCATACTCAATCATCTGCTGCGCGTGAAACGTGCCCTCACGGCCCGTCAGTCCCTGCACGATGACGCGCGTCTTCTCGTTCACCAAAACGCTCATCGCGCGCCTCCCGCCAGCTTCACCACTTTCTCCGCTCCATCCTTCATCCCGCTCGCCACCGTAAAATTCAATTTCGATTCGCGCAGGATTCTCTGCCCCTCTTCCACATTCGTCCCTTCAAGCCGCACCACCACCGGCACACGAATCCCCAACTCCCGCGCCGCCTTCACCACGCCGCCAGCCAGCACGTCGCACCGCAAAATTCCTCCGAAAATATTCACGAACACCGCGCGCACATTCGGATCGCTCAGCAAAATTTTGAACGCATTGCGCACCTGCTCTTCCGACGCGCCCCCGCCCACATCCAGAAAATTCGCCGGACTCCCCCCGCTCAACTTAATAATGTCCATCGTCGCCATCGCCAGCCCCGCGCCGTTCACCATGCACGCGACGTTTCCCTCGAGCTGGATGTAATTCAGCTTGAATTTCGAGGCTTCCACTTCGAGCGGCGTCTCTTCATCCAAATCGCGCAATTCCGCAAATTCCGGATGGCGATAAAGCGCGTTATCGTCAAAATTCACTTTCGCATCGAGCGCCACAAGCCGCCCGTCACCCGTCACGACGCACGGATTGATCTCAAGCAGCGACGCGTCCGTCTCCAAAAACGCGCGATAAAGCGACTGAAAAAATGGCTGCGCGACTTTCACCATCTCCGCAGGCAGCCCGAGCCCGAAAACCAAATCGCGCACCTGATACGCCTGCAATCCCGTCGCCGGATGAATCGTCTCGCGCAGAATCGCTTCAGGATGCTCCTTCGCCACCTCTTCAATTTCCATTCCGCCCGCCGCGCTCGCCATGAACACCGCCGCTTCCGCCACGCGATCCACAAGAATGCTCAGATACAGTTCGCGCTTGATGTCGAGCCCTTCTTCGATCAGTAGCCGCCGCACCAGCCGCCCCTCCGGCCCCGTCTGCGGCGTCACAAGTTTCATCCCAAGAATTTGCCCCGCGAGTTCCGCCGCTTGCGCCGGTGATTTCGCGAGCTTCACGCCGCCGCCCTTTCCGCGCCCGCCCGCGTGAATCTGCGCCTTCACCACCACCACCGGCGTCCCCAACCGCGTCGCCACACCTTCGGCATCTTCTTTCTTGAAGACCACTTCACCGCGTGGCGTCGGCACCCCAAACTTCGCAAGGATCGCCTTCGCCTGATATTCATGAATCTTCATTGCACGTCCAGGAGTGCTAAAATTTGCCCACAGTCAAAGCGTGTAAGTTTACTCGGAACCGAAAGGGCGAACAAGGCGATGCCGCGTTGGAGAATGCTTCTGCACCTCGCGATATCCGTACTAGCGGGCGTCGCCACGCTTGCCGCCGCGCTTCTCGGAATGGGCGGCGTCTTCATGCTCAACGAGTTGTCTGCAGCGTTCGACCACAAACTGTGGAATTATTTCCCCTTCGTAGCGGTCATTGGCCTGCTCTTGACGATGGTGTATGCAAGTATCGCAGGCGCTCTCGTTTTCAAGCGTCTTCACCGCGTTCACAAGGTGAATGAGGTAGCAGGTCGCGGGAAAATTTTCGCATGAGCGCACCACAGCCCCATCACGACGCCGCCTTCACCCTCCACGCCGCCCTCGAAAAAATTATCGCCGGCAAAGATCTCACCCGCGCCGAAGCCGAATCCGCGATGGAGCAAATTTTTTCCGGCAACTCATCCGACGCTCAGATCGCCGGATTCCTCGCCGCGCTACGCATGAAGGGCGAAACAGTTGACGAGCTAGTCGGCTTCTCGAGCGTAATGCGCCGCCACGCCACGCCAATTTTTCCGCCCGGCCATCGCGCCGATGAAATGCTCGTCGACACATGCGGCACAGGCGGCGACGCGCGCGGCACATTCAACGTCTCAACGGCCGCTGCGTTCGTCGTTGCTGGCGCAGGCGTGCGCGTCGCGAAACACGGCAATCGCTCGATCAGCTCGCGCTGCGGCTCAGCCGATCTCCTCGAAGCTTTCGGCGCGCGCCTCGACATGCCCCCCGAAGCGATTGCGCGCTCCATCGACGAGATCGGCATCGGATTTATTTTCGCGCCCGCCGTGCATCAGGCCACGCGCCACGCCATGAACGCGCGCCGCGAGTTGCGCGTTCGCACTGTTTTCAATCTTCTCGGTCCGCTCACAAATCCCGCTGGCGCCGCGGCGCAAGTTGTCGGCGTCTTCGACGCGAGTTACACGGAATTGCTCGCGCGCGCACTCGGAGAGCTCGGCGTCCGCCGCGCATTCGTCGTTCACGGCGCCGATGGCCTCGACGAAATTTCGATCTCGGGCGAAACGTCAGTCGCGGAATTGCGCGACGGCAATGTCCGCAGTTACACCGTCGCCCCTGAAGATTTCGGCTTGCCGCGCGCGCCGGTAGAAGCGCTGGAAGGCGGCGACGCGAAGGTAAACACGCAAATCATCCACAAGATTTTCGGCCGCTCGATGCTCTATCGCGAGCACGGCCCGCGCCGCGACATCGTCCTTGCCAATGCTGCCGCAGCCCTCGTCGCCGCTGGCCGCGCCGCCGATCTTCTCGAAGGTGTGCGACTCGCCGCTCATTCAATCGACACCGGTGCCGCGCGCGAAAAGCTCGACGCCTACGTCGCCTTCTCGACAAAATGAACTTCGGCCTCACGCACTTCGCCGCGCCTCAATCTCAATCGTAGCGCCGGCATCTTGCCGGCGATTTTCCACTCCGCGGCACGAGACACAATAACCGGCAAGATTCCGGCGCGTTACCCTTCGGCATACGCTAACGGCGCCCATTCGAAGGATCGGCCGAGTTGGCCGAATCAAGATCCAGGTCGAGCGCACCCGCCCCGCTCGCCCCCGGCGGATCGCAATCCCCATCGGAGTTGTAAGTCGCCGCGCATCGCTGCGTGTATTCCTTCCTTCGCGGCGATTGCGCAAACTGCCAGACGTCCGCCAGCGCGAAACCGCTGAAAGAAGGCTTGGGCACGATCTGCGGATACGCGCACCCCTGCGATGGCGGGCACGCATCGTCGTAAACCCAAAACACGATCGCGCGCCCGTTCGCGTGTTCGCGAATATCTTCCGCCGTCATCACCTGCTCGCCGCCGTCTTTCACGGCGATCGCCGAACAATAAATTCCGCCGCGGAATCCCGCCGCCTTCACGCCATCAAGCCACGCGTAGATGTAAGCCTTTTGCGGTGGCAGCATCCGCCCGCCTTCTTCCTGATCCAGGAAAATAACGGTGGCCTCCGGAAAGCCCTCGCGGGTCGCCCCTGCGGAAGCCGCATTCGCGTCCGAAGCGCCTAAGCGCACGGCCGCAGCCTCTGACTTAAGCTCACCGCTCGCTCTGCCGTTAAAAAGTACAAGAAATCCGAAATTGTTCCGCGCCAGTACGTCCCGCTTGCCGAGCCACGAATTCGCGCTCGCGCCCGGCGGGTTGTTCAGCCAGTAGCTCGAAAACGAAAACGTGTGTCGCAACGCAGGCAGCGCATCGTCGCCGGGATAATCATTTCGATCGAAGCCGAGCACGGACTGCGAGATCGCGGCCTGAAAAATTGCGCTCTCAGGAATTCTTGAGCTCGGGCGGTCCAGCCGGATCGCCATGGCCACAATCGCAACGGCAAAGCCGATGAGCACAATCCCCGTGATTTGTTTTTCTACTTTTGCGAACTGCATCGTCCAGCCATCAACTACACGCTGAGGAAATTCTGGAGGAGCCGGTAGCCCGCATCGGTGAGAACCGATTCCGGATGAAATTGAACGCCTTCAATCTTCAACTTGCGATGCCGCAGTCCCATGATTGTTCCGTCTTCTGTCTCGGCGGAAATTTCGAGCTCCGCCGGCAGCGATTCCCGCTCGACAATCAACGAGTGA
The DNA here is from genome assembly GCA_963803835.1 of uncultured Acidobacteriota bacterium. Taxonomy (GTDB): domain Bacteria; phylum Acidobacteriota; class Terriglobia; order Acidiferrales; family UBA7541; genus Palsa-147. Next base: position 8,785 of record CAWDOI010000004.1, on the reverse strand, counting down.
TACCGCGTCGCGGGAAAATCCTGCGGGAGATCGCGAAATATCGTTTTGCCGTCGTGATGAATTTCGCTCGTCTTGCCGTGCATGATTTTTTTCGCGCGAATCACGCGCCCGCCAAACGCATCGCCAATCGCCTGATGCCCGAGGCACACACCCAGAATCGGTATCTTCCCGGCGAATCGCTCGACAATCGGAATGCTGATCCCCGCCTGCTTCGGCGTTCCCGGCCCCGGCGAAATCACAATCCGCTCAGGCGCAAGGTCAGCAATCTCATCCAGCGTAATCTGATCGTTCCGCCGCACGAGCAGCGTCTGCCCCATCTGCCCGAGATACTGCGCCAGGTTGTAAGTAAACGAATCGTAGTTGTCGAGCAGCAAGATCATCGCAATCACATCACTCGTGCGAAATCGCGCGCGGGTCGGCCTGACTCTTTTCCATTTTCACTTTTCCCTTTTCACTTTTCCAACTTCCCCCCATGCGCCTCTTCCACTGCCGCCACCACCGCCCTAGCCTTATTCACCGTCTCCTGATATTCCCGCGCGGGCACGGAATCCGCAACCACGCCGCCTCCCGCTTGAATGTACACGCGCCCATTCTTGGCCACGAGCGTTCGCAACGCGATGCACGAATCGAGATTCCCCGAAAAATCGAGATACAAAATCGCGCCCGCATACATTCCGCGGCGCGTCGGCTCGAGCTCGTCGATGATTTCCATGGCGCGAACTTTCGGCGCCCCCGAAAGCGTCCCCGCCGGAAAGCACGCCATCAGCGCCTCAAAGCAATCCACGCCTTCGCGCAGCTTTCCGCTCAAGCTCGACACGAGATGCATCACGTGCGAGTACCGCTCGACGTACATCAACCGGTCCACGCGCACCGAGCCGTATTCGCAAACGCGCCCGAGATCGTTTCGCCCGAGGTCCACAAGCATGATGTGTTCCGCGCGCTCTTTCGGATCGGCCTGAAGATGCGCTTCGCGCGCGCGATCTTCGTGTTCGTCGCGGCCGCGCGGCTGCGTCCCGGCGATCGGGCGATAGAAAGCGTCGCGCCCCTGCACCTTCACGAGCATCTCCGGTGAGCTGCCCACAATCGAAACATCGTCGAGCCGCAGAAAATAAAGATATGGCGAAGGATTGATCACTCGCAACGCGCGATAAATTTCAAACGGGTCAGCATCCGTCTTCGCGCTGAATCGTTGGCTCGGCACGATTTGAAACGCATCACCCGCGCGAATGTACGCTTTCGCCTTGCGCACCGCCGTGAGATATTGCGCGCGCGTGAAATTCGAAGTGATGTGCAACGGCGCCCGCCGCTTTTTTCCCCGCGCTCTCTGCCCCGTGCGCAATGGCGCTTGCAGCGCTCGCCGCGTGCGCTCGATGGCACGTACCGCTTCGTCGTATTTCTTCCGAAGGCTGCCTTCGTCCTCACTGTGCACGTTCTGAATAATCCATACTCGATGCCTGACGTGATCGAATGCCACCACCCCGCGATAAAACATCAGCACCGCATCGTCGAGCTTGAGATCGTCGCGGCCGCTCGCCGGAATTTTTTCGATTATGCGGACCATGTCGTACGCAAAACAGCCGATCGCGCCCCCAATAAACGGCGGCAGTCCCGCCACTCGCACCGGCTGATATCGCTTCATCATTTGCCGCAAGAGTTTGATGGGATCTTCGTCTGTCTCCATGCGCCCGCGCGCGGATTCGATCACGCAGCGCCGACCGCGCGAACGAAACACTTCCGCCGGATTCGCTCCCGCAAACGTATACCGCGCGATGTTTTCGCCGCCCTCGACGCTCTCCAGAAGAAACGAATATTTCGCCCCGCGCGCGATGCGCAGATACGCGCCCACCGGCGTCAGCAAATCCGCGGTAAAACTTTCGTAGACCGGAACGAGGTTCCCCTTCCGCGCCAACCTCCGAAACGTCGAGTAATCCGGTTGAATCATTCCCAGTCACTCACCGATTCCCGCATCACTCTCTCCGGCGCGCGCTCACCCGTCCAAATCTCCCACTGCGCCATCCCCTGCGCGACGAACATTTCCAGCCCCGATACCGTTTCGATGCCGCGCCGCTCCGCGAGTTGTAAGAGTTTCGTGCGTTGCGGACGGTAAATCGAATCAAATACAAGCCGGCAATTCAATTCCCTGGGCTCAAGCGGAGACTCATTCGCATTCGGGTACATACCCACCGGCGTAGCGTTCACAATTGCGTCGAAAAATTCACCGCGCAGCCGGCTTTTCGCGATCGCCTCGCCGCCAACCGCACTCGCGAGCTCTTTCGCCCTCGCCGGCCGCCGCGCGCACACGCGAACCGCCGCGCCAGCCTTCGCGAGCGCGAATGCCACGGCGCGCGCAGCCCCGCCCGCTCCCAAAATCAGCACGCAACTTCCCGCGAGCGATATTCGGCTTTCGAGCGCTCGCAACACTCCAACGTAGTCCGTATTGTAGCCGAAGAGTTTTCCGCCTCCCCGAACCACAACCGTATTCACCGCGCCGATCGCCGCCGCCAGCGGGTCGCAATCGTCCAGATATTTTAGAATCGCCTGCTTGTGCGGAATTGTGACGCTAAACCCACTAACATCGAGCTCTGGAATCGCTCTCATAAAATCGCGGAGATCGCGAACGAGGAATGGAACGAATACGGCGTTGATGCGCCGCGCCTGAAATGCTGCGTTCTGCATCAACGGCGAAAGCGAATGGTGAATTGGATTTCCGATCACGCCATAAACGCTCGTGCGGCGGTCCATGCGGTCCGCACCGTAAAGCGTTTTCATCGCGCTCAACGATACCTGTCCCGGTGCCGTGGCTTCGTCCACCGGCGCATACGCCAGCGCCGAACCGCCGCGCAACGCCAAAATGCGCGTCGCCGCGCCGACTTCTCCCATCGGAATCGCCACGACACGCCGGTTTGCCCGCGCGAGTTCGAGCAATCGGCACGCATCGCGGTAAGTTTTCGCATTCGCCGCAATCTTGATCGCATCGCCTCCCGCGCGATTCAACCGAGCTTTCACCCGATCGAGGTTCGACGGAGTCGACTTGAAATCGTGAAACGAAATCAGCAATTTCGCTTCGGATCTAATCGCCGCGAGTTCCTGCTTCGAAAGTTTCTCGGCGGTTTCAATTTCGATATCGAGCCAAGCGCATCCCGCGCGCGCCGCCTCCCGCATTATCTCGATCTGATCCTTAATAGCGCCCGCGAACTTGCCGCCCGCGCCTCGCCGGCGGCAAGTAGCGATCAGACTCGCGCGTCTCGTGACCGTCTTGCCTTTCTTTCCCGCCAGCCATCTCAGAATTTTGCGAATCTCGCTTCGACTGGCCAGCCAATCGAGCCTCAACTCCACAGTTCGGGTCTCGCGCAGCGCGCGAAGCACCTGCCTAGCCGCGTCAGCCGCCTTCCGGCTGGCGACCACCGCGCATATTTTGTCTTTCCCCAGAATTCCGGGCATTGGACGCTCCGCCTATCCCCAACGGAATCTTGGGCTTCTACCATGCGGTGCACAATGTGTAAAGCGATGCCGGACATTGCCTTGACGCCTCCCGACGCCATTTGTTACGGTCGCTTGAGTGGGGATACGCGCCGATTCGTCGGCGCGAACGTGTCTTAAGGAGTGTTCGTGATGCGCGGAAAACTTGTCATTATAGGTTTGGCGGTGGCTCTCGCGGGCGTTTCGGCACACGCTCAGGAAAAGGTGCGAACACCGATCCCGAACGATATGTATTGCTCGGGCGTCATGTCCAGTCAGGCTCCGCCGCAGGACACTTACCTCATTACGGGCGAAGGCTCCGATACCAAGACGACGTTTCAGGAAGGCGACTATGTCTACCTGAACAAGGGCACCGGCCAGGGCGTCCACGTTGGCGACGAATTTTCGATCATTCGCTCCGTTACCGAGCCAACCCGCGAACCGTGGTTCAAATCCCAATTTGTGCTCATGCATGCTCTCGGCAAATTGTGGCAGGACGAAGGACGTGTCAAGGTCGTCGTCGTGGCACCCAACACGTCCACCGCGCAGATCGAGAATTCCTGCGAATACATGCAACGCGGCGATGTCGCTGTTCCGTTTGCACAGCGCCCGGCGCCTCCGCTAAAACCCAACGATCAGTTCGATCGCTTCGCGCCACCGAGCGGCAAACCGAAGGCCATGCTCATCACGGGCAAGAGCTTTCAAATTTCTTACGGCACCAACGACGTCGCGTACGTGAATTTGGGCGAAGGACAGGGCGTTCACGTCGGCGACTATTTCCGCGTCTTCCGCTACCAGGATCAGGAGAGCGAAACTGCGTACCAAGTACATCGGATCGCTTTCCAGATCTACGGCTACGGCGGCGTTTCGAAGGACTATAAATGGGACAGCGTCCCGCGGGAAATCCTGGGCGAAGGCATCGTTGTGCGCACGTCGGCGAATGCAGCGACCGTGGTGATCACATTCGCGCTCAAGCCGATGTACGCTGGCGAATACGTCGAACTCGAATAAATTCCCAAGAGGAAAAGTTTACTGCGGCGCGGGCTTACTGTCCGCGCCGTTTTTATTTTGCGCGAAGTCCCGATCGGAAAAAACCTCGGCGGTAAAAACGAGGATGCGCGTCTCCGCCTCGCGCCACGCGTCGCGCGGCAAGCCTGCCTTGGAACAAGTCTCCTCAAGAAATCGCTCAGTGTTCCATTTATATTCCGCGCCTACCTGCGGCAGCAGTAAGCCTCGACAGCTTCCGCGCTGAATTAAGAGGCCATGAACGCCTGGACGCACTTGATCCGGCGCAGCCTGCTCGAACGCCGAGAGAACCGAAATCTCGATCTCGAGATCGGCAAGTTCCTCGGGCCGCATCGCTTCGAAACGCGGATCTTCGAGCGCGGAGGAAACCGCCGCCAACGCCACAACGCTCGCCAGCGGCTCGCCCGAGGCCAATCGTCCGATGCATCCGCGCAATCGTTTGCCGCGGCGCAGCGTGACGAAAGCTCCGGCAGGTTCGCTGAGCGCGCCCGCCGGCATATCTATTTCCAGCGGCTCGCGCTTCGCCACAGCTTCCGAAATTGCGCGGCGCGCAATCTCCAAAAGCGTCTGGCGCTGCCCGCCGTCGAGCCGCGGGCCGCTATCGAGTGGGGACATTCTGCGGCTTCTTGCCCTGCTCGAGGATGAGCAGGCTCTTGCGCCGCTGCTGGATGCGGTCGTTCACTTGACTCCAAAACATTTGGAAGTAGTGCACGGCGGATACGATGGCGCTCAGCACCACGAGCCACAGCAGCGCCTTGCCGAGCGGCTTCAACGCCGGATGTTTCGCCGTGAGAATCACCGCGCAGCCGCAAATCACTTGCAGCACCATCTTCGTTTTGCCGAGTGGTGACGCGGGAATAATCAATCCTTCGCTCGCCGCGATGTTGCGAAGGCCCAGCACGATGAATTCGCGCCCGATGATGATCACCACCATCCACGCAGGCACGAGTCCCATCTCCACAAGAGAAATAAACGCGGCGGAGATGAGCAATTTGTCGGCGATCGGATCGAGCAGAATGCCGAGCGTCGTGACTTCGTTGCGCTTCCGCGCGAAATATCCGTCAGCGGCATCGGTCGCAGCCGCGGCGAGCAAAATCAGAACGCCCCAAACTTCAAAATGAACCGCGAGTCCCCAAACATCGAAATTCGGCTCGCGCGTGAGCAACACCACAACGAGAAGCGGAACGAAAAAGATGCGAAGAGTCGTGAGGCTGTTCGGCAGGTTCATTTGATGCGGGAACATCCGCGCGGTGGAGTTTCAACCGCTCCGTGCGCGCCCCAATTCAATATAGTCCTGCATCTTCGGGCAGTCAACTCACCGATTCGTACAATGAAATGCACTAGAAAAGTGCAGAGCAAAAAATCAACGAAGTCTCGTGTCTAGTGACTGTTAGGAATCAAAATGCCCCAAGCTTGTGCAAATCCGCAATTCGCGATTCCTGCAACTTTGCTCGCAAAGCGCGGAGCGAGCGATTCGACGCAGCCGCCTAAGCACATGAAACTCAACCGATTATCGGACAAATCATCGCGCGATGACTACAAATGCAACGTCGCACCGCTACTAAACATTTGGACCGGGAAATTCGCGTTCCACAGGTTTTCCACAGGACACCCGCCAAACGGTCGCAATTCTGACCTAAACGGTGAAATTGGTCAGCCGGCGTGCAAGCGTCTCCGGGACCTCGGCTTCAAGCGAAATCTTCTCGCCAGTGGACTCCGAACTGAGAACGCGGCCGCACGCGTAAATCATCGCGAGCGTGCGTCCCTCCGACATCGGCAACTGCAGCCGCACGCGTGTGATCGGATCAATCGGCAGCGCCGAATCAATTTGCGCGAGAAGAGTATCGAGCCCTTCGCCCGTTTCCGCGGAGACGAACGCGCTGCGTGCCGCCGCGCCGTTGCCATTGTGCGAGATGCGCGCCACCTCTTCGCGATCTTCGGGCGCGAGGCGATCGATTTTATTGAAGATGTGCAGTCTCGGCCGGTCCGCGACGCCAAGCTCCTGCAAAATCTTCACGACTTCCTCGTCGAGCTCGGCATGGCGCGGATTTGAAATGTCCGTGACTTGCAAAATCAACGCGGCTTCCTGAACTTCTTCGAGCGTCGCGCGAAACGCCGCAATCAAATCCGGCGGAAGATCGCGCAAGAAACCGACCGTATCCGAGAGCAGAATCCGCCGATGCGACGGAAGCTTCACGCCACGCACGGTGGGATCGAGCGTCGCAAACATTTTCGAGGACGTGAGCACGGTTGCGTGCGTGAGCGCGTTAAACAAAGTCGACTTGCCCGCGTTCGTGTAGCCGACAAGCGCGATCGTTCCGAGAGGAATCGCCTGGCGCGCGCGGCGGCGCGTGGTGCGCTGGCGGCGAACCGTTTCGATCGCATCCTTGATTTTTCGCACGCGGTCGCGAATGCGCCGGCGATCTGTTTCGAGTTTTTGTTCGCCAGGGCCGCGCGTTCCGATTCCGCCGCCAAGCCGCGAGAGCTCGCTGCCCCGCCCGGTCAATCTCGGAAGCAAATAATTCAATTGCGCGAGTTCCACCTGAAGCTGGCCTTCGCGCGTCCGCGCATGCATCGCGAAAATATCGAGAATCAATTGCGTGCGGTCGATCACGCGGCAGTCGGTGGCCGCCTCCATATTGCGAAGCTGCACCGGCGTCAGATTGTGATCCACGATGACGAGCGGCGCGCCGCGCATCTGCGCTTCGATCTTCACTTCCTCGAGCTTGCCGCGCCCGACGAGCGTGGCGGGATCGATTTTGTCGCGCACCTGCAAGAGGCTGCCGGTAACGTTCGCGCCCGCGCTGAGCGCCAGCTCTTCGAGTTCGAGCATGTTCTCGCGCTCAACAGCGCTCCCCGCCGCCGGCGTCCGCGATTTCCTCACGCTCACGCCAAGCAGCAGCACGCGCTCCCGATTGTCTACAGCATGCGTTGTTTTCATCTGCCCAATTTCACAGGAAGGATTGGCCGAGCGCGCGGGGCAGTGCGCTGGCAGAAATCTTCATCCGCCCGCATTATACGATAAGAGGCTGGCGCGCGGCCGTTCTGTTGCCGTTCGTAGGGGCGCTGCTCGCTGCGCCCCGGTTTTGTTTTGTTGCAGGATTATCGAAGATTGCGACGCGATGAATGTGGTTCGGCATCCGTGGCCTCTGGCCCGAACAATGCCTGCGCCCGGTTCACCGCATACCTCCCTTTCGTTCGCTCGTCCGCGTCCCTATACTCACCTGATTACTGCCTTGATGGTATTGTCTGCCGAGACTCTCGACAGTGACCACGCGCCGTACTATCGCCTGTTCGTTGCTTCTGTTTTTCGCGGCGCTCACCCTACCTGGAATTGCACTGACGCAAGAAGCTTATCTCGGCGATCTTCCATCTCATCTCGCTGACGCGATCCGGGAAGCCCATAAGAGTTTGACCGGCGAGACAACCGTGTTTGTCGTGGACTTCAAAGACAAAAAAGGCAACGACACCGAACTAGGGCATGAGCTCGCGCGCGAGCTTTCGGATTCGTTGCGGAAAGAGGCGCTAGGCTTCGTTGTTCTCAAGACGTCCGACCTCAAGCAGCCACTCGCGACGCTCAATCTGCGCGAGGAGGTTCTCGCTTCATCCGCGCTGGATTGCTTCAAGGACGAAGACCTCGGTATCTCGATCTTCGTGAAAGGAAGCATGGTCGAAGGCCCTATAGGCCTCGTCCTTGGCATCGACGCCCTGATGTCAAAAACAAACAAATCGGTATTCAGCCGCGAGATAATTCTTCCTATTACAGGATCGATGAAGAATCTGCTCGCGAAACCCATTCCGAGCCCAACGGAGTTCTACATTGACGAATCGCTCCTTCGGGTTCGCACAAGCTCCTCTGTTGTCGCTGATAGGAAATCCGCCTACAAACTCCCGGAAGACAAGAGTATTTCCGAGCCCGATTGCATCATTTGCCCCTCGCCACAATTTTCCGACGACGCCGTCAAGGCGAAATTTGAGGGCACGGTTGGCGTTCGCGTCCGCATTGAGCCCGACGGGACTGCGTCCGTGATCTCAGTTTTTCACGGGCTCCCGTGCGGTCTGACTGGCCAAGCGGTAGCGGCGGTAAATGGTTGGAAGTTTAAACCCGCGACCGGGCCCGATGGGACGCCAGTCGCGGTCGAAATGCCCGTAGAGATCACCTTTCGGCTTTATTGAGCGCTCTCGGATAAATTCAATTTCAACGTCCACCTTCAAATTTCAAATCTGAAATCGTGAGACACAAAACATCCTCTAGAATTCATTATCCGTATTTCTACGTAGTTTCGGGCACGCCTCACAT
>CAWDOI010000003.1:0-37367 GCA_963803835.1 uncultured Acidobacteriota bacterium | reverse complement strand
CCGCGCCGCTCAAAATCAGCGACAGTATCGCAGTGAATGGCTGCTGCCTCACCGTCGTCGAGTTCGATGCGGACCATTTTGCGGCCGATCTCTCCGGCGAAACGCTTCAGCGCACTTCGCTCGGCGAGAAGAAACCGGGTGCGCCAGTGAATCTCGAACGGACGCTTACGGCGGGCGCGCGCCTTGGCGGACATTTCGTTCAAGGCCACGTTGACACAGTTGGCAAAGTCACCCGCCTCGTTCGCGAAGGCGATAGTTGGTGGCTTTCAGTGCGCGTACCGGAGGAGTTCCGCCGGTATGTGGCCGAGAAGGGATCAATCGCGATCGATGGGATTAGTCTGACGGTCGCGCGCTGGCACGATGGCGTCGCCGATTTCGCGATCATTCCGTTTACGCACGAACACACTTCAGTGCACGCGCTGACGACGGGAGATTCCGTGAATATCGAGTGCGACATCCTTGCGAAGTATGTCGAGTCGCTCATCGAGGCGCGCCACGAACGACCAGTCTCGCATTTAAACGTAAACGCATTGGTCGAGCAGGGTTTCTAGCACGTACACCGAAAGGCGACGCCGCGATTGAGTTCGAATCACAAGTTCGACGTCATCGTGATCGGTGCGGGCGTATTCGGCTCGTGGACCGCGAATTATCTACAGCGCTCCGGCCGCAACGTTTTGATTCTCGATGCCTACGGACCGGCGAACAGCCGAGCGAGTTCCGGCGGCGAGTCGCGAATCATCCGCATGGGCTACGGGCCCGATGAACTTTACACGCGGTGGTCAATGCGCTCGCTGCCCGCGTGGGAAGAACTCAACGCCAGCACTGGCGCGAAAATCTTTCATCGCACGGGAGTGCTGTGGCTGTCGCCGAGAGACAATGCCTACACGCACCAGACTCTGGATGTGCTGAAGAAAACTGGCGTGCCCCACGAATTTATGAACGCTGACGACGTTCGTCGCCGCTACCCGCAGATTTCGATTCCGGACGACGGGATGGGATTTCTCGAAACAACCAGCGGAGCGATCATGGCGCGGCGGGCCGTCGAACTAGTTGTCGATGAAACGGTTCGGAAAGGCGCGGCGTATCGCTCGGAGTTTATTGAAGTGCCGGCAGGCAGCGGGCGTCTCACCTCCATTCGCGCGAGAAGCGGCGAGCAATTCTCAGCCGAGACATTTGTTTTCGCCTGCGGCCCCTGGCTTCCGGCGATATTCCCGAATTTGCTGGGCGATCGAATTTTCCCGACCCGCCAGGAAGTTTTCTTTTTCGGAATTCCGCCAGGCGATGCGAGATTTTCGCCGCCCGCGTTGCCGACGTTCCTCGATCGCTATCGAGAGTATTACGGGATGCCGAGCCTCGAAGGACGCGGTTTGAAAGCGGCTTCGGATGAGCACGGCGCGCGCGTCAACCCAGATTCGCAAGAGCGCGTTCCAACCGTGGAAGCAATTGCGCAGGCGCGAAAATACGTTACCGAGCGATTCCCTGCTCTGAAAAACGCGCCTATCGTCGAAACGCGAATTTGCCAGTACGAGAACACTTCGAGCGGCGATTTCTTGATCGACCGGCATCCTGATTTCGAAAATGTATGGCTGGTCGGTGGTGGGTCGGGCCACGGATTCAAGCATGGTCCGGCGCTCGGGGAGTATGTGACGGAAAAAATCAATCAGGGTGGCGCGATCGAGCCGCGATTTTCGCTGGCAGCGAAGCAGACCGTCAAAGCGCGAGCTGTTTACTGACGCGATTCCGCGCGATATCCGGCGCTAAGAGGCCGCTTGCCGCCTCTTCGCGCGCGCGCCGCGGAAGTACAGAATCAGCCCCAGGCAAATCGCAACCAGGGTTCCGCCGACAAGTTTCGTCTCGAAGAGGAACTTATTCTCTGCCTCGCCTGGTGGAATGAGCGAAAGCACAATTCCGCCCGCGACAACTGCGAAGCCGAGCCCGCCGGCGATCCAGACTCCCAACTTTCCGCCCGGAATGAGGACAGCGTTGGTGCGCGTGCTGCGATCTGGCCTGCTCGCGAGCTTGATCACCGCCGCGTACATATAAAGAAACGGGATGAAGTAAAGAATCGTCGCGGCATCCACGAGCACTTGATATGCGCCCGTCGTCGTTTCGTTGATTTGGCTGAGGAGCAGCACTGCCGCGGTAATCAATGCCTGCACCAAAATCGAAATGTATGGTGTCCGCCACTTCGGATGAATTTTCCCGAACGCCGCAGGCATGTAGTGATCGATTCCGACGACGAACGGCACACGCGCGACTCCGGCAACCGTCGTGCCGACTCCGCCCGCATTTCCGAACGCAGCCAGCAGCGCCGCGATCATTCCGACTGCGCCGATTCTCAGAACGGTGGACGCAACGGTCAGCGCCTGAAATACGCCGCTCTTCGGATCCACCGAAGCGTCCGGCATGAGATTCAGCACGGCGATTGTGGCCGCGATGTAAATGATGGCGATCAGCGCGCCTGAAGCATAAATTGCGCGCGGTATCGTCTTTCGAGGATCGCGGATCTCCTCGCTCATCGCCGATACGAGTTCCAGCCCAACGAACGCGAATGCGATCTGGGGCCAGAAATTCACCGTGTCCCAATTCCAGTGGGGCATCATGTTTGGAATCGTGAAGTGCGTCACCGAGCCCTGCCGATGCCATAGATAGAATCCCGCACCGACAAGCATAAGCAACGGGATGTACGTCCCGACTCCGCCCGCGTTCTGCAGCCACTTGCCGATATTCAGGCCGACGATGTTCATCACGACCGCAACCGCAAGGAGCGCGAATGAGCCGTAGATCAGAAAGTGTTTGTCCTGCGCGAGATACCCATATCGCGCGCCACCGATGTACGCGCCCATGGACGCGCTGGCGAGCAACAGCCCCGGAAAATAAAAAAATGTGTAGACCCAATATGTCCAGCCGGCCACGAAACCGTGAAATTCGCCAAACGCTTCTTTCGACCACACGTACAGGCCGCCTTCGACGGGATAGCGCGTTGAAAGTTCGACAATTACAAGCGCGCTCGGAACGAAGAAGAAGAGCGCGGCAAGGATCCAGAGTGAAATTGAAGACGTGCCGTTGTGCGCGGCCGCCGCGACCCAGCGAGGCCCGAGGACGGCTGCGATGTTGAAAAGCAGCACATCCCAAAAGCCCATTTCGCGGCGCAGTTGTTTTTTCGGATCGGTCGGGGCGGGAGCGCTCAAATAGTTTTCCGTCGAGCTGGATTAATTGATCGTCGAAATGAGCTTCGGCGAACCTGCACGATAGCAAAAACGGCGCCGGGCAGCCATGCCGAAGTGCAAGTGCTAGGCGGGCGAAACAACGCGGCGGAGCCATCGCCTCGAAGATTCGCTGGAAGAGGCTACGGGACAACTGCGTCGAGCGCAGGAATCATCGCGTCCTGAAGCCGGAAATTCTTGAGGAATGGATCTGACGAATTTTCGAAGTCCGGCCAAGTGCCGAAGAACGCAACTCGGCCTTCCTGCAGAAATATCACTCGATCGGCCAGTTTTTTCGCGAGATGCGTGTCATGTGTGACGACGATTGAAGTTTTGTGGAGCTTGGCTTTCAACCGCGAAATCAGATCGCCTATATACGCGGCCATCAGCGGGTCAACCATGGTCGTCGGCTCGTCGTAAAGAATGGCTTCGGGATCCTCGGCCAGTGCGCGCGCAATCGCCACCGCGCGTTTCGTCCCAGTGCTCAAATCGGCGGGCAGGCGATCGGCAAATTGCGTCACTTCGAGCGTTTGCAGCAACTCCTTCACGCGCGCGTCGATTGCTTCCTGACCGAGCCCGCGTCCCTCGAGCGGAAAGGCGATGTTCTCCGCCACGGTGAGCGAATCGAAAAGCGCGCCGGACTGAAACACCATCGTCACGCGCCGTCGGATTGGCGCGAACTGATCTTCGGTCAAGTCGGTAACGTCTTCGCCCGCAACGATAATCCGGCCTTCATCCGGCTTCAGAAATCCCAATAGCAATTTCAGGCTGACGGATTTGCCGACGCCGCTGCGGCCTAGGATCACCGCAGTTTCGCCCTGATCGACGAAAAAGCTGACGTCTTTGAGCACGTCCTGATCGCCGAACGCGATCGAGACATCCCGAAATTCGAAATAGTGTCCGCTCATTACAGAGCTACCTTGCCATATTTTCGCTCAAGCGTGGCCGCTATATCTTCGATATCTTGAGGAGAATTTAGATTCCTGAAGAGCAAGCCGCTCGAATCAAATGTCTTCCATTCCTCCGGCTCAATGCGCTCGATACTGAGGGCGGCGACACAATCCGTGACCTTGCGCACGCCGCGCGCGATCGCTTTCATGATGCTGGCCTCGCATCTCTTGCGATACATCGCGCAGAGCGGCTCGGCTCCATGCGCGCTTTGCGGCAGGATGGCATCGGCTTCGGAATTCAAAGCGCGATCGATCAGGTGCGCGAGCCACTCCGAGGTGAGCAGCGGCATGTCGCATCCGAGAATCAGATTCCAGGGCTCGCGTGAATCCCGCAGCGCCGTGGCGATGCCGCCGAGCGGGCCGACTCCCTGTGCGTCGTCGGGAATGACGCGCAATTTCAAATTCACATATCGATCCGAAGGGCCAACAACTACCGGCGTGCCCGTCAACGGCTGTACAAGCGAAGCGATGTGCTGAATGAGCGGCACACCGCCGAAGTCGAGCAGAGCTTTGTCGCGTCCCATACGCGAGCTTTCTCCGCCTGCGAGAATGTACGCCGCGACGCCGTCTCTCTTCATCATGCCTTCTACTTCCCCGGCCGCTGGATGCCGAGCTCGCGCAGCTTCTCTTGTAAACTTTGCCGGTGTAAGCCGACTTCGGCCGCGGTTTTCGATACGTTCCAGTGATGTTCTTCGAGCTTGCGACTCAGATAGGCAATTTCGAACTGGCGTTTTGCCTCGCGAAAATCTTTTTCGCCGAGATAGTGATTGTCGCCAGTTGCTGTGCGGCTTGCAATGGGGCTTGTGCCGTCTTGAATTTCGGGCGGCAGATCCGCAGCGCGAATTTCATCTCCACTGGCGAGAATCAAGGTGCGCTCGAGGACATTTCGCAGCTCGCGCACATTCCCTGGCCAATCATATTTGTCGAGAAGCTGCATCGCTCCGGCATCCAAATGAATCGCGCGCTTGTGCCTCGCACCCAGTTGCTCGACGAGCGCCGCGCTCAAAAGCGGAATGTCGTCCTTGTGCGTACGAAGCGGCGGAACTTCTATCGTAACGACGCGCAATCGGTAATAGAGGTCTTCGCGAAATTTGCCGGCTGCGATTTCAGTGGGCAGGTCGCGGTGCGTGGCGCTGATCACGCGCACGTCCACTGCGACGGGCTGCGACCCGCCCAGGCGCTCGATCATGCGATTTTCCAGCGCGCGCAACACCTTCGCTTGCGTCACCGGATTCATGTCTCCGATTTCGTCGAGGAACAGAGTGCCGCCTGAGGCCAGCTCGAACTTCCCTTTCCTCTGCTGCGCCGCACCCGTGAAGGCGCCGCGCTCGAAGCCGAACAGTTCTGATTCGATCAGATTTTCGGGTAGTGCCGCGCAGTTGACCGCGACAAATGGCCGATCCGATCGCGGAGACCGCGCGTGAATTTCCTGCGCCAGAAGATCTTTGCCGGTTCCGCTCTCGCCAAGGATCAGAACCGTGGCGTCGGTTGGCGCGACGCGATCGGCCAAATCGAAGACGCGCCGCATCGCCGCGCTGCGTCCGAGCATGCGCCCGAATTCGCCGTGAGATACAAGCTCGCGGCGCAAGCGTTCGTTCTCTTCGCCCAGCTCGACCAATTTCACCAGGGTTTCGACGCGCTTCCGCAATTCGTCGATGTCGAATCCCTTGACGATGTAATCCGCAGCGCCGAGGCGCATCGCTCCGACGGCCGTCTTCGCGGTATCGAGCGCCGAAACGATAAGCACCGGCTGCGAAAAACCCGATTCGCGCATCCAGCCGAGAAACGAAATGCCGCCGCCGTCGGGCATCACGAGGTCGAGAAGGATGACATCTGGACGCTCGACGCCGAGCGCCTCCCGCGCCGCCTTCGTGGACTCGGCCTCGACGATTCGGTATTTGTGTTCGAGCGCGCGGCGCAGGCCGTAGCGTGCCGCTGGCTCATCATCGACGATCAAGATCGTTTTCATGCGTTACAGGCCCTTCGCGAAACAAGATTGATCTGGGTGCCAATGTCACGATGCCGCGAGCGGAAGCGTCGCAATAAATTTCGTTCCGCGCCCATCGCGCACGGGACTCTCGCAATCGAGCGTCCCGCCAATCTCGCCGATGCGCCTCGTGACAATTGCTAGGCCGAGGCCTGTCCCGCTGGCCTTGGTCGTGAAGAAAGGTTGAAAAATTCTATTGCGCCCCTCGGGCGGGATACCGGGACCTGCGTCGCAAATCGCTACAACCAAGCAGCCATCCCGGCGCGTCGCGTCGATCTGAACACAGCCGCCGTCTGGCTGGGCTTCGACGGCGTTCACTATGAGGTTCGAAAAAATATCGCCGAGCGCTTCTTCGGAGCCTTTCACGCAGAAGTCTTCCGTGGGGTGTTCAAATTCGATCGCCACGCCGCGCTGCTCCGCGTCGCGCCGCAGCAGATTTACCACGCCATCAATCACCGCGCGTGCGGCGATTCTTTCTTCCGCGCCGGCCATGCGCGCTTGCGTCTTCGAATATCGGAGTAGTTGCGTCAACGTAGTGTTGAGGCGATCGAGTTCGCCGAGGACGAGCGTCAGGTCGTTCCGCACGGATTCTTTTAGTTCGCGATTCTCCAACTGAACTTGCAGGATGGTTTTCATCGAACTGAGCGGGTTACGCAGATTGTGCGACACGCTGGCGGCCATCTGCCCAAGCATCGCGAGACGTTCCCTCTCCGCCAGCGCGCGTTCGAGCTCGATCTTGTCTTGAATGAGCCGGCAAAGATCGATCAGCCCGGGCAACTGCTCGCCAAGGAAATCAAGCGCGGCAGTTACTTCCCCGGTCAGGACGGAACCTGTCGATGCGATCTCAAGAACGCCGATCGATTCTCCATTGCGTATCAGCGGAATTCTCGCGACGTGCCCGAGGCCACCCGGAGAGTGAAGCGATTCCATCGCCGCACTTTCTGGCACAGAAAGGCGCGCCACGGCGAGGCCAAATTCCTCTTTCACGCGCGTTTCGACAAACTCGACGAAGCGAACAAGATCGCCTTGCCGCGCGCAATCCTGCAGCTCGCCGAGCAGCCGTTGCATTTTGTCTAAACCGCGCTTAAACGTGCGCTGAATCGCGCGGCCGATGCCGCGTTCGAACGGCTCAAAAAGCACGACGAGGATGAATAGCAAAATGCTGGACGTTGCCTCGGGCGGCAGGACGGGCTCCAGCCATCCGCTGACGCGCCGGACGAGTCCCAAGTACAGAAGCGCCAGGAATGCGCCGGAAACAGCGTAAACGAGATTTTTCTGAGAGCCGATTCCCAGGAAATTGTTTCGCAGAATCCAGTATTCGAGGACCGCGCTCGGCACGATTGCGGCAAGCAGAATTCCGAGAGCCAATGCTTCCGACAAAATCGGCCGGTTGGGACCGCCGAAGCCATAAACGTAGATCGTTAGCGCTCCGGCCAGAATACAAAATGTGCCGAGGAAACTATCGAGCCGCCGAAAAGGAGCTTCGCGGTTCGCCGCGCTTGCGAATCCAATCGCGGCGCTTCCCAGAAGGCTCAGACCGAGCCAATAGGCATAGGCCCTGCCGACGTGGTTGGCGGGATCGAAGAATTCGAGCGACCTCGCCGCAATCAACTGCGGCATAACTTTCGCAACGGAGATTAAGACCAGCGCGTAATTGGCCCACGCGATGTAGCGCAGCCACTTCATCGTCGCGCTTCCGTTCATCAAGAAATATTCAGCGTGCGCGTGGAACAAAAACGCAGGCAGGAACGCAAGACCCAAGCCTATCAGCCCGTTCGCGTACATGAGCGTGGCTGCAGGAGGCGCGGCGTAATGGAGTCCCGCATTTAGGACGAGCACTCCGCCGCAATAGAATGCAAATAGAGCAAGTATCAGGAAAAAAAGGACCCGTTCAAACGTCCGCGGCCTTCGATTACCCAGGATCAACGCTAGAAAAAATAGTTCGACCAGAGCTCCGGCCGTAAACCCGATAAGTCGGATGTAAAAGAGAACAGACATGATTAGCCTATGTTGAATGGATGCTACGCTCTGACGGGATGCAAGGCAATAAAAGATGTGTCGGAATTCCCGGACACAATGCAAGTTAAAGCATTATATGCACTTAACACGAAAAAAACGCCGAGCAAGAACCCATTGCGAACTCTTATAATCGCTTGACATCATCAGATATTTTGATATATTAGCACTCGCTGTCGAGGAGTGCTAAAAGTCCAGCGCTCCTCATCTAGCAATTCCGAGTATTCCACCGGAGGATAAGCAAAGATGGCAGTCAACGTCACCCCGCTGCACGACCGCGTGCTCGTGCGGCGTCTGGAAGAAAAGGAAACCGTGAAGGGTGGAATCATCATCCCTGACACGGCCAAAGAAAAACCTCAAGAGGGCGAGATCATCGCCGTTGGTGCAGGAAGAATTGAGAAGGGCGAACGGATTCCGCTCGATGTAAAGGCGGGAGACCGGGTTCTCTTCGGCAAGTACAGTGGTAACGAAATCAGGGTTGACGACCAAGAGTATTTAATTCTCAAGGAAGACGAAATCCTGGCAAAACTCGGCGGCGCTGCAAAGGCCGCTAAGCGATAACTCCCGCATCCGCCAATGGCGGGACGGGACGAAGTTCTGAAGAAATATTAGGAGGGTGAGGGAATATGGCAAAGCAAATCGTGACTGGTGAGAATTCGCGCCAGTCCATCCTTCGCGGCGTCAATGTGTTGGCCGACGCCGTGAAAATCACGCTTGGGCCGAAGGGCCGCAATGCCGTGATCGAAAAGAAGTTTGGCGCGCCGATCATCACGAAAGACGGTGTGACGGTCGCCAAGGAAATCGAGCTGCAGGATCCGCTCGAAAACATGGGAGCACAGATGGTGCGCGAAGTTGCGTCGAAGACTTCCGATGTCGCGGGCGACGGCACAACGACGGCAACCGTTCTGGCTCAAGCAATTTTCCGCGAGGGCGTGAAGACGGTAGCGGCCGGAGCAAGCCCGATGGCGCTGAAGCGCGGCATCGAGAAGGCCGTCGAAGTCGCCGCCGAGGAAATCCGCAAGCTGCACAAGGACGTTAAGGGCGACATGATCGCGCAAGTCGGCACGATCAGCGCCAATAACGACAAGCAAATCGGCAGCATCATCGCCGAAGCGATGAAGAAGGTCGGAAAAGATGGCGTCATCACCGTCGAGGAATCCCGGACGATGGAGACGACACTTGAGGTGGTCGAAGGTATGCAGTTTGACCGCGGCTATCTCTCGCCCTACTTCGTCACCGATCCGGAGCGCATGGAGTGCGCGCTCGAGGACGTTCGCATCCTGATTCACGAGAAGAAGATCAGCTCGATGAAGGATTTGCTTCCTTTGCTCGAGCAGATCGCCAAGACCGGAAAGCCGTTGCTGATCATCGCCGAGGACGTTGAGGGCGAAGCCCTCGCGACTCTCGTCGTGAACAAGCTCCGCGGCACGCTTCAGTGCGCTGCCGTAAAGGCCCCGGGCTTCGGTGACCGCCGCAAGGCCATGCTGGAAGATATCGCCACGCTGACCGGCGGCAAGGCCGTCACGGAAGATCTCGGGATCAAGCTCGAAAACGTAAAGATGGAAGATCTTGGCCGCGCCAAGAAGATCACGATCGACAAGGACAACACGACGATCGTGGAAGGCGCGGGCAAGCCGTCCGAGATCGAAGGCCGCGTGAAGCAGATTCGCGCGCAGGTCGAAGAAACCACCTCGGACTACGACAAGGAAAAGCTGCAGGAGCGTCTGGCGAAGCTCGTTGGCGGCGTGGCCGTAATCAAGGTCGGCGCAGCCACCGAGACCGAGCTGAAGGAAAAGAAGGCTCGCGTCGAGGATGCCATGCACGCGACACGCGCGGCTGTCGAGGAAGGCATTGTTCCCGGCGGCGGCGTGGCGTTGGTCCGCTGCATCAACGCGCTCGAAAAGCTCAAGCTGCACGATGACGAAGCAATCGGCGTCAACATCGTGAAGCGGGCGCTCGAAGAGCCAATGCGGCAGATCTCGCACAACGCGGGACACGAAGGAGCGATTGTGGTCGGTCGCGTTCGTGACTCAAAGGACGAAAACTTCGGCTTCAACGCGGATACCGGTGAGTTCACGGATCTCGTCAAGGCCGGGGTAATCGATCCCGCGAAGGTGACGCGCTTGGCGCTTCAGAACGCTGCTTCGATCGCTGCCCTGATGTTGACGACGGAAGCTCTCGTCGCCGACATCAAGGAAGACGATAAGAAGGCAGCCGGCGGCGGTGGCGCACCCGGAGGCGGCGGTATGGGCGGGATGTACTAAGCCGTCCAGTAAACCTCAATCTGCCATAGCTTTACAGGGCGTCGCGACCAATCGGGTTGCGGCGCCCTTTTTAATTTCCTGCCTTGCGGGAGCCCCGGTGTTTCGATATAGTCGGGCCTCTCCTGAACAACCACGGAGGTCTAACCGGCGATGCCCGGATTGCTTACAAAGCTGCTTCCGCGCGAGCAGAGCTTCTTTGAAATGTTTGTTCGCCAGGCCGAGAACGTCAACGCCGGCGCGCAGGCGCTCGTGGACATGCTCGAAAATTATGACGACCCTCCTGCCCGCGCTGAACGAGTCGAGGACTTCGAGCACATCGGCGACACAATCACGCACACGATCATTACGCGGCTGAACCAAACTTTCATCACGCCATTTGACCGCGAAGATATCCACGAACTGTCGAGCAAAATCGACGATGTAATTGACTTGCTCGATGCCGCGGCAACCCGGCTCGTCATCTATCGCGTCCGCACGATCATCCCCGGCGTCAGCGAGCTGGCCCGGACGGTACTTAGCGCCACTTACGAAATCGTGCAGGCGGTTCGCGTACTCGAGAAGCAGGATCACATCCTCGATCATTGCATCGAAATCAACCGCCTTGAGAATCAGGCCGATCGCCAGAGCCGCAAACTCATTGCCGATCTCTTCGACGAGGAAAAAGATCCGCTGCAAATCATCAAATGGAAAGAAATCATCGAACTCCTCGAGTTTGCCGCCGACAAATGTGAAGACGTGGCGAACGTCATCGAAACCGTCACTCTGAAAAACGCGTGAGTTCTCTTCTTGCTCTCAAATTGCGTCCATCACTTGCCGCACGTGTCAGGCAAGCCTGAGAGGCAAGTCCGTGGATGACTTCCGGATTCTTGCGCTCGTAGTTTTCGTCACGCTAGCCTTCGAGTTCACGAATGGCTGGCACGACGCTGCTAGCTCGATTGCGACAGTTGTCTCCACTCGGGTGTTACGGCCGCTGACTGCTGTGGCTTGGGCCGCTTTCTGGAACTTCATCGCCGCGTTCGCGTTCGGTACGGCCGTCGCGAAAACGATGGGCAGCGGCCTCGTCAATTTGCACTACGTGACCGTCTACGTGATCCTCGCAGGGCTTCTCGGCGCAATTCTCTGGAACTACGTGACGATTCGATTGGGGATACCGTGCAGCTCGTCCCACGCACTGATGGGAGGCTACGGCGGCGCGGCGCTCGCCGCAGCCGGAACTCGCGCGATCACAATTTCAGGCTGGATCCTACCGGTGATATTTATTTTCATCGCTCCGATTATCGGCTTGGCGGCGGGGGCGTTCACCACGGTTGCGACGAGCTGGATTGTCCGACGAGCGCACCCCAGGAACGTGGACAAATGGTTCCGGCGTCTCCAACTTGTATCGGCCGCCGCTTTCAGTTTCGGCCACGGAACGAGTGACGCGCAAAAAGGCATGGGGATTATTACGGCCGCCCTAGTCACCGGCCGCATGTTGCCTTCATACGTGGTGCCTTACTGGGTGATCATTTGCTGCCACCTCGCGCTCGCGGGCGGGACTATGGCGGGGGGCTGGCGCGTCGTCAAGACAATGGGACAGAAAATCACGAAACTTACCCCGTTCGGCGGATTCGCCGCGGAGACCTCGGCTGCGTTAACATTGATAGCTACGGCGCACGCGGGCATTCCAGTGAGCACAACGCACGTGATCACGGGCGCCATTGCGGGGGTCGGATCGGTACGGCGGCTGACGGCGGTGCGCTGGGGAGTCACGAGAAGAATTGTCTGGGCGTGGATATTCACGATTCCAGGCGCTGGACTGGTCGGCGCGTTTTTCTATTACCTGATGTTGCATTTTTCGGGAGCAGCGAGATGAGCGCGGAAAATATCGGATACGCAACAGTCGAAGAAGCGGTGGAGGAAATCCGCAAGGGTCGGATGATCGTTCTCGTGGACGATGAGGATCGCGAGAACGAGGGCGACCTCACGATGGCTGCGGAAAAAGTGACGCCCGAGGCCATCAATTTCATGGCGAAGTTTGGCCGCGGTCTCATCTGCCTTTCGCTCACCGAAGAGCGGTGCGACGCCCTCCATCTCCTGCCGATCACGCCGCGCAACACATCCCTCTTCGGAACGCCCTTCTGCGAACCGATTGACGCGCGCCGCGGCACAACCACTGGCACCAGCGCCTCCGATCGCGCGACCACCATCTTGGCTGCGACGGATCCCAATACACGGCCCGAAGATCTTGCGCGGCCCGGCCACGTTCCGACTTTGCGTGCGCGCCGCGGTGGCGTGCTCGTCCGCGCCGGGCAGACGGAAGCGTGCGTGGACCTCGCGCGCATCGCCGGCCTCGATCACTCCGGCGTGATTTGCGAGGTGATGAACGACGACGGAACGATGGCGCGGACTCCGCAGTTGCGCGAGTTCTGCCGCGAACATAGCCTGAAATTGCTCACCATCGCGGATCTCATTCGATACCGCATGCAGCACGAACGGTACGTCCGGCGCATCGCTGAATCCGTCTTGCCGACTCGGCATGGCAATTTCCGAATGATCGCCTACTCGAGCGACGTGGATGGCGAAGTCCACGTCGCGCTTGTTCGAGGAGATGTGGCGGGCGATCCTCCCACGCTGGTGCGAGTTCACTCGCACTGTTTGACGGGCGACGTTTTCGGGTCAACGTCATGCGACTGCAATGAATTGATCGATAAGTCTTTCGCCGCGATCGATCGCGCCGAACGCGGCGTGTTCGTCTATCTTCATCACACGGGCCGTGGCTTCCGGATTGATTCGGCAACAACGGAGGAAGGCGCGCTTCCGAGAATTCTGGTTCACGATCGCGGGGAAATTGACCGCGACCTCAACCGTCAGCGTTTACTCCAGCGAGAAAGCGGAATTGGCGCGCAGATTCTGATCGATCTTGGACTTCGGCGGATTCGCATCCTTACGAATCATCCGAAGAAAGTTGTGGCGCTTGACGGATATGGCCTTGAGATCGCCGATCAGGTGCCCCTCGCCATCGGCAAATCGAAAGAGAGCCATCAGATTTTGTAGCTCATGTGCGAGGTCCCGCGAAATTCTCGCGAGCCGTCATCCGCCATTCGGTGTTTTCGCTGGAGCATTTACTACAACATACGGTCGAATTTTTTCGAGACGCTGCTTCGTAATCCCGCGGATCGCCAGCAAATCTTCCACGCGCCGGAATGGTCCGCTCTTCGCGCGAAATTCAACGATCGCAGCCGCGACTCCGGGCCCAACATTGGGCAACTCCTCGAGTTGCTCAAGTGTCGCGGTGTTCAAATCGAGAGGATGCTCAGGCGGATGCTTTTTTGCTTCGGCGCTTAGAACCACGGTTGCGACAAGCAGGGCCACGACGCCGGCGCATCGGACCGCACGAGCATCGCCGAGGCCCCGAAACGCGCGTTGCATCAAAACGAGCATCGGCTAAAGCTCGCTGCCGCCCGCGTCGTACTGCTTCACATCCGCAAAGAGGCCTGCCTGCTCGCCAATCTGATCGCGATCGCCCACGATGACGATTTGCGCGTTCGCCGAATCGAAATGGCGGCGCGCGGCTAGAAGAACGTCTTGGCTCGTGAGCGAGCGGATGCGCTCGCGGTAGGTCTCCAGGTAATCGGGCGGCAGCCCGTGCAGAAACACGGTCGAGAGTTGGTTCATCATGCCGTCCTGCGTGGCGACGCCAAGCGAGAAAACGCCGGTCATGTAATTCCGCGCGTTGCTCAGTTCGTCTTCTCCAACGGGCACCGAGCGCATGCGATCGAGTTCGTAAAACATCTCGGTGAGCGTCGCCGCGACCACGTCGTTTCTCACCGCGGCGTGCACTGAAAAATAGCCGTGTTCCCGCAAAGCGCTGACCGCGCTGCGTGGGCTGTACGTGTAGCCTTTCTGCTCGCGGATGTTCATCACCAGTCGCGAGTTGAACGCCCCGCCGAAAATGGAGTTCGCGAGTAGGAGCCGGAACCAGTCTGGGTGGAGCCGCGTAATCGCGCGGTTGCCGATCAACACTTCCGTTTGAACCGTTCCCGGCATGTGGATGAGTTGCACGCGACGCCCGTGATGATCCGGAAGCGCCACGCCAGAAGCCCTGTTCGGAGCGCTGCCGCTCCAACCCGCGAAAACCTTCTCGACCAACTCGAACATTTCCGCCGTCTTGAAATCTCCCACGATTACGAGAAGCGCATTCGCAGGCGTATAGTGCTCCCGGTAGTACGCCTGTAAATTCTCGCGTCGATATGACTCCACCTGCGCTTCAGTCGGCGCGATGATGGCGTAGGGATGCGCGCCAAAAAGCGTGCGACGCAAGCGCTCGCTCCCGAGAAAGCCGGGCGTCGTGCGTTCAATGCGTAATCCCTCAATCTTCTGGCGGCGAATGCGCTCGAATTCGTCATCAGGAAAGGAAGCGTCGCGCGCCAGTTCAGAAACCAATCCGAGAAGGCCCTTTGCAAACTCTGCGAGCCCGGCAATCGAGATGGCACTCGTATCGGCACCCGCGGTTGTGCCCAGGTCCGCGCCCAGGCTTCGAAGATCTTCTTCGATATCGCGGCGCCCGCGGCTCGCCGTTCCCGTCCGGACCACTGCCGCAGCCATTTCCGCGAGCCCGGGCGACGTCAGGGCCGTCGCGGCGTTGCCGCTGCGAAAAAACAATTCAGCGATAATCTTGGGAAAAGTGTGCGACTCCGCGAGCACGACTTCCAGTCCGTTGGAAAGTGTCCGAGCCGATCGCGCGGGCCATGCCACCTTACGTTCTGGACCGAGATGTGGTGCTGAGGTCACACGCGCGCCTGGTGCTGTCGCCGGAGGATTCATCGTGCTCCCCCGTTTCCAGCCGGCTTTCGAATCAGAATTGAGCGCTGCGATGGAACCAGCATCTTATTCGCGACTTCTCGGACTTGCGCCGGCGTCACCTGCAGAAATCTATCGAGAACCGTATTGATTTTCTGAGGATCGTTATCGAAAAGCGAAAAACATGCGAGACAATGCATCAGCCCAAATCGCGGCATATGGGCGCCCATGCCGCCTTCCAGCATCGAAAAATAATCCGACCGGAATTTTACCTTCACTTGTTCGAGTTCGCTTTCGCTCAGCCCATGTTCGCGCACTTCCGCGATGATTTCATCGAATGCCGCGATCGTCCGCTCGGCCGGAAATTCAGGTTTATGGTAAATGCTGGTGACCATCAGCGTTGGTCCGTTGTAGTCGAAAAGATTGCCAACCGGATAATTGATCCCGCCCGACGTTTCGACGGCGATCTGACGCTCCGCGACAAGCCGGCGATAGAAACGCCCGGCGCGTCCCCCGTGCAGCGCGCGGTCGAGAATTCCTGCCGCGCACCATTCCGGCGTATTGTGCCGCGGCGCCTGATAGCCGATCGCCAGCGCCGGAAGTTGCGCGAATTTCTCGAGCACCTCGCCGCGCCGCTCCTCCGTCTGTGGGGGTTCGCTCGAGTCGACGCAGGGAGGCAGCGGGTGCGCCGGGATGTCTTCGAAATAGCGTTTTGCGAATGCGAATCCGGCGGAAGGCTCAACGTCGCCGAGCATGAGAAGTACGGCATTATTCGGAGCGTAGTACGTCTGATAGAAATTCATCACGTCGTCAAGCGTGGCAGCGTCGAGATCCGCGAAGTCGCCGTAGAAATTGTGCGCGTTGGGCCAATTGCGATAGGCGACGGGCGGGAGATCGAGCCACGGAAATCCTCCGTACGGTTGATTCAAGACGTTTACGCGGACTTCTTCTTTCACCACGTCGCGCTGATTCCGGAGATTTTCGTCGTCCACTCGGAGCGCTCGCATGCGGTCAGCTTCGAGCCACAACACGCGTTCGAGAGCGTTTGACGGGACCGCCTGGTAATAATTCGTGACGTCGTAGCCTGTGGTTCCGTTCAGCAAGCCACCGGACGAATTGATCAGCTTGATATGCTCCATCTTTCCTGCGTGCTCTGAGCCCTGGAACATCATGTGCTCGAAGAGATGCGCGAAGCCGCTGCGTCCTCGCGGCTCGAGGCGAAATCCGATCTGGTAGTAAACGCCGACCGTCGCGACGGGCGCGGATCGGTCGGGCGATATAACCACTCGCAATCCATTTGCGAGCGTCAGGCTCTCCACTGGGATGTTCAACGAACTCAAGTTCTGCCTCCTGAGGATTGCTTCCATGCGCGTTCGAATTTGGATTCCGTGAGTTCGGGATTCGGGGACAAAATTCGCGCGGCAAGCATCGAGAGAGCCATATACGCGTCGCCAAACTCGGGCGGCAAACTTCGAAGCGCCTCCCGATGACGCGCGATGGTTTCATAGTCGCCGCGCGAGAGCGGGCCGGTCCATGCGAGCCGCGGCCCGAGCCGCTCAAAATTCACAAGCATTTGCCGCATCAACGGCAACAAAGACCGATTGGATTGCCGCCGCGTGAATCCGATGCTCATTAAAACCAGCGTCGCGGCCTCAACGAGGGCGAGCGCGTGGCCTGCCACGAGGACTCCCGCGGCATGATACGCGGGCTTGTCGCGTCCTCGCAGAGTCACCGGAACGCCGCCCAAAGCCCGGACTATCTTGCGCGCCATGCGAAGGGCTGCGCGGTTGCCTTCAATCGCGATCACGATGCCATCGAGTTCGGGGACCGCGCGCCCGCTGAAAGTTTGTAGCGGATGCAGCGAGCCGGTGCACGCACCGAAATCCGCGAGCGGCGTCAACACTCGCCGATCAAGCGCTCCGCTTGTATGGAGCACGATCTTGCCTCTCCATTCTTCACGTCCAAGCTCGGCGAGATCGGTCGCGACCCGCGCCATCGCGTCGTCCGGCGTCGTAATCAAAACCACATCAGCGCTCAAGATTTGCCGCGTGGGAGCAGCATACGCGGCGCCAGCGCCGATTTTACGCACAGCTGCGCGCGCAGTTGCCTTCGAGCGCGTTACGACCGCACCAATCTCCCAGCCGAGGCGGTGCAAGCGGTGCGCCAGCCCACGGCCCACGCGTCCAGCTCCGACAATTGCTATGGAGGTTGCCACGCTGCGTGCCCCTGGAGGACTCGCCGAAAATGCTAGAATAACGTGTTTGACGTAATCACGGGCAGAAAACTCACTTGCACATTTTCATCACAATCTTGCTAGGTATTATTGCGGGCATGTGGGCGATCCAATCCGTCCGAGCCGCGATCGGCATGAGAAAACTGCCTCGCATCGAGCGATTCGAGCCATTGCCGCCGAAGGACTGCCCGAAGCTTTCGATTATTTTCGGCGCTCTCAATGAAGCGGAAAAGCTGCCGTCTTCACTTCCCACGATGTTGGCGCTCGATTATCCCGACTACGAAGTGATCGCGGTGGACGATCGTTCGACGGATGATACTGGGCGGATCCTCGACGACTTTGCCGCTCGCAACCCTCGGCTGAAAGTCGT
Source organism: uncultured Acidobacteriota bacterium (assembly GCA_963803835.1). Lineage (GTDB taxonomy): Bacteria > Acidobacteriota > Terriglobia > Acidiferrales > UBA7541 > Palsa-147. Next base: position 19,562 of record CAWDOI010000003.1, on the reverse strand, counting down.
CCACATCAAGGAGCTCCCGCCCGATTGGCTGGGCAAGCCTCACGCGCTTCACACTGGCTCGAAGATCGCCACGGGCTCGTGGCTGGTTTTCACCGACGCTGATGTTCACTTCGCGCCGGATTCGCTTCGGCGCATCGTCGCCGTCGTAATCAAACAAAAGTACGATCACCTCGCGTTGATGACGAAAATGGTCATGGTCGGATTTTGGGAGCATGTCGTCATGACATTCTTCGGGCTGGGCTTCGCTCTCGGCGAAGAAGCCTGGCGCACCAGCGATCCGCGCTCTTCTCGATACATCGGCATCGGCGCGTTTCAATTGATCAGGCGCGAGGCTTATGACGCCTTTAAGGGCCACCGGGGAATGCAGATGGAGGTGCTCGAGGACATGAAACTCTCGAAACTCACGAAGCGTGCCGGATTCCGTTCCCAGGTGGGTTACGCACCGCAGCACGTCAGCGTGCGATGGCAGGCGGGACTTGGCAATCTGGTGCGCGGTTCGTCGAAAACCTTCTTTGCGGCCGCCAGCTATAACCTCGCGATGCTTGGCGGCCAAATACTTGGACTTCTCATGTTGAGCGTATTCCCGTGGGTGGCTTTGCCGTTCGTGCACGGAGACGCACGGATCTTCGCGGCGATCGCCGTGGCCATCTCGTTTGCGTGCCACGCCACGGTGTCCTACAGCGCCGGCGCTTCGCCACTCTATGGCTTCACACATCCCATCGGCGCCCTGATTTTCAGTTGGATGCTCGCCCGGTCCGCGTTCTTGACGCTAAAGAACGGCGGCGTGACGTGGCGCGGCACGTTTTATCCGATCGCCGAGCTTCGTCGCGGCCTCGTCTGAATTCATTTCGACTGCCACCACTATCCGCGCGGTTACGGCGATTTCGCCGGTTCGACTGGCGAAGCAAACAATTCCCCGAGATCCCGCTGTTTCAACGATCGAATGCGATCTCTCAGCGAAGCGGCGCGCTCGAACTCAAATTTCTTTGCGGCCTCGCGCATCTGCGTTTCAAGCTGCTCAATCGCGCGGCGGAGATCATCTTCGTTCGCAATCTCGTCGATCGCGCTCTCATCGACAGGCACTGTCAGATAATCCGCTTCGACAATCGCGGCTAGCTGCATGTCGACGGATTTGTTGATCGACTGCGGCGTGATGTTGTGTTCAATATTGTAGGCCTGCTGCTTTTCGCGGCGGCGATTGGTCTCGCCGATGGCGAGCTTCATTGAGTCGGTCATCGTGTCCGCGTAAAGAATCGCTCGCCCTTCGACGTGTCGCGCACATCGCCCCATACTTTGAATCAACGCTGTGGCGCTCCGAAGGTAACCCTCTTTATCCGCATCAAGAATGGCGACGAGCGACACTTCAGGTAAATCGAGGCCTTCGCGCAGCAAGTTGATGCCGATGAGCACGTCAAATTCGCCGCGACGAAGATCGCGCAGAATGCGCACGCGCTCGAGCGTTTCAATTTCGGAGTGCAGGTAGCGGCAGCGCACGCCGACCTCCGCGAAATACTCGGCGAGGTCTTCGGCCATTCGCTTCGTCAGAGTCGTGACCAGCACGCGCTCGTTGCGTTTTGCCCGTACGCGAATTTCTTCGAGCAAATCGTCCACTTGCCCTTTCACTGGGCGCACTTCGACTTCGGGATCCACGAGGCCTGTCGGACGAATCACCTGCTCGACCACAACTCCGCCCGATTTCGTAAGCTCGTACGGGCCCGGAGTTGCCGAGACGTAGATCGCTTGATTCACGCGGTGCTCGAATTCCTCAAACGTCAATGGACGGTTGTCGAGCGCGGACGGCAGCCGGAATCCGTAATCCACCAGCGTCTGCTTTCTCGAGCGATCGCCATGAAACATGCCGCGTACTTGCGGAATCGTCTGGTGCGATTCGTCCACGAACAGCAGGAAATCGGACGGCACGTAATCGAGAAGCGTCGGGGCGCCTCTCCCGGCAATCGGCCGGAAAGATGGCGCGAATAATTTTCGATTCCGTGGCAGTAGCCGATCGTTCGCATCATCTCGATGTCGAATCGCGTCCGCTGCTCGATTCGTTGCGCCTCAATAATTCTTCCCTTCTGCGCGAGCTCGCCCTTCCACCATTCGAGTTCTTCGAGAATCGTCTGAATGGCGCGTTCCCTTTGCGCCGCCGGCAGAACGTAATGCGTCTTCGGATAAATCGGCATGCGCGTAATTTCGGTGGAACTCGCCAGGATTTCGCCGGTGAGCGTGTCGATCCGGCGAATCGCGTCAATCTGGCTGCCCCACATCTCGATCCGGACTCCCGTATCGTCGTATGGCGGATAAATTTCGATCATGTCGCCGCGCACGCGAAACGTTCCGCGACGCAAGTCCTCGCTGCGCTCGTACTGAATTTCGACCAGCTTTCGCAGCATGGCCTCGCGCGAAATGGATTGGCCCTTCTCGAGCATCAGCATCATGCCGTAGTACGCCTCGGGCGATCCCAAGCCGTAGATGCATGATACGGACGCCACGATGATGACGTCGCGGCGCTCGAAGAGCGACCGCGTCGCGCTCATTCGCAGCTTGTCGAGCTCTTCGTTCGTCGTCGCTTCCTTCTCGATAAAAACATCGCTCGACGGCATGTAAGCTTCCGGCTGGTAATAGTCGTAGTAGCTGACGAAATATTCGACGGCGGTCTGCGGAAAGAAAGACTTGAACTCGTGGTACAGCTGCGCCGCGAGCGTCTTGTTATGCACGAGAATGAGCGACGGGCGATCCATCTTCTCGATGACCTTAGCCATCGCAAACGTCTTGCCGGAGCCGGTCACACCAAGAAGCACCTGATGCTTGTCGCCCGCGGCAATGCCCTCGGTGAGCTGGGCAATGGCCTGCGGCTGGTCGCCGCGCGGTTGGTAGTCGCTTGAAAGCTTGAAGTTCGTCACTGTTGTCCCCAGGCAAGAATCATCGCATTAGGTAAAACGTCCATTATACCGCGGAGTGCAAGATCGAGTTAAAGCGGCGCTTATTGCCGGGATTCGCTGCTGTTCGGAAGGAGCGCGATCTGGGATTGGCTATTCACTTCGCCTGCGTAATCCATCCGTGAAGGCGAGCTCGAACTCGAGATCGTGAAGTTCATAAGTTGATCGCTGGTTTGGGTGACGCTCATCACGAGTCCTGTGCGGAGCGAAATTGAATTGAGGCTGTCGCCCGAGCCGGTCCAGCTGCCCGAAGTACGAAGGCCGCTGTGCACGTAATCCGGCGGCGTCAGATCGCCGCGCGGATTCATCTGCAGGATTTTGAATTGCGTCAGGACGACCGCGCACATCTCACCGTCGCTTGACGCTGCGGCAGGAGCAGGCATGCCGGCTGCGGGTTGCGTCGCGCCGCTCTTGGCGTTGCATGGTTCGTTTCGCAGATAAGTTGAATCCGCCCGCCAAACGGTGCCTTTCAGCGGCGCGCCCGCCAGCGGCTCTTCTGAATGCCATTTCTCGCCAATAGCAATTCCCTTCTTCGGATATCCCGATCCCGACGAGATGCTCGAGAGCCACCCGCGCGCGCTGGCGATCGCCGACGGGTCCTCAAGAATCTTGTCGAGACCGTGAAGATCGGAAATCCGGCCATCGCCATCGAGCGTGAATTCCATGGACTGGCCTTCGAGCTTCCGAAATTGTTCAACAATCGCGTCGGCCTGTTCGTCATACGCGTCCGATTCGTTCGTCGCGGAAGAATGCTCGTACGTAGCGCGAATGTGAACCTTGGAGAGATCGTGGCCCGGCTGCGGATCAACGCTCAAGACTTCCAGGCGAATCACAATCGTCGTGGTTTGCTTCAATTGCGATGCCGCTTCGGGATCGCGGATCGGGCCGTTCGTGCGCCCTTTGGATACGTTTCTGACCTCGATCTGATATCGCAGGACCTGGCCGGGGGAAAAACGCGGAGCCAAACGCACCCGGGCATTATCCGCGTCGCCGCGCGGTTGCGCCGCGATCGTGAAGAGACACAGCAGCGCAATCCCTAAACACAAGCGTCCCGCTCTGCCTGCATTCTTAAGCGCTGATGGACTAACGGCTGTCATCTTGCGTTCATCACGATGCAGACCCAGGCTCACCGGACTGCTCGGTGCAAACACTTGAGATTCAGACTTACTCCTTCGGGGTTGTTCCGGGAGTCGACACGCGCGGCTCAGCCAGAGGCCCGTCGATTTGAGACGCACTGGTCGTGACGGCCGACCCCGGCTCTCCGCCGTTCGATGGATCATTGATCCAACGAACGCGCAAATCGAGGTTGCGCGCGGAGTCCACGCTGCCGCTGAGGCTCAATGCCGCCTCCGGGCGAAACAGTCGGAGCTGCGAAATTTGAATCTTGTTGTTGCGACATTTGAACGCACCCACGGCGCGGCTAAAGGAAGTCGTGCCCGGAATCCGCGCTTCGGAGCGAAGTGAATCGATCAAATCGAATCCCTCGAATGACGGGTTCTGTATGTCAGTCGAACCATCGCACTCCAAAGACGCCAGCAACGCGTCGCGTCCCACTCCAGAAAGCGTCAGCGCCAAATCTCCGGAAGCCTGACCGCCGAATGTCTTTGCGAGTGTGGGCGAACTCGCCGTGAGAGAAGAAAGGTTTAATCCCGAAAAGTGCGCCTTGACGTTGTACATCGGAGCTTTTTGCAAATCCGCGACGAGCTTGCCGGATACGTGTGCGCCATAGAAATCGGCATCCGCATTGTCGAGCTCGAGACGCCGCCCGTGAATCGCAAGATCGCCTTTCAGGCGGTGAACCACGAAGCGTAAGAACGCAAATTGATCGATCGCGACGTGACCCTGGGCCTCGAGATTGCCCGGCGCCGGCTGCCCGCTCGTCGACGAATTCAAGAACGGCAGAATGTTGCCGAGGAATCCTTCCCGCCAGCGTGGATTCAGCCAACGATCCAGGTCCTCGGAGTTTAAACGATCCACGCTGAAAGCGAAACGCCGAGGGCCGGCGATGGGAAACAAGTCAACTGTGCCTTTCCACTGGCCGCCGAAGGCCAACGCGGAATCGATTGTGAGTTGCGATGACTCGCGCGCAAAATTAATTTTTCCTTGGATCCGCGAGATTGGCTGGTTCAAGTCAGGAGCATGCAGCGTCAACCCTTGAAGCTCAACTTTCCCAAACGTTTGCTTCCAGGGAACCTTTTCACGACCTTGCCAACTGAGATCGAATGCCGCTGGCCCTTCGAGCTTCCAACCGCCCTGCGCATTCCAACCGAGCGCCGTCGCGGCGTCCGTAAGGTCTTCGACGTTTGTTGCGTTGCCGGAAAGTTTCCAAGTCGAATCGCTTGTGGAGTCCACCGGCATCGCAGCTTCCACGCGCAAGGCACCGTCGTCCGATCCGATTTCGATCGTTACGGGCTGAAGATGCGCAGACCGCCGGTCAAATTGCATCGAACTGCGAGCGATTTTGAGCGGAACGCGGAGGCTGCCACCCTCAAGCGTAGCGCCGTCTGTCGATGCCGTGCCGCCGGCTGGTCGAAGCGGCCATCCGGCGAGCGCAATATTGAATCGCAGAGTCCCATGAGCAGTGAGCGCTTCGGAAATCGCGGGGTGAAATGCACGAACCCACGCGAGCACGTCGGCGCAATCAATACCATCCGACGAGACGTTGAGCCCACGATCGGTGGGCGCGGCCGTATCCGCCCACGTCACGACTCCCGAACCGTGCGCACTTGAACGCGGAGCCTGCAAGGTGATATCCGAGAAATTAAGCGTGGAGGCTTCCGGCAGCCAATCGGCGCGAATAAGCACGTTGAGTGCCGGATTATCCGCGCGCATTGAAAGATCCCAACGATGCAGCCGGCGCAGCTCAACTCGTCCCTGCAAATTCCACGCCGCGCCTTGCGTCTGGGCATCGAGCGCGACCATAAACCCGCCGCGAATTCCATGATCGGTTCCGTCGCTGAGGCGAAAAGCATCGGCCAGAGCCGCGTTCTGCCAACGGATATGCAGATTCGCGGGGCGCAATCGCGATGAAGTTCCTCCAAGCGCACCATCCACATGCAACGTTCCGGCTTGTTGCAACGCCACGGCCGCGCGTGTCGGACTCGCATCGAGGTTCACTCGCCAGTGGCCCGGGGCACCCTGTTCGACTGTTCCAGTCAAGTCCACAAACGCGAAAGGCAGCTTCTCGTAACCACGTTTGAAATTCACGCGGCCGGAATCAACTTCAATTCTCTTAATTCGCGGTGCGGCGCGCGGTGCCGCGGCGCCCGTTGCGAGACTCTGGATTCCGCTCGATGGTGCCGGAAGCCACTCTTCGATATTCCATCTTCCATCCGCCGCTCGAACGAGGTTGAGACTCGGGCGGGAAAGTGAGAGTGTCCCGAGTTCCAGGTGCCCGCTCAACAAGGGGAGCCAGCGCAATCGAATTGTGAGTGCGTCCGCGCGAAGAAAATATTCGTGGCCGAATCGAGGATCTTCCGCAACCGTGATCGGCTGCGCCACCAGCGCCGGTCCATCCCACAGTGTCAGCGAATATCGGCCAACTTCCACCGGGCGGCCAAATGCGGCGGCGAGCCGTGAGGTAAGACTCCTTCGGATTCGCGTGTGCTGAACGAGCCAGGACCCACCGAGGTTGATTGCAACGAAAACCGCGATCAGCAGGAAAATCCAGCGCAGCCACGCTGAAGCGCGACTTCGGCTGGGTTCACTGATCGCACCGGAATGAACTTTCGGCGGACTTTCGGATTCAATTGTTGCAGGAGCAGTCAAGACATTCTCAACCGATCAATGAACTTCGCGCAGCATGCGGCCCCACCGCGCGCGGCTCGGAAGGTGTGCGAGGATCTGAAAGAACCCCGTGATGCCGCCAGCCCCTTCGGAAGAATCGTCGGAGGTGGTTTTCACCGACCAGTAGATGACCACGGGGCGGCCCATGACCGCATCACGGCGAACAAATCCCCAATAACGGCTGTCCCAACTATGATCGCGATTGTCTCCCATCGCGAAATAATCATTCGCCGGAACGACAAGTTCGCCCTGAACGATGTGATTGTAAATGTCGGCGGACCATTCAGGGCGCACCATCGGATCGTAAATCTCGCGTGTGATTGGCGGAAAATCGTCGCCAAATGGATCGTCGCTTACAGGATCGTGCACGGCGTAAGGCTCGGTGAGCATCGCGCCATCGACGTAAACCTTTTGATCCGCGATTCGAATGCGATCGCCGGGCATTCCAATCACCCGCTTGACGTAGTGCTGATGATCGTCGTAGGGAAACTTGAAAACGATTACGTCGCCGCGGCGGATGTCGCGGTACGGCAAAATGTGTTCGTACCACGCCCCGTGCCCGCCGAAAATGAACTTGTTCACGAGAAGATAATCGCCAACGAGAAGTGTGCGCTCCATCGACGGCGAAGGAATCTTGAAAGTCTGAACGATAAAGGTGGTGCCGAAGAGCACAATCAGAATCGTGACGAGAAGTGATTCGATGTACTCGCGGAAAGTTCCTTGCCCGGTGGAATTGCTGGACGATTTTGCGCGTTCGGCCACGTTCTCGGGCTGGGCGTCGACCGTCATTGCAATCGTCACTCCTGCTGCGCCTTCGCTATCAGGCTAACGAGGGACTTGCGCGCGGCCGACTGCTCGGCCTCCTTCTTGCTGCGGCCCTCTGACGCCGCGAGGCGCTCGCCGTCAAGCCAGGCTTCCACTTCGAATAACTTTTTGTGGTCGGGACCGCTTTCCTTACGGACGCGATAGTCCACGCGGCCGAGGGCATGCTGCTGCACCCACTCCTGAAGCGCCGATTTGTGATCGGATACATGAAGCGGCCCCTCCGCGCCCTTCAGCGCCGGCTCAAGCAGAGTTCGGCGGATAAATTCGGAGGCTGCGTGCAATCCCGCGTCGAGATAAATTGCGGCCACAACGGCTTCGTACGCATCGGCAAGCAAGCTCTGCTTTTCACGGCCTCCCGTCATTTCTTCGCCACGGCCAAGTCGCAAATGGCGGCCGATCGCGATGGCTTCCGCAGCAGAGCGAATAGAGGTGCCGCTGACAAGCCGGGAATGCGCCTTCGAAAGCTTGCCTGCGTCCCAGTCAGGAAAAGTTTTCAGCAAATACTCGCTCACGGCGAGGCCGATGACGCGATCGCCAAAAAATTCGAGCCGGTCGTTGTCGTCGGGAGGCGGCGCAGCTTCGCGCTGGCGTGCCGAGCGGTGCGTCAACGCCTGTTCGAGCCACTCCGGCCGCGTGAAATGATGACCGAGCGTTCGCTCGAACTGCGTCAGTTCTTCACCCGTCATCCGGAGCTCCTCGATTGCTCGCCTTGAGGCCGAATATTTACGGCTTCGCCGCCGGTGCCGCCGCCGCTTGCTGCTTCATTTGATCTGCGCGCTGTTTGCAGCGAGCCTGCAACTGCCCCGAGACTGATGCGCACTTGCCATAAGCATCGGCAGCTTCACCAAATCGCTTGAGCTGCTGTAGATCAACTCCCATCACGTACAGGTCGGTCGGATCCGGACTTGGCCCGGCCGTCGAAATTTTGAATTCGGCCAGCGACTCGTCGTATTTTCCCTCGCGGAAATACACGAGTCCGAGCCCGCTGTGCGCCTGCTCCGTCGCTGCCGCCTTTGCCTTCGCGAAGTCTTCGTCTGAAAGGGTCGTCGCTGGCTTCGGCATCGTTGCAAGTAGCTCAAGGGCGTGCTTGAGTTCCTGTTCCGCTTTCTGGAGTTTGCGCTCCGAATCCATATCGTTCGGGTCTGCGAAATGCGGCGCCACGAATCCCAATTGCACGAGGACGGATACGTCGTCGGGGTTCAGAGCGAGCGCCTTTTCGCCGGAAGCGTTCATCTTGGGAATATCCTGCTTTGCATAGTAGGCCTGAGTCAGCTTGGCATACACCGGCTCGTCGTACTTGCTCTGCGGGTACTTCTGGACGAAATCTTCGCCGAGCTTGATTTGATTGGCCGTATCCTCAGGCTTAAGAGCGGAAAACGCCTTGTAGTCTGCTTCCTCCTGCGGATTTACTTTCGGAACTTCCGCAGGCGGCGTCTGAGTTCCGCTGGTCGCAGGTTTTTGCTGGTCACCCTGCTGCTTAGTCTGCGCGGGCGCTGGTGCCGGCGTTTGCCCCGAACTTTGTGCCCTCGCCGGGCTCGCGGCAGCCAAGCCAAGGATTAGACCGCAACACGCAATCCCCACGCCCGAGAATAAATTTCTCATCGCTGTCCCCTTTGCGTTTTGAGTCTGTGCAAACCGTGCAAAATATTCCATCAAAATCTCGCGCGTTCTACGGCTTGTCGCTCCCAGGCGCTCTTGCTCCGCCGGACGGGCTGTAAGGCGAGGATTGCCCGCGCTGTGCCGCTGCCCGCGCCGCGTCGGGTGCGCCCGAAACCGCCAGCGCGGCATCGTATTCCGTCAACGCCAAGTCCCGGTCGTCGTGCAGATCGTGAATTCGGCCCAAGTATACGTGCGTCCAGGCCAACGTCGCTGGATCAACCGGCACGGCGCCTGGTCCCGTCGTTCGCGCAACAATCTCCTCGAAAAGTCTCTGCGCTTGCGTTGCTCTTCCCTGCAGCACGGACGCCATCGCAAGACCGTACATCGCACGCGGCAAGCCTGGATGCTTCGCCAGGATGCCCTCGAACGTGGCCTGCGCTGCAGGCCCATTTTGCCCCGCAATCTGTTGATCCCCTGCCGCGAGATCTTTTTCCAATTGCGATTGTTCGGTCGCCGCCGGCGATTTCTCCGATTCAGGTTTCTCGGGCTGTTTCGCCGACGCGAATTTTACGTTCTTGAGCCGTTCCTTCTCCTCGTCAACGTCAATCCCTTTGACGAGGTCGGGGAAATAATAGTGCATGGCCGGGCCTTGTTTTTCGAATATTTTCAACTGCGTCACGATTGGACGCACCAAGATAAGTCCCTCACTATCGTCTTCGGCCAGGGCAGCTTCGAGTTCGGGAGGCGAAAGTTTGCGCAATCGCAGCTCGACGGCTTTCACCGCGCACTCATCGAAAAGCCCGAAGAATTCTTCGCGATATTCCACCGGAAGTTGCGGCGCCTTCGCCGCGATTTCAAGCAGCGCCCGATCCTTGTCAATCTCCTTCCGGGAAGTCATCACGAGCGGATCGATCAAAAAATGCAGATAAGCATGTCGAATGTCGTCGATCGGGATTTGTGATTCGGCGCCGACGACGATCGAGTAATGTTCGCCGTAATTCCGGAAATTTGTGCGGCTGCCGGCAAGCGGTTCGACGTAGACCGTAAACGTCCGGCCGTGCGCAGGTCGCATCAACTCGCGCAAATAGCCAGCCTCCACAAACAATGCACGTCGCACCGGCGGCTCGTAGCGCTCCACTTCCTGGTCGTATTCCTTCGATTCGCGCAGCCAATCTCGATCCAGACGCGCTTCTTGATAGAAATTCGAAAGAACGATGTCAAAGCCCTCGAGCGTCAGTACGTCGGGAGGCAGGAGCTCGTGTTCAAGTTGATACGGAAAATGCGGAGGCGGCCCGATAACGAGGGCAAACGAGATATATCGTGACAGCATTTCCGCAGGATCTTTCAACTCGTGATCGTGATAGAACTTCCGCAATGCATCGGTGGCGGGCCCCTCCTGCTGCACGAGCCTGCGGTGAAGCGCCTCGCGAATGGGAAATCGGCTTAGTACGCTGGAGTTTGCGTCGAATCCCGAAGCGTCGAGCGCGCACATCACCGCGAATAATTGCTGGCTGCTTTCCACCGAAATGCCGCTCTGGGCATCGCCTTGAGGTGACGCTGGCGTGGATATGAACGCGACACAAGCGATCAGAGTCGCCGCGGCGGTAATATGGCGTCGCTTCATTTTCACGCAGCGGACTTGCCGGCTCCTTTTCGGCTGTGTCGTGCGAATAAACTGCGCGAGGAATTCCTAAAGCGGTGCCGGGCCACGACCCAGACTTTTCGCGCCGAACTCAGCCACCCCAAACTCTATCGAGTGAATAGGATAGAGTCAAGAAAGCACCCTCAGTGGAAACTTTGGAGGATTGGCAATCTGCGGTGGAATCGTGTTCGGTTGTTCAGCCGCGAACCATTACCCAATTCAACACGACGCGACCACCCGCTGTCGGACGGCCGAAACTCAATTGCGGACTGAATTTCGAGAAGAGTAAAAGCTGATCCAACTGCCGTCGAACACCCGGATCGCTCGGGCCAGCCAAGATGACGTACGTCACCACTTGCCCTTGCTGGTTTATCGTGGCTTCAAGAATCAGAACGCCGTCAACTCCGTGAGCTTCGACGTCCGTGATTCCAGTGACCGGGAACGGTGCAAGGCTTTCCAGGCGCGCGGGCTGCATCAAGCTCGTCGGCAAATCATTTTGTATCGTGCCAACTGGAAAGCCAACGAGAATGCCTTGGACGGTAAACAGAAATGCGACCATGGCCGTCAGAACGCCACCCGTAGCAGGCAACGCCATCGGCTCTAGAATGTTCTGGAATACAAGTGTGGCGCGGCGCCACATGCGCAGCGGCCATTTTGCTTGCGAACTCGCCCGTGCAGCCGCCAAACGAATGCGTAGCGCAAGATCTGCGGGCGGAGCCGATGGCTGCACGTGTGCGAGGCAAACCGAGAGACGCCGGTAACGTTCGAGTTGTTCGCGGCAATTCGAGCACGAACTCACATGCTCGCGCACGTAAACGCGATCCGCGGGGCGGATGGCTCCGTCGAGATACCCGGCTAGGAGGCGCTTTGCTGCGCGACAATTCATCGAGCACCTCCTCTTGCACGTCGCGCCGCGAATCCTGACGAAAATGAAACGTCGAGAACAGGCGAGGGATGTAGAGCGGAAATCACAGGAGGCGAATTCTCAACCACGCGGCCGCGCTCACTTGCTGGGTGCACATCTGGTGCATTCGCTTGATGATCTCCGCGAAGCAATGGGTCAAGTAGTTCGCGCAACGCGCGGCGGCCGCGCAGAATTCGCGATTTCACGGTGCCGACGGACACGTCGAGAATCTCGGCGACTTCTTCATAGGACAATCCCTCAAGATCCCGCAGAATCACCGCGCTCCGAAAGACTTCAGGCACAGATCGCAAAGCATGCCGAACCGCCAGTTGCGCTTCGTGAGTCGCGAGCTTCTCGAAGGGCGTGGCATCGAGGTCCTCGATTTCGTGCGCCTCGGCCATCCCGTTGGTGTCATCGTCGATCGACACCTGATGACTGTGGTGGCGCCAGCACCAACGCCGGTGGTTCAAAGCCTGGCGAACCGAAATTCGGTACAACCATGTTTTAAGCGAGCTGCCGCGCCGGAAACCGCCAATTCCCCGAAACACGCGCAAAAAGACTTCCTGAGTCACATCGGCGGCATCAGCTGCGTCGTAAAGGATTCCGTAAACGAGGTTATAAACTGGAGCGTGGTAGTAGGTAACAAGCCATTCGAATGCGGCGTCGGAGCCCGCCTGAAGCCCCGTGACAAGCTCCGCTTCGTCACCGCCCCACGACAAACTTTGCGCGAGATCGGACATGCTTTGAGCCTCTCGCAGTTGCCGGGCAGCCTGACTCTCCCAGATTACAGCTTGCCCGTCCGGGTCTGCCGGCTGGAGGTCGCCCGCCTGAAACTGAGCGCCTCTACTAAACTTAGACACCAACCGGCTTTTGTAGTTCCAATTATACCAGTAGTTGCGTCTACGGCAGCTGCCAGAAGGAATGTGCAATCAGATCACCTGGCTGAAGAAATGGCGGGCCGGGCCGCCGGTTTTGAGTCTCATGCGAAAGAACCTGGCATGGGCCAGCCCATCTCCGACTGATGGCCGCCCACTCGCAACCGTTGTACGCGCGGCGTCGCATTCCTTGCGCCTCGAAGCTGGCTCGATTAGGATTGCCGAGCGGCTCTAACGCGTCGACCACAGCCTGTCTTGGCCTGGATGTAGATCTGCAAGGAGCGCGGCAGAGATAAAGCCAGCTTGGAGGGCACTTTGCGGATATCCCGGCGCGAACTGTTGAAGTCAGGCGCGATGACTTTGGCGGCGGGCGCCGTATTGCCACTTTCGAATGCGCGAATGTCTAGGCGGGGGGCGTCCGCCCACCTTGAACCCCAGGCTTCGGCCCTGCCTCCGGCGTTCAATTCGCTCAAGCCGCTTGGTGATCGCGTCCGTCCGATCACCCCTGATGAGCGCAAAGCGCGTGTTGCCCGCGCGCAGGAGTTGATGACAAACGCCAAGCCGCAATTCTCCGCGCTCTTCATCACTCCGGGAACGGCCCTGTTCTATTTTACCGGGATCCGCTGGTGGCCAAGCGAACGCATCCTTGCTTTGCTGATTCCCCGCAGCGGCGAACCAGTTCTCGTCTCGGCCGCGTTTGAGGAAGGCCGCCTCCGCGAAAGCCTGCCGTGGCCTATCGAAATTCGAACTTGGCAGGAGGATGAGAGTCCGTACGACAGGGCCGCGCACTGGCTTACGGAGCATCATTTGCAAACCGGCCGAATTGGCGTCGAAGAAACGACGCGCTTCATGTTTTTCGATGGCTTGCGAAAGGCGAACCCGTATCCGGAATATGTCAGCGGCGATCCGATCACTATCGGTTGCCGCGCGCGCAAGAGCGAGCACGAAGTCGCCTTGATGCGTCTCGCCTGTGAAGCCACCTGTGATGTTTACAAAGCAGCCTTCGCATCGCTGCACGAAGGCGTAACGCAAGAGACCGTCTCGGAATGGGTTTCGCAGGGATACAACAAAATGGGATTGGAAGGCGAAGCGATGGTGTTATTCGGCGTGGCTTCTTCTTTCCCGCACGGATCGCAAGCAGGGCACCCGTTGCGGGAAGGCGATTCCGTTCTGCTCGACGATGGCACGACGGTTGAAGGCTATCAATCTGACGTCACGCGAATGACGGTACTCGGAAAACCATCCGATAAGCTCCAGCGCGCATTCGAGATCGTCCGCAAGGCTCAAGATGCGGCGCTTGCCGCCGCGGTCGCCGGAAGGCTATGTGGCTCGGTTGATGATGCTGCGCGCCGCGCGATCACGGATGCAGGATTTGGCCCCGGCTACAAATACTTCGCTCACCGCGTCGGCCACGGAATCGGACTTGATATGCACGAGCAGCCCTATCTGGTCCGCGGCAACCGAACGATTCTCGCATCCGGGATGACGTTTTCGAATGAGCCCGGCATTTACGTTCCGGGAGATTACGGCGTTCGCTGCGAAGACGACATGGTTATCTCCGCCGACGGACCCGCGCAATTGCTGACGCCCGGCTTCCAGCCGTCGCTCGAAGTCCCGATTGCATAGCGCCCCGTTTTAGATGGTTCGCTTGGCGGCGCAGTATTCGACAATCCGCGCTTCGACCCAGAATCGCTTGTCTCCAGGCTCCCTCGAAATGAACCCGCAATGGCCGCCGTGCTGCGGCGTGACGGTGGTGATATTGGGATTGGAAGCCAGACTTTCATCGCGAAGCGTCTCGATCGGCACGATGGGATCGTCCTCGGCGGCAATGAGAATGGTAGGGACGCGGATCGCTGCCGCTACCCGAAGCGCGCTCGCGCGGTGGTAATAATCGTCGGCGTCGCGAAAGCCGCAGAATCTTGCGGTAATCACATCGTCAAAATCACGCACCGTCCGCACTCGGTCGAGGCCATTCAGCGGATACCGTTCCGGAAACAGCGCTGCCTTCATGCGCGTGTGCTTCTTCAAGGAACGGATGAAGTGGCGCTGGTAGATAATATTCTGCCGCTCGTTCAGCGCATCCGCGCACGCCGCCAGATTTGCCGCCGGGCAAACAGCAATGACTCCGCGCAACTCCGCCGGAGCCCGGCCCGACATTTCGCCCGCCATCTTCAACACCAGATTTCCGCCCATGGAAAAGCCAACCGCAAATATTTCCGGCAGGCCATCTCGATCGATTAACTCCGCGACGATCGCGCGCATGTCGCCGCTCAATCCGGAGTTGTAGAGTGTCGTCGTCAGATGATCCGTTCCTCCGCAATTGCGCTGATTTATGCGAAGTACATTGAAGCCGATTTGAAAGGCCTTCTCCGCGATGCCCAGCATGTAATCGGATTCGCTCGAACCTTCGAGGCCATGCAACAAAGCAATCGTAGAGTGCCGGCACGGCTCAGGCTGCCAATGGCACTTCGCAAGAACTCGCGTGCCGGGCTCCGTCTCAAATTCGCGTGGCTCCGGCGCCGGCAAAAGCGGAAACCTGCGCGGCCAGAATGCCCCGGCTATCGTCATCAAATGCGGATTGCGAAGCCAGAACGACGGCTGGAAGTCTTTCACACTTAAAAATTTACGCTATCGTCGAGAATGGCGCAATCGAACGCGCGAAGCGCGGCTTGCTTTCCGCATGCCGCGCCCGTAATATAGGCGGTTACGCGATGAAGATTTGTAGCGACATTTCAATTTCTTAACGGCCCAGCCCTCGCGGCTGGGCTTTTGCGTTTCTGGGGTCAGGAATCCCGCGTTCTTCGCTTCACGAGTTTGACGACAACGACGAGGTGCCGATGATAGACGGAGCTATTCCGGAAGGTCTGACATTCGACGATGTCCTTTTGCTGCCGGGAAAATCCTCGGTGCTTCCGGCGCAGGTGGACACTCGTACGTGTATCTCGCGCAAGATTGCGTTGAACATTCCCGTGGTTGCTGCAGCGATGGACACGGTAACAGGCTCGCGCCTCGCGATCGCCATCGCGCGGCAGGGCGGTCTCGGCTTCGTGCACCGCAACATGCCGATCGAGCGCCAAATCGAGGAAGTGGACAAGGTAAAACGCTCCGAGAGCGGCATGATCGTTGATCCTGTTACGATTTCGCCGGAGCTCTCCGTCCGGCAGGCGCTCGACATCATGACGAAGTACCGCGTCTCCGGCCTTCCGGTCACTCGCGGATCGCGCCTCGTCGGCATTCTCACGAATCGCGATCTCCGCTTCGAGCGCAATCTCGATCAACCTGTCAACGCCGTGATGACGAAAGATCACCTCGTCACCGTGGCCGTGGGCACGACGCTCGACGAAGCGGAACGCCTTCTTCAGCAGCATCGCATCGAAAAACTTCTCGTCGTCGACAACGATTTCAATCTCAAGGGCCTGATCACGGTAAAGGACATTCAGAAAAAACTTGAGTACCCGATTTCCGCTAAGGACGAACAAGGCCGCCTTCGTGTTGGCGCGGCGGTAGGTTCAACGGGAGATTATCTCGAACGCGCGGTGGAACTCGCTAGGGTGAAGGTAGACGTGCTGGCGATTGACAGCGCTCACGGACACTCCACGCGCGTCATGGAAGCGGTCGTAGAGCTGAAGCGGCGGCTTCCCGAGATTCAACTTGTCGCTGGAAACGTCGCGACCGCCGAAGGCGCGCGCGATTTGATCAGCCTCGGAATTGACGGACTCAAAGTAGGCATCGGCCCGGGCTCGATCTGCACCACGCGCGTCGTCACCGGCGCAGGAGTGCCGCAGATCACCGCTATCGCCGATGCCGCTCGTGCAGCGAAAGGCTCAGGAGTGCCGATCATCGCGGACGGCGGCGTGAAGTTTTCGGGCGATATTACGAAGGCGATCGCAGCCGGCGCGTCAGTGGTGATGATTGGCGGTCTCTTCGCCGGCACCGAGGAATCACCCGGCGAGACGATTCTCTATCAGGGCCGCACGTACAAATCCTATCGCGGCATGGGCTCTCTCGCGGCGATGGAAGGCGGTTCTGCCGACCGCTATTCCCAGGAAGCTGCCGAGCGCGGCAAGTCCGTCCCCGAAGGAATCGAAGGGCAAGTCCCTTACAAAGGCCCGCTCTCCGGTCTTGTCGATCAACTCGTTGGCGGGCTGCGCAGCGGCATGGGATATTGCGGCGTCGCAAATCTCAAGGAGTTGCAGGAGCGCGGACATTTTGTTCGCATCACTTCAGCCGGCTTGCGTGAAAGCCACGTCCACGACGTAATCATCACTCGCGAAGCGCCGAACTACCGGTTGGAATAGCGGTGTATTCTCTCGCCATCATCGCGCGTCGCAGCCACGTCTCCGCGCGTTCTCGCGCGGATCACGAATGATGTCTCCGTTTCGCCGCTGGGCGCCTGTCATCGTTTGGGCAGCAGTAATTTTTACTTTCTCCACGCACTGGTTCACGTCCGACAACACTGCGGAAATTGCCGAGCCTTTCCTGCATTGGCTTTTCCCAAACCTAACGCCAGACGGGATCGGTTTCATTCACCACATCATTCGGAAGTGCGGGCATCTAACGGAATATTTCATTCTTGGCTGGTTGGTGCTTCGCGCGATTCGCGCTGGGCGGCGAGACATGCGCCTGGCGTGGGCGCTCGCAACAATCGGTATCGTCGCGGCTTACGCGTCTTCCGACGAATTTCATCAGTCGTTCGTGCCCGGACGAGGCGCTTCCATTTACGACGTAATGTTGGATACTACCGGCGGTGCACTCTCTCAAGTTGCCGCTGCACTCTTCGCCCTCCGCCGTCGCCACCGCGAGCACCAGGAATCAAAGGGATAAATTTAAGGAGAATTTATGAATCGAATTCTTGGGCGCCTGCTCGTGGCTGCCGCAGCGCTCGCCGGTTTCGCGCTGAACTCCGCCACGGTCGTCCGCGCCGCTGACACGCCCTTGCGCTACGAATTGAAATTCGAAGCGCCCAATACGCACCTGATGGACATCACGATCCATGCAACCGGCCTCGACGGAAAATCGGCGGACTTCGCCATTCCCGACTGGGCTCCGGGCTCCTACTACATTGAAAATTACTGGATGTACGTGCAGGGCTTCCACGCGACCGCGGCGGACGGAAGCGCACTCAAGTGGCGCAAGACGGACGAGCAGACATGGCGCATCGATCTCAATCGCGCGACATCCGTCACCATCTCCTACCAGCTCTATGGCAACACGCTCGCCAACAATCGCGCACAGTACAATGAGAAGCACGCGTTCATCGGCGGTCCTGCGGTCTGGATGTACCTCGTCAACGGCAAGGAACGTCCGATCGAGTTATCGATCGCCATTCCGAGTGGTTGGAAGGTCGCAACAGGGATGACGCGAACCGGCGAAAATCAGTTTACAGCCGCTTCCTACGATTGGTTCGCGGATGCGCCGCTCGAAATATCCAATTTCAAGGAGCGGACGTTCGAGTTTGCCGGAACGAAGTATCATGTGATCGATCACGACATTGTGGGCGATGACGACTTCACGAAATTCACTGGCGACGTGCAGAAAATCGTCGAAACGCTGGTTCCGATTTTTTCGAGCGTTGCCGGCACGCCTCAGCAAGAAGCTCCGTTCAAGGAATACTGGTTCCTCTTTCACGTCTGGCCGAACACAGGCGGTGGTCTCGAACATCTGAATTCCACCCAGATTAATTTTCGGCAGGACTGGGACAGCGTGGCTCCGAACGACACTGGGATTCCGCAATACCGGCTAAAGCTTTTTGTCACCGCGCACGAGTTCTTCCACGCCTGGAACGTCAAGCGCATTCGCCCCCGCCCGCTCGGGCCGTTCGATTACTCGCGCCAGGTGCACACGCCGTCGCTTTGGATTTCCGAAGGTCTGACGAGTTATTACGGCAGCCTCGCGCTCGTCCGCGCCGGCCTGATTTCGCCCCAGGAATATCTCGATAGCATCGCGAAGCTCATCACAAAATTCGAGCAGGAGCCTGGGCGAAAGGAACGCAGCATCGAAGATACGAGCTGGGATACGTGGTTCGTACGCGGTCCGAACCTGGATACGAATCTCACCAACGAGAATTATTCCTATTACGATGGCGGCCAGATTCTCGGCCACCTGCTGGATTTCGCCATCCGCGAGAAGACGAACAACAATAAGTCTCTCGACGACTGGATGCGCCTGATGTATTCGCGCTACGCCCTCCCGAAGCCAGGCTTCGAACCGGAAGACGCCATCAAAGCGATCTCGGAAATCGGCGGCATGGATTTCACCGATTTCTTCCACCGATACATCAGCGGAAAGGATCCGCTGCCTTACGACGCTTACTTCGCTTACGCCGGAATCACGGTTGAGAAAAAAGTGGATACTACGAAGCCCTGGACGGGATTCACTACGAGCAAAAGCGACGACGGCCGCGCGAAGATCTCGAATGTGCTTCCCGGTAGCCCGGCGGAAGCAGCCGGCCTGTCGAAGGACGACGTACTCATCGCGATCGATGACCGAGCCATCAGCCCGGACGATTTGAGCGACGCCATCGTTCCGCACAAACCCGGCGACGCATTGAAGATTTCACTGATCCGGCTGGGAGAACTGCGCAATACCAATCTCACGCTCGGCTCGAATCCTTATCCAACGTACCACCTCAAGCCAGCCGAGAACCCAACCGACTCGCAGAAGCAAATCTACAACAGCTGGCTTGGGATCAAATAAGCTCCGGCCCGGCGTAACAGATTACGCGACGCGAGACCGGCCTCAAAAAAGGAAAAAGCCCGCGCAATCGAAGATCGCGCGGGCCTTTGTGATTCGTTTGCCTGAAAACTATGCCTTTGCTGCCGCCTTCTCTTCCGGCTCCTCGACAGCCTGTTCCTTCTTCGGCTTCTTCTCTTTCTTCTTCAATTCAGAGCCGATGAACTCCAGAATCGCGACTTCCGCTCCGTCGCCGATGCGCCAGCCCGCTCGGATGATGCGAGTGTAGCCGCCCGCGCGGTCCGCAAATCGCGGCGCGA
>CAWDOI010000002.1:0-4253 GCA_963803835.1 uncultured Acidobacteriota bacterium | reverse complement strand
CTTTCGCGGAGCGCCCATCGTGAGCGCTTGCATTCGCGCCTGCGGCGGAAGATTGCAGGCAGCACCGAGCGGCCCCGGCTGTGCGTATTCCGTTCGTCGCGGCACATCGTCGCGCAAGTGATCGACGATCAGGCGGGCCGCACGCTGGCCTCGGCCAGCACGCTTGACGGCGACGTGCGAAAAGGGATCAAGGGCGGCGGAAACATCTCCGCGGCCAAGGCGGTAGGCAAGGCCATCGCGGAGCGAGCGCGCACCGCAGGCGTCGAAAAAGTGGTTTTCGACCGGGGCGGATATCAATATCACGGCCGCATTCAGGCGTTAGCGGAAGCGGCCCGAGAGGCAGGACTGAAGTTCTAACTCTATGCCGAAACAAGAGCTCAAAGACATTCTGTCTGTTCGCCGGTTGATCGACGCAAACCTCGCGAACTTAAAAGACCAGGTCGTGGCGATCAATCGCGTCACGAAGGTCGTTAAGGGTGGAAAGAACCTCAGCTTCTCGGCGCTCGTCGTGGTGGGCGACCAGCGCGGCCATGCGGGCTTCGGAATGGGCAAGGCGCGAGAAGTTCCGATGGCGATTCGCAAGGCAATCGAGCAGGCGAAGAAGAACATGGTGAAGTTGAATCTCAAGGGCACCACGATTCCACACCAGGTGCTGGGACGTTACGGCTCGGGCCAAGTTCTTCTGAAGCCGGCGCCGGAAGGCACGGGACTGATCGCGGGAGGGCCGGTTCGCGCGGTGATGGAGGTTGCGGGAATTCAGAACGTGCTGACGAAGTCGATTGGCACATCGAATCCTCACAACGTGATCAAGGCGACGTTTGACGCCCTGCTGCATCTGAAGAACGCATCGAAAGTGGCTGAATTGCGCGGCAAGACAAACGAAGAAGTGGCTGCGGCCTCTTCGTAGCGGACACGGACAACGACCATGGTGAAGAAAACAGCAGGGACTCTGAAGATCAAGTGGGTGCGCAGCTTTATCGGCTGCCCGCGCTCGATGCGGCAGACGGTTCGAGGTCTCGGCTTCCGCCGCATGAATCAAGTGCTTGAGACGGAAGACACGCCGTCGATTCGCGGAATGATTGCGCGCGTGCACCATCTGGTGGAAATTCAAAAGTAGGGGATGAGGATGAAACCCACGCTGTCGAATCTGAAACCGCCGCGAGGCTCGCGGCACCGCCGCGGGCGTGTTGGGCGTGGCATGGGCTCGAAGCTCGGCAAGACTTCCGGCGCTGGCAATAAGGGCCAGCAGTCGAGACGCGGCTATTCGCGGCGGCGCGGATTTGAAGGCGGCCAGATGCCGTTGCACCGCCGGATGCCGAAGCGCGGATTTGCGAATCCCTTCTCGCGCGAGATCTCGATCGTGAACGTCGCGACGCTCAACGCGTTTGCGGCGGGCGCCGTGGTCGGGCCGGAAGAACTGGCGCTGCATGGCATGATTCGTGCGCGCCGCGACGGCATAAAGGTTCTCGGCGACGGCGATTTGAAGGTGGCGCTAACTGTGAAGGCGCACGCATTCAGCAAATCGGCTCAGGAGAAGATCACTGCAGCCGGAGGGACAACAGAGATTCTTTCATGAGGAAGCTTTTCGAGGCGTTTCGCAACATATTCCGCACGCCTGACCTGCGTACACGTGTTTTATTTACGCTGGCGCTGCTGGGCGTGTACCGCCTCGGAGCTTTCATTCCCACTCCTGGAATCAATACGGAGTTGCTGCAGACGCTCTTCCAGCAGGGCCAGGGATCGGTGCTCGGGATCATCGACCTCTTTAGCGGCGGGAACCTTCGCCGCCTGACGATTTTTGCGCTGGGGATCATGCCGTACATTACGGCGTCGATCATCCTGCAGTTGATGGTCGTGGTTTGGCCCTATCTCGAGCGATTGCAGAAGGAAGGCGAGCTCGGCCGTCGCAAGATCACGCAGTACACGCGTTATCTGACGATCATATTGAGCTGTTTCCAGTCGTTCACGATCGCGCTGACACTACAGAACCAGCGGCTCGGCGGGGCATCGCTTGTCTATCATCCCGGCCCGCGATTCATCCTGATGACGATGCTGACGCTGACCACTGGCTCTGCGTTCATCATGTGGCTCGGCGAGCAGATCAGCGATCGAGGCATCGGCAATGGAATGTCGCTCATTATTTTCGCGGGCATCGTCGTCGGATTGCCGCGAGGCATCAAGGATCTGTGGGACAAAGCGACGCAGCAGCAGTGGGGAGCGTTCACTCCGATTGCGATCATTTTATTGCTGGCAATGATGCTGGCGGTGGTGGCATTCATCGTCTTTGTGGAGGGCGGCCAGAGGCGTATCCCGGTGCAGTACGCGAAGCGGGTTGTCGGGCGGCGCGTGATGGGCGGCCAGATGACGTACTTGCCGTTGCGCGTGAATTCCGGAGGCGTAATTCCTCCGATTTTTGCTAGCTCGCTGCTGACGTTTCCGCAGACTCTGGCGCTGATTTTCCAGAGCAAGTCGCCATTTTTCAGCCGGTTCGCCAAAATGATTTCCTGGGGCGAGCCGCTGTACACGGTGATTTACATTTTTCTAATCATTTTCTTCGCGTTTTTCTACGTGGGAATCATTTTCAATCCCACCGAGCTGGCGGATAACATGCGGAAATACGGCGGCTTCATTCCTGGAATTCGCCCGGGAAGGAACACGTCGGAGCACATCAACCGCATTTTGACGCGGCTGACTTTTGTTGGCGGCGTGTATCTCGCCATTGTCTGCCTGCTTCCGGAATGGATGATTTCGGGGATTCACTTGCAGCACTTGCCGATTTGGCTCGGCGGCGAATGGTTTGACGCGCACATGTGGCGTTTCGTACTCGAAGGCCTTGGAGTCACGTTCTATTTCGGAGGAACGTCCCTGCTCATTGTCGTCGGCGTAGCGATGGATACTGTTCAACAGGTGGAAGCTCAACTTGTCATGCGGAACTACGAGGGCTTCGTGCGCAAAGGAAAAGTGCGCAGCCGGCGTAGTTAGTCAGGGCTGGCTGCGATGCCGATGGATTTGAAGCGGCCTATCATTTTTTTGGGTCCCCCGGGAGCAGGAAAAGGGACACAGGCGAGCCGCCTGGCCCAGGAGTATCACGTGCCGCATCTTTCGACCGGAGAGATGCTGCGAGATCACGTCGCGCGCGGGACGGAACTCGGGCGGAAGGCCAAGCCGCTGATGGATCGAGGCGAGCTGGTTCCCGACGATATCGTTCTTGGAATCATCGAAGAGCGAATCGCCCGGGCCGATTGCACGGACGGTTTCGTGTTCGACGGCTTTCCGCGGACCATGCCGCAGGCGCAAAAGCTCGATGAGATTCTGAAGAAGGGGAATTTTAGTTCGCCGGTAGTCGTGAATTTCAAGGTGGACCACGACACTCTGGTCTACCGGGTAGCCGGGCGGCGAACGTGCAGCGTCGGCGGCGAAGTTTACAACGTTCACGACCGTCCGCCGAAAGTGGATGGCCGGTGCGATAACGACGGCGGCGAGCTGACTCAGCGGTCGGACGATAGGGCCGAGGTGGTTCGAGACCGCCTGGCATCGTTCGAAAAGCAGACGCGGCCTCTGATCGATTACTACCGATCGACCGGTGATCTCGCCGAGGTGGACGGAATGGCGAGCGTCGAGGAAGTGAGCAAGAGGCTGCACGAGATTCTGGCCAGGCATGGCGCCGATGGCAATCGTTCGTAAGGACGAACGCGAACTCGAGAAGATGTACCGCGCGGGGCAGATCGTCTGGAGCGCGCTCCACGAATTGCAGACGAACGTGAGGCCCGGCGTGACGACCAAGGAATTGGACGACTTCGCGGAGCGGTATACGGCCGAGCACGGCGCGAGGCCGGCGTTCAAAGGTTACATGGGTTATCCGGGCTCGCTGTGCACGTCGATCAATCAGGAAGTCGTGCACGGGATTCCATCGGGGCGGCGATCGCTGAAAGAGGGCGACATTCTTTCGATGGATTTCGGAGTCGAGCTGGATGGGTACTACGCGGACGCAGCGTTTACAGTTCCAGTCGGGAAGATTGCTCCGGAGCGGGAAAAGCTGTTGCGCGTGACGCGCGAATCGCTTGACCACGCGATTCAGAAGGTTCGGCCGGGGAATCGACTGAGTGATATTTCGGCGGCCGTGCAGACGTGGGTCGAATCGAACGGCTACTCGGTGGTCCGGGAATTTGTGGGCCATGGCATCGGAACGCACATGCACGAGGAGCCGCAACTGCCGAATTACGGCGAACCAGGACATGGGCCGCGTTTGCTGG
>CAWDOI010000001.1:0-43128 GCA_963803835.1 uncultured Acidobacteriota bacterium | reverse complement strand
CAATGAGACCCAAGAAGCCTCCGGTTGGGTCGATCGTTATCGATCTGGATAAGGTGCTTAAGACGTCTAGTCGAAGATTGCGTAAGGATCCACGCTACCCGAGGCTCAGCAAGAACGCTTTAGATCGCCTGAACACGGAGATCCAGAACAATCGCTATGCAGCGGGCTTTTTTGAGGATCTCCGCACGGCGGGTTGCGATAGTCAGGAATTACTTCGTCTTTTGGCTGCATGTTCAGAAGACCCAGAACCCGAGCGCATAACAGGGGTGCTCGGCCTTGATCACCGGCGATTGAGTGCCGCAGTAAAAAGCTTCTCGAAGTGCGCGCTTCAGATCGAGCAGGTCAACCAGAGCCCTGCGAAAGCCATTTTCGATGAAGCCGCAATTAAGTACCCTTTCCAGATTCCAGAGTCGCTACGAAACTACGGAGCGCTCCTGATGTTCGTAGCAGAACTGCGTTGGCGGTTGTACTGGTCTGCCGCAAAGAGGCGGCTGATCTTCTACGTCGTAGCGCATACTCACCACTTCCGCGACAAATGGGTTGCCGAACTGATCGCGACGGCTGTCCAGAGTGAAAAGTACGATGAACGCGCACATAGCGAATGGCGACGCCGAAACGTGAAGCCTGAGATTCCCTACACCCTTTGTCCTGAAATTGATCCCGGCGGTGTTACGAAAGGGCTCCTCGAAACGATTTTTTTCATGTGTGAATATGCGCTGTTGAAGAAATTGAGCTTCCGGACCTAGGACAATTCCTCGACTGTGGACCTCCTCACGTAACGCGGGAATACGAAATTCTGCCGGATCGCGTGACCCACGCAGAACGACAGGAATATGTGTGCTTGCGCCATCGACCAACAAGCAAGCGCGACGTAACCTTTCGCCCGGTGATACTTCACCATGGAGAAAGTTCGATGACTACCAACAATATTAGTTCCCAGCAATTGCTCCGCGTCGACGAGGTCGCCGGAAAGCTCAATGTCACGCCGAGTTGCATTCGGCGATGGATCCTCGAGCGACGTATCGCATCCGTCCGCGTGGGTCGCTTAGTCCGAATCACCCCAGAGACTGTCGAGAAAATAATCGAAGCGGGGATCGTGCCGGCGCGTCCGCAGCGCGGAGGTCGTCATGGCAAGTAGACAGTCGAACACGCCGCGGCAGCGGGTTCCCGGCCGCGACACCAGTTTGTCTCAGAACGTGCCAGCCGTCGCTTCGGCAAAATATCTGGAGGACGCTGATTTCCAGGATGCGCTGCTCAAGCTTCTAATTTTCGACGAAGAGGCCCTGTCTCAGCTCGGCCCGAAGATCTCTCCGACGAATTTCGATTGGAGAGGAGATCGTCGCATCATCGCAGGCATCTTGCTTGACTTTTGGAATCGGTCTCACACGCCGATTGGCTCACTTCTGAGCACTGAAGTTAAGGAGCATATTCGACTACACCATCTACATGATGAAAAAGCCAAAGCTCTGCTCGAATGTATTGAAGAAATAAAATCGACAAGCGGAACGTTCAACCGGGATTTCTTGATCAAACGATTTCATGAATCTCAAGACTCTTGGCGAATTCTCGAAGCTTTCCGAGAAGTAGCGGACCTCGCGGAGGCGGGGCAGCTGACCGTTCAGAAATTCGTGGACATCGCGCAGAACGCAGCTCAGACCGCTCAGTCGAAAGACGACCAAGGGGTCCACAAAATGCTGGGGAAGGCTGTCATGACGTCGCGGGAATTCATCAACAAGGACTTGCCGCGGTTGGATTGCATTTTCGATCCCGCGCTCCGCGAGCGGGGACTAATGCTTTTGTTTTCAAAAACTGGAGTGGGGAAAACATACGTGGCGCTGTCGATGGGAATCGCGGCGTCGATTGGCATGCCGCTGTTCTACTGGCACGTGCCGCGGCCGTTCCGGGTGATGTACGTCGATGGCGAGATGTCGCAGCAAGACTTGCAAGTGCGATCGAGACAAATCTTTGATGGTTTCGCGTTGGCGGGAACTGATTCATTGCTGCCGACGAAAAATCAGGATGCACGGCGGGAGCTTTTTTATCGTACCTTCCGCTTCATTATCAATGACGCGCTCGAGAATCAAATTCCCGACTTGGCCACGCAGAACGGGCAAGCGTGGCTCGAGAGCAAGTTGCGTGACGTGAATGGTGAATTGCCGGAGCTGTTGATTCTCGACAATGTTTACTCGTTAATGGAATCCGCGCTGAATGATAGCGACGGATGGATCGTCGTTGCTCGCTGGCTGAACCGCCTCAAAACGATGGGGATTGCGGTCATTTTGGTGCATCACGAATCCGAGAAACCTGGCAACGCCGGATTCCAGATGGGAACGACCGCTCGGACGTTCAACGTCCACACCGTGATCCACATCCGGCGTCTCGCACAGCATCTCGCGGAAGGAAGTTCGCCGCTGGGCGTGGATGTGGAACTCCACTTCAAGAAAGCACGCGGGATTTCTCCCGGAACGACGGGCGCGGCACCTTTTCGTCTGACGCTCGGTACGCATCCCTTCGTCGTCGGCGCCGTTCAGTGGGGGGTTCAGACGATTCAGACCAGCCGATACGAACAGGCATGTCACTTCCTGGATGAAGGCTGGACGCCGCAAGAAGTGGCGGAAAAGCTCGGACTGAGCAAGCGCCAAATCGAGCGGTACCGGGAGCAGCAAAGTGAAGGCAAAAACACGGAGGGGAAATCCTCAGAGCAGCCGGACGCGCCGCGGAAACGCAAAAGATGTCGCAAAACGCAGATTCATCAATAAAACATGGGCGAAAGCTTGCGACGTGGCTATGTCGCAACCATGTCGCAAGCTGCGCGTAACTCTTCCCTGTTGTTGGTCTGTATCAACCGAACATTCGATTCGGGAACACGCCGCTGGGGAGTCTTTCGGCTGGAAGAAAAAAGTTAGCCCCCTTTCCAGTGACCTTGCGACATCTGTGCGACATTAAGATGTCGCATATATAGTATAGTAAAAATTAGACTTACGAGATTTGCGACACAGAATATTTGTGTCTTGCTTCCAGGGCTCTATTTGTTCAATTCAGAGTTCCTGCTACTCACAGAAGGCGCGATCCGACAGTTCCAGAATACAGAAATTGGCAACTATGTTTCCATAGTGCTGCTCCGATTCTCAGAACACGGATTTTGAAATCGGATTCAGCGGGAAAGCCCGCGTCTCACGCGGATCGCGTCTGAATCGTATAGTAGTTCAGCGGGCTCGCGCGTTTTTTCATCGCATCATCTGGTCTCGTGCGACACGAACCGTTCTGTAGAAGTCGGAAAGTTTCGACGCTGCAAATCTGATGGATTGAAATGCATCGAGAGTTCCGCGATAATGATCGCGTTGAGATTTGAACGCTGGTTTCTTCTGGACGTTGGTTTCGCAGTGAAATTCACGGCGAAGGAACGTCTAAAATGCCCTCACGATCCAGCGTTACCGCGTCAGAAGCGTCACGAAGAATCCGCCATTCCAAACCGAAGTCAGCTGAACGGACACGCGTCCGCATCAGGCAGAGATGCGTCGCGGACAAAAGTGCCCCAAAAATCGCGAGAGAGAAGAGGGGCACGGCCGCTGGAGTGAATACACCCTCCGCGTTCGGTAGAGCCGAGGAGCAGGGGACGGAGTTCGTACCTCCCTGAACGACGCTGCATCAGTGCACACCTCGACAGGACGAAAGGAGGAAGAGCTTCGCATGGTCAAGAAGAACTCTATGATCGGAAACGCTTGCCGAATCGGCGAAAGAGCCCCGCAAGGATTAACCGGAGGAGAGTCCACACTGACGCGTTAGAGGAGAAGATACTTGAGAACGATTGCGACGAAGCGAAGGAGGCAGTAATGAAATACCAGAAAATGACTCCCCTGCAAAAAGTAGCGAAGATGAACGCAGTCAGAAAGAGAAATCGGGAGCACAGTTCTAGACAAAAATCGACAATTCGCAAGAAGCTCACGCCGGTTTCCTATGTTCCGCCACCTCAACGAGAACGGATCATGAAAAGATACATTGCGGGCGAGAGCGTTTCCAAAATCTCACGGGAAGAAAAAAGACACAGGGTTACGGTGGCGAAAATCGTCAGAGCGCCGGAAGTTGCACAGTACAGAAAAGACATGCGCGAGAGATTTTACGGAATCGGCTACACGGCAATAGATACAGTGAGGAGAGCGGCGGAGTTCGATGCAGCGTTGGCCTACAAGGTTCTCGAAGCTACAGGCGTGATCCCCAGCCCGGAAGAAGTTGCAAATGAAACGGTGAACCAACAACCCAAAACAGAACAGGAACGTCGCAGGGAAATCACGCTGAAGATGATGGGAATCGCGCTCGATCGACATGAAGTGTTCGGAACGCCCATTCACGAGTTGGAAGAAAAGCTCGGGATTCCGATTTCAGTGCCTAAGAAGGATAAAGTGCATTAAACCCACATTTCCGAAATGAAGTCGTTCCAGCGAGCCTGCGGGTGCTATCTTTCATCAGTATTTATGCAGGTCTAAACGCAGTGAAGACGTCTCGGAGGTACACACCCCGTGGGTGAGAAACAAAATCAGCCCTTTCAGCTCTCTTTCAACGCGTCTCTGAGGATAGATTTCCAAGAATCGCGAGTGACATCCGATGGTGGTCTGATTCTGGTTCGCGAGTTGGGCGAGCGACTGGGTCTCGAGAAGCTCATCGACGAACACTTGAGCGACTCGCGACGGGGCTTGAATAAACAATTTATGCTCAGATGCCTTCCTCGACTGAAAAGATGAAATGTGGTGTCAAGGGCGGAGTGAAACTAGACCACAGGGGCGGAGGAAAACTAGACCAGGTGCGTGAGTGGGAGATGGGGATTGGCAGGGAGGGTGGCGTCTGGAGCGGAGGCCTGCGGTCCGGTTTGCGGGCCGCGTTTAGGCCGGAGCGGAAGACGCCACCCTCCACGAGAGATGTCGTGGTGAATTAGCGGCCGGGTTGAGGGTTGCGTTTGTGCTTGCTCTGCTTGAGGCGGTAGCTCTCGCCGTTCATCTCTAGGATGTGCACGTGGTGGGTGAGTCGGTCCAGCAGCGCGCCGGTCAGCCGCTCCGAGCCCAGCACTTCGGTCCACTCCTGAAAGGGCAGGTTGCTGGTCACCGGCGTCGAGCCACGCTCGTAGCGCAGACTGAA
Source organism: uncultured Acidobacteriota bacterium (assembly GCA_963803835.1). GTDB lineage: Bacteria > Acidobacteriota > Terriglobia > Acidiferrales > UBA7541 > Palsa-147. Next base: position 37,998 of record CAWDOI010000001.1, on the reverse strand, counting down.
AACCTCGCGAACAGTAACTCCGCGCCAGTCTTCGATAGCGGCACGAATCCCAACTCATCGACGAGCAACAGTTCGTAGCTGGCCAGCTGTTTCTGGAAGCGCAGCAGCCGCTTTTCATCCCGGGCCTCCATCAGTTCGTGCACCAGCGCGGCAGCTGTCGTAAAGCGCACACGATGGCCCTTCTGGCATGCAGCGAGACCGAGCGCCAGCGCCAGATGCGTCTTGCCTGTGCCGGAATTACCCAGCAACAGCACGTTCTCGCGCCGCAGAAGAAACTCACACCGCGCCAGCTCCAGCACCAGGGCCTTGTTGACGGACGGGATGCTCAGGAACTCGAAAGTGTCCAAGCTCTTGACCACCGGGAAACGGGCCTGATGGATGCGGCGCTCGGTGGCCCGCCGCTCGCGGTCCAGCAGTTCCAACTCCGTCATGCGCAGCAGGTAACGCGGATAATCCACACTCTCGTCCGAGCACTGCCGCGCCACCTTGTCGTACTCGCGCAGAAAAGTGGGCAGCCGCAGCAGTTTCAGATGATGTTCCAGCAGCACCTGCGGCGTGTCTGCTGTTGCCGTGTTCGCCGTGCCGCTCATGAGTTCACCTCACCCAGCAGCGCCATGTACTCCGATGGCTGCGTGGTGCGGACTCGCGCCAGCGGCAAGTGCGGATAGTTCTCCATGTCCAGCCGCGGCGGACGCTGCTCAATCCGGCACAACAGCAGATGCTTCACCGCATCGAACGAGATCGTTCCCAGATGCAAAGCCTGCTCAATCGCTTGCGCGACCTCTTCCAACCGGAAGGTCTCCAGCAACCGTAGCACCTGTACATACTCTCGACGGCCGCCCTTGTTCAGCCGCGCTTCCATCAGCCGGCGCAGTTCGGAAAAGCATACAGGCAACTCCCATCCCACCAGCGGCGCCGCCTGGAACGGCGTTATCGACGACGCCCGCGTTTACAACCGCGCCCTGAGCGCGGCGGAAATAGGCGCACTTTACGGCAACGAGGGCGCCATCGTCTACAACAGCGACAACCAAAGAATGCAGTATTGCAACGGCGCCAACTGGGTCGGCATCTGGAAATAAGCCGCGCCCCCGTCACCCCTGGATCAAAAGCGAGCCACTCAGATTTTTTCAACGGCACCATCGACGACGCCCGCGTCTACAACCACGTCCTGACCAGATAGCTGACAGTTACAGCCTAAGATTGTGTCTGTAGACATAACGCAATCTCAGGATGTGATAATACTTATTATGAATACTGCCCGGAGATTTTAAGGGCACGGTGTAATCTTCAGAGTTAAGCTGCACCATATTTCTTGAGATGTTTTTGCACGGTTCGTGTTGACCGCGCCCTGACGACGGTCTATCCAGTTCGCTGAACGTACTTTTTAGGAAGATTGTGACTATTCATCACGCCCGCATCAGTCCCACAGCCAAGCTCGCCGCCTTTCTTCGCGCCGAGAGCGACATCCCTTACTGCCGTCAAATTGCCGAGATGTGTGATGCCGAAGAAGTTTCTCGCACGTTCAACCCCGGCTTTATTGCGAATCACCGCGCGTACATAGAGCTGCGTTTCAAATCCCTGACCGCGTTTATCCATCGTCTCGGTTTCCGACAAGTATTAGAGTTTGCCGGGGGAGTTGCGCCGCGCGGCCTTATCCTCTCAGAAGATCCGTCAATGCTGATCGTCGAAACCGATCTTCCGGAATTACTTGAGGAGAAGCGATTGATCGTCAACGCACTCATCCCACTTTCTGAAAGAACTAATTACCATCTGCAGCCCGCAAACGCGCTACAGACCGAAGAAGTCTGGAATGCAGCCGGGTTGTTAAAGCGAGAACCGATAACGGTCGTACATGAAGGACTGCTTCAATTCCTCACTATGTCTGAACGGAAGCAGTTCGCGGGAAATATCCGCAGTCTGCTAAAAGTCTTTGGTGGCGCGTGGATCACGTCCGACGTAGTAATCAGGGAGTCCTTTGAGCGCTTCTACCCCGAATCGAAGCAAGCAAGCACGTTGAAACGGGTGACCGAAGTGACGGGGCGCAGCATTGCGGAAGACGCATTCATTGACTGGGAAGCTGCAACTTCTTTCTTTAAGGAAGAGGGCTTCGCAGTCGAACGGTTCAAGCAGATCGATTTGGTCCCGGAAATGCGGAGTCGTGTCTTCGAGCCACAGGTGTTGGAACGCCTCGAATATGAAGAAGTCTGGCTGATGCGCCTCATAAATTAGTTCAACGTATTAATGTTGAGCCAGTCGGGAAGGGAAGATTAGATCGCAAATTGCGACCTTACATCCATCCGAAGGACTGATTTCCTCGATCTAGGACATTAATAGAAAATTAATCCCAGAGTGATAATGTTAATTACGGAAATTAAATCGCTTTTCGGAAAGCAGCTATTTTACAGAATGAACATTATCACATCGCAGAAGTTGTCATAATTCTGACGCTTGTAACGTGTCAAAATAGTTCTCACCGGTTTATTCTGTTGATGGACCGTTCCGATTCACGAACACAATAAATTGAATGATTCACCACCATCTCTCAGCTCTGCTACGTTATCCTTTATTACACTCGCGCCACTTCACGGAGGACTTGGATCTCTCATTCGCACCGGGCACGCATTTTCTTGAAGCGGCTTAAAGAGGCTCATCATCAGCCAGATACAGTGCCGCCGAGGTTTAATTTGTGACGACACCAAACCAAAATCCTGAACAAATCGCCCGCGATCAGATCGACAAACATCTGGTAGAAGCTGGCTGGATTGTTCAGGGCAAAACGGCCATCGATTTCAGTGCTGGACCTGGAATCGCCGTCCGCGAATACCAGACCGACATTGGCCCGGCGGATTACGTCCTTTTCGTTGCTAAGAAGGCAGTTGCCGTCATCGAGGCCAAGCCTGAAGAGTGGGGCCACAAGATCACGACGGTTGAGGAGCAATCAGGGAGCTATGCGGCCGCGAAACTAAAATGGGTGAACAACAAGGAACCTCTGCCTTTCGTCTACGAAAGTACGGGCATCATCACGCGTTTCACCGATGACCGCGATCCAAGGCCCCGCTCCCGCGAAGTCTTCACCTTCCACCGGCCGGAGACTATGGCCGAGTGGCTATCGAAACCGACCTCTTTACGCGCGCGGCTCCAGACGATGCCGCCGCTCAACCCTTCTGGCCTCCGCGATTGCCAGATCACGGCGATCGAAAACTTGGAAAAATCGTTCAAAGACGACCGGCCCCGCGCACTCGTGCAAATGGCTACAGGCTCTGGCAAGACTTACACCGCCATCACCTCGGTCTATCGCCTTCTCAAGCATGCCGATGCCAAGCGAATCCTTTTCCTCGTAGACACGAAGAACCTCGGAGAACAGGCAGAGCAGGAATTTATGGCTTACCTGCCGAACGATGATAACCGGAAGTTTACAGAGCTTTACAACGTCCAACGCCTCAAATCATCCTTTGTTGCCAAGGACAGCCAGGTCTGCATCAGCACCATTCAGCGCATGTACGCGCTTTTGAAGGACGAGCCGCTCGACGAGGCAGCCGAAGAAACCAATCCCGCGGAATCGATGGTGAAGCCGAAGCAAGCCCTGCCCGTCGTCTACAATGAGAAAATTCCGCCCGAGTTCTTCGATTTCATCATCATCGATGAATGCCACCGCTCGATCTACAATCTGTGGCGCCAGGTAATTGAGTATTTTGATGCCTATTTGATCGGCCTGACGGCAACGCCCGACAATCGGACCTACGGTTTCTTCCGGAAAAACGTAGTCAGCGAATACAGCCATGAAAAGGCGGTCGCCGACGGCGTGAACGTCGGAAATGAGATTTACCTCATTGAAACCGAACGCACCAAGCAGGGCGCCACGATCAAGGCGACCCAGCAGGTGGAGAAGCGCGAACGATTAAGTCGCAGGAAGCGCTGGGAAACGCAAGACGCAGACGAGGCATACGCCGCGACACAGCTTGACCGCGATATCGTTAACCCGGACCAAATCCGGACTGTCATTCGTACATTTCGTGAAAAACTGCCGGAGATTTTTCCGGGGCGACAGGAAGTGCCAAAGACTCTCATCTTTGCCAAGACTGACAGCCACGCAGACGACATCATCCAGACTGCACGCGAGGAGTTCGGACACCCTTGGAGTCGAATGGCACCATGTCGAGGTCAGCTCGGTCAAGATGGAAGGAATTGACGACGTGGTCCCGGATCATCCGCAGCCATTCCATCTGTTCCTCATTGAATTTCTCGCCGCCGCCACTGTGGCGCGCCATGATCCAGTTCTGGAAGTTTTTCCGCACCGTATCCGAGAAGGGCGACAGTTCCGCGTCGATACCGCAGACGCGGCGAATGAGTGCAACGAGTGCCGTCAATTCGCTGCTGGGCTGCGCTCCCTTGTACTCGTCCAGCAGCGAATAAGCCTGCCAAACTCTCAGGGGCGCGAGTCGAGGCTTATCGCTCTTGAGTTTGTCGAAAACCTTCCGGATCATGTCGTAGGTCAGTTCTGACCGCCGGTGCGGCTGACTGTAAAAGATCGTCAGAGCTTCGATTTGATCGCGGTTGGCTTCCAGATACTCGCGAAAATCCTTCGCAACCTGTTTCGCGTTTTCTGCCGCATCGCCCTCCCACTCAGCCCGCAGAACCTTGTCGAGGTTGTCGTGGTCGATGGTCTGCTCTTTTTCGCGCCGGATTGATTCAAGCAGCTCGATGAGCGGTCCGTTGAAGACGTGTGAAGCGGTTCCAACGAGCTGCTCGCGCGCAGCGTGACGCGCTTGATCATCCGGTTCCGCTCCCGCTGGCGTGCCTGAGATTTCACGGGCCTTATCGTCAATCCGGTCAGGGTCGATAGCAGCAAGCAAGCCGCCGACGATATCGGCGAGTGCAGTACCGCCAGATTTCTCCTTGATGCGTTGCTGATCCTTATGGTCGAGCTGGTTGTTGAGGCGCGCAAGGCGCCCGGCAAGCGAGCTGACTGTGTCATCATCTCGGACGCCCATCATCACGCCCATGGCAAGGTCCTTTAGGGGAACGGCAGGCTTGGTGATTAGCGGCTCGCTCGCGGTTTTCAGGGACGTTGTGACACCGATGGCGTCAACGATGACATAGTGCGTCTTCGCACTGGCGGCAGAGGGAGTGACCTTCTTGAGGTCGTCGTGATCCAGGACGCGCGTCCCGCGTCCCTTCATCTGCTCGAAATAATTCCGGCTCTTCACGTCGCGCATGAAAAGCAAACATTCGAGCGGCTTGACATCAGTACCGGTCGCGATCATATCGACAGTTACTGCAATGCGCGGATTGTAATCGTTGCGGAATTGAGCGAGGACAGATTTCGGGTCTTCCTTGGACTGGTAGGTGATCTTCTTACAAAAATCGTTACCCTGGCCTCGGGGCGTTCATTGTTGATCCGTGTTGTGGGGCGGAGTGCCGGATGTGGCGCTGAAAGCTTGAAAATTGCTTACAGTTGATTCTCTTTGCGCCCCTGGGTACCAGAAAACTCTCTGCTATCCATAGCAGATCTTATGAAACTTCAGAATATTGTGGGTCATGCAGATCAGGGCCCACTCGCCTCGTACTTTTCCGATCCCACGTAAGAGAAACTGCCGAAATCCACGTGCCTGTTTGATCTGTCCGAATACGGGCTCCACGATGAATTTTCGTGTCGCATACACGGCCGCCCCAACTTTGGTCTCCAGTTTTCGTTCCATTCGTTCGACGCGGCCTGTTCCGTCCTGCCTCAGTTGGAAATGGAGAAAGCGTTCCTCCCGCTAAGATAATGGAGCGAACGTATGAAAAAGGAACGAAAGCACTACACTGCTGAAGAAAAGGTTGCCATTCTGAGGCGGCATCTTTTGGACAAGTTGCCAGTTTCGGAACTGTGTGAGGAACTGAGCCTGAAGCCGACCGTGTTCTACCGCTGGCAGAAGGAGTTCTTCGAGAACGGAGCGGCTGCCTTTCAGGCTCAGGAGCGTCCCAACCGCCAGGTGGAGGAGAAGCAGAAACGGATTGAGTACTTGGAGAAGAAGGTGCAGACCAAGGACGAGGTGCTCGCCGAGTTGATGGCGGAGCACGTCGCGCTAAAAAAAACACTTGGGGAACTCTAACCGGCAGCTGGGTCCCGCATGACGTGCGGGACCAAGTTGTGGATTTCGTCCGGCGCTGGTCGGAGAAGACCGAGATCGGCGTCGGGCGATTCATTCAATGGTTGGGAGTGACGGCCAGCAAGTTCTATGACTGGCGAGAGCGTTACGGGTGTGTCAACGAGCATAACGGTTGGGTTCCTCGGGATTTCTGGTTGGAGCGGTGGGAGAAAGAATCGATCATAGATTTCCATTTGAATAATCCGCTGGAAGGCTATCGGCGGTTGACGTTCATGATGCTCGACACTGACGTTGTGGCGGTCAGTCCGGCGAGCGTTTGGCGGGTGCTGAAGCAAGCAGGACTACTATCCCGGTGGAAAGGCAAGCCGTCGCGCAAGGGGACCGGCTTTGAGCAGCCGCTCCAGCCGCATCAACACTGGCATATGGACATCGCCTATATCAACGTGTGCGGGACCTTCTATTACTTGTGCAGCGTTCTGGATGGATATAGTCGTTTTATCGTGTACTGGGACCTGCGTGAGTCGATGAAGGAAGCCGCAGTTCATTGCCCGTGATTTCAAGGAGTTTATTCGCATCTCGGGCATGACGCACGTCCGAACCTCGCCTTACTATCCGCAGTCAAACGGAAAGCTGGAGCGCTGGCACAAATCGCTGAAACGGGAATACATTCGGGAGAGAACGCCTCTGTCGCTGGAAGACGCTAAACGCTTGATTCAACAGTATGTGGATCACTATCACCATGTCCGGCTGCACAGCGCGATCGGGTACGTGACGCCGAACGACATGCTCATGGGTCAGCAGGCCGCGATCCACGCAGAGCGCGACCGGAAGCTGGAGCAGGCTCGCCAGCAGCGCCAACTGCGACGCCGTGAAAGCGCCGTCTAACAAGGCATTCCGCGTCTCCCATGGCAGTAATTTGCCTTGACAACAGCCTTTCTGAGCATAGAGTTATCGCGTCCAGGCGCAGCCACCCCTCTCTTCCCCGGTGGTTCGACTGAACCGGGGGCGCTCGCTTCTACGCGAACGCAGAGAAGGCAACATGAAATCCAGTACATCGATGTACCTTGCTGCGATTACCCTATCTGTCGCGCTGACGATCCCGCTCCAACTCGCCGCGCAGGACAATCAAGATCAGAAACACAAGCACCATCATTACAAGCTCGTTGACATGGGAACATTAGGCGGTCCGTCGAGCTACGTTAATTTCAACACGGACGTACTAAACGATGGGGGAAGCGTGATCGGCTCTTCGCAGAATGCGATGCCGCAGCCACCTACGACCAACGGTTTTTCTTGTCCCCCCAATATCGATGTCTACAAAGCTTTTGAATGGAACGATGGTGTGGTTACGAATCTGGGCGCCTTGGGTGACGGCAACTGCAGCAATGCCATCTGGATCAATGCGAAAGGCGAAATCGCAGGCAACGCCGAAAATGGCGTGGTTGATCCGCTCACAGGTGTCAATGAGATTCGCGCGGTGCTTTGGGAACACGGAAAGATCGAGGACCTTGGAACTCTTGGAGGAGACCAGAGCGGCGGTCAGGCCATCAATGATCAAGGCGATGTGGTTGGCTTCGCGCTGAATGCAACTCCGGATCCTTACTCGATATTTGATTTCTTGTTCCTTGGCTCCTCCAACGGAACGCAAACCCGTGCCGTGGTTTGGCGAGACGGAAAAGCGAAGGACCTCGATACTCTCGGAGGGCCCGATGCGGCGGCTTGGTTTGTAAACAACCGGGGCCAGGTTGCGGGATACTCTTACACAAGCGATACACCCGACAGCAATACGGGAATCCCCCCGGTCCACCTAATCCTCTGGGAACAAGGTGCGATGAAGGACTTGGGTTCGCTCGGGGGAGTCGGGCTCCCATCCATCAATGGGTTCAACAATCGCGGAGAAGTCATAGGTGCATCGCCACTGCCGGGCGATCAGAGTACCGATCCATTCCTTTGGGACGGTACACATCTCATCGATATGGCCATTGAAGGCAAGGGAGGACAGTTTTTCGATGCGAACGTCATCAATGATGCAGGGGAAGTAGCTGGAGGGGCGGCGTTTCCGGGCTCACTCGCTTCTCTCTGGAAAGATGGCATCGTCACGGACTTGGGAGCAGTAGGAACGGACTGCTTTAGTGAGGCCTGGAGTATCAGCTCCTCGGGGCAGGTCGGTGGCACTTCCGTGTCTTGTGACGGTAACACGTGGCGTGCGTTCTTATGGGAGAGCGGGTCGATGGTGGACCTTCGGAGCTTGGTTTCTTCCGGCCCTGATCTGCAACTCGTTTATGCAATCGGCATTAATGATCGCGGCGAAATTGCTGGCAATGGTGTGCCTGCCGGTATATCCACGGCTCCCCCATTCCAGGATACGATGTCTCACGCTTTCGTGCTGATCCCGTGCGACGCGAATCATCCCGGACTCGAAGGCTGCGACTACAACATGGTGGAGGCTCCCGCCACTGCGCCTCAAACCAGTCCAGCAGTTCGCGACGCATCTAGCCGCCCGTTGCCGCAATCACTCCTGCGCCGGATGAACCGGTTTCACTTCCCCGGCTCCGCATTCGGCCCAAGGAATTAGCTGGCTCAGAAGAGAACGGAGAGGAGACGCAACAGACAGGAGCTACAATCAACGTGCCAGGCGAAACGGAGGCGGGCAAATGCAGGGATGCAACCACGCCGAGGGATAACCTGGTGGGCTCATCGAGCCGATGTTTCGCAGCGCGGGAGCGTATCCTCTCGCGCTGTGTACTTACACCGACCAAAGACATCGGACGATGGACCCCGATGCCTTGAAAATCCCCGCCGGAGGGGCGGAATCTACACTTAACGGAGAACGCTGCTTCTCCACTTCAGGCAGAACCAGCACAGTTCCTCTCGGTAAGGGCCCTCGCTTGCAGGCTTGCTTCCGCTGACCGTGCCTCTGCATTCCCGGCGCCACGAACCCTTCCATCCTTCTATTCGCCAGGTACTTCAGATTCTCATCCGAGCAATACCCACTGTCCGCCACAACTTCTTCTGGTCTCTGTCCCGATTGTTCTTGGATCGCCTCGATCAGCGGCACCATCTGCTGTTTATCATTCGCCGCCTGCGTGACCGTCTGCCCGACGATGAGCTGAAAGGCCGGCTCGACCGCAATCTGCGTGTTGTAGCCTTGCACGAATCCATCCGGCCCCTTCTGGATGAGTGACTCTGGATCGGTAAAGTTGTATTGCGCCCTCGGTGCGGGCTGGGCCTCCTCCGGATCCTTCCCCTCGCTCTTGGCTTGCTCCCGTGCGCGCTCTTCCAGCGCTCGCTTGGCTTCCCGAATTCGTCCGATCCGCGTTTCTCGCCGTTGTAACTCCTCCGGCAGTTCGTCCCCCCGGCGATCCCGGCCGTATCGGCTATCCTCTTCTTTGTCCGCTGTCTCTGCTTGCTTCAACAACTTCCGAACTTCCTCCCGCAGCCGCTTCTCTGTTTCCTGCATCCGTCCATAACTCATGGCTTTGTGCTTACTCGCATGGGCCTTCACCTTGCTCCCATCCAGGGCCACCCGTCCCAACTTCATCATTCCGGTCTCTAACGTGAGCCGTAACATCTGTTGGAACAAGGCTTCCAGCGCCTGCAGATGCAGCTAGCGAAAATCGGAAATGGTGCGGAAGTCTGGCTGGTTACCCGCTGCAAATACTCGAAAAGCAACGTCCTCCACCAATCGCCGCTGGATCTTGCGCGACGTCCAGCGACATAAATTCTGCCGAGAGGCCGATGTGTAACGCAAATCTTCGACGATCGCGAGAGCTGCATCCGAGTAGACGTCTGCAATGACAACGTGAGCTCCCTGCTCGACAGAAGCGCCGCACACTGGGCCGCCGAAAAGCCCTGCGCCGCCGACCACCCGGGCCGTTCGCTCACACAAGTCAAGTCCGGCAACCGCGTTCGGATGTGCATGCATATCGCGCCACCGATCCCGTCGGTCATTCGAGACAAGAACAACAGCGGCGCCGTGAATTCCGGGGCCCGCGAGTATGTCGCAACGAACTTCAGAAGATGAACTTCGCGACTAGCTGTCCAATTCGCCCCGGACGCGCAGCGTTGATTATTCCGAACGCCGATGGTCCAGCAGTGATGTTCCCGCTCGGATTGATGAACTGGGCATGATTGAAAATGTTGAAGAACTCCCCGCGGAATTCAAGGTTCGTGCGCTCCGTCAGCTTCACGTCCTTCAGCAGCGACATGTCAAAGTTGTTGAAGCCGGGACCGTGGAAGAATGCACGATTCGCTGAGCCTTCGGATCCGATTGCCGATGGCGCGAAGAGAGACGTGTTGAAGTACGGAATGCCTGTAAAGGAGTTGGCCTTGCGCGGGTTCTGCAGGTCCAAGCTGCCCCCGAGGAAATCCGGAGTGTCCGCATTCAATGCGCTTCCTTCGAGCGAATGATCGTCCTCTTCATACATGACGATTGGGAAGCCTGTGGTGAAGCGAGTGACACCTGAGATTCGCCATCCAGAAGTCAGACGCGGCCAGCGATCCGCTGCCAACTGGTCGAACGGCAACGCGTAGACGTAGCTGACCACAAAGTTGTGCGTGTTGTCGAAGCTCGATAGGCCCCGGCTCAAGCGCGGATTGATCGGATTGGGCGGTTTGTCCTGAATATTCGAGGTGTTGTCGAGCGACTTACTGTAGGTGTATCCCGCGAATATGGTCGCCCTGTGCGAGGTGTGGCGCAGGCTCAACTGCAATGCGTTATACGTTGAGTTTGCGCGCGATTCAAAAGCGAAGTCGTCGGTGAAATTGCCGCCGAAGGGCTGGCGAGTGCTGTTGTAAACCGTTCCATTCGCCGCCGTGTATATCTGATTCTCGAGGAATGGTCCGCACGTCGGGCTGCCGGGAGCCACTTCGCTCGGCTGGCTAAGACTCAGACACAATTGAGGGTTGCCAGGATTGTTTGCGATCTGGGTCAACAGGTGATGGCCCTGATTGCCCAAGTATCCGAGAGAAACAACCGTGCCCGAGCCGAACTGGCGTTGAAGAGTGAGGTTGTAGGACTCCACGTATGGGACCACTTGTCCGATTGGGACAACTGGATATCCACCGATCGGAAGTTCCAGCGGCCAAGGAAAATTTGTCGAGGTGAAAGGGAAGGGCGCGTGAATTCCGCCATCCGTGCGGTTCGTGTAAGGCGACGCGAACAATGGGGGAAGCGGGGCCGCATAAAACACGTCAAATGGCGCCTCTCCCGTCTCATCGAGTGCTTGCTCGCCTTCGCCGTTCTGATAGAAAAAGCCCCAGCCGGCTCGGACGCTGAACTTGTCAGGTCCACCAAGGACCTTTGCAAGCGCACCATTTGCCGAAGGAGACCACGCGATACCGATACGCGGCCCAAAATCCCGATATTGCATCTTGGCAATTCCGCGAGGAATCTTGCCGTAGCCCGGGACGGTATCGCCTGGGAAAACGTAACCCTCTGGAGCCCCGGGCTGAACGGTGGATTGCACTCCCGCCACCATCGTCGAAGTCTGATTGCGTAGCTCATACCACGGCTGAATCAGGTCCCAACGAAGACCATAGTTCACCGTGAAATTGTGTTTTACACGCCAACTATCCTCCGCGTACAGACCGACGTAATTCCGCCGGTTTCGGTAATCAAAACCGCCTTCCTGAACAAAGTAGGTCGGTGCACCAATCAAGAAGTCTGCAAAATCAATTCCGGTTTCGGTACCGTTGAAGCCAAAGTCTCCATTCGCGACGGCCAATGGTATCGGCTCGGGGAAATCGTTGAACATGTAGGTGCCGCCGAACTTAATTGTATGACGGCCAATGACCCTTGAAAAATTGTCGGCGACCGAAGGTGTATTCTCATACCGGTTGTAGGCAACGATCGGGTTCCCGATGGAAAAGTTGTTGAAACCGATCGTAGGAACACCCTCTTCCGCTCCGGCTAGCGAAACAATGCCGCCGGGCTGATTTTCGTTGAAGCCGAGACTCGCCAAGGTGGCAAGCCCCGCGAGAGGCCGCCCGTTGTGATATACGGCGCGGTCGTAGGCCAGGTGGAATTCATTCAAAGCGTCAGGACCAAAACTCTTCGTGTCGCTCACCGTATACAACTGGGAGCGGCCACCGCTTAGTGTCGGGAATCCTGGAACGATATTGTTTCCGAATGGCGTGTCGATCGATTTGTCGTCGAAGAAATAGTAAGCAGAGATCGTGCCCCAAAAGTTTGTGTTGAAATCGACGCGGCCGCTGAAAAGATCGTCGCGCGTATGCACGGTATTCGCGTTGCTAACGAACAAACCACCCGACGTCGGCGTCGGTATGTACTTCAGGAGCGCCTGGGCCGGGGCTGAGAACGCTGTTTGCGGAATCATGCCGTTCGGAAAAACGCAGGTGGCCGTCGTGCAACCGGACGAATAATATGGTTCGCCGCTGGAGACCGGGTAACCCAACTCGCTCGATAAAATGCTCGCGAAGTTCGGGCCGCCCACGGTGCCTGTCATCTCACTCGCGGCGATCTCAGAAAAATCGCCACCTCGCTCGGCAGTCGAAGGGACGGGGACCTCTCCCGCCGACTGGCCGATGTCACTCCGGGTTCCCTGGTAGTCCGTGAAGAAGAAAACCTTGTCGCGCCGGATCGGACCTCCCAATGTGCCGCCAAACTGATTCTGCACAAAAGCGTTTCGCGGGCCATCGAAAAAGCTGCGGGCATCGAGACTCGTGTTGCGAACGTAGTCGAAGGCGTCGCCGTGCAAAACGTTCGTGCCTGATTTAGTTACGACCGTTACGAGTCCGCCGCTGTAGTTCCCATATTCGGCGTCGAAATTGGAGGTCAGAATTCGAAATTCCTGGATCGAATCTAGATTCGGAACAACGGTGGCTCCGTTGTTCAACGTATCGTTGACACTGGTTCCGTTGACAAAAAAGCCGTTCGATGTCTCGCGCTGGCCGCTGACGGAAATGCTTCCAGTCTCGGTCGTACCAAAATACTGATTGTAAGTTGCAGTCTGAGTTGAAGCACCAGGAGCAACGCCGGGTTGCAGGGCCAAAAGATCCGTGTACTGGCGGCCGTTGAGGGGAATGTTTTCCATCTGCGTGCTGGCAATGACGTCGCCCAGTTGCGTGTTGGCGGTCTCCACGTGCAGGGCATCCGCAGCAACTTCGACAGAGCCGGTGACTCCGCCAACCTTGAGGACGACGTCGAACCGCAACTCATCGTTCGTATTCAGGACGATATCGGTCCGCTGGTAGGTTTCGAAGCCGGACGCCGAAACGGATAGCTCGTATCGACCGACTGGGAGAGCCAAGAATGCATATGCACCGACGTCATTCGTAGTAACGGTCCGGGTCACTGCGGTGTCGAGGTTCTTGACGGTCGCGGTTGCTTTGGGGACAGCGGCACCGCTTGAATCCGTGACGACGCCGGAAATTGACCCTACTTCGCTACCCCACGCGACCATAGCCAGGAGCAAGGGAATCGCGAATAACCAAAGTTTTGCACTGCGCATGACCCACCTCCTAAGTGCCCCAAGAGACCTGCCGGCGGGAAGCCGGGCAAGGCTTGTCTGTCGACTGCCGACAGCTATAGCGGAATCTACTTTCCGTGTCAAGTCGTTTCATGGGAGGTCTTTTCTCCCCCGGGTGGGCTATCTCATCGTGTCGGGGACGACAGAGAATCGCTGACCCAGTGCGGGCGGCGCCGAACGAAATCAATTAGTAAATTGCTCGCATTGTGAGCAGCGCCTTATATCAGCGACGTCGGATCAAACTCGCGTCAATCTCTGCGACCGTTGAACAACCTGTAAGCGCCATGGCGGTATTGAATTCTTCGCGAAGCATGCTCAGTGCGCGGCTCACGCCCTTCTCTCCGCCGGCGGCCAATGCCCAAGCGTAGGGACGTCCGATAAGGACAGCTCTCGCGCCGAGCGCCAGTGCGATAAGCACGTCGGTGCCTCGACGCACACCGCTATCGACGAGAACTTCGATTCGGCCGTCGACCGCGGTTGCAATTTCGTGAAGGACTTCTATCGCAGCAGGAGCCCGGTCCAACTGGCGGCCACCGTGATTCGAGACGACGATTCCTTGCATTCCGCTTGAAACAGCGCGCAGAGCATCATCGGTCGATAGGATGCCTTTCAATAAGATGGGCAGCTTGGTGATGCTCTTCAGCCACTCGAGATAGTCCCACGTCAAAGCGACGGTAAGCTCGCGCGCGGAGAACGCAAGCAATTGCTCGTCACTCATACCTGGCGAAAGCCCCTTGAGTCCGAGACCTTTCAGACTCTCGTAAAGCATCGCCTTGGGATAGAAATAATTGTTCCGCAGATCCCGCTCTCGTCTTCCACCGACCGGAACGTCTGCGGTTAGACAGATTGCAGTATGCCCGGCGGCTTCGGCGCGCTGGATGAGTCCTTTAGTGATGCCTTTGTCACGATATGCATAGAGCTGCAGCCAGAAAGGACCTCGAGATGCCTTGGCAATTTCTTCGAATCCGTAGCAAGCGCCCGTGCTGACCGTGTAGATTGTCCCAGCATTTGCTGCGGCACGGGCGACAGCGAGTTCGCCATCTGGATGAAAACGGCGAAGACACGCAGCCGGCGCCAGAATGACCGGGAATGTTATTGAATGTCCGAGAACCGTGGTGCCGAGATTTCGTTTAGTGACGTCTCGGAGTACACGCGGGATAATTTGAATCCGGCGAAACGCTTCAATATTCTCCCGAAGCGCGACTTCGTCGTCGGTCCCACCCGACAGATGATCAAATACAGGCTTCGGCAAAGCCCGTCTGGCAAGCTCTTCAAATTCCGAAAGATTTACGGGATAGCGTTGTGCTTTCTTCTTCATCGGAGTTTCAATTCCATTACCGCAGAGATATCGGTCCGATTCATGCGACTGTCAAGCGCGGCGGAACTGAAAGATATTGCGACGCTGCCACCGCTAGAATCTAGATTCCCTTCTCGACGTCGAACTTTGTTACGGGTCCCTCCGGAATATTATGGCCGTGAACGAGGCCCCGCAGTTTTTCCTGGTCAGGTGCAGGCCCCAACAGACTCAACAAATATCCCGCAACGTAAGTAACCAGGACTCCGATAAACGAGAAGTAATAGAAAGAATAATGCGTTTTCCATCCCACGAGCGCCACGATCAACACGCCAATGAATGCGCCGCACACGGTTGCCGTTCCCTTGGCCCTGCGGCTTAACATCCCAAGCAAAAAAATGCCTAAGATCGGCCCGCCGAGATAGCTGTTAATCACGTTGAAGGCGTTCGTGAGCGGTCCGAGACGATTTGCATAAAGCGCGCCGATCGTCGCGGCGATTCCCCATCCCACCGTGCCGAGTCGGCCGACGAGAACCACGCTTGGACCCGCATCGCCCTTTCGAAATAATCGTTGATAAAAATCCACGGTGGTCACAGTCGTGAGCGAATTAATTCCCGCGCTCATCACCGCCATCGAAGCCGCAAATATCGACGCGATCACGAATCCCGAGAGGACGCCCGGCAACTCGTGGACAACGAAGAATGGAAGGATTACGTCCACATTCGGAAGGCCGGCAAGATGACTCGGATAGACGTGATAGAAAACGAAAATGGCGGTCCCGAGCAAAAACAGGAGAAATCCAACGGGAACGACAATCAAGCCGTCCAGCAAAACGGATTTGCGCCCCTCGGCCAGGGACTTTGTCGCAAAATATCGCTGCAAATACGCCTGGTCTGTTCCCATCGTTGAGAGCAACAGCGTCCCGCCTCCCAGGATCATGGGCCAAAACCCCGTCAGGACGGTTGGATCGGTAGTGAAATTGAACATGTGGAAGCGCCCGTAGTCCGAAGCGATTTGAAAAAAACCGTGAATATGCCCGGGAATTTTGGTGATCGACAACCAGAAGACCGTGATGATTCCTGTCACCAGAATCGTAAATTGCAGCACATCAGTCCAGATAACAGCCTTCATGCCGCCTAGAGTCGTGTAAAGCGTGGTTACTGTGCCCATCACCAGAATGCAAGCGCCTAATGAAACTCCCGTCAGCAACGACAGCACCATGGATGGCGCGTAAATTACGATCGCAACGTGCCCTCCGCGGGTCAGCAAAAATAGGGCGCTACCTAAAAGACGAGTCTTTAGGTCGAATCGCCGTTCCAGATATTCGTAGCCGGTGTAGAACTGAAATCGGGAGTAGAACGGCAGAAAGAGATACATGACAACCGGGACAGCTGCTAGAAATATGACGGTCTGCAAGAATAATTCGAGATTGTGGCCGAAGCCCCATGCAGGAATCCCCATGTAGCTGATCGCACTCATGTCGGCAGCGACGAGAGAGATCGCCACCGGAATGAAACCCATGGCGCGCCCACCGAGGAAGTAGTCAGAGGCGGAGGACTTCTTGCGGTAGAACAAGCTGCCGATCGTGCCTACCGTGACGATGTAACCGCCAAGAATGATCCAGGATGAGAGCGAGAAACCGTGGTTCATATGGGGATAAGGTTATAGCACCAACTCAGTCGACTGTCGACAGAGCGAATCATCAAGCGAAAAAACCGAAACGAAGACCTCACAACAGCATCGCCAGTGAAACTCGAAACGCCCTGGCACGGTCGAACGTGGTCACCGCGCAGCCGGGGCGAGTATACTGCCACGATTGGCGGCTGAGTGGCGAATGAACAGTTCACAAAAACTGTCGACTAACGGAACGGGTTGACAGAGCGGCGAAAGACGGGTAATCGTATAGTCTGTCGGCAGTCGACAGGGTGGCTTTTCGCATGAAAATCGTCAATATCGACAGCTACTTCAAGGAAATCCGGGGCTACGACTATGAGGATCACCTTCTGCGAAAGCTGGGTTGCTCGCTGGTTCTCGCCACCACTCGGACCGAGGACGAGATCGTACAGGCGTGCCGTGGCTGTGAAGCGGTGATCGTCGAACACGCCGACACGCCAGTCACGAAGGCGGTGATCGATCGACTGGATGATTGCCGGATGATCGCGAAATACGCCGTCGGGGTTGACAACGTTGACGTATCCGCTGCAACCCAATGCGGAATCATCGTTTGCCACGCGCCAAACTTCTGTGCGGAGGAAGTCTCCGATCATGCGGTCGCTCTTCTGCTGGCTCTGACGCGCCGGGTAGTGCAGTTCAACGATCACGTGCGCAAAGGCGGATGGTTCGATCTCACGATCGCCCCTTCGCTTCGGCGGACCAAAAATCGGGTCTTGGGCCTCGTGGGATTCGGGAGGATTGCGCGGCTCGTGGCACAAAAGTTGAAGCCGTTCGGCGTAAAGATTCTGGCGTATGACCCATTCATCGATCCGAAAATCGCAGAAGCGCAGGGTGTCGCGCTGGTTGAGTTAGAGAAACTCCTTGCGGAGTCCGACTTTGTTTCAGTACACACCCCGCTCACGAAAGACACGCGTCACTTAATTGGCGCGCGATTGCTGGGCTTGATGAAACCGACGAGCTTCCTGGTGAATACGAGTCGCGGCCCAGTGATCGACGAGGCCGCGCTCTTTGAAACTCTCCGCGACAAACGCATCGCAGGCGCAGCGCTTGATGTGACTGAGATTGAACCTCTGCCCGCTACGAGTCCACTGCGCACGCTGGATAATCTGATCCTGACGCCACACCAAGGCGCGACCTCGATTGAGTCGCTCGACGACGTCCGATACACGATCGCCGCCTCAGTTGAGGCTTTCTGTAATGGATATTGGCCTGAGTTCGTCGCCAACCGTGAAGTGAAACCAAAAATCCCGTTGAAACCCTGGCAGGTATTTGCCGAGTCAAAGGACCGGATAGCGCGGATCGACGATTCCGGACGTCTCATCGATTTCGATTGAGTCTTTGCATAGTTTGATCCCGGCGCGAGACGATCAGTTTATGGAAAGCGGCTTGAAACAACGCCGATGAAAATCGTATCCGTCGAACCAGTTCCGCTCACTTCGCCGTATCTTCCCTCAAGGCCGCTTGCGCGTCCGCCTGAAAGCACGGTTCGAAATTGCGTGTGGGCGCGAATCGAGACCGATGAAGGAATCACTGGATGGGGAGAAGCCTACTCGGGGTGTTACGCCACCGAGGTCACCGTGGCCGCGATTCGCAGACACAGCCGAAGCATACTGGGGATGGATCCTACCGGCCCTGATTCGACTTTGACCCACATGCGATTTTGCAATCGCTACTGGGCGATGCGCGGAATCGGAGCGCAGGCGACGAGCGCCATCGAAGGCGCGCTGTGGGACATTGCCAGCAAGGTGAAAAATTTGCCGCTCTGGAAACTGCTCGGCGATGGAAAATCGCGGCCGGTGCTTCTCTACGCGAGCGACGGAGGCAATCCGCGAACGCCCGAAGAGATTTTTGAGGAAACGCAGTATTATGTCGGCCTCGGTTACCGAGCGTACAAGATGAGTTGCGGTGGCGATCCCGATGAAAATGGCGACCGGCTTTCTTTCGACCGTGAGCGCGTCCGTGCAGCGCGTGAAGGGCTCGGCGATGAACGATTCTTATTCTTGGACGTTTGTGTTCCACAGCGCTCGAAGAATTGGCAGCGCGGGCAAGCCGAGGCATACATGAAAGCTCTCGCTCCTTTCAAGCCGAGATTCATGGAAGAGCCGGCCATGACATATGAATTGGAGCGCTATCGTGAATTGCAGACTCTTCGCTTGATCCCGACGGCCGGTGGAGAGTCGTTTACATCTCCGGAAGAATTCGAGCCGTTTCTGAAGTCTGGCGCGCTTGGCGTGGCACAACCCGATGCGTCGGTTGTTGGAGGGCCCGCCAGTTGCGTCGAAGTGTGCAACATGGCGCGGGTGCACGGAGTTTCCGTCTGCCTTCACACGTGGTGCGCGGGAGTTGGAATTGCTCAAAATATCCAGGCTGCATGCAGCGTTGACGGGTTGCTCGCGATGGAATTTCCACAATACGTAAATCCTCTCGCCACTGAACCATTGGAATCTATCTGGAAATTTGAAGGCGGCTATCTAACGCCCCCCAACGAACCGGGACTGGGCGTGAAGATATCCGAAGATCTCCTCATGAAATACAAGTATAGGCCGGACAGCGAGAGGGATTACTGATTTCGGTTTTTGCGGATCATGTCGCAAGGCCGATATCGTGACACTGAGCCGCTACTTTTCGCACGAGAAATTCCCGGCGTCGTTCGCGTCGCCAGTGCGCTTGTGTTTTGGCTTCGCCGGATAGACACACAGAGGGCGCGCGGATATGCAAGCCGGCGAAAAATACGCCAGCTGAATCGTCGTGTCAAATCTAAGGGCCGCGGCGGAGGAAGCGGGCTAGTAACCGAATCGTGAATCCTGCGACTCCGGATTCGACGAACTCACGGCGACTCGCGGCATCGTTGACGCGCCACTCCGCAAGGCTTATTCTGTCGACAGTAGCCAGGAGCGGCAGCCATGGGCAAGAACAGGGCGTTGTTCAGCCCGATGCGCGGACACGCTAGCTTCAAAGAACAAGCCGTGGAATTGTTGTCCGATAGAATTATCTCGGGGAAAATCCCTCCTGGCGAGCGGTTGAACGAAAGCTCTTTCTCCGAGCAGTTTCAGATCAGCCGTGCGCCGATTCGCGAAGCTCTTCAACAATTACTCGAGCAAGGCCTGGTGGTAAACGTTCCCCGGCGGGGAATGTTCGTCGTCAGCCTCGAAACAGAGGACGTTCAAAAGATCAACAGCTTGCGCGTGGTGCTCGAATCGGAAGCCTTGCGGCTTGTGCGCCTCTCGGGAGCGCCACAAGATGCGCAGAAGCTGTCGCGAATCCTGGGAAAAATGGAGAAGACGGAACCAGGACCCACAAACGAGTCGGTTCGCCTGGACATGGAATTTCACCGGGCGATTTGGAGCTTTACCGGAAACGAATATTTAGAAAAAATTCTGACGAGCCTGACTGCGCCTCTATTCGCGCACCGAATGGTCATGCAGCTTCGGGCCGGGACGCAGCGGATGGTGCTTGATTCGCACCGGCCGCTATACGAGTTCGCGATTGGAAGGTCGAAACAGACTGCCGAAGCCGTAATGCTGGCGCACCTTACGTTGCGATGGCCCGATCCCGCGCGATATTCCAGCTTCCGGCCGAAAGACGGCGCGCAACCTAGCGCTTCGAAGTAGTGCCGACCGACGGGATCACGTATCGGTCGAGAATTTGGTGCACTTTGTCCGTTTCTTCAGGCGTCAGTTTTGAGATGTAAGGCGCGCCCGTCGCGCGTTCGGCAATTTTCAAATAACGCAAGGCCTCGTCGAACGCGCCCCAGATGCTTCCATACTGAAATATTTGCCATGCCTGACTGAGCTCTCGCTGGCATTCTTTCGCCACATCAATTTTCCCGTCGCAGAACGCCTTGTAAAGAGCAACCGCGAGATGCGGACAAAGATTGTGTAATCCGCCCACGAATCCCGAGCATCCCATTTGCAGCGCGACAACGATCAGAAACTCGCTTCCCGTCAATACGGAGAATTCCTCATCTCCGCGCATAAGATCCAGCAGATTCTGCAAATTCACGCAATCTTGATTGCTCTCCTTGATTCCCACAATTTTGGGAATCCGGCGCCGCAGTTCAGCGACGGTTTCGGGATGGATCGAATTCTTCGTCATCACCGGATTGTCGTAGAGAAATATCGGCAGATCGACGGCGGAAGCAACCTCCGAGAAAAAGGCAATCAGGTGCGGCTGCGTCGTAAAGAAGTAGTACGGAGGCAAGACCGAAAGATAGGTTACACCGCAATCTCGAATCTGTTTGGCCTTTCGAATGGCCCGGCTTGTACTGGTTTCGCCGAGGCCACCGATGACGGGGATTGTGCCGTTGACCTCTTCGACGATGATGGAGACGGCCCGGAGCTGCTCCTCGTCCGTCAGAAAGGCGAAGCCGCCCATCGTGCCGTTCGCGAGTATCGCTGCGACTCCCGCGTGGACAAGGTATTGCGTCAGGCGGCGTAGCCCGGGTTCATCGACGCGGTCACCCTCCTTCAGCGGAGTGCCGATTGGTGGAACGACACCTTGGAGTCGCTTGCCCGACATTTGCCCGTCAAACTTCGTCTGCATTGTGGACACCGCCTTGCTCGGATCGGGTTGCAGCATTCTTGAATCGACTCTCATCGATTCCGATTTGCGAAGCTATTGCAAGCGGGCGCACAGCTCGGAGTTGATTTTGAGTTGAATCCGAGTTGGGAGCAATGTCCTGAATCATTTCTTCCGATTCGGCCGGCGCCGCTCTCACGAAACCTTGATTTTCATCCAACGAATGTTGGTAATGCAGGCTTCCTGACACCAGAACACCAAAAATATTTCACCGCTTCCGGTCTCCTGCAAACTTGGGTAGCCGAACTTGAGTCCGCTGAGTCCATCCGCCGAATTTCCTGTCGCTGTGGTCACGGTTGCCGCACCTTGCCATAGTGGAGCCTCCGTCAAGTTTTTCCAGCGAGGACCCTGAATCTCTGCGAGTCTACCCCACAGTCCGGGCCGGTCTGTTCGGCGATAGGCGCAAAAAATGCGGCCATCGCGGAGGAGAACCATTTTGCACGTCTCAGCTTCGAAGCCGGTGAGCTGTGGTTCAGAGAACGATTCTCCATTGTTTTCGCTGATCGAGTATTCGCTCGGAAAATTTGTGCAAGCCTTCGCGTCGTGAACCCACGCGACTGCGAGAATCCTGTCGTCCGGAAGTTGTGCAAGCGACACTTCGAGTCGCGAACGCTCGATTTTCCCGCCGTCGAAAATGCGCCCGAATTTTCCCCAGGTACGGCCGCGATCGTCACTGATGAACGCAACCGTTTGTTCGCCCGAGGGGTTTTCGCCGTTCCAACCTCTCCATGTCGCTGTCGGAATCAGCCAGCGGCCGGTTCGGAGCGGAAAAATGGGATGGCAGATTTCCCACGACGGCCCGACCAGCGGCGGATCGATGGGCTCCGGACGAGACCATGACCTGCCGCCATTGCTCGAGCGTATGAGGCAAAGATCCATCGGAACGAATCCGAACGTCGCTCGATTCAGCAAGCCCACGTCCGGATTGTCGCGATGAAAAATGGCGACGAGCCCTACCATCGAGCCATCGGGAAGCCGGCTGGTTCGGATGGTGTGACTGGTTCGCGGCGGAGGCGAATCGAGTACCCGGCGCTCGAGGTTCCACGTCGCGCCTCCGTCAAGAGATCGGCTCAGAACCGTATGGTAATCGAGCGATTCGATAGCTTCGCCAAGGTCGAACGTGGCGATTAGTTCGTTGGCGCCGCCGAGAGAGAGCGAGGGATGGTATGCGACGATGCTTCGAAGATAGGGCAATGGATTCCGATATACCAATCCTGTCGAATCAACTGAAATGGTTACGCTCATTGGGTGGTCAGGTCAGAAGAGCATTGCCGTCGCCGGTCTTGGACGCCTCGCGCATGCGAAAAGGTGATTGGCAGCCTCAAAAAACGCGTTGTAACTGTCGACGGTCGACAGGGTAACCTCTCTATGATAAATTGTCCAGTCCTGAAACACACCGTTTTTCCAAAGGACGCTTGCTCACTCATCTATGCGGGTCACCTCATCTCTCGCGCTCATCGGAAGTCTACAATATGGGGTATCCGGCCCACTAGATTGCAGCGTCTATGCCCTTCAGGGACCGCGCGGCGTAGTCCTGGTCGACGCCGGTGCCGGAACACATTCCGATAGCCTGCTGGCAAACCTGCACTCTGATCTTGGAACCGGCACGGTCGAATCCTTGATTGTCACCCATGGGCATTTGGATCACTGCGGGGGCGCCGCGTCGATGAGATTGAAGACGGGGTGTCAAGTAATCGCGAGCGAATATACGCGTCCCATTCTCGAAAACGCCGACGAAGAGGCGAGCGGTCTTCGCCTAGCGAGAAACCAGGGTATCTACCCAGCGGATTTTCGTTTCTCGCCCTGCAAAGTAGATAAGCCAGTGGGGGATGCCGAGGAATTCGAAGCGGGAGGATTAGTCTGGAAAGTCATCCGAGTGCGGGGACACAGTGAGGATTCCGCGTGCTTCCTCGTTCACGTCGACCGCCATCCGTTCCTATTTTCTGCCGACGTGATCTTTTATGGGGGTGTACTTGGCGTGATCAATGCCGAAGGATCGGGCATGAGCGGATATCGCGCGGACCTGCGAAAGGTCGAAAATCTGGGGATCGAGGGATTATTCCCAGGGCACGGCTTGTTTACGCTGCGCAACGGACAGCACCATATCGATGCCGCAATTGGGCAGCTCGCGCGCGGATTTGTTCCTCGTCAAATCGGTCAGGGTGATTTGATTTTTTAGCTGTCCGCTGCTGCAACACTTATCGCGCTTCTGGTGACGCCACAGTGTTGCGCGCGATCACAATCCAACGGAGCGTTTATCCGCATGACGGTCGAATCGTTCAGCGCGACGCAACACGAAGAAATGGTTCGGACGAAAACGCCTGGCTCTCACGAACGATTCTTACGAGCGCAGCGATCGCTGGCCGGCGGCGTTTCGAGCGGCCTTCGCCGCAACGCTCGCCCTTATCCGCTCTATTTCCAGCGCGGGTACGGCTGTCATGCGGTCGACGTCGACGCAAACACGTATCTCGATTATGGGCTCGCTTGGGGGCCATTGATTCTGGGACAGTCTCCGCCGGAACTGGTCGCAGCGATTTCCGACCGGTTAAAGACCGGCTTCACTTTCGGCGCGCAACATGATCTCGAATTCGAAGTTGCTGAGCTCATCGCCGGCATCGTTCCCTGTTGTGATTTTGTTTGCTTTGCCAACAGTGGCACGGAGATCGTGCAGGTGGCTCTTCGATTGGCGCGAGCAGCGACGGGACGCCGCAAATACCTAAAATTTGAAGGGCATTATCATGGCTGGGACGATAGCGTTCTCGTCAGCTATCACCCGACGGCGGCGGAATTGCAATCGGCAAACGGCGCTCCCATTGGCGCGGGCGCGGGCCAAAAGCGGCACGATGACGTGTTTGTCGCGATATGGAATGACTTGGCGTCCGTCGAGCGGATCTTTTCGGAAAATGCGGGCGAAATTTCCGCCGTGATATGCGAGCCGATTCTTTGCAATAGCGGATGCATTCCTCCGAATCCTGGCTTTCTCGAGTATCTTCGCTCCGTCACGCAGAAATACAGTGCGCTTTTGATTTTCGATGAAGTGGTCACAGGATTCCGGCTACATCTCGCCGGGGCGCAAGGGCATTTCGGCGTTATGCCGGACCTTGCGACGTACGCGAAAGCTCTCGGCGGTGGTGTAGCCGTCAGCGCGCTGGCAGGCAAACGAGAGTTCATGGATCTGATCGCGTCGGGCAAAGTAGTACACGCAGGAACCCTTAACGGCAATCCACTGGCCCTGGCTGCGGCGAAAGCGACGCTGGAGATTCTTTCCAGAGGTCGAGAAACGATCTACGAGGACCTTTGGAAACACGGAGAAAAGTTGCGGCTCGGTCTCGAGCGAGCTCTTCTCGAGCGCGGATTAAAAGTTGTCACTTCGGGCGGCGGTCCAGTCTTCCAGCTTTCGTTCATGGAGAACCGCGCGAACAATTACCGCGACACGCTCGCCGCCGATCAAGCGAAGTACCGCGATTTTGCGATTGCATTACTCGACGAGGGCGTCTCCATCCTGCCCGACGGCCGCTGGTATATCTCCACTGCACATTCGGATGACGATATTAACGCGACATTGTTGGCGATTGAGCGGGCCGCGGGCTGATGGCCTCCCCGGGCCCTTCAACGTTTTCGATTCCCGATTTCGTTGTGCTTCTCGTTTATCTCGTTGGCATCGTCAGCATTGGCAGTTTCTTCTACCGCTGAAAATCGACCACGCACGATTTCTTTTTTGCCGGTCACTCGGTGGCGTGGATTCCGATTTCCGTCTCGATCATCGCGACAAACTTCAGCGCAATTGCCTATTTGGGATTGACGGCTTTTTCCATACCGGCGCGACCTCGAACTTCTGCCGATGCTCATGATGGGCCCAATCGTCGTCATGCCAATCGTCATCTGCTTTTTAGTTCCGTTCTATCATCGTCTGAATTTTTCGACGGCATACGAGTATCTCGAGTGGCGCTTCGACGTCCGCGTTCGTACCGTGACAAGCTTCCTCTTCCTGATTCTCCGCGGCTTCTACATGGGAATCGTCATCTACGCGCCGTCTTTGGAGCTCTCGACCGTCGCGGGTCTGCCGCTCTACGAAAGCATTTTATTGATGGGCCTATTTACGACGGTTTATACGACGCTCGGCGGCATGCGGGCGGTGATCTGGACAGACTTCATCCAGTTTTCAATGGTCGTGCTGGGAATGGCCGCGGTTATCAGCGTCGCTTACTCGCAGATTGGCGGTGGGTGGTCCGAAATTTGGCGTACGGCACATGCTCTCGGGAAGACGAAGCTCTTCGACTTTACGCTCAGTCTCAATCGCGAGTTCACTTTCTGGGCAGTTCTAATTGGAAGCGGATTTTTTATTCTCAATACGTTCACCACAGACCAGATCATTGTGCAGCGCTACATGACTGCGCGGTCGGAAGCGGAGTGTAAGAAAGCGCTGTTATTTCAAACGATTCTCCAGGTGATCGTCACGTTGCCGCTCCAGGCGACGGGACTCATCCTCGCGGTCTACTACTTTCGCCACGCCGGCGAATCACAATCAATGGTCTCGTCCGATGCCGTGCTTCCTTTTTTCGTGGAGAGACACATCGCGACCGAACTTCGGGCATTAATCGTCGCGTCCATTTTCGCGGCTTCGATGTCAGTCATGAGCGGTGGGATCAATTCGCTGACCACCGCAGCCGTGGTGGATTTCTACAGACGTTTATGGCGCCCGTCCGCCGACGATGCCGCATGCCTGCGCGTCGCGCGATTCGCGACGCTCGGATGGGGAGCGATTGCCACAGTTGCCGCGCTATTCGTCAGCCGGCTGGGCCAATTGGCGTATGCGTACGACAAGGTGAATAGCTTTATCGGCGGTGTGATGCTTGGAATCTTCATGCTTGCAATGCTGACGCGCCGTACCGACGGACTCTCGGCGTTGGTGGGAGCGGCGGGCGGATTGACCGCCGTTGTTCTAGTTGCAAATCTGACTTCAGTTTCCTGGATTTGGTATGCGCTGGTCGGATGCGCGATCACGTTTGGCTTGGGATGCCTTGTGGCACGCATCACAAACGCCCCAAGCGTGAAGGACGCCGATCTGCTGATTTTCTCGAAGTAGAAATGCGCGCGCGGACGGCGATGAAATCGAATCGGTGTTTGGCTCAAGACGGCAGCGGCAAGTCAATCGCGCGGTGATCCCGCGCGGATAACTGGCACGCTTCACAAACCTCTACCGCCGCGCGGCCGGCCGGGCCACCAACTTTCGGCGAGCGTTTTTCCAAAACGCTATCCACAAATTCCTGAACCACACCGTTGTGAGGCTCGAGACGTATCGGCGATTTCGGGTCGTTGATGTAATCGAATCGCTGCGGAACGAATACTCGCTCCCACTTTTCGCCGCGGCTTAAATCCAGATACTCGTAATTCTCGAAGTCCAGCATCCCTTTCGTGCCGACCACTTGAAAGCGCACTTCACTGCTCGGAAAACTCGGTTGCGGCAATTCGGAAGAGATCCACATGTCGGCCATGATTCCGTCGGCAAGCCGGATTTGCGCCATCACACTCTGTTCTCCGACGCCAAGGTCGCTGTAAGTGTTCGCCTGAGCGTAAACCTGCGTGGCGTGTCCTCCCGTCAACCAGAATAAGAAGTCGACGTTGTGGCACGCGATGCTCATGAAGAGGCCGCCGCTCGCGGGATCCTTGTAGAACGGCCGGCTCGTCAAAATGTAAGAACCGAGAGACACGGGGTAGCACGAAACAGTACGAAACATGCAGATCCGGCCAATCGCGCCCTCGTCGATCAATTGCTTGGCGCGGCGCGTCAGCGTACGGTAGCGCTCCGTTTTCACGACGGCGAGATTGACGCCCGCTTTTTTACAGGCGGCAATCATCGCGTCGCATTCCTTCACGTTGGGCGCCATCGGCTTTTCCACGAGCACATGCTTGCCCTTTGCGGCCGCTGCAACGGTTTGTTCGCAGTGATTCTGGTCCGGCGAAGTGATCACGACCGCGTCGATGTCGGGGCGGTTCAACAAAGCGTCGACACTTGGCTCCGCAGCGACGCCGTAGCTCTCCGCCAGCGTGCTCGCGCGCGATCCGCCGCCGACCGCGATCAACTTCGCGTCCTTCACGTGGTGAGCGATTGCCTCCGAATAAGTGAGCGCCATGAAGCCGGAACCGATAATTCCGATGCGCAAAATGGCCATATTTTCACCTCCCTAACGTGACGCCTGCCGCTGCGCACGTATGAACGCATCTCTGTCGACAGTCGACACTCGATATATCACCCGCCGAGCCTTCGCACAAGTGCTAATCTTCGGCTCGCTGGCGCCCCCGTGCAAATCTCTCCCGGCAGTCCGGCAAAGTTTGCACGGTCCGGCTTCCGGGAACGCTCGACATCCATTTCAGTTCTCTTCCTTGTCGACGGGGGCAGGAAACTGATGTACTCTGCCGACTGTCGACAATGCTGGGTCCGTTCCGGATTCCTTTGGAATTCGCTTCCCGACCGGCATTTGGCTGGATTCTTGCGACCGACGCGCCGTGCCGGGTACTTCGCCGCGCGCTTTCAACACGGAGATGCTGGATGATCGAGTATCTCGAGAGTTACGTCGCCTACGACAATCCGAAGCCTAATTTGCACAGCCGGCATGGTTATTTCCCCGGACTGGCCGATCTCCCATCCGGCGACATTCTGTGTCTTTTCGAACTGGGAGAGGCCTTCGATGCGCCGACGGGAACAACTTATGTCACTCGCTCCAAGGATCGAGGGCGAACTTGGACACTGCAAGCCCCGCTGGCAGACAAGTCCCGCGAAAAAATTCAGACAAGTGATTCGTTGAAACCAACCGCGCTACGCAATGGCGAGTTGGTCGCTATCGGATATCGATTCTTTCGAGAAGATCCGGAGCAAGGCCCCGCAATCGAAGAGACGAATGGCTTTCTTCCAGGAGAAAACATTGTCAGTTATTCGAGGGATGAGGGCCACCACTGGGACGAGCCAACGGTAATTAAACGTAGCTGGCCGGAACTCATCGAAGTATCGGGGCCGTGCATCGAGACACACTCGGGCGATCTTCTTGGGGTCGGCGCGCTTTTCAAGCTGCCTGACGGATCGAATCCAAGCGGTCCTATCGGCGTTTTGCTCCGCAGCCGAGACCGCGGCCGCACGTGGAAGGACGACCAGGTTTTTTATAATTGGCGAAATATCACGCCGTATGAAGCGCGCATCTGCGAGATGCAGCCCGGCCGGCTCGTCGCGATCGTATGGGCTTACAATGCCGCGACCGCCCAGCACTTTCCGAATCAGGTCACGTACTCGGTGGACGGCGGACTCTCATGGTCGGAGCCCGAAGATACCGGCCACATGGGGCAGGCGGCGAATGTCATTTGGCTTGGCGACGAATACCTCGCATCGATCCATTCCCACCGCGGCTCCGATCCCGGACTTTACGTGCGGGTGGTCGATTTCTCGAAAAATCGTTGGAAAGCGATCGAGCAAAAAGCGATTTGGCTTCCGTCGGCGGGCTACCGAACTACTCATGGACTGGCGATGGCTGAGATGTTTGCGGCTCTGAAATTCGGTCAGCCTTCCTTGTTGCGCTTGCCGGACAATGAATTTCTGGCAGCGCACTGGAGCATCGAAGGCGGCCAAGGCAGAATACGCGTGCATCGACTCCGAATTGCAGTTTAAAGTTCGAGCTTCGAGTGGCTAGCGTATCCGTACAGTGAAGTCCAGTTAGCGAAAGGGAAATCATGATCACGAGCAAGACTCTCGAGAAGCTGCGTTCGGGAGGTTTCGTCCGAACTGCCATCCTCAGCCGCGTGACTGAACCGTGGCTCGCGGAATTGATTGGCAGGGTTGGATACGACCTTGTCTGGCTCGACATGGAACACCGGGACTTCGATTACGGGGTCGTGGCGCCCATGGCCCTCGCGTGCCGAGCTGCAGGAATCGATTTGATGGTCCGCATTCTGAAAACCGGCTACTCGAGTCCGATGCGAGTGCTCGAATCCGGCGCCAACGGCATCATGATCCCCCACTGCCGCAGTGCTGCTGAAGCGCGGCAGTGGGTCGAATGGGCGCGCTTTGCGCCGCTCGGTGCCCGCGGTTTCGATGGAGCAGGACCTGACGCAGATTACATGCTTGCGGATTCAATCGCGTACATGAAGCATGCCAACGAGCAGACGTTTCTCACACTGCAGATCGAGGATCGCGACGCCGTCGATTGCGTGGAAGAAATTGCAAGTACAGATGGCGTCGACGTGCTTTTCGTGGGTCCCGCTGACCTGACAATCAGCTTCGGCGTTCCCTTCCAATTCAATCATCCCATTGTGCAAAGGGCCATCGATCGCGTGGCGAATGCCGCGGCCAAGGCCAACAAGTGGTGGGGCATTCCGACCGGCACGCCTGAAGCGATTCGGCAGGCGCTCGACCGCGGCGCGCGCATCATCACGGGAGGAAACGATCATGTGTTCCTCGTGAAGGGCTTTGAGAACGGGATTAAACAGTTCCCGTAAAGCTCGGGAGCCGTGCGCGGAAGGAATCGACTGAATGACAAGGGCGGACTTAGGCGAGGGCAACACACCTCTCATCCGAAGTGTCCACATTGGCCCCGCACTTGGTTTGGAGAATCTGTTTTTTAAGCTCGAAAGCTGCAATCCCTCGGGCTCCTACAAGGACCGATTCGCCGCAGCCGAGGTCTCTCGAATGCTGCGCATTGGCGCGAAGGCCTGCATGGCGACTTCTTCGGGGAATGCCGGTTCTGCGCTAGCAGCATACTGCGCCCGTTACGGCATAACGTGCGCGATTGTGGTGAACGAGCATGCGCCGCTCGGAAAGCTCGAGCAGATGCAGGCGCACGGCGCGCAAGTGATTCGTGTGCGCGGCTTCATCACGTCGCCTACGGTGACAAATGAGGTTTTCGGCTGCCTCTCGCGGCTCTCGGCGGAACGCGGTCTGCCGCTCGTGATCTCCGCATATCGCTACTGCCCGGAAGGAATGGCCGGCGTCGAGTCACTTTCCACCGAACTACAGCGTCAGCTCACACCGCGCATCGACCACGTATTCGTGCCGATCGGGGGCGGTGGACTTTTTTCGGCGGTGTCTCGTGGATTTCATGCATCCGCGACCTGCCGGCCACGCGTCCACGCCGTTCAGCCGAACGGATGCTCAACCGTGATTGCCGCGTTTGCGCGGGGCGACAGCGAAATTCGGCCGGTTGAGAGCACGACTCGAATCAGCGGCCTATCGGTGCCGAATGACATCGACGCAAGCCTGGCGCTCGATTTGCTGCGGAAATCCGGCGGCGTGGGATTTGGCGTTGATGACGAAGAGGTTTTTGAGTCGCAGCGCTTGATGCTCGCCCGCGAGGGCATTTACTGCGAACCGGCGGCAGCCGCGGCGGTCGCGGGCCTGAATCGTGCCGTGCGGACGGGAGTCGTGAATGCAGACGATTATATTGTTTGCGTCGTCACCGGGCACGGTTTCAAGGATCCCGACTCGATCAAAATTGCGGCGGCGCGCCACGCCGCCTCGCTGATCGATCCCGGTGAACTCGAACGCAGCATTTCAGAAAGAAATCGATGACGCGTGTAGCCGCAGGGCTGATCTATCACGAATCGAACACGTTTTTCTCCCAGCCGATGACGATCGAGAGGTTCGAGGAGAAGGACCTGCACTATGGCCGTGAGATTTTCGAGCATTGGAAGGGCACGTGCTCCGAGCTGGGCGGATTCATCGAAGGCGCGAAGACACACGGATTTGATCTAGTTCCCACTGTTGCTGCGTGGGGAATGCCGGCCGGTCCACTCACGAACGAAACATTTGAAACGCTCAGCACCTCGTTGATCACCCGGTTGCAGCAGGAATTACCTCTCGCGGGAGTGCTGCTTGCGTTGCATGGGTCAATGGTCTCCGATTCATTTCCGGACGCCGACGGAGAATTGCTCCGGCGAGTACGGCAGGCAATTGGCCCAGGTACACCTCTTGTTGTGACGCTCGACTATCACGCGAATGTAACCGATCAGATGGTTCGCTGGCCCGACGCGATGGTTGGGTACGACACTTACCCGCACATCGATCAAGCGGAACGCGGCCGGGAAGCTGCAGATATTTTGCAGCGCATGATACAGAGTGGGCTGCGGCCGAAGCTGGCGTTGGCGCGGCGCCCTTTGTTTCCCCACATCCTGAGGCAATTGACCGAGCGGCCACCGATGTCAGACGCGATTGCGTTAGCGAACGAGATCGAACAAGCTCCGGACATGTTGGCCGTTACCGTGGCTGCGGGGTTTCCGTATTCCGATGTTCCGGACGCGGGATTCAGCGTGTACGCGGTCGCGAAAGAGGATCAGCAAGTTGCATTGCGCGCGGCAGAGCGCGTGGCGGATTTTGTGTGGAACCGGCGGAACGAGTTCCAGGTGACTCTGCCCGGACCCGCGGCAGCCGTCCGCCAAGCGATGGCGGAGCATCAAGGGTTGACGGTCCTCGTGGACGTGGGTGACAACCTCGGCGCAGGAACTCCCGGCGATGGCACCATACTTTTGGCAGAACTCCTCAAGCAAAAGGCTCAAGGCGCCCTGGTCTTGCTTTGCGATCCCGATGCCGTGGCAGTCGCTGAAAAAGCTGGGGTGCGCCAGCGTGTACGAGTCGCAGTCGGCGGAAAGGTTGATCCTCTTCATGGCAGCCCAGTGGAGATCGAAGGAGTCGTGCGAACTTTGAGTGATGGTGTATACAAAAATATCGGACCGATGCGCGATGGCGTCGTGGACGACCAGGGCCGCACCGCCGTAATCGACACGGGCGGAATTCTCGTTGTCCTCAACGAGCGGCGGATGCCGATGTGGAATCTTCAACAATTGCGAGCTCTCGGCATCGAACCAACTAGGCTGAATATCGTGGTGGTCAAAGCCGCAATCGCGTATCGCGCGGCGTACGAGCCAATCGCGAAACGTATCATTGAAGTTGATACTCCGGGATTGGCCGCTGCGGATGTCCGGCGATTCCCGTATAAACGTCTGAAACGGCCCATGTATCCTTTAGACGCCATATGAGCCTCGAAGGAAAAGTTGCTCTGATCACCGGCGGCGGAATGGGCATCGGCTTTGGTATCGCCGAAGTTCTCGCCGAAAAAGGCGTCAAGCTCGTGCTGGCGCAGCGGCGGATTGAGTTGGTGCAGCATGCAGCCGAACGATTGCGCCCGGCGGAAGTTGTTGCGGAAAGCCTTGACATTCGAGATCCGGACGCCGTCGAGAAAGTCGTTGAGTCGGCGATGCGGCGTTACGGCGGAATCGACATCCTCGTGAACAACGCTAGCGTGACTGGAATGCCCGCCATCGCGCCGATGCTCGAATGCGATCGGGCCACGGTCGACACCATCGTCGATGCGAACCTCAAGGGCACGTTCTATTGCTCGCAATCGGTGGCCAAACGTATGGTGAGCGGGGGCCGGGGCGGCAGCATCATTCACATTAGCTCGGTCGGCGCTTATGCGGGGCAGGAATTCGCGAGTCTCTATTGCGCCACTAAAGCTGCACAGGTTTCGCTCGCACAGACGATGGCGCTTGAACTCGCGCCGCATAAGATTCGTGTAAACAGTATCGCCGCTGGAGATATCAATACGGAAGCTAGCGCCAATATCACAGCAGAAAAAAGAGACATCGGCGCTTCCAAGCGCTATGTCAGAGAAACGCCGCTCGGACACCGTGGCACGCCCCGCGATATCGGCTACGCGGTGGCATACCTTGCTTCGGATGAAGCCAGTTTTGTGACTGGCGCGACGCTTCTCGTTGATGGCGGATTTTTGACCTACTAGTAGCGGCTGTAAGAGGTCTGTCCATCGAGAGAATAACCAGCACGGAATTCGACCCGGCTCAATTTGAACGGGGCCGGAAGCACGCACTCGACCTGTCTCTCGATCCGTGGGTCGAGGGAACGAGCCTGCCGGTTTTGCTCGCGCGAGGGCGGTGCGCCGGACAAACGCTTGTTGTAACTGCCGGTGTTCACGGCGACGAGTACGAGGGCGTGCGCACGATTCTGGAAACATTTCGATCGTTAAACGTCGATGACATGGCGGGAGACTTCCTTGCGGTAACCGTTGCGAATCCGCCGGCTTTTTGGAATGGCACGCGCCTGAGCCCTCTCGATCAGGCCAACCTCGCGCGCGCGTTCCCCGGAAGCTTGGATGGCGGGCCGACTTCGGCCATTGCATACGTGCTGGGAAATTCGATTATCAAACATGCGGGGTTCTTTCTGGACCTCCACAGCGCGGGTGCGCGACTCCTCATGCCGACAATGCTTGGCTACGATGCCGCCGACGCGCGATCGCGCGCTGCCGCAAATGCGTTCGGTGCCACGGTAATCTGGGGCCACCCCGAGGTCGCTCCGGGCCGAACGATTTCGTTTGCGAAGCAAAACGGAATTCCGTGGCTGTACACCGAGGCTCGCGGCGCCGGAAGAATCCATCCGGATGATTTGCAAATGTTTATGAACGGCGTCCAAAACTTGATGCGCCATCTGCGAATCTTGCCGGGCGAGCCGGCGCCGGGCAAGATCGAGACGCATTTGATCGGGAGCGGAGATATTGATGAATCGCTCGTCGCCACGAAAAGCGGTTTCTTGATTCCCGAGGTTGAGCTTCTCGAGCATGTGAACGCTGGAAAACGACTCGGACGTACCGTCGATCTTCACTCGGAGACAATCGAAAGCTTTGTCGCCGCTCGCGACGGCGTCGTTGCTTTGATTCGATCGTGGCCCGTCGTGACTCCAGGCGATGGAACGTTTTTGATAACCGGTGAAGCGGAATGAAGCGCGCTTTGGACCTCTTTCGACTTGATGGAAAGATCGCTCTGGTTTCCGGCGGAACGGGGATCGTTGGCAATCCGATAGCGCGTGCCCTCGCCGAGGCCGGCGCGATCGTCATCGTCGCATCGCGCGATGCCGAACGGTGCACCGCTTTTGCTCAAGAGCTCACTAAGGAGGGTTCGAGAGCGGAAGGCGAGCGCCTCGATCTCTCATCAGAACAGGAAATCCGAGACCTACGCGATCAAATTCTGACGCGGCATGGGCGACTCGACATTTTGTTCAACAATGCCGTCGCAAGGGCCGGCGGAGACTTGCGGCACACGACGGCCCACGATTGGGAAGAAACGATGCGGGTGAATTCCACCGGCGTCTTCCTCGCATCCCAAATATTTTCCGAACCGATGCAGGCTCAACGATCGGGTTCGATCATCAACATTTCCTCTATCTACGGAGTCGTGGGACCGGACTTCTCAATCTATGAGGGCACGGCCATGTCGAATCCCGTGAATTACTCGTTCGCGAAGAGCGGAATTATCGGCCTGACGCGCTATTTGGCGAGTTTCCTGGGCCCGTTCGGAGTCCGCGTCAATTGCATGTCGCCGGGAGGATTTTGGACAGCCGATGCCCCTGAAGTCTTTGTCAAAAATTATTCGCATCGCACACTTCTTGGACGCATGGCCGTTCCGGACGACATCAAGGGCGCCGCTCTGTTCCTGGCTTCAGATGCCTCCGCTTATGTCACCGGACAAAACATTCCCGTGGATGGCGGATGGACTTCAATCTAAGCGATCGCGGTGCTTCCCGGCGTGGCTGTCGTCGAGTCAACGGTCGTGATCTCTTGCATTGGCGACCGCATTGCTTCCAGGCAAACGGACAATGTGGCGAGCGCTTCTCGTAGAGTGCATCGCGGAGGGCGGGTCTTTTGGATCGCGTCAAGGAAATCACGGGCCTGATCGATATGCCACGTGTCGCGTTCGTTGAGCTCTTCGTATCGGCGGTTCGCGCCGCCAGTGCCCGTGACGAGAATCTCTCCGGTCAAGAGATTTGCAGTAAGCGCCGCCTCGCTTCCTGCGATGTGACACTCGCGCCTAACACAGCGATCGGCAGCGTGGAGATGGATTCCCGCCAACAGGCCGATTCGAGAACTCAGCCACAAATCGGCAATTCCCTCGTCAGAGATGCCCAATTCCGGCACCAGCGCGCGGCGGCTTGCATCGAGTCGCAGTGCCCCGAAAATCCACTCGAGATAGTTCAGTTCATGACTCAGATCAAGGATCACGCCCGCCGCTGCGTTTGCAGAACCGTAGTAGGCCCGGCGGTAATCAGGCCGCGAATCCGGGAGGTAGTGCGTGCACGCTGAGTGGACTGAAATTGGTGCGCCAATCGTTCCAGCCCGCACGAGGTCCCGCAACTTTGCGACGACGGGATGGAATCGCAGCGTGTATCCGACGGAAGCAGTCAATTTCTTTTCTTCACAGAGTGCAATCAAGCGATCGATTCCCGCTAGATTCGCCGAAAGTGGCTTCTCGATTAGCAAATGCAGTCCTGCCTGGGCACAAAGAACTCCTATGGACACATGGGAATCCGCTGGCGTGGCAATCACGGCAGCGTCAAATCTATCGAAAGGAACTGCACTGAGATCGATGAACGAATTGGCACATCCATACCGATCCGCGATTTCTCTCGCCCGAACTTCCTTTGGCTCAACAAGGGAGACTGAGACTCCTTCGATGTGGCGAAAGGCGCGGATATGCCGTTCTCCGATCGATCCCGCCCCGATGACAATCACGCGCATGACGGGCGCAATTTGCATTCGGTGTGTCACCCGACTCGGCCAGTCCCCGCGCATCTGCGCGGAGGAGCTTTCCCTGAATAGTATTCGGTACTTGCGACCCGCCGAACGAGATTCAGCAACCGCGCTCATGTTGACGTTGCTGAACGGTTCCGTCAAGGGACGTCGCGCGGCATCGAATTTCACGGAGAGCGGACGTGTTAGAATCTGTGCCGCGAATTGTGACGGTTGCGTGTCAGAACACGAGTTGGAAGAGCTCGAAGAATAGTCCGCGCGACGATTTGGCAACTCAAAGCTGATCTCGCGGACTTGAAAGCTAAAAACCTACGTAAAAGGATTCACGGGAGCGCTCATGCGCAAAACAATTCATCCGCCAAAAGCAGCAAAGCCGAAGGGGCCATATTCACCAGGAGTGATAGCTGACGGATTTCTTTTCGTCGCCGGGCAAGCTCCGATCAATCCCGAGACAAACGAGATCGAGTACGGAGACATTCGATCCGAAACTCGACGCGCGCTCATGAATATTCAGGATGTATTAGAGGCGGCCGGAAGTTCTCTGCGCGAAGTCGTGCGCGTCGGCGTGTTCCTGAGCGATCTCAAGGATTTCGAAGCGATGAACGAGGTCTACCGCGAGTTCTTTCCCGAAGATCAGCCGGCACGAACAACTGTTGGCGTCCAATTGCCAAGATTCAAAGTGGAAATCGACTGCATCGCGCGCGCGCAAGAATAGGGAGCGAGCGCGAACATCGCGCTCGCCTCCACCAATGGCTGCAGTTACGGGCGGACGCCCGAAATTTTCAAATCGATGCGATAAACGCTCGTGGTTGCGGTGATGAAGAGCGACTTCCCATCGCTGCCACCCCAATTGAGATTTGCAACGGGCTCAGGGGTGATTATTGTGGCGATATGCTTCCCTGCCGAAGAGAAAATCCACAAACCACCTGGACCCGAGCCGTACAAATTCCCTGCTTTATCAACCTTAATTCCGTCAGGACCTCCCCCGCGCGTATCGGACGTTGCATCGTAGAAAATCGTAGCATCGCCAAGCGTCCCGTCCGCTTTCACGCGGTATCGCATCCAGAGTTTCTGTGGTTCCGAATTGTCGACGTAGAGGTATTTTTCATCCGGTGAAAAGACGATGCCATTGGCCGCGGCAGATCCTGTACGAGAAGCTGGCATTTATCCCGACGCGGAGGCGCGCCGGGCTTTTGGTCAATTGCGTCGCAAGGCGATAAACGCCATTGATCTTCAATTCCTTCGCCGGATCATTATCTCCCTGCGTTGGCAGACCGTAGGGTGGATCCGTGAAGTAGAGGGACCCGTCCGATTTGTAAACGAGGTCGTTGGGACTATTGAGGCGCTTGCCCTCATAGTATCGGCAAGGACGGTTGCGTTCGCTGGATCGCTAAGCGATTCGAGCCGGTAAACATCGCGCTGGGCATGTCCGGCGACCGTCAGGCGCCCGCGTCCGTCAAGCGTCTACCGTTCGAGCCCGGTTCCGGTCCACCGTACGCTGTCGTTCCTTTATACCCACTGGGTTGCAGATATATGGTCACCGTGTCAGGAGGGCTCAATTTGCGGATGCTGTTGCTGGAAATATCGGCGAAGAGCAAGGAGCCATCGTGAATCCAGATGGGCCCCTCCGTCCAGCCGAATCCGGTGGCTAGCCTTCGCAAAGTGGCACCATTTGGAATGATGTCGTTTGCGGCGGGATCGAGCCGCTCGACTTTCACAGCGTTCTGCCCCGACGCGTACGAAGTTGAATCCGCACAGTGCGGCAACGCAGCGCCGATTTCCAGGACAACCAGAATGAAGAAGCTGGCTATTGTTGCCTGAGCCAAGAACATTTCCTTTTTGTGCGCTTGCAGACCTAACGGTCAAAGAACTTCTATCCATGCGACTCGGTTGGCGAGAACAAAAACACGATTTCTTCGGCTCGAGTGTACAGTGGACATGACGGATTCCAGAAATACCAAGACCACTCTACGATAGTGTTGAGTACGCGCGCAATTGCAAGCGGCGTGGTATTCGCGGATCGCAGTCGCGCGGTTCTGGAGCACAAAGAGAACCGACAGCGGCCCTGGCCTGATCCAGAACTCTCCCGGCGTGTATTCCTACTGCGATGTGGTTCGCCAAAACCTCAGCCAGGACCAAAAAGGGCCGGTTCTTGGTAAAGTCCCCCTGAATACGATCATCGCCCTCGATACAGCACGAAGACTCTGGAGGGCAGGACCTGAGTGCGCGCGGAGCGCTTCGGTCCGAATCTCCATGAATCACTCTACAAGCGTTTGCTCACAAGATTCAGTCCGAC